>NZ_SJPE01000002.1 GCF_004329815.1 Flavobacterium silvisoli | reverse complement strand
AATGTTGAGCACCTCCTGAAGAATGACATCTTCTTTGACTAAACTACTTTCTTTACGCCATAAACAATCGTAATAGGCGTGTCTTGTTTTGCCAAACAATCGGCATAAAACAGCTATTCCCAGTTTAGGAAAGTCTTGTTTCATTTTTAAGACTGTTTGGCACCAGACTTTTTTCTAATGTCAATTTTGAGTTGTTCTTCGGCTACATCAATCAGGGTGTTCAGGGCTTTTATTTTAAGTTCTGCCTGCTGTAAAGCTTTTTCTAAAGCTGCTTTTTCTAAATCCTTGGAAGATGGTTTGTCCTTAGCCATGGGTGATGTGTTTTCAATACAAATTTCGACTTTTTCTGATTTATATTGTACTATCCAATTTCTGATTATTTTCTCGCTCTTGATATTATAGGACACTTTAGCATCCTTAATGGTCAATCTTCCTTGTTCTATAGCTGTAACAATAGTACGTTTTTGAAGGTTTGTATAACTCCTGCGTTTGATTTTTTCTTGATATTCGGGTGAACCATAATCCCTCATCCAACCATCTAACGATGCTTTTCCTAATCCATAAATCCGGGTAGCTTCTTTTCTAGGCAATCCTTTTTCAACTTCTTTGACAATTTTTAAAATCAAGCGTTTGTCATAACGGCTCTGTTTGTGCTCCCGTGAAGCATAAATCTCTTGTGCAGGGTTTTCCATATACACTTTTTTAGTGTATAGCTATTTTAGGACAAGACAAAGTTATTCGGGGTCGACGCCCATAAAAATTTTAATGTTATTTTTGAACAATGAATTCGAAAGTTTCCATTAGTCTAATTTTACTCTTTACCATTTCATTCATTTATTCTCAAAAGAAAATGATTACACCACCTTATCTCCAAAAAGGCGACACGGTTGCCCTGGTTTCGACAGCCCGAAAAAACATTGAAGACAACTTAAAACCTACCCTAGATTTACTGGAAGGTTGGGGATTAAAGGTGAAAATCGGGAAAACCATCGGGTTGGATTACTACCAGTTGGCCGGAACTGACGAGCAGCGTGCGGCTGATTTTCAGGAACAGATGGACAATCCGAACATCAAGGCCATTTGGTGCGTCCGCGGCGGATATGGTACGGTAAAAATCATTGACAGGTTGGATTTTACAAAATTCAGGCAAAACCCAAAATGGATTGTAGGGTTTAGCGATGTTACCGTGTTACACAGTCATTTGAACCGCATGGGTATTGAGTCTCTTCATGCTACGATGCCCGTGGCCATACCCAGAGCTACCGATGAAGCCAAAAATTCGCTGTGTGCGGCCTGGTTTGGTGATGCATTAGCCTATACGTTGGATTGCGATGCGTTGAATCATTTGGGCAAAGCCAAGGGAGAGTTAGTCGGCGGAAACTTGTCTATTTTGTACAGTTTGCTGGGTTCGGAATCGGCTATTGATTGCCGCGATAAAATATTGTTTTTAGAAGATTTGGATGAGTATTTGTATCACGTAGATCGTATGATGATGAATTTAAAACGCAACGGTTGTTTGGCGAGCCTGAAAGGGATTATCGTAGGCGGCATGACCGAAATGAAAGACAATGAAATTCCGTGGGGCAGAAATGCACTCGAAATCATTGAAGATGCGGTAAAGGGATTGGATATTCCGATTATTTATAATTTTCCGGCCGGGCACATACGGGACAACCGCGCTCTGATTTTGGGCAGACAGGTTTCGATGGAAGTTACTGCAGAGACGAGTAAGGTGGTTTTTGAGTAGGCAGTCGGTTAACAATTTTTATAGGTATGGCAGAGCATAACGAACTGGGCAGACTGGGAGAAGAGATGGCTGCGGACTATCTGAAGCGAAACGGATATGACTTATTGGAAACCAATTGGACCTATCAAAAGGCGGAAATTGACATCATTGCACAGAAAGAGCATGTGTTGGCTGTGGTTGAAGTCAAGACCCGTTCATCAGTAGAGTTTGGTTTGCCACAGGATTTTGTAAAGCCCAGGAAAATACAGCTTTTGGTCAAAGCCATTAATGAATATATCATTTCTAACGATTTGGATGTGGTTGTTCGATTTGATATCATAGCGGTGTCTAAGCATCAGGATGATTTCAAGATAGAACATCTGCAGGATGCTTTTTATCATTTTTAAATGTGTTATTTTGGAACCTATTAATAATGAATTGATTCAATTTGAATAACTTTGTAAAAAAAACTATGAAGAGAATTATATTATTAGCTGCTTTTTTGAGTTGTGTTGGTCTGACCGCACAAAACAAAATAGCCCAGCATGTGATTGAATTGCAAAATTCTAACACCAATTTCAAGACAATTTCAGTATTGACACCTACCTTCAATACTGTTGATGCCAATGTTGAAAAAGTTGTAGAAGGAGCCACTTTAGCCACATTGAATACAGCCAAAGTGAATGAAGTGGTTGCCCATCAGGACGATTACATAGCATTGGAAATACCATATCAAAACCAAACCATTTCGGTGCTTTTGTACAAGGTGAATTTATTTGCTGAAGGCTTCCACGTGGATACCGATAAAAGCAAAAACATCAGTTATTCAAAAGGAGTTCACTACAAAGGAATTATTGACGGAGAGCCTAATTCTGTGTCATCTTTCAATTTTTTTAACGGGGAGTTCAATGGGATTGTTTCAAGCTCAGCCTTGGGGAATGTAGTGGTGGCTAAGTTGGACAAACCTAATAATCAGCAAGATTATATAGTGTATTCTGATGCCAAAATGAAAATTTCAAACCAATTTGATTGTCACGTAGAGGATTCGCAGTTGTTGCCGAAAAAAACAACACAGTCGACCCAAAACACATTGAGCAACAGATGGGTTACCTTGTATTTTGAGGTAGATTACGATCTGTATCAAAGTCAAGGAAACAGCACTACCAATACTACTAACTGGATGACTTCGGTTTTTAATAATGTACAGACGCTTTACAATAATGAAGGGGTTTCTACAGCTTTGAAGTCTATTTACATTTGGACAGATCAAGATGTTTATGAAGGTGTTGGATCCTCATCAAGTGATTATCTGAATGCCTTTCACGAGCAAAGACCTATTTTTGATGGTGATTTAGGAGGATTGGTAGGGGTTGATACAGGAGGTCTTGGAGGTGTAGCTTCGGCTATCAACGGACTTTGTTCAGAAAATAATTATTGTTATTCGGATGTTGATTACAGTTTTTCAACCGTGCCTGTTTATTCCTGGACCGTACAGGTAATTACGCATGAGTTTGGTCATTTATTCGGATCACCTCACACCCACGCTTGTTTTTGGAATGGTAATGCAACCGCCATCGACAATTGTGCTCCTTATGCCTTGGGGTCTAACTGGGAAGGAGGTTCGTGTATGACTACACCGGCAACGATTCCTTCTACTACCGTGAAAGGAACCATTATGAGTTATTGTCATTTGGTATCGGGTGTAGGGATTAGTTTCAATAATGGTTTTGGGCCACAACCCGCTGCTTTAATTCTCAATACCGTTAATAATTCACAATGTTTGAGTTTTGACGGAATCAATACTTGTATTAATACGGTGACAGATATCACTATTGATAGTGTATCTCCGACAACGGTACATTTCACCTGGGCTGATGAATATAATACTTCGTGGGAAGTAGCCGTTACGCCATTTGCCTCTACCAATATAGTTTGGAATACCGCCACTACAAATAGTTATTCGGCCACAGGATTAAATGCAAATACGTATTATAAAATTCGAATAAGACCATTATGTGTTAACAATACTATTATTCCGGCAAACAGAGAAAAGATTTTCGCTACCAATACTGCCAATGTGTGTACGGGCATGCAATTTACCGATACCGGAGGAACCAGCGGATCTTATACCAATATGGAAACTTGGGTAAGAACCATAACGCCGTACAATCAGGGATTAAAATTAAAAGTTACGTTTGCAAGTTTTAATTTGGAGGACACTTATGACTTTTTATACATCTACAATGGTCCTGACGAATCTTATGCGGACTTGACTTCCGGAGGATTAACCGGGACTACAATTCCGGGGCCGTTCAATTCCACTTCATCTGAGGGTTCCCTTACCTTTAAATTTGTATCGGATCAATTGGAAACCAGATCGGGGTGGAATGCCATAATCTCATGTACCGGTACATTAGGAGAAGAAAGTAACGAGTTTTTAGATTACAGTTATTCTCCGAATCCTACCAACGGATTGGTTGCTGTTAATTCAAAAGATGCCATCACCGAAATCGCGGTATACAACATTCAGGGCAGATTGTTGTTCAATCGAAAAATGAACGACACGGCGGCCTATGTTGATATTTCTGAATTTGCAACGGGAACGTATTTTTTCAAGCTAAAATTCAACGATAAAGAAGCCAATTTCAAAATACTTAAAATGTAAACTGAATTCTGATAAACAAAAAAGCCACTCAATCGAGTGGCTTTTTTGTTAGGATTTCATCAGTTCCATGAATTCCAACGCCCGTGATATCGATTTCACATTTTCAAAAGTAATCAGCAAACGCAAACCGTTTTTGGTTTCTTTCTCTTTCATTTTGCAAATATTGCCGTGCTGTTGTACAAACTGTAACATGCGTTGAAATGGCTTCGAATTGTAATACTCCGATTGCTGGTCGGATACAAAATACCCAATCAGTTTGCCCTGTTTCATGATAATTTTTTCAATCCCCACATGGGTGGCTATCCATTTGATGCGGATGCTGTTGAGCAGCGCTTTGGCTTCTTTAGGTAAGGGCCCGAAGCGGTCAATGAGTTTGTTTTCGAAGCTGATTAAGGTTTCTTCATCTTTGATGTTGCCCAGTTCGTTGTACAAATTCAGGCGTTCCGTAATGTTGTTGATGTACTCATCGGGGAAGAGCAATTCAAAATCCGTGTCAATCTGTAAATCTTTTACATATTCTTTGTTTTCGGCTTCATTTTCATCCTGATACAACTCTTTGAATTCATTTTCTTTGAGCTCTTCAATGGCTTCGTTCATGATTTTTTGGTAGGTTTCAAAACCAATCTCGTTGATGAAACCGCTTTGTTCGCCGCCCAATAAATCTCCGGCACCGCGAATTTCCAAATCTTTCATGGCAATGTTGAACCCGCTGCCCAATTCGCTGAATTGTTCCAAGGCCTGGATGCGTTTGCGCGCCTCTTCGGTCATGGCGGAATACGGCGGGCAAATAAAATAACAGAAGGCTTTTTTATTGCTTCGGCCTACGCGTCCCCGCATTTGATGCAAGTCGGACAGCCCGAAATTATTGGCGTTGTTGATGAAAATCGTGTTGGCATTCGGCACGTCCAATCCGCTTTCGATGATGGTGGTGGCGACCAACACATCAAAATCCCCGTTCATAAATCCGAGCATTAATTCTTCGAGTTTGGCTCCGTCCATTTGGCCGTGACCAATGCCTATGCGCGCGTCGGGGACCAATCGCTGTATCATGCCCGCAATTTCCTTGATGTTTTCAATGCGGTTGTTGATGAAAAACACCTGTCCGTTGCGTTGAATTTCATACGAAATGGCATCGCGTATCAATTCTTCGTTAAACCCAACGACTTGGGATTCTATCGGGTAACGGTTGGGCGGCGGCGTGGTGATGACCGATAAATCTCGGGCGGCCATTAACGAAAACTGCAAGGTTCTCGGAATGGGCGTAGCCGTCAAGGTAAGCGTATCAACGTTGGCCGCTATGGTTTTGAGTTTGTCTTTGACGTTGACCCCAAATTTTTGTTCTTCGTCTACAATCAGCAACCCTAAATCTTTAAATTTTACGTTTTTATTTACCAATTGGTGCGTTCCGATGATGATGTCGAGTTTGCCTGCTGCCAAGTCTTCCAGGGTTTGGGCTTTTTGTTTGGCCGTTCGGAACCGGTTGAGGTAACCCACTTTTACCGGCATGTCTTTTAATCGTTCCGAAAACGTGCGGTAATGTTGGTAGGCCAGAATAGTGGTGGGTACCAAAACTGCGACTTGCTTGCTGTTGTCTACCGCTTTGAACGCCGCGCGAATGGCCACTTCCGTTTTCCCGAAGCCAACGTCGCCACAGACCAATCGGTCCATCGGGCGGTCTTTTTCCATGTCGGCTTTAACGTCCTGGGTGGCTTTGAGTTGGTCGGGGGTGTCTTCGTAAATAAACGAACTTTCCAATTCTTTTTGCAAATAACTGTCGGGGGCAAAGGCAAATCCTTTTTCCAAGCGTCGTTTGGCGTACAGCTGAATCAGGTTGAAGGCAATGTGCTTGACGCGTGCTTTGGTTTTTTGTTTTAAAACTTTCCAGGCATTCGAACCCAGTTTGTAAATCTTGGGCGGCGTGCCGTCTTTGCCGTTGTATTTCGAGATTTTGTGCAGCGAGTGAATGCTGACGTACACGATATCGTTGTCGGCATAGACGAGTTTGATGGCTTCCTGGGTTTTGCCTTCGACCTGAATTTTTTGCAACCCGCCAAATTTTCCAATCCCGTGATCGATGTGGGTGACGTAATCGCCTACGGATAACGAGTTGAGTTCTTTGAGCGTCAGCGTTTGCTTTTTCGAGTAGCCGTTTTTGATGCTGAATTTGTGGTAACGCTCAAAAATCTGATGGTCGGTATAACAGGCAATTTGGGTTTCCTCATCGATGAATCCCTGATACAATGAAGCGACAATGGTATGGTATTGCTTGCGGATGTTTTCGTGATTGGCCTCGTCTAAACTTTCAAAAATATCGTGAAAGCGGTTCGCCTGTGTTTCATTGGAACAAAACAAATAATTGGTGTATCCGTTGAAATGATTGTCGCTCAAATTGTTCAGCAGTAAATCAAATTGTTTGTTGAACGAGGGTTGAGGCTGTATGTGAAATTCGAACGTTTTGGTGGTTTTGAATAGCGGTTTGTTCGACAATTCGATGATGGAAAAATCCAGGGCTTTGCGCAAAAAACCTTCCTGATTCAGGAACAAATGTTCGGGGGAAGCATGTTTGATGTCTTTGGAAAGTTTGTCAAACGTTTCAACGGCTTTGCCAAAAAGCTTGTCGAGTTGAGCCGTCAGAAACTCGGTATTTTCAATGCAAAGGATGGTTTTGTCGCTGATGTATTCGAGGAAACTTTCGCGGTTTTCCTTGATGAATTTATTCTCCAGATTGGGAATGATGGTAATCTTGTTTTGTTTTTCTACCGACAATTGGGTTTCGACATCAAAGGTTCGGATGCTGTCGACCTCATTGCCAAAAAACTCAATGCGGTACGGATTGTCGTTGGAAAACGAAAACACATCCAATATTCCGCCACGCACGGAAAATTCGCCCGGTTCGGTGATGAAGTCCACGCGCTTGAATTCGTATTCAAACAATACTTCGTTGATGAAATCGATAGACACGTTATCGCCAACAGCTACTTTTAGTGTGTTTTTGTCGAGCTCCTTTCGGGTGACCACTTTTTCAAAAAGAGCTTCAGGATAGGTGACAATTACCGCCGGTTTTTTGCGCGAATTGATGCGGTTCAGCACCTCGGAACGCAAGAGTACGTTGGCATTGTCGGTTTCTTCTATCTGATACGGGCGACGGTACGAACTCGGATAAAACAGTACGTCATTGGCCCCTATCATTTGTTCTAAATCGTTCAAATAATATGCGGCTTCTTCTTTTTCGTTTAAAATTAAAAGAAACGGCTTTTCACTTTTTTTAAAAACCGCCTGAAATACAAACGACAGGGAAGAGCCTGAAAGTCCTTTTAACTGAATTTTGTTCAAAGGAGTTTCCAGTGAATCTGCTATTTGTTTGACCTTGGTCGAATGCAGATAGCTGTTGTATAAAGCGTTTTGACTCAAAACTTATTTTACTGGAGTTAGGTTTGGATTGTTGGTAGGAATGGCTCGGGCAGTATCCAACATTTGGAGCATGTCACTTTCGCCTTCTTCCATTTTAATTTGACTTTTTCGGACAATTTCGTCCAGCTGATTTTGGAAAGCCGTCAATTCAACATTGACTTCCTGTACCAATTGTACAACCTTTTTATCCGGAATTTGATTGAGATGGATAAAGAGATTTATCGAATTCATTTTGGTAGCAATCACATCAATTCGGCTTCTGGTTTCGGGCAAATCAAAAACTGCCGGAATGTTGTTGTTGAGTTCGGAAGCTTTTTTGGAGAGGGTTTTGGCTTTTTGTTGAAAAGCACCCAAACTACTCTTGGGTTTTTGGTTTAATTCATTCAGGAAAGTGCGCCATTCGGCCCAATTGGCCGTCAAATTTCGAGATGTTGTATTGATGGGTTGTGCATTGAATGTCCATCCTTTGTTGATGTTGTTGAAAATGATTTCTCTTTTTTGGGCTTCTCTTTCCTGTTCCAACGCGCGAAGTTTTGGATCTTCCTGGCACGAGGAAAGGCAGACTAAAGATAAAAGTAAACTCAAAAAAGTGATTTTCATGGTTCAAAATTTAAGTCACAAAGGTACAAAGGTAAAAGCAAACTTCAGTATAAGGCAGTTAACGGAATGGTAATTTTTTTGAAAAAAGAACACGATTTTTTGCCCGAAAAACATTTTTGAAAACCGTATCTTTGCTTCACATTTGAACCCTTAGACTTTAAGGGGCGAAGTGGAATAAAACAAACACACTAGATGAATACAAAAATCCTAATCATTGGTGCCTGCGGGCAAATTGGGACAGAGCTTACCAAAAAACTGAGAAGCATTTACGGCGTTGACAATGTGATAGCTTCCGACATCCGAAAACTGAATATTGACATTGTAAATGAAGGGATTTTTGAAGTAGTCAATGCTTTGGATTTCAATCAGATTGAACATTTGGTGGAGCAATACCAAATCACCGATATTTATTTGATGGCCGCTTTGCTTTCGGCTACAGCTGAAAAGAATCCGGCTTTTGCCTGGGATTTGAACATGAACTCATTATTTCACGTACTGAATTTGGCCAAAGCGCAAAAAGTTAAAAAAGTATTTTGGCCTTCGAGTATAGCGGTTTTCGGGCCTACCACTCCAAGAATTAATACCCCTCAGTACACCATTATGGAGCCTACCACCGTTTACGGTATCAGCAAACAAACAGGTGAAAGATGGTGTGAGTACTATCATAATGTTTATGGAGTAGATGTGCGTAGTATTCGTTATCCGGGTTTGATCAGTTGGTCAACCGAGCCAGGCGGAGGAACTACTGATTACGCAGTAGACATTTACCACAAAGCCCTGAAAGAAGGCAAATACGAATGTTTCCTTTCCGAAAATACTGCTTTGCCGATGATGTATATGGATGATGCTATTAATGCTACCGTTGAAATCATGCAGGCTCCTTCAGAACAGATTAAAATACGCTCTTCGTATAATTTAGCCGGGGTGAGTTTTACCCCCAAAGAAATAGCCGCAGAAATTAAAAAACACATTCCCGATTTTACCATTACTTACCAACCCGATTTTCGTCAGAAGATTGCTGACAGTTGGCCGGCTTCTATTGATGACAGTGCTGCCCAAAAGGATTGGAACTGGAAGCATAAATTTGATTTGGCTTCTATGACGGTGGAAATGTTGGAAAATTTGAAATAAAAAAAGGCTGCATTTAAGTGCAGCCTTTTTTTATTCCCTGAGTATTTGATTTAGTGTTTACCGAGAGTTTGAATGAGTTGCTCTTCAATGGGGGCTTTAATTTTTACCACATCCTCTGTTTTTTCGTTAGGAACCGTCATCGAAAGCACATAGTGTTTTATTTTCCAGTTTCCGTTTACAGAGACTAAAACTCCTGACCCACGACAAATTTTCATTTGGGTATCTAATAATTCGTCAAACCAAGCCATTTTTTTATCGGTACTGAGATAGATGTGTCTCTCTAAACTTTTAAAATTCCACGCTTTACCATTTCCAAAATAAGGTTTGGCAAAGGCTTCAAAAGCGGCTTTGTTCCAGTTTTCGGTAGCATCAGTTCCTATAAAAATGGCGTCATCGGCGAGCGCATTAAAGTAATTGTCAAAATTAGCTTCGGCTGCCGCTTTGTGCCAGGAATCCAGAGTCAGGTTGATTTGTTCTTTGGTTTTGTCCTGGGCAAAGACAAGTGTTGAGACTAGCCCAATTAACGCAACAAGGATGGTTTTTTTCATAAAGTATAATTTGGTACGAAAGTTTAAAAATACGCGTAAATCTTTTTGAATTCACATAATCCAGCGGTTAGTCAAACAATACGATTCCCTTCTTTTCTATGTGGTAGCGGATTTGTTCTTCGCTGTATGCATACCTTTGGGCTAATTGTTCGATTTGTACGTCTTTAAAATATTCGGTTATGATTTTTTTTAAATCTTTTTCATCAATCGGAGGCAAAACGGTTTCCTGAATTTCAAAGACTTCAAAAGATTCAGTTTCTGATTTTGTTTTTTGAGCTTCCTGTTTTTTTCTGATGGATTTGAATTTGGCTTTGGCCATGTTGGCCACTTTGGCCATTTGGGTTAAGTCGTCAAGAGTAGTTTGAAAACGGGCTTCTCCTTTGTTGCCGTTCTTTTTGACGGTGATGAAAGCGGTAGGCGGCTCATCTTTTTCATTAATGGTTACAGTGAATTGGTTCAGAGGACCAATTTCTCTGTAACTAGTTGTTTTTTCTTCCATGATGTTTAGTTGTGTTGTTGTGTCACAAAAATAAGTTTTTTTTATAACGAAGCTATATTCTAAAACGGTTTTCATTAACATTTCGTTGTTATTAACCCAATGTACTTTTTATGAAAACAGCTGATTTGTAATGTTTTTGTGTTCCGATGCTTGAAAATGCTTATCAATTGTAGCTAAAAATAGTAAAATGATAATAATTCATTACTAAAATTTGTTTATTGAGTATTTGTTAGTACTTTTATTAAAATATTTGTAAAATAATAACAATTTCAATGAAATACCCAGCAATTCAGAATTACATCAACGGGCGGTTCGTCCCGGCAACCACATCAGAAACGTTAAATGTCATCTCTCCCTTAGACGGGAGTTTTTTATCTACAGTCCCTTTATCCAACAGCAACGATTTAGACAATGCCGTCCAAGCGGCTCAAGCGGCCTTTCCGGGGTGGAGCAAAACACCCATTAAAGAACGCGTGCAGGTTTTCTTCCGTTATAAAACCTTATTGGAAAAACACCTCAAAGAACTCGCCGAACTCTGCAGCGAAGAAAACGGAAAAACCTACGGCGAATCGGTAGCCGAAATCGAAAAATGTATCGAGTTGACGGAATTCGCCACTTCGTTGCCGCAATTGATAACAGGAGAATTGTTGGAAGTCAGCAAAGGAGTGGAATGTCGAACGGAACATGTGCCTTTGGGTGTGGTCGCTTCCATAGTGCCGTTTAATTTCCCATCGATGGTGCCCAATTGGACGATTCCCAATGCCATTGCGTTGGGGAATTGCATGATTATCAAACCTTCCGAAAAAGTGCCGCTGAGCTGTGGCAGAATCGCCGAATTATTAAAAGAAGCCGGTCTGCCTGATGGTGTGTTCAATGTCGTGCACGGCGGTGTCGATATCGTCAACGCCATTTGTGACCACCCAAATATTGAAGCGGTTTCTTTTGTCGGTTCCACTAAAGTGGCCAAAATTGTCTACCAACGCGCCACTCAAAATTTAAAAAGATGTTTAGCCTTGGGCGGTGCCAAAAACCACTTAATGGTGTTGCCCGATGCCATTCCGGATATGACGGCGCAAAACGTGGCCGCTTCCATGTCGGGCTGTGCCGGACAACGCTGTATGGCGGCTTCGGCTATGGTAGGCGTGGGCAATGTGGATCATATCATCGCCAAAATTTGTGACGAAGCGCGCAAAATTGTACCCGGCCAAAACCTTGGTGCCGTGATCGACGCGGCTTCCCAACAACGCATCGAAAGGTATATCACCCAAGCCGAGAAAGACGGCGCCAAAATATTAGTCGACGGCCGAAACACCAAAGTACCCGGAAAAGAAAACGGAACGTATGTCGGTCCAACCGTCATCGACTATGTAACCCCCGAAATGAGCGTGGCGCGCGAAGAAATTTTCGGCCCGGTCATTTCCATCATGCGCACCAACACCGTCGATGAAGCTTTGGCTATCGAAAACAAAAATCCCTACGGAAATGCGGCCAGTGTCTTTACCCAAAACGGCGGTATGGCGCGTTACATCATCGACAAGGTCAGTGCGGGGATGATAGGCGTGAACGTGGGTGTTCCGGTGCCGCGCGAACCGTTCAGTTTTGGCGGTTGGAACGAGAGTAAATTCGGCGTGGGCGATATCACCGGAAAAAGCTCCATCGAGTTTTGGACGAAACTCAAGAAAAGCACCGTCAAATGGAATGCCGAAGCCGGCGTGAACTGGATGAGTTAATGAATTATGTTAAATGTTGAATGCTAAATGTTGAATGATTTTAGGAGCTAATCCCGCTTTCCGCGCTACACGGTAGCTTGCTGCACACGAGCGAAGCGACTGCCGAAGGAATCGGGGCTAGGGGATATGCTTAAAAGGAAACCTCATTTAACATTCAAAATTATCTAACGATCTGTTCGCTAGCGCTCGGGTCAAAATAATAAAAGAATGATTACTAAAGAACAAACCTTAACCAAGGAACAAATTATAAGCGACAGTAAACAATACAGTTTATTTTCGTGGTCAGCCCAAGCGAGTGTGAATCCCATCGCCATCGAACGGGCCGAAGGCGTTTATTTATACGACTATGACGGCAACCGCATTATCGATTTTTCGTCGGGCTTGATGTCTGTCAATATCGGCCACGGCGACCAACGCGTTACCGATGCCGTAGTGGAGCAAATGCAAAAAGTCAGTTTTGTGACGCCCAGCTGCACCACGGAAATCCGCGCCAAACTGTCCAAAAAGCTGGCCGAAATCTGCCCGGGCGATTTGAACAAAGCCTTCTATACGCTTTGTGGGACGTCTTCGATTGACAACGCCATCAAATTAGCAAGACTCTATACCGGAAGACACAAAATCATTGGACGGTATCGCGCGTTTCACGGCGGTTCCATCGGCGGGATGTCGGTAGGCGGCGACCCGAGAAAATTGGCCAACGATTCCCAGCAAATGCCCAATGCCATTCATCTCGACGACCCGTATTATTTCTTTGGCATGAAAAATTTAGACGAAGCCACCAAGCTAAGTTTAAGTTTGGAATACGTCGAAAGAGTCATTCATTTGGAAGGCAAAACCAATATTGCGGCCTTTATCTTTGAGGGCGAAAGCGGTTCTTCGGGCTGTTTGCACTATCCGAAAGGCTACTTAAAAGGCGTAAAAGCGCTTTGCGAAAAATACGGTATCCTGTTCATCGCCGATGAAGTCATGAGCGGTTTTGGGCGTACCGGTAAATGGTTCGGGTTTGAGAACCACGACATCGTGCCCGATATGGTATGTATGGCCAAAGGCTTAACTGCGTCGTATTTGCCGTTAGGCTGTTTGATGGTATCCGACAAAATTACCGAAAAATTTGAAAACACACCCATGATGATTGGGTTGACCTATAACGGTCATCCGGTGGCATTGGCCGCGGCTTTGGCGGTTATCAATATATACGAAAGCGATAACCTAATCGAAAATACCCGCAAAATGGGCGCCTATCTCGAATCGAGAATCGAAGCCATGCGGGCACAACACCCCAGTATGGGAGCCTTCCGCAATACCGGTTTGTTGGGTTGTTTGGATGTCTTAAAAAACAAAGCCACCGGCGAATTAATGGCACCCTACAACGCCGCCGGCGACGATTTGAAAATTACCAATCAGATTGCGGCCAAAATCCGAGAACTCGGCATGTACACGTTTGTGCGTTGGGGCTACATTTTTATCGCACCGCCGTTGTGTGTCACCGAGGCCCAAATCGATGAAGGGTTAGCCATCATCAGCGAAGCGCTCAAAATTTCCGACGCGGCCCTAGTTTAACCAATACCAATCATGTCCGAAAATCAACATCTTACAAATTCGTCTTTGTACAGTGAAGACTTGGCGCCGGTTTCTGCCGATAAAAGAAGCTGGACGACTTGGAATTATGCGGCCTTATGGATCAGCATGAGTCTCTGTATTCCGACCTATATGTTGTCGAGTTCGTTGATTGAAGGCGGTATGAATTGGTGGCAGGCCATACTGACTATTTTTTTGGGCAATTCCATTGTTTTGATTCCGATGATTCTCAACGGTCACGCGGGCGCCAAATACGGCATACCGTTTCCGGTGTTTGCCCGGGCGAGTTTCGGAACGATGGGCGCCAACATACCGGCCATACTCAGGGCCATAGTGGCCTGTGGTTGGTTTGGTATCCAAACCTGGATTGGCGGCTTTGCGCTATACCAAATGCTGCGGTTGTGGATTCCGGCTTTAGAAACCCTGACGCCAATTTTTCCCGATTCCTGGGGCTTGCAAACCGGACCCGCGATTTGTTTTTTCCTATTTTGGTTGCTCAATATGTATGTGGTGTATTTGGGTGTCGACAGCATCCGAAAATTACTGGTATTCAAGGCGATTTTTCTTCCGGTAGCGGCTTTGGCGTTATTGCTTTGGGCGCTGAATGCAGCGCATGGATTAGGGCCAATTTTAGACACACCGTCCAAGTTTGCGACCCGTTCGGATTTCTTCAAATTCTTTTTTCCGGCCTTGACCGGTATGGTCGGTTTTTGGGCCACGTTGTCTTTAAACATCCCCGATTTTACGCGTTATGCCACTTCCCAAAACGCACAAATCAAAGGGCAATTGTACGGTTTGCCTACCTCGATGACACTGTTTGCCTTTGTCGGGGTCGTAGTGACTTCGGCCACCACGATTGTATTCGGAACCACGATTTGGGATCCGGTAATTTTAGCCGGAAAGTTTGACAGCAAAGTATTGGTCAGTTTGGCCATGATAGCCGTGGCGGTTTCAACATTGGCTACTAACATAGCGGCCAATATAGTGAGTCCGGCCAACGATTTTGCCAATCTGGCACCGAGTAAAATCGATTTTCGCAAAGGCGGTTATATCACCGGAATCATTGGGATTTTAATTTTCCCATGGAGATTAATCGCCGACCCATCCGGGTATATTTTTACCTGGTTGGTGGGTTACTCCAGTTTGCTTGGGCCTGTGGGCGGCATCATGATCGTTGATTATTATTTCATCCGAAAACAGACTTTAGCGGTGGATGATTTATACAACAGCCAAGGAATATACCGTTTTACCAAAGGGTTTAATCACAAAGCTATTTGGGCTTTACTGATAGGGATTCTCCCGAATGTACCGGGTTTTTTAACGACAATTAAAGTGGTGGATGCCACTGCATTCCCGGGTTGGATTTCGGAACTATACCACTATGCCTGGTTTGTAGGCTTTGGCATCAGCGGATTGATGTATTATATTTTAATGAAGAAGAAATAAAATTATGTTGGATGTTAAACGTTGAATTTTAAACAACTCCAATTCAACATTCAGCATTCAGCATTTAACATAAAATAGAAATGAGTGTTTTAATCAAAAACGGAAGAATCATCACCGCAACCGATGATTATGTAGCGGATATTTTTATAGAAGGCGAAACCATTTCGGCCATAGGCAGAAACTTAAACGTGCAAGCCGATGAAGTCATTGATGCTTCGGGGAAGTTAGTTATGCCGGGAGGTATTGACCCGCATGTGCATCTCGACATGCCGTTTATGGGAACCTATTCGAGCGACAATTACGAAACCGGAACCCGTGCCGCACTTTTTGGCGGAACGACGACGGTGATTGATTTTATCCTGCAAACCCAAGGTAAAAGCCTGCAATCTGCCCTACAGGAATGGAAAGGCCGTAGCGACAACAATGCCGTAGGCGATTACAGTTTCCACATGGCGGTAACCGATTTTAATGAGGAAACCAAAAAAGAAATCCGGCATTTTATCGAAGTCGAAGGCATCACCTCTTTCAAAACCTTCATGGCCTATAAAGGTGCGTTGATGATCGACGACCGCCAAATGGTGGGTTTGATGCAGGAAGTCAAAAAACACGGCGGTTTGATCAACGTGCATGCGACCAATGGCGACATGATTGATTTTTTGATTGCCAAACACAAGTCGGAAGGAAAGACCGCACCCTTGTACCATTATTTATCCCAACCCGAAGTCACCGAAGCCGAAGCCAGCAGTCGCTTTGCCGATATGGCCGATTACACCGGTTGTCCCGGTTATATTGTGCATCTAACGTGTGAAGGCGCGTTAAATGCCGTGCGTTTTGCCACCCGAAGAAACCAACACGTGTTTGTAGAAACCTGTATTCAGTATTTGGTTTTGGATGCGAGCTTGTACGAACAAAATTTTGAAGGCGCCAAATGGGTGATGTCACCGCCTTTGCGCGAAAAGAAAGATCAGGAAACGCTTTGGGCCGGATTGAATCAAGGCCTGGTCAACGTAGTGGCTACCGACCATTGTCCGTTTATGTGGGAACAAAAGCTGATGGGTAAGGATGATTTCTCCAAAATTCCGAACGGGCATCCGGCCATCGAGAACCGTATGGAATTACTTTTTAGCGAAGGCGTTAACAAAGGCAAAATTACCTTGAATAAATACGTGGAAGTGGCATCGACCAATGCCGCTAAAATCTTTGGGATGTTCCCCAAAAAAGGAACGATTGCCATTGGCAGCGATGCCGATATCATTTTAATGAATCCCAACGAAAAACACACTGTTTCCGCCAAAACCCATCACATGAATGTGGATTATAGCGGGTATGAAGGTTGGGAATTGACAGGAAAAGTAAAGACCGTGTTGCTTCGCGGTAAAGTAGTCATTGACAATAATGAATGTAAAGTACAAAAGGGTTACGGCCAATTTGTGAAACGCAATAAAGTAGACGGAAAAATTTAAAAATGGTTGTTGGTTGATAGTTGTTAGTTGTCGGAAAGACAAGGAAACCATCAACCGCCAACCGTCAACTATCAACTAAAATGGCAAGAATCGTAAAATCAGGACTCATTCAATTGAGTTTGGCCAAAACGGAAGGCGAAGGCACCATCCCCGAAATCATGGAGGCCATGGTACAAAAGCACATTCCGTATATTGAAGAAGCGGGCCGACAAGGGGTGCAGATTTTGTGTTTTCAGGAAATTTTTAACACACCTTATTTTTGTCCGGGGCAGGATTCCAAATGGTATGCTTCCGCAGAACCCGTTCCGGGACCGACTACCGAACGAATGGCGGCGTATGCCAAAAAATACGACATGGTGATTATTGTTCCCGTGTATGAAAAGGATCAAGCGGGCGTGTTGTACAACACGGCGGCCGTGATTGATGCCGATGGCACTTATTTGGGTAAATACCGCAAAAATCA
This sequence comes from Flavobacterium silvisoli, assembly GCF_004329815.1. Taxonomy (GTDB): domain Bacteria; phylum Bacteroidota; class Bacteroidia; order Flavobacteriales; family Flavobacteriaceae; genus Flavobacterium; species Flavobacterium silvisoli. The sequence goes on along the minus strand of NZ_SJPE01000002.1, from coordinate 278,956 downwards.
CATTCCGCAAACGGGCGGTTTTTGGGAAAAGTATTTCTTCAAACCGGGGAACTTAGGCTATCCTGTGTTTCAAACCAAGTATGCCAAAGTGGGCGTGTACATTTGCTACGACCGTCATTTCCCCGACGGCGCTCGCTGTTTGGGCTTGAACGGTGCCGAAATCGTGTACAATCCTTCTGCAACCACTGTCGGGCAATCCCAGTATTTATGGAAATTGGAACAACCGGCGCATGCGGTGGCCAATGGCTATTTTATGGGGTGCATCAACCGTGTGGGAGAAGAAAAACCCTGGAACCTCGGACGTTTTTACGGGACCTCGTATTTCGTGAATCCGTTGGGTGAAATTTTTGCCTGTGCCTCTGAATTTGAAGATGAATTGCTGGTGGCCGAATTCGATTTGGATCTCATCGAACAAGTCCGAAGCAAATGGCAGTTCTACCGTGATCGAAGACCGGAAACGTATGGAGAGATAACAGCACCTTAATAGCTAATTATGTTGAATGCTAAATGTTGAATGTTGAATAAAAAAAGCATTTGACAGTTACCATTCAGCAGTTACCATTCAAAAATTTAACATAGAAAAAATATGAGTATTAAAAATAACCGATTAACTGCGGCCGAATATCAGGAGAACTTTGCCGATATCCACCCGCCTTTTGAAACACGCGACGCAGCGTTAACCGAAGCCAACCGTTGTCTGTTTTGCTACGACCCGCCGTGTATGAAGTCGTGCCCGACATCTGTTAATGTACCGAAATTCATCAAACAAATTGCCACCGACAACCTCAAAGGTTCGGCCCATACCATTTTGGCCTCCAACATCATGGGTGCCGGTTGCAGCAAGGTGTGTCCGGTAGAAAAGTTGTGTGAAGGCGCCTGTGTGTACAACATGATGCACGAGGAACCGATTAATATTGCCCGTTTGCAGCGTTATTCTACCGAAAAAGCGATGGAAAACAACTGGCAGTTGTTTGACCGTAAACCTTCGAAAGGCAAAAAGGTAGCCATCATTGGTGCCGGTCCGGCCGGATTGAGTTGTGCGCATACGTTGAGCCGCGAAGGCATCGATGTGACGATTTATGAAAAAGAAGCCAAAGGCGGTGGACTCATGACGTATGGCATCGCAGCCTACAAAGTAACGCCGCAGTTTTGCGAAGATGAGGTAAATTACATTACGTCCATTGGCGGCATCGACATCAAATACAATCACGAATTCGGAAAAGACGTTACGCTGGAGCATTTACAACAAAACTACGATGCCGTGTATATGGCGTTTGGAGTCGGAATGGCGCGACAGTTGGACATCCCGGGCGAACATTTGGAAGGTGTGGAAGATGCCATCAAGTTTATTTACGAATTAAGAAACAATGATTATTCCAAAATAGCCGTAGGCGATAAAGTGGCGGTTATCGGTATGGGAATGACCGCGATTGACGCGGCCACCCAAGCCAAACGTTTGGGTGCTTCCGAGGTGACTTTGGTGTACCGAAGAACGCAAGCCGAAATGCCGTGTACCCAAAAAGAATTGGATATTGCCAAATTAGACGGTTGCAAAATCGAATGGTTAGCCGCACCAAAAGAAATCAAAGGCGAAAACGGAAAGGTTACCCAATTGGTTTGTGATGTCATGAAACTCGGCGAACCCGATGCCAGCGGTAGAAGAAGTCCGATAGCTTCAGGCGAAACCTTTACACTCGACGTAGACATGGTCATCAAAGCGGCAGGGCAAATGCCTTTCACCTCTTTGGTGAATGCCAATAACATCAAAAACAACAATGGAAAGATTGCCGTAAGCGGAAAATCAACCACCAAAATGGCCGGTGTTTTTGCCGGTGGCGATTGCGTCAACGGGGGCCGCGAAGTAGTCGATGCGGTACAGGCCGGAAAAGACGGAGCCGCTGCGATTTTGAAACACATCATTTCCCCGGATTACATCATCGAATCCGAATTAAAACCAACGTTTAATAATTAAGAATATGGCAGATATATCCACCGATTTTTTAGGCATCAAATCACCAAACCCCTTTTGGCTGGCCAGTGCGCCGCCCACCGATAAAAAAATAAACGTAGTCCGTGCTTTCGAAGCGGGCTGGGGGGGTGTCGTTTGGAAAACCTTAGGTTCCCAAGTCAAAAATGTATCCTCGCGGTATTCATCCGTGAATTATGGCGGAAAACGCATGATGGGGTTCAACAATATTGAGCTGATCAGCGACCGACCGCTGGAAATCAACTTACGCGAAATCACTGAAGTCGTCAAAATGTTCCCCGACCGTGCCATGATTGTTTCGCTCATGGCCGATAACAACCGCACCGCTTGGCACGAGCTGATTAAAAAAGCCGAAGATGCCGGTGCCATGGGCTTCGAACTCAACTTTGGTTGTCCGCATGGGATGACCGAACGCGGCATGGGGGCCGCCGTAGGCCAAGATCCCGAAATTGCCAAAATGGTGGTGGAATGGGTCATGGAAAAAGCGACGATTCCGGTCATTACCAAACTGACTCCGAATGTACATTCCGTAGTGCCAACGGCCAGAGCGGCTGTAGAAGGCGGAACGAATGCGTTGAGTTTAATCAATACCATTCAAAGTGTGACCGGAGTGGATTTAGACACCTTGGTTCCCAATCCGTATGTGGCCGGACAAAGTGTTTTTGGCGGCTATTGCGGCCCGGCCGTGAAGCCCATTGCACTCAAAATGTTGACCACCGTGGCTCAGGACCCGGTAACCTCTAAAGTTCCGATTTCGGGAATTGGCGGTGTAAGCACTTGGAAAGATGCGGTGGAGTTCATGTTGTTGGGTGCCACTTCGGTACAGGTGTGTACCGCGGCGATGAATCACGGTTTCCGCATTGTGGAAGACATGTGTGAAGGATTGAGCAATTGGATGGACGAAAAAGGCTATCAAAAAACCACCGACTTCATCGGAAAATCCGTAGAAAAAATCACCCATTGGGAAGATTTGGATATCAATTATCATCACATCGCCAACATCGATCAGGACAAGTGCATCCATTGCGGATTGTGTTTCATCGCCTGCGAAGACACCTCGCACCAGTCCATTAACATCGAAAGAGGCAATCCGTATAACAATTACACGGTCAACGAAAAAGAATGTGTGGGCTGTAATTTGTGCAAACTCGTGTGTCCGGTTGACGGCTGTATCACCATGGTTGAACACCGTGTGGCTCCTGAGTATGTAAACTGGAAAGACTGGCAACGCGAAGGACGTCCGTTAAACGACCACTAATCAGAAGAAAGAAACAAGAAGCAAGAAGAAAGATTTTGGGCGTGCCCCTACGGGTCGGGCTTTCCGCAGTACACGGTACTTGCTCCAATCCCTCACGCGGTTAACAGTAATAATAACTTATGAAAATAAACAATGTGCGTCTTCAATCGTATTTTGAAGCGATGTCAGCAATAGGCAAAATCGGCGAAACCGGAACCTGCCGCCCGGCGCATACTGCCTTGGAAAAGCAAGCCTTTGAACTCGCAGGCTCCTGGATGCAAGAAGCTGGGATGTCGGTCCGCATCGACAACTTCGGAAACCTCATTGGCAGACTGGAAGGTAAAAATCCCGGCTTGCCTGTTTTGATGATGGGGTCTCACCTCGATTCCCAACCCTATGGTGGCCGCTTTGACGGGGTGGCCGGTGTATTGTGTGCTATTGAAGTCGTTAGGACTTTGCACGAAAACGGGATCCAACCGGAGCGTTCCATCGAAGTCATTTCGTTTGCCGATGAAGAAGGCTGGCGGTTTAACAAAGGGCTTTTCGGCTCTCGCGGCATTTTAGGAAAACTGGAAGAAGGCGAATTGCAACGCAAAGACCAAGACGGCATTACCCGTGCGCAAGCGTTAAAAGATTTTGGCTGTGATATCACTAAATTCGCAGTCTCCGAATACCAACCCGGAAGCATTTTCTGCTTTTTGGAACTGCATATCGAACAAGGGCCGATTTTAGATTACAGCAACAAACCCATTGGCGTGGTTTCCGGAATTTCAGGGCCCTTGTGGTGGACGGTCAAATTGAAAGGAATGGCGGGCCACGCCGGTTCGGTGCCCATGCCGATGCGCCGCGATGCCATGATGGGCGCCGCAGAAATCACCATCGCTTTGAACGAAATTGCCACGCAGGTACCCGGAAATCCAACCGTAGGGACGGTGGGAACGTTGAAAGTGTTTCCGGCTTCGCGTAACATCATCGCCGAAGAAGTGGAAATGACGGTGGACTTGCGCGATATTGATTTGGACCGCAGAAACCGATATGAACAACAACTTCGCGACCGCATAGCGGCCATTTGTGCCAAACATAAATTGGAGTATTCCATCTCCGAAGACACCAACAGCGAGCCGCGCTATTGTGCCGATTGGATTAAAAAAATCATTCACTCGGAATGTGAAAAAATGCAGTTGGATGCCCCCGAACTCATGAGCGGTCCGTTTCACGATGCACTCGCGTTGTCCTATGCTTGTGATTACGGTATGATCTTTGTGCGCTGCAAAGACGGCATCAGTCACAATCCGCTGGAATATGCTTCGTATGAAGATTTGGCCCTTGGAGCGAATGTCTTATTGGGCACCGTAACAGAAGTTTTGAAAAAATAAAAATAGTTTAGTTAAGTTGATTGAAAGTCGTCATGAGTAATCTGTCGGCTTTTTTTATTTTCATCAAAATGCTACCTTTACGCTTTCAACACACGACCATGTCCATACACGACACCAAAATCCTTCACCTCGACAGCAATCATCCTTTGCTTTGGGACCAATTGGAGCAGGCCGGTTTTCAAAACGAAGCCGACTTTACTTCGTCTAAAACTGAAATTGAAGCTAAAATCCACAACTATCAAGGTGTGGTCATTCGAAGTCGTTTTAAAATAGACCAAGAGTTTATTGACAAAGCTGTTAATTTAAAATTTATAGCCCGTGTGGGTGCCGGTTTGGAAAGTATTGATTGCGACTATGCCGAATCTAAGGGAATACAACTCATTGCCGCTCCGGAAGGCAACCGCAACGCTGTGGGCGAACACGCTTTGGGGATGTTGTTGTCGTTGATGAACAAACTGAACCGCGCGGACAGGCTTATCAGACAAGGGCAATGGGTGCGCGAAGGCAACCGTGGGTATGAGTTGGAAGGGAAAACGGTGGGGATTATCGGGTATGGTAATATGGGAAAATCGTTTGCACAAAAACTACGCGGATTTGACGTTGACGTTTTGTGTTGCGATTTACTCCCAAATGTGGGGGATGGCAATGCCAAACAAGTATCGCTTTCGGAATTACAAGCCAAAGCGGATGTGCTCAGTCTTCACATTCCTTGGACGCCCGAAACGGATAAGATGATCAACACCGATTTTATCCATGCTTTTGCTAAGCCGTTTTGGTTTATCAATACCTCGCGCGGAAAAAATGTAGTGACCGATGATTTGGTCGCCGCTTTGGAATCGGGTAAAATTCTTGGAGCCGGATTGGATGTGTTGGAATACGAGAAATTGTCTTTCGAAAATTTATTTATCGATACCGAAAGACCCAAAGCCTTTGAATACCTGCTGCAGGCGGAGAATGTGTTACTGACGCCCCATATCGCGGGCTGGACTTTTGAAAGCCATCAAAAGTTGGCACAAACCATAGTGGATAAGATTTTACAATTATTCTGCTGATTACTACATAAAAGCAATTCAATCCCTGTTGTCCGACAGGGATTTTTTTATACTGCGTGTCGATGTGATGTCGTGAAAACCATTATTTATTGTATTTAGTCGATAAAAATACATTTCATCTACAATAAATGTCATTTCGTCTTTAAGAGAAGTGTTTTGGTCTAATTTGAGAAAAGGAGTAACTCTATCTTTCGGATATTTGATAGATATTAGTATCCCCAAGACTACCTGATTGTTTCTTTACGTTTAACTCCTTAACTACTCAATAATTATGGAAATAAAAATACCACTTCATTATATTTTACTGCCATTGTTGTTTTTAAGCAGTATAAACGGGAATGCACAGCATAACGGCAATGTTAATCACGGGTTGGCTTCTTCGGGAGCAGTTGCCTTAAAATCGACGAATCAAACCAATTTGGTTACAACAACGTGGTCTGGTGGAGTTTGGGATAATGGTGCGCCCGATTTTACGATGAATGCCGTGATATCGAGTACTTTTATTTCGGGTGGAGTAAATCTTGATGCCAATTCGCTAACCATAAATAACAATGCCAGTGTGGTGATTTCTTCAGGTGATACCGTAAGCTTGACAGGAAGTCTTATCGTAGAACCCGGAAGTTTAGTGGTGTTTAATAACAATGCCAATTTGATTCAGGATGGAACAACCAATACGAATTCGGGAGCCATTATTATTAAGCGCAACAGTTCATTGTTGAAACGCTTGGATTATACCTTGTGGTCTTCTCCTGTTGCCGGTACGCAAACCTTGTTGGCGTTTTCTCCGGAAACTTCTAATATCAGTCCCAACAATATCCGTTTTTATAAGTACAATACCAATACCAATCTGTATGATGTAACCGATCCGTCTACCACAACTTTTGCAAATGCCACGGGTTATTTGATACGAATACCTAACAATCACCCGGCTACTACACCTACCATTTGGACCGGTCAGTTTGCAGGGGTTCCCAATAACGGGGATTATACTTATACGATGGCTGATTATGGTGTAGGGAAACGATTCAACCTGGTGGGAAACCCTTATCCATCGCCCTTGGATGCTACTAGTTTTGTAACGGCCAATAGTGATAACATTACCGGAACACTTTACTTTTGGAGAAAAACCAATAATGCCCTAAATGCGGCTTATTGTACCTGGTCAACCTTAGGTTTTGTTACCAATGAAGATCCCCAGGCCGTTGACCCGAACGGGGTTATACAAATTGGTCAGGGCTTTTTTGTGGAAGCTACCGGGAATGGAACGGCTTTGAATTTTGATAATACGATGCGTATTTTCAATCACGACAACCAGTTTTTTAGAACGGCGGCTAACAATGTGGAAAAAAACAGAATTTGGTTGAATGTTACTAATGCATCCGGTGCTTTTTCGCAAACGTTAATTGGATATGTAGCCAACGCCACTCAGGGCGTGGACGCTTCTGTTGACGGGAAAGCCATGAACGACGGCTCAGTGTCGTTGACGTCTCTTATTGGTTCAACTCCCTATGCCATTCAAGGCAGAGCGTTGCCGTTTGCCGCTGATGATGTGGTTCCGTTATACTTTAAGGCTACCGCTGCCGGAGATTATACCATCGCTTTGGATCATGCAGACGGATTGTTTTCGGGAAATCAAGCCATTTATTTAAAAGACAATACCACAGGAATCATTCATGATTTACATACCGGAGGGTATACGTTTTCTTCAGCAGCAGGTAATTTTGATTCTCGTTTTCAGTTGTTGTATCAATTGCCTTTAGCGGTTGCGGCTCCGGAGTTCAATGCCAATCAGGTGGTGCTTTATACTACTTCAGCTAACGAATTGGTTGTCAACAGTGGTGCTGTGAAACTGGCTGCTGTTTCGGTTTTTGATGTACAAGGCAGATTGTTGCTTGAGAAAAAAGGAATCAATGCCACTCAAACTATTATAAATACCGATTCCACCAATCAGTTGCTTTTGGTGCAACTCACTTCTGAAGATGGGGTAAAGGTTACCAAAAAAGTCATCAAATAATTGCTCGGTATTTACTAGCTTTGTTTATAACCCTTAACCGAAAGAATATGAACAAAGTTAGTTACTATTTAGTGGTTGTGGTGGGTGTACTGACCCTGCTGCAATTCATTCCCCATGCTTTCGTGGGATTTCCTGCGGTTTTAGAACACATACAAAAAGGAGAAATCAACGGCAGTGCCACCCAAAGCATGCAAATGATTTGGCTTTATTCTTCCATCATGATGCTCTTGTCGGGTATCTGGATGTTCTTTTTAGCAAAGCCTGTTTTAGAAGGAAAACACGTAGCCCGAATTCAGGTTTTGTATCTGAGTATCGGGTTAATTGCTTTTGGATTGGGCTGCAGTTATATTGTTCAGGATGTTTTTAATCAGATGTTTTTCTTTACTGCTGAGGGAATCTTACTTTTATTGGCGGTAACTGTATTTTATAAAAAAGAACAATCATGAGTAACAAAGATTTAAAGAGAGTAACAGGTTTGGGTGGTTTTTTCTTCAAAAGTGAGGACCCAAAGGCAATGAATGAATGGTATGCAACTCACCTTGGAATTCCGGCAGGACCTTACGGATGGTCCTTTGAATGGAAGGATGCTGAAGGCAATGACGGCACCACCCAATGGTCTATATTTGATGCCAAAACCAACTATTTGGAACCCAGTGATAAACCATTTATGATTAATTACAGAGTACACAATTTAGAAGCTTTATTAGCCGCTTTACAAGAAGAAGGGGTAACTATAGTTGGGGAAATGCAAAGTTATGACTATGGAAAATTCGGTTGGATACTTGATCCCGAGGGCAATAAAATAGAACTTTGGGAACCCGTGGACAGCGCTTTGTAAAAAAGGGTTATAAATGTTGGGTCTGAAATGATTTTTTTATAAGAATTTTATATATTAGAGCCATCAATTAACTAACCAAATAAAAAACAAAACGTATGGAATCACAAAAGGTTGACATGTTCATGATGACAAATGCCAAGTACTTCGAGGGACATCATTTAAACGCTATCAGAGAAAAATTACTTAGTCTGGACGATTCAAAATGGGGTATGGTACAAACCCTTCAGTTCAAAGATCCTACTACCAGTATCATTGTTTCGTTATTGGGAGGAGGTTTAGGAATCGATCGTTTCATGATAGGCGATACCGGTATGGGAATCGGAAAATTGTTGACTTGTGGGGGCTTAGGGATTTGGACCATCATCGACTGGTTCCTAATCATGGGAGCTACCCGTGAAAAAAACATGGAGCTTTTCCAAAATTCACTTTACTAAAAAATGACCCGGAATAAGTTATATTCCTTATTGCTTATAGCTTGTTTCGCCGGATTCAGTTATCTTTTTTACCAAACGCATGCGGTACAAAATGACACTGTTCGAGTGTGTATCATCAAAAACGTGACGGGGTATCCTTGTCCGTCGTGTGGTACTACTCGAGCAGTTTTGCTGCTTATGAAAGGAAAAATAACCGAATCCCTGCTCGTGAATCCTTTTGGAATACTGGTGGCGACAATAATGACCGTTTTGCCCATTTGGATTTTTGCCGATATCGTTTTACAAAAAGAAACTTTTTATATCCGATATAAAAAAACGGAAGCATTACTCAGAACCCCACGACTTGCCCCATTTTTGGTGCTCTTGGTGGTGCTCAACTGGATTTGGAATTTATACAAACATTTATGATACAGGAAACCTCTTTTACTTATAAACCCAGCGAACACGAACGCGAAAAAGCGTCTAACAGCTATTTGATGTCTCTGGTGGCCCTTATTGCCGGTTTGCCTTTGCCGATTATCAATTTGCTGGCTACTTTTTTCTTTTATTTGGCCAACCGGAAAGGAACGTATTATGTGCGTTGGCATTGTACACAAGCATTGTTTTCACAATTAGCCCTTTTGGGCATCAACAGCGCCAGTTTTTGGTGGACAGTTTCCATAGTGTTTTCCGATGAAAAGGTAAGCAATCAATACTTTGCCTACATCTTTACCGTGATTATCTTTAATTTACTGGAGATTTTTTCAACCATTTACGCAGCCGTGCAAACCCGTAAAGGAAAACACATCAAGTTCTTGTTTTTTGGTAACATTACTAACTTAATCTGTAAACCCTGATGATAAAGAAAACACTAATTCAAGGACTGATTATCGTAGCGGGATTTTTTCTGATTTGGTTCGGATTTTCTCAAATAGATTTTATGAAGCTCTTCAAAGTAAATGAGAGAACGCATACTATGGAAACCAAATTGGGCGATATGATTTGGTCTCAAATTCAGGATTCCGAGCAAATGGTTACCAATGATACACTGATCAAAACCTTAGATAAACTAGTAAATCCTCTTTGTAAAGCCAATGATATCGAACGCGATTCGTTGAAGATTCACCTTGTGATTAAAGATGAAATCAATGCTTTTGCCTTGCCCAATAATCATTTGGTGGTGTACACCGGTTTAATCGAAGATTGTAAAAAGCAAGAAGCGCTACAGGGCGTACTGGGTCATGAAATTGCTCATATCGAACGCAATCATGTGATGAAAAAACTCTCTAAAGAAATCGGATATTCTGTCCTTTTGACGGCTGCCGGCGGAAATAAGGGAGGGCAACTGGCCAAACAAATTCTCAAAACCTTGTCTTCGTCAGCCTATGACCGCAAACTCGAAAAAGAAGCCGATATCACCAGCGTAGAGTATATGATAAAAGCACACATCGACCCCAGACCCATGGCTGATTTTATGTACCAAATTGCTCAGGACCGAAAAATGCCCGAAGGCATGGGCTGGATAGCCGATCATCCCGAATCGGAAGAACGCGCCAAATACATCCTGGAGTATATCAAGGGCAAAAAACTGAACAACAAATCCTCTATTTCCGAGAAAGACTGGAAAACCTTTCAGGAACAAGTGGCAAAAGAATAATAAAAAAGGCAACCAATGAGGTTGCCTTTTTTATGCTTACTTATAATTCTTTTCTTTTCGTTCCAGCTCGGCCTGAAATTCTTCCATAACCGGTTTTACGGTGCTTTCGGGCAAATCGGCTATGCGGATGTACATCAACCCGTCAACGGCATTGTTGAACATGGGGTCTACGTTAAACGCCACTACCCGGGCATTTTGCTTGATGTATTTTTTGATTAACACCGGTAAACGCAAATTTCCCGGCTCTACTTCATCAATGATTTTGTCAAATTTATTCAAATCAGCCTCGGTTTCGTTGAAGACAAAATCTTTGTCGGCATCCTTGAGTTTTACTTTGAATTCTTTTTTCGGGTGAATGTATTGCGCCACATACGGGTCGTAATAATGCGACTTCATGAATTCAATCATCAACGATTTGGAGAACTCGGTAAATTGGTTGCTGATGCTTACTCCACCAATGAGGTATTTGTGCTCCGGATACCGCAGCGTGGTATGTACGATTCCTTTCCAAAGCAGGAATAACGGCATTGGTTTTTGTTGGTATTCATTGACAATAAAGGCCCTTCCCATCTCGATGGATTTAGACATCATGTCATACAATTCGGGTTCAAATCGGAATAAGTCCTGAAGATAAAACCCTTCTATGCCGTATTTCGGAAAAATTTCAGAACCCAATCCCATGCGGTAAGCTCCAGCAATTTGCTCGGCTTCGTCATCCCACAAAAACATGTGGTGGTAATAGGAATCGCAACGGTCTAAATCGATGGATTCGTTAGTTCCCTCACCAATTTCCCGGAAGGTAATTTCGCGCAAACGGCCTATTTCGTGAAGAATATTCGGGATGTTATCGGCCGGAACCAGAAAAACCAGGTAGTTTTTGCTTTGCAGCAAACGGAAATCGCTGTCTTTTAAAGCGGCAATTTCTTCGAGTATTTTATCGTGGTTGGCCGGTTTTACAATTTGTTTCGGGTTTTTGGGTGATTTTAAATTCAGGTTCAGGTTTTGAGGGTCGAAAAGGTTGTTTTCCTTGTTGAAGGAATTGGCCAGCATGTATGTTTTTCTTCTCAAAAACTCTGAATATTCTTCGATGCTTTTGTGTTCATTTTGTTCGGCTACCGAAATGGGTTTACCAATACGCACCTTGATTACCCGGTCCTTTTGAGTCAGCAATTCCGATGGAAGTTTGGCGGTTCTGAGTGTTGGATTGATCTTGGATAAAAGGTAAAAGAAATAGCTGTTTTTGGCATGAAAATAAATAGGAACTACCGGCACCTGAGCTTTTCGGATGACTTTGATAGCGCCTTCTTCCCAGTCTTTATCTACTACCAGTTGTCCGTCTTTATAGGTCGAAACCTCACCGGCAGGAAACATCCCCAGGGGTTTGCCGTCGCTCAAATGGCGCAGGGTTTCCTTGATTCCGATAACGCTTGATTTGGCGTCTTTGTGATTTTCAAACGGATTCACCGGCATGATATAAGGCTTCATCGGCTCAATACGGTGCAGTAAAAAATTGGCAATAATTTTGAAATTAGGTTCTCTTTCGAGCATTAACTTCAAAAGTAAAATACCGTCAATGCCGCCAAGCGGATGGTTGGATATGGTAATATAGGCGCCTTCTTTGGGCAATCGTTTAAAGTCTTCTTCGGGAATTTCAAATTTGATTTGAAACTCATCCAAAATAGCATTCAGGAATTCTACTTCGCTTAAATGTTTATTTCGGTCGTAAATTTTGTTTAAGGTTGAAATTTTTAAAGCTTTCATTAGTAACCAGCCACAAAAAGTTCCGAAAACCCCATATTTATCAGCTTTTATCGCTTTTGCAACCTCTTTGGCAGTAACTAAACCCATGTATACTTCTGATTTTTGAGTAAGAAACAAAGATAACAATTCTGCTTAAATAGCTTTCAGAAAAAAGCGAATTCACTGCCTAATTTTAATTTTTTATTATGACTTATGAGTTTCAAATGTTTAGGTTTTTCTCTACTTTTGAGCCCAAGGTCATTTGGGCCGAATGGAACAACGTTAAACACTAAACCCACCTTTATGAGGATCATCTCATACAACGTAAACGGCATACGGGCAGCTATTTCTAAAGGTTTTTTAGATTGGTTGCAGCAAGCCAACCCCGATGTAATTTGCCTGCAGGAAATAAAAGCTACCGAAGATCAGATTCCGTTGCTCGATGTGGAACTTTCGGGTTATCCGTATCACTATTGGTTTCCCGCTGCCAAAAAAGGATATAGCGGCGTGGCCATTTTATCTAAAATAAAACCCAACAATGTAGTTTTCGGCACCGGTATCGACTATATGGATGCTGAAGGCAGAAACCTCCGTGTTGATTTTGACGATTTTTCGGTGATGAGCCTTTACCTGCCTTCGGGTACCAACATTGACCGACTGGATCACAAGTTTATGTATATGGACGATTTTCAAAAGTATGTTGACCAACTGAAGAAAGAAATCCCGAATTTGGTCATCTGCGGCGATTACAACATTTGTCACGAGGCCATAGACATACACGACCCGGTGCGCAACAAAAATGTCTCGGGCTTCTTGCCGGTAGAGCGTTTGTGGTTGGATAAGTTTATGAAAAGCGGCTTTATCGATACCTTCCGTTTCTTTAATAAGGAACCTCATCACTACAGTTGGTGGAGCTACCGTGCCAATGCCCGTGCTAATAATAAAGGGTGGCGTATTGATTATTGCCTGGCCAGCGAACCCCTGCGCGACCGCTTAAAAAGAGCCGTGATTTTGCCCGAGGCTAAACATTCTGACCATTGCCCGGTACTGGTGGAGATAGATTGATTTTAGATTAATAGATGATAGACGGATAGACAACAGATAATAGATTAAAAATAGTAATATGATAAAAAGAACAATTTTAGGTGTAGTATTGTTGGGAATGATGAGTTCTTGTGTTTCCAAAAAAATCTACAACGATTTGGAGAACAAGTACACCGATTTGAAGAAAGAAAATCGTTCGCTGACCGATGAAAACGATGAGTTGCACAAAGCCAATGCTCAGTTTGACTCCATCAACAAATCGCTTACGGCAGAGCTCAGCAAAATCAAAGCGGAGAAAGACAAACTCCAATCCGACTGTGCTGCCACGGCCAGTAATCTTAAAACCTTACAAGATTCCTACGCTGCATTGGAAAAAAACAGCAACGACGCTTTAGAAACCAATATGAACAAAAACCGCGAGTTATTGGCACAATTGGAAGCTAAACAAAAGGCTCTTGCTGCCGAACAGGATCGTTTGAATAAACTGAAAAACGACCTCGCTTCGAGCACGCAGCGTTTAAACGAGTTGGAAAGCATGATTGCGGCCAAAGATGCCAGCATGAAAAAATTGAAAGAAACCTTGTCTAAAGCTCTGAACGCCTTTGAAGGTAAAGGACTGACTGTAGAACAGAAAAACGGAAAAGTTTACGTGTCTATGGAAAACAAATTATTGTTCCAAACCGGAAGCTGGGCTGTAGGTACCGAAGGAAGAAAAGCCGTGGTGGAAGTAGGTAAAGTGTTGGCACAAAACCCTGACATTACCGTGTTGATTGAAGGCCACACCGATAACGATAAAATTTTCGGAGCCATTGGTGGCGGAGTAGAAAATAACTGGGATTTATCAACCAAAAGAGCTACAGCCATCGTCAATATTTTGGGCGAAAATGCCGGTATTCAAAAGAAAAACCTAACGGCGGCCGGTCGCGGAGAGTTTGCCCCTATCATGAGCAACGACACCCCCGAAGGCAAAGCCAAGAACAGAAGAATCGAAATTATCTTAACGCCTAAGTTGGACGAAATTTCGAAAATGTTGAATGAATTTTAATTATTGATTCACCTAGTAAAAAAGCCTCACATATAGTGAGGCTTTTTTGTTTAACTTTAAAATTACATGTAAAAGAGTTTGTTCTGATTTTAATCCATCAGTTTGTGTTTGCTTCGATTGAATATCCAGAAGATAATCGGGAAAATTAAAAGCGTCAGCACTGTAGCGGTAATCAATCCGCCGATAATTACTACGGCTAACGGTTTTTGAGATTCAGAGCCGATTCCGGTGGAAAGCGCTGCCGGCAATAATCCGATGGCAGCCATCAAAGCAGTCATCACTACCGGGCGGGTTCGGACTTTTACCGCTTCTAAAATCGAATTTTCGATGTTGGTTCCGGTTTTAAGATTTTTATGAAATTCAGAAATCAGAATCACACCATTTTGAATACAGATTCCGAACAAGGCAATGAATCCGACCCCGGCTGAAATTCCGAAATTGATTCCGGTGATGTGTAAAGCCAAAATACCGCCAATCAAGGCAAAAGGAACATTGGCCAATACCAGCAGCGCGTCTTTTACTTTACCAAACATGATGAACAGCAAGACGAAAATCAGGATTAAACTCACCGGAACCACTTGCCCCAAACGGTTAGTGGCTCGCACCTGATTTTCAAATTCTCCGGTCCAGCCAATGGTGTAACCGTCGGGGAGTTTGACATTTTTTTCAACATTAGCTTGGGCTTCGGCTATGGTGCTGCCCAAATCGCGGTCACGAACCGAGAATTTAACTCCAATGAAACGTTTCATGTTGTCGCGGTAGATGAAGGCCGGGCCTGTAGCCGCTTTGATTTCAGCAATTTCTTTCAGCGGTACTTTGGTGTTGCGCAACGTAGGCACCATCAAATTGGCCATGTCATCGGCATTTTTTCGGTAGTCTTTGTCATAGCGAATACGCACGTCAAATTTGCGCTCCCCTTCGTATTTTTGAGTAGCCGTTTTTCCGCCAAAGGCCATTTCCAATACGGCTTGGGCATCGGCCAGCGTAACCCCGTAAGCGGCCATTTTTTCTTTGTCTAAGGTTACGCTCAACTCGGGTTGTCCTATGTTGCGCAGGATCCCTACGTCTTTAATTCCGTCTACCGTTTCGATTTGTTTGATCACCTGATTGGAAATTTCATTTAATTTCTCCAAGTCATCGCCATAAATTTTGACCGCATTTGAGGCATTGATACCGGCTACCGCTTCGGCTACATTGTCGATAATAGGTTGGGAATAATTGTATCCTATTCCTTGGAATTTCTTCAGTTTACGGTCGATTTCTTCTACCAGCTGATCCACCGAAATTTTTCGCTTCCATTCCTCTTTGGGTTTCAGATTCACCTGCATCTGTACATAATAAAATCCGCTGGGATCGGTACCGTCATTACTGCGCCCGGTTTGCGACAGTACTCCGTTGACTTCGGGGAAACTGCGGATTTCTTTTTTCAGCACTTTGACCATTTTTACCGTTTCATCCAAACTGGAGCTCATAGGCAGTTTGGCTTCTACCCACAGGGCGCCTTCATTTAACGGAGGCAAAAATTCAGTTCCTAAAAACTTCGCCGAAGCCAGTGTAAGTACGAGAATTGCAACAGACACCAATAATGATAAGCGTTTGAATCGAAAGGTAAACCGGAAGCCTTTCTCTACGATGTGGTTCCAAAAATCTACAAATTTGTTGTGTTTTTCTTTAACATTCTTGTTGAGCAACATGTGAGATAAAACAGGTACCAGTGTCAGCGTAAAAATAAGCGCACCGAGCAAAGCAAATCCTAATGTATAGGCCAATGGCGAGAACATTTTGCCTTCTACTTTTTGAAAAGCAAAAATGGGAAGCAGCGCTGTTATGATAATCATCTTAGAGAAGAAAATGGCTTTCCCCATCTCGGTTCCGGTTTTTTTGATCCAACCGGCTTTGGCCAGTTTATTGAATTTTTCCATGCCCACCTCTTTGGCTTTATGGTCGAGCATCACGAAAAGCCCTTCGACCATTACTACGGCACCGTCAATGATGATTCCGAAATCGACCGCACCGAGTGAGAGTAAGTTGGCACTCATTCCCATCAAATTCAAGCAAAAGAAGGAAAAGAGCAAGGCTAACGGAATGACTATAGAAACCACTACCGTTGTTCTCCAATCGGCCATAAACAGCAAGACCATCAGGGTAACCAACAAAATACCTTCGAGCAAATTGTGCATTACGGTAGCAGTGCAAAATTCCATTAAATTGTCACGGTCGTAAAATACCTTCAGCTCAACGTCTTTGGGCAAAACTTTGGTTTGCAGTTCTTTTATTTTTTCTTTGACCCGTTCCAACACCTGAGGGGTGTTTTCGCCTTTGCGCATGACCACAATGCCTTCGACCACATCTTCGTTGTCGTTTAAACCGGCTTGTCCTACCCGGGGCATGGAACCTTCACTCACCGAAGCGAGGTTTTTTACCAAAACCGGATTGCCGTTACCTTGTGTAACAATAATGTTTTCGATGTCGGGGATAGACTGCAACAATCCGATTCCGCGAACCACATAGGCTTGTCCGTTTTTTTCGATCACATCTCCGCCTACGTTGAGGTTGCTTTTGTTTACCGCATCGTACACTTGTAGCGGAGTGAGTTTGTATTTTTCTAATTTTCTGGGGTCGACATTTATTTCGAATATTTTGGTTTGACCGCCAAAGGCATTGATGTCGGCCACGCCCGGAACCGACCGAAGTGCTCTGTCGACTACCCAGTTTTGAATGGTGAGTAAGTAACGGGAATCCTGTGTTTTGCTCTCGAGCGTATACCGGAAGATTTCGCCTGTGGGGCCATAAGGCGGTTGTACTTCGGGTTCAACCTCTTCGGGTAAATTGACATTTCGAAGTTGGTTATTGACCTGATTTCGGGCAAAAGCATCATCAACGCCATCATCAAAAATGATTTTGATGACTGATAAACCAAACATGGAAGTACTGCGGACGCTGGTTTTTTTCTGCAATGAGGTCATTGACAACTCAATGGGCGTGGTTACAAAACGCTCTACCTCTTCGGCACTTTTACCATTCCATTGGGTGATTATTATGATTTGGGTATTGGTTACATCCGGAAAGGCTTCGATGGGCATGTTTTTGAACGACAAAAACCCGCAGATGACCAAAATGCTTACCCAAAAAAAGGTGAAAGCCCTGTTTTTTAGGGAAAAAGCAATAATATTTCGAATAAAACGATTCATGTTGGAGTGTAGATTAGGTTAGTCATTTAACGCATCGTAGAAATACAACTGGTTGTGGGTGATAACGGTTTCCCCTTCTTTAAGTCCCGAAGCGATATAAGCAACGTCCCCTACCTGACGGTAAACGTCTACCACACGGGTTTCTAATTTTTTTGCCGATTGATACACCATGACGTAGTTTTTATTGTTGTCAAAAATCAGGGCTTCGGCCGGGACGGCCAACATGGTTTTGTTTTCTTTATACGATACGGTTATGGTTGCTTTGCTTTCGGGCACCAACAAAGAAGCCGAGTTGTTCAGCACCACCCGTATGTTCATAGCATTGGTTTCGGGGTCTATGACTTTAAAAATCTTGTCTACTTTGCCCGAAAATTTTTTATCCGGATTGGATAAGGTAGAAACGGTGGCCTCCATTTCCAATGCTACCTGATTGATATCGCTTTCGTTCACATTGGCGATGGCCCAAACGTTGTTTGTATCGGCTACGTCAAAAATATTGTCTGAACGGTCGCTGCGGAGTTGCATGTCCTGATTGATGTTTTTTTGAATTACATAACCGCTGATGGGGGCTACCACCTGATAAATTGAACCCGGTTTGAGGTTGTAGATTTTATAGGTTTGTCTGATGCGGTTCAGTTGTGACTCGGCGATGGTTAAATCACTTTGAGCCTGCAGCACTTCTTTTTCGGTTACCAGTTTTCCTTCAAACATATCCTGTGCCACTTTTAGGGCATTTTTGGCTACCAAAACCTGACTTTGAGCTTCCTGCAATTCTTTTTCATAGCCTGCCGCTTCGGTGCTTCGGATGGTAGCCATAATTTGCCCTTTTTTTACATAATCTCCCAATTCGACATACACTTTCTCTACGTTACCACCCACCACAGGATAGACTTCAATCAATTTGTTTTTGTCGGCACTGATTTTCCCGAAAAAACGCAATTCATTTTTCAACTGTTGGGGTTCGGCTTTGGCAAATTGGGTTGTTTTCATCATCACGTCGGTGATTTGAAACACTTCTTTTTTTTCGGTTTCTTCCTTTTTACCACAAGAAACCAATACAATCAGAGAGGCAATAAGGGTATTTTTTATAACGGTTGTTTTCATAAATCAGAGTTTAAAAGAGTTTGGCTGC
This sequence comes from Flavobacterium silvisoli, assembly GCF_004329815.1. GTDB lineage: Bacteria > Bacteroidota > Bacteroidia > Flavobacteriales > Flavobacteriaceae > Flavobacterium > Flavobacterium silvisoli. The sequence continues at coordinate 260,230 of NZ_SJPE01000002.1, read as the reverse complement.
CGTAGCATAATTGAGTTCTTCGCAGGCATTGATCAGGTTTTTGTGAAACTGATTCAAGGTAATCATGCTCTCGTTGTAGCTTTCCATAAAATCAGTGAATTCTAAAATGCTGAGGTTGCTTTTTTTGAAATTGGTATAAATCCCTTGATAGACAGTTTGCAAATCTTCGGCCATGGGGCTTCGGGTGGAGACAAAGCTGTCTTTGAGTTCTTGGTATTTCTGAAAAGCGGCACTCACCTCGTTTTGTACTTCCAACACCTTTTGGCGGTTATCGGTTTTGTCCTGTTCGAGTTGGTATTTGGCTATTTTGATGTTGCCTTTATTTTGGTTCCAAAGCGGTAACGGGATTCCCAAAGTTAGATTGGTTTGGTTGTCATAAGCTCCGCCGCGTTGGTCATAAGAAGCACCTAATGTTACTGATGGCAGCGATAACGAACGTTGCAATTTCAGGTTCCAATTGGCACTTTCGATGATTTTTTGACTGCGCAACAGGTCGGGGCGGTTGGTTACGGCCATTTGTTGCAGTTCGGTTACGGGGAAGAGTGTGCCGGTTTGATATACCTCCAGTTCTTTGTCGGTAGGTGCCGGTTGCAGAGTCATGTCATTGCTGTTGAGCAGTGTAATCAGTGTTTTTTTGTTGTTTACAATTTCAGCCATCAAAAGATTGCGGTCATTTTTCAGACTCAGATACAGATTTTGCAGACGCACCAAATCTTTGAGAGCTACATTTCCTTTTTGTGTTTGTATCAAATAGGCATCAATCAGGGTTTTTAAATTGTCGCGTTGTTTGTCGATTTCTGCAATCGATCGGGAATCAAAGTAAATCGAAAAAAAAGCCGTTCGCAATTGGTATTTCAAATCGCGCAACAGTTGGTCAAACTCTAACCGGATTACTTCGGCATTCGATTTGGATAAGCCGATTTGGTTTTTGCGCTGCCCGCCAATTTTTATGAGTTGTTGAATGTATGCGGCTTTTTCGCCTTCTTTCCCCATGTTGAAAAACTTTTGGTCGTTTTGGGGCGCCCAGGCATTGACTTCAAACCCTACTTGAGGCAAATCCCATATTTTTGATTGCAGTACTGTTGCCTCGGCTTTATCAATATTGTATTGATTGGCCAACAACGAAAGGTTGTTTTTCAGAAAAAGAGTTTCACAATCTGAGAGGGTCAAAGGGGTTTGTGCCAACCCTGATGAAGTAAATACCAGTAAAATATAAAAACAGAATGACTTCATTTTGTATGATTTTTTATCCATACAAAACTCAAGACCACTTCTTAAACCAAACTTTAAAAGGGCTTAAAAAAAACTTAAATTAAAAAGACGATCAGAAACTGGTTGTACTGTTCGTTTGAAATGGTATACGAAATGGTGGCATTGTGGTAGTTTAGGATGCGTTTTACGATAGGCAATCCCAGTCCGGAGCCGCTGGTTTTGCCCGAGTTTACTCCTCGCATGAACGGATCGAACATCTTTTTTTGTTCTTCGGCAGTGACTGTTTTTCCGTTGTTGGAAATGATTACGCTTATTTCTTGGTCATTGAATTGTTTTATTAAAACAACAGCTCTTTTATCCGAGGAATAGGCATAGGCATTTTTCAGCAAATTGAAGAACGCTATTTTTAATAACGATTTGATTCCTTTGATTTCCATTGGTTTTTCGAGGTTTTCTCCCAGTTGAATGTCAAACTCCAAATTGAAACCCGAATGGATTTTCTTCACCTGATCCATGGCATCGAACATGATTTCATCGAGGCGTTCCGAACGAAACTTTTTGCCGATGTCTTCTTTGTTTGCTTTGGCCAAAATTAATAACGAGTCAATCAAATCGGCTATGTGGTGCACATCGTTGTTGATGCTCTTGAGGTATTTTTGGGTGTTTTCCGAATGCTGTTCTAACTGAATCAAGTTTTCGAGTTGCAACGAAATTCGGGTCAGTGGGGTGTACAATTCATGCGAAGCATTGGCGGTAAACTCCTTTTGTGTGGTGAAAGAGTCCTCCAGTCGCGTCAGCATTTGGTTGAATGCCCGGGTGAGCAGGTTGATTTCGTCGTTGCTGTTGTTTTCTTCCAAATGTATGTTGAGTTGGTTGGCCGTTATCGAAGTAATTTGTTGCTGAAAAGTATCTAACGGGCGCAGTAGTTTTTGAACAAAAATGTAAATAAACAACCAAACCAGGATGATGCCGATGCAATAGGTGATGATTAATGAATACAGGAGGTACCTTAATTTAGAATACCCATAATTGTCTTCGGCGGTAATCAAGACATAATAATCGCCGGTTGACATGCGCAGGTAAATGCCCAAAAGTTCCTTGTTGTGGCTTTGCGATTTAAAAAACAGTTTTTCGCGGTTGAGTGTTACCAAGTCGGCTTTAGTCCATTCGATGGTGGTATTGTCAAGGCTTTCATAAATCAACTTGTAATCGGAGTTGAACACCAATGTTTTTTCGTTGTAGAGTTTATTGATCGAATTTTGGTCGATAGACTCCAGTATCTGCTTGTCTATTTCTTTAACTTCGAGCAAGAGCTTGGCCGTGGTCATGGCCTTTTCCTTGAGACGGTTTTTGAATTCTTCCTTTCTGAAGTTGTAAAAACTCACATAAATCAGCGTAGATGACAAGCCGAAGATAACGGTAAAAACCAGCGAAACATTAACTGTAATCTTTCTTTTTAAAGTCATGATTCCTCTACGTTTAAGTAATACCCAAATCCCGAACGCGTCATGATGAGTTTCTCTTCGGCATCCTTGTCAATTTTTTTGCGCAGGAAATTAATGTACACTTCAATGGTATTCATGCTGCTTTCAAAGTGAATATCCCATATCTGTTCTGCGATGTATTTTTTAGAGAGAATCCGCCCGTTGGCTTTCGCTAAAATGAGCAGCAGTTGGTATTCTTTCGGCGTGAGTTCAATAACGGTATGGTTTCGGGTTACTTTTTTGGCGTTCAGGTCAATTTCCAAATCTTTAATCCGAATGGTATTGCTCTCTTCCTGTGGGCTGTTGCTTCTGCGGTGCAGGGCCATGATGCGGATAAAAAGTTCTTCGAAATGAAAAGGTTTTACCAAATAATCATCGGCACCCAAATGAAAGGCATCCCGTTTATCCTGAATTTCCCGGTAGGCGGTCAGCATCAAAATAGGGGTTGACTTATCAGTTTCTCTGATTTTTTTACACACATCCAAGCCGTTTATTTTCGGCACGTTTATGTCGAGCACAAAAATGTCATAGGGGTATTGCTTGTATTGCCTGAAAAATAATTCCCCATCAAAAACAGCATCACAATCCATTTGCATGGTTTTGAGAAAACTGATGATTTCTTTAGACAGAATATGGTCGTCTTCCAGTAACAATACTCTCATGGGTGGCTTAATTTTAAGGTAAAAATAGGGATATAATACTGTACCGTTTTGAAAGTTTTGGATTTGTTTAACAAATCATCGAAAGTCAGGTTGCGGGATACTTCCATATCAAGCTCAGGGTATTAGAATTGAAATCATTGGAACTCTAGATCTGCGCGAAATTTCGAAAATGCTGAATGAGTTTTAATGTATAAATATCGTTTTTTGTTCCATAAGGTCCTGAATTAATTCAGGGCCTTTTTATTTCAAACGGTTTCAAAAAATGTGTTAATCCAGCCCAATTAACCCCGGCAATATTTTACTTTTGTACCGCAAAAAAGCACTACTGATGAAGTACACTACCTTACCCAATACCAATATAAAAATCAGCAAAGTATGCCTGGGCACGATGACCTTTGGCGAACAAAATACCGAAGCCGACGCACACTCCCAACTGGATTATGCCCTAGCTCACGGAGTGAATTTTATTGACACCGCCGAGATGTATCCCATAGCAGCCCGCGAGGCCACATTGGGCTTGACCGAAAAGTACATTGGCAGCTGGTTGAAAAAGTCGGGAAAAAGAGAAGCGTTGGTATTGGCTACCAAAATAGCCGGTCCGAACCGCGGGATGGGCTACATTCGTCAGCCCCTCGATTTTTCGAAAAAAAGCATACACGAAGCGGTGAACCAAAGTTTGCGCAACCTGCAGACCGATTATATTGATTTGTACCAAATGCACTGGCCGGAGCGGGTGATGAACATGTTCGGGCAACGGGGCGTCACGCAATTAGACACCCAATGGCAGGACAATTTCTTTGAAGTATTGACCGTGTACGAAGGATTAATCAAAGAAGGGAAAATCAAACACATCGGAGTTTCTAACGAAAACCCGTATGGGGTGATGAAGTTTTTAACCGAAAGCGAGAAGCACAATTTGCCCAGAATTGCCACCATTCAAAACCCGTATTCGTTGTTGAACCGTTTGTTTGAAGTGGGCTTGTCTGAAATTTGTATGCGCGAACAGGTTGGTTTGATGGCCTATTCCCCTTTGGCGTTCAGCTTTCTGACCGGTAAGCATTTGAACGGTATACAGCCCGATTCCCGCTTGGGATTGTTTCCGCAGTTTACGCGTTACAGCAGTGAGAATTGTTATAAAGCGACCCAAAGGTACCAGCAGTTGGCTCATGATAACGGAATGACACTTACGCAAATGGCTTTGGCTTTTGTCAACCAGCAACCGTTTGTGATGTCGACCATCATTGGCGCGACTACCATGGAGCAACTTAAGGAAAACCTGGCTGCTTTTGCGGTAGTTTTATCGCCCGAGGTGTTGACCGAAATTAATAAAATTCAGGCCCTTTATCCCGATCCTGCTCCTTAAATTTATTCTACCACCAGTTTGGAAGGATAGCGGTTGCCCGTGCTGTCTTCCAGTACCATCAGGTATAGGCCTTTGGCCAAATCAGCTATTGATAGCGAAGGGATGTCGCCGTTTTTGGTCAGTACCGCTTTGCCGCTGACGTCAAAAAGGGTAACGTTAGAAAGGCTTATCCCGTCGGGATTTTTGAAGAAAATTTCGGTTTTAGCCGGGTTCGGATAAAAGCTCAGCCCGTTCTTTTGGGTGGTGGCTACCCCCAATGAAGTGTCAATGACTTTATAAATGGTACTTCCGCCTGCTACATACAGTTCGCCGTCTTTATCTTCTCCGAACGTAGTTATGAAAAAGGAAGCATCATAGCCCCAGGTTATCGTCCCCGAACTGTCAATGGTTCCGATTTCGCCCGAACAGTAATCGCCAAAGATATATTTGTTGGCAAAATTCGGATAAGCGGTCCCGGTGTAAAAATACCCGCCGGTTACAGAGCAACGGCTCCCGGTTTGCGGGTATAATGCAAATGGCGCGACGGTTGAAGCATAAGACGGACAATTGCCCGAAGAGGTATTGTAAACCACATTGGCTTCGTAACAACGCCATCCGAAATTCAGTCCCGTATCAGGCAGCGGACTGCTGATTTTGTTGATTTCTTCGATGGCGTCCTGACCCACATCGGCAATCCATAAATCTCCGTTGAGTCGGTTAAAAGAAAACTTCCACGGGTTGCGCATCCCGATAGACCAAATTTCGTCATTACCGGCTACACCCACATACGGATTGGTAGGCGGAATCCCATAAGGCGAGCCCGAATTGACATCGATGCGAAGCATTTTCCCCAGGTTTTCATTGATGTTCTGGGCCCTGTTACCCGGATCACCGCCGCTGCCGCCGTCACCCATTCCGATATACAAATACCCGTCGGGACCAAACTTGATGGTGCCGCCGTTGTGATTGGAGTAAGGCTGGGCAATGGTTAGTAGCACGGTTCCGCTGTTGGGATCGGCTATATTGGGGTCGGCCGACACTGAGTAACGTGCAATGACCGTAGCCCCATCTCCGGCACGGGTATAATTCACATAAAAATAACCGTTGGTGGCATAATCCGGATGAAAGGCTAAACCCAGCAAGCCTCTTTCGCCACCCGATGCAATGGTGGTTGTGGTCAAGGTCAGGAAAGGAGTGCTGTTGACAGTGCCGTTAGGATTTATGATTTTGATGATTCCGCCCTGTTGCACGGCAAATAAACGGCTGTCGTTTGGGGCGTGGGTGATTTCGGTCAAAGAGGTAAATCCGGTGGCAAAACTTTGTACGCCTATGGTTTGCGCAACACTAATGCCGGTCCAAAACAAGAAACAGAAGAATAGATTTTTTTTCATAGTCAATCGGTTTTGGGTAAAGTTATAAAATTCAACCGATTAAACCTTAAAATCAGAATTCAAATTCATCTGTGCTGAGGCTGTCGTTTTCTATAGTGTTAATTGTTTTTTGTTTCAAAAACGATGCGGCCGGTCCCGAAATCGTCAGCGGGAAGTTGCCTATAGTGTCATTAGCGGTCAGGACATTGCGGCGCAACATGAGTTTGGTGAGAAACGTTTCCTGCTGTTTGGCAAATAATTTGAGTTCGTGGTTCGCGTCAAAACGGTACATGAATCCTTTGGGTTTCGGGATGATGGTGGCCAGGAACAAACATTCGTTCAGGTTCAAATCGCCCGGACTTTTTTGGAAATAAAACCGCGAAGCTTCGCCTATGCCATACACATTTGGCCCCCACTCAATGATGTTGAAATACACTTCGAGCATGCGTTCTTTGGTACTGATGTGGTTGTTTTCTAAAATGTACACCAACAGGATTTCCTCGAGTTTTCGCGACAGCGTTTTTTCGCGGGTCAGGAATACGTTTTTGACGAGCTGCATGCTGATGGTACTGGCACCACGCGAGAATTTTTTGGTGCGTATGTTTTTCACGATTGATTGTTTGAACGCTTCATTGATAAACCCTCTGTGGTTGAAAAACGAAGGGTCCTCACTGGTCAGTACACATTTTTGGAGGTAAGGCGAAATGGCACTCAAAGGCGTAAAATAAGGATTCGAATTTCCTACAACAATGGGCCGTTGCAGAATTCCTTTGTCTACGGCACGGTAGACGAATTCGGAGTTGATTTTGTTCAAATCGGCTTCCCCGTATTGGGTGATTTTCAGGTTTTCGGGCCGGAGTTTGCTTTCAAAAACAACCTCGTTCGGTTTGTGGTTGTTGTAGGCAAAATGAAGCGCATAACTAAAATTGCCTTGGGCTTCCATCCCTTCAAAATGGCGAAAAAGGCCGTTGGGCAGTGAAGCGATAAAGTCCTGCGCCTTCATCTTGGGAATGGATAATTTCAGCGCGTATATTTTGTCGGTATCATGGGTATAAGACAAATAGGGATTGCATTGGATGCGGTTCAGTTGTAGGGTTGAGGTGCTGTCTAAGGCGATGGCGCGTGAGGCAACCACCCAGTGGTAATCAAACCGGGCGCTCTGCACGGTGACATCCTTGCCGGCAATTTTGGGATGGTTTACAAAGAGGTTTTTGATGGAGGAATAGCCGTCGATGTGGAGTTCCCCGCTGCGCATCGTCAGATTTTCCAGATTAAAGTGAATGGATTTAAAACCGGTTTTCAAATTCCATTTTTTATCCAAATACGGAATTTTTACGGTATCTTTATCGGGGTTGTAAAAGTCCAGATCAGCTTTTCGGTCGCGGGGGTCGGCAAATCCGCTGATGCTCCACTGTTGTGAAAAGTCCTCGGAGGTTACCTGAATCCGCGTGTTGAGTTTTTTGTTTTCCAAAGCCAACTGTTGAAAATCGAAGACAACTTTATGGCCTTGGTCATTGATTCTGAAAGCAAAACCTTTGACACTCATGTCGGTAGGAACCAAGTTCATGAGCCGAGAGGTGATGCGGTTCAGCAGTTTGGCGTAATTGACTTCGGCGTTTTCCGATGGGTCCTTTTTAGAACGAAGGAACGCGTCAAAATTGCTGCCGTTTTTGGTTTTCACCAATTGTATATACCCTTTGTTGATTTCCAATTTCCCAAGTTGTATGTCTCCGATTAACAGTTTCCAAAAGGTAACCTTGGTTTTCAGTCCCTCAATCCGAACCAGTGTATCGGCTTGTTTGGGAACCAGAGCGATGTGTTGAAATTCCAATTCGGTCAGTCCGTGGAATTCGGCTTTTTGAATGGTAAGGCGGCATTGGTAATCCCGGTCGAGTTTGGTGTCGATGCGGTGGATGATTTTTTCCAAAAGGGCATTTCTGAAGGCAAAAGCCAAAGCGATTCCCAGCAGTAACATCATACCGCTGATTTTTAGTGCGAGAAATGCTTTTTGCTTTGCGGTTTTCATTTTTTATGAAATCGGTTACCCAAACAACTGTTCGACTACTTCTTCAATCCTGGATACCAAAATAATTTTGATTAACGGATTTTTGATGGCAATCTTGTTGTATTTAGATACAAAGATAGTGGCAAAACCTAATTTTTCGGCTTCCTGTATGCGTTGTTCGACGCGGTTTACCGGACGGATTTCGCCCGAAAGCCCTACTTCTCCGGCAAAACATACATCTTTGCCCACGGCGATATCTTCGTTGGAAGACAGGATGGCCGCCACCACTGCCAAGTCAATGGCCGGGTCATCTACCGAAATGCCTCCGGTTACGTTGAGGAAAACGTCTTTGGTGCCCAAGCGGAAACCGGCGCGTTTTTCCAATACGGCCAAAATCATGTTTAATCTTTTCGCGTTGTACCCAGTGGTGCTTCGTTGCGGTGTGCCATAAACGGCTGTTGATACGAGCGCCTGAATTTCAATCATGAGTGGTCGCATCCCTTCGAGTGTTGCCGCGATGGCGGTTCCGGAGAGTTCTTCTTCGCGGTGGGAGATTAAAATTTCGGAAGGATTGGACACTTCGCGCAAGCCCGAGCCCTGCATTTCATAAATGCCCAGTTCGGCAGTTGACCCAAAGCGGTTTTTAAGCGAGCGCAGGATGCGGTAGACGTGGTTGCGATCGCCTTCAAACTGCAAGACGGTATCGACCATGTGTTCTAAAATTTTAGGTCCGGCGATGTTGCCGTCTTTGGTAATGTGCCCAATGAGGATGACCGGAATGTTGGTTTCTTTGGCAAATTTGATAAGCTCTGCCGTGGTTTCCCGGATTTGTGAAATGCTGCCGGCGGTCGATTCGATATAATCGGTGTGCAGGGTTTGGATGGAGTCGATGATGACGATATCGGGTTCCACTTCTACAATATGCCGGAAGATGTTTTGGGTTTTGGTCTCGGTGAGGATCAAACAGTTTTCGCTGTTCGGGTTGATGCGCTCCGCGCGCATTTTGATTTGTTTTTGGCTTTCTTCGCCCGAAACATATAAAGTTTTAAAAGGGAGTTTCAGGGAAATTTGCAACAATAACGTACTTTTTCCGATGCCGGGCTCACCTCCCAACAGAATCAAAGAACCCGGAACAATTCCGCCGCCCAATACGCGGTTTAGCTCCCCGTCAGTAGTGTCCATGCGGATTTCCTGAGTCGAGTCAATTTCTTTTATTTTCAGCGGTTTGGAAACACGCTTGGTTTCGGTTGAGGTGGGTTTCCAGCTTGTTTTTTCTTCTTTTTGAATGATTTCTTCGGCTATGGTATTCCATTCTTTGCACGAGTTGCATTGCCCTTGCCATTTGGCGTATTGAGCTCCGCAATTTTGACAAAAAAAAGTAGTTTTTAGTTTCGACATTTGGGTTGTAATTTATTCCGAATTTCTTGTCGGACTGGCTCAGTTTTTTTAAGGTTTTTTGTCTTCAGCCGGAGTTTCAGCCGGTGGTGTATCGGCAGGAGTTTCAGCCGGAGGCGTTTCCTCTACTATCGGTTCTTCTTTTCCTTTTTTTCCTTTTTTAGGCAAATTAACTTTTAGAGCTTCGGCTCTTTCCATCATCATATCTTTGGTCAAATCGCCAATTTCTTCTTTTTGAAAGGCCGCCAAATAAGACTTTACGGCTCGGGCATTGTCGCCTTTCTTTTCGTACATCTGTGCCATTTCGTAGTCGGCCAGCATCGCTTTCGGATAATTTTTTCGGGCCAATTGAGAGAGTAAATCAAACTCGTTGTACGCCTGATTTTTTATGATGGCCGCTTCAATAGCTTTGAAATCATTTAAACGAATTTGTACTTTCAACCCCAATGACTTTTCGAGCACATCGTATTTATTGGCTAAATAATCGACATAACCCGAGGGTAAAGTGGCAATTTTTTCCTGAAATTCGGTGATGGAAATTGGTTGATAAACGGCGAAAATTTGGTATAAAGCACTCGGAATCGAATTCAAAACCATGGAGTAATGGGAGGCGCCTTTGAAGTCTTCGAAGCGGTAATTCAGTTTCGGGTTGTTTATTTTTTTTATCTCTTCGTCCATCGCCATAATTCGGGTGCGCATTTTTTTGACGTCACCTTCGGCTGTAGAGTGATAGTAAAAAATCGGTTTTTGAATCGCCGCCAATCGGTCGGGAATTTGTTCTTCCATGCCGGTGGGTAATTCCGGACTCATGGAGATATAGGCATCAAAGACCGGGTTGTCTTTGTATAAGTAACAATTTAAAAATCCGGCGGTAGTATCTAATCCGGCGACAATTTTAAACGGAGCTGTTCTGAAATTTTTCTGAATGTACGGGATTAATTCCATCCCGATGAACTCAAAGAATTTTTCTCCTTTTTCATCCGGCAAACCGGTGGTAGCTTCGGTAGCGCAATCGGTTTCGCGCTCGTTGTTTTTGTTTTGGCTGATGCCCACGATGATCACTTCGGGTAAATCATCCCAATAGTAGCCGTAACTCAAGGCTCCCTGAAACGGGTCAAACAAGAAATCGCCATCGAGCAAGAGTAAAATAGGGTAGCTCTGTTTGCTGTTTTTGGCATAAGACGGCGGTAGCCCTATAGTAATTTCCCGGTTTTCGTTCAGCTTTTTAGAACTGATGGTATCGGTAATTCTCTTTTGTGAAAAAATGCTATTGGAACAAATTAGTAAGACTAATACAAGAAGTTTTTTCATGGATAAGGGTTTGGTTAAACAGCCGTTTTTGCTAAATTAATCAGCAAGATAACAAAATTATTTATTTCTGTTTAAAATAGGCAGGAATAAAAACGACAACCCTCCAAGAGCAATCATGAGAATGGTTTGTGAGGTCCAGACCAACCAACCGAAGGCGATTCCGGCCGGCTTATCCACGTGGTATAAAACGAAGATTTCGGCAATGACCAATGGATAAAATCCAAAGCCACTATTGGTGAATCCGATGGTAAGACTTCCGAAAATAAAGGCAATGACTACGGCTCCCATACCAATGTCGCTGGTTTCTTTCAATGCAAAGATGGTTACGTAAAACATCAAAAGGTAAGTGAACCAAATGAAGAACGAATGGAACAAAAAGGCCCATTTGTTTTCCATCTTTAGAATGCTGGTCATGCCCTCGATAAGGCCTGAAAATTTTTCTTTGAGTTTGTTTACTATTTCCCAATTTGAGTAAATCCAAATCAGCGTGAAAACGATGATTCCCAAGATTCCCAAAATGAGCAACAGGATGAGCTTTTCGTATGGAATTTTTTCTAACACATAGGATTTCAGCACGTTGAATTGTACGACAAAACCAATGAAAACGAAGAGGAAAAAGATGAGTAAGTCGACCACTCTTTCGGCTACTATGGTTCCGAAGGCTTTGTCGAACGGGATTTTTTCGTATTTTTTGAGGACCAAAGCTCTAGAAATTTCACCCGAACGCGGCACGGTGAGATTCATCAAGTAGGCAATGCAAACGGCCATGAAGTTATTGTGAAACTTTGCTTCGTAGCCCAGATGTTGCAAAGAGAATTTCCAGCGGTAAGCACGCGACCAAAATCCGAAAAGGGCAATAACCAACGAGAGGTAAATGTAGAAGTAGTCTGCGTTTTTAAAATAGCTTTTGATTTCGTTGATTTGGGCTTCGGTGAATGAATTGTACTGGTAAACGATGATGCCCACACCCAGAAGGAGCGGCACCAAAATTGACAACCATTTTCCGATTTGATTTTTCAAGGGTTATGTCAAGGAATTATCATTCTCGTTGGGGAAGACCAACCAAGGTTTGAATGTTTTTGCTTCTTCAAAATCCATCAGGGCATATGACATGATGATGACAATGTCTCCCTTGTGTACTTTTCGGGCGGCCGGGCCATTGAGTGTGATTTCGCCTGAATTTTTCGGGCCTTTGATGGCGTAGGTTTCGAAACGTTCTCCGTTGTTGATGTTGACAATGGATACCTTTTCACCCTCGATAAGGTTAGAGGCTTCCATCAGCGTCTCGTCTATGGTGATGCTGCCTATATAGTTTAAGTCGGCACCGGTAACTTTTACGCGGTGAATTTTAGATTTTACTACTTGAATTTGCATGGGGCAAAGGTAAATTAATTTAGTGAAATGGTATCTATCAATCTGACATTGTTGACAAAAACGGCTATGAAAGCGCGGTATTTTTCAGTCTCTTTTTTGGTATGACAAGGCTGCAAGGTAGCTTCATCGGCTATGGTAAAATATTCCAGTTCGAAACCGGGTTGTTTTTTGAATGTTTCTGCCACAAAAGCGGATACTTCATCAGCTGTCTTGGTTTCAAAAAGAGTTTTGGCCTGTGTCAGTGTTTTGAAAATGATGGCAGCTTGTTCTTTTTCTTCGGCGGATAATCTCTCGTTGCGTGAGCTCATGGCCAAACCGTTAGTTTCTCTGAAAATTGGACAGCCTATGATGTTGACCGGTATTTTCAGTTTTTCCACCATTTTTTTGATGATTTGCAGCTGTTGAAAATCTTTTTCGCCAAAATAAGCATTGGTGGGTTTTACGATTTCAAACAGACGTTTTACTATGGTGCCTACCCCGTCAAAGTGGCCGGGGCGGAACTGACCTTCCATTTGATGTTCCAATCCGTCAAAGTCGAAATGTTTGGAAACTGTATTCCCTTCGTAAATGTCGTCAACGCTGGGCGCAAAAACGATGATTTTATCGGAAACGGATTTTACTTTTTCAATATCGGCTTCGAGCGTTCGCGGGTATTTGGCAAGGTCTTCAGCATTGTTGAATTGGGTCGGATTGACAAAAATACTGATGACCACTGTAGTGTTGTGCAGCAATGCCTCTTTGAGCAGCGATAAGTGTCCCTGATGAAGTGCCCCCATAGTAGGCACAAAACCAATGGGAGCAGCTGCGTTTGAAATAGAAGTCAGATGAGAAACTAATTCATTTTGAGTGTTAAAAATGAGCATTGGCTTTCGGTAAATGAGTTGCAAACTTACTATTTTCATAAATAACTGCATAAATTTTTGTACTTTTGCCTGTTTTTTATTGCCAATAAATAAAGTAAAATAGATTATGGAAGATAAGAGGATATTGTATGTATCATCTGAAGTGGTGCCTTATCTGGCTGAAAATGAGGTTTCTTTAATGTCTTATGATGTTCCGAAAATGATTAATGATCAGGGAGGACAAATAAGAATTTTTATGCCGAGATATGGAAATATCAATGAAAGAAGGCATCAGCTGCATGAGGTTATCCGATTATCCGGAATGAATTTAGTGGTAAATGATTTAGACATGCCGTTGATTATCAAAGTGGCCTCCATTCCCAAAGAGCGTATTCAGGTTTACTTTATTGATAATGATGAATATTTTAAAAGAAAGGCAACTTTTAGTGATGAAGACGGGGTATTGTATCCGGATAATGATGAAAGAGCTATCTTTTTTGCCAAAGGCGTTGTAGAAACGGTAAAAAAATTAAACTGGGTTCCCGATATCATTCACGTTCACGGTTGGATGGCCAGTTTGTTGCCTATTTACATGAAACATTACTACAAAGATGAAGCATTATTTTCAGACACTAAAATAGTAACTTCCATTTACGGACAGTCGTTTGAGGGTACGTTGGATATGGAAATGATTAATAAAGTCAAGTTTGATAATATTCCGCACGATGCTGTGAAAGAGCTTGAGGTTCCGAATTATGAAAACCTGATGAAGGCATCCGTAAATCATTCAGACGGGGTGATTATTGCTTCCGAAAGCGTGCCTCCAAGTTTAACAAAATTTATAGAATCTTCAGGAAAACCTTTTTTACCTTTCGCCTCAAAAGAAAAATTTGCCGAAGCCTATACTACTTTTTACAAAAATATGCTTCCATAGAAAAACAGTATTTACTTATGTATAAACACTCATTTTTACGCCCAATTTTGATGATAGGACTGGTAACTGTCCTTTTTGTGTCTTGCGATAAAGATTTCGATCAATTGGGAACCGATATTGTGGCAGATGACCATTTTGGTGGTTTTGACAAGCCGGTATACCGTACGGTAAAGGCCTACAATCAGGATTTGGGTCCGGTAGCTTCCAATGATTTGCCGATAAATCCGCTCGGAATTTATGACAATCCTGCTTTCGGTTCTACCAAAGCCGATTTTGTTACGCAACTTGCCCTGTCAACCACTTCTCCGGTTTTTAACAATACCGATCCGACAAAGTTTGTGGCCCTTCCTTCAATGGATAGTGTGGTGTTGAATATTCCTTATTATTGTCATATTCCGAAAGATGCTACCATAACAGACGGGGTAAAGCCTTATGTGCTGGACTCTATTTACGGCAAAGCTGAATCTAAGTTTAAATTGAGTATTTATCGCTCCAATTATTATTTGAGAGACTTAGATCCGAATCAGGCTTTTGATGAAGAACAGTCCTATTACACGGATGACAATGTCATTGGGAACAACATTGACTATGCTTCGGGGGTATTGAATAATTCTTCCAATACTGCCGAGAACGTTGAGTTCTTTTTCAATCCTAAAGAGCACAAAACCACCACTTACGATGAGAACAATGAACCGGTTTATACGCGTTCTGCACCATCTATGCGTTTGCATTTAGACAATCAGTTCTTTTTGGATAAAATAATTTCTACTCCAACAGCCAACCTGTCGAGTCAGGCAACGTTTAAAAATTATTTCAGAGGCTTGTACTTTCAGGTTCAAAGTACGGGTAACGAAGGTAATATGGCTATGATGAATTTTGCTAAAGGAGACATCACCTTATACTACAAAGAGGATAAAATCACGCCTGATAATCCGTCTACCACCACCGTTAATGAATACAAAGTGGAGCGCATTTCTAAAACGTATGTGCTCACTTTAAAAGGAAACACCGTTAGTTTACAGAACAATTACAATCTGAATCCTAATTATGTTTACGGTATCAATCCGGCTAACAACAGCAACCCGGCGGGTGCAGGAAAGTTGTTCCTTAAAGGCGGGCAAGGTTCTATGGCCGTAGTTGAAATTTTCAGCAAAACTGATTTGAAAGGATTAGCCTTAAACCCGGATTACAATCCTAACCTTCCTATTAATGACGGCAACTCAAAATATTTGATTAGCCCTGATTACAATTCGAGCCTTCCCATCAGCGATACGAATCCCAAATATGTGATTACCGGTCCAAACGGGGTGTCGGATGAAATAGACGACATAAGAGCAAACGATTGGTTGATCAACGAAGCCAACCTTACCTTTACTATTGATGCCGGTTCCATGCAGGATGAAAAGACAGTAGAACCTAATCGCCTCTTTTTATATGATTTGGACAACAGTAAAATGCTGGTTGACTACACCTATGATTTCACTTCCAATAACGTTTATCCAAAGTACAACAAGTACGTTTACGGAGGACTTTTGCTTGACAGCGACGGAAAGATAGTGTCGCAAAAAAACGCTCAAGGAGCATATACCAGCACAAGAAAAGGAGCCAAATACAAAATCCGCATTACCAGTCACGTCAGAAATCTGATTAAGAAGGATTCTACTAATGTCAGACTCGGATTGGTAGTGACCGAGAACATCAACAGTTCGGATTTCAAGAAAAGAAAAACACCTATTACCGATGGCAGTAACATCAAGAAAGTGCCAACGATGTCGGTGATGAATCCTTTGGGAACCATTTTATACGGAACCGATATACCGGAAACCGATGTAAATTATGCCAAAAGATTAAAACTGGAAATTTATTACACCAAACCAAAAAACTGATACTAACTAATTAAGCAACATTATTATGTGTGGAATTGTTGGATATATTGGATACAGAGAAGCGTATCCTATCATTATAAAAGGACTGAAGCGATTAGAATACAGAGGGTATGACAGTGCCGGAATTATGTTGTACAACGGCAAAAATCTTCAGATTGCCAAAACCAAAGGAAAGGTCTCTGATTTAGAGTCAAAGTCATCAGATATTGCCCAATCGGCAGCAACCATAGGAATGGGACATACCCGCTGGGCAACTCATGGAGTTCCGAACGATATTAATTCGCATCCCCATGTTTCGAATTCTGGAAATCTGGTGATTATTCACAACGGAATTATCGAAAATTACGAGCCGTTAAAAAAGGAATTGCTGAACAGAGGCTATACTTTTTCATCGGATACAGATACTGAAGTTTTGATAAACCTGATTGAAGAAGTAAAGAAAAATGAAAAACTAAAATTAGGCAAAGCAGTCCAGGTGGCCCTGAACCAAGTAGTGGGGGCTTATGCTATTTGTGTTTTCGATAAAGAAAATCCGGATGAAATTGTGGTAGCCCGTTTGGGAAGTCCGCTGGCTATTGGTGTTGGTGAAAACGAATTTTTCATTGCTTCCGATGCCTCTCCGTTTATTGAATATACGTCTAACGCCATTTATTTAGAAGATGAGGAAATGGCCATCGTAAGGCTGCACAAACCTTTAAAAATCAGAAAAATTAAAGACGACTCATTGGTAGACCCTTATATACAGGAGCTTCAGATGAATTTGGAGCAAATTGAAAAAGGGGGGTATGATCATTTCATGCTGAAAGAAATCTATGAGCAACCTAATGTCATCAAAGATACCTACCGAGGAAGGCTTCATGCCAACAGTGGGATTGTTCAAATGGCGGGAGTAGAAGATAATTTAGAAAAATTTCTTCACGCGCAACGCATTTTAATTGTTGCCTGCGGAACGTCATGGCACGCCGGTTTAGTGGCCGAATACATTATAGAAGAGTTTACCCGCATACCGGTAGAGGTAGAATACGCCTCAGAGTTCCGATACCGAAATCCGATCATCAATCCTAACGACGTTGTGATTGCTATTTCGCAATCGGGTGAGACGGCCGATACCTTAGCGGCTATTAAGTTAGCTAAAGAAAAAGGAGCTTTTGTTTTTGGTGTATGTAATGTGGTTGGTTCTTCTATTTCAAGAGAAACACACGCAGGAGCTTATACCCATGCAGGCCCTGAGATTGGAGTGGCTTCAACCAAAGCTTTTACCACACAAATTACGGTATTGACCATGATTGCTCTGCGTTTGGCCAAAGCCAAAGGAACACTGTCTAATTCAGATTTCTACCGTTATCTGCAGGAATTAGAAGTTATTCCGGAAAAAGTACACGAAGCGTTGGAGTCTAATGAAAAAGCAAAAGAGATAGCGGCCAAATTTAAAGACGCTCCCAATTGTCTTTATCTGGGCAGAGGATACAATTTTCCGGTGGCTTTAGAAGGAGCTTTAAAGTTAAAAGAGATTTCTTATATTCATGCTGAGGGTTACCCGGCAGCTGAGATGAAACACGGTCCTATTGCATTAATCGATGAGCAGATGCCGGTGGTAGTTATTGCACCCAAACAAGGACATTATGATAAAGTGGTGAGTAACATTCAGGAGATTAAATCAAGAAGCGGTAAAATTATTGCCGTGGTGACCAAAGGTGATGTACAGGTTAAAGAACTTGCGGATCACGTAATCGAAATTCCGGAAACATCGGATGCTTTGTCTCCGTTGATTACTACTATACCGTTACAATTGTTATCATATCACATAGCA
Organism: Flavobacterium silvisoli; assembly: GCF_004329815.1. Lineage (GTDB taxonomy): Bacteria > Bacteroidota > Bacteroidia > Flavobacteriales > Flavobacteriaceae > Flavobacterium > Flavobacterium silvisoli. The sequence continues at coordinate 242,603 of NZ_SJPE01000002.1, read as the reverse complement.
GTGATGAGAGGTTGTAATGTAGACCAGCCCAGAAATTTGGCTAAATCGGTTACGGTAGAATAAATAATTTTCTACAGATATAATGAGAAAGAGCGGGATTGATTCCCGCTTTTTTTATGTCATTATTTTTATGATTTATGCAAAAGAAATTCAATTTTATATGTACGCATAGTATTTTTTTTAGCAATATTATTAAAACGTTAATAATATCTTAAAAAACAATAAATAAAGGATTGTCAAAAAAGAGCCTGATTAGTAAATAATTGTCAAAATTACGAGGGATTTTCTAAGAATCAATAAAAAATAGTTGTACATTGGTTCCTTAAACCAACAAAATTTACAACCAAATGAGAATTTATTTATTTATCGTTTCCTTGTTTTTTTGCAGCATCAGTTTTGCGCAAACTTCAGTATCCGGTTCGGTAAAAGACGACAAAGGTCAGCCCGTGCCCGGAGCTAATGTCAAAGTTGTCGGAGAAAGCACCGGAACTATTGCCGACAGTGATGGTAATTTCAGTTTATCAACTGCCAAAAAACCGCCGTTCAGCATCGAAGTTTCCAGTGTGGGTTATGGAGTGAAAAAAGTGAGCATCACCTCTAACAACCAAAAAATTACCGTAGCACTGGCAGACGAAGAGACCAAATTGGATGAAATAATCGTTTCAGCATCCAGAACACCGGAACGCATTTTGGAATCACCTGTAACAGTGGAACGCATGGGGATTAATGACATTAAAAAGACGTCTTCGGCCACTTTTTATGAAGGATTGGAAAACCTGAAAGAGGTTCATTTTAATACCAGCAGTATGAACTTTAAATCCATTAATACCCGTGGATTTGCCACAGTAGCCAACAACCGTTTCATGCAATTAGTTGACGGCATGGATAACTCTTCTCCAGCGTTGAATTTTGTTTTAGGTAATTTAGTGGGGGTGTCAGAATTAGACATCGCCAGTGTTGAATTGCTTCCCGGAGCTTCATCAGCTCTTTATGGTGCCAATGCTTTTAACGGGATATTGTTTATGAACAGTAAAAGTCCGTTTACCAGCCAGGGTCTTAGTTTTTATGCCAAATACGGAATGACTTCTCAAAAGGTAGCCGGGGATAATGATTACTGGGATTTCGGAATAAGAGCGGCACATGCTTTCAGCAAACATTTTGCAGCCAAAGCTAATTTCACGTATACCAGAGCCACCGAGTGGATTCCGAATGACGAAAGAAGTGTCAGCGGCGGAACCATAGGACACGCCAACAACCAAAACTATGACGGATTGAATTTATATGGTGATGAAGTGACTACTTTCATCAGAGATGTAGGTCAGGTTTCAAGAACCGGTTATGCCGAAAAAGATTTAAATGACAATAAGCTTGAGAACATCAAAGCTGATTTCTCGGTTCACATCAAACCGTGGGCTAATGATTTTGAAATTATCGGAACCCATAAAATAGGAGTTGGAAACACAGTGTATCAGGGAGCAAACCGATACAGACTGGAAAATTTCATTATGCAACAAAGTAAGATAGAAATCAAAAACCGCAACTTCTTTGTGCGCGCTTACATGACAACAGAAGATGCCGGAGATTCCTATGATATGCGTTTTGCGGCATGGAACATAAACAGAACCTGGAAAGCAGACAAAAACTGGTTCACGGATTACGCCACGGCTTTCCTAAATTCACAAATACAGTTGGGCGCTACCGCTACTCAAGCCGCTGCATTGGCCCGCAACTTTGCCGATTTTAATATTTCACCAACAGGATTGGCTACGCCTTTAACGCCTTATGTTGACCCTGAAAATCCGAATGCACCAACCGGAATTCGTTACGAGCCTGGAACTCCTCAGTACAACAACGCATTAACAGCGGTTAGACAAGATTCTAATTTTGCTACCGGAGCTAAGTTTATTGACAACTCCAAAATTTACCATTCCGATGTGAATTACAACTTCAAAGAGTTGATTAAATATGCCGAGTTTCAATTGGGAGGATCGTTTAGAAGATATTCGTTAGACTCCAAAGGAACCATCTTTACCGATAAAGACAGTGGTATTGATTACGATGAGTACGGAGCCTATGTTCAGATGCAGAAAAAGTTCATGAAAGACGAACGCCTTAAATTTACAGGATCATTGCGTTACGACAAATCTCAATTGTTTGACGGTCAGTTTTCACCAAGAATTTCCTTCGTATATACAGCGGGTGTAAATAAAAATCACAATTTCAGAGCATCTTTCCAAACCGGATTCAGAAATCCAACAACACAGGATTTATACATCGGTTTAAATTTAGGACCATTTGCTTTGATCGGTTCCGAAGCCTCTAACTTAACAAGATACCATGAAACTCTGCCGGTAAGTTCGGAAGCAATAGCAGCCGGACAAGATCCTACCGTAAGTTTCAGTGGGGTTGATGCCTACACAAGACCCGCTTACACAGAAGCATCCATTAAACAATTTGACCAAACACAAGATCCTTCAGTTTTAAAATTAGCGACTAAACCTAATTTGGTTAAACCGGAACAAGTAAAAGCTTTTGAGTTGGGATACAAAACCGTTTTAGAAAACGGATTATCTGTTGATTTGAATGGATACTACAACATGTACAACGACTTCTTGAGTACCAGTCGCCTGGTATTGCCATACTATGGAGTAGCTCAGGAAAATCTTCCGTATACTGATGAAGCTATTGATGCCGTGAGAAGAAAAGACAGAAGAACATTCCAAATCTATTCTAATTCGGCCACTACTATCAATTCATTCGGATTTGGAGTTGGCTTGGCTAAAAAAGTGTATAAAGATTTTGAATTGGGAATCAATTACAACCACGCACAGTTTGATTTTGATCAGGCCAAAGATCCTTCTTTTATTGCAGGATTCAACACTCCTAAACACAGAATTAAGGGATCATTCGGGAATCCTAAATTGTTTAAAAATTTCGGATTTAACGTCAATGCCAGATGGAGTGACGAATACATGTGGCAGTCTTCTTTTGCCGATGGTACTATCCCGGCCATTACGGTATTCGACGCCCAAATCAGTTATGCTATTCCAACCTTAAAATCGGTGATTAAATTCAGCGGTTCTAACATTGGAGGCAAAGATTATTTACAAGTAATTGGTGCCGGTAGAATTGGCCAAATGTATTTGGTTAGTTTGACGATTAATCCTTAATTCTTTACATCAACAATTTTAAATTAAAATATCATGATAAAAAATTTCAAATGGCTACTCTTGGTTTCTCTAACCTTTGTAGCATGTAATTCGGATGAAACAGATATTTCAGGTATAGAACCGGAAGTGCCGGCAACAGCAGGAACGGCGGATTTTTCTAAATATGTGGCTTTGGGGAATTCACTCACAGCCGGTTTTAGTGATGGTGCTTTATTTGCAGCCGGACAAAACAATGCTTATCCTAAGTTGTTGGCCGAACAGTTTGCACTGGTAGGCGGCGGTGAGTTTAAAATACCATATATGAATGACAATTTGGGAGGAATGCTATTGGGAGGAATGCCGATATTGGGCAACCGATTGGTGGTTTTGGGATTCAATCCCGATGGAACTCCGAACATAGGCAGCTTGCCCGGAACACCTACTACTGATGTGACCACTCATTTAACCGGACCTTTCAATAATATGGGAGTGCCCGGGGCGAAAAGTTTTCATCTGTTGGCACCGGGTTACGGGAACATAGCCGGATTGCTTTCCGGTCAGTCTAACCCTTATTTTGTGCGTTTTGCTTCTTCGGCTACAGCCCGAATTATTGATGATGCGATGGCGCAAAATCCAACTTTCTTTTCTTTATGGATTGGAAATGTTGATGTGTTGTCGTACGCTACATCGGGAGGTACCGGTATTGATCAAACCGGAAATCTTAATCCGGCCACTTACGGGTCTAACGATATAACCGATCCGACCGTTTTCGGACAAACTTACAGCGGTCTTTTGGATGCACTTACCGGTAACGGTGCTAAGGGGGTTGTGGCCAATATTCCTTATGTGAATACGGTGCCTTTCTTTACCACTGTGCCCTACAATCCTCTTACGTCAAGTTTAATTGGAGGTGGTAATGTGGCTGTTGGTGATGCGACTATCGACCAGTTGAATGCTTCTTTATACGGACCCTTGAAACAAGCCTTGAGTGCGTTTGGAGCCGGTGACCGAATCAATTTGTTGTCAAAAACCAAAGGAAACCCGCTATTGATCAAAGACGAAACTTTGTCCGATTTAACCGCTGAGTTGACCGCTGCATTTACACCGACCTTGGGACCTACAAATGCTGCGTTCTATGGTTTGGTTTTTGGTCAGGCCCGACAAGCGACCAGTGCTGATTTAGTGCTTTTGTCTACTAAATCTGCCATCGGAGCGGCACCAACAGCGGCTGATTCAGGTTTGGGAATTGCCCCTCCGTTTCCGCTAAATAAGTTTGGCGTGACTTACCCGTTGCAGGACAAACATATCCTGATTCCTTTTGAAAGTAATAAAATAAAAGTGGCTACAGATGCCTATAATGTTTCAATCAAATCATTATCTGAAGCGAAAGGATTGGCCTTTGTTGATGTAAACGGTCTGATGGTGAAGTTATCGGTAGGAGGAGTTATTTTTGATGATTTCCACATGACTTCTGACTTCCTGAAAGGAGGTGCTTTCAGTTTAGACGGAATTCACATCACCGCCCGAGGAAATGCTTATATTGCTAATAAATTCATTGAGGCTATCAATGCTACTTACAAAGCTACTATTCCGCTTAAAAAAGCAAAAGATTATCAGGCGTCTTATCCGCCTATGCTTTAAAATACAAAGCAATACCATTACAAAACCATCTGTTTTTACAGATGGTTTTTTGTTTTACGGCTAGACTGATGAATTTTTGAAAGGTAATTATTTAAAAAATAAACAAAAAAACTTGATTTAAGTATTGATTTTTAAAATAGAAAAATTACCTTTGCGCTCTGAAAAAAGAGGTGTTTTTTTCAAGCCTAAATAGCTATTTAATAAATACATAAACAATGTCAAAAGCAATAGGAAAAGTTTCGCAAATCATCGGTCCGGTAGTAGACGTAGTATTTGACAACAAAGATGTTGAGTTACCAAAAATTTATGACTCATTAGAAATCGTTAATCCAAACGGATCAAAATTAATACTTGAAGTGCAATCTCACATTGGAGAGAATACAGTTCGTACCATCTCTATGGAAGCTACAGACGGCTTGAGCAGAGGTACTGCAGTAACAGCTACAGGTGCTCCCATCCAGATGCCAATCGGGGCAGATGTTTACGGACGTTTGTTTAACGTAGTTGGAGATGCTATCGATGGTTTAGGAGATTTACCAAAAGACGGTGCTAACGGAATGCCAATTCACAAACAAGCGCCAAAGTTCGAAGATTTATCCACTTCAACTGAAGTTTTATTTACAGGAATTAAAGTAATCGATTTGATTGAGCCTTACGCCAAAGGAGGTAAAATTGGATTGTTTGGTGGTGCCGGAGTAGGTAAAACCGTATTGATTCAGGAGTTGATTAACAATATCGCCAAAGGTCACGGAGGTCTTTCTGTATTCGCAGGAGTAGGAGAACGAACCCGTGAAGGAAATGACTTGCTTCGTGAGATGTTAGAGTCGGGCATTATCAAATACGGAGAAGAATTCATGCACTCTATGGAAAATGGAGGATGGGACTTGTCTAAAGTTGACAAACCGGGCATGAGAGAGTCAAAAGCTACTTTCGTATTCGGACAAATGAATGAGCCACCAGGAGCTCGTGCTCGTGTAGCCCTTTCAGGATTATCAATTGCGGAATACTTCCGTGACGGAGCAGGTTCAGATCAAGGAAAAGACGTATTGTTCTTCGTAGACAACATCTTCCGTTTTACTCAAGCAGGTTCTGAGGTATCGGCGTTGTTAGGACGTATGCCTTCAGCGGTAGGTTACCAACCAACCTTGGCTACTGAGATGGGTGCGATGCAAGAGCGTATTACTTCTACTAAAAAAGGATCGATTACATCCGTACAAGCGGTATATGTACCTGCGGATGACTTAACCGACCCGGCACCGGCAACCACGTTTGCTCACTTGGATGCTACAACCGTATTGTCTCGTAAAATTGCTGAGTTAGGTATTTATCCTGCGGTAGATCCTTTGGATTCTACTTCTCGTATCCTTACTCCGCTTATCTTAGGAAATGAGCACTATGACTGTGCGCAAAGAGTAAAAGAGATTCTTCAAAAATACAAACAATTACAAGACATCATCGCCATCTTAGGTATGGAAGAGTTGTCTGAAGAAGATAAATTAGCCGTATCGCGTGCGCGTCGTGTACAACGTTTCTTGTCACAGCCGTTCCACGTAGCGGAGCAGTTTACCGGTATACCGGGAGTATTGGTTGACATCAAAGATACCATCAAAGGATTCAACATGATCATTGACGGTGAATTAGACCACTTGCCAGAGGCTGCTTTCAACTTGAAAGGAACCATTGAAGACGTTATCGAGGCGGGTCAAAAAATGTTAGCGGAAGCGTAATCAATTATGAATTACGAATTACGAATGAATAATTTTCGTAAGTCGTAATTTCAAATTCGTAATTAAAAATTTATGATTTTAGAAATAGTATCACCGGAAGCTACATTATTCAGAGGCGAGGTAACCTCAGTTTCCCTACCGGGTGTTGACGGTTCGTTCCAGATTTTGAACAACCACGCGCCTATAGTTTCTATCTTAAAACAAGGTACCGTATCCATAGCGGCTCAAAGTTTTAAATTCGATAAAGAAGTAGCCGGAAAGTTTACCAAAGTAAATGACCAGAACTACACTTTGGAGATTGCCTCAGGGACTATTGAAATGAAAGACAATAAAGTAATCGTATTAGCTGACTAATCGCGATTTACTAATCAAAAAAAAGCCCAACACTATGTTGGGCTTTTTTTATTTCCGAATTTATTTTTTTAGTGATTTGATTACTAAAGCAGCCAGGACATAAGCTTCAAGAGCCAGTCCGGCTATCAGTATGTATTTTGAAAATTCATGATGCATGATTTTTATCAAGGCTCCGATTACGACAAGTATCATTCCAACCACCAACAGTATAAGTTCTTTTTTCATAATTATTTAGTTTTTTTCGTTTACATATTCTAAAATATCACCAGGCTGGCATTCCAATACCTCGCAAATGGCTTCGAGAGTTGAGAAGCGCACGGCTTTGGCTTTACCGGTTTTTAAGATGGAGAGGTTTGCGGTGGTGATGCCGATTTTCTCCGCCAGCTCGTTGGAGCGCATTTTGCGTTTGGCCAACATCACATCCAGATTTAAAATGATAGGCATGGCTTAAATCGTTAATTCGTTTTCTTCCTTCATGGTTTTGGCCATCGTAAATACTTCGGAAAGGACTTTGAAAAATAAGCCCAAAGCCAATAGGTACAGGAATGGTCCGTAGCCAAATTGGATGCTAATGTCACCGTGTTTCAGGTTCGAAATCAAATCGGTGAGTAAGTAAATGAAGGAAGATACCATCACCAGCGTTCCTATTTTATCCAATAGATGACAGGTCGTTCCTTCAAAAATTTCCCTGTTGCTGAAGCTTTTCAACAGTTTTCTGAAAAAGTATACGGCGTACAGCAATAAACCAAAATTTGCCAGGCATAATGCCAATGCTAATTTGCCCCATGTATTGTTTATGTCTACATGGGTTCCCATCATGGTAATCGGGATGTCAAAAGGTTCTTTGTCTATCAGGACCATAACCGCAAAGACCAAAATCAACGGATAGCAAAATAACGACATGATCCAAATGAAGTCGACAATCGTTTTGAGTAAGTGTAGTTTTTTCATGAGAATTGGCGTTTTAGTTTCAGCAAATATAAAATAATTATTGATAAACAATAATAAATTGATAAAAAACAATAATTATTTTGCAATTGAATCCTAAATCGTTCCTTATATTTGTACCGATGAAACTGCCCAAAATACTACAGGAAAAGCTTTTTCAACGCGAAACGGATAACGCTTTGCGACAGTTGCCTTCGGGGAATACGTTAGTCGATTTTGCGTCTAATGATTATTTGGGTTTTGCCCAAAACGAAACTATTTTCAACGAGGCGCATCAGTATCTTTTGGAACACAAAATAAAGAGTAACGGAGCTACCGGCTCCCGATTGCTGACCGGAAATCACAAAATATACCCAATGGCTGAAGAAAAGATTGCCCGTTTTCATCAGTCGGAGTCGGCTTTACTTTTTAATTCGGGCTACGATGCTAATGTGGGCTTTTTCAGTGCAGTGCCTCAACGGAACGATGTGGTGTTGTACGACGAATTGTGTCATGCTTCCATCCGAGACGGAATTCAGATGGGTCATGCCAAATCCTATAAGTTTGGACATAATGACTTTGTTGGGCTGGAAAAATTGATTCAGAAGCTGCCTCAAACGACCGTATATATCGTTACCGAATCTGTCTTTTCTATGGATGGTGATGCGCCTAATTTGGAAGAATTGGCACAATTGGCAGAAAAGTACAGTGCCTATCTGGTCATTGATGAAGCCCATGCTTTGGGGGTGTTTGGTTGTGCCGAAACTAATGGGGGAGCAGGACTGGTTCAGCAATTGAATTTGCAGGATAAAATATTTGCCCGCATCATGACCTTCGGAAAAGGACTGGGATGCCACGGAGCGGCAGTATTGGGGAGTTCAGATTTGAAGCAATATTTAATCAACTTTGCGCGAAGTTTTATATACACCACAGGCTTGTCTCCGCATGCGGTTGCCACGATAGTAGTTGCCTATCGACATTTGGAACAGGAACAAAAGGCGTTAGCCGCACTGAAGCATACTATTGCATTCTTCAACCAAGAGAAATTGCGCTTGGGGCTGAAACCGCTTTTTGTTTACAGCAAATCGGCTATACAATGCGCGATTATTCCGGGAAATGAAAACGTAAAACGCATCGCCGGGCAACTGCAGGAAAACGGGTTTGATGTTAAGCCTATTCTTTCACCTACCGTTCCCGAAGGACAGGAGCGTTTGCGTTTTTGTTTACACAGTTACAATTCTGAAGCCGAAATTACCCGTGTGTTGGAAATGTTAGCTACTTTTGTGTTCTGAAAAAAACAGGGTAATGATTTAACCGCAAAGTGTCAAAAAGATACCCATAACCGCAGAGATTTTCTTTGTGACTTTGTTTTTCCTTATGCCTTTTGTGGTGCCCGTTTTCAAATGATTAAATAAATACCCAAAGCAAAAAGATTATGAAAGTATTCATCACAGGAATTGGTACCGATGTGGGTAAAACAGTAGCCTCTGCCATCGTAACTCAGGCGCTCGAAGCCGATTATTGGAAACCTGTACAAGCCGGCGATTTAGATCACAGCGATTCACACAAAGTACAAGCGCAAGTACAGAATCCCCATTCGAAATTTCATCCCAATGCTTATGCATTGAATACTCCTGCCAGTCCGCATTTGTCAGCGGCTCTGGACGGAATCACCATTGACCTGAAAGCCATTAAAGAGCCCCAAACTAAAAATCATCTGGTAGTAGAAGGAGCCGGTGGGGTTTTGGTTCCGCTGAACGATACCGATTGTGTCATCGATTTGATTCAGAAAGACTATAAAGTAATCGTAGTGTCGCGCCATTATCTGGGCAGTATTAATCATACGCTGTTGACCATAGAAGCTTTGAAAAGCCGTGAAATCAACGTGGCCGGAATCATCTTTTCGGGCGATGAAAATAAGGCTACAGAATCAATTATTTTGAATAAAACCGGACTGGCTATGATAGGCAGAATTGACAACGAACCGTATTTTGATGCTAATGTCATCGCTTATTATGCCGATAAATTCCGTGAAAATCTTTTGAAATTGTAAGTTAAGAAGACATGAGATGATAGACGGATAGATAATAGACTGTCGCAGTATTTTATCTGTTTTTCATTTCTACTTCTTACTCTGTTATTTTATTGTTTCTCCTCATATTCTCTAAAAAAAATGAACTTATCAGAAAAAGACCAGCTCTACAACTGGCATCCCTATACACAACACAAAACCACGGGCTTACTGCCTGCCATTGTTAAGGGCGAAGGCGCTTTGCTTTGGGAAGACAGCGGTAAAGAATACATAGATGCCATTGCGTCCTGGTGGGTGAATCCGTTTGGGCATTCCAATAAAGTGATTGCCGATGCGATTTACCAACAGCTTACTACGCTGGAGCACGTTCTGTTTGGCGGTTTTACACATAACCGAGCGGTAGAACTTTCGGAGAAGTTACTCGCTATTTTGCCCTCTAACCAAAAGAAAATCTTTTATTCCGATAACGGTTCTACGGCGGTGGAAGTCGCTTTGAAAGGTGCTTTGCAGTACTATTACAACAAAGGTGAAAAACGAACCAAGGTTATTGCCTTTGAAGATGCGTTTCACGGGGATACCTTTGGAGCTATGGCGGCCAGCGGAATTACTTTTTATACCGAAGCTTTTCAGGGTTCAATGTTGGAAGTTGTGCGTATTCCGGTGCCTACAGCCGGTAACGAAGAGAGAAGTCTGAATGCTTTGCGGGAATTGACCGCTACTGAGGAATACGCCGCTTTTATTTTTGAACCTTTAGTGCAAGGGGCTGCAGGGATGGTTATGTATCCGGCGGAAGTGTTAGACCAAATGATTGCCATTTGCCGGAAGCATCAGGTATTTGCCATTGCTGATGAAGTGATGACCGGTTTCGGGAAAACGGGGAAGACGTTTGCCTCCGATTATTTGGTGAACAAGCCCGATATGATGTGTTTGTCCAAAGCTCTTACCGGAGGAACCATTCCGATGGCCATTACTACTTTTACTCAGGAAGTGTTTGACGGATTTTATAATGAAGATGTGAACAAAGCTTTGTTTCACGGACATACTTTTACCGCCAATCCAACGTGTTGTGCTGCAGCTATAGCCAGTATAGGTTTGTTGGAAACGCCCGAGATGCAACATAATATTGTTCGGATTAATACTAAGCATTTGGCTTTTGAAGCTCAAATTAAACAGCATCCCAAAGTTCAAACGACCCGGGTGCTGGGAGTGATTTTTGCACTCGAGATTAAGACTGAAGGGCAAGAGAGTTATTATGGCGGCATGCGCAACAAGTTGTATAATTTCTTTATTGAAAATGGGGTTATACTGCGTCCGGTGGGGAATATTGTATATATCATTCCGCCTTATATCATGACGGATGAACAGCTTGACAGGGTGTACAGCGTTATTGAACGAGCGGTTGAGATGGTTTAGGGTTTAGTCGGTTTGCGTATTGAAGTGCTCTTCGGCTCTTGGGCCCTTCGACAGGCTCAGGGTGACATTGGTTTTTCTGATTGGATTTTGCTTGGGTTGTGCTTCGACAGGCTCAGCATGACATTGGTTTTTCTGATTGGATTTTGCTTGTGGGTCTGTAAGGATTGCTGATTTTTTCATGCACAAAAACACGGCAAATTGTACTGAAGTACGGAAGAGTTTCACGACCTTTGCGCTTCAGAAAACACGATTTTGAAAACCAAGATTGCCATTACTTCTTTTGCTTCCGTTTCGCCTCTGGGGTCTACACCCGAAGCGATTTGGGAGAATTATCTTTTGCCTGAAACGTTCATTTCGACTCAAACTTTTGCGGGGAAAAAGCAGTTTGTTGCCACTATTCCGCAGGATGTTAAAGCAGAGTTGGAACTTTTGCGTAAAGAAGATATTAAATATAAAGCCTTAGACGAAACCGTTTTATTGGCTTTGCTGACTTCGAGGAAAGCGATGCAAGAGGCGGGTTGGCAAAAAGGCGATGATTTTGGAGTAAATATAGGTTCTTCTCGCGGGGCTACTCAGTTGTTTGAAAAATTTCACGAAGAGTTTTTGACTACCGGTAAAACGGCTACTTTGACGTCGCCTACAACTACTTTGGGCAATATATCTTCTTGGGTGGCTCATGATTTAAAAAGCAGAGGACCCGAGATTTCACATTCTATTACTTGTTCTACGGCCTTGCATGCTGTCTTGAATGCGGTGGCCTGGTTGCAATCGGGTTTGGCGACTAAGTTTTTGGTGGGAGGGAGTGAGGCTCCGTTGACTCCCTTTACTTTGGCCCAAATGCAGGCGTTAAAGATTTATGCGACCCCTGATGAGCAACAGACGGAACCTGTAGAATGGCCTTGTCGTGCCTTTGATTTGACCAAAACCAAAAACTCTATGGTATTGGGTGAAGGGGCAGCAATGGCATGTTTGGAGCCCGGTGAAAATGCAAAAGCATTGGGCTATATAACCGGAATTGGTTTTGCAACCGATGATTTGGAGCACAATATTTCTATTTCGGAAGAGGCTAATTGTTTTCAAAAATCGATGCTGATGGCTTTGGAGGGTACGGCTCTTGATACCGTTGACGCAGTAGTGATGCACGCTCCGGGAACGGTAAAAGGCGATCTTTCGGAGTACCGAGCGATTCAGAAAACGTTTGGCAGTCACCTTCCGATGCTTACGACTAATAAATGGAAGATCGGCCATACTTTTGGGGCTTCGGGGATTTTGAACTTAGAGTTGGCCCTGCTCATGATGCAACATCAAATCTTCGTTGGTGTACCTTTTGGCGAAAGCCAAACTCTCAGAAAAGAAATTAAAAAAGTCCTGATTAACGCCGTGGGTTTTGGCGGTAATGCGGTGAGTATTTTAGTTTCAAAATAACAAGGTTAACGCTTCAATCACAATTTACTTTTTTTGAAAGACGGTGGTGTTGCCCTTTGACAGGCTCAGGATGACATTGGTTTTTCTGATTGGGTTTTGCTTGGGTTGTGCTTCGACAGGCTCAGCATGACATTGGTTTTTTGATTGTGATTTTTTTTGTTTTTCGGCCCTTCGACAGGCTCATGGTGACAATGTTTTTCTCATGGGATTTTGCTTGGGTTGCCCTTCGACAGGCTCAGGGTGACATTGGTTTTGATGGGTTATTCTTTTTCTAACTGTTTTACTTTTTCGTATACCCAATCGCTTTCCCAGCCTTTGCGGAGGAGGTAGTCGCAGAATTTTTTTCTTTTTTTAAGTTGGTTTTTCTCGGTAATGCTATCCCAGGTCTTTTCGGCTATTTTTTCGAAGGTTTCTGTGTATTCCTCATTACTGATTTCGGTTAGGGCTAATTTGATGTTGGTGGCTGATATGTGTCGTGCTTTGAGTTCGGTAATGATGCGGTTGTGGCCCCAGAACTTGATGCGGTGTTTACCCCGGGCAAAACTGCGGGCAAAGCGTTCTTCGTTGAGGAAATTGTTTTCTATGAGGCTGACTATCAGTAAATCGTCTTCGGGTTTTTGAATGCCCAACTGTTTTAGTTTTGAAGCTACTTCCTGATGGCAACGCTCCTGATAGGCGCAATAGTGCTCGAGTTTTTTTAGGGCTTCGGTAAAGGATATTTTTTCGGACATGTGGCGGCGTTTGCTGACAACCACAAATGTAGCGAATTACCGTTTAGGAAGCGAGGCCTTAAAATGAAAAATTATTCTGATAAAAAATAATTGCATCGACTCAGTCTAAAACTATAAAATTGTAAATAAAAACTTTAATTTCAACTTACTTTTCTTAAATGTTAAAAAACATATCGTTTTATTAATAACTTCTTAATATGAAGCGGTTGGATTTTAGTAATTTAGATGTAGTTTTGCTTCCCCCATTTCTACTGACAGTTCTTAACCTTTTTTTGCGGCGCAAAGACAGGCGTACACTTATGGTTATCAACGTACTAAATAATTCATTGTAGAATGAAACTAAAAATACTTTTTATAGCGCTTTTGATAAGTGGACTTTCTTGGGGGCAATCGATTTTTACTAATCCCATAAACGGAACTAATCCCAATGCATCAAACCCGTACACATCTGGGCAGATAGTAGATGCTAATATCACAGTGAGTGGTATTGGAAGAGGGTCAGGAATTACTGGGAGTAATGCTACAAATAGATACAATGCACAGGGGTGGAGTACTTCAACAATCGATTTGAACGATTATTATGAGTTTACTTTAACCCCAAATTCGGGGTATAAAATAGATTTTGTAAGTTTTGTTTATACCTCTCAAGTCTCGTCAGGTACACCTAGTCATGCATTCCGCTGTAGTGTTGATGGATATGCTAGCAATATTGGAACTCCAACTACAACAGGAACTACCATTTCTTTGTCTGCAGCAGCGTATCAAGGTGTAACAGGAGCAATTACATTTAGATTTTATTCGTACGGGTTGGCTGCTGCGACAACCACTTTCAGTATAAACGATTTTACTTTCAACGGAACAGTTACACCTACTTGTTCCCCTGCTACCAATCCTAACGGGAGTATAGTGCTGGCTTCAAGTACTTGTGGTTCGACTACCTTGACTTATAACGGTACGGATAAAGCCACATGTATTTGGCAAACTACTTCGTTAGGCACTGATACGGCAGGTACCCCAGCCAGTTCTGATATTACCGTTACTACATCGGGCACTTACTACATAAGAAACTATGCGGGTAGTTGTTGGTCAACTGCTGATGTTTCTTCTACTATAACGGTCAGTAAAAATCCGACTGTAACCGGTAATCCTTCGAACGCTTCTATCATTGAAACCGCTAATACCAGTTTTACGGTTACGGCTACCAATCCGGGAACGTACCAGTGGCAGGTAAGTACTGATGGCGGATCAAATTACAATAATATTACTAACGGTGGAGTATACAGCGGAGCTACTACGGCTACCTTAACCCTTACCGGAGTTCCTTTATCGATGAACGGATACATGTATAAGTGTATTGTTTTTGCCAATGTGCCTTGTGCTTTGCCTGCGGTGAGTACGGCAGCTACCTTAACCGTTGCTCCTAATGTGAACAGCAATTCTGATTTGGCAGCAGTTGCCAGTTCGGAAGCAGCCACGATTTCTACTACAGTCAATAACATCACCATAGCCAGTTCCACAGACGGCGTTAAGGTATGGGAGTTTTATGTACGCGACGGAGGAGCTAGTTTGAATGACGCAGATGCATATCCGACTATATTGAATAGTTTGACTATTACCAAAACCGTTGGAAATGCGGTGGCCAGTTGGTCGGATGCTATTTATTCGGTTGCTTTGTTTGATGGAACCGCATTTGTTGCCAGCGGTTCAGTATCGGCAACTCAAATATCATTTACCGGATTGGCCGTTTCGGTTAGTGACAATACCCAGAAAAAATTAACCCTGCGTCTTTCGTTGAAATGTCCTTTAGGGGTGGGAGCTGTAGACGGTGATGATTTCGGGTTTTCAATTGCTAAAGCCAATGTGGTTTTTTCTTCGTCGGGCTCCGGAATGTTGAGCAGTTTTACCACTATTGGTTCGGCCAACGGTTCGGATGTAATTGATGTTACCGCTACCAAATTGGCTTTTACTACTCAACCAACCGGTACGGGTATTAATAATACCATGAGTTCAGTAGTGGTAAAAGCCACTGATGCCTGTGGTAATATAGATACAGGATTTACAGGAACTGTGTCACTAACCAGTACCGGAACGATGAATGCTGTGACACCGGTAACCATGACAGCGGGTGTGGCTACTTTTTCAACTATAGTACATACTGCTACTGGTACGGGATTAACACTCACAGCTTCGGCAGCAGGTTTGACAGCAGGTACAAGTTCTAGTTTTGATATCACCACCATTACCACACTAATGCCGGGAGATATTGCCATATTGGCTTTCAATACAGATACAGTAGGAGGAGGAACCGGTTCTGATGAGGTTAGTTTTGTAACCTTTGTTGACATTACACCGGGGACCAGAATAGACATGACCGATAACGCTTATCAGAAGTGTGGAACCCCAAATGGATGGGGGATTTCAGAAGGATGGATTCGTTTTGAACGATTAAACAGCACCTTGCCTAAAGGATCAATAGTTACGATTAATGTTGGTCCAAATGGTGGTGCTCCATCGGTTTATTCGCCTGATCCTTCCAATTGGTTGTGTACGAAACCACAACCTTCCTCACAAGGTTCTTTTGATTTGAATAATGGAGGTGAGCAAATTTTTTTCATGAGTGGCGGAAACGTTGGTGGGACAAATGCAAATACCGCTACTTCTGACGGAGGCACTTATTCAGGCAATTTTTTGTATGGTTTTAATACTAAAGGAAATGTTTGGACACCAATTTGTGATAATTCTACGAACGGAGGTACTAAAAACTCGGATAAACCGAAAAACTTCGATTGTTTTCTGACTTGGCCAACCACTCAGGCAGATTTGAATAAATATACCGGGCCCATGACACCAGCCACGCAGAGAGATTGGGTTTCGCGTATCAGTGATTCTGCGAACTGGACCGGGTATGCAAACAACACGGCTTATAATGCCGGCCCTAATTTTTATGGGGCTTCAATAACGATACTTACCGGAGGATATTCTGCCGGAGTTTGGGTTGGAGATAAAAATACAGATTGGTTTGATTGTGCTAACTGGCAATCGCGAAAAGTACCTGATGCGACCGTTAATGTTAATGTTGGTGCCAACTCGGTGCAAGGTGTCGTAGTGGATGCTACCTCTGTAAATGCCAGTTCTTTTAATTTTATAGCCCAATGTAAGGATTTGGCAGTTTCAAAATACGATGTAAAAGTTGAAGGAAGTGCCAGTAACATATTGGAAATAAACGGCAACGTAACCCTTTCGTCAACCGGAGCCATAGATATGGATGACAGCAACCCGGCTACGGCTGACGGGGTGATTAAATTATATGGTAACTGGACTAATAATGTGAGCAGCGCGGCTTTTTCTGAAGGAAACGGAACGGTGCAGTTTGTGGGTTCTACTCCGCAAGTCATCAGCAGTATCGCCAATGAAGGCACCGAAGTTTTTTATAATGTCATTTTAGATAATAACTTTGATACGGCGGTTTCTAACGATTTGATTGCTTCGGGTGATTTGACTATAAAGTCAGGAAGAACCGTGAGTATTGACTCTAACGGATTCATCAAAGCGTACAAAAAATTAGACCACAGCGGCACATTAACCATAGAGGATAACGGTCAGTTTATTCAGGTAGACGAGACTGATACCAATGTTGGAACTTATAACAGTTCAACTTTTAAAGTAAAACGCTATGCTGATGTAAACCAAAGCGATTATGTGTATTGGTCATCGCCTACTACTAGTTTTGATCAAACGAATATTTTATCTAATGGAATGCGTTTTATTTGGAATACTACGTATGCCAACGCGGATACACAGGGTAATTGGAACTGGGCTTCTACCGAAGCGGGCTATCCTGCCATGACCAAAGGAAAGGGATATGCGATTGGGGTTCCTAATTCTTCACCTGCAAGGCCGGCTGCACCCACTTCACAGTTGACTACTTTTACCGGTAAGCCTAACAATGGTCAGTTTACTTTTCCGATATCCAAAGGAACCATTACGGCTGATTTTACTAATGCATCGGGAGTATATACCACCAAGTATGACGACAACTGGAACTTGGTAGGAAACCCTTATCCTTCAGCTTTAGATGCGGAGAAATTTTTACAATTGAATACAGGAGCCATTGAAGGAACGGTTTGGGTTTGGAAACACGGCCAAAAACCGGATTCGACTCAAAATCCTTTCTATGCTAATTTTGCCCAAAATTATTATTCAACCGATTATATCAAGTATAATAAAATGGGTGCTTCGGATACCAGTTTTTCGGGTAAAATTGCTTCAGGACAAGGTTTTATGGTTTGTATGGCGGAATCGTTTGCAGGTTCGAATACTACCATAACGTTTAACAACAGTATGCGAAGCGATGCTGCTTCGGTTACCAATCCGTATGCTCCTTATAATAATACTGATTTTTACAGACTGGCCGGTAATACTGCCAACAGCACGGCTGATGATTTAGGCACAGTGGAAGAAAAAAGCAGGATTTGGCTGGATATTATTAACAACCAATCTAATCAAACGGATACTACCTTGCTGGGATATTCTACTTTTTCTACTTTGGGAAGAGATCATTTTTACGATGCAATATTTGTACCGCGCAGTACTGTAGCGCTTTATTCGTTAATTGAAGGGGAGACGTTTATCATACAAGGGCGTCCGCTCCCGTTTGATAATCAGGATAGGGTTCCAATGGGTATTAACATTACTCAGACCGGAGTTCACACTATAGCCATTAAAAAGGTAGACGGAATTTTTGCTGAAGAGACACCTATTTATTTAGAAGATAAAGAGCTCAGTATCATTCATGATTTGAAACAGGCTCCTTATGTTTTTACCAGTGAAAAAGGAATATTTAACAATCGTTTTGTGTTGCGTTATACTAATGAAACGTTGGGGAATCACGATTTTGATTCTTTAGACCGCAATGTTATAGTTGTTGCTAAGAACGGTGAAATGACCATCAATTCTTATTTAGAGAACTTGGATCAGGTTACGGTTTACGACATTTTAGGCAGACAACTTTTAGATGTTAAAGGGATTGCCGGCAGTACGTTGGTTCGTTCTAACATTACTACAAGTCCGCAAACCCTATTGGTTAAAATCAGGTTGGCTGACGGCACTGTTGTTACCCGAAAAATCATACTGTAAATTATAAAAGGAAAAAAGGCTGATCATTCAGCCTTTTTTTATTGGTATTTATGGGTGTTTTCTATTGCTTTTTGGTTTTTGTACTCAATCCATTTTTGACCTTTCCATTTTCGCATGACGTTATCAAAATGGCGCATGATGAAGACATTATAGGCTGCTTTAGACAGATTGGTCACGCTGGTTGGGAAGGCTCTTAAGCTCATAGAAAATCCAGGGGTGACGTATTTCATATAATGCCAATAGCCTTCGGGCATGTAGAGCATTTCGCCGTGATTGAGGTCGGTTACCAATCCTTTTGCTTTTTTCAGGGCCGGCCATTTTTCAAAGTCGGGCTCATCAAAATCAATGTCCTCTCTTGAGATTAAGGCATGAGGGACTTTATATAAATAAGGAGTTTGGTCGGGAGCAAAGAGCATGCATCGCTTTTTTCCGTGGAAATGAAAGTGCAGGATATTGGAGTAATCGATATCGTAATGCATGAACACTTTTGAGTTCTCGCCTCCAAAAAACAGCATCGGCAATTGTTTGACCAGTTTAAGCCCAATATCGGGCCACTTGAAATCTTCTTTCAGTGCCGGAACTTCTTTCATTAAGTTGTAAAGAAAGATGCGGTAGTTGGTGGGTTTGGATTGCAGTAAATCAATATAATCTGCCATTTTCATTTCGGCATGGGCTTCATTGAAACCATCTTTATGCGAAACCGGGCGGTCATCGTATAGCGGAACGATTTTGTTTCCTGCCACCTCTTTGATGTAATTCAAATGCCATTTGTCGTAGGCCGGCCAATCAGATGTTAATTGTTCAACAACAACCGGTTTTTGTTTTTTAACGTAGTTGTTGTAAAAATCCTCTTTGCTAATTGTTTTTACGCGTTCAATTTCTGTGAGTGCTAACGCCATAGACCGTTTAATAAGTGAATGATAAAAAAAGCCTTTAGTTTGAGGCTAAAGGCAAATTTAAAAAAGGTTTCCCGAAAAGTGAAACAAGATGGTTAAAATCTTATTTCCCTTTCGTTGATGCTTCGAGGTTTCTTTCTATCGTGTGACCCGGTCTGGACCATTTTGGTTTTTCACCTAACGATTGGTAAGCGGAGTCTTCGGCTTCGACCGTTTTGGGCTGCATTATTTTTATGAATGGTTTTTGCGGGGCCAATCCCAGTGTTTCAAACATTTTCATGTCTTCGTTTACGTCGGGATTAGGCGTTGTCAACAGTTTATCTCCGGCAAAAATCGAATTGGCTCCGGCAAAGAAACACATAGCCTGTCCTTCTCGTGACATTTCCGTTCTACCGGCAGAGAGACGTACCTGAGTTTCGGGCATTACGATTCTTGTGGTGGCTACCATACGGATCATTTCCCAAATTTCTACCGGTTTTTCGTTTTCCATCGGGGTTCCTTCTACGGCTACCAATGCGTTAATTGGCACCGATTCGGGTTGTGGGTTTAACGTAGAAAGGGCCACCAACATACCTGCGCGGTCTTCGATGCTTTCTCCCATTCCGATGATTCCGCCGCTGCATACCGTAACGTTGGTTTTACGAACATTTTCTATAGTGTTCAGACGGTCTTCAAAACCGCGGGTTGAAATCACTTCTTTATAATATTCTTCAGAGGTGTCTAAATTGTGGTTGTAGGCGTACAAACCTGCTTCGGCTAAACGTTTGGCTTGGTTTTCGGTCAGCATACCTAAAGTACAACACACTTCCATGTCGAGTTTGTTGATGGTTCTTACCATTTCCAATACCTGATCAAATTCTTCACCGTCCTTTACGTTACGCCAAGCCGCACCCATACATACACGCGAAGAACCATTGGATTTAGCTCGCAATGCCTGAGCTTTTACATGGCTTACGGTCATTAAATCGTTGCCTTCAATATTGGTGTGGTAACGGGCTGCTTGTGGGCAATAGCCGCAATCTTCGGGACAACCTCCGGTTTTGATTGATAATAAAGTAGATACTTGAACTACGTTGGGGTCGTGATGTTCTCTGTGGATGGTGGCTGCTTCATAAAGCAAATCCATCAGAGGTTTGTTGTATATCGCGATAATTTCTTCTTTCGTCCAATTGTGTCTGGTAATACTCATAGTGCCATTTTTGATGCACCAAAAGTAATTAATTTGTAATTAAGTTACAATTTTATATGACAGTTAAAGGAGCTTAGTTTGCGGTTGACATTTTTTTTCTCCAAAACTGCATGGCCACAAACACTAAGATGAGTGATGAAGCAATTCCTTCAAAAAGAACTCCGATGCAATATTCGTTGGCGGTGGGTTTTCCTCCGAATAAAAATTCGCCCGAAAGCTGGTCGATATAAGCATCGCCTCCGCGCATGTAAATGTAGGTTAGCAAACCGGCTATGCTCAACAACACTCCGATGATGGCTGTGATGGCTGCAGAGAGCAGATTAGAAACATACCCTATTTTTCCTTCTTTGATGTTGGAATCGAGGGTTCGGCTGATACCATAAAAAACAAAAGCTGCATTAAGAGCTCTCAGGTACAGGATTTTTGAAAGACCTGAAAATTCCATGATAAAAAAGTAAAGTGCAATTCCGGCAAAAATCAGGATTCCGTTGGCAAGTTCTTTTGGCAGTTTCATAGCGATAGATTTTTTAAATGAATAATCAAAAAAATGCTCTATCAAATTTAAGAAAATATCTTTTATTAATGTGTCAATTTAACAAAAGGAATGAAAAATGCTTAATTTGAAGTCTGAAAAATGAAATTATTGTGATTTTTTGAAGTAGTCGAGTGCCATTTCTTTATCGGCTCCCAGCTGACTTTTGAGTGCGTCGAGGGATTCGAACTTTTGTTCGGCACGCATTCTTTTTAGGAGTATGATGGTGATTTTTTGGTTGTAGAGGTCTTTGTCAAAATCAAAAAAGTGAATTTCTATAGTTTGTGAAGTACCGTCTACAGTTGGTCTGGTGCCAATATTCATCATGCCGAAAACAGGAGCGCCATCAATATAACTTTTGGCGATGTATACTCCGTTAGCAGGAATCAGTTTGTAATCTTCTTCGATGCTGATGTTGGCTGTAGGGTAGCCAATGGTTCTACCCAATTGTTTGCCTTTGGAAACCATGCCGGTCAGTGTGTAGTCATAGCCCAGATATTCGTTGGCTAATTCTACATCGCCTTCATCCAAAGCTTTTCGGATTTTGGTGGAACTGATGGAAACCTCATTGATTTCTTTGGCCGAAATTTGTTCAACGGCAAAACCATAGGTTTCTCCAAAAACTATTAAATCGTCAATATTAGCGGTTCGGTTTCGTCCGAATCGGTGATCGTGGCCAATGATGATTTTTTTGAGTTTGAATCGGTCGACCAGTACTTCTTTGACGAATTCTTCGGCAGTCAGTCTTGAAAATTCTTTGTCAAACGGATGGATGACTAAATTGTCAATACCCAGATTTTCGAGTAAGGCTTTTTTTTCATCCAAAGTGTTGAGTTGTTTCATTTCGGTTCCTTCCTGCAATATGGTTCTGGGATGCGGAAAAAAAGTAAGTACCAAACTTTCACAATCAAGGGTGTGCGCGTTAGCGATAATTTGGTCCAGTATTTTTTTATGGCCCAAGTGTACACCGTCAAAAGTACCAATAGTAACTATGGTAGGTTTTGAGCTGTTGAAGGATGATATGGAATTGAATATTTTCAAAGGGAATCAAATTCGAGGCGAAGGTAAACTAAAGCTTTCAAAAATTCAAATTAATAAAGGACGACATGTTTAGAGGTTGTTTATTAGGAATGTTGTCGAATTTTGATAATCAATTTCTTTGATGGGTATCAATAAACCGTTTTTGGATCGTCAGGTATATAAAGAAGCAATCTTGATATTGTGTAAAAATCAGATAAAGAGATGTGTAACGTTTCAGTTCTAAAGATGTAATGGGTAGTTTTCTTATCAAATAAAAACAAGATGAAAAATGGAAATAATGGGGTTAAAAATAGTACTTGGAGCTAGGAGGCTCTGTTGAAAAATTGCTTTTTTAAGGGGGTATAAAATGCCAATTTACAGCAATTTAAGCAAAAGAGTAGGGTAAGTTCAATCAAACTTGTTATCATTAGTCATTGGTAATTGGACTACAACTGTTACATGCCGGATTTCTGAAAAATTATGAATTTTCGACTAAATGTTAAAATTATTTAGAAACCATTCAAAAAAGTTGCTTGCGACTTGTAATATGTTGAAAGATAATTATCTTTGGCTTCTTTTATTTAACCAAAAAACACCATGAAAAAAATTTTACTATTTGCTTTCATTTTCAGCATTAGTCAAGCGTTTTCACAACGAAATAACGCTTGGTCAATTCTTGGCAGTGAAGCAACGATTAAATCTGAAAAGATAAGAAATACTACTTATTCAGAAAATCAACAATTACTACAGTTCAATTTTGAGGTTATGAAGCAGGCATTGGCACAAGTTGCTGACAAAGCTTCGGGTCAGCCTGGAGTTGAAATTTTAGTGCCGAATGTTCAGGGAGAAATGGAGCGATTCTTAGTTTGGGAATCTTCTAATTTTGAGCCTGGATTACAGGCAAAATACCCTCAAATCAGAGCTTACGTGGGTAAAGGAATCACAGATCCTTCTGCAGTTTTGCACTTCAGTTTCGATCCGAAAGGAATTCAAACCATGATTTTCAGAGGAGATTCTGAGACAGAATTCATCGAGCCTTACACCAAAGACCACTCTGTTTACGTGTTGTTCGATTCTAAAACAAGAACCAAAGCAAACTTGCCGTTCAACTGTAAAACAGAAGATGTTGAGTTGAATCAGGCTTTGAATAAAACTAATTTATCAGTTCAATCGAGTGCTCAGGTTTATAAAACCATGCGTTTAGCATTGTCATGTACCGGAGAATATACCACTTATTTTGGCGGAACAGTTGAGGGTGCCTTAGCCGGTATGAATGCTTCTATGACGCGTGTTAATGGTATTTATGAAAGAGATTTGGCCGTAAAATTATTGATTATTGCCAACACTGATTCAGTTATTTTTACAGATGGCAGTACAGATCCGTATGATGACGCTGATTTAGGAACCGGTAACTCGGCTTCTAACGGGTATGTTTCTACCTGGAATGCTCAGTTACAAAGTACATTAACCTCTACACTTGGAGATTCTGCTTATGACATCGGACACTTGTTTGGTGCCTCGGGCGGAGGTGGTAATGCCGGTTGTATTGGCTGTGTTTGTGTAGCGGGTAGCAAAGGAAGCGGATTCACTTCTCCTTATGATGGTATTCCTGCAGGTGATACTTTTGATATTGATTATGTAGCTCACGAAATGGGACACCAATTAGGAGCTAATCATACGTTCAGCCATACTACCGAGAATAACTCAGTAAATGTGGAGCCGGGTAGTGGTTCAACCATCATGGGATATGCCGGTATCACCGGAAGTACAGACGTACAGGCACACTCAGATGATTATTTTGCTTATAAAAGTATCAATCAAATTCAATCCAATTTGAATTCTAAAACTTGTCCTATTTCGTATAATTCCTCTTCAAATCCGGCATTTACCAATGTAAAACCTACCGTAAGTGCAGGGCCTGATTATTCAATTCCTATCGGAACCGCTTTTAAACTAACCGGAACCGCTTCCGATTCACCTAATGAGGTTTTAACTTATTGTTGGGAGCAAAATGATGACGCCAGTTTGTCATCATCGTTAGGGTCAACAGGTTCTTTCCCATCGCCTACCAAAACAAACGGACCTAATTTCAGATCCAGAAAACCCGTATTGACCAATGTTAGATATATGCCACAATTGAGTGATGTATTGGCGGGGAACTTGACTACTACTTGGGAAACAGTTTCAACAGTGTCCCGAACTCTTAACTTTGCTTTGACTGTTAGAGATAATGTACTGTTTGGTGGTCAAACCAATACAGACGCTATGGTGGTAACCGTTAATGCAAATGCAGGTCCATTTGTGGTGACATCTCAAAATACCACGGGAATCAACTGGCCACAAGGCAGCTCTCAGACAATTACTTGGAACGTAGCCAACACCACTATTTTAACAGGTTCTGCCAATGTAAACATTAAGTTGTCTACAGATGGTGGTTTAAACTACGATACTGTTTTAGCCAGTAATACTCCTAATGATGGTTCTGAAACCATCACAGTACCTAATATAAGTGCCTTAAACTGTAGAATTTTGATTGAGCCAACGGCCAATATCTATTGTGCAGTTAATTCAAAAGCGTTCAGTATAGGAGCTAATTGCTACACCTATTCAACTACGCCAAATGCTGCTATCGCCGATGCTACGGCATCTAATACAGCAGGCGCTGTAACGACATCTGTTATCAATGTACCGGATAATATTACCATCAGTAACATGAAGATAAACCTTAAAATCAATCACGCTAGAATCGGAGATTTAGTGGTTAAAATTTCTCACCCGGACGGAACAACCAGAACTTTGTGGAACAGAACTTGTAACAGTGCTACATATGCCGGTATTGACATCACTTTTGCTGATGGAACCGGTTCGATTTCTTGTGCCAGTCCGGCTACCGGAACCCATAATGCTTCACAATCTGCATCAGCTTTAGCAGGATATAATGGTAAAACTTCTCAAGGGAACTGGACTTTAACAGTTACAGACAATAATCCTAATAACACAGGAACTCTTGTTTCATGGGGATTAGATTTTGGTTGTACCTTGGCTAACAATACTTATGAAATTTCAGATTTGGCAATTTACCCGAATCCGAATAAAGGAAATTTCAATATACAGTTCAGCAATGCTGCTTCAAATGATATCAAAGTTAATGTGTTTGATATGAGCGGTAGAAAAATATTCGAAAACAATTATTCGAGTCAGGCTACTTTTAACGAAAACATTCAGTTAAACAATGCTGCAGCCGGAGTTTACTTAGTTAGTGTTACTGACGGTACCCGAAAAATGGTTAAACGTATAATTGTTGAGTAAAATATCTGACAATTAAATAGTTGTGAATAATGAGGTGCTTTTTAAGTACCTCATTATTTGTAATTAATAATTTGATATTCTGTACATTTGTTTAAATTTGAACCCTTTAAAATAAAAATAACACCTTAAAAATGAAATTAAAAGTACTTTTTGTATTACTCGTTTTTCAAATGAGTTTCGCACAGCACAGAACCTGTGGTACCCCGGCTTTGATGCAACAAATAATGGCTGATCCGCAATTGAGACAACTACACTTGGAGAATCAGGCCAAATTTGAAGTGGAATTGCAAAAGCAGACCTTAAACAAAAACAGCAACACCACCAACAGTACTAATGCTCTAATCACTATACCGGTAGCCGTTCACTTCCCGTCGGCCGGTTCTGCATCAGCGACTGTAAAAACCTGTTTGAGAAACTTCGCTCAAACCCAAATCAATATTTTAAATGCCGATTACAACGCTGCTAATGCTGACATTGTAAACTGGGCTAATGATGCACCATTTTATCCGATGGTAACCAGTGTAGGAAACCTGAATGTTAAGTTTGTATTGGCTACACAAAATCACCCGGCAGGAACTGGCATAGCTGAAGGAACTGTAGCCGTAACATTTGGAACCGATTTCCTTTCTAATGCAGATTCTGATTCTACTTGGGCCGGTTATTTAAATTTAGTTTGTAGAAATATCAATGGAGGTATCCTTGGATATTCTCCTCTGGGAGGTTCTCCGTCGGCTGGTCAAACCGTTGTTATTGATAATAATGCTTTTGGATCGGGTAGCGGATGCACCGGTTATGTACCGGGAGCGCCTTACAACTTAGGAAGAACATTGACTCATGAATTGGGACACTTTTTTAATTTAGATCATACTTTTAACACCGGAACTTGTAGTTCTACTTCGTGTACGAACCAAGGCGATAAGATTTGTGATACCCCTCAGGTTGCGCAAGAGTCGTATGATTGTCCCGTAGCAGGACAAGTTATGGGATGTACCTCTGGAGAATATGCTTTGACCATGAACTATATGGACTACGTAAATGATGCCTGTATGTACATGTTCACTTTAGGTCAGGAAAACAGAATGAGAGCTTATTACAATGCTATAGCTTCTCAGTTTAAAACTAACGTATTGGCTAATACCCAGTTTGTTGAAAATACTTTTAGTTTGTATCCAAATCCGAACAAAGGAAGTTTTACTATTGAGTTTAAAGAATTGACAGGAAGTTATTCCGTTGAAGTATTTGATGTAACCGGAAAAACGGTTTACGAGAATAATTACGACCAATCGGCCGGTTTAATTCAAACTATTGATTTACAAAATACTTCTACCGGTGTTTACTTTATCAATGTTAAAACAGAAAGTGGATTGATAACTAAAAAATTGATTATCCAATAATTTTTTTAGTCCTAAATAAAAAAAGCGCCGTCTGATTCAGACGGCGCTTTTTTTTAATATAGAGTGCGATTGTTACGCTGCTATTCTTTTGCCTCTCCAGTCTCTTAACCCATATTTTACTCGTTTTACCAAGTAGAACATTACCGGTACCATTACCAGAGTCAAAATGGTTGCATAGGTCAATCCGAAAATAATGGTCCAGGCCAATGGCGACCAGAAAATGACATTATCTCCTCCCATGTACAGGTGCGGATTTAAATCGGTAACCAATCCGAAGAAGTCAAAGTTCAATCCGATGGCCAATGGAATCAATCCCAATACGGCGGTTAAGGCTGTTAACAATACCGGGCGTAAACGCGATTTTCCACTTTCGATAATTACTTCTTTGATTTCGTCTAAACTTAAATCATCATGGCTCTCTACTCCTTTTTCGGCTACTTTTTTATCTAAAAGCAACACAAAGAAGTCCATCAATACAATACCGTTTTTCACTACAATTCCCGCCAGCGATATAATTCCCATCATGGTCATCAAGACTACGAAATCCATACCGGCAATAACATAACCGTAGAACACCCCACTGAAACTCAACAATACGGTAAACAGGATAACCATGGTTTTAGAAACCGAATTAAATTGCAGTACAATGATGATGGTGATTCCGGCCAAAGCCAAAAACAACGCGTACATCAGGAAACTTTGGTTTTTCCCTTGTTCTTCCTGTACACCCGAGAAGGAATAAGTGATGCCTTTTGGCAATTCGTAACCTTTTAATTCGGCTGCAATTTGTTTGGTGATTTCGTCGCCGTTATATCCGGTTAATACATTAGAATACACGGTCATGATGCGTTTGTATCCTTTGCGTTTGATTTGGTTGTAGGTATATGTTTTTTCGGTTTTAGAAACAGCCGAAATTGGAACCTGCATGATTTGACCGGTATTCTGATTTCTGAACGTCAGCGATTGGTTGAAAAGGATGTTTTCATTTTTGCGCTGATCATCCTGCATACGCACTACAATGTTGTAATCGTCATCGCCTTCTTTGAAGGTAGAAATTTCCTGACCATAAACCGAACGGCGTAAATTGAATCCTAATTGTCCGGTGGAAACTCCGGCACTACCGGCATTCACACGATCTACTTTTACTTCGAGTTCCGGACTTTCTTTATTCACATCTACGTTGAGTTTTTCGATACCCGGAATGTTTTTACTGTCAATAAAAGCAATCATTTTACTGGCCTCTTTCAGCATCACATCGTAATCTGCTCCTGCAGCTCCGGTTAATTGAATACTGATAGGATAACCGGCAGGGGGTCCGTTTGAATCTTTTTCAACGGTAACTTTGGCCCCCGGAATTCCTTTTACTTTGGCTCTGATTTCTTCTAATACATCCGAAGTGTTTACTCCTCTTCTGAATTTAAATTCCGTAAAATTGACGGTCACTTTTCCTTTAAAAGGAGTTTCCGAAGCGGAACCCGCATCGACATTAGGGTTACCGGCACCTACTCCCACCTGAGAAACGATACTTTCTGCCAGGAAGTTAGTGTTGGTTTTTGGATCGATGTATTTCTTTAAAATAGAAATGACCTGTTTTTCTACAAAAAGGGTAGCCTTGTTGGTTTTTTCAATATCGGTTCCTTGCGGATATTCGATATAGGTAATCACCTGTTTCGGGATGTTATCGGGGAAGAATAATACTTT
This sequence comes from Flavobacterium silvisoli, assembly GCF_004329815.1. Classification (GTDB taxonomy): domain Bacteria; phylum Bacteroidota; class Bacteroidia; order Flavobacteriales; family Flavobacteriaceae; genus Flavobacterium; species Flavobacterium silvisoli. Next base: position 214,027 of record NZ_SJPE01000002.1, on the reverse strand, counting down.
TCTCGGGAAAATACCCAACAGTATGAACGATAAAAACAACATTCCGATGATACTTCCCAAAGCAATCCAGGCATTTCTACCGGCTAATATTTTGGCTAAAAAGCGTTTGTATTTTTCTTCCATACGAGGGAAGAAACTGTGTTGGAAATCTTGTGTCCATTGGTACAATTTCAGTTTGTATAACCACATTAACGCTAAAGCTATGATGGCTAAGTGACCAATGGCACGCGCTAATTTTGAACCTTCTCCCACGTTGCCAATGATGACGAACAGTACCCCAATAATCACAAAAATAATGGTGTACATTTTGGCTGATTTGGTCGTTACGTTTCGGTCTTCAATATCCATTGAGCCTCCGGTCATGGCCGCGTTTACAATCATCGCCACAAAAAGTGAAGCTCCCAAGGTAACCGAAAGCGTCATAGGGAAATAAATCATGAATTTACCCATAGTACCCGGCCATAAAGCAAAGGGTAAGAATGCCATCAAAGTGGTAGCGGTAGATGAAATTACCGGCCAGGCAATTTCACCAATTCCGATTTTAGAGGCCTGTAATCGCGGCATGCCTTTTTTCATATTGGCAAATACGTTGTCAACGACCACAATTCCGTCGTCTACCAGCATACCCAGACCCATTACCAATCCGAATAATACCATAGTGTTGAGGGTCATTCCAAAGGCAGAAAGTATGGTAAATGCCATTAACATCGATAGCGGAATGGCAGCTCCTACAAACAGGGAGTTACGCAATCCCATGGTAAACATCAATACAATCATTACCAGTACAATCCCAAAGATGATGTGGTTGGATAATTCATCAACCTGGTGTTCTACCCGCGAAGATTGGTCGTTGGTTAGCGCTAGTTTCAAATCTTTTGGCAAATAATCAGCTTTTGCCAATTCGATTTTTTCTTTCACCTGCTCAATGGCAGAAATCATGTTTTGTCCTGAACGTTTTTTCACGTTTAACATGACTACTTCAGTCCCTTTTTCGCGGGCGTAGGTTGTTTTTTCTTTTTCTTTAAACGAAACAGTAGCGATGTCTTTCAGGTATACTGAACCACCATGCGATTTTACAATCACATTCTCCAGTTCTTTGGGTTCTTTGATTTCTCCAACGATACGAATGTTGTTGCGTGATCCCTGCGAAATTAAATTTCCTCCCGAAAGCGTCATGTTTTCATATTTTACGGCATTTTGTATGTCGTCAAACGAAACCTGAGCTGCTGTCATTTTGAATATATCTACAGCAATTTCCACTTCTTTGTCGTCAACTCCCAAGATGTCCACTTTCTTCACTTCAGGGATTTCCTCTATGTCGTCCTGTAGTTTTTCGCCGTATTTTTTCAGCTGTTGGGTGGTGTAGTTTCCTTGTAAATTGATGTTGAGAATCGGCACTTCTTCCGAAATGTTTAGTTCAAATACACTCGGCTCTACTTTACTGCCGTTATCCAGGTTGGGCCAATCGGTGTCGGCTTTTACCACATCTACTTTGTCCTTGATTTTAGTTTTGGCTTCTTCAATTCCTACTTTATCGCCAAATTCAACCACAATCATTCCGTAATCCTGAAAAGAACTGGCGGTAACTTTTTCAACTCCGCTGATATTTTTGATTTCTTTTTCGAGCGGCTTGATGATTAATTTTTCGACGTCTTCGGCTGAATTACCCGGGAAAACCGAAGAGATGTATACTTTGTTTTCGATGATTTCCGGGAAATCTTCACGCGGCATGGTCACATAGGCAATCAGCCCCGTTATGACAATCAGTAAGGTGAAGATGTAAACCGTGACTCTGTTGTCTACGGCCCAGCTCGATATGCTGAATTCTTTACTTTGGTGACTCATTTTGTCTATTTTGTTATGAGGTTAGCTTTTTAGAAATTAAGTTTCATGCCTTCAGAAATGTTGTTCACTCCTTCGGTTACGACGATGTCATCCGCTGATAAACCACTCAGAATTTCGGTTACATTGTCGGAAGATTTTCCAAGACTCACAATCACTTTTTTGGCGGTTCCGGTTTTTCCGTTGCTGCCTTCTACCGTGTATACAAAATGATCGCCGTTTCCGTCTTCCTGTATTACATTGGTAGGAACCACTATAGCGTTCTTGTTTACATAATCGGTGATTTTAAGTTTGGCCACTTGGTTCGGACGCAATAAATTTTCCGGATTCGGGATGCTTACTTCAATTCCGAAACTTCTGTTATTCGGGTTGATGAAGTTACCTACCTGACGTACCTTTCCTTTGTAAGTTTTACCCAAAGAAGTTAGGAACACATCAACTACAGTACCCACTTTTAATTTACCGATATAGGTTTCCGGGATGGTCGTTGACACATACATGTTGCCTAAGTTTACGATACGCATCAAGCCCTGAGCACTTGGTGCTACTACCTGTCCTTTTTCTACAAATACTTCATCAATAGTTCCGGTGAAAGGAGCACGGATGACGGTTTTGGCCAATTGCGCTTTTATTTGCGCCACTGCTTTTTGAGCCGAAATCATTTGGGTTTGTGCCTGAAGGTATTGAATTTCAGAACCGATTTTTTTGTCCCAAAGATTTTTTTGTCTTTCAAAGGTGGTTTTGGCTAATGCATACTGATTTTCGGCACTTGCCAGCTGTTGGCTCATACCGGCATCATCTACACGGCCTAAAACTTGTCCTTTGGTTACACGGTCACCTGCTTTAACAGTTAAAGATGTCAATGTTCCGCTGAATTCCGGTTGAACCAAAATGTTTTCTTTGGTGTTTACACTTCCTTGTATGTCAAGATAATGAGTAAAAAGTGTGTCTTTTACCGTTGTTACCGAAACTAATGCTTCTTCTTTTTTAACGTCTAAAGTAGCCAAAGCAGCTTCAATTTTGGTTATGTCACCTTGCAGAGCCGCTTTCTTTTCCTGTAGGGCCTTTACATTTTTGGCACTGATTAAAGCATCAATGCTGTTCTTTTTCTCTGCATTGGAACACGACAGTAAAAAAGAAGAAATTGCGAATAGGGTTATGATTTTTCTCATTTGTAATAGATTAGTTTTTATTGATGATTTTTTCTAAAGTTGCTTTTTTGTTGATGATGTTTACCATGGATTGCAGGTAGTTTTGCTGTGCGGTGTACAATTGACGTTGTGCTTCACTAAAGTCAAAACTTGATGATAATCCCTCAGTAAATTTGATTTGTTGTTTGCGTTCAATGCGTTCGGCCAAACTTAAATTGCTTTTGGAAGTCGCATATTCTTCGATACTGAATTCAAAATCACTTTTGGCTTTTTCATACTGCAGTTTCAGTTGCTGTTCTGTAGCCGTTAGTTGAGTCTTGGCTTGATCCAAAGCTATTTTGGCTTGTTGTGTTCGGGCACTTCTGCCAAAACTGCTGAAGATGGGAACATTCAAGCTAATTCCGAGATTTGAATAATTGAGCCATTTTTGGTTTTGGGTAAAAAAGGCAAACTGGTTGTTGAAGGCATTGTATCCAAAGTTAACACTGGCTGCTAATGAAGGCAGAGCTTTGCTTCTTTGTAATTTCAGTTCTAATGATTTTTGTTCCTGAAAATTACTTGCCATTTGATAGTTGATGTTATTGGTTACTGCAAAATCGCCTTGACCAAATGCCAAATCCAAATTAGAAACGGAAAGCGTATCTAATTTATCGGTAAGTTTTACCTCGGAGTTGATGTCGATTCCCAATGTATATTTCAGCATTTTGTTGGCTACTTCCAATAATCTTCGGGTATTGTTCAGGTTACTGTTGATGGTGGCCAGAGTAATCTGAAGCTGTTCTACATTTTCTTCCTCAATCAAACCATTTTTGTAGGTTTCCTGAGTATCTGCCAGTGTTTTTGACAAAGTAGCTTTGTTTTTTTCCAAAATAGCGATGCTTTCCTCAGCCAATAGTACATTGCCGTATGCATTGATTACCATTTCTCTGATTTCAGAACTGGTTTTCACTTTGGCATTTTCGTAGTATTTCAAATAGGTTTTAGAAGCCTGAAGTGCTACTATATAAGAACCGTCAAAAATTAACTGGCTCAGATTGGCGTGCGCATTCATGTTGTGTTTGGTTCCAAAGGCTACCTCGGCGAATTCCCCCGGGTTTCCGCCAAAGAATTCGGCCGGAATCAACGATTTTTGCAATTCAAAATTGTTTTGGTAATCTAAACCGGCATTGATTTGCGGTAATCCCGAAGCGGTGGTTTCCCACTTTTTTTGTTTGGCAGCTTCAATATCTCTGTTGGCATTGATGGCCGAGTAATTGTGCTGCACCGCATGATCAATGGCTTGTTGCAAACTGAACGAGTAGCTTTGCGGTTTTTCCTGAGCCTTTAAGAGACCAGCGAACAGGAGTAGGGTTAATACAAATTTGTGTTTCATAGATTGATGATTATTATTGGTTATTGTTTTTAAGTAATTGTTTCTCTAATTCTATCAAACCTGCCGGTGTGGCTATGGCCCTTGTATGGTACTCTAATGCTTTGGCTTCGAGTTCGTAGGCATCTTTCTCCATCATGGTGTTTTCATTGATGGCAAAAATCAGCATGTAATAAAATTTTACGGCAGCTTCTACGTCGGTTTCTTTACGATATAGGCCTTCTGAAATTCCTTTTTCGATGTTTTGGCGAAAAATCGCATTACAGTCTTCAACTTTATTTGCTATCATTTTGTAGTAAATCTCAGGATAATGTTTTTTGAGCTGGAAAGCCGGTGAGTTATCGAAAGATTGGAACATTTGTTTGAACATTTCACGCATTTCAAAATTTTCGGCTATGGCACTGTGATTTTGTGCAACCACTTTGTTCATCATAGCATGAATATTTTGCTGAACGACTTCTGTGCCTTCTTCTATTAGTTTTTCTTTGTTGCTGAAGTATTTGTAAATTGTCTTTTTTGAAATGCACATTTCACAAGCAATATCGTCCATAGTAACGCTTTTAAAGCCAAGCTTTAAAAACATATCCGTTGCTTTTTTTATAATTTTATCTTTCATGGTATTCTTAAGTATTATTTCAAAATGGGAGTTGGGGGGGATTCTCTGAATTTGAGGGCAAATGTAAAATGGAAACTTTTAACACTAAAATAGTTTCCGAAGTATTAACGTAAATTTAACATTTGAAAGAAAGACGCTTTTGTAATGCGGGCAGAATAGTTTAAATTAGCCAAAAATAATTTTCATGCGTGCCGTTTCCGATTATCAGGATATTATTTCCTCACACTTTAAAACGTTAATCCTTCAAAAAGAACCTACTAATCTGTACGAACCCATTCGTTATATTCTCTCGCTGGGCGGGAAAAGACTGAGACCGGTTTTGACCCTGATGGCTGCGGAAGTTTTTGATGGTAATTGTCAAGAGGCATTAGCTGCAGCCACTGCGGTAGAGGTGTTTCATAATTTTTCGCTCATTCACGATGATATTATGGATGCTGCCCCACTCAGAAGAGGCCATGAAACGGTACATGAAAAATGGAATGTCAACACGGGTATACTCTCGGGCGATGCCATGCTGATACTGGCTTATCAGTATTTTGAAAGTTATGAGCCTTCGGTCTTCAGAGAGTTGGCAAAGTTGTTCAGTAAAACGGCTTTAGAAGTTTGTGAAGGGCAACAATACGATGTTGATTTCGAAACCCGAGATGATGTTACCATACCCGAATATTTGAAAATGATTGAATACAAAACGGCGGTTTTGGTGGGAGCTGCAATGAAAATGGGTGCTATTGTGGCGCAAACTTCGGAGGAAAATGCGAATTCAATATACGATTTCGGATTGAACTTAGGCATTGCGTTCCAATTGCAGGACGATTATCTGGATGCTTTCGGCAATCCTGAGACGTTCGGAAAACAAGTAGGAGGTGATATCATTGAAAATAAAAAGACATATCTGTATTTAAAAGCCATGGAGTTTGCTACCAATGATGTAAAAGAACAACTCCTGCATTTGTTTTCGATACAACCCAATGACAATACCGATAAAATTGCTTCGGTAAAAGAAATTTTCAATCAAACCGGAGCTTCCGAAGCCACCCGACAGACCATCGAAGAGTATACTTTTAAAGCATTTACTATGTTGGAGAAAATGAACATTAGCCAAGATAAAAAAGATATTCTGAAAGCGTTTGGAGATAAATTAATGAGTAGAAACGTGTAATACCATAACCCTATCAGGGTTTTAAAAATATGTACAACCCACCAGCAAATACCGATCATTTACTCTCAGAGGCCGAGAAAGAAAACCTGTATTCAAAACTGATTGAACAACTCAATAAGGACTTCAATTTTGCCAATGAAGCAGTCGATTTTCCGCAGAGTACTACGCCTTATGAATTAAAAGTACAGTTACATGAAAAAATCTATCGTTTGATTCAGTACAAATATACCGAATTGCTCAATTTGCTTTACATTATAGATGTCCCGGAAGAAAACATCAAACAACTGCAAGGGGCTGATGCGGCTGAACTTTCTGAACAAATTGCCTTTTTAATTCTGAGAAGGGAATGGATGAAGGTTTGGTTTAGAAACCGTTATTAGGTTGTTTTCGTCTCTTAGAAATAAACCCTGATGAACGGCATAAAAGCACTGCCGTAAATGTCTTTGTTTTTGTCGAACAGCACATTAAATCGTGCGCCAATGGTTACGTTGTCGGCACGATAACCTCCCCCTACATAAAGTCCCGTGTTCCAAAAACTCTTTTTGATATTGTTGTAGAGGTCAGTGTAGGTGTTGTTTACATGAATCTCTTCCAATTCCAACGAAAGCTGAATTTCTTCAATTGGATTAAAAAGACCTATAATATTGCCGCCTACTATATTGGAATTGTAAAAATTGCGTTGTTTTAAATGACTGTACTGCAGCCCTAATCCCAAGGCAAAATAATCGTCAAAATTGTATATCGCACTGGGAGCAATCGTGATGTCGGTATAATCTTTACTGGTACTTATCCCAAATCCGCCTCCAAATTGAACGTGGTCCCAAAAATCATCGGTCTGGGCTTTAGGTAATGGTTTTTCCTGTGCCAAAACAGTATTTGAAAATCCCAAAAATAACAGTAAACCCAAAAAAGCAATATAAAATTTTGCAACATTCTTTTTCATCAGGAGCAGAGCGTTAAAATAGCGTTATAAATGTACTAAAAACATTGAAAGATTATTACAAATGTCATACTTTTGCAACTGATTTTTTAACACACCCATTATTTACTCATAAGATCATGGATAGGTTTTCCTTTTTAAACGCAGCACACACCGAATTTTTTGCCGATTTATACGAACAATACCTTCAAAGTCCCGATAGCGTAGAGCCAAGTTGGAGAGCCTTTTTTCAAGGCTTTGACTTTGGTATGACTACCTATAACGAAGAACAAGCCGGAACACAAATTGTAGCCGCCTTAAACAACGATCAGGATTGTAGTGTTGTTTCGGACAAATTGCAAAAAGAATTTAATGTACTAAGATTAATTGACGGCTACAGAACCCGTGGTCATTTATTCACTCAAACCAATCCGGTGCGTGACCGAAGAGTCTATGAGCCTAATCTGGATATTCAAAACTTCGGATTGAGTTCAGCCGATTTGGATACGGTATTTGATGCGGCTAAAATTTTAGGAAAACAACCCAGCACTTTAAAGCAAATTCTTGAGGTGTTACAGCGCATGTATTGCCAACATATCGGCATTGAATACATGCACATGGAAAACCCCATTTATGTCAATTGGGTGCAGGAAAGATTGAATAGAAACGACAATCAGCCTGTCTTTGATGCCGAGCAAAAGAAACGCATTTTAGCCAAGCTGAATGAGGCGGTTTCTTTTGAGAACTTTTTACACACTAAATATGTGGGTCAAAAGCGTTTCTCCCTAGAAGGAGGTGAAAGTATCATTCCGGCCTTAGACGCCTTGATTGAAAATGCTGCCGAAAAAGGAGTTGAGCATTTCGTGATGGGAATGGCGCACCGTGGTCGTTTGAACACCTTAGCCAACATTTTCGGCAAAGCAACCCAAGACATTTTCTCCGAATTTGACGGAAAAGACTACGATAAAGAATATTTCGACGGGGATGTAAAATACCACTTAGGATTAACCTCGGAAAGAAAAACCCAATCCGGAAAAAAAATCAACATCAACCTGGCACCGAACCCTTCGCATCTGGAAACTGTTGGCGCCGTGATTGAAGGAATTACAAGAGCCAAACAAGACAAGTATTTTCCTAATGATTTCTCAAAAGTATTGCCTATCGCCGTTCACGGTGATGCGGCTGTAGCCGGACAAGGTATCGTTTACGAAATCATACAAATGGCACAATTAGACGGATACAAAACCGGAGGAACCATCCATATTGTCATCAACAACCAGGTTGGATTTACCACCAATTATCTGGATGCCCGTTCGTCTACTTATTGTACCGATATTGCCAAAGTGACCCTGTCTCCGGTATTGCACGTGAATGCCGATGATGCCGAAGCTGTGGTTCACGCGATGTTGTTCGCCTTAGATTTCCGCATGCAGTTCGGAAGAGATGTATTCATCGATTTATTAGGCTATAGAAAATACGGTCACAACGAAGGCGATGAACCTCGTTTCACCCAGCCGTTACTCTACAAATTGATTGCTCGTCACAAAAATCCGAGAGATATTTATGCCGAAAAATTAATCACAGCCGGTATCGTTGATGCTGCGTATGTTACCAAAATAGAAAACGAGTACAAAGCCAAGTTGGATGAAAATCTTCAAGCTTCTCGTAAAAAAGATTTGACCATCATCAAGCCGTTTATGCAAGATGAATGGGAAGGATTTGTTCAGGTTTCCGATGACGAAATGCTGAAGAAAGTCGACACCAAATTCGACCAAAAGAAATTAAATGCCATTCTGGAAACCATTTCCACCTTACCGGCCGACAAAAAATTCATCAGTAAGATTACCAAAATCGTTACGGATAGAAAAACCATGTATGACAACGACACTATCGATTGGGGAACGGCAGAAGCCTTGGCTTACGGTTCGTTACTAACCGAAGGCTACGATGTTCGTTTGTCAGGACAAGACGTAGAAAGAGGTACCTTCTCGCACCGTCACGCCGTTGTGAAGGTAGAAGACAGTGAGGAAGAAGTAATTTTATTGAATGCCTTAAAAGACAAAAAAGGAAAGTTCAACGTATTCAATTCGTTCCTTTCTGAATATGGCGTTTTAGGATTTGATTATGGGTATGCCTTAGCCAATCCGAATGCCTTAACCATTTGGGAAGCCCAGTTCGGAGATTTCTCTAACGGAGCTCAAATTATGATCGACCAATACATTTCATGTGGGGAAGACAAATGGAACAACCAAAACGGTATCGTATTATTATTGCCTCACGGGTATGAAGGGCAAGGAGCAGAGCACTCCTCAGCCCGTATGGAACGTTACCTACAATTGTGTGCCAAACACAATATGTACGTAGCTGATTGTACCACTCCGGCTAACTTCTTCCACTTGTTGCGTCGTCAGATGAAAACTAAATTCCGCAAACCATTGGTGGTATTTTCGCCAAAAAGTTTGCTGCGTCACCCATCATGCGTGTCTACCCGTGAAGAATTGTACAATGGTCAATTCCAGGAAGTAATCGATGACGCGACCATCGACAAGAAAAAAGTAAAAACCGTAGTGTTCTGTACCGGAAAATTCTATTACGATATTTTAGCCGAGAGAGAAAACTTAGGCAGAAATGACGTAGCTTTGGTACGCATTGAGCAGTTGTTTCCGTTACCGACAGCACAATTAAAAGAAGCGATTGCGAGTTACCCTAATGCCGACGATTTCGTTTGGGCACAGGAAGAACCAAAAAACATGGGCGCTTACAGTTATATGTTGATGAATTTTGACTTGGTGCCATGGCGATTAGCTTCGTTAAAAGCTTACGCTGCTCCGGCCGCCGGAAGTCATACAAGAGACAGAAGAAGACACGCCGATGCCATCAGAATGGTATTCGACAAGAATTTATTTAGATAATTAGGAGCTTAATCCCGCTTTCCGTTGCAATCTCTTCGAGGATTTCCACTACAATCGGGGCTAGAGAATAAAGTAGAAAACAACACTATAAAATTATAAAAGATGATTTTAGAAATGAAAGTCCCTTCACCGGGAGAATCGATTAAAGAAGTAGAAATCGCCACTTGGTTAGTGCAAGACGGAGATTACGTAGAAAAAGACCAAGCCATCGCTGAGGTTGATTCAGATAAAGCCACACTAGAGTTACCGGCAGAAGCCAGCGGTATCATTACCCTAAAAGCCTCTGAGGGTGATGCGGTAGCCGTTGGAGCTGTGGTTTGTTTAATCGATACCGGTGCCGCTAAACCAAGTGGTTCAGCGCCTGTAGCAGAAACAAAACCAGCCGCAGTTGAAGCACCAAAAGCTGAGGCTCCAAAGGTAGAAGCGCCTAAAGCTGCACCGGCTCCGGTTGCAGCAACATCATACGCAGCGCAAACACCATCGCCAGCGGCTAAGAAAATATTAGATGAAAAAAGTATACAGCCCTCAGATGTCGTAGGTACCGGAAAGGGCGGACGCATTACCAAAGAAGATGCTGTAAACGCAGTGCCGTCTATGGGAACACCAACCGGTGGAAACAGAGGAACCGAAAGAACCAAATTGTCGATGTTGCGTCGTAAAGTAGCTGAAAGATTAGTATCGGCAAAAAACGAAACGGCTATGTTGACTACCTTCAACGAAGTGGATATGACCAATATCTATGCGTTGCGTGACCAATACAAAGAGGAATTCAAAGCGAAACACGGTTTAGGTTTGGGCTTTATGTCGTTCTTCACCAAAGCCGTTACCCGCGCCTTACAATTATACCCGGATGTAAACTCCATGATTGACGGTCAGGAAAAAATTTCTTATGACTTCTGTGATATTTCAGTTGCCGTTTCAGGACCAAAAGGTTTGATGGTTCCGGTCATGAGAAATGCCGAAACCTTATCATTCAGAGGTGTAGAAGCTGAAATCAAACGTTTGGCCTTAAGAGCCCGTGACGGACAAATCACCGTTGACGAAATGACTGGCGGAACGTTTACCATTTCAAACGGTGGTGTTTTCGGAAGTATGTTGAGTACGCCAATTATTAACCCACCGCAATCGGGAATTTTAGGAATGCACAATGTAGTGGAAAGACCTATCGTTAGAAACGGGCAAATCGTAATTGCTCCGGTAATGTACGTGGCGTTATCGTATGACCACAGAATTATTGATGGCCGTGAGTCGGTTGGATTCCTAGTAGCCGTGAAAGAAGCATTAGAAAATCCGGTAGAAATCTTGATGAATAACAACCCTAAAAAAGCCTTAGAGCTTTAAGGGTTTCTGACTGCCTCGGATGAGGCGCCTATATATCTGAATCCCGTTTGTTTTCAAACGGGATTTTTTTTTGTCTGATAAATACGGTAATTCTTCGTTGAATAAGTTATGATTTCTCCCTTTGTCGAAACTGTTAAGACCTTCGTTTCAAACAAAAAATTATTTTTAATTAGCTATTTTAGCCAAAATTTACAACCAAGCCCCCAATGCAAAAAAAAATAAGCTTTCTCTTTATTTTAGCTTCACTTTTTTCTTTTACGATAACCTATAGTCAGGCACCGGTACCAACACGGCAGGATTCGCTTTTTGCCTTAAGGCTGTATAGTGTTGCCAATGATGATAGGATAGACCCTAAAGAAGCCATGAAGATTTACGATACCTTGATCAGTTTTTCGACCAGAAAAAACTTTACCCGGGGAATTGTTTGGAGCTATAGAGAGCAAGCCAGATTGTTAGCACGAAACGGTCAATTGGAAAAAGCCACTTCCTGTTTAGACCGCGCAATTGAAGCTGCCATAAAAGGACCTGAGAAAATAGAATTGACCATGATTTATTTTTATTCATCGGCATTTCATAATGAATATTCTCTTCACGACAGGGCTTTTATTGATGCTGTTAAGGCTGTTGAAAGTGCTATTAAAATCAATAAAAATTCACTTACCGGTAAATGCTATTCCCAACTTGCCCGTTGTTATTTCCAAAAAGGAGATTATCCCAATGCGATAAACTACCATGAAAAGGCGATAAGTTTAATTCGCAAAACATCAAATGTAAAGGAGCTCAGGGAATCTTTGCTCAGTTTGTCGGGGGTAAACATTGCGGCCGGAAATTTCAGTAAAGCACTCAGCCAACTCAAAGAAGTGGAAAAAGGAAACCCGACGGTTCCTGTAGAATCAAAAAAATTGCCCGAAATGTACGGGAATATGGGGTATTGTTACCGTTCGATGGGGAAAATGGACTTGGCGATTGACTATTACCTTAAAACTTTAGAGGTAATAAAAAAACAGGGAGCAGACAAAGGAATGCTGGTTACCGAAGCAGTGGTAAAAAATAATCTGGGAGATATTTATTTAGATCAGGGAAAGTATGATTTAGCCGAGAAGTATTATAACGAGGCATTACAAAAGGCTAAAGTTGCCAATACTCCGGAGGAATTCAAAACAGCATACGGAAATTTAGGCCGGTTAGCATTCCTGAAAAAAGAATATAAAAAAGCCTACGAACTTCAGGAAAAGCAGAATTTGTATGCTGATTCGGTCATGAATAAAGAGAAGATGCAGGCTTTGGAGAGTTTATCGGTTAAATTTCAAACAAAAGAAATAAAAGACAAGAACAAACTGCTCGAAAAAAGCAATGCTCTACAAAAAGCTTATTTGGCTCAAGAAAAAACAAGAAAAAATATCATTCTGTATTCTTCTCTCGGAATTTTTATCTTTTTGATTACCGGTATCATTTGGCTGTATAACTACTACAGACAAAAAAATATCATCAATGCCAACAAAAACAAGGAACTCAAGCAAAAACTCTTGATAACACAAATGAATCCGCATTTTATTTTCAATTCGATTGATAATATACAAGGCTTGATTTACAACAAGCAGGACAAAGAAGCGGTTAGTTATCTTACCAAGTTCTCCAAACTTACCCGTCAAATTCTGGAAAACTCTAATGAGAATTATATTTTGCTGAGCGAAGAGTTGGAAATGATAGAAAATTACATTGTTATTCAACAACTTTTATACAACAATAAGTTTGATTTCAGAATTGAAGTGGAAGAAGCTATTGACAGAGAATCAATATTGCTGCCACCTATGCTTACACAACCATTTATAGAAAACGCCATTAAACACGGATTGAGCAATACTACTGAAAAGGGAATGATTGACATCCGTTTTTACCTGAAAGAATCTAAGTTGTTCTTTGAGGTTATTGATAACGGAGTTGGATTTGACGCCACTAAAAAAGTAGAAAATCACAAGTCTTTGGCCATGACGATTACCAAAGAACGATTGGTGAGTTATACTAAAAATCATGACTTTGTAGTTCAGACAGACAACATTGTGGACGAGCACCAACAAGTCTCCGGAGCTAAAGTTAGTTTTGAAATCCCTTATATTTACGAAAATTAAAAGCCTATGTTACGAGCTGTAATTGTTGACGATATAGAAAACATCAGAAAAAAGAACAGTGCCATTATCAAGGCTCATTGTCCTTCGGTTTCCATAATAGGTGAGGCCGATTCGGTTGATTCAGGAGTAAGGCTGATCAGGCAGCTTTCCCCCGATTTGGTCTTTTTAGACGTAGAAATGCCTGATGGTACCGGCTTTGATTTGCTTCAGAAATTGAAACCGATTAATTTCAAAGTGATTTTTATAACCGGTTATGAAGATTTTGCTATTAAAGCATTCCGTTTTTCGGCTATAGATTATCTTTTAAAACCGCTGGATCCGGCTGATTTAATCGAAGCTGTGAAGAAAGTGGAAGAATCTTTGGGCAAGGAAGTTTTTGAAATGAAACTCAACAATTTGTTCACCAATCTCGAGAGACCGAAGAACCTCCAAAAGCTGGTTTTGAAAACGGCCGATAAGATTTATTCGGTTAACATACAGGATATTGTCAACTGTGAATCGGATAAAAATTACACCACTTTTCATTTTATCAATGCGCCTAAGCTGATTGTTTCTACTAATCTCAAGGAATACGAAACGTTACTCACTCCCTACAACTTTTTCAGAACGCACCAATCACACCTGATTAACATGTCCTATTTTGACCATTTTATCAAAGCCGAAGGAGGTAATACCATCGTTATGAAAAACAAAACTGTCATTCCGCTTTCGGTTCGCAAAAAAGAAGAATTTTTGGTTTTACTCGATAATCTTCAGGTTTAATTTTCCACCAAAACGAATTTCCTTCAAACGCTGACGAATTTCCCTCGAGTCGGAGCGGATGTTCATTGGCCAAGATCGGTGTTTTTCTTTGATTTATTATTGCATGGAAATTAACCATAATCAGTAATAAACAAATGAAAACAGTACTTAGAATTTTTGGAATCATCATCATTCTGATTTCCTTATTGACTTGCTCGATGTCTATTTACAGAGCGCAACTCGACAAAGACAAATTAGCTGAAGAGCAAACAGAATTGGCGGCAGTTAAAGACAACATCGATAAGTTAAAAAAAGAAGCCGAGAATATGACCGGTGAATCTAAAAAGCAGATTGATGAGCAGATTGCCGGCTTTGAACAAGAATTAGAAAATATTCCATCCGAAACCGCGTATTTGATTGTTCAGGTATTGTTGTCAACCCTGCTGATTTTATCATTGGTGTTTGCAGTGTTTTTGTTCCGGGCAAACCTTAAATTATCCAGTCAATTGTTTTACGTTGCGGTCATCCTAACTATAGTCGCATTTTTAGTTTCGCCTGATATTAAAAGAGGAGAATACGGCGGAATGGAAAGCAGAACATTGGCTTTATTGTCCGGAATTCCGGTAGCCATCGGGGGGCTTTTTGCCATACTTGTTGCCAAAAGAACAACTTCTAAATAAAAACTCAAATCTTAAAATACCATGAAAAAAATCATTCTATTGGCTTTCATAGCCTTTTCAGTAAACAGCCATGCCCAATTATTGGGGAAATTGAAAGAAAAAATGGCCGGTAAAAGCAAACTGGAATTGTATCCGGAAGAAAAGTTAGATATGCCGCAGTACCAAAATCACATAGGTCAGGTTTGCTTTTCTAATGACGAATTTGAACGCACTTTACCCGAAGACAAGTATATCAAGACCTATACTTTTGGAGATAAACTTTCGATGAGAGCCTGGTTTGCCAACTCTCCTGCCAACAGCATGATGTTGCAGCTGGAAGAAAGCGGTAAAAAAGCAAAAGAAATCAACGAAAACAGAAATCCGTTTGAATACCAGAGTAAGATTCTCTTTGTTCTGTATCTAGACGGACAAAAAGTAACCAATACCAGTTATGCATTTGATTTCAAAAGAGAAGATATGTTTGGGTTAGCTACTCACAGAGCTGAATTCAACGATGGTACCGATGATCTTTATTTTGGAGAATCATTAATGATGGATCTTAAACGAAAACAAGATTTGTTGACGCCGGGAACACACAAGTTAAAGATTGAGGTGGTGCCTTTTAAAACTGCCGGGTATGGTTCGGAGTTTGACTATAAACCCATAGCTGTTGGTGAAATTGATATGATTGTAAAGAACACACCAATTGATAAAAATGATCCGGATGCCTGTTTGCCAAAAGCAAAAATGGTAGACAAAGCCTTGGAAGCAAAAATTTTGTTAGCCTACAAAAACAGAAATTTAGGCGGTACAGCCAAAGAAGTAAGAATTATATCAGACCGTTGGTATATTGCGAAACACCAATATACCGGAGTGCCTTTACGCAGAACAGTAACGGCGGTAATCGGTAAGACTAAAGACGGAAAATGCAGCCGTGACGAGTACAGTTTCGCACAGGATTATGACGGAAGTACATACCAAAATGAAGTTTACCTTTATGGTGAAGGTATTGGTACTGAGCGAGAGATAAGCTGTAAATGTTTGAGTAAATAAACAATTTGAAAATTTTAAAAGCCGGTCAGTTGGATCGGCTTTTTACTATCAATGCCCTAATAGGAAGTACGCTTTTAGGAAATAGTTTTACAGATGTCATTTACTACCCTTATAAAGATAGTGACGGAAATCACACAAATCACTAAAACGAATTTCCATCATAAACCAACGAATATCTCTCGGGCGGAATCGAATGTTCATTGGTCAAAATCCATATTTTTCTTTACGGTACTATTGCAGTGTTATGTTTGAAAAGTGATGGAAATTTAAGGTCTGTCAAAATTTATTAATTGAATCTGAAATCAAAAATCAGGTGAAAAACGAAACGAAATGAAGAAAAAAATTACGCTGCTGTTATTAACGATAAGCTTTACATCATTTGGACAATGTTGGCAAAAAATCAGTGCGGGAACTACTCACAGTTTAGCCTTACGAAGCGATGGTACGCTTTGGGCCTGGGGGACTAATACCAGCGGAGAATTAGGAATAGGTTCGAATACCGACAAAACCTCACCCACACAAGTAGGAACAGAAAACAATTGGAAAAGCATTTCTGTTGGAGCCAGTTTTTCAATAGCACTGAAAAATAACGGCACGCTATGGGCTTGGGGAACCAATACCAAAGGGCAAGTGGGTGACGGTACGAATGTCAATAAAAATGTGCCGACCCAAGTTGGTACAGATACCGACTGGAAAACCATTGATGCGGGTTCGTATGCTGCTTTTGCCATAAAAAATAACGGAACGCTTTGGTCTTGGGGTGAAAATAACAAAGGACAATTAGGCGTTGGCGGTTATACAAACCGCAATACTCCTACACAAGTTGGTACCGATACCAATTGGAAAGAAGTTTCGGGAGGAACCAGTCATACCTTGGCTTTAAAAACTGACGGCACATTATGGTCTTGTGGGTATAATCTATTCGGGCAATTAGGACTTGGAAGCAATCAGGACAAGACTACTTTTAATAAAATAGGGACTGATACCGATTGGCAGGATTTTGCAGCAGGAGGTTATCACAGTATTGCCAAAAAAACAAACGGTGTGGTTTACACCTGGGGTTCAAATCTTTACGGAGTATTAGGTGACGGAACAGGAACGGATAAAAATGTGCCGGCTCCTATTTTCGATCAGGCGTTGAGTGTTCAGGCAGGAACCTATCATACGGCTGTCATTACCACCAATCATTCACTTTTTACTTGGGGGTTAAATGATTATGGTCAATTAGGAGATAATACTACGGCTATCAAATACAATCCTACCTTAATAGGAACTGCTACTGATCGCGCTGTAATTTCAATCGGGAACCGATTCACGCTTTTGCTTAATATGGACGGTTTTCTTTACGTTGCCGGTCGAAATGATTTCGGACAATTGGGAGATGGTACTTTAGTCAGCAGAAGTACTTTCACACCGATAGAGTGTACCGCCTTAGCAACCAAAGATTTTGTTTCAAACGATTTGGTAACTATATATCCCAACCCTGTAAAAGAGGTATTGAACATTTCTTCTGAAGCAGTAATCAGCACTATTTCAATATTCAATTTACTGGGACAGGAAGTGCTGTCAGAAATCATCAATGCCAACGAAGGAACCTTGAATACTTCAGGTTTACAATCGGGAACTTATGTGGTGAAAGTTACCTCAAATGACAAATTGAAAACCGTTAAGATTGTTAAGCTATAAAAATTACCATCCGGCTTTTTGGCAAAGCAATTTGAATTATATAAAACCTTAATGAACTATGGAAGCACTATCAATAATAGGCATGCTGTTGATGCTTTTCGGATTTGCAAATGCAGCGTGGGCAGGCTTGCTTTATGTACTGTCATTAAGTGCCATTGCAGGAACAAAACTATCCAAGAAGTTGGGAACATCTAATGAAAAAACGGATGCTAACCTTGATAAAGGAGTCTCGATGTCAAACGATTTATTAAAAAAAGTAATCTGGCGTTTGCTGCTGGGTTGCATAGGTTGGCTCATGTTTTACGTGGCAACTGGACACTCTTAATCTTTGTGAAATAAAAAAATGAAACAGTCATGAATTATATTGAAATCAACTTAATCAAAAGAAACAACAAACTTATTTTATACATTATGGCGGCTTTGCTTTGTACCTTCGGCGTTATAAGTTTTGCAGCCGAATTAGTCAAAGACGGGTTTTCGTGGTGGACTACAATTATTGGGTCTTTATTTGTTTTCGGAGCCTTCTTGATTGGCTCGAGGCTGTATGTGTATTTTACCAGTCATCAGGTAAAATTAATAGCGGAATCTGATGGGAAAACGATGGTCTTTTACTGCAAAAACGATTCCGGTAAAGTATTCAACAAGTCCGAAAGTATTAATTTGAATAAGATGGGAAGGTTTTATATAGTCAAAAAAAGAACCCGGTATTTAATGGACAATTACGCTTTTGCTTATGAAGGCAAAGGAGCTAAAACCAGTTTGTTTAAAGAAGAAATCGAAGCTTTTCCTTCTTTATTCGAAGCAACTGAAAATGACCGTCACAAAATTATGGAGTTCGTTAAAAATGCCGCACCCGAAGTAGCATTGGGTTACGAAAATATGTGGCAAAAAATAAAAACCAATAAATAATTCAAACAATAAATAACCCCAAGCTATCTAAAAAATAAAACATGAAAATTACAACAGGGCTGGCCATTTTATCACTGGTATCAGCAGCATCATGCGGTTCGGAAACCCCTAAACTCTTGCCTGCTTCCGAGCTTTGCAACAAAGTCTACAAAAATGAAATCGTTATGTGTGAGGGGATAGTACGTCTGCCCGATCATTTTTACAGTGCCGGAGGAAGTGTTACCATGGCGTTTGAGGCCCCGGGCGGAAAGTACAGGATTCCGGCTCTGAAAATTAAAACCTACAGCGAAACCAAAGGCGAAAAGAAAAATATGATGGACTTGCTTCCTTCCGGTTATACAGAGGAAGATGTCAGGATTTATGACCAAAACGGTCAGTTAGTAAAACTCGGGGATAAAATAAGAGTTACCGGAGAATTATTAGGAGGACTTGATGACTGGTGTGACATCGAGGTAAGTAAAATTGAAAAGATAAAATAAAAGCAATAGCGAGAAATTACGTCAAAGTTTCAACTCTGGTGTTTTTTCCTTGTTTTGAATACCATTTTTTTAACTGAAATTAGCAAACAGAAAAAAATGCCATTAAAATTTAATTTTATTCAATAGGTTAAATAGATTTTAGTTGTAATGAAAAACCCAGTGCTTTTGCATTGGGTTTTTTTATGGAGTTACATGAATTACCAGAGTTGAAAACGGGTTACTATTGCTGCGGTTGTAGTTTTTCAGCATCTGAAGGATTAGTGTTTGGGATTTTTCTTTTCTTTGTAATCGCGTGAGTGATGGGAGCAAGTACCGTGTACTGCGGACAGCACGACCCGCCGAAGGCGGGGCACGCCCAAATTAATTCAATCATGAAACAAAACAAAAAGCAAGCGGCCATAGGGTTTATTTTTATCACGATGCTGATTGATATTACGGGCTGGGGGATTATTATTCCTGTGATACCTAAATTAATAGCCGAATTGATTCACGGAGATATCAGCGAAGCTGCCAAATACGGAGGTTGGCTCACTTTTGCGTATGCCATAACTCAATTTGTTTGTGCGCCTTTGATTGGTAATTTGAGTGATAAGTACGGAAGACGACCCATTATCCTGATTTCGCTTTTTGCTTTTGCGATGGATTATTTATTGCTGGCTTTTTCACCCACGATTGCGTGGTTGTTTGTGGGGAGGATTATAGCCGGGATTACCGGAGCCAGCATCACGACAGCTTCTGCCTACATAGCCGATGTGAGTACTCCCGAAAACAGGGCTAAAAATTTCGGAATGATAGGTGCTGCTTTCGGACTAGGATTCATTATTGGTCCTGTTATTGGTGGTTTGCTGGGACAGTATGGTTCGCGGGTGCCGTTTTATGCAGCGGCTGTATTGTGTTTGCTGAACTTTTTATACGGGTATTTTATTTTGCCCGAATCGCTTTCAAAAGAGAACCGACGGGCTTTTGAATGGAAGCGTGCCAATCCGGTAGGAGCTTTGCTCAATTTGAAAAAGCATCCTTCTCTGATAGGGTTGATTTTAGCAGTTTTTCTTTTGTATGTAGGTTCGCATGCGGTACACAGCAATTGGAGTTTTTATACCATGTACCGCTTTCACTGGGATGAAAAAATGGTGGGAATTTCGCTCGGAGTTGTAGGTCTTTTGGTAGGCATAGTGCAAGGAGGGTTAATCCGCTGGACCAGCCCAAGGTTGGGAAATGAAAAAAGCATCTATATTGGTTTGGCCCTTTACACTATTGGAATGTTGCTCTTTGCTTTGGCCTCGGAAAGTTGGATGATGTTTACCTTTTTGATTCCGTATTGCCTGGGTGGAATAGCCGGACCTGCGTTGCAATCGGTTATATCGGGTAAAGTACCGCCTAATGAACAGGGAGAAATTCAGGGAACTTTGGCGAGTTTGATGAGTGCTTCCGCTATTCTCGGTCCGCCCATGATGACCAATACGTTTTACTTTTTTACCCACAAAGAAGCGCCGTTCCAATTGCCCGGAGCACCTTTTATTCTAGGCAGCTTCTTGATGCTAATGAGTACTTTCTTGGCTTATTATTCACTGAAAAGGCATTTTACTTCAGATACAAACAATGATTAAAATAATCAATGATGGCTTTACCTTCGAGCAGTATATCGGCACCAATAATGCCGTGAACCGGTTTGGCTTTGTACTGACGTAAAGCTTCGTTTACGTGTGACATATCAAAAATAATCAAATGAAATTCTTCGGTCTTCCAGCGGCCGATTTGGAGCGCGTTGTTTTTGGCAATTTGAGTCATCATGCCCGTGGCACCAGCCCCCGAAGCCTTGGTTTTGGATTTGCCTGCTTTGAGTTTGAAATAATCCACACTGTCAAAACCTACACAACTGTTGCTGGCTCCGGTGTCCAGAATAAAACTCCCGGATACCCCGTTAATCTTAGCTTTAATTAGTAAATGCTGGGTTTTGGAAACTTTAAAATTGATTTTCTTGTACTTTTCTTTTTTCAGTAATTCCTGCAGGTTTTTCATAGCATTGTATTGAGGCTCAAAAATAATCTAAAATCGATGTATCCTAAATAAAATCGGTATAAACTTAGTACCTTAGCCCCGCAGAAATTCAGTCGTTTTTATCATGATTTTAACCGATACCCATACCCATTTGTATTCCGAAGAATTTGATCAGGATCGCACCGAAATGATTCAGCGGGCCATCAATAATGGGGTTTCTCGTTTTTTTGTGCCGTCAATCGATTCCCATTACACTTCAAAAATGTATGCGTTGGAACGTCAGTTTCCGAAACATGTTTTTTTGATGATGGGGTTGCACCCAACGTATGTGAAAGAAAATTATCAGGAAGAATTAGCACATGTTGAAGCCGAATTGAGCCGAAAAACGTTTTATGCTGTGGGCGAAATCGGGATCGATCTGTTTTGGGACAAAACTTTTTTGAAGGAACAGCAGCACGCATTTCAGTACCAAATTCAGTTAGCCAAAAAGCACAAACTCGCTATAAACATTCACTGTCGTGATGCTTTTGATGAGGTTTTTGAAGTTCTGGAAAGCGAAAAAGCCACAGATTTATTTGGAATTTTTCACTGTTTTACCGGCGATTTCGGTCAGGCCAAAAGAGCCATCGACTTGAATATGAAACTCGGCATTGGCGGAGTAGCCACATTCAAGAACGGAAAGATTGACCAGTTTTTAAATGAAATTGATTTACAGCATATTGTTTTAGAAACCGATTCGCCTTATTTGGCACCTGTTCCTTTTCGGGGTAAACGCAACGAAAGCAGTTACACCAAATTAGTGGCCGAAAAACTGGCGCAGATTTACCAATTGCCCCTGGAGGAAATTGCCCGAATCACTACCGAAAATTCAAAAACTGTTTTTGGGATTTAATACAGAAATCGTCAAAAATTGAGTTTTTTTTTGTTCATTTGTTTTTCAAAATTGTAAGCCAAGATGCAGAAATTTGACAAAATTCGTCCTTTTTACGACGCCGAAGTGAATGAAGCCATTCAGTCTGCTGTCAATCACCCGATGATGAAGGCATTAATGGATTTTACATTTCCTGATGTAGACGAAGAAGTATGGAAAAATCAACTTAAGAAAACCCATTCTATTCGCGATTTTCAGTGTAATTTTATTTACCAATCGATTCAAAAAGTTTTGGCCAAAAGCTCTGAAGGGTTAACCACTTCGGGTTTTGAAAAACTACATCCCAACACGTCTTATCTTTTCATATCCAACCACCGCGATATTATATTAGATACATCGCTGTTGAATGTAGCGTTGTTTGATCACGGTTTGGTGATGACTGCATCGGCTATCGGAGACAATTTGGTTAAAAAATCTTTTCTGAAAACGTTATCCAAACTCAACAGAAACTTTGTGGTGCAACGAGGTTTGCCGCCAAGAGAATTGTTGGAAAGTTCCAAATTGATGTCGGAATACATCGGACAGCTGTTGCTTCGGGAAAACCGTTCGGTGTGGATTGCCCAACGTGAAGGAAGAACCAAAGACGGCAATGACGCAACACATTCAGGCGTGCTGAAAATGTTGGCTATGGGTTCGGATGAATCCAACATGCTCGATTATTTCAAGAAAATAAAGATAGTGCCGGTTTCTATTTCGTATGAATACGACCCGACTGACGCTCTCAAAATGCCACAACTCATTGCAGAAGCCAAAAATGAAATCTACATTAAAGAAAAAAATGAAGATTTTGTAACGCTCCTGAGCGGAATCATCGGACAAAAGAAACGCATTCACATTCACATAGGCGATGTTTTGGATAAGGAGTTTGATGTAATTGCCGCCGAATTTGATAATATCAACAAGCAAATTCAGGCATTGGCACAAGTCATAGACGACTCTATTTTACAAAGTTACATGCTGTGGCCAACCAATTATATTGCTTACGATTTGTTATACAAAACTGACCAGTACAAGAATTGTTATACCGAAAATGAAAAATCGTTATTCGAGCGCAGGCTTGAAATGAGAATAGATGAAAATAACCCGCAAATGGTTGAGAGTTTTTTGGCCATGTATGCTAATCCGGTAGTAAACAAGTCAAAATATCAGAATGTTGTCTAAACCAAACATACTGCTCCTGTACACCGGAGGAACCATCGGAATGATGAAAGATTTTGAAACCGGTGCGTTAAAGGCTTTCAATTTTAAAAAATTGTTGCAGAAAATCCCCGAACTCAAACAGTTGGATTGTAATATTGAAACCATTTCGTTTGAGAAACCCATCGATTCCTCTAATATGAATCCGGAAAAATGGGAGTTGATTGCAGACATCATTGAGGGAAACTACGAGCGTTTTGACGGTTTTGTGGTGTTACACGGCTCGGACACCATGTCGTATTCTGCCTCAGCGTTGAGTTTTATGCTCGAAAATTTAGGCAAACCGGTAGTCTTTACGGGTTCTCAGTTGCCCATAGGCGATTTGCGCACCGATGCCAAAGAAAATCTGATTACCGCCATTCAAATAGCATCTCTGCAGCAAAAAGGGAAACCTGTTATTCATGAAGTTTGTTTGTATTTTGAATATAAATTGTATCGGGGTAACCGAACTACAAAAATCAATGCCGAACATTTCAATGCCTTTGCTTCGCCCAACTATCCGCCATTGGCAGAGTCGGGAGTGCATTTAAAAATTGATACCCATTCGATTCTGCAAAAACAGTCTGCCAAAAAGCTGGTCGTTCATAAAGTCATGAATAACAATGTGGTCATTGTAAAAATGTTTCCGGGGATGAATGAAGCTGTACTGTCTTCTATTTTGAGTATTCCAAACCTGAAAGGAATTATTTTGGAAACCTACGGTTCGGGGAATGCGCCTTCTGAGGATTGGTTTATACAGGTTTTAAAAAAGGCTATCAAAAGCGGTTTACACGTTGTTAATGTTACACAATGTTCGGGCGGAAGTGTTAATATGGGTCAATACGAAACCAGTACACAGCTCAAAAAAATCGGAGTGATTTCGGGTAAAGATATAACCACCGAAGCCGCCGTGACCAAGCTCATGTATCTCTTGGGACAAAATGTCGCACCGGCTGTTTTCAAAACCATTTTTGAAACATCATTGCGTGGAGAAATGCAATAATAAATTGCCAAACTAACTTTTTTTACTGAAAAAATTTGTTGTTATTTGCAACACCAAAAAGAGAGGTGTCCGAGTGGTTGAAGGAGCAAGCCTGGAAAGTTTGTATGTGGGCAACTGCATCGTGGGTTCGAATCCCATCCTCTCTGCTAAAAAAAATGCGCTTTCGAAAGAAGCGCATTTTTGTTTTAAAACTTTGGAAATAAAACTGGTAAAGGTTAGAAGAAGCCGTATTTTTTTAACAACTTCCTAAGGGAATCGCTATAGGTAATCCCATCGCCCTTTTGGTTTTTCTAACGAAAAACAGTACTTTCGCTTAACAGGATACGACAGTTATGCAAATCAAATTTGTTTTTATCGCTTTTTTCATGACCTTTTGTATGGCTGCTCAAAATGTTGAAGCCGATTTTGATGCACCCGATTCGCTTTATCGTGAAGATCAGTTTTACTTAAACGTATCGTATAACATACTTCAGAAAGGCCCTTCCGGACTAAGACAAAATAAATTTTCGACCGGACTTTCAGGCGGATTTTTGCGTGACATGCCTTTTAATAAAAAACGAACTTGGTCGGTGGCTGCGGGATTGGGATATACGTTGGCCATTTACAATCAAAATATGGGTATTACGGAGGTTAATGGGGTTAACACATACCAAATTCTGAATTCTAATAGCATTACTTATTCTAAAGATAAACTTTCGCTGCATTTTGTTGACCTTCCTATAGAGTTAAGATGGCGAGATGCCACCCCCGAAAGTCATAAATTTTGGCGCATCCATTTTGGGGTTAAACTGAGTTATCTCTTTTATGACCAATACAAATTGATTTCATCGGAGGGCACTTTCAAACAAACCAACAATAAGGATTTAAATGATTTCCACTATGGGGTTTACCTCGCTACGGGTTGGAATACCTGGAATATTTATGCTTATTACGGTTTGAATCCGTTGTTTAAATCTTCAGCTAAAATAGACGGGCAGTCCATCGACATGAATACGGCTAATTTTGGATTGATGTTTTATATTTTATAGCCAAAAATACAGCAGTATAAGTTGGGGTAAAGCGCCACACAAAAATCCAATTAACAATTCGCTGTTGGTGTGTGCTTTCATGGCTAAACGGGAAGAAGCTACCAATCCGTTCATGATGACAAAAAAAGTCACCAGATTGATGGTGTTGATTTCATTTTTTAAACTTAAGCCAATAATAAAAACGGTCAGGGCACTCATACCAATCATGTGAATGCTGGCTTTTATTTTGGCATATAACAATAAAAAGGCTGCCAACGTACTGAACAATCCTCCTAAAAAGAAAAAATACAAAGACGGAAAACGGTCAATAGTGATGCTTTTTTCAATCAGAATGGTAAACAACATCATCTGCAGCAGTAACGGTATTTTCCGGTGGGCTATATCCGAAAGCATTATGCTGTCTAACTTTCCGAACGTTCGTAACAAGTAAAAAAAAGCGATGGGCAACAGAAAAGTAATGATGATGATTTGCAGAAAAAGAAGCACATACTGCATCATGGTAAAATAGTGCCCATCCAGCATGACATAAAAAACGGTGCCCAATAACGGAATGAAAATAGGGTGAAAGAGGTAGGAAAAAAAAGGAAGGATTTTTTTCAATGCACTGTCTTTAAATCTTCTTACGCATCCGGGCAACCGGAATATCTAATAATTCACGATACTTGGCAATGGTTCTTCGGGCAATGGGATACCCTTTTTCTTTTAAAATTTCAGCCAACTGATCATCCGGAAGCGGTTTGCTTTTGTCTTCTTCTTCAACCACGGTTTTCAGGATTTTTTTGATTTCCAAAGTTGAAACATCTTCGCCTTGATCATTTTTCATGGCTTCCGAAAAGAATTCCTTAATGAGTTTGGTGCCATAAGGTGTGTCAACATATTTACTGTTGGCCACGCGTGAAACGGTTGAAATGTCTAATCCAACCATATCGGCAATGTCTTTCAGAATCATCGGTTTGAGCTTGGTTTCATCGCCGTCAAGGAAATATTCCTGCTGAAAATGCATGATGGCATTCATGGTAACAAATAACGTTTCCTGACGCTGACGAATGGCATCTATGAACCATTTGGCCGAATCGAGTTTTTGTTTGATGAAAAGTACAGCATCTTTTTGTGAGCTCGATTTGTCGCGCGAGTCTTTGTACGTTTGCAACATTTCCTGATAATCTTTTGAAATATGCAGCGTCGGAGCGTTTCGCCCGTTTAATGACAACTCCAGTTCTCCATCTACGATGCGAATAGCAAAGTCGGGAACGATTTGTTCTACCACGCGGTTGCTGCTGTCAAAAGAACCGCCCGGTTTTGGATTGAGCTTTTCAATTTCTTCAATCGCTTTTTTCAGTCGTTCCTGAGATATTTCGTATCGTTGTAATAGTTTTTCGTAGTGTTTTTTAGTAAAGGCATCGAACTGATTTTCGAGTATGTCAATGGCCAGTTCCACATATTCCGTTGGTGTTTTGTGTTTGAGTTGTAACAGCAAACATTCTTGTAAATCTCTTGCACCAACTCCTGATGGTTCTAACTCATGGATGATGTGGAGTATTTTTTCAACGGTTTTTTCTTCGGTATAAATAGCTTGAGTAAAAGCCATGTCATCCACTATATCGGTGATGCTTCTGCGCAAATATCCGTCATCGTCAAGGCTTCCTATCAAAAATTCCGCAATACTGCGCTCTTCTTCGGTAAGGATAAAGGTGTTGAGTTGATTTATTAAATCCTGATGAAAACTTACAGATTCGGCAAACGGAATCTCGCGTTCGTCGTCATCGTCACTGTAGTTGTTGGTCTGAAGTTTATAGTCGGGAGTTTCGTCGTTGCTCAGGTATTCATCAATGTTGATTTCGGTATCAATGCTTTCTGTACCTTCGAAATCATCGTACTCATCGTTGTTGTCAAACTCGTCTTTTTCGTATAACTCTTCGTCTTCTTTGCCAACTTCCAAAGCCGGATTTTCGACCAATTCCTCTTTCAATCTTTGTTCAAAAGCCTGCGTAGGCAATTGAATTAACTTCATCAGCTGTATCTGCTGAGGAGATAATTTTTGAGATAACTTTAGATTTAGGAACTGCTTAAGCATGGGTTTACTTTGTTATGTATGGATTCGGTTATGAGTCATGTTGAACCGATAACCGAATCTGCAAAATCATGTTTTAGAATTCAGCATTTTGTGGCGTTCTCGGGAACGGAATCACGTCGCGGATGTTGGTCATTCCGGTTACGAAAAGAACCAGACGCTCAAACCCAAGTCCGAAACCTGAATGTACTGCCGAACCAAATCGACGTGTATCCAGATACCACCATAATTCTTCTTCATCGATGCCAATGGCTTTCATTTTTTCAATCAACACATCGTAGCGTTCCTCTCTTTGCGAACCGCCAACGATTTCACCAATGCCCGGAAATAAAATATCCATAGCGCGAACGGTTTCTTTACCCGGTTCGGTATTGTCGTTCAAGCGCATGTAAAAGGCTTTGATTTTGGCTGGATAATCGAACAAAATTACCGGACATTTGAAGTGTTTTTCTACCAAATAACGCTCGTGTTCACTTTGTAAATCGGCACCCCATTCTTCAATCAGGTATTGGAATTTTTTCTTTTTATTCGGAGTAGACTCTCTTAAAATTGCAATCGCCTCAGTATATGAAACGCGTTTGAAATCATTGTTCAACACGAAGTTTAACTTTTCCAACAACGTCATTTCACTTCTTTCGGCTTGTGGTTTTTGTTTTTCCTCGTCGAGCAATCTTCCTTCTAAGAATTTCAAATCATCGGCACATCGCTCAACAGCATATTGTATGACAAACTTGATGAAGTCTTCTGCCAAATCCATGTTGTCGGTCAAGTCATTGAATGCTACTTCAGGTTCAATCATCCAAAACTCTGCCAAGTGACGTGAAGTGTTTGAGTTTTCGGCACGGAATGTAGGCCCGAACGTGTATACCTGACCCAAGGCCATAGCATAAGTTTCGGCTTCTAACTGGCCTGAAACAGTCAAATTGGTGTGTTTTCCGAAGAAATCTTCTTTGTAATTGATTTGTCCGTCTTCTGTTTTTGGTAAACTGTCTAACGGCATAGAAGTTACTTGGAACATTTCTCCTGCGCCTTCAGCATCGGCACCGGTGATGATAGGCGTATTTACATACACAAAGCCCCGTTCCTGAAAATAAGTGTGCACTGCATGTGCCAATACCGAACGAACGCGCATGATGGCTCCGAAGGCATTGGTTCTTACGCGTAAATGCGCATTTTCCCTGAGGAATTCCAAGGAATGTTTTTTGGGCTGCATCGGGAATTTTTCCGCGTCGCAATCGCCCAGGATTTCCAGTTGAGTAACTTGGATTTCATATTTTTGTCCGGCACCTTGGCTTTCTACCAAATTTCCTGTCAAAGCTACAGCTGTCCCCGTATTGATTCGTTTTAGGGTTTCTTCGGGTGTGTTTTCAAAATCAACCACACACTGCAAATTATGGATAGTCGAACCATCGTTCAACGCAATAAACTGATTATTTCTAAAAGTTCTTACCCAACCTTTTACAGTTACTTCATAGTTCGTTTTCGTGCTGTTTAGTAAGTCTTTAACTTTTGAATGTTTCATTTTAGAATAAGGATTTTAAAATTTAGGATTGAGGATACTGATTGTCCTCAATACAAACGCAAATATAAATTATTTATTCTTCATTTCGAGTTCGTCGATTTCTTCATCCGAATGTTCCCAAATGTCGATGGTAGGTTCGGGCAATTCCTGTTGGTTGGCCAGTGTTTTGTTTAGGGTCAGTACCAATGAAGGCAATAAAACCAAATTGGATAGCATACCAAAGAACAAGGTTAGGGCTACTAAACCACCAAGCGCTACTGTACCTCCAAAACTGGATAACATGAATACCGAGAATCCGAAAAACAAAATGATAGAGGTGTAGAACATGCTGATTCCCGCATCATCAAAGGTGGCAAATACTGATCTTTTGATTTTCCATTCGTTTCGCGACAATTCCAATCGGTACTGAGCCAAAAAGCGCAAAGTGTCATCAACCGACATTCCGAAAGCAATTCCGAAAACCAAAAGAGTTGAAGGTTTGAGCGGAATACCCAAGAAGCCCATCAATCCGGCCGTCATCAGCAGCGGGAGTAGGTTGGGAATGATGGAAACCAAAACCATTTTGAAAGAACGGAACATGATGGCTACCAACGCTCCGGTAAGGAAAAAGGCGAACAATAAAGAGGAAAGCAGGTTGTCTAACAAATACTTGGTTCCTTTTTGAAATACAGAGGCTTTTCCGGTAATAATGACTTCATATCTCGGTTCAGGAAACAACTTGTTGACTTTGTTACGGATGTGTGCTTCGATGGCATCCATTTTTTCGCCGTTTTCATCTTTTATAAACGTAGTCATTCGGGCTATACTTCCGTCAGAAGTGATGTAGCTTTTGAGTTGATTGTCTTTTGTTTTTTTTAATGAATTTTTGATGTAAGGCAATAAAAATAGTTCTTCCTGTGGGGAAGGTAATGTGTAAAACTCGGGGTTGCCGTTGTAATAAGCCTGATTGAAACTTTTGGCAATATTCACAATCGAAATGGGTTTTGAAAGCTCGGGAATGTCGTTTATGGTGTGTTCCAATTCTTCCATTTTTCTCAAATTGGAAAGCTTTATAGCACCGTTTTTCTTTTTGGTGTCAATCATGATTTCCAAAGGCATTACTCCGTCAAATTCTTTTTCAAAGAAACGAATGTCTTCAAAAAAAGCGGTATGCTTCGGCATATCTTCAATGATACTCCCCGAAATCTTGATTTTATAGATACCAATCATACCAAAAATCAATAAACAGATGGATGTGATGTATACACCAAGACGATTGTATTTCACGGTGTTTACTATCCATCTTAAAAAAGAAGTCAGAGATTCGCGTTCCAAATGGCCCAAATGGCGTGGGATTGGAGGCGGAATATAACTGAAGAATATCGGAATCAACAATAAACTCAAGGTGTATATCGCCAAAATGTTGATAGTGGTGACAACTCCGAATTCTCTCAACAACACATTATTTGTAGCAATAAAAGTAGCAAAACCAACCGCGGTAGTAATATTGGTCATCAATGTGGCGGTTCCGGTTTTGGTGATTACGCGTTGAAGCGCTTTGGCTTTGTTGGAATGTTTGTGGTATTCCTGATGGTATTTATTGATAAAGAAAATACAATTCGGTATCCCGATTACGATTACCAATGTAGGCACTAAAGCGGTGAGTACGGTGATTTCATAATCTAAGGCGCCCATGATTCCGAAAGACCACATCACTCCAATGATTACAATGATGATGGAAATTAAAGTGGCACGGAAAGAACGGAAAAAGTAAAAGAAAATAAGTGAAGTAATCAGTAAAGCCGCTCCAATGAATAAGCCAATCTCATCGATAATCGTTTTGGCATTCAGGGTTCTGATATAGGGCATTCCGGAGGTGTGGAGCTCTATATTGGTTGCCGCTTTGAATTTGTTTATAGCCGGAATCAACTCATTCAATATGTATAGTTTTCGGGCTTTGGTGTTTACGATTTTTTTATCTAAATAAATAGCAGAACGGATGGCTCCCGATTTTTTGTTGAATAATAACCCTTCATAAAAGGGCAATTTCGAGTATAATTCTTGTTGAATTTGTTTTAAATAAGCAGGATCCTGAACTTTGCTCTGGTCTACCAACGGCTTCAGTTCAAAAGACACCAACGAATCGTTTTTAACCAGTTTTTGCAGGTTGTCTACCGAAATGACAAGACTAACAGCTTTGTTTGATTGAATAGTGTGCATTAACTCACTCCAGGCTTTGTAAATTTTCGGGGTGAATAAATGGTTGTCTTTTGTAGCGATTACAATCAAATTACCTTCTTCGCCAAAATGGGAGAGGAAATTATTGTAGTCCACATTTACTTTGTCATCTGCCGGAATTAGATTGGCTTCAGTTTGAGTAAAACGCACATGTTTCCACTGCAAGGCAAGCAGCACCGTGAGTAAAATAATGGAACTTATAATGGCAATTCTGTTTCTCAGGATTATTCGGGCGATAAATTCCCAAAAACCAATGCCTAACAACTTTTTCATAAAAAATCTAAATGGGCTGCAAAGGTAATTAAAACCATAGCATGTGCAGTAGTATTTGCTAAAGTTTTCCTTAATTTAACAAGCCTTTAAGACCATAATTTAAATTATTGTTAAGAGCAGAAAAAAAACTAAAAAAAATACATTGCTTTTTAGCATCTTTGTAAGCATAACAGCATAATCAATAGAATGAGAAATTTAAAAAACACATTATTCTATTTAGTCATTACCGGTGGTTTTACGGCCTTAATGTATTGGATAGTGGAACAGGGAAAACTATTAGAGGTAGGGCGAAAAATTATTTCTCCTTCTTCGTCTGACAGCCAATGGGCACAGTTTCTTTCCTCGCTGTTTCATAACCTCAAACATCCGCTGGCTTTATTGCTTTTCCAAATCATTACCATCGTTTTAATCGCCCGTATTTTTGGGTGGATATTCCGAAAAATTGGTCAGCCGACTGTGATAGGCGAAATTATTGCAGGTATTGTTCTCGGGCCGTCGCTTTTTGGATTGTATTTTCCCGATTTTAAAGAAGCGCTGTTTCCGGTAGACTCGTTGGGGAATTTACAATTGCTGAGTCAAGTGGGATTAATCCTCTTCATGTTTGTCATTGGTATGGAGCTCGACTTAAAAGTTCTGAAAAACAAAGCCAACGATGCGGTTGTCATCAGTCATGCCAGTATAGTGATTCCGTTTGCTATGGGAATCGGACTGTCTTACTTTATTTACCACCAATTTGCGCCGGCCGGAGTTGAGTTTTTATCCTTTGGACTGTTTATGGGAATTGCCATGAGTATCACGGCATTTCCGGTTTTGGCCCGAATTGTTCAGGAACGCGGCATTCACAAAACGCGTTTAGGAACTATTGTGATTACCTGCGCCGCTGCCGATGATATTACGGCTTGGTGTATACTGGCGGTGGTTATAGCCATTGTAAAAGCAGGAAGTTTTGTGAGTTCGTTGTACGTAATCGGGTTGGCGATATTATATGTTTTACTGATGCTTTTTGTGGTTAAACCGTTTTTAAAGCGCGTCGGAGATTTATATGCCAAAAAGGACAATATCAAAAAACCGGTTGTAGCCATTTTTCTCCTGACGTTGATTGTTTCGGCTTATTTGACTGAAGTAATCGGGATCCATGCGCTGTTCGGGGCTTTCATGATGGGGTCTATCATGCCCGACATCTCCAGATTCAGAAATGTTTTTATTGAAAAAGTAGAAGACGTTTCGGTGATTTTATTATTGCCTTTGTTTTTCGTTTTCACCGGATTGCGTACGGAAATAGGCTTGATCAACGAACCCTATTTATGGAAAGTTACCGGATGTATTATAGCCGTTGCCGTTGCCGGAAAATTTTTCGGAAGCGCTTTGGCAGCCAAATTTGTGGGTCAGAATTGGCGCGACAGTTTGACCATCGGAGCTTTGATGAATACCAGAGGTTTGATGGAATTGGTTGTGTTGAATATTGGTTATGAACTGGGAGTGCTTTCGCCTAAAATATTTACCATGATGGTGATTATGGCTTTGGTTACTACGTTCATGACCGGCCCGGCACTCGATATCATCAATTTTATATTCAAAACCAAAGACGTAATTATTCCTTCTGAAGTCAAAAAGAATAGTGAATTCAAAATCCTGATTTCTTTCGGAAACAACGAAAAGGGAAAATCATTACTGCGTTTGGCCAACAGTTTAGTCAAAAAACAAGCAGAAACGGCCAATGTAACCGCCATGCATTTATCCAACAGCGATGAGATGCACTCTTACAATTTGTCAGAATACGAAACCGAAGTTTTTGAACCTATTTTTAAAGAGTCGAAGAAGCTGAATCAGGAAATTACCACGATTTTCAAAGCCACCGGAGACATGGAATCCGATATTGCTGATATTGCCGCGGAAGGAAAATACGATTTTGTTTTGGTGGGATTAGGAAAGTCCATTTTCGAAGGCACGTTGTTGGGAAAAGTACTTGGGTTTACCTCCCGAATCATTAATCCGGACAGACTTTTGGACAAATTCAAAGGGAAAGAAGGTTTGTTTGAAAACTCTCCTTTTGATGACAGAACCCGTTTGATTATTTCGAAAACCAAAACACCGCTGGGGATTTTAATTGATAAAGATTTGCACCGCGTTGATAAGGTTTTTGTTGGAGTGTACACCATAGGCGATGTGTTTCTGATTGACTATGCACAAAAATTAATTTTCAATAATGATTCGCATGTAACCATATTGGAAAACCACAAGCAAACCAAAAACAACTTCATTATTGAAAATGCTTTGAATGCCCTGGAACAAAAACATCCGAGTAATATAAAAGTGATTAACCCGGAAAAAATAAGCAAACCGGTTTTGTCCGAACAGGATTTGGTGATTTTCAGTCTGGAAACCTGGAAAAAACTGGTTGATGATGAGGTAACTTGGCTAACCGATATTCCGTCGGTATTAATTATCAAACCATAACGGAATTAAAATCCAAAATCGAAAACAAAACTCAGTTTCACGGCCAAGTTGTCTTCCAAACGGCTCAGTTGGTTGGGCCCGTAACGGTAAAATCCGGTTAATCCGAACCCTTTGTATATTTGGTTCAGCTCAATCCCCGATTCAAATAATCCCTGATCGAGGGTTTTATAATCAATACCGATGTGACGCTCCGGATTTTTCATATTTCCCCAAACCATGCGGCTGACCAAGACCAACGAGGGTTTTACTTTGGGGAATAATTCGACGCGTTTGAAGCCGTGTTTGAATTGCAGCATCACAAATTCGCTCGAGAAAAATTCGTTGAAATACATCGTTTCAAAACTGTTTTTGCCCGAAATAGTTATGCGTTGCAGCAAATTGTCTTTGGTGAGGTTGTTGGGAGAAGTGTTGTACAAATGCGTCAACGGTATAGCTCCCAACGAATACCCGGCCTGTATCAAAACTTCTGATTTTTGTCCGTTCAAATATTTTTTTTCGTACTCAATTCGTGCATCAATTTTGCTGAAATCAAAATCATTATTTAAAAGACGCGGAATAGATTTGGTGAATTGCAGCGCAAACCTCGGAAACCTTTTTCCGTATTCTATTCGGCCATTGGGCGTTTGCATGTAATCGCTAAACGGGTTCCACTGTATCGAAAACTGAGCGGTGGTCATGGTAAAATCGCGGTACAATTTTCCGTCGTAATCAAACGTGTAGTTGAACATCGGATTAATGTTGCTGTACGTCAGTTGCCAGATGCTTTCGGTTTTCGGGATGATTTTGGTTTCTATATACCCCCGCCAGGTTTGGTGGTTGTAAAAAGTGCTGATATTGATGGGTCTGGGGTCATACAGCTTGAAAACCCTTTTATCGGTGGCAAAAGTGGTACTCGCAATCTCACGAACATCATCAGTATAAGCACCACCAATCCACGTGCCGGAAGCGTTGCCGATTCTTAAAGCAGCTCCTAAATTGTATTTAAAAGTCTCGTCTTTTAAGCCATAGGCCGTATATCCTTCGATGCGGAATTTTTTAGAAAACAGTTCATTGGTAATTCCGCCCAAGCCTAAGCGAAATCCTTCGAAATTATTGTAGCTCAACAGGTAACGCAAATCAAAATCAATGGGGCCAAACGGTGCGTATCCGTTGATGATTTTGCGGCCAAATCTAATTTTTTTTTCTATTTTTTGTTTGGTAACCACACTGTCTAAAACAAAATAAGTCCTTTCGCTGCGCACATCCAGACTGTCGATTCGGTTTTGTTGCCAAAAAGCTTCATCCCGTGTGTTGGCATTTGGTTTCACATCAATGGCGATGGACGACTTCTTAATTTTAAGATTGTTATTGACTTTTAAATCAAAAACATGCATTTCTGAAGCCAGATAAGTAAAGTCGGAGGCGTTTTTAGGAGAGCCGTTTTTTTCATCTTCGTCTTCAGCTGTAAATTCGATTCGGCCACCCAAAACAGTGATGGGTTCTTTGCTCTTTCCTTTTACGATTTTAAAATTTTTGCGAATAGGAAACCATACTTTTTCTTGTGGCAGGTATTTGAATTCATGAATTCCGGTGATGTCTAAAACCCCGCGAATCCGCATTACGGCCTTAGCAACCGCGTAATTTTCGGTATCAACATAAAGCAGTCCTTCTAACCCTTTGGAACTTATTTTGTTTTTGAAATAAATCATCCAAACGGTACGGTAATCAATACGGGTGGTGTCTAAAATTTTATAGCGGTATTCTTTGAGGGCTTTGGCGGCAATCGGACTTTTATACTTGGTTTCAAAAAGTTCATACTTCTCGTCGTAAACCGAAAAAGATTGCAGATTGAATCCAAGCAGTTCGTATATGGGCTCTTTAAAACCGGCCATTTTAGTGCCGATAATAGTTTCTTTTAATAGAGGTCTTTCAAACTGAAATTGCGATATTTTTTCGGTTAAAAATAAATGCTGCTTAGTGATGATTTTCTTGAATTTGTAATCGGAAGAATCAATTTTGATGATTTTGTCCTTGGTTGCCGCATCGGCAAAAAGCGTATCAATTTTTCCGATAATCGAGTCGGGATTGGCAGTCACCAATAATTTGTTATAAGATTTAAATTGAAAAGTGGACAGTTTTTTTTCCGGGTTGTTGTTTTCTCGTTGTTGAATGACTTTAGCAATAATGCCGTTTGCCGGATTTTCGTTAGACACCACTACTTCTTTCAATACATCAGTTTTGGGCGATAGCAAAATGGTGAAAAATGATTTTTTTTCAAAAAGAGAAATGGTTCGGGTGGTGTAACCTACATAAGAAACTGTAAGCGTTTCGGGCTGAGCAGGCAAGGAGAACTGAAATTTACCATCCACATCAGATATGGTTGTAAATCCCGTTTCGGTTATTAGGGTTGCAAACGGCAGCGCTTTTTTGGTATCGGCATCTTTTATAATTCCATTGACCTGAATTTGGGCCTGAAGCGACAAAGACAAAAAGATAAACCAAATAAACAGTTGCTTCATTTTAAATAAATTGGCACAAATCTGCTACAAAAGTAGGAATAAAAAAATCCGCAAAGAGCGGATTTTAATATCGAATTAACAAAGTTACACTTTCATAATTTCGGCTTCTTTGATAGCCAAGTGTTCGTCTATTTTTTTGATGAAGGCATCGGTTAGTTTTTGTACGTCTTCTTCGGCTGATTTGCAAACATCTTCCGAAGCACCTTCTTTTTCTAATTTTTTGATTTCGGTATTGGCATCTTTACGCGCATTTCGAATCCCTATTTTAGCATCTTCTGCTTCAGCTTTGGCTTGTTTAACCAAATCACGGCGTCTTTCCTCTGTCAATGCCGGAACACTGATGATGATGTTATCTCCATTGTTCATGGGGTTGAAACCTAAATTAGCCACCATAATAGCTTTTTCTATAGGATGCAACATCGATTTTTCCCAAGGAGTAACGGTAATGGTTCGGGCATCGGGCACGTTAATGTTGGCTACTTGCGATAACGGAGTTTGCGAGCCATAATAATCTACAAACACACCGCCTAGCATTTGCGGCGAAGCTTTTCCGGCACGGATGTTCAAAAATTCTTTTTCCAAATGCGCAATTGAACCATTCATTGATTCTTTGGTGCTGTCTAAAATAAATTCTATTTCTTCCATTTTTATCAGATTATCAGAAAGTTGGATTTTCAGATTGTCAGACACGTTTTAAGTTGTCCGGTAATCTATTTGTTTAAACCAATCTATATTTTAACTACGGTTCCGACGTTTTCGCCTTCGCAAATTTTCATCAGATTCCCTTTTTTATTCATATCAAAAACCACTATAGGTAGTTCGTTTTCCTGACTTAAGGTGAAAGCGGTTGTGTCCATTACGTTCAATCCTTTTTTGATAACATCGTCAAATGAAATGCTGTCGAATTTCACGGCATTAGCATTTTTCTCAGGATCTGAATCATAAATACCATCAACTCGGGTTCCTTTTAAAATCACATCGGCATTTACTTCAACACCTCTTAAAACGGCAGCCGTATCAGTTGTAAAATACGGGTTTCCTGTACCGGCACCAAAAATAACAATTCGTCCTTTCTCTAAATGACGTACCGCTCTTCGTTTGATGTATGGCTCAGCGATGGCTTCAATCTTCAAGGCTGTTTGCAAACGGGTCAGCATTCCTTTGTCTTCCAAGGCACCCTGCAAGGCCATACCGTTAATTACGGTTGCCAGCATTCCCATATAATCTCCTTGCACGCGATCCATACCGTTACTGGCTCCGGCTACTCCTCTAAAAATATTTCCACCGCCGATTACTATGGCAATTTCAACGCCTTTGTCATGAATTTGTTTAATTTCATCGGCATATTCGGCTAGTATTTTTGGGTCAATTCCGTATTGTCTTTCACCCATTAATGCTTCACCGCTTAGTTTTAGAAGAATTCTTTTGTATTTCATTCGTCGTGTTTAAGTTTGTTTATATGCCTCATGCTTTTGCCTTCGCCCAAGTCATAGAGAGATTTTTGTGATGCAAATATAAACATATTCTGTTTTTTTAGTGTATTCGATAAAAATAATGTTTGGTAACATTTATCACCTTTTTTGATTTATTGGTTTTGTAACTTCGCATCCGAAAAAACATCATTTATGAAAAATATTATCGAAAACAGCTTGCTCAAAAGCATGTCTTATACTGAATACAGAAACCGGATTACAACCTTGTTATCCGAAGGAAAAGTTACAGGAAATGAGCAGTCGGAAGCCTTGTTACACTATACTGAATTGAACGAGACCAGAATGAACCGTTTGGAAAAAACGATACAGATTGCTGAAGAAAACGCAGCTAAACTGAACCACTTAAAAAAGGATTACATCTGGTTGGTTATTTCTGAAGGTTGGTGTGGCGATTCGGCACAAATTGTTCCGGTTATTCATAAAATGGCAGAAGTCTCAGCTCACATCGATTTAAAGATGGTGTTTCGCGACGAGAATGAAGAGTTGATGAATTTGTTTCTGACTAACGGTACCAGATCAGTTCCTAAGTTAATAGTTTTAGATAAAAACACATTAGAAGTTTTGGGTGATTTCGGGCCAAGACCTCAGGGAGCCAAACAACTCATTTTAGACTATAAAGCACAACACGGTATGGTGGACGAAAAAGGGAAAGCCGAATTGCATATGTGGTATTTCCATGATAAAGGATTGTCTATTCAACAGGAAATTATTGATTTGATGGAGAAGATTAACTAAAAAATGACACAGTTTAGTCCAATCAAGAAGCTGCCAATTCTTTCGGGAGTGTATTTGGCAAAACCATATTGACACAATTCAATATAAATTCCGAGACCATTTTCCTCGTCTTCGATTCCCAAGCTTATTTTTTTAAAATTTCCCGATAGTTTGTCACTGCTGAGTGATAGTGCTCTGCCATAACCAACTTCGGAAGTGATGCGCAATTCTTCTGTAATTTGTGGGCTTAGGCGAATAGAGCCAAAGATTGGAACTACAACTAAACAGCGGTTTCCTTTCCAGTCGATTCCGATATTCATGCCAGCTCCAATCCATTTGTCAAAGTGAGAGCCAATTCCGGCACGGGCTGTTATGCCATCGGGTAAAAACCAAGTTTCTTTTTCACCAGTATAGGGGTTAATCTCACCGGCATATTGGTTTACTTTTAAGGGAGTTGAAAGTTCAAATTTTTTATAGAATGGTTTTGGGTCTTCGATAAACCGTTTGCGTTTTACTTCTTCCTCTTGGGCAAACCCAAATTGAACGGCAAACAACACCAAAAAAAGAAGCTTAGCTTTCATCTGAATTGATTTTTTGCTCAAATTCCTGTGGAGTAACCGCATGCTCAACAGCATAGTCTCCGATTTTGGTTCGTCGCAAAACAGACAAATAACCCCCAGAATGCAGTGCTTTTCCGAAGTCAAAAGCCAAAGAACGGATGTAAGTTCCTTTGCTGCATTTCACTCTGAAGTCAATCTCGGGTAAGGCTATGCGCGTAATCTCAAATTCGTGTATAGTGGTTTTTCGCGCCTGAATTTCAACTTCGGCGCCGGTGCGGGCATGTTCGTACATGCGAACGCCATCTTTTTTGATAGCAGAAAACACCGGTGGTTTTTGATCAATTTCGCCTAAAAAATGGTTGACGGTTTCTAAAATCAGAGCCCCCGTGATATGTTCTGTTGGGAATGTTGCATTCACTTCTGTTTCCATGTCATACGAAGGTGTAGTGGCACCCACAATTATGGTTCCGGTGTATTCTTTGGCCTGACTTTGAATTTCCGTAATTTTTTTGGTAAACTTTCCGGTGCAAACAATCAGTAATCCGCTAGCCAAAGGATCCAGGGTTCCGGCATGACCAATCTTAAATTTTTTGGGAAGATCGTATTTTCGTTTGAGTATGTATTTTAACTTATTAACCGCCTGAAAAGAAGACCAGGTAAGCGGTTTGTCAATCAAAAGTACTTGCCCTTCTAAGAAATCTTCGGCACTCATTAAATAGTGGTTAATTGTAATACAAAGTAATGAATGATGAGGATGGCCAATCCGGCTGCAATTCGGTAATAGCCAAACATTTTAAAGCCGTGTTTTGATAAATATCCGATGAATGATTTGATGGCCAACATTGCTACTATAAAAGCCACAATATTCCCAATAATCAAAAAGTTGATTTGCTCGTGCGACAATACGAAACCATCTTTATAGTAGTCGTAACATTTTTTTACGGTTGCGCCCAACATGGTGGGTACAGCCAGAAAAAAGGAGAACTCAGCAGCTGTAGTTCGGGATAGTTTTTGCGACATTCCGCCAATGATACTCGCCCCGCTTCGGGAGACCCCCGGAATCATGGCCAAACATTGGAACAATCCTATCTTTAAAGCGGTAGCATAACTTATTTTTTCGGTCTCTTGTGTTTCTTCTTTATCGGTAAACCAACCATCCACTTTCAGTAAAATAATACCTCCCAACAATAGTGAGATGGCAACCGTTACCGGATTTTCCAATAAAGCGTCAATCTTTTTGCTGAAAAGCAAACCAAAAACCACTGCCGGTACAAAAGCCACGAATAATTTGAAATAAAAATCGAGCGTTTGAAAAAAGCGTTTGAAGTACAAAACCACTACCGAAAGGATGGCGCCCAACTGAATCACTACCGTAAATAATTTGGTAAAATCGTCATGAGCAATTCCAAAAAAAGAAGAGGCAATAATCATATGCCCCGTCGAAGAAATGGGCAAAAACTCGGTGATGCCTTCTATAATAGCCAATACAACGGCTTGAATGTAATCCATTTATTTAGATGGTTAGATTTTTAGATAATTAGATTTTTAGATTTAAGTAATGTGGTAAGAAGGGTCTAACAGTCTGACCATCCAATAATCTAAAAATCAATGCGACTATTTGCTTTTTTTGAAAATAGAATAAATGGTAATCCCGAACCCAATCAAAACTACGGTCGGAGCTAAGCGAATTCTTTGGAAATTGAATACAGCATCATTCCAAACTTTCGGGTCGTTGCTGCCTCCGCCACTCATCAGGATAAAACCAATGCCGATTACGACAATCCCAATCAGTAATATTTTGTAGTTTACCTTATCAAAAAGGAAATCCGGTTTTTGCTCGTTATCTTTCATAATGTCTATCAGTCTATTATATCTTTTTAGTACAAATCATCTGTTCTCAAATTCAAAAAGCGTTGCGTTGCAAAATAAGTACTGATGAATGTAATTACTATACCCAAAACCAAAACGCCCAAAAGCACGGCAGTTATGGCCAGTTGATTTTCCATGATGCCCAAATTCGGGAAAGCACTTTGTATGTAAATCAATACCCCAATCAACGCCAAAATGGCCAACACCGCACCAATAAATCCGAGAATCACATTGGTTTTGATGAATGGTTTTCGGATGAACGATTTGGTGGCACCTACCATCTGCATGGTTTTGATGATAAAGCGGTTGGAGTATATCGATAAGCGCAGCGAACTGTTGATGAGCAACACCGAAACTAAAGCAAACACACAACTTACAATCAAAATCCACATACTGATGTTTTTAATGTTATCGTTGACTAAGGTTACCAGTTGTTTGTCGTATACAATATCCGCAATCATCTCATTTTTACGCAAGCGGTTTTCTATTTTGGCAATTTCCGCGTTGTTCACATAATCGGCTTTCAGGTGAATGTCAAACGAATTCTGCAACGGATTCACCCCTAAAAACTGCATAAAATCCTCGCCAATTACTTTTTTGTGCTGTGCTGCCGCTTTTTCTTTCGAAACATATTCAAAAGATTTGGCAAACTTCGCCGTTTTCAACTCACTGCTGAAGGCAGTTGTGGCCGAGTCGGTCGCTTCGTTTTTAAAGAACACTGTCATTACGATTTCTTCTTTAAAATTGTCGGATAATCGCTTGGAATTGATGACAAAAAGTCCCAAAATCCCCAATAAAAACAACACCAAAAAGATACTCAACACTACCGAAAAATAAGAGGTAATTACTCTGCGCTTCTGAAACTTTTCAAATGAGTCTGACATAAACAGTGATTTAAGCCGTAAAAATAATAAAGAAAATTGTTTTTCTCCTTTATAACGTACAAACTTTTAACTTTATTATAATAAACGTAAATTTGCCCGTAATTTTTTTTGGAAGCGAGTGGTTCGGGCAGTTTCAGCAAACCATTTTCCCGCTTTCCGGGTTACACGGTAACCTCTCCAATCGGGGCTAAAAAACAAACGAATTGATTAAATATTATCAACCCTGTCAGGGTTCAAAACCCTGACAGGGTTACTGTAAAAATATGAAATACCATCACGAAAAAATCGAAGCCAAATGGCAACAGTATTGGGCACAAAACCAAACCTTTGCCGCCAGTAATAACTCAGATAAACCCAAGTACTATGTACTCGACATGTTTCCTTATCCTTCGGGAGCAGGCTTGCATGTAGGGCATCCGCTGGGCTACATCGCTTCCGATATTGTGGCGCGCTTCAAACGTCACAAAGGGTTTAATGTTCTGCATCCGCAAGGATACGATTCTTTCGGGTTACCGGCCGAGCAATACGCTATCCAAACCGGGCAACACCCCGAGAAAACCACCCGCGAAAACATTGCCCGCTACCGTGAGCAGTTAGACAAAATAGGCTTCTC
This sequence comes from Flavobacterium silvisoli, assembly GCF_004329815.1. Lineage (GTDB taxonomy): Bacteria > Bacteroidota > Bacteroidia > Flavobacteriales > Flavobacteriaceae > Flavobacterium > Flavobacterium silvisoli. The sequence continues at coordinate 171,755 of NZ_SJPE01000002.1, read as the reverse complement.
TTTCGATTGGAGCCGAGAAGTACGCACTTCCAATCCCGAGTATTACAAACACACGCAGTGGATTTTCATTCAACTGTTCAATTCGTGGTACAATTTGGCAACCGATAAAGCCGAAGACATCTCCGAGTTGATTGCCATTTTTGAAAAAGCCGGTAATGCTACCATACACGCCGTTTGTGATGAAGATACCGAAATCTTTTTTCCGTCAGACTGGAACTCCTATTCCGACGAAAAGAAACAAGAAATCCTTTTAAAATACCGCCTTACTTACCTGGCTGAAACCGAGGTCAACTGGTGTCCGGCATTGGGAACGGTCTTGGCCAACGACGAAATTGTAAACGGAGTTTCGGAACGTGGTGGTCATCCTGTGATTCGCAAAAAAATGACCCAATGGTCGATGCGTATTTCCGCCTATGCCGAACGTTTGTTGCAAGGATTGGAAACCATCGACTGGAGCGAGTCCATCAAAGAATCACAAAGAAACTGGATCGGGAAATCGGTAGGCGCATCAGTAGATTTCAGACTCAAAAATGGAGAGGGCACTATTTCGGTTTTCACCACTAGACCCGATACTATATTTGGAGTAACGTTTATGACCTTAGCGCCCGAGCACGAATTGGTTGCCCAAATCACGACTCCCGAACAAAAAGAAGCGGTTGAAGCCTATATAGAAGCTACCGCAAAACGTTCCGAAAGAGAACGTATGGCCGATGTCAAAACCATCTCAGGTGTTTTCACCGGAGCGTACGCCGAGCACCCATTTACTCATGATCCTATTCCGGTTTGGATAGGCGATTATGTGTTGGCCGGATACGGAACCGGTGCGGTGATGGCCGTGCCTTGTGGTGATGAAAGAGATTATGCGTTTGCCAATTTCTTCAAAGGACAAAACGGCATGCCCGAAATTATAAACATTTTCAATCAGGATATTTCACAAGGGGCTTTTGCCGCCAAAGAAGGATTTGAATTGGTCAATTCCGATTTCTTAAACGGTTTGGGTTACAAAGAAGCTACCCAAAAAATCATCGCAGAATTAGAAAGAATCCATCAAGGAAAAGGCAAAACCAATTACCGTCTGCGCGATGCGGTGTTCTCCCGTCAACGCTACTGGGGCGAACCGTTCCCGGTGTATTATGTAAACGGTCTGCCGCAAATGATAGACGCTCAATACCTGCCTGTCCGACTGCCGGAAGTAGAGAAATATTTACCTACCGAAGACGGACAACCGCCACTAGGCAATGCTACCGAGTGGGCGTGGTCAACTATTGAAAATAAGGTGGTCAGCAATGATGCAATAGATAATGAAACGGTATTTCCGTTAGAATTAAATACCATGCCGGGGTGGGCCGGAAGCTCATGGTACTGGATGCGTTATATGGATGCACACAACGACGCCGAGTTTGCCTCAGCCGATGCCTTAAAGTATTGGGAAAATGTAGATTTATACATAGGCGGAAGCGAACATGCTACCGGACACTTGTTATACTCACGTTTTTGGAATAAATTTTTAAAAGACAAAGGTTACGCTCCAACCGAAGAACCGTTCAAAAAACTGATTAACCAGGGGATGATTCTGGGGATGAGTGCTTTTGTGTACAGAAGTGAAGATTCAAAGAAATTATATTCAAAAGGATTGATAAGCGGAGTTAATGTTCATCCAATTCATGTTGACCTTGTCGTTATCAACGATATCACCAACGAATTAGACATAGAAGCTTTCAAAAAGCATCCGTTATATGCTGATTATAAAGATGCCGAATTCATTTTGGAAAACGGTAAATACATAGTTGGTCGTGAAGTAGAAAAAATGTCGAAATCCAAATACAATGTTGTTAATCCTGATGACATCTGCAACGATTATGGTGCCGATACCTTGCGTTTATACGAAATGTTCTTAGGTCCGTTAGAGCAGGCCAAACCATGGAATACTGCCGGAATCACCGGAGTATCGGGCTTTTTGAAAAAGTTGTGGCGACTGTATTTTGATGACAACGGGTTGGTGGTTACCAATGAGGAACCTTCGGCAGACATGTACAAAACCTTGCACAAAACCATCAAAAAAGTAACCGAGGATATCGAGAATTTTTCGTTCAATACTTCGGTGTCGCAATTCATGATTTGTGTTAACGAATTGGCTTCGATGAAATGCAACCACCGAAAAATACTGGAGCCATTAGCCGTTCTGATTTCACCTTATGCTCCTCATATTGCTGAGGAACTTTGGGAACAATTAGGGTGCCAAGGCTCAATTTCAACAGTGGCTTTCCCGGTCTATGAAGAAAAATACTTAGTAGAATCGGAAAAAGAATACCCGGTTTCGTTCAACGGAAAAATGCGTTTCACCATCAAATTGCCTCTCGATTTGACCGTAGCTCAGATACAGGAAATTGTGTTGGCAGATGAACGAACCATCAAACAACTTGACGGTAGAACACCAAACAAAGTGATCATTGTTCCCGGGAAAGTGATTAATCTGGTAGGATAATCAAAAACCGGATATAAAATATGAATCCCAAATTCTATTGAATTTGGGATTTTTTATGTCAAATAACCCCAAACTTTAGGTCTTGAACCTAAAATTTCCGGTCCTGAGCCTAAAACTTTCGGTCTCGGACCTAAAATTTGGGGTCTTGAACCTCAAACTTGCTCTTGGAAACCTAAAACACAGCGTTCTTCTAATCGGCTCAAAGCAAATACAATTTTTACCGGGAAATTATAAATTGTAATAATTAGTATTCTAACAGTATAGAATAGGATATTTATGATAATAATGATGCTGTCGAGTGACAGGCTGTCATTAGAATCAGTTTGGCTCACCATTTGATGGAGATGAATGACAATAAAAAACTAAAACCTATAAATCATGTTAGGATACTATTTACTCATCGGACTCATTGCCTTGGTAAGTTTTGCAGTGAGTTCTAAATTAAAAAGCAAGTTTGAAGAATATTCGCGCATTCACCTGCGCAACGGGATGAGTGGTGCAGAAATCGCTACTCAAATGTTGCATGATAACGGAATTTACGACGTTAAGGTCATCTCGGTAGAAGGTCAACTGACTGATCATTACAATCCTACTGACAAAACAGTTAATCTCAGCGAAGCCGTGTACAACCAAAGAAATGCCGCTGCTGCTGCGGTAGCCGCTCACGAATGCGGTCATGCTGTTCAGCATGCTCAGGCTTATAGCATGTTGCAGTTGCGTTCGCAATTGGTACCTATTGTAAACGTTTCGTCAACATTATCACAGTGGTTAATCATAGGAGGGTTAATTCTTGGTGCTGCCGCTCACATCGGGTTCGGATTTTATGTAGCCGTGGCCGGATTGATTCTTATGGCAGTGGCCACCGCTTTCAGTTTCATTACTTTGCCGGTTGAGTATGATGCAAGTAATCGTGCGTTAGCTTGGTTAAAAAATAAAAATATGTTGAGCCAGCAGGAATACGCCGGTGCCGAAGATGCTTTGAAATGGGCCGCCAGAACATATGTGGTAGCTGCCATCGGTGCTTTGGCTTCATTGTTGTACTGGGCGATGCAGGTTTTTGGCGACAGAAGATAGTTATAAAATTTCCGCTCTTGTAGCGGATTTTTTATGGTTTATGGGTATTGGTAATGCTTTAGTAAACCTTTTCGCGCTATATTCATAAGAAGTCGTTAAAGCCCTCTAAAAATGGGGGTTTCTAAAGATTTTTTTGTAGATTCGAACATCATAAATACCACAATAATGATAAGACTTTATCCTAATGAAGTGTTTCGAGAAATCGAGACAAAAGTATCTATGAAATATAGGTACGCAGTTTCCAACAGAGGAAGACTGATTAGTTTTACCCACGAGTTCAGAGACGGAAATCTTTTAGGAGGTTCAATGTCTGACGGATACAAGGTATTCCGTTACAGAAGAAAGAATGAGAAAGGTAAATATGTTTATACTACTCATTTTGTTTATAAAATGGTAGCCGAATATTTTATTCCCAAGACTTCAGAAGACCAAACTTGCGTGATTCATTTGGATTATGTACGCGATAACGACGCCGTTGAAAACCTGCGTTGGGTAACCTATGAAGAAGCAATTGCGCACAGAAAGAAAAGTCCGCATGTCATTGAATCCAGACGTAAACTGATAGAACATAACATCAAGGCTGACGGTCGAAAATTGACCAGCACCAGTGTAATTCGTTTGAAAAAGATGCTCAATGACCCCAACAGAAAAACCCGTATAAAAATGATAGCCAAACAATTCGGTATCAGTGAAATGCAGGTTCATCGCATCAAGCGAGGCGAAAATTGGGGACACATAAAAGTATAGTTAGAGCTGAATTTGTCGTTCTAATTGTTGCTCGAGGGAGATAAACGTCTCAGTGCGCGATACTCCCTCTATGGGCTGTATTTTTTTGTTGAGCAGCTGCATCAGGTGCTCGTTATCGCGACAGATGATTTTAATTAGGATACTCCAGTTTCCGGTGGTGTAATGACATTCCAATACTTCGGGTATCTTTTTGAGTTCGCGTACAACGTCTGAATTGCTCGAAGCTTTATCCAGATAAATGCCAATAAAGGCCATGGTTTTATAGCCCAACACTTTGTTGTCAATCACAAATTTGGAACCCGAAATGACTCCTGCCTCTTCCAGTTTGCGCAAGCGCTGGTGAATGGCTGCTCCCGAAATTCCTATTTTGTTGGCAATTTGAAGAATGGGTTTGCGGGCATCTTCCATTAGGTCGCGCAGAATTTCTTTGTCGATGCCGTCAATTTCTATTTGTAGTTGATTTATTTTCATAAAGAGTAATTTGAAAGTAAAAATAACAATTTAGTTGCTATTTATAAACAATATTGAAATTACTCTTCATTTGGTTCAGGTAATCAATTGTAAATAGAAGTTACTGCGCCAACACACCAACAATGTCAAGACAAACGGATAAGCAATAAAAAAGGAGTCTTTCGACTCCTTCTGGTTATATCACTTTTATCAAGTAGTAATTCCTTCTCCCTTTTTGCAGCATCAAAAACTGACCGTTAATCAAGTCTTTTCCAGTAATTGTGTATTCCGCAGACACTTTTTCTTTGTTGAGTGAAATAGCGTTTTGCTGCAATTCTCTTCTGGCTTCACTGTTCGAAGCTAAGAAACCGGTTTTGGCTGCAAGTGCAGCTATCATGTCCATACCGGCAGCAATCTCCGCTTTGGCTACTTCGGCCTGAGGCACGCCTTCAAAAACCTCTAAGAATGTTTTGGTATCTAACTTTTTCAAATCATCCATTGTTGGACTGAAGAATGCTCCCGAAGCGAATACCGCTTTTTCAAACTCTTCTCTTCCGTGAACAAAAACGGTAACTTCTTCCGCCAAACGTTTTTGCAATACACGCAAATGTGGTGCCGTATGATGCTCAGCAATTAAAGTCTCAACAGTATCTTTATCTAAAAAAGTAAAAATCTTAATGTATTTTTCGGCATCAATATCGGTCGTATTCAACCAAAATTGGTAGAATTTATATACTGAAGTTTTATCGGCAGTCAACCAAACATTCCCGCCTTCGGATTTTCCGAATTTAGAACCATCGGCCTTCGTAATTAACGGACAGGTCATCGCGTAAGCTTTGGCGCCTTCCCCATTCATTCTGCGCACCAACTCGGTTCCGGTAGTGATATTTCCCCATTGGTCGCTGCCACCCATTTGCAACAAGCAGTTGTGCGTTTTGTACAAATGATGGAAGTCATATCCCTGAATCAATTGATAGGTAAACTCGGTAAAACTCATCCCTTCGCCGCTTTCGCCACTCAAACGCTTCTTCACCGAATCTTTGGCCATCATGTAGTTTACGGTAATTCTTTTCCCCACATCGCGGGCAAAATTGATAAAGGAAAAGTCTTTCATCCAATCGTAATTGTTCACCAAAACAGGCGCATTGGCCGCAGTAGAATTAAAATCTAAAAAGCGGGAGAGCACAGCTTTAATTCCGGTCACATTTTTCTCCAGAGTAGCTTCGTCCAAAAGGTTTCGCTCGTCTGATTTTCCCGAAGGATCACCAATCATACCCGTAGCTCCACCTACTAAAGCAATGGGTTTGTGTCCAAAACGCTCCAAGTGTACCAACAGAATAATCGGCACCAAACTCCCAATGTGCAACGAATCGCTTGTAGGATCAAACCCAATATACGTCGTGGTCATTTCCTTTAAAAGTTGCTCCTCCGTTCCGGGCATTATATCGTGAACCAAGCCACGCCATTGCAATTCTGCTACTAAATTTCTCATGATGTAATCAAATTTGCGCAAATATAATCAGAATTGATTATTTAGGAGCGAAAGGTTCGGGATTTATCGGCGGTCCGTGTTCCTGCTTTTCGCGCTACACGGTAGCTGCTGCAATCAGGGCTAACAGAAAATCTTTCCGCGGGTTGGTAAGCCCAAAATAATTCCTGATTCCTAATTCCTAATTTGTAATTTTGCGCTATGATATTAGTAACAGGTGGTACAGGTTTAGTCGGAGCTCATTTGCTGTTGCATTTGGCAGAAAAAGAAAATAGAGTCCGGGCCATTTACAGACAAGCTTATCGTATTGAATACACCATGAAGCTTTTTTCGCTTTATGATAAATACCATTTGTTTCGCAAAATCGAATGGGTTCAGGCCGACATAACCGATGTTTCATCGCTCGAAAGAGCGTTTGAAGGCGTTTATTTTGTTTACCACTGTGCGGCCCTGATATCGTATGATCCCAAAGATGAAAAACTGTTGCGCAAAGTAAATATTGAGGGTACGGCCAATATTGTAAATCTTTGTTTAGATTATAGTGTTTTCAGGTTGTGTCACGTTAGTTCTATAGCGGCATTAGGCGATTTGGCCGGTCATGAAAAACAAATTACAGAAGAAACCGAGTGGAATCCTGAAGCCCCCCACAGCGATTATGCCCTATCAAAATACGGCGCAGAAATGGAAATTTGGCGCGGTCGTGAAGAAGGGTTGGACGTGGTTATTGTAAATCCGGGAATTGTTTTCGGACCCGGTTTCTGGAAAGAAGGAAGCAGTTTATTTTTTTCTTCCGTAAAAAAAGGATTTCCGTTTTATACCAAAGGCACAACTGGTTACGTTGGCGTTGATGATTTGGTAAAAATAATGATTCAATTGTTACGCATCTACGAATCGGGGGAGCGGTATATAGTTGTGGCTGAAAATCTGAGTTTTCAAGATGTCATTTTCAACATAGCCGATAAAGTACAAGCTAAAAAGCCAACGATAGAAGCTAAACCTTGGATGTTATCATTAGCCTGGCGTTGGGATTGGTTTTGTTCTACATTTTTTAAAACCAAAAGAAGGCTTTCAAAATACAGCGCTCTTGCGTTAACTTCAGCTGATTTTATTTCTAATGAGAAAATAAAAAGACAACTCAACTACGAATTCCAAAGCATGGATTCAGTTATAGAGGAAGTAGTGCGTTTGAGCAAAAAGCCAGTTACTGAACTTGTGGAATATCAGGATTAGTTGGCGAAATTTCACCATTTACACTGTTGCCCAGCTTTTTGTTTTGTTCGTCTAGTTTTGCTTTAACTTTTACAAATATCTTTTTGTATTCATCAACGTCAGAGGCATAATACTTATTGCTTTGCGCTAGCTGAACACTATCGATTTTGTACTTTTTATAGATGTACTCGTTAGCTTTTTTTGTGTTAATTCCCCCGCCGATATTTTGTGCTTTTATGGCTTCCAGCAAAGACAAATCATACAGAATGTCTACCATTTTGTCCTTATCTATGAGGTTTTTGGGTTTTTCCATTCTGTTACTGCACCCTAGAAAAAAGAACAGCAAACTAATCAGTACAGCACTATAACTTTTCATGTTTTATTTTTTAGCGGTTAAAAAGCAGGCGTTTTCCAACCGGAGTTTCTTTTACTTCAGAATTTTGATATACCAGTTCACCATTTACAAATGTATGGGTAACCTTCGATTTAAAGGTATAGTCTTCAAATGGCGACCAACCGCATTTGTACAGTAAGTTGTCCTTGGTTACTTTCCATGGCGAGGCATTGTTGACAATGGCCAAATCAGCATAAAAACCTTCTTTAATAAACCCGCGTTTTTCAATTTTGAAAATCTTGGCCGGGTTGTGGCACATCTTTTCGACTATTTTTTCGATAGAAATTTTACCCTGATGGTTGGCTTCAAACATAGCAACTACCGCATGTTGTACCAATGGTCCCCCCGAAGGTGCTTTTAAATATGATTGTTGTTTTTCTTCCAGCGTATGCGGGGCATGGTCGGTGGCAATTACGTCAATACGGTCATCGAGTAGCGCTTCCCAAAGAGCACTGCGGTCGTTGGCTGTTTTTACTGCCGGGTTCCACTTAATGAAATTGCCTTTAGTGTTATAATCTTCGTCAGAAAACCAAAGATGGTGGATGCATACTTCGGCCGTGATTTGTTTTTCTTCCAGCGGAATGGTATTGGTAAACAACTCCATTTCCTTGGTCGTTGAAAGATGGAATACGTGAAGTCGGGCACCGGTTTTTTTTGCTAATGCAATTGCTTTAGAAGAAGATAAATAGCAGGCTTCCTCACTTCGAATAGCAGGATGGCACGCTACCGGAATATCTTCCCCAAATTGCGTTTTGAATTTTTCCAGATTGGTTCTGATGGTAGCCTCATCCTCGCAATGTACTGCAATGAGCATTTTGGTAGAAGAGAATATTTTTTCTAAAGTCTCCGGATTATCAACCAACATATTACCGGTTGAGGAGCCTAAAAACAATTTAATTCCGGCTACGTTTCTGGGATTGGTTTTCAGAACTTCTTCTAAATTATCATTGGTACCTCCCATCATGAAGGAATAATTGGCGTAAGAAGTTTTGGCTGCTATTTGATATTTTTCTTCTAACAGTTCTTGGGTCACCGCATTCGGAACGGTGTTGGGTTGCTCAATAAAAGAAGTGATGCCGCCGGCTACGGCTGCCCTGCTTTCGGTTGCAATACTGCCTTTATGTGTTAATCCGGGTTCGCGAAAGTGTACCTGATCGTCAATAGCTCCGGGAATTAGATAATTTCCTTCGGCATCAATAATTTGACAATTGGGTTGTTTCGGATGGATGTTTTGGGCTATTTCGATTATGAATTCGTTTTCAATCAAAACATCACCTTCAACAATTTTTCCTTCGTTTACTATCTTGGCATTCTTAATTAAAACGGTATTCATCTTTTTGTTTTTTATAATTGATTGAATAACTTTCTGATTCGTAGTAGAATAACTCCAAAAACGGCTTCTTTTATAATGGCTCCGCTCATTTTGGATTGTCCTTTGGTTCTGTCGGTAAAAATTACCGGGACTTCCTGTATGTTGAAATTTTTGGCGAAAGCCCTGTATTTCATTTCAATCTGAAACGCATATCCGATGAATTTTATCCGGTCCAGATTGATTTTTTCTAAAACTTCACGATGGTAGCATATGAATCCGGCTGTTGCATCCATGATTTTCATTCCGGTAATCATTCGTACATAAACCGAAGCAAAATAGGAGAGCAGTACTCTGCTCAAAGGCCAATTGACCACATTAACTCCGGTCACATAACGCGATCCTATAGCTAAGTCGGCTCCGTTTTTAACACAACAATCGTAAAGTCGTTCTAAGTCGTTGGGATTGTGTGAGAAGTCGGCATCCATTTCAAAAATGTATTCGTATTGGTACTTCAACGCCCATTTGAATCCGTGCACATAGGCGGTACCTAAACCCGATTTTTTTTTCCTTACTGATAAAAACAATCGGCCTTCAAATTCGTTTTGGAGTTCGATGACTTTTTCCGAAGTTTTATCCGGAGAATTATCATCAACAATCAGAATGTGAAATGATTTTGGTAAAGAAAAGACAGCACGAATAATGCTTTCTATATTTTCAATTTCGTTGTAGGTAGGAATAATTACTATGCCGTCGCTCATAAAATAGGATCAATCTTCGATGCAAAAATAAACTTTTTATTACTCGTCTGTCTTAATAATTATATAATAATTTAACAAATAAAAAATTAGTAATTTTGTCGGGATTATGATAGAAACCGTTTTACAGCCGAGAGTTTTAGAGCCTAAAGATTGGGCTACTTATTTGTTTATCCTGTCGTTTGTTTTAATAGCCATTACAAAAACCGCTTTTGAAACGCGTTTCAATGATTTTCTTCGGATACTAGTTTCGGATAAATACATCAAGGTGTACAAGGATACCTCTCACCTGATGAGCGGTTTTACAATATTGCTCTTTATTGTTCAGGTGTTGTCATTTTCTTTTTTTATACAGTTGGTGTTGAGTCATTTTGGGTATGTTTCTAAAACCGACTGGGTGCTTTTTCTTAGGATTTTTACTTTTTTCGGCATTTTTGTTTTGTCAAAATACCTGATAGAGAAAATCATAGCAGCTACTTTTAATATTGAAGAATTCACGGAGCAATTCAATTTGCAAAAAGTAAGCTACCGAACGTTTATAGGGCTGTTACTTCTTCCGGTAAACGTGTATTTGTTTTACAATAATTCTTCATCAAATGTTTTAATTTATTGCGTAATTTTTGTTGTTTTAGCAATTAACTTATTTACTTATCTGATTTCGTTGAAGATTTATCAAAACTTATTCCTCAGCAAGTTGTTTTATTTTATTTTGTATCTTTGCGCACTTGAAATAGCGCCATACTATTTTATATATTATTTGATTACAAAAAATTTAGCACATTAAAATGTCAAATTTGAAAGTGAAAACAATTTTGGTGTCACAACCAGAACCAAAAGTAGAAAATTCACCTTACTTTGAGTTACAACAAAAGCATAAGGTAAAAATTGATTTCCGCTCATTTATACATGTTGAAGGCGTAAGTGCAAAAGACGTAAGGGCTCAAAAAATTGACCTGAACAATTTCACAGCCATCATCCTAACCAGTAGAAACTCTGTCGATCATTTTTTCAGAGTAGCGGAAGAAATGCGCTATAAAGTTCCGGAAGATTTGAAATATTTTTGTCAGTCTGAAGCCATAGCTTTTTACTTGCAGAAGTACGTGGTTTACAGAAAACGTAAAATTTATGTAGGTCAGAAAGACTTTGTTGATTTGTCACCACTTATCAAAAAATATAAAGAAGAGAAATTTTTACTACCGGCATCAGATCAATTGAATTATGATGTGCCACAAACTCTGAATAACCTTAAAGTTGATTGGACACAGGCTACGTTCTACAAAACAGTAATGAGTGATTTGTCTGATTTGGCTGATGTGTATTATGACGTTTTAGCATTTTTCAGTCCAACAGGAATCAAGTCATTGTTCAAGAATTTCCCTGATTTTAAACAAAACAACACGCGTATTGCGGTATTTGGCAGTACTACTCAAAAAGAGGCTTTGGAACACGGTTTAAGAATTGATATACTGGCACCAACTCCTGAAACCCCTTCTATGACCATGGCTCTGGAGAAATACATAGCTGATGCCAATAAAGGAAAATAATTTAGTATAAAACGAAATAAAAAAAGCCATTCAAATTTTTGAATGGCTTTTTTCTTTGGTTAGGTTTTGTTTATTATAACTGCGGACCGGCTTTAACTAAGCTTTCTCCTTCTGCATTGTCTGTATATTGAACAAAATTTTTGATAAAGCGTGAGGCTAAATCCTCTGCTTTAGCGTTCCAATCGGCTGCATTTTCATAAGTGTCTCTCGGATCTAAAATAGCTGAATCCACATTGTGCAACGCTGTTGGTACTGTTAAGTTGAAAACAGGAATTGTTTTCGTATCGGCTTTTTCAATTGAACCATCTAAAATAGCGTCAATAATGGCTCGGGTATCTTTAATGGAGATTCGTTTTCCGGTACCGTTCCAGCCTGTATTTACCATGTAAGCCGTTGCATTGTGTTGCTCCATTTTCTTAACCAATTCTTCCCCGTATTTAGTAGGATGTAATGACAAGAATGCTTTTCCGAAACAAGCCGAAAAAGTAGGCTCAGGCTGTGTTACTCCTCTTTCTGTTCCGGCTAATTTTGCCGTGAAACCTGATAAGAAATAGTATTTAGTCTGTTCCGGAGTTAGTTTTGATACAGGAGGCATCACTCCAAAAGCATCGGCTGTTAAGAAGATTACTTTATTTGCATGGCCTGCTTTTGAAACCGGTTTAACGATATTCTGAATGTGATAAATCGGATAAGAAACCCTTGTGTTTTGAGTGACTGAACCATCTTTGAAATCAATAGTGCCATCTGGTGCTACGGTTACATTTTCTAACAAGGCATCTTTTTTGATGGCGGCGTAGATATCCGGTTCATTTTCTTTGCTTAAGTCAATGGTTTTAGCGTAACAACCACCTTCAAAATTGAAAACCCCTTCATCATCCCAACCGTGTTCATCGTCTCCAATTAATTCGCGTTTTGGGTCGGTTGAGAGGGTAGTTTTTCCGGTTCCTGATAATCCGAAGAAGACTGCTACATCACCATCTTTCCCTTTGTTGGCTGAACAGTGCATAGAGGCAATTCCTTGTAATGGCAAATAATAGTTCATCATAGAGAACATTCCTTTTTTCATTTCACCACCATACCAAGTACCGCCGATTAACTGCATTTTTTCAGTAAGATTGAAAGCGATATAAACGTCAGAATTCAATCCGTGAGCAGCGTAGTCTTTAAAAGAGGTCTTTGAACCATTCATTACAATGAAATCAGGTTCGCCAAAATTCTCCAGTTCAGCTTCGGTTGGACGAATAAACATGTTGGTCACAAAATGTGCTTGCCAAGCTACTTCCATGATAAAACGAACTTTCAAACGGGTGTTTTCGTTGGCACCGCAAAAAGCATCCACCACATATAATTTTTTGCCTGAAAGTTGTTCAACTGTAGTTTCTTTTAAAGCTTCCCAAGTATTCGGAGAGATGGGCTTGTTGTCATTTACCGCTTTGTCTGATGTCCACCAAATGGTATTTTCGGTAACACTATCCTTAACGATGTATTTGTCTTTTGGTGATCTTCCGGTAAAAACACCAGTCATTACGTTCACGGCTCCCAATTCTGAAAGTTGTCCTTTTTCGTAGCCAACTAAACTAGGGTCTAATTCGTCACTGTATAATTTTTCGTAAGAAGGATTGTAGATAATTTCGGTAACGTTTTTGATTCCGTATTTTTCTAACGAAATCGATTTCGTAATTTGAGCGTAGTTCTCCATAGAAATTAGTTTGTGTTGTTTTATAAATCAGGGTACAAAGTTAAAAATTAAATTAAAGAAACTATTTTTTTGTTGAAAATATTATCCCTTTCTTTTAGTTAAATTCAGGAATAAAACCGCCCAAGCTGCTATTAGTAAGGCACCTCCGATAGGTGTGATGATGCCAATGGGTTTGAAGTCGATACCGGTTATTGTTTTAGTTGCCAATAGGTAAATAGAGCCTGAAAAGAAAAGGACTCCAAAAAGAACCAGTTGAAAAATCAGCTTTTTAGTTTTTTCTGTAATCGATTGATTCAATCCCAAGAATAGCAAAAACAGCGCATGGTACATTTGGTATTTTACACCCGTCTCAAAAGTTGCCAATTGTTCAATCGTCAAGTGTTTTTTCAACGCATGAGCTCCAAATGCTCCTAATATTATTGCTGTCATCCCAATCAAAGCAGCGATTCTTGTTATTTTTTTTCCCATTGTATTTGATTTCAATACTAAAACACAAATTTATCCGTTATATGCACATCCGAAATAAAATTTGGGTTTTCTTTTAGAAATTTAACAGTTTTAAATATTTTATATTTGCACCATTAAATAAGCAACATGAAGAAAGTGTTTTTTTTCCTTTGTGCCGTTTTGGCGGTAAACTTATCCATAGTAAATGGTCAGCCTATTAAATCAGGTGAGAAATTTGTTTTTTCCGGTTCGTACAATATGAGTGGTTTGATGACTCAATTAGCACAGGTAACGATGAGTACGGAGACAGTGGCTACCTCTAAAAATTCTTATCTGCATTTGAATTGTGAATTATCTACTTACAGCAAATGGGACTCTTTTTTCAAAATCAGAGATATTTATGAGTCATTTGTAAATCCGCTAACCCTTAAGCCGAGTTTGTATAAAAGAAGCATAGACGAAGGCGGCTGGACCAAAAAGGAGAAGTACGTTTTTAAAGATAATAGCGTAAGCAGCACTGCCAAAAAAAGAAACCGACCTGAGACTCACAGAACATTTGCTATAGGGGCTACAACTCAAGATGTCATTTCTATGTTTTACAAAGTGAGAACAATGGATTTTAGTAAATTCAAAGAAGGACAAACTCAGACCTTGATGATTGTTTTTGACGAAAAACAAATTCCAGTAACCATCAAGTATATGGGTAAGGAAACAGTAAATGCCGGGAATTTGGGAAAAAAAGAATGTTATAAAATATCCATCGGTGCTAAAACCGACGCCTTACGCGGAAAAGATAAAAACCTGATTTGGTTGACAGCTGATGCCAAAAAGGTTCCGGCCTTGCTCAAATTCAGTATTCCTGTAGGAACCGGACAATTAGCTTTAACTTCAGCAAGCGGCATTTAATTTTAGAATTATGAGAAAATTGTTTTTAATTCCGGCTGTTGTTTTTACCGTATTAGCAATCGTTTTTTCGGTAATGCCGATGGATACACTAGCTTTTTTGCCTATAGGATTAGCAATTGTCTTTAGTTTGTTAGTCCTCAGAAAATCTGAAGCGGCTCAAAAAAATATACCAAAATGGTTACTGATCATCAGTGTTATTTGTTCAGTTTATGTGCTGGGAAAAACATTTTTAGTAAAAGACGAAGTAGCCCAAGATCAAACTTTTGAAAAAGAAAAAATTGAAAACAACAAAGAATCCAAAAAAGAATTGGAAGAACTTGAAGGTTTGGAATAGGTTAAAAGCTCATCAGAAATGATGAGCTTTTTTGTTTATTTCATACATTTGCCACACAACAAACAAACACTTAAAGCGAAGATTCGCGAAGACTGCAAAAACAATTTTAATCGTGAGTAGACATATTTTAATCATAGGTGCCGGTCGTTCGGCATCTTCATTGATACAGTATCTTTTAAACAAATCAACAGCAGAAAATTTACACCTTACTATTGGTGATTTGTCTCTGGAATTGGCACAACGAAAAACAAACAATCACCCGAATGCCACTGCTATTGCTTTAGATATCAATAATGTTGAGCAACGTCAATCGGAAATCCAAAAAGCTGACATTGTTATATCGATGCTGCCGGCTCACATGCACATTGAGGTAGCCAAAGATTGTGTAACGTTTAAAAAGAATATGGTTACCGCATCGTACGTTTCTGATGCGATGCAAAGTTTGGATGCCGAAGTAAAAGCAAACGGTTTGGTTTTTATGAATGAAATAGGTCTTGACCCGGGGATAGACCATATGAGCGCCATGAAAGTGATACACGAGATAGAGGCCAAAGGCGGTAAAATGATTTTGTTTGAATCGTTTTGCGGAGGTTTAGTAGCTCCTGAAAGCGACAATAATTTATGGAATTATAAGTTTACCTGGGCACCACGCAATGTGGTTTTGGCCGGTCAAGGTGGAGCCGCTAAGTTCATACAAGAAGGGAAATATAAATACATACCGTATCACAAACTGTTTCGCAGAACTGAGTTTTTGGAAGTAGAGGGTTATGGCAAATTTGAAGGATATGCCAATCGCGATTCACTCAAATACAGAAGTGTTTACGGTTTAGATGATGTCTTGACTTTGTATAGAGGAACCATCAGAAGGGTGGGTTTTTCTAAAGCGTGGAATATGTTTGTGCAACTCGGCATGACAGATGATTCCTATGTGATGGAGCATTCGGAAACAATGAGTTACCGCGATTTTATTAATTCGTTTTTGCCCTACCACCCAACAGACTCGGTTGAAATTAAAACGCGTTTGGCGCTCGGAATTGAGCAAGACGATATTATGTGGGATAAACTCTTGGAGTTGGATTTGTTTAACCCTAACAAAATTGTTGGTTTAAAAAATGCATCACCGGCACAAATCTTAGAGCGCATTTTGAACGACAGTTGGACACTGCAACCCAATGATAAAGACATGATTGTGATGTACCATAAATTCGGGTATGAAATTGGTAGTGAACGCAAGCAAATTGATTCTAAAATGGTTTGTATTGGCGATGATCAAACCTATACCGCTATGGCCAAAACAGTTGGTTTGCCGGTAGCTATGGCTACACTCCAAATTTTGAACGGAAACATCAAGACACCAGGTGTGCAATTGCCGATACGCAAAGAAGTCTATGAACCCATATTAAAAGAGCTGGAAGAATTTGGTGTGATTTTCAAAGAAACTGAAATGCCTTATGTAGGCTACAATCCGGATAAGCTATTGGGAAATTAATAGTTTGTTTTATAAATATTTAAAACCCGAAATTACCATGTGATTTCGGGTTTTTTATTTTTTAGATATTAGAGCTTCTTTATATAGATATAATTTAATTGTAATTGAGTTATAACCACAATCATAAATTTTTATCGGTAAAGTTTAATAGTATTGTTTGATTACAAAAGGTTATGCTACATGACCATCAGATTGCAGCCTCTGATATCAGAATTGTCAAAGCGTCCCAGTATTTCAAAAGAATTATTCGCGTATTTTTTGCCTAAATCTTGTGTTGCGATAAAGGAACAAGAATTGATATTGGCTAAGTCAATCACATTAACGCCTCCTGTTTTACCATAATCCACATAAGTCAGAGCATCTTCCGGGTCTCGAACAAGAATTTGCATCCAGGAGGGGCATTCAAAAATACCGTTCCCGAGCGAGTAAGCTTGTGACAGCAGTTCGGTCATGCCGTACTCAGAATGGATGGTGCTTACGCCAAAACCTTTGCAGAGCATATCGTGTAATTCTTCGCGTATGATTTCTTTGCGTTTTCCTTTCATTCCACCGGTCTCCATGATGATGGTATTCTTTAGGGCGAAGTTTTGTTTCTCGATTAAATCCAACAAGGCATAGGTCACTCCTATCAAAATTATATTTTGGCCCGAATTATCTAAATCGATAAGTTTGGAAATGAGCTCGTCATAATTGTGGAGGTAAAATCCGCTGTGCTCGTTTTTGGATGATTCAACTAAATCTTTTACCATATAGATTAATGAAGAACCTTCACGCTCCAGATAGGATGGGAGCAGAGCCAAAACAGTATAATCTTCTATATTTCCGTAAAACTCTGAAAAAGCCAAGCGGTAACTTTGTTCGTATACACTAATATCGGTAACTAGGTGTTTGCTGGTAATCATTCCGGTAGTGCCACTACTGGTAAATGTTTCCTGAATCGGATTTGTATTGGAAACAACATCGTGACTTTTGAAAAACTGAATTGGCAAAAACGGAATTTTATCTAACGATTTTACTTTTTGTATGTCGGTATTAAAGTAATTGCAAAAGGTATGATAGACTTTGTTGTTTTCATATTGATAACGAAAAATCTTTAGCGCTATTTTTTCAAACTGCTTTTGAGAGGAAATGGAGAATATGTCTTGAGAATTCAGCAAAAAATAATTTTTGGCAAAAGTATGAAAAATAAAAAAGCCCTAACTTTCGTTAGAGCTTTTAGTATGAAAAAGAATGATTAGTTAACAACTAATTTTCTGGTAACTGATTTACCTTCTTCTGTAATTTTGATTACATAAACACCACTGTTTAATGAGCTAACATTAACAGCGTTATCAACTGTAGAGGCAGTTAAAACTTGTTTTCCTAACACATCATAAATGGCAACTGACTTAGTGGCGTTTGCTGATGTTTCGATAAACAAGGTTCCTTTAGTAACCGGGTTAGGGTATATTTTTAATCCTGAAATAGAATTTTGATTGTTTTTCAAAGTAGCTGCAGTAACATAAGCCCATGAATCGCCCATTCTTACTTCATCAATATCAATGTTTCCAGTTCCGGCAGTAGCGTTACCAGCTTGTCTTATGGCAAGACTCAATAAGTTTGTGGTTGCTCCAAGAACAGTTGTTCCTGTGGCATTGGTTACCGTTGGGGTTCCTTCGCTGCCTCCAAGAGCAGGGTTAACAAATAAACTGGCAGAATTAGCGGTTCTGTCGTACTTAACCACAACAAAGTAAGTAGTTCCCGGAACATAATCAATAGCTGAATAAGTTGGAGCAGCTGTTCCACCAGGGCCGTTCAAAACACCTAAATTGAATGTTCCTGCAGTTGAGCCGGTTCTGATGTAAATTCTTCCGTAAAAGTTAGTTACACTGGCGCCAGCTGTTGTTCCAAACATCAAAAAGTAATTACCAACAGCATCCGTGTTAAGAGCTAAACCATCTGCATTTGGTAAATTAATTAAAGCGGAGTAGTATGCGTTACCGGTTAGGGGTGTAGCCGATGCTAAATTTACATCTTCAGAGTTTCCGGCAATAATTTGAGTTCTATTTCCTTGAGTGGTAAATCCAGAGTAAGTTAGCGAACCTGCTGTAATAGTTTGTTGACCAGCAGTACCACTGTGTGTTACCCAACCGTTTGCATTCAAAGAACCTGTCCCCATGAAAGGATCAGAAGCTTGTGCTAGTGAAAGGGAAATTGTCAAGAGAGACAATGATAAAGTGTAAAGTTTTTTCATTTTTTTTAAATTTAATTAGCTTACAAATATAAACACAAATTTTCTTAGCAGAAAAAAAAGATTGTAAAAAAACGATTAAAAAAAGGTTAAAAGTTAAAGGATTAACTATCTAACAATTAGTTTCCTAGTAGCAGTAGCGTCGCCTTCTGTGATTTTGATGACATATACTCCCGGTGGAATGGAAGCGATATTTAATTCTTTGGTGGAAACGGTCGTTTGCAATACTTTTTTTCCTAAAACATCAAAGATAGTAACTTCTTTGTCCAAATTAGATTTTGAGGTGATGTATATTTTACCATTGCTAACGGGATTTGGATAAAAACCTAATGCATCACCCCCTTGTTGTTTTCCTTCCTGAGCAAAACCCGAGAAAGTAAACAAACATAAAAAGAAAGTAATATAAAAGTATTTTTTTGCCATGAGGTATATTTGGTTACCACAAATGTATAAAAATTTATTCAAATACTATACCAAAAAAAATCCCTCAAACGTAATTGAGGGATTAATTTAATATTTTTTATGATTGAATCTTAAGGGATTAAACTGGTTCCGTTTACAGTTGACCAAGCTCCCGTAGTCAGATTAGCACCGGTAGCATTTGTATTTGTCGAAAATTTACCGTCAGGAAAAGAAACAACTATTGATGATGTAGCTCCTGCAATTTCTTGTGAAGTGTTAGTGATTTTTAAATTAGTCAGTTTAATTTTTCCACCGCTTACTTGATTTACATTAGTATCAACATCCTGAATTTTCACTGCTGCTCCTAAAAACGTTGTACTACCTTCAAGATAAGAACCATAACCGTCAATCACTACATTGTTGAAATCCCCGTTACCGTTTTTCTTGAATTGTATAGCATCTACTTGTACATCACCGGCAACTTCAGGAGTACAGCCCGCGGCTCTTTTTAAAGTAACATTAGTAAATTTCGGGAAAAAGTCATTATTGTTGGAGGAGGCTTCAATTTCAATGCCAAAATTCCCTTTAATTTCCTGATAAGCATACCAGTTAGAATTGTTTTGTCCTTGCCATCCATCTTGCCAGTCAAAAGCATCGTCATAATTTCCATAAGAAATAGCATTGGTCAAACTTACTGTCCCGCCGTAAAATTCAAATCCGTCATCAGCTCCTTTGTATGAAACTAAATGATCTAATACGGTTCCTGATCCTACAGAGTAGAAAGAAAAACCATTTAATTCTTTAGTTCCGTCGGCCAATTTTTTACCGGCGTATTCTACTCTTACGTATCTCAAAATACCACCATTATGGGTTGGGTTACTTCCTCCGTATTGTTTTGACATGCCGTCTTCTGAAGTAGCTGATGTACCGCCTCCCATCACTTTTGCAGGAGCATCACCATACATTATGATACCACCCCATGAACCGGGAACTTTAGAAACTTCGGTAAATACTACTGGGGAAGATTCGGTTCCGTTGATGATTAATTTACCACCGTTTTCTACCAATAAGGCATTGTCACCATTATTTTTATCGCAGGTAATTGTGCTTCCGGCTTCAATGGTAAGGGTTACTCCGGCTTTTACTTTTACAATTCCTTTTAAAGTATAATTACCATACTCATACGTTTTGTTTGCGGTAATGTCTCCGGTGATTTCTCCTGTTTGCGGAATGATAACAGTATCATTCTCATTGTCGCTGGAACATCCGGTGAAAATACTACTTAGAATGGCTAAGCTTAAGATCAATTTTTTCATTGTTTTTTGTTTTAAGTTGTACTTAGTTATATTGTTGAGCAAATATCTTTTTTAATCCTTTTTCGGGCGTTAATTCAACGTCATTAAATGGTTATTCAAAATTCAACTTTGTGTAAAGAAAAAGTAAGTAAATCCATTCCTGATGTTAACAAAAAAGCAACGGTGTCCGCTGCTTTTTTTTAGTTTCATTAAAATGTATACCCTAAACTGAATGAAAACCCTACACCCTTTTTATAATCCTGAATGATTCGGGAGCTCTCGATGAACGTATCTTTGCTGTTCTTGCCTACTTCCAGTTTAGTTGACGGATTCAAAATGTTGTCGGCTGAGAGTTTTAAATCAAAATGCTCCGAAATTTTACTCGTCCAAACCAAATCAAGTTTGCTGACCGGTAATTCATAAATGTGATCAATTCCGGCTGTACCCACGCTGTAAATTCTTTTGCCGAAAACAGAATAAACTGCCGATATAGTATTTGACCAGTTTTTATTCATGTCAAATTGGTATTTCAAATCGGAGTTAATCAACCATTTGGAGGCACCCTGTAATTCACGGGTTTTATGAGTTTCTATACTTTGGCTCAAATCACCAGAAGGACTGATAACAGTAGAAGGAACCGTTACTTTGGTTTGCATGATTGAAGTGTTGAATCCCCATGAAAAATCTTTTAAAGCATCAGATATTCGGGTTAAATCTAAAATAACTTCTGCTTCTACACCATATAAAGTGGCTTTGTCTGAATTCAAAAATGATAAAATTGTTGTTCCCGGATTAGCTACAAATGTTCGTTCGATGGGTTTGTCAATACTCTTGCCAAATACCCCGACAGCTAACATTTCTTTGGATGTTGGGAAAACCTCATATTTAAAATCGACATTGATGTTTTTGCTGTTTTCTATAAATGGATTTCCTTGAAAAACCGTTCCATCAGGATTTACTAATGAAATCGGGAACGATTCCATAATAACCGGTTTGGTGTAGGTCAACGAAGAAGCAAAACGAAGATTTGATTTGTCAGTGAGTGCATATCGGACGTTTATCGATGGTAGAAAATACAAATCACTTGACTTTCTCTTTTTATACTTCTGGTCCCAGCTTCCTATTTCTTTGTACTTAGTCAATCGGTCATAATTTTCAAAACGGATGCCGGCGTTCATATCAAATTTCTCCGAGAACTTATAAAACAAATTAGCATATCCGGCATTGATGGTTTCGTCTAATTTAGCTTTCCAGTTGGCGTTACTCGATTCTTGATAATCGATTTTGTAAGCTAACAAATCTGCTGTAATCTGACTGTCAATTTCAAACGGATTCATGACAAAGTTCGTACTGCCGGTATTGTTTGGGTCAATGATGGTTTGGATAAAACGGTATTTTGAAACAGTAAAATTGTGGTTGCCGTTGTAACCAATAGACAATTTGTGGTCTTTACCAAATTGGTAATTGTATTCAAAAAATGCCGAGGAAAACAATTTACTTTTGATGTCCAGATACTGTCTAAGGAAGTTGTTGCCTCCGTAGCTGGTATTGATTTCGGTTTCAGAAACCTGCGATCCGGTGTAGGAGTTGCGGTCCGGTTGGTTGTATGCGGTTTTGGCCAATGATCCTCCGGCTTTTACACTGTGTTTTTTGTCGGAGGTCAGCTGGTATTCTCCAAATAATTGACCATTTAAATAATCTGACTCGTCCAATTGATTGGTTCTGATTAAATAATTCGTAACATCTTTTTGGTTGTTCTGATACCCGAGTTGATCTTGAATCTGGCTGTCTGTTGATTTTAAATACAGTAAAGTAGAAGATAAATTCAATCGGTCAGTAGAGTAATTTAAACCAATGATAGAAGAGATGTTGGTTTTATAATCATAAGTCGTTTTGCGGAAATTATTCGAATATTCGATTGAGTTTCCGGCTTGTAAGGTTCTGTCTGCTCCTGTTCTGAATGTGTATGAATTATCGAAATTCAGTGAAAGCAAATAACTGAATTTAGCCTCTTTTATATTGAACTTTTCAGCATGTAAAAAACCAAGGCTAGTGTTTAACGGACTTTTGCTTTTTTCGATGTCAAATCCGCTTTTGAAATTATTTACGGCTCCCGAAGAACTTAAGGTAACCGGAGGATAAGGTTGTGAACCGAAAACTGAAGGCAAATTGCGATCGCTGCCGCTAAATCCGAAAAAGCCTTTGGTCGTGTTTACGTTGGGCGATGTATAAAAATCGCTCAAATTGTTATTGGTGGTATAACCTGCTCCAACAGTTACTTTGGTAATGCTTTTGGTTGGTTTGGTCAAAGTTACCAAGTTGAAAGTCGCTCCGGCAAAATCGCCATAAATGTTAGGATTGAATGTTTTATATGTTTCAATGATGCTTACCACATCAGTAGGAATCAAATCTAACGGAATGATTTTCTTAAACGGATTGTTGGAAGGAACCGCCAAATTGTTGATTAACAAATTGTTGTATCGGTCTTCTAGTCCGCGAACAAACAATCCTCGGGATCCTACTTTAGTAATTCCGGTTATTTTGGTCAGCCCTTCCTCTACATCGCTAACGCCTTTTCTTGACATCTCCTGTGCCCCTATACTTTGTTTGATTTCAACTGCTTTCTTTTGTTCCAAAAGCAAAGCCGTTTCTTTTTCGCGACTTGTAGTATTTTGAATGACCACATCTTGTAACTGATAACTGCCCGAGCCTAAAGCTTTATTTAGGGTAAGGGTTTCTCCGGCTTTTACCTCTATTTTTTCTTCAATGTTTTCATATCCTAAAAAACTGAATTGGATGGTGTAAGTTCCCGGTTCAATGCTTATAGTGTATTTCCCCGTTTCATCGGTAACTACTGCCCTTGATGTTCCCTTTATAAGAACATTGGCAAACGGTAGTGGTTCGTTATTTAGTTCTCTGTCGGTTAATATTCCGGTAACGGTACCTTTACTTTGTGCCAAACTAATAACCGTCAGGAATAAAAAAATAACAATTAATTTAAATTTCATTTGTGTGCTGTTTAATTTTGGTGCAAAGAAACCACCGCAGTGTAAAGGTCTTGTTATTCCATTATTACCTTTTTGTTTGAGAACTATTACCAAATTGTTAACATATTAAATTACCGTTAACTCGAAATTTACAAGGTGTAATCATTTTGTATTATCTTTACCTTTACATCCGCAAAAAACAACTGTGTCCGTTATGAAAAAAAAAGACATCAAGATTTTATTAGTAGATGATGAGCAGGATATCCTGGAGATTGTGGGTTACAACCTTTCGCAGGAAGGCTATCAGGTTGTAACCGCCAGTAATGGCAAGGAAGCCATAACCAAAGCCAAAAAAGAACTGCCGCATCTCATTATTATGGATGTGATGATGCCCGAGATGGATGGCATGGAAGCCTGTGAAAACATTAGAAAATTGCCCGAATTGAGCAATGTTATCATCACTTTTCTAACGGCAAGAAGCGAAGATTATTCCCAAGTGGCCGGTTTTGATGCCGGAGCCGATGATTACATCACTAAACCCATCAAACCCAAATTATTGGTCAGTAAAGTAAAAGCTTTATTGCGACGTTTAAAAAGCGACGAAAGTACCTCGGAAACCCTTAACGTGGGCGGAATAGAAATCAACAGAGAAGAATATAAAATCATCAAAGAAGGTGTTGAAATTATCCTTCCTCGAAAAGAATTTGAGTTGTTTTACCTTTTGGCTTCTAAGCCCGGAAAGGTGTTCAAACGCGAAGAAATTCTGGATAAAGTTTGGGGCAACGAAGTCATCGTAGGAGGCAGAACCATTGATGTACACATCCGAAAACTTCGTGAAAAAATAGGCGAAGATTTATTCAAAACCATCAAAGGTGTTGGTTACAAATTAGAAGTATAAATGAAAATAAAATTCAAGAAAACCTATAAGTTTGCGATTAAGTCATCGCTCTATATCACGCTTTTTTCTACCGGTTTTCTTGCACTTTTGCTCTGGTTTTTCCATGAGTTTTCTCTGATTGTGGTTTTGGCATTTGCCATTTCTATTTTTACGTTTTCTTTTTTCGTGATTCAATACCGTGTTGAGCGTTTCATTTACCGAAGAGTAAAAAAGATTTATGACGATGTGTCTTTGCTGGAATCAACTTCTTTTCGAAATCAACCCATTACTACCGATATGGCCACGTTGACCAAACAGGTCAAACAATTTGCTACTGATAAAAAGATGGAAATCGAAACCCTTAAAGTGCGTGAAGAATACCGTCGCGAGTTTTTAGGTAATGTTTCTCACGAACTCAAAACACCTTTATTTACCGTGCAAGGCTATCTTTCCACTTTGTTAGACGGAGCGATGAATGATAAAAATGTTCGTAAAAAATATTTGGAACGAGCCGAAAAAGGAGTGGAGCGACTCATATACATAGTCGAAGATTTAGACATGATTTCTAAATTGGAAACCGGTGATGTCAACCTTGAGCTCTCTAAGTTTAATATAGTCGAATTGATTCAGAATGTTTTTGATTTGTTGGAAATGAAAGCCGACAAGAAAAATATTATCCTGATGTTTGATCGAAAATACAACAAGCCCATCAAGGTTTTTGCCGATAAAGAAAAAATTCAACAAGTTCTGACCAACTTGGTGATGAATTCCATCAAGTATGGCAAAGAAAACGGAACCACCGAGATAACGATTGAAGATTTGGTGAATGATAAAATCATCGTCAGATGCCGCGATAACGGAGAAGGAATCGAAAAACAATACATTCCGCGTTTGTTTGAGCGTTTTTTCAGAGTAGATAAAAGTGGTGCCCGAAGCGAAGGCGGGTCCGGTCTAGGACTTTCCATTGTGAAACACATCATCGAAGCCCACGGCGAAAAAATTTATGTAGAAAGCGAATACGGCAAAGGTTCCGAGTTTTCATTCACGCTCGAAAAGTACAAATAATTCCGCCCAGTTTAAATCTTTCCTCAGCAACGGTAGCCCATTGTACAAGCCAACTTCAAGCAAGTTTTCTATTTTAAAATCATCCTGTTTGGCGTAAGGCACAAATCCATCCTGCTTTAATTTTTTGGCCAAATATTCTTGTTCGTATTGCCCCGGAGTAGGGATGAAAAATGCCTTTTTGTTCAGTTTAGCCAAATCCATTACGCTGGTATAACCCGAGCGGCAAAGGACTATTTTACTTTTGTTGAACGTGCGTTCCACTTCTTCCGAAGTCATAAAGTTGTAATACACTGCATTTCGCTTGCGTTCTCTTTTTTGTTCCGACTCAATTATGCCTTGTATGAAAATGATTTTACCCTTAAAAGTTCTGATTTCGGTTCTTAATTTTTGTTCCAATATGGTACGCTGAGGTTCAGGTCCCGACAGGATTATCATCAGGTCATAGATTTCTTTCAGTTCCTTTCTCTCCAATCGGCTTAAAGGACCAATGTATTTAACGGTCTTTTTTTTGTCTTTCCAATGCCCCAATTTACCGCTCAAATTGGGTTCGCCTTCAATATCGGGAACCCAGCACTCAGTAAACTTTTTAATAAAATGCTGGTGCAGTTTGCTCGAAATCCAGGTAGTGTCTCCCGAGAGCACATTCAACTGATGGGTGATAATTACACTCGGAATCCTTTTGTTGTGCACACCCAGTCGGTTGTCTGAAATGATGCCTTGCAGGTTGTATTCGGTTATCCATTTTTTGACCAATTTTTTTTCGGTAAATATGGCCGAAATCATTTTCGGACTGTTTTTAATCAGTTTCCATTTGAAGTCATCTTCATTTTGAGCGTACTCAATGTTATAGGAAGGTAATTCCAACGAAAGCAAATGCGGAAACTCTTTTTGTAACATGTGCAGGGCACCACCGTCAGAGGCAATTATGGGGGTGAAACCATTTTTCTCCAATTCCCGAATAACAGGAACACAGCGAGTAGCATGGCCCAAACCCCAATTTAAAGGAGCAACGAGTATGTTTTTATATCTTGTTTCCAAGTGATGAAGTTACTCATAATTTATTCACCAAGATAAAAAAGATTTTTGATAGTTTATAATTCGCTAATTTTGCCCAAAATTTAAGTTTGTGGGAAGTAAAAATAAATTAAAGCGATTTAAAGAAAACGAAACGTTTGGAAACGTTTTTCAACCAACCAGAGAAGAAGTGGTAAGCGGTCAATTTCCGTTGAAAGGGAGATGGAATGAAGATTTTTTCAAAAATAATAATCCAATCATTGTTGAGTTGGGCTGTGGGAAAGGGGAATACTCAGTAGGTTTGGCAGAACGCTTTCCGAATCAAAATTTTGTGGGAATCGATGTTAAAGGAGCCCGATTTTGGAGAGGAGCTAAGACAGCAGTTGAATCAGGAATGCACAATGTTGCTTTCGTTCGCACCCAAATTGAACTCATCAAAGGTATTTTTGCCGAAGGCGAAGTTGCTGAAATTTGGATTACGTTTCCCGATCCGCAAATCAAATACAAACGCACCAAACACCGCATGACCAATTCGGAATTTCTCAAAATTTACAAAAGAATTCTGAAACCTGATGGGGTAGTTAACCTCAAGACTGACAGTGAGTTCATGCACGGGTATACCTTGGGGTTGTTGCATGGCGAAGGACACGAAGTCCTGTATGCCAACCACAATGTATATAAAAATGAAGGCGCTCCCGAAGTAGTTACTGCCATCCAAACTTTTTACGAAAAACAATATTTGGAAATCAACAAAGCAATTACGTATATTCGTTTCAAAATCAAATAGATGTCCTACTTTTTGCCGCTTGTTTTGGGTTTTTGCATCGCGTTTGTAGCGGTTATCCTTCCGGGATTAATCAATATGACAGCGGCCAAAATCAGTTTACAGGAAGGCAGAAATGAAGCGTTGAGTTTTGCTGCGGGGGCTTCTGTAGTGGTTTTTTTTCAAACCTTTATTGCGGTTCTGTTTGCCCGTTTCATTAGTAATCATCAGGAAATAGTAACCACTCTGCAGGAAATCGGCATTTTTGTTTTCTCTTTGTTGAGTATTTATTTTTTTTGGATTGCCAAAAAACCTAAGAAGCCCAAAACTAATCTGAAGATTAAAGGAAAATCCAATCGTTTCTTCTTCGGAATGCTATTGTCTACGTTAAATCTGCTTCCCATACCGTTTTACGTTTTTGCCAGTATGGGATTATCAGCTGCCGGATATTTTAGTTTTGATAAAATTCCGGTTTCTTCTTTTGTAACAGGAGTTGTTCTGGGTTCGTTTGTTGTTTTCTACATTTATATCGTAGCATTTAAAAAGATAGAGAAGAAAACTGAATTCATGATGCAAAACATCAACACCATTATAGGCTCAGTAACTACATTCATGGCGGTTGTTACCTTACTTAAATTGCTTTATGAATAAACAGATGGAAGCTAATTTTTTTGAAAGAGTGTATGCCATCGCCAGGCAAATTCCCGAGGGGAGAGTCACTTCTTACGGTGCTATTGCGAAAGCTTTAGGAACAGCCCGTTCTGCCCGAATGGTGGGTTGGGCCATGAATGCCAGTCACGGCCGCGACGATGTGCCTGCACACAGGGTTGTCAATCGAATTGGTGTGCTTTCAGGAAAACATCATTTTGATGGAACCAATTTGATGCAGCAATTACTCGAAAATGAAGGTATTAAAGTTGTTGACAACCAGATTGTCGATTTCGATAAACACTTTTGGCAACCCGAAATCAACCAACAGTAAAGATAACTTTTATTTGCTGTCAATAATACCAGAAATCATTTTGTTTAAACGTTTGAGAAGTATCACTTTGCTAGTCTTTGTGACCTAAATAATGTTGTTTTATGTCGGGTGAAAGAACCCTTTATGTGAATATCAATATTTTCAATCTCAGTGTGATAATTTCTTTATAAATCGTATTATCTTTGCAATCTAAAATCAGTTTAAATAAATATAAACTGAAAACGATTAATTACAACTCACAATGAAACTGGATAGAAAAGAAATTTTGGCTGCTTTGGAAACCATCACTATAGCAGGCGAAGGAAAGAATATGGTGGAAAGCGGTGCCGTGAAAAACGTGCTGACTTTCGGTAACGAAGTGGTGGTCGACTTAGTAATTGCCACTCCGGCCTTGCACATAAAAAAGCGTGCTGAAGAAGACATAAAAAAATTGATTCACGAAAAATTTTCTCCTGAAGCTGAGGTAAAAGTCAACATCAAAGTAGAAGCTCCCGAGAAAACCAACGAAATAAAAGGCAAAGCCATTCCGGGCATCAGCAATATCATAGCGGTAGCTTCGGGTAAAGGTGGTGTCGGAAAGTCAACCGTTACAGCCAATTTAGCCGTAACGTTAGCCAAAATGGGCTTCAAAGTTGGGGTTTTAGATGCTGATATCTATGGACCTTCCATGCCAATCATGTTCGATGTCGAAAACGAAAAACCGATTTCGGTTGAAGTAGACGGAAAGTCCAAAATGAAACCTATCGAAAGTTATGAAATCAAATTGCTTTCCATAGGATTCTTTACAGCTCCGAGTCAGGCAGTAATCTGGCGCGGGCCTATGGCAGCCAAAGCTCTGAACCAAATGATTTTTGATGCCGCATGGGGCGAACTCGACTTCATGTTAATTGACCTGCCGCCGGGAACCGGAGACATCCACCTTTCCATCATGCAATCGCTGCCCATTACCGGTGCTGTTGTGGTAAGTACACCACAAGCCGTGGCCTTAGCCGATGCCAAGAAAGGAGTTTCCATGTTCCAGTCAGACAGCATCAATGTGCCGGTATTGGGAATCATCGAAAACATGGCTTATTTCACTCCCGAAGAACTGCCTAACAATAAATACTACATCTTCGGAAACGGAGGCGCTAAGAACTTGGCAGAAGATTTACAAGTACCGTTTTTAGGCGAAGTGCCGTTGGTGCAAAGCATACGTGAAGCGGGAGATTATGGTCGCCCGGCAGCACTGCAAACGGCTTCGGTAATCGAAAGTGTCTTTGAAGAAATTACCAGAAATGTGGTGCAGGAAACCGTAAACCGCAACGAGAGTTTGCCGCCAACCGAAGCCATCAAAATAACCACTATGGCCGGATGTTCTGCTGTAAATAAAAAATAAATTGATTTGAAGATATGAGCCGACCACCATTTTCAAATTCTCAAATCTTCAAATTTTCAAATTAAAAAGTATGACAAACGAAGAATTAACGTTAAACGTCGAAAAAGCCCTCAACGAAATCAGACCATTTCTGAATTCGGACGGCGGTGACATCAGTTTGGTTGCCATCGAAGACGCCAAACACGTAAAAGTGCGTCTTCAAGGAGCCTGTACCTCCTGCAGTTTAAGCATCAGTACCATGAAAGCCGGTGTAGAAACTACCATCAAAAAGTACGCTCCCCAAATTGAAACAGTGGAAAATATCGCCTGATTTCATCCAAAATCCATCTGTGACCAATGCAGATTGGGTTTAAAAGGTGGGCGTTCCCCCGCCTGTGGCGCGGTCGGGCTGTCCGCAGTACACGGTACTTGCTCCCATCCCTAACGCAGAAGTCAAAAGAACGCACACCACTCGGCCGGAGTTTACTTTTAAATTCGAGCCACAAACATTCAAAGATGACAAATATCATAGTCTGGCACTTTGCAACGTTGCAATTTTGCCGAAAATAGTGCAGACAAGGCGTTACCTTGTCTCATCTCAAAATAAAAGAAATGATAGAAACAGACATACTAATCATCGGTGCCGGACCTACAGGTCTTTTCGCCGTTTTTGAAGCCGGTTTATTAAAATTAAAATGCCACATTATTGATGCTTTGCCACAACCCGGCGGGCAGTTAGCCGAATTGTATCCCAAGAAACCCATCTATGACATTCCGGGCTATCCCGAAGTGTTGGCCGGTGATTTGGTTAACAATTTAATGGAGCAAATCAAACAATTCCAACCCGGATTTACCTTGGGAGAAACCGCTGAGACCATTCAAAAACTGGAAGACGGAACTTTTATAGTGACCACTAACGAAGGAACAAAACACCATGCCAAAGCTATTGCCATAGCCGGAGGATTAGGGACTTTCGAGCCGAGAAAACCTATACTGAAGGACTTGGAATTTTACGAAAAAGAAAACCGTGGCGTTGATTATTTCATCAAAGATCCTGAAAAATACAGAGGTAAGAATGTCGTGATTTCCGGTGGGGGTGACTCTGCTTTAGACTGGAGTGTGTTCTTGACCGATGTAGCTGCATCCGTGACTTTGGTACACCGAAGAAATGAGTTCCGAGGCGCTTTGGATTCGGTAGAAAAAGTGCAAGAATTAAAATCACTCGGGAAAATTAAACTAATCACCCCGGGAGAAGTTGTGGGCTTCAAAGGCTCTGAACGCATTGAGTCGGTAGACATTGAAGTAAACGGTGCCCGCATGAATGTGGTAACCGATTATTTTATTCCGCTTTTTGGTTTAACACCTAAATTAGGACCTATAGCCAACTGGGGATTAGAAATAGAGAAGAATGCGATTAAAGTAAACAATGCTTTAGATTATCAAACCAATATAGAAGGAATTTATGCTATAGGCGATGTGAACATTTATCCGGGCAAATTAAAATTAATTCTTTGCGGATTCCATGAGGCTACTTTGATGTGTCAAAGTGTATACAATCGTTTGAATCCGGGAAAAAAATATGTCTTAAAATATACCACAGTTTCCGGTATTGACGGTTTTGACGGTACCCGAAAAGAAGCTGAAAAAGCAGTAGTAAAATCAATCAACTAATATGGCACAAGATATTACCGTTACCATTACCGATCGGGAAGGTGTTACCCATGAAGTTCAGGCACCAACAGATATGAACATGAGCATTATGGAACTCGTGCGCGCTTATGAATTGGCACCTGAAGGGACCATTGGTATTTGCGGCGGTATGGCTATGTGTGCTTCGTGCCAGTGTTATGTGCTCAACGATGTACCGCTACCCGAAAAAGGACCCGATGAAGAAGCCATGTTGTGGGAAGCTTTTAATGTAAAAGAAAACAGTCGATTAGGCTGTCAAATCCATATCACGGAAGCCATTGACGGACTGGCAATCGAGTTAGCTCCGGAAGCATAAAAAATAAAAAAGCGGGAAGAAATTCCCGCTTTTTTGGCTTAAAACTTATTGGGTTATTATTGGTAAACAAAAACTGTAGTTGGATTGTTTACGCTAATTCTAAACGAACTTCAATTTTTTCTTCGATGGCATCCCACAAACCGATGCGTTTTTCCAAGGCTTGAACAGAAACTTCTTCTACTTCTTTCCATTTGTGCGCGTCATCCTGACATAGCTCTGTAATCATTTGCATGGCCATAGGTCCGTGCTCATCGGCATCTAATTCAATGTGTCTTTCAAAATAGTAGATGAGTTTGGATAAATCGGTTTCCGGAAAGTTTTGCTGAAAATTTTTCAGGATTTCGGTAAACATAGTCGGAATCAAATCTTCTCTCCCAAAAGTAAATGCCGCCGCAATTTTGTGCACTTTTCCTTCTTCAATTACCCTGAAGGTAAAATCGAGGAAATCTTTAATTTTAGGATGCAGGTTGCTTTGTCTGATGGCTACAAAAATGTTGTTGGTTTCTATCACATTTTGGATGAAAGTATTGAGCGTAGTAATGTCGGCACCACAATCCTGCATAGCCTCGACATACATTTCGAAATGGCTCAGTCTTTTTCCGTCTATGGTAGCGTCGCTTTCTTCAGCCAATACAATTTCATTGATTAAATAACGGGTTTCCGGATTAGCAGAGGCAAACCAAGGCGTAGTGGTACAGGTGAGTTTATTTTGCAACGCTTTTAAAAGCGACATAAAATCCCAAACGGCATAGACGTGACCTTCTAAAAATTGATGCAAGTCGTCTATGGTTTTTACTTTTTCATACAACGGGTGTTGCAGTAAAATATCTTTTTGGGTTTTGATTTTTGAGTTGATAGTTGAAATCGTCATAGCTTTTTTTGAATTGATATGCAGAATAAACGCCAAGCAATTCACCTGCACCACAAAAATAAAAATGCTCCCCAAAACCGGGAAGCATTTTATATAAATTTTATTTATTGTTTAATTTTATTTGAAAGCCGAAATTCCTGTGATGTCCATTCCGGTAATCAACAAGTGAATATCGTGTGTTCCTTCGTAGGTAATTACCGACTCTAAGTTCATGCTGTGGCGCATGATTGAATATTCTCCGGTGATTCCCATTCCTCCAAGAATTTGACGGGCCTCACGAGCTATGTTGATGGCCATATCTACATTGTTTCTTTTAGCCATCGAGATTTGTGCAGAAGTAGCTCTGCCTTCATTTCGCAACACGCCTAATCGCCATGTCAGCAATTGGGCTTTAGTGATTTCGGTAATCATTTCTGCCAATTTCTTTTGTTGTAGTTGCGTGGCGGCAATTGGTTTTCCAAACTGAATTCTCTCTTTGGCATAACGCAAAGCCGTATCGTAACAGTCCATAGCGGCACCAATAGCACCCCAGGCAATGCCGTAACGAGCCGAATCTAAACATCCAAGTGGTGCTCCTAATCCTGATTTGTTGGGTAACAAGTTTTCTTTAGGAACTTTTACATTGTCAAAAATCAACTCACCCGTTGCCGAAGCACGAAGCGACCATTTATTATGAGTTTCCGGAGTGGTGAATCCTTCCATGCCTCTTTCCACTATTAAACCGTGAATTCTTCCTTCTTCATTTTTAGCCCAAACCACCGCAATATCAGCAAACGGAGCATTAGAAATCCACATTTTGGCACCATTCAACAAGTAGTGGTCACCCATATCTTTGAAGTTGGTCGTCATACCTCCCGGGTTAGAACCGTGATCAGGTTCAGTCAAACCGAAACAACCGATGAATTCTCCGGTAGCCAGTTTTGGTAAGTATTTCATGCGTTGTTCTTCGTTTCCGTATTTCCAAATTGGGTACATCACCAATGAAGATTGAACTGAAGATGTTGAACGCACACCCGAGTCTCCTCTTTCAATTTCCTGCATAATCAAGCCATACGAAATTTGGTCCAAACCGGCACCGCCGTATTCCACCGGAATATAAGGGCCAAAGCCACCAATTTCACCCAAACCTTTAATAATTTGTTTTGGGAATTCGGCACGTTGCGCATACTCTTCTATAATAGGAGAAACTTCGCGTTTTACCCACGCACGAGCTGAATCACGTACTAATTTGTGTTCTTCGGTTAGTAAATCGTCTAGCAAATAGTAATCAGGAGCTTGAAATAAATCTGGTTTCATTGTCTTAAAAGTGATTAGTAATTAGTGCTTTGTAAGCCTTTTGAGCTGTTTACAAAATCGTTTGCAAAGCTACATAATCTTAATCAGAATCTCAATGAACAACTGTTATAATTTTGTTGTGTTGCACTATATGAGGTTCAGAAAATGAAGAGTTAGGAGCTTTTTCCAGCTATACGTTCCAATCTTTTTTTCAAAAAGGATTTCCACTGCTATCCGGGCTAGGTTTCAAGATGCTGAGATTAGCGCGTCAGTTTTTTGAATTCGTCATTTTTGACCATCAAAAAATCCATGGCTTCTAAAATATCCTGATGCTCCGCAATGGTTTGTGCTTTAGGGTCGGCTTCACAAAAAGAAATGAACAAGTTGATTTCCTCAGGATTGAGGTTGAGTTTCCGGAGGTAAAAAGCAGTGTCAAAATTAGCCTCGAGGTACGATTTGATAGAAGGAGCAGGGGCTTTGTTGTCAGCCGGTTCCCGGTCTTTCTTTTTAAGTAAATGAATGAGCTTTTTCCCCAGTTTTATAAAATCGACACCGTTTTCGATGGTTCCGTCGTAAACCCCCAGTACTTTCGGGGCGGTCGATTGTTTGTTAATCCTCAGTTCGTCTATTTCGCCCTGAGACAGTTTTATTTTCATGTTTTGAACTTTGACAATGTTGATGTTGTCGAGCTCAATAGGTTTTTTTTCTAACAGGATGACCAAATTGTTGTTGTCAAAATCAGTTTGGCTCAGTTTGATTTTTTGATCGGTATATTCTTTTGAAATGATGAAAAGTTCATCGCCAGCTTTAACCAAAATATTGAAATTTCCCTCGCTGTCGGTCACTACATTTTTTTTGGAATTCAGATTTACGATATCGACATTTTTCAGGAAAATGGTTCCCGATTGCACTTTGCCGTGAATCGGTTTTTCAGTCTGCGAAAAGCCGAAACCACAACTAAAAAGCAAAAAGACAAGAAGTAAAGTTTGTTTCAAAAGGAATGGCGATTACAATATAATCTTCTAAATTATAGCTTTCTCGTTCCTTTACTAATAAAGATTTGTTAATTGTGATTTTTTTAAATAAAGACAGATTTACATCTTTAAGTAAAAATCTTTAGTCAGTGCCACGTAGTCTTCAGTGTATTGATGGCGAGCGGTTTCGATGATGAGTTCATCGGTTTCTATGGTTTCTTTTTGTGCAAACGAAAAGGCCAACAGACTTCTTTTGATTTCCGAGGCAGGGCTTCCTTTTACCCTCGTTATTTTAAACGGAAATAGATTGCAATCCTTAGCCAGTGCTATAAATTTGGCTTCTTCTTTAAAGGGAATAATCACTGAGAATATTCCGGTTTCCGAGAGCAAAACAGATGCGGCTTCTGTTAAATCTTCAAAAGGTAAGGCATCTTGAAAACGGGCCAGGTCGCGAGGCTCATTTTCAGTTTTATAATCCTCGCTGTAAAACGGCGGATTGGAAACAATCAAATCATATTCTTCGTCTTCCAAATCATCCATAAAATCGTCGAGGGAAGCGTGAAAACAGAACAAGCGGTCGTTCCAAGGTGAATTTTCGAAGTTTTCCACACACTGCTCAAAGGCATTGTCGTCAATTTCCAGCGCGTCGATTTGTTCGGCGTGGCTTCTTTGTGCTAACATCAACGCGATGAGTCCGGTGCCGGCTCCTATATCTAAAACCGAGTAAGGATTGTTGCTGACAGGTGTCCAGGAGCCCAGTAAAACACCATCGGTGCCTACTTTCATAGCACAACGATCTTGATTTATAGTGAATTGTTTGAATTGGAATTTAGACAACTTAGATTTTTAGATTGTTAGAATCGCTTCGTTCTTAGATTAGAATTTCTAACGATCTAAAGCCGTAGGCGTTTCTAATAATTTAAAGCGAAGCGTATCTCTCAAAGATACATTTCAATTAAACCTTCCGGTAAGTCCATAATGACTTTTTTGTTTTCTCTGTCGATTTTTACCAAGAATTGGTCAATCATAGGGACTAATATTTCTACAGAACCGTTTACCACTTCAAATAAGGGTTGAGCTGTAGTGTCATTGATGGAGACTATTTTCCCGAAAACACCCAGACGTTTGTCTTCTACTTCAAAGCCTATGACTTCGTGAAAGTAGAATTGATTGCCTTCGAGTTTGGGCAGCATGCTGAGGGGCAGATAAATCTCGCAGCCAATGAGTTTGTCGGCTTCTTCTTCTGAGTCTACATCTTCAAACTTGACGCGGAGGAGATCGTTTTTGTGCAGAGTACTGTTTTCAATAAAAAATGGAATCAGATCTTTGTTGAATTCAACAAATACTGATTCCATATTTTCATATAATTCGGGTTCGTCGGTATCTAGGTAGATGAGAACTTCCCCTTTGAAACTGAATTTTTTGGCAATTTTACCTAAATAGAAACAATCGTCTTTACGCATAATTGCCCAAAAAATATTAAGCTTCTGTTTCTTCGCTTGCTTCTTCAGCAGCCGGAGCAGCCTCTTCGGCAGCTACAGGAGCTTCAACTTCAGCAACGGCTTCTGTTGTTTCTTCAACAGCAACTTCTTCGGTAGCTTCTTCTGCTTTTGCAGCTTCAGCAGCAGCGGCAGCGCGTTTGTCATTCGCTTCTTTCTCAGCTTTTAAAGCTTTTGCTTTAGCGGCTTCCTGAGCTTTTGATAAACCTTCTTTTTTAGCGGTAACTTTACCTGCTTTTTCTTCTAACCAAGCCGCTAATTTAGCGTCAGCTTGTTCTTGTGTCAAAGCTCCTTTGCGAACGCCACCGTCTAAGTGGTGTTTCATCAAGGCACCTTTGTAAGAAAGAATAGCTCTTGCCGTATCTGTTGGTTGAGCACCATTGTGTAACCATTGTACCGCTTGGTCAAGGTTTAAATCAATAGTGGCAGGGTTGGTGTTTGGATTGTAAGTTCCTAATTTTTCTAAGAATTTACCATCTCTTTTTGAACGAGCATCAGCAGCTACGATCCAATAAAAAGGTTTCCCTTTTTTTCCGTGTCTTTGTAATCTAATTTTTACTGACATAATCTGTTTGATTAATTTGAGGTACTCGACCTCGGTTATTTAAGGGCGCAAAGATAGTTTTTTTTCGGAAACAAACTAACTGATTTTTATATTTTTAATCCTAAGTTCTTGTGCTGTCTAATTTTAACGATATTTTTTTAAAATTTAATTAGCATTTTTACATTAAAAAACTATTTTTGTGGAGTAATACAATGTAAATCATGAAAAGACTTTTGTCCCTATTTATTGTTGCTTTAGCCTTCGTTTCCTGCCAGGAAGATTTGAAAACAAACGATCCGGGTCTTCAGGCATTGAAAGACGACGTGTTGTGGAGAGCTACTGACACAAGAGCTTATTTGTCACCTACCGGAAGTTTGAGAATTGAAGCTTACACTCAATACGAATTAGTTACACTCAATACCAATAGTGCCAATGAAGGGACTTATATTTTAGGTACCACAAATACAAATAATTCAGCTAATTATTCGGCTACTTATAATGATGTTGATCTTGAGTATGCTACAGCAGCAGCTCCGGGCCCGGTTTACTCCGTTGAATTGGTGTCTGGCGGAAACGGGTATCTTTCTGATTGTGATCTTCAGACTAACGGAGATTACCTTTGCGATTCTTCACACAATACTACGGGTGGTTCCGGTTCGGGATTAACCGTTGCCATAGTTGCCAATGCTTCGGGAGTTGTTACTTCGGTGCCAAGAATAACAGCCAGAGGTAACGGGTATTTGCCGGGAGATATCGTTACGGTTTCTCAGGGTAATTTAAACTGTAAAATCAGAGTGGTTAATGTTCAGAACAGCAACGGTGAAATTGTAATCAAAGACTACGATAATGTGAATATGACTGTAACAGGAGAATTTAAATTCAATGCCATCAGTATAGATACAAACCCTTTCGGAGGGCCGATTATTAATTTTCAATACGGAACATTCCACAAAATCCCGGTTTATCCTGATTTGTAATATTAGAAACGACAAAGTACACAAGAAAACCATCCGATTTCGGATGGTTTTTTGTTAATATGATAATAAAAACTAAATTAATGACAGTGTTGATTTTATTTAAGCTACCTTTGTCTTCGAATTTTAAATATAATATATGAATATTTTTGTTGGGAGTCTTCCGTTTAGTATTGACGAAGCAGATTTAAGAGAATCTTTCGAGGTTTATGGTGCGGTTAATTCCGTAAAAATTATTAGCGATAAATTTACCGGAAGAAGTAAAGGATTTGGCTTTGTTGAAATGGAAAACGATACGGAAGCCGAAAAAGCTATCCAAGAATTAAACGGGGCAACTGTTAGCGGGCGAACTATCGTCGTTAACAAGTCGGAACCAAAACCGGAAGGCGAAAGAAGATCTTTCAATAACAACCGTTCAGGCGGAGGTTACAACGGTGGAGGTAATAGAGGAAGATACTAGTTTACATCTGAATAGATACGGTAAAAGCCAACTCAACTGAGTTGGCTTTTTTTGTTTTTGTTGATAACTAATATTGATTGCTAACTATTGAAAATGTATTTTTGAAAAGTTAGAATTTCTTCAAATTTCCTCGCATGTACTTAATTTTTGATACCGAAACTACCGGATTACCAAAGCGTTGGGGAGCACCCATATCCGATGCTGACAATTGGCCGCGATGTATTCAAATTGCCTGGCAATTGCACGATGCTATGGGGAATCTTATAGAACATCAGGATTATTTGGTCAAACCCGAAGGCTTCAACATTCCGTATGACGCTGAAAGGATTCACGGAATATCTACCGAACTAGCCGAAGCACAAGGAGTGTCATTGGCCGAAGTTTTAGGAAAATTTAATGCTGCACTGTCAAAAGCCAAATTCATCGTAGGACAAAACGTTGGGTTTGACGTTAATATTATGGGTTGTGAATTTTACCGCTTGGGCGTGAATTCTCCAATGGTTTCAATGCCTGTTTTAGATACGTGTACCGAAGTAACCGCCGAATTGTTGAAATTGCCCGGCGGACGTGGCGGAAAGTTCAAATTGCCGACATTGACCGAATTGCACGGATATCTTTTTAACGAACCTTTTGCCGAGGCGCACAATGCAACGGCCGACGTAGAAGCCACAACCCGTTGTTTTTTAGAGTTAATCCGAAGAGAGATTTTTACCAAAGAAGAACTCGATGCCCCGTCGGATTATTTCAAAGAATTTGGACAAAATAATCCCAAAGAAATTCAGCTCATCGGATTGAAGCACATCAATCTGAAACAAGCCTCTGATGAAATCAGAAAACAATTTCAGGAAAAAGAAGCGCTTGCCGCTCCAACGAATGCAGAACAACAGGTTCATCACAATTTGGCCGAAGTTGATTTTGTACACTTGCACAACCATACGCAGTTTTCGGTGCTTCAATCTACCATCAGCGTTAAAGATTTGGTGGCGGCTGCCGTCAAAAACAAAATGCCGGCGGTGGCTATGACCGACCACGCGAATTTAATGGGAGCTTTCCACTTTGTGCGCGATATTTTATACCATAATAAATCAGCGAAAGCTAAAAACGAGCAAGCCATTGAAAACGGAGAAACACCAACAGAAACCATCGTTAAACCGATTGTAGGCTGTGAATTTTATGTGTGCGATGATTTAAAAGACAAGTCCCGAAAAGACAACGGATATCAAGTAGTTTTTTTGGCCAAAAATAAAAACGGCTATCACAATCTGGCCAAACTTTCCTCTATTGCTTACACCGAAGGGTTTTATTATGTGCCCAGAATTGACAGAAAAGTCATCCGGCAATACAAAGAAGACATCATCATTTTATCCGGAAATCTCTATGGCGAAATTCCGAGTAAGATTCTAAACATAGGTGAAAACCAAGCTGAGGAAGCATTGCTTTGGTGGAAACAAGAATTTGGTGAAGATTTCTACATCGAACTCATGCGTCACAATCAGGAAGATGAAAATAGGGTTAATGCCTCTTTAATTTCTTTGGCCAAAAAGCACAATGTAAAAACGGTTGCAACCAATAACGTGTTTTACATCAATAAAGAAGATGCCAATGCTCATGATATTTTGTTGTGTGTGCGCGATGGTGAAAAACAATCGACACCCATAGGAAGAGGACGCGGGTATCGTTACGGATTTAGCAATCAGGAATACTATTTCAAGTCGGGCGACGAAATGAAAAAGTTGTTTCACGATTTGCCCGAAGCAATTTTGACGACGGAAGAAATCGTGAATAAAATTGAAGTTTACGATTTGTCCCGTGAAGTATTGCTTCCCAAGTTTGATATTCCGGAAGAGTTTGTGGTTCCCGAAGACGAAATTGACGGAGGGAAAAGAGGGGAAAATAAATACTTGGCTTATTTAACTTTTGAAGGTGCCAAAAAACGGTATGGAGAAATCACTCCCGAAATTCAGGAACGCCTGGACTTTGAATTAAAAACCATAGAAAATACAGGTTATCCGGGATACTTTTTGATTGTTCAGGATTTTATTGCGGCAGCCCGAAGCATGGATGTTTCGGTTGGACCGGGTCGTGGTTCCGCCGCCGGTTCAGTAGTTGCATATTGCTTGGGAATCAC
This sequence comes from Flavobacterium silvisoli, assembly GCF_004329815.1. Lineage (GTDB taxonomy): Bacteria > Bacteroidota > Bacteroidia > Flavobacteriales > Flavobacteriaceae > Flavobacterium > Flavobacterium silvisoli. Next base: position 131,722 of record NZ_SJPE01000002.1, on the reverse strand, counting down.
CAATATTGATCCGCTTTTGTACGATTTGCTTTTTGAGCGGTTCCTCAATCCTGATCGTGTGTCGATGCCCGATATTGATATCGATTTTGATGATGAAGGGCGCAGCCGTGTTATGGATTACGTAATCAACAAATACGGTTCTAAACAAGTAGCACAGATTATTACTTACGGGACTATGGCGGCCAAATCATCCGTGCGAGATACCGCTCGTGTATTGGATTTGCCTTTGTTTGAAGCTGATAAAATAGCCAAGTTGATACCGACGACTTTGAATTTGGCCAAAATATTCACTTTGGATAATGACAAACTCAAAGCCGCGTTACGAGCCGAAGAATTTGATAAAGTCAAAGAATTGATTGAATTGGCTAAAGGCAATGATTTAGGAGGAGAAACCATTCAACAGGCCAAAATACTCGAAGGAAATCTCAGAAATACCGGAATTCACGCCTGTGGAGTTATCATCACCCCTGATGATATTACCAATTTCGTTCCCGTAGCTACCGCCAAAGATTCGGATTTATTCGTTACCCAATTTGACAACTCAGTCGTAGAAAGCGCGGGGTTGCTGAAAATGGACTTCTTGGGTCTGAAGACCCTAACCTTGATAAAAGATACGGTTAAACTGGTCAAATACCGAACCGGGATTGAACTCGATCCTGATTCATTTCCGATAGATGATGTTAAGACGTATGAGTTGTTCCAGCGAGGTGAAACGGTTGGGATTTTTCAATACGAGTCACCCGGAATGCAGAAATATTTAAAAGATTTAAAGCCAACGGTTTTCGGTGATTTGATTGCTATGAATGCGCTCTACCGTCCCGGCCCGTTGGAGTATATTCCGTCCTTTGTCCGCAGAAAAAACGGAGAAGAGGAAATTATTTATGACCTTGAAGCTTGTGAGGAGTATTTAAAGGATACATATGGTATCACCGTTTACCAAGAGCAGGTAATGTTGCTGTCGCAAAAATTGGCCAACTTTTCCAAAGGTGATGCTGATGTACTTCGTAAAGCGATGGGTAAAAAACAAAAAGATGTCTTGGATAAAATGAAATCCAAATTCATCGAGCAAGCCGTTGCCAACGGTCATCCGGAAGATAAACTGGAAAAAATATGGAAAGACTGGGAAGCTTTTGCTCAGTACGCTTTCAACAAATCGCACTCTACCTGTTATGCTTGGATTGCTTACCAAACCGCTTATTTGAAAGCCCATTATCCGGCAGAATATATGGCGGCGGTACTGTCTAACAACATGAACGATATTAAGCAAGTATCATTCTTTATGGAGGAGTGTAAGCGCATGGGCTTACAGGTGTTGGGTCCCGATGTGAATGAGAGTTACTACAAATTCACCGTAAACGAGAACTATGCCGTTCGTTTCGGTATGGGAGCTATAAAAGGCGTTGGTATGGGTGCCGTACAAACCATAGTGGAGAATCGTAAGGAAGGATCATACAAATCTATTTTTGATTTGGCCAAGCGCATTGATTTACGTGCCGCTAATAAGAAAGCGTTCGAGAATTTGGCGTTAGCCGGAGGCTTTGATTGCTTTACCGACACCCATCGTGCTCAATATTTTCATACCGATGGTGATAATGTAACTTTTTATGAAAAAGCGATGCGTTATGGGGCGAAGTTTCAGGAGAATGAAAACTCTTCTCAAGTCAGTTTGTTTGGGGATGCCAGCGATGTGCAAATTGCAGAGCCTACTGTTCCGCCTTGTGAAGAATGGAGTACGATGGAAAAACTAGCCAAGGAAAAAGAAGTGGTTGGAATCTATATTTCCGGTCATCCGTTGGATGATTTTAAATTTGAAATGAAATACTTCTGCAACAGCAAGCTCGAGAATCTTAAAAACCTGAGTAATTTTGTGGGTAAAACGCTGACATTTGCCGGTATAGTAACCAATGTGCAGTACAAAACGGCCAAGAATGGAAAAGACTGGGCTATGTTTACCTTGGAAGGATATGACGAAAGTCACGAGTTCAGAATTTTTGATGAAGAGTATCTGAAGTTCAGACATTTCTTGGTCAACAACCAGTTTGTGTACTTCAAAGTCATGGTAAAAGACGGCTGGGTAAACCGCGAAACCGGTAAGAAATCAGAGCCGCGATTACAATTCGTTGATGTCAAACAATTGCAGGATGTTTTGCCCCAGTTTGCCAAAAAGCTGAGCATTCAAATGGATATTCACGATTTACATCAAAATTTTATTCAACGATTGAGCGATATTTTCAATTCCAACAAAGGCGAAAACACCGTTACCTTCGAAATAGTTGAGTTAGAAAAAGTCAAAAAAGCAGTTCCGGTTGTGCCCAAAATGGTAATAGATGAAACCGTAAATTTCGATGCCGATAATATAGAAGACATTGAAATCGATATTCCCGTAGAAGAAGAACAAATTCAGGTCGCCACAAAAATTTCGCTGCCAAGCCGAAAATTGAAAATTAAAATCTCAAACGAGTTGCTATTCGAATTAGAAAAAATGAACGTCAAATTCAGTTTGAATTAAGTATCAGTTCTGCCAATGAATTAATAGCCAAAACTGATTTTTTTACCCTTGAATTCCAAAATAAAATCCCTAATTTTGTACTCAAATAAATACAATAATTTAAAAAATAAAAATATGGCTTTAGCAATTACTGATGCTACTTTTGATGAAGTAGTATTAAAATCAGATAAACCAGTAGTAGTTGATTTTTGGGCAGCTTGGTGCGGTCCCTGCCGCATGGTTGGTCCGGTAATCGATGAAATTTCATCAGAATACGAAGGAAAAGCAATCGTCGGAAAAGTTGACGTCGATGCCAATCAGGAATTCGCTGCAAAATACGGAGTGCGTAACATTCCAACCGTGTTGGTTTTCCAAAACGGTGAAGTAGTTGGACGCCAAGTGGGTGTTGCTCCTAAAAAGACGTATACCGATGCTATCGACGCATTGTTGTAAAATACATGAAAAAGAAATGAGGCCTAACGAGAGTTGGGCCTTTTTTATTTTAGAAGCACAGCATTGAATGCGTTTGGGAAGTGTCCTCCCGCTGTCCGCGCTACACGGTAGCCAGCTCCCATCGGGGCTATGGTTCCTGTGTGCTCTTTTTCAGGACGATTCAAAATTTTCAAATTTTCACCCGGCCGAAGCAAATTGAACGGAAATTAATGTTCAAATCCTTCAATTTCCCTATATTTGGATTTATGAAGATAGAAGAACAAAAAGAACTCGTATCAGGCTTTAAACATCTCGAATTACTGGCCAACCAAGTGGTGGAAGGTTTTATCTCAGGGATGCACAAATCACCTTTCCACGGGTTTTCAGCCGAGTTTGCCGAACACAAGGTCTATAATTCGGGCGAAAGCACCAAGCATATCGATTGGAAGTTATTCGCCAAAACCGATCGTCTATACACTAAAAAATTTGAAGAAGAAACCAACCTGAGATGTCATTTGATTATTGATAATTCTTCTTCCATGCACTACCCAAAGTTAAAAAAAGGGGAACTCTTTTTTCACAATAAAATCGGGTTTGCAGTCCTGGCTTCGGCTGTTTTGATGAATCTGTTAAAAAAACAACGCGATGCGGTTGGCTTAAGCGTCTATTCGGATACTTACGAATATTATGCCCCGGAAAAGGGCAGTGACCGCCACCACCGCATGATTTTAAATAAACTGGAGGATTTGCTCGAAAATCCAAAAGAAGCGAAGAGCACCGATACAGTGACGTTTTTACATCAAATAGCCGAGAAGATTCACCGTCGTTCCATGATTATCCTGTTTACTGATATGTTTCAAACCGGAAATCATGAGGCTCTGTTCAACGCCTTACAACATTTGAAGCACGACAAACACAAAGTAGTCGTATTTCATGTCATCGATAAAAAAACCGAAATTAACTTCGATTTTGATAATGCTCCGCGTAAATTTATAGATGTAGAAACAGGTGAACAAATCAATGTTTTTGCCGACACGGTAAAAGAAGCTTATGAGGAAAAGGTAAATTCCTATTTCAAAACATTGGCCATGACTTGTGCGCAAAACAAAATAAAGTACGTTCCGGTAGCGGTTGAAGAAAGTTTTGAAAAAATTCTCACCACATATTTAGTTGAAAAACAAATGTTTGGATAGGGGTGTAAAATTGTTTTGGTTTTTTTATTAAAAAAAACTTGCAGAAGTGAAAAACGGTTGTATATTTGCAACCGCAATTAAGCGATGGTTTGGTAGTTCAGTTGGTTAGAATACATGCCTGTCACGCATGGGGTCGCGGGTTCGAGTCCCGTCCAGACCGCTAAAATTGGGAAAGGTTTTCAGAAATGAAAACCTTTTTTGCCCAAAATAATAATCTTCTCAACAAGGTTGTTTTTTAGGCTGCCCAAAAAAGCATTTAAGATTAGTTGTGTTGTTTCGCTACGACTTTGTAACTCGTAGCAGGTTTAGTAGTTAGACCAATGAAAAGCTTTCCCTTTTTAGGGATGGCTTTTTTGCTTTTAGGAACATTGGTTTTTTTTCTCTATTTTTGAAACCATCATGAACAAAGTAATGCGACTTCCTTTTTTTACTCTGCTTTTTATTTGTTGCACCAATTCGGTAAAGGTTCAGGCGCAAACTTCCGCTGATTCAGATTTGCAGTTGAAAGAACTTCTATTCAGGAAATACAAAAGAGAAGTACAGGCGTATGATAAAAAGAAGTTTGATGCCTTGTTTTTCGAGTTCTTTCAAAAACAAAAAGACCAAAACAGCACCCTTACCAAAGAAGAGTTTTACACTTATACTACCAAGATTGCCGCATATTCCGAGAAATTGGGAATGTTGTACAAAAATCAAAAAGAAGAGGCGCAACGAACCAAACAAGAATGGCTGGATAAAAGCTATTCAGATTATTTACAATCTAAAAAACACTGATATTGAAACGGTTTTCGGCCATACTTCTGCTTGTTTTTCTGCAATCTTGTCAATATCTTGGGAAGGAGGTGCCCTCTGAACAGGAATTGCTTGAGAAAAGCATGAAAGAAATCAACTGGCAGGAAGTAGATGAATATCCTTCGGTTTCGGATTGTGAAAAACTTACCGATGAGGCTCAACGCAAACAGTGCTTCTTCGATTTCATGCAAGCAACTATAGAGCAAAAACTGGCTGTAGATACTTTGGCAACCCTATTCCCCAAATTAGATACAATAGAGGTTAAAGTGACTGTTTTGCCCAATGCCAGCCTGACTTTTGAGCCCCAATTCCCTAAAGATTCAGTAGCTTACGACACCATTAAAATTGACAGTATTCTTCGTGCCCGTTTGGTCGATTTTCCTAAAGTAAATCCGGCGATTAAAAGAGGGATTCCTGTAAAAACGCAGTTTGTTTTGCCGGTAATCATTAAGTCGGAATAAATATCAATAACTAGAACTTAAAGTTTTGATAGTTGAGAGAAGGGTTAGCTTTCCTAAACATTTATAATTGTGTTAAATAAAATTTATAAAAATTTTCTTGTATAAATGTTTTTTCATTTCTTTGTTATACTAACTTATAACCAACTTTATGAAAAAATCTCTTTTAATTGTGGCTGTAGTACTTACAACCATACCGTTTATCCGTTGTAGCAGTAGTGATGATTCGTCAACTAATAATGGAGCTATTAATCATGAACAAATTTATGGCTGGTGGTATCCTAATGCCAACACCTCGATTGTTCATTACAAAGCATATTACTTTGGAGCCGATGGGGTGTACAAACAAGATCAAACCAATTTTAATTTAGGTATGGGAACGGGTACTTGGCAATGGATAGGGGACAGTATTATAAAAATGACTCCAGATCTTAACGGAGGAATTGCGGGAGGAGCAGTTACAGGTCGAGTATTTAAATTAAGTCAGGATTCTTTGGTTTTTGCTTCACAAGGACTGAGATTGGCAAAAAACACAAATTGATTATAGAGATAAGACCCAAAAGGGTCTTATTTTTTAAAAGTCCTTCCCTTCCAGCTAAAACTCCCGAATAACGAATAAATCCCGATGCAGCTCGAGAAAAAAGGATAGATGATGCTGCTGGCCATGGGGAATAGCCATTGTCCCTTTTGGAGGTATTTATTGGTTCCGAGGAGTAAAACATAATCTGTCATATATTTGATTGAAAAGACAATCAGCAAAGATTTCCAATCAAAACATCCGCGAATTGCCAATCCGAAACCAATGACTAAACCAAAGTTCATCAACAAAACAATAACAGCTAAAAACTTAGCATAGTTGCTTTGGTAGCCAGTAGTTTTTGCCGCCCAACGAACGCGTTGCATGAATAGTTTGAACAAATCGTTTTCGGGTTTGGTTTTGACAATGCTTTGGGGGTTTTTCAAATAATGAACTAAATCGGGGCTTCGTTTAACAGCCTTTTGTAATAAAAACACATCATCGCCACTGGCAATTTTATCGTTCCCGTTGAAACCGTCTAATTCCCTAAATAATTTTTTGGTGTAAGCAAAGTTGGCACCGTTGCACATAAATGGTTTGCTAATTCCGAAACTACCCATCGTAACGCCTTGCAGGCTCATCAAATCCAATTGTTGAAACTGATGGAACCAGTTGTTTTTGGTTTTATATTTTACGGCACCCACTATCATTTCCGGCTCGTGTGTTTGAATGTAATTGTCAATGGTAAATAACCAGTTTTTCGGCACCGTACAGTCAGCATCAGTGGTAATTATCCAATTGTGTTTGGCAATAGGCATAGCTCGGGCTATAGCATCTTTTTTTGGAGAATGTGACAAACGAAGGTTTTCTAAAAGAGTGGTGTCAATATCATCATGATTCATGCGCCATTGAATGCAAATTTTTTCCGATTGATCTGTTGAGAAGTCATCCACCATGATGATTTCAATCAGCTCGTGAGGGTAGTTGAGTTTAGAAAACGATTGTAATAAATGGGGTAAATTTTTCTCTTCATTGCGAAAAGGAACGATGATTGTAAAAGCCGTTTTGGGAGATTCTTTGGTGTTTTTAAAAGTTTTTATTTTTCCAAAGCCATAGATAAGTCGGAGCATCAGGATAGTATAGACCATCAAAATTGAGTACAGCAGAATGGTCATTAGTTCCATTTAGGTTTGAATTTAAGTACATAATAACTTCCGATTATCACGGGCAGCACAACGTTCAAGAACCACATTAGCGTGCTGATGAAAACCACTATCCATTCGTTGACACCCAATTTTCCGAAGAAAAAAACAGCTACGCTTCCTTTTACCGCAAAGTCCAAAAACTGAAAGCTCGGTAGTGATGAAGCCAAAAAGTAGACTGTTGCAATAGTCGACATCATGGTTAGATAAGGTAAATCTACATCAAAAGCCAGAAATAAAAAATAGTATTGATGCGAAAAAACCAAATAGCGGAAGAAGGCTAACATTATATTTTTTTGATGGATAAGCTTGGGGATTTCGTTGATTTTATGAATAAGTTTTTGAATAGAGTAGCCTTTTACTTTGATGTTCTTTGAGACGATGGATACCAAATAAAAGAAAACAGCCAGGATAAGTATTGCTGATGCCCATTGCCAATAACCCAATACAAATAACCCTATGGTTCCGAAGAGGATAGTTAAAATCATTTGAATTCCGTTGCAGATGAGATTTAGAAAAATGATTTTTTTGGTTTTTGTTTTTTCAAAATAAAGTGCTTTTCCGGCATATTCTCCGAGTCCGTTTGGAGTGAAAATCCCAGCTGTCAGAGCCCCCAGAACCTGCTTAGAGGATTCACCTACTGTAATTGGTTTGAGGAAAGAAACTAAGTTTTGCCATTTCAAAATTTCAAGATACCGATTCGCTATGCTGAAGGAGAGCAAAAATAGAATTCCCCATACGGATTGTTTTTCCTTCAGTAAGGTATTGAACTTCTTCCAGTCTAATTGGTTGTTATGCGCGAGCTGGTCGTAAATAAAATAAAAAGCTGCCGCAACAATCAAAAGTTTGATGATAAAAACGGTGAATTGCTTAGTTTTGTGAGGAATTGAAATCATTGGTGCAAAAGTAGGTAATTGGATTTGAAGATTTGTGAATTTGAAATAACTAAACCAACGACCAGCAACCAACAACCAACAACTGAAATGGCAAACGAACGTATCATATTAGGAATAGACCCGGGGACTACCATTATGGGGTTCGGACTGATAAAAGTAGTCAACAAAAAAATGGAATTTCTGCAACTGAACGAGTTGATTTTGAGTAAATATGACGATCATTACACCAAGCTGAAAGTTATTTTTGAACGCACCATCGAACTAATTGAAACCCATCATCCTGATGAAATTGCCATTGAGGCTCCTTTCTTTGGTAAGAATGTACAATCGATGCTGAAGCTGGGGAGAGCACAAGGAGTAGCTATGGCAGCGGGTTTGTCGCGGCAAATTCCTATTACAGAGTACGAGCCCAAAAAGATTAAAATGGCCATAACCGGCAACGGAAATGCCAGTAAAGAACAAGTGGCCAAAATGTTACAACAGCTTCTGGGGTTGAGAGAACTGCCAAAAAACCTGGATTCTACTGATGGTTTAGCGGCGGCGGTTTGTCATTTTTTTAATTCGGGGAAAGTGACAGCAGGAAAGAATTATTCAGGTTGGGATGCTTTTGTGAAACAGAATGAAAATAGAGTCAAAAAATAGCCGGAAAATCTTCCGGCTATTTTTTATTTTAATGGCTGTTTATTCAGCATATTGGTATCTGAAGGTTCCTTCAGTAACGGAATAGTCAGGAGTGGTTTGGTTTTCAAGATCATCAACTGTGTTAAACTGGAAAGTTCCTTTTACAATTTTAGTTGTAGTGTTTACTTCAGTGATGATGATGGTTCCGTTTTTAGTGTTTTCGGAAATATCATTAGAATTATCGATTAAATCAATAAAATGAGAAGGCGGTGTGTCAAAGGTTTCCTGACCAAGAATATAAGTGCCTACTGCTATATCTGATTTTTTTAACCAGATATTGATTTCGGGATTGCCCCAAACACCACCGGACCTTCCTTGTAGCATCACGTAATCTTCCAAAGGATAATAATTCCAGATGTTAGTGTTTGAAAACATGTTACCGCCAAAGGGATTATTGGCCTGAAACGTAGTGCCGTTGATTTTTGCTGTCATGGCATAAGTTGGAATTTCTTCTGAGCTTCCACCATCAGATGACGAGGAGCATGATGTTAATGCCAACGATACCGTTAGCAGTAAAAAAGCGATTTTTTTCATGATTAGAGTTTATAGTTTTTGCTAAAATATAATTTTAATTAATAATTAATTAAAGTATACACTTTTTTTTAATAAAAAAAGAAAGGATATTTAATTAGTATCCTTTAATTTGTTTTAAAGACTTTTTATGTCTTTTCTCTTTTTGCTGTTCTATAACATACCATTAATCGGACTTACTTAGAGATTTGATATATTTGTCAGACTTATGTCTGGCATTTATATTCATATCCCTTTCTGCAAACAAGCTTGTCATTATTGCGACTTTCATTTTTCGACTTCATTGAAGAAAAAAGATGAAATGTTCAGTGCATTGGCAACTGAAATTCAATTGCGTAATGAAGAGTTCAAAGATGAAGTAATCGAGACAATCTACTTTGGCGGTGGTACGCCCTCTATTTTGGCAATAGATGATTTAAAATTCTTAATTGCGGAAGTTTTCAAAAATTACACGGTCATAGCAAACCCCGAAATTACAGTAGAGGCCAATCCCGACGATTTAACCGAACAACGAATAATAGAATTGTCCCAAATCCGAATCAACAGATTGAGTATCGGAATCCAGTCGTTTTTTGAAGATGATTTGAAACTGATGAACCGCGCGCACAATGTTGAAGAAGCCCAAAAGTGTTTAGAAATAGCCACCCGATATTTCGATAATATTACCATTGATTTAATTTACGGCATGCCGAATATGAGCCAAGAAAAATGGCTGCAGAACATTGAAACGGCTTTATCTTATAACATTCCGCATATTTCCAGTTACGCACTAACAGTTGAGCCTAAAACGGCTTTGCATTCATTCATACAAAAAGGAATCATCCCGAAACTTGACGATGAGTTGGCTCAGCAACATTTTCACCTACTCGTAGATAAATTGGAAGAAAACGGATTCATTCACTACGAGTTGTCCAACTTTGGCAAAGAGCACTATTTCTCTAAAAATAATTCGAGCTATTGGTTAGGCAAAAAATACATGGGAATAGGACCTTCGGCTCATAGCTATGACGGCAAACGCAGAGGATGGAATGTGTCAAATAATGCTCTTTATCTGAAGGCTATAGCCGAAAATAACTTGCCGATGGAGACGGAAACGCTCAGTAAAACCGATCGCTACAACGAATACATTATGACCGGTTTGCGTACCATTTGGGGTGTTTCTTTGAACAGAATTGAAACCGAATTCGGGGAAAAATATTTGAAGTATTTAAACCGGCAGGCGGCAAAATACATCGAAGATCATTTGTTGTATATAGAAGATAATGTTTTGCGAACCACTCGCAGCGGGAAGTTTTTGAGTGATGGAATTGCGTCCGACTTATTTTTGCTAAATTTGGAGTAAAATAATTCTATTGAAAGCTACTATCAACTCTGAATTTGAAATCGATTTATCAAAACCCATTGATATTTCGATTCCGTTATCCGATACTGATGAAAATCCGATTGCTTGGTATATTGAAAAGCCTATTATTGAACCGGTAAAATTTGGTGATTGGGTAGGCAAAGTATCCGAAGGCAGTTCCACTAATTTCAATAATATTTTTTTTAACCCACACGGTCACGGCACGCATACGGAGTGTTTGGGGCACATTACCCGTGAGTTTTACAGCATTAACCAATGCTTGAAACAGTTTTTGTTTTTGGCCAAATTGATTTCTGTAGAACCCATAAAAATCAACAACGATTTGATTATCACAAAGGCGCAAATCGAACAGGAATTACAAGGCAACACTCCGGAAGCCCTTATCATCAGAACACGACCAAATGAGGAAATAAAAAAACATAAAAACTACTCACATACCAATCCGCCTTACCTTGAAGAAGCTGCGGCTGTTTTTATTCGCGAAACCGGAATCAAGCATTTGCTGATTGATTTGCCAAGCGTTGACAGAGAAGAGGACGAAGGAAAATTATTGGCACACAAAGCGTTTTGGAACGTAAAAAATACCGATAAACTTAATCCTGATGCGCGGTTAGATTGTACGATTACCGAAATGATTTATGTAAATGATGAAGTCAAAGACGGAGATTATATTTTAAACTTGCAAATCGTACCGTTTGAAAATGATGCCAGTCCGAGTAAGCCTATTTTGTACACACTAATATGATAATCGTTTCTACAGATAAAAGTAAACTGGATGTTCCTTTCATCCAACATTTTTTAAAAGATATTTATTGGGCAGCCGGAAGGACGATTGAAGAAGTTCAGACGACCATTGACGCATCGGTTTGCTTCGGAATTTATTTGGATGACCGACAAATTGGTTTTGCGCGTGTCATTACCGATTACGTGGTTTTTGCTTATTTGATGGATGTTTTTATTGATGAGAAGCACAGAGGTAAAGGCTATGCTTCTGTTTTGATTGATGCCATGATGAAAGAACCTCAATTACAACAAGTAAAGATTTGGCGTTTGGCCACTTCAGACGCATATTTTTTATATAAAAAATTCGGATTTACAGCTTTGGCGCATCCGGAGAAAATGATGGAAAAAGTAATAAAATGAAAATAACAATTCAATTAGAGGAAGCAGGATTGTTTCTTTTGGGGATATTTATGTTCAGTCAGCTTTCTTTTGACTGGTGGTGGTTTTTGGTGTTGATTTTGGCGCCTGACATATCAATGATTGGATATGCTTTCGGAAACAAAATAGGAGCAGTGAGTTATAACCTTTTTCACCACAGAGGAATAGCGGTTTTGGTTTATTTGTTAGGTATTATTACCGCAAATCATGGGTTGCAATTAATCGGCATTATACTTTTGGCTCATGCATCTTTGGACCGAATGTTGGGTTATGGTTTGAAATACGACAAAGGGTTTAAATACACTCATTTGGGTGAAATTGGGAAAAAGCAATAAAATGAATATTCAGCAATTTTACGAATATTGTCTTTCTAAAAAAGCAGTTACCGAACATTTTCCGTTTGACGAGGATACTTTGGTTTTTAAAGTAGGCGGAAAAATGTTTTGCCTGACTTCGTTAAAAGAATGGGAAAAAGGAACCCCGGCACTCAATTTAAAATGCGACCCGGAATGGGGAGAAACCCTTAGAGCCGAATATGAAGCTGTAAAGCCGGGCTATCACATGAGTAAAATTCATTGGAACACGGTTGATTTTAATAGCGATGTTTCTGACAAAATGATGTGTGAACTCATCAATCATTCCTATGACTTGGTCTATAAGTGTTTGACTAAAAAACTACGAGATGAAATAGAAAAGGAAGCCGGGTAGCTTCCTTTTTGTTACATGGATTTTTTTTGTTTTTCTACAAAACCATCGGCTTGAAGTTTTAATAATTCTATGGCTCCTTTTTTCTTGTAGTTGTAGAGCTCTTTATCCTGCCTGATGTCGGCATATACTTTATCGTAAATATCGGCATCGGTTTGTTTTTGCAATTCGCTTTGGTAACGGTTTTGAGAAATCACATTTTTGATGCCCATTTCTTTGTCTTCCTGCTTGAAATCGTATTCGCCTTTGGGCGATAACAATTTGGCAATGATAGGGGAGGTTTCTATAGCTAAAAACAAAAGCATAATGAAAAATGATGGCAACCAAGGTAACTTTCCTAATGCATTGATTCGGGCCATCAATCCATCAAAATTGTCAATAATAGGTTGGGTTTCGGTTACTTTCTTGTCCAAGTCAGCCTGCAGTGTTTTGGCTTTGATTTCTTTTTCGGCGATGATTTTGGCGCTGGTGGTTTTTAACGAGTCCAGTTGCTTTGCGGCTGCATCGTGTGCGGCTCTTTTTTCTTTATAGATAGGCCCCTTTCCCATTTTTTTGGTTCCGGCACTTCCTTCTGCTTCAGTAATATAAGATTGGTACAAATCGGCTACTTCCTTCTCTTTTCGGGTGATATTCAATTTTAAACTGTCTATTTCAGCTTTGTTTTTGTCAACATCAGTTTTAAAATAATTGCTTACCTGAGTTTTATTAGCGATGGCCAATTCATTTTTTTCTTTTAGTAAAACAGCATTGATTTCTTTTTCAAAAATTTTGATTTCCAGTGGTTTTGAAATCACTATGGCTATGATGATTGCTAAGATGATTCGGGGTGAGGCTTGAATAAACTCATCCATGAACCGCTCTCTTTTTTTAATCGTAGAAACGATAAACCGATCGAGATTAAAGATTAAAAACCCCCAAATCAATCCAAAGAAAACAGCGGTATAGATGTTATCAAAAACAGTAAACAGCGCATAGCTGGCGGCAATAAAAGCCATAATTGCAGTAAAAAATACGGTGGCTCCAATGCCTGCGTATTTGTTTTGTTCGCCGTTGGAACAAGAGTTCACGATGTCACGGTCGACACCAGAACACAAGAGGAAAAAGTGTTTCAGCATGATGATTGATTTTTGATTGATGATGATTACGCAAATATAACGCCAAAATTCTTTAACGAATTGTAAATGCCGGTGTTAAATGTTTGAGTGTAGTATAAGTTTTAAGTTTTTTTAAAATACATGAAATAATCGTAAATAATTTATTATCAAATAGATGTGTGTGTTTAAAAGTTGTAAATTAGTACTCCTCAAAATAAACTCTTCCTCAAATCGTTTTCTGTCCCAAGTTTCAAATTTGAATTGAACAACCAATTATAACCAATTTTGAAATTATGAAAACAATCAAAACATTTTTTTTAGCAGCCTTTTTAGGAACGCTGCTGCTGAGTGCCAAAAGTTTTGCTCAGGACGACAATAGTTATCTGGTAACGGTAACTAAACTCCACTGGAATATGGATTTACAGAATTTTTCGATGGATGAATGGAAAGCTGTTGAAAAAGAATACCTGGACAAAGTAGTCAAGAAAAATGATTTCATTCTAGGACAGGAAGTTTTGCTGCACAACTTTACAGAGGATAATACAGAGATATTGCTGGTAACCACCTATGAAAATTGGGGAGCCATTGAAAAAGCTCGGGTTAAAGAAGACGAATTAATCGAAGCCGCTTGGCCAAATGGAAAAACCAGAAAAACGTATTTTGAAAAAAGAGGAGCATATTATGACCACCATCATTCGGATGAAATTTATGCAACTATGCCGGGCGGCAAAATCCCGAAGGGTAATTTTGATAAAGACATGATTTATTATGTGCGAGTGAGTCATTTTGCTTTCCCCAAAGACGGTACAGAGAAAGAATTCAACGAATTGAGTAAACAATATTTTGACGCTGTTACCAATAAGAATGATTTCATCAAGGCCTACTATCCTAACAGTCATGCTTGGGGAGCCGACAACACCCAGTTTACCGAAGTGTTTTTGGTAGATACTCTTGCTGATTTGGACAATGCTTTAAATAAAAACAGAGATTTATTCAGAGCAACTTGGAATGATGATGCCAAGAGAAAAGCATTTAATGATAAAATGAACAAGTATTTCACAGGGAAGCACGGCGATTATATTTACAAATCAGTTCACGAATTAACCAAATGATAAAGAGGCACCAATTAGGTGCCTTTTTCATTTTGCTTCTTCCGAAATCAATTCCCCTTTCAGGTATTTTTTGATGCCGATAACTTGGTCGTTTTCATCAAAAAAGAGCCAATCACCGGTTAGGTACCAATGCGTACCGTCTTTTTCTTCTAAAATCATGGACTGTCCTTTTGAAGTTACTTTTCCGTTATGGTCAAAGGTTTCGATGTAGCAAATAGTATCCCGGTATTTTTCGGTTTTTACCAGTCTTCGATTTTCGTAGTATTTCCATGTTTTGATTTCACGGCTTTTGTTATACTTGCCTTTAGATTTATAAAGAACATTGTTTACCGTGTCTTTATAAACCCATTTCCCTTCTTTGTAATGATTAACGGTCTTGTTGGTTTTACAGCTGCAACAAGCCAAAAACAAAACATAAAACGCAATAATAATGAGTCGTTTGAGAGCCATAATAAAAAATCCGTTTGTTATTAAACGGATTTGATTATAATTTACGATTTGGATAATTCCACGAAATACTTGTAAAATAACGGTATAGTTTCAATTCCTTTCAAATAATTGAAAACTCCGAAATGCTCGTTTGGCGAGTGAATGGCATCACTGTCTAAACCGAATCCCATCATGATGGTTTTTGATTTCAGTTCTTTTTCAAACAACGCTACAATAGGAATACTGCCTCCCGAACGCACCGGAATGGCCGGAACTCCAAAAGTTTCAGTATAAGCTTTGGATGCGGCTTGATACCCTATACTGTCAATTGGCGTAACATAACCTTGTCCTCCGTGATGGGGTGTTACTTTTACTTTAACCGCCTTGGGAGCTATACTTTCAAAATGTTTGGTAAACAATGCGGTGATTTCTTCCCAATCTTGATTCGGAACCAAACGCATTGATATTTTAGCATAAGCTTTGCTGGCAATCACGGTTTTGGCACCTTCACCGGTATAACCGCCCCATATTCCGTTTACATCTAAAGTTGGACGGATTGAGTTTCTTTCATTGGTCACATAACCGGTTTCACCATAAACATCTTCGATATTTAATGCTTTTTTATAGTTGTCCAAATTAAATGGGGCTTTGGCCATTTCGGCTCTCTCAGCAGCAGATAATTCTTCAACTTTGTCATAAAACCCGGGTATGGTAATGTGATTGTTCTCGTCGTGTAACGAGGCAATCATTTTAGCTAAAACATTAATCGGATTAGCTACAGCACCACCGTATAAGCCAGAGTGTAAATCGCGGTTGGGTCCGGTAACTTCTACTTCTACATAACTCAAACCACGTAAACCGGTAGTGATACTGGGTTGTTGATTAGAGATCATTCCGGTATCAGAGATTAAAATCACATCGTTAGCCAATTTTTCTTGGTTTCTTTCCACAAACCAACCTAAACTTTTAGAACCCACTTCTTCTTCACCTTCAATCATGAATTTTACGTTACACGGAAGGCAATTGTTTTGAATCATGTATTCAAAGGCTTTCACGTGCATATACATTTGACCTTTGTCGTCACAGGCACCGCGAGCAAAAATGGCGCCTTCCGGATGAATATCAGTGGTTTTGATAACCGGTTCAAATGGAGGAGAGGTCCATAACTCCATAGGATCAGGGGGCTGCACATCATAGTGCCCGTAAACCAAAACGGTTGGTAAATTCCTGTCGATTATTTTTTCACCGTACACAATTGGATAACCTGGTGTTTCGCATATTTCAACTAAATCACAACCGGCTTTTTCCAAAGAAATTTTTACGGCATTGGCCGTGTCAATGACATCTTGGGCATAAGCACTGTCAGCACTTACGGAAGGAATTTTTAAAAGTTCAATTAATTCGTTGATAAAACGCTCTTTGTTTTGCTGAACGTAGTTTTTTATGTTGTCCATTTTTGGTTTAATAAATGATAATGTCAAATATACAAATTCCGCTATCAGAAATTTCAAAACGCAATTTTTTTAGAAAATAAAAGTGGTTGGAATTTGGTATTTGAAAAATATGGCTATATTTGCACTCACAATTTTGCGGGTATGGCGAAATTGGTAGACGTGCCAGACTTAGGATCTGGTGCCGCAAGGCGTGTAGGTTCGAGTCCTATTACCCGCACAGAAAAGCTCCGACGAAAGTTGGAGCTTTTTCATTTTCAACAATTTAGTTAATAAAATGTTCACAGTTTCTTTTGAATGAGCTTTATCGTTTTGTGAAATGCCATTACTTTTACAGCATTAATTCATGATTTGAATTTATTGTATAAATGAAAGGGAATCGGCTTATGATCACTGCTTTGTTGGCAATTTTTGGATTTGTTTTATTGGCATTATCAGTGTATTTGCTAACTAAAAACAACTCTAATACTATTTCTGCCGAAAAACAAAAGCAATTAGATGAAGCCATTAAACAGATTGAAGTACTTCACGCCGAAATTTTGGAGAAAGAAAAAATAGTTTCCGAAAACGAACAAAAAATCAAAAGTTTAAAATCACAGTCGATGAGTCACACTATGGGACAAAACATGCCCATCATCGAAATTGTTGACAATGATTTAAGCGAAGGAAGCACCAACGAAGACGGTTCCAAGAAAGTACACAAGCTGATGTACCACCACCAAATCAGATTTTATTTGCTTAATGCCGGAAAAAATTCATTAAAAGATGTTATTTTCTCCATCAAAGACGATTACAATCGGAATAAGGAAAAGAAGAAAAAAACAACTGCAACCGCCAATATAGATTATACAGGTAAAAAAGTAGACAGCGACGAACTGGGTGTTTATGAAAATATTGAAGTCAATACGTTGAACCTGAAATCAAAAAAACTGATTTATACCAGCAATTTGCCCGGAAGTTTTGGAGTAGGAGACTACGAATACCATTTGATTATCGAATGGAGTCAGGGTTTTTATCAAATGCTGGTTAAAATAGAAGAGATTGATGGTAAATTAAAATACAATTACGAGTTTTTTGATGTGGATGGCAAACCCATTGATTTCAAAAGCATGGAAACCAGTATAGCCAATTAAATTAAAAAGCCTCTCCGTTTAAGAGAGGCTTTTTGATTATTTTCCGGTTGCAATCCACTGGTCAATTTTCTTTTCTAATAATGCCAATGGCATCACTCCTGATTCGAGTACTTTTTGATGGAAGACCTTGATGTCAAATTTGTCTTTGAGTTGGTCTTGTGCTTTTTGTCTCAATTCCAATATTTTCAATTGTCCTATTTTGTATGACAATGCTTGTCCCGGAATGGCCATATAACGTTCAATTTCAGATATGATGCTGGCTTCGCTTTCGGCTTCGTTTTCCAAAGAATAAGCAATGGCTTGTTCGCGGGTCCATCCTTTGGCATGTAAACCGGTGTCGACCACCAAACGAATGGCACGGTGCATTTCATTACCTAACATTCCAAAGTATTGAAAAGGATCGGTGTATAATCCCAGTTCTTTTCCTAAACTTTCGGTGTACAAAGCCCAACCTTCGCCATAAGCTCCAAACCAATTGAACTTTCTGAAATCGGGTAAGTCTTTGTTTTCCTGTTGCAGCGAAATTTGGAAATGATGTCCCGGAATGGCTTCGTGCAAAAACAAATCCTCATCTCCGTAGTAGTTGTAATTGGCTACATCAGGAATCGGCACATAAAAAGTTCCGGGTCTTGTGCCGTCAGCAGAACCTTGCATGTACTCGGCACTGGCTGTTTTTTCGCGGAAGGCTTCTGTTCTTTTGATTTGAAAAGGAGTCTTTGGCTGCAATGAAAAAAATTTGTTCACATTAGGGGTGATGATTTTGTGTATTCGCTCAAAATTAGCAATCACTTCTTCCGGTTTTTTGAACGGTTTCAGTTTCGGATTGTTTCTCACGTAATCAAAGAACTCGATAATGGTTCCTTTGAAACCAACTTGTTCCTTCACTTTTTCCATTTCGGCTTTGATGCGCGCCACTTCTTTGAGTCCTAATTCGTGAATTTCTTCAGGAGTTTTATCAGTCGTGGTCCATTGTTTTACATAAACTTTATAAAGCTCGTTTCCGCCTTTAATACTGCCAATCCCACTGGTAGTTCTGCACGCCGGAACGTATTCTGTTTTCATGAAAGCAATCAGTTTTTGAAACTGCGGGGTTAATTTTTCATTGATTGCTGCACTATATTGTTGAGATAAATTGCTTTTTTGTTGTTCGGTAAAATCAGCCGGGAATTTTTTACAGCTCGAGTAAAACAAATTGTCTTCCGTTTTTGGAGTGATAATCGATTCAAATTGAGGAATTACTTTCTCGGCTAACGCTTTGGGCAAAGTCACTTTTTGTTGCATTCCCTTTTTCATGTATACCATGGCAGAGTCAATCCAAATCGAATACAAATCAATTCTTTTCAGGAAATTTTCATAATCTTTTACGGTTTTGAAGGGTTGTGCACTTTCGGCGCTGGCAAATTGTCCCATGGTCAAATGCGTTCCGTCAAACTGTTCTATCGGCACCAAATTGGCGTTTTGTTTCAGTAAATCGAGCCCAACTTCAGCTTCCCATTTCATGATGTCATAGCTGTTCTGTTCTTCGGCGGTAAGCTTTGATGTGTCAATAGTCTGCAACTCATCCAAATATTTTTGGTAAAATGCTTTTTTCTTATTTCGGTACGAATCAGTCATTTCAAAAACCAATTGATCGTTGTATTCGCTCTGACCGTTTAAGGTGGCTTCTAGCGGATTCAATTCGTTTTTCTCTTTAAAATAAGCAGCGGTTATCGCTTTGAAATCTTGTGTTTTCTGCTCAGACTTACAGTTTACAAAAAGCAATGACAAAAAAAGCATCGCTGAAAAAGAATATAAGTTTTTCATAAAGAATGGTTTAGTTCGATAAAACTATCTGTTTTTGGTCAATAGATTTGTTAATGATATGATAAATTATCCGTGGTATACCCTCGAAGCAATGATTCTGCTGTCTTTGATTTCCAACACCTCGGCCACCAACATATCGTCTTCATTGGCCACCGTTCGGATGTATTCCATAAAAACCCGATCGGAATTTGAGGTCAGTGAAGTTACTATATAATGCAAAGTAGGCAAACGGTCAAAGGCATCCTGCCACCAAGAGCGCAAAGCTTCTTTTCCGCTAACCAAGCCTTTGGTTTCGGGATGACGTAGTTTTAGTTTCGGACTGAAATGTTCCGCTTCCTCATCGTATAATGATAATAGTTTTTCCAGGTTGTGCGCATTAAAGGCTTCAAACCAAAGATGCGCAATTGATAAGTTTTTTTCTGCTGACATAATTGTTAAATAAAAAATCCTCTCGTTATCAAAACCAGAGGATTCTCAAGGATAAATATACTTAATTAAACGTTTTTCAAATTGATAATCTCCTGTTCTGTCAGGAAACGCCAATTGCCTCGCGGTAAATTCTTTTTGGTCAATCCGGCAAAAGAAACGCGGTCAATTTTTAAGACATCGTATTTAAAACTTTCAAAAATAGCACGAACAACTTTTACATTAGGAGTTCTCAGTTTCAACCCAATTTCGGTTTTAGGCTCTCCGTCTATATACGAGATTTCATCTACAAATAGTTTATGACCGTCAAGAGTAACACCACCCGCAATTTTCTCTAAATCTTCAAATTTCAAATTGCGATCGAGGGAAACCTGATAAATTTTGGTCGATTTCTGGTTGGGCAAACTGAACTTTCGAATCATATCCGTATCATTGGTAAATACCAATAGACCGGTAGTATTTTTGTCCATTCTGCCGATGGGTTGCAGTTTGGCTTTGGTTGCTGCCCGTACCAACTCCAATACATTTCTGTGATCGCCATCGTCTTCGTTTGAAGTCGTGAAATTTTTGGGTTTGTTAAGCAAAACATATTCCTTGCGCTCCGGCGTCAAAACAGCTCCGTCAAAATTGACTACATCGCCCGGTTTTACCTTGTACCCCATTTCGGTAATCACTTCTCCGTTTACTTTCACATTCCCTGATTGGATGTAAATATCTGCATCACGACGCGAGCATACGCCCGAGTTCGAGATGTACTTGTTCAAACGGATATCGTCTGATTTTAAAGCTCTGGGTGAGTTTTGACGCACGGTTTTTTCAGGTCTTCCTCCTTTTTTTGCAGCGTTTTCAGCGGCGGCGGGGTTGTCCTTTTTTGGTTTTTGCGAGCGTTTCGGCAGTGCTGGCTTTGGTTTGTTCGCGCTAGGTCTGGAACTGTTGGTTCTGGAGCTACTTCGTTTATTATTGCCGTCTTTCTTATTCATGGGAATGTCATTTACCGGGCAAAGATACGCTTTTCTATGGATAGTTTTTAGCCCCGATTGCAGCAGTTACCGTGTAACGCGGAAAGCGGGAAAATGGTGTAGCAATGGCGCTGAGCTTTCGCTCCTCATTTGTTACAATTTCAGGAGCCGTTTGCCGTGAATGAGGACTTCCGGATTGATAAGCATAATGCTGAAAACTCCCGATACCACCAAAAATTTTAAAATGTTATGCAGTTTCAGATAATCGGGTTTGGTATTAGATTTCCACAGTTTTTGTAGAAAGAAAATCAGAATAATCAGACTGATATAAAAGTAAATATCCATGTATCCTACATCATAAACTTCGATTAAAAAATAAACCGGAATCACGGTTGAAAGTGTCAGCAAAGTGATGATTTTTTTGGAAAAAGTTTCTCCAAATAACACAGGAATCGTTTGGTAATCATTGGCGATATCGCCTTTAATGTTTTCCAAATCCTTGATCATTTCCCGAATCAGAATCAACAAAAACAAGAAAGTTGCATGAGCTAAAATCTGCGGATATAAGGTTTTGTAATAAAGTAAAATGGCAAAAAAAGGAAGCACAGCCAAAAAAGAAGCTGTCAGGTTCCCAACTACCACAATCTTTTTGAGCTTGTGCGAATAAAACCAAATCAGAAAGATGTAAACCGAAAAAAACATCACGGCACGAAAAGACACAAAGCAGGCCAGAAGCGCCACAATGAAATTTACGGTAAAATAAACCTCTAGTTTTGTTTTCTGACTCACCAGCCGGTCGAGTTGTGACTTATTTGGCCTATTGATTAAATCTTTCTTGCTGTCGTAAAAATTATTGATGATGTAACCCGAAGCAATGGTCAACCCCGAAACCAAAACAATGATGAACAGATTGAAATCGAGCAAAACGCTCAGAGCCCTCTTGTTTTCGGGAGCCAAAATGAAAATAGCAGACAAGTACTGCGCCAATACAATGACCGGAATGTTGTAGCCGCGCACCACAGAAAACAGACTGATGATTTTCAGTATGCGATGCTTGTTTTTTCGGCTTAACATTAGTGTTTTGGGTTGTGAATTAGAATTGGTAAACCACCTCCAGTTTGTAGTCTTTGAGCGATTGTTTGGCTTTTTCTAAATCCTGAGTGAAGCCCAAAATGTAGCCTCCTCCCCCTGAACCGCAAAGTTTTAAATAGTAATCGTTAGTGTCAATCCCTTTTTGCCAAACTCCGTGAAAAGCTTCCGGAATCATAGGTTTGAAGTTGTTCAATACGACCTTCGACAGTTTTTTGGTGTTTTCAAAAAGCGATTTCATATCGCCTCCCAAGAAATTTTCCACACAAGCATCGGTGTATTTTACAAATTGGTTTTTCAGCATTCTGCGGAATCCTTCTTCTTTTAGGTTTTCCATGAAAATATTGACCATTGGAGCCGTTTCGCCCACAATGCCAGAGTCTAACAAAAACACGGCTCCTTTACCGGTAGCGCTTTGCGACGGAATGCCGGTTGCTTCAATATTATCCTTAGAATTAATCAGAATTGGTATACTCAAATAGCTGTTCAACGGGTCAAGACCTGAACTTTTACCGTGAAAAAATGATTCCATTTGAGCAAAAATAGCTTTCAACTGCAACAGTTTTTCACGCGTCAGATTTTCCAAAACCGTGATTTTAGCATGGGCATATTTATCATAAATAGCTGCTACCAATGCACCGCTACTGCCTACACCATACCCTTGCGGAATGCTGGAGTCAAAGTACATGCCTCGCTCAACATCTGTTTTCAGGGTATCGATATTAAAGGTCACTAAGTCGGGTTGTTCTTTTTGTAATTCTTCCAGATAGGTGGCAAATCGCTTCAAACTTGCATTAGAAGCAATGGCTTCCTGAGAGGGATTTTCATCCACTTTCAAAGCGCCGTTGTAAAAGTTATAAGGAATGGATAAGCCTTTAGAATCTTTGATAATTCCATACTCCCCGAAGAGTAAAATTTTTGAGTAAAATAAGGGTCCTTTCATATTTTAATGGATAATTAACAATGGATAATTGATAATTATTTTGTTTTAGAAGTATTAATTATACTGGTCAACAACTTTAATAATTCGACTATTCTTGGTTTTATATTTTCAAATTCGGTCTGACTTAGATACTCCGTTTCGTGTAACAAACCTAACCAATATTCAGTTTCATTGGCTTCTTTTAAAGCAATTGATAATTTGTGTACAAAATCAGTCTTGCTTTGAGCATGTTATGATTCTCTGATATTCGCACCTATTGATGTGCCGGAACCTAACAATTGTTTAGATAAAACAAATTCCTTTCTTTCAGTTAAAACTTTATAAAGAGAAACTATTTCTATGGCAAACGCATAAGATTTGTCATTTATAACGTTTTTCTTCAACACTCTTTAATTTTGCAATTATCAATTATCAATTATCAATTATCAATTATCAATTATCAATTGACTTCCAAATCCAATTCCATCACAAATATAGTTACCATTTTGACAATAGCCAACTAATTCAGCCGTAATAAATTGCAAAACACTTTCTTTGACATTTTCAGGATACAGCACATGCACATTCGCTCCGGCATCGAGCGTAAAACAAACCGGAATTTTAGTCTCGTTTCTGAACTTCCAAATTCGGTTAATGATTTCCAAAGTATTGGGCTTCATCAAAATGAAATAAGGCAACGAAGTCATCATCATGGCGTGCAGTGTCAGCGCTTCGCTTTCTGTAATTTCTATAAATTTTTCCAAATTACCAGTTTCCAAAACACTTTTCATCGCTGACAAATTAGTATGAGCCTGCTCAAATCGCTGTTTGGCAAAAGGATGGTTGTGCATCAAATCATGACCAACGGTGCTGGAAACTTGTTTTTCGCCTTTATCAACCAAAAGAATGGTATCCTGATAATTTTTGAAATTGTCATGGATTTTTGATGGAAATGCTACGCCAAATAAATCGGAACTGCCATCAATTTCGGCATGATTTCCCCAAACTACTACGCTGCCTTTTACACTTCGGCAAGCACTTCCGGAACCTAATCGCGCCAAGAAAGAAGCTTTTTGATAAAAGTAATTCTCTGTCATGGTTGGCTGTAATGCTTTTTCCAAACTCATAATATTCATTGCCAAAGCGGCCATTCCCGAAGCGGAAGATGCAATCCCGGAACTGTGCGGAAAGGTGTTGTGGGTGTCAATCGTAAAATGATAGTTTTTCAAATAAGGGCAATACGCTTCTATACGCTCCAAAAATTTTTGAATCTTGGGTTTGAACGCTTCTTTGGGTTGTCCTTCAAAAAGCAAATCGAAAGAAAAAGCGCCATCTTTTTCACGGGATTGAAAACCCAATTTAGTGATGGTTTTACAGTTGTTGAGCGTAAAACTAACGGAAGGATTAGCCGGAATTTGGTTGTCTTTCTTTCCCCAATATTTTACCAAGGCAATGTTACTGGGGGCACTCCATTGAAAAGTTCCGTTTTCAATTGTGTTGGTGAAATTTGGAACAACAAAATCCTTTTCCGTCATCATAAGGTTGAAATTTTGGCAAAGATACTTTTTTTAAAAATAGTAAAAAATTGTGTGGTATCTTTGGCTAAAATAATTTGAAATGCAAAAAACGCTCCGTATAGCTACTGTAATCATGACTTGTTTGGCGGTTGGTTATTTTTCCAGTATTGTGACCCGGGATAATATTCCTACTTGGTATGCTCTGCTTAATAAGCCCGTTTTTAATCCGCCGAATTGGGTTTTTGCGCCGGTTTGGACGGTTTTGTATGTACTGATGGGATATGCAGCAGGAAGAATTTGGAATCTGATTGATAGGGATGAAGCCAATGTAAAACGAGCTTTCATTTTCTTTTTGGTGCAATTGGCATTGAATGCTTTATGGTCATTCTTGTTTTTTGGATTGCAGAATCCGATGTTGGCTTTCTTCGAAATATTGCTTTTATGGACGATGATTTTTGAAACCTACAGTCAGTTCAAACGAATTGACAAAGTAGCTAGTTATCTCTTGCTGCCTTATTTAGCGTGGGTAAGTTATGCTACAGTTTTGACAGGAAGTATTTGGTATTTAAACCGCTGAAAAAGTCCCGAGTAATCGGGACTTTTTATTTGGTGCTTATTGAATGATGAGTTTTTTGATTTGTTTTGATTTGCTCTTTGTTTTAAGTTCAACAAAGTAAATTCCTTTTTCCAATGTTGAAACATCAATGTCTGACGATAAGGCGTCAATTGTTGTCATGCTCTTGACCATTTTACCTGAAACATCGTAGAATCGGAGTTCATCGATTTTGTCATTCGCATTCAAACTGATTTTTACATAGTGCTTGGTCGGATTCGGGTATAAATTGAAGGATTCCGATGCTGCAAAAGATGAATTTCCCAAACTACTGAAAAACTCTGTGTTAAAAGTATTCGTCACAATGGGCGGATTATAGTCAAAATAAATCGCAGCCGAATTCGGAATGATGTCTCCTGCTACATAACCGGTTTTGGGTTTTATTTTGAAGAACACATAACCGTGGCTTTGATCCGGTTGGCTTATGGTAGGAGGTAAGTTGATGTTGTAAAAATGCCAAGTCAGTTGATTTCCGGCAAGGGTTGTGTTAACCGCATGGCTGGAACGAATCATTTCAAAAGTACTTTCATCTAAACTGGCATCGAGCGTATCTTCAATTCTTATAAATTCAGCATTGGCAGTACCCGTATTTTCAAATTGAATCGTGTAATACAAGTAATCATTATCGGTAAAAGTATCGAGTCCTATTTTACCGCCGTGGGATTCGCTTTTGTCATTAGGATCGTAAGAACCCACTAAAATTTGGGATAAACTGTAATTGTTATTTAAGGGAAAGGCATCGGTGTTTAATGAGGAAACGGTTGCTGTATTGGTAAGTATATCTCCTAAGTTTACCGAAGGTATGGTGGGTACCTGCATATTTACCAAAATATTGAGGGTTTGGTTGGGAGCTAAGTTGTTAAATGTATAGGTGAAGCCTATTGGAGTCATAGTAACGCCACTTTGAGAAACATTGATAATTGAAACGGCTGAGGCTTTCGTGAATGTTAAAGTAGCTGTACTTATATTTTGTGGTCCGTTGTTTTTTATGCGTATGTAATTGATATATGTGAATCCCGGTCGTGGACTGTTACTTGGCAGTATTGTTACTTCTAAATCTTCATAAGACTGAAGTTGTGTTATCGGGAAATATAAGATTTGAGAACCGCCACCGGGGATTATAATATTGGTGTAATTCGTAGAGGAACTAAAATAGGGAGTGTAAGCTGATGCCACATCAAAATGAATGGAATAGCTATTAGTTGGGTTGTCATCAAAAACAAAATAAGCCCCATTATTAGGATAACCGTAAGTTGGTGTTCCTGAATTATTAATTTCATATGTAAAGAGGCCATAGTTGAAGTCATTTTCATTCAAATCTTTAATGCCATTATTATTGCTGTCAACGAAAGCGACTAGATTTAGATTATCATAGCAAGTTCCGTTATTGGTGCAATCGTAAGTACAAAAGTTACTCGGTCCTGACCAGTCGCTTTTTTGAGCAAAAGAACATATTGAACGTACATAGTAGGTGTAACAAGTATTAGGAGTCAAACCTGTCACAACAAAGGGGATTGTTGATGAAACTATGTATCCGTTAGTGTTAGGTAAAGGAGCCGGAGTGTTTGGCGGACTTACAAAAACTTCCCAAGCAGTAGCATTTCCTGTTTCATTCCAATTTAATACTGCTGAGGTTGGTGTGATTGAACTTGACACTAATTGTGTAGGCTTTGGACAATTTGAAGTCAATGAAGCTTCCACAGAAACATTATCCAGTAACCAACAATCACCACCCAAAGTTGCGGTTGGCTGTGTAAAAACACGAACAAAAGCTATATATATACCTTGTCCGGAAAAGGCAGACAGATTTATAGTTTTTTCCTCATAAACATCGAATGTGGTGCTTAATTCATTCTCTGTAAATTGTGCCAAAACAGTGTATGAACCTATATCAGTTTGACTAGCTGTCATCGGCGCGACTCTTATTTGATATAAAGTTCCCTGATTACCGCTGAAAAAAGTTCTGCTCCAAAATTTTAATTGACCGTTCATCGGTATGTCTACAAGTGGAGTAATAAGATAATCTTCTCCAGTGTTATTCAAACCGATATTTTCATTTGAAACATAAGCGGCATTGGCACCTTGATATGGGATAGTATTGTTTGTTTTCCATTGTTCCATTATTCCAAATTCATTGGAGAAAAAGGCCCAGTTGCCACTGGATAGTGTCCAGACGGAGGTAGGATATAGGTCAGGGCCGTAGGTGTTTTCAAAGCCTTCAAAGAATTGTGAAAAACCTGCGATGGAATACAATCCAAGACATAGTGAAAGTAGCAGTTGCTTCATGGTTTTGTTTTTAAGAAAACCAAATTTACCTGATTTCTAAACACCTACAAGAAAAAAAATAAGAATTATTTTGTTATTGCATTGGCAACAATAAATCCACTGGTCCAGGCGTTTTGAAAGTTGAATCCACCGGTTATCGCGTCAATATTTAGAATCTCGCCGGCAAAAAACAGGTTTTCATGCAATTTGCTTTCCATGGTTTTGAAGTTGATTTCTTTTAAGTCGATGCCGCCCGCGGTGACAAATTCTTCTTTAAAAGTACTTTTGCCATTCACTTGAAATTGTCCGTTGGTGAGTTGGCTAGCCAAATTAATTAATTGTTTTTTTGATAAGTCTGCCCATTTGGTTTCAACGGAAATTCCGGCAGCCAACACCAAACTTTCCCACAAACGGTTGGGAAAATCAAACGGTGATTTTTTGGCCACCGTCTTCTTGGCATGTTCTTGTTTCAACTCTTTGAGCGTCTCGAGGGCTTCATCATGAGTAGTCTCATTGAGCCAGTTCACTTCGAGTGTGAATTGATAATTTTTGGCAAAAAGTTCTCGCGCGCCCCAGGCCGAAAGCCTTAAAATTCCGGGGCCGCTCATGCCCCAGTGGGTAATCAGTAAGGGCCCGGAAGCTTCGAGTTTTGTTCCTTTAACCGTTACTTTGGCGAAAGCCGAAACACCCATCAAATCTTTGATGCGAGCATCTTTAATGTTAAACGTAAACAGGGACGGAACCGGAGGAACAATTGTATGTCCTATGACGTGTAGCATTTCCCAGATTTTCGGATTACTGCCGGTGGTCATGATCAGTTTTTGGCAGGAGAAAGTTTCGTGATTCGTCTCTACTTTCCAGTAGCCGTCACCTTTAAAGATAGATTGCACGCTGTGGCCGGTCAGTACTTCAATTTTTAGCTTTTTCACCGCGGATAAAAAACAGTCGATAATGGTTTGCGAACTGTCAGAAGTGGGAAACATTCTGCCGTCTTCTTCAATTTTGAGTTCAACGCCATGCCGCTCAAACCACTCGATGGTATCGCCCGAGCAGAACTGATGAAACGGACCGCGCAATTCTTTTTCGCCCCGCGGATAAAATTTCACCAAATCATTCGGCACAAAGCAGGCATGTGTTACATTGCAGCGTCCACCGCCGGAAATGCGTACTTTTTCCAAAACGGTTTTTCCGCGCTCTAAAATGGCGATGTTCAACTTCGGATTTTTTTCTGCTATGTTGATAGCTGTGAAAAAACCGGCCGCCCCGCCGCCTACAATAAGAATGTCGAAATTTTTGTTCATAGTCTATCCGGAAAATCACTAATAATGCCGTCAACACCCAGCGATTGAACAAAGATAATATCTTCGGGCTCATTCACCGTCCAAGGGAAAATTTTAAAATGATTCTTTTTAATTAGAGCGACTTTTTCAGAATCAATCAAATGAAAATGGGGATGGATGGCGTAGGCTTTGATGAATTTGCCAAAGGCTATGGCCAAATCCAAATCCGTTTCGGTCAAAACCCCGATTCGCAGCGTATTATCGTGAAAACGCACTTCCTGTAAAGCGTTCCAATCAAAGCTCGAAATGAGGAGTTTTTCTGTTTCAAACCGTTTCGAATCTATTAATTTCAGGACCGCTTCCGTAGTTTCAAACGATTTGATTTCGAGGTTGATTTCGCATTGATTTTTGACCAACTGAAAAACAGCTTCCAATGAAGGAATGCCTAATTTTTCCAATTCGGATACGCTAAAATCAGAAACCAAACCCGAGGCTGAGGTGGTTCGATCTACCGTTTTGTCGTGAATGACCACGGGAACACCTTCTTTGCTCAGGTACACGTCCAATTCAACCATGTCAACGCCAAGCGTCAGCGCTTTTTGAAAGGAAGCCAAGGTGTTTTCGGCGGCATGTCCTTTGGCACCGCGATGTCCGATTTTGAGCATATTGATTTTTAAAGGGATCAAAGATACGCATTACCCCGACACGCTCCGATTTTTAAGAACCGGTAAATCTGTAACCCAGTGAGTCGGCATATCAATATTTTTTACGTTCAGCGCTTTTGTGTGCGGCTTTTTGTATTTTTATAAAAATAATTGGCTTAAATTTTTTTGGCAGTAAGCGGAAGCCTAATTTTGTAGCATGAAAAAACCGTCCCCGTCCATAGTGGTCAAAATCCTAAAGGTTACCGGAATTATCCTTGGTACGGTATTGTTAGCGCTGTTTTTGATTCCCATACTTTTTCCTGGGAGAATTGCCGAAGAAGTAAAAGCGTTCGCCAATAAAAAACTCAATGGGGAGCTCAATTTCAAAGAGGCGAATTTGTCTTTTTTCAATCATTTTCCGTCGCTAACCCTTACGTTGACCGATTTTTCACTCAAAGGATCGGCACCGTATAAAGATGAAACGCTGGTTTCTGCCAATGAAATTTCTTTTGGGATTGATGTGGGTTCGCTGTTGTTTGACAAAAAAATTAACATCGATAAGATTTATGTGACCGATGCATTCATCAATGTAAAAGTCAATGAAAAAGGGGAAGCCAATTACAATGTGTATATTTCAGATGCCAAAGCGACCGAAAAAGACACCACCGGAAACACCGCTTTGCGACTCGAAAAAATAGCTATTCTGAATGCTCATTTGGTGTATGACGATCAATCAACCAAGATGCTTATTGATGCCAAAGGGTTTGAATATATTGGTAAAGGCGATTTGGATAAGGCCATATTTGATTTGTATACCGAAGCCAAAATTGCGTCTTTCGACTTTACCTATAACGGAGAGCAATACCTCAAAAACAAGAAAGTCAATGCCGATTTGATTACCAAGATTAATACCAATTCCCTGGCGTTCATTTTTGAACAAAACAACCTCAAAATCAACCGGCTGCCGGTAGAGTTCAAAGGAAAATTCGACTTCCTGAGCAACGGCTACGATATGGATTTCAACATCAAATCGGAAAACAGCAAGCTCAACGATTTCTTTACTGCTTTGCCGCCGCATTATGTGACTTGGCTCGATAAATCCAACGTAAAAGGGAGCACCGATTTGTTGCTGACTCTAAAAGGCAAATACATCGCGTCTCAGAATCAAAAACCCGATTTGGCTTTCAATATGAAAATCCGTGACGGCTATATCAATTACAATAAAGCCCCGTTTCCGGCCTCGAACATTTTTTTGAATTTTGATACCAAGCTCCCTTCGCTGGAGCCTGAAAAGTTGCAGGTCAATATCGATTCGGTTTTCTTCAATGTTGGGAAAGATTACGTCAAAGCCATCATTAAAACCGAAGGCTTGTCCACGCCAACGCTTGATGCTCGAATCAATACCAAAATCGATTTGGCCAAAATGGATCAGGCTTTGGGCTTGCAAAATATGGATTTGCGCGGGATGCTTGCGATGGATGTCAAATCCAATGGCGTTTATGATAAATCCCACGGTAAAATACCGGTGACTAAGGGCAAAATTTCGTTGCGTAACGGTTTTGTGAAAACCAATTATTATCCTAATCCGATACAAAATATCAATGTCTTGGCCACGATTTTAGATACCGATGGTTCGATGCAAGATTTAAAAATTAACCTGACCCCGGTTTCTTTTGTGTTTGAGGGCAAACCCATCTTTTTGAATGCCAAATTGCAAAATTTTGAAAACATCCAATACGACATCAGAGCCAAAGGCGAATTGGATTTGGGTCGCATTTACAAGGTGTTTTCCCAAAAAGGGTTAGACGTTGACGGCTATGTCAATGCCGATGTGTCCTTCAAAGGATCGCAGGCAGATGCCCTGAACGGGCGGTACAGCAAACTTCAGAACAAAGGCGTGCTGAAACTGAGAAACATCAAAACCACTTCGGAGTATTTGCCGAAACCGTTTGTCATTAAAGACGGGACTTTTGCATTCCATCAGGACAAAATGAACTTTAAGGATTTCAATGCCGCTTACGGCCAGTCTGATTTCAAAATGAACGGTTATTTGCAGCATGTAATCGATTTTGTTTTGACACCAAAAGCCATTCTAAAAGGAAAGTTCAACCTCCATTCCAATTACATCAATGTTGATGAATTTATGGCAATGACTCCGGCGAAAGCCTCAACCGATTCCATTCAACCGGCTGCATCGGGCGTGGTGGTGATTCCGGAAAATTTTGATTTACAACTTTCGGCCACAGCAGATAAAGTTAATTTTCAGGAATTGAAAATGGAAAAGCTCAAAGGCCAAATGAATCTCAATAAAGGCCGATTGGAACTCAGGAATTCGGGTTTTAATATGATTGGTTGCAACGTCAATATGGATGTGGTTTACGGAAGCCAATCAACCGAAAAAGCCTTTTTTGACTTTAAAGTATTGGCAAAGGATTTTGATGTGAAACGAGCTTACAAGGAAGTCAAATTGTTCCGCGAAATGGCCAGCGCTGCCCAGAGTGCCGAAGGGATTATTTCCCTCGATTACAAAGTCGCCGGTATCTTGGATCACAACATGGCGCCCATCTACCCTTCGTTAACCGGTGGCGGTACGTTATCGGTAAGAAAAGTGAAAATGAAAGGATTTAAAATGTTTGGAGTGGTGAGTCAGAAGACGGGCAAAGAGGCGATGAAAAATCCGGATGTAACGGAAGTCAATATTAAAACCACCATTAAAAATAACATCATCAATATTGATCGTTTTAAGTTCAAAGTGGCCGGTTTCCGTCCTCGAATAGAAGGACAAACCAGTTTTGATGGCAATTTGAATATTAAAATGCGATTGGGATTGCCGCCCTTTGGACTATTCGGAATTCCGATTAAAGTTACCGGAACTCAGGAGAATCCAAAAGTAAAACTGGGCAAACAAACCGAAGATTTAAAAGAAACAGAATATGAAGGTGAAGTGCCGACTCCGTTGTCGACTGAGCCCAAAAAATAAATGACAAATATGAATAATGCCGTTACCGGATTTTCCAAATTATCCAAAGAAGAAAAAATACAGTGGATTGCCAATGCATATTTCTCCAATCCTTCCGAAGCTGTTGCTACGTTGAAGCAGTATTGGAATACCGATGTAAAATTGCAGCAATTACACGATGAATTTATAGAAAACACCATTACCAATTTCTACCTGCCCATGGGTATTGCTCCCAACTTTATGATTAACGGGAAGTATTACTCGGTTCCTATGGTTATTGAAGAAAGTTCGGTGGTGGCGGCAGCTGCCAAGTCGGCTAAGTTTTGGAGTACCCGAGGAGGTTTTAAAGCCACCGTTTTGAATACCGAAAAAATAGGACAGGTTCACTTTATTTTTAAGGGCGCAACTGCCAAACTACAATCGTTTTTTGATAAGGTCAAAAATGATTTGATTGCTTCCACAGATAGCATTACCAAAAATATGCAAAAACGTGGCGGCGGTATTTTGGCTATGGAGCTCAGGGATAAAACGACCGAAATGGAGCATTATTATCAATTGCATGTTACGTTTGACACCAAAGACAGTATGGGCGCCAATTTTATCAATTCCTGTTTGGAGCAATTGGCCAAAACCTTGAAAGAAACGGCACTGCATTACGAAGCATTTTCCGAAACGGAAAAAGACATTAGTGTGGTGATGAGTATCTTGTCTAACTATGTGCCCAATTGTATCGTGCGGGCTGAGGTTTCTTGCAGCGTAGAAGAGTTGGCCGAGAAGAAAATAGAAAATCCTCAGTTGTTTGCTGAGAAATTCGTGCAAGCCGTTCGCATTGCCGAAATCGAACCGTACCGAGCCGTTACCCACAACAAAGGCATTATGAACGGGATAGATGCGGTGGTCTTGGCCACCGGAAACGATTTCCGGGCGGTAGAAGCAGGCATACACGCTCATGCTGCCCGAGACGGCCAATACCGAAGTTTATCGCATGCCAAAATAGAAAACGGAATCTTCACCTTTTGGATGGAAATCCCGCTGGCTTTGGGAACTGTGGGAGGATTGACCTCATTGCATCCTTTGGTAAAGCTGGCTTTGGAAGTACTGGGCAAGCCTTCTGCTCAGGAATTGATGCAAATCGTAGCAGTAACCGGATTGGCGCAAAATTTTGCGGCACTGCGTTCGTTGACCACTACGGGGATTCAGGAAGGACACATGAAAATGCACCTGAACAATATTTTAAATCAATACCAAGCCACGGCTGACGAGCGAAAAGCCATTGCCAAACATTTTGAAAATCATACGGTTTCTCACGCTTCGGTAGTAGAATTGATTGAGAACCTTAGAAAGTAGTTACAATTGTTCAGGAAGCATGAAGAAAACATTTTACAGCAACGGTAAATTACTCATCACAGGCGAATACGTGGTGCTTGACGGGGCGAAAGCCTTTGCGTTGCCTACCAAGTACGGTCAAAACCTGAAGGTAGAAGAAGCCGAAGGAAACCTGATTCACTGGACCAGTTTTGACAGCGATGGCAGTATTTGGTTCAAGGAAACTATTCCGTTTTCTTCGGTGGTTCGGAAAGAGCGTTTTGACGCCGTTCACGACATTAAAAACACCCTGATTGAAATACTGCATGAGGCATATTTAATCGATTCTGATTTTATTACGGAAGGGAAAGGGTACAATATAACAACAGAACTGACATTTCCCAAGAAATGGGGTTTGGGAACATCGTCTACCCTAATTAATAATATTGCACAATGGTTAAAGCTGGATGCATTTGAGTTGCTGAGAAAAAGTTTTGGCGGTAGTGGTTATGACATTGCCTGTGCCCAAAACAATTCAGGGATCATTTACCAGCTGATTGATGACAAACCTGTGGTAAAATTGGTCGATTTTCATCCCGATTTTACGGATAAAATCTTTTTCGTTTATCTGAATAAAAAGCAAAACAGCCGGAAAGCGATTACGTCATATTTTGGCAAGAACCATCATATTTACAAATCAATTCCGGTAATTGATGCTTTAACTCAAACCGTGGTTACGGCCACAGAGCCCAAAACATTTGCTCTGGCATTGCAACGTCACGAAATTGAGTTGAGCAATATCTTAGAATTGGCCACGGTAAAAGAAACGTTGTTTGAAGATTTTGACGGTGTGGTTAAAAGCTTAGGCGCTTGGGGCGGCGATTTTGTACTGAGTATTTCTAAGGATGACCCCACGGAATATTTCAGGGCAAAAGGCTATGAAACGGTGATTCCTTACAAAGATATGATTGCTGAAATTTAGAACCCACTTGAATTTTTGCACAATATTTGAAGCGAATATCATTAAATTAAAAAAGGCTGTTTCAATATTGAAACAGCCTTTTTATATAGGTTTTATAACTGACTAGTAGAAGTTCGCTCTATTATCTTCAATGTCTGCATCGTTTTTCAATGCCGGCATTACTCTGCCTGAATAGTTTACAACTTGTTGTTGCAGTTTCGCACTGTACTCGTCGTGTTTTTTCAAGGCCGGAGCTTTAGTAACAGTTTTAGTAACGATTACATATACTCCCGAATTACCATCTATTGGTTTAGAAACTTGTCCTGTTTTTGAAGCAAAGGCTGTTCCGACTACTTTTGGTTCGTAACCTGCACCTGGCATAGCTGGGTTTTCAAGAGTCAAATCAACCGCGTTTTGAACACTTACTTTGTTAGCAGCCGCAATAGCCGCAAGCGAAGCCCCATTCATTTTAGCTCTGATTTTTTCTGCTTTCTTTTTGTTTTTCAAAACCAATTCTACCTGAGTTCTGGCTTCATCAACCGACATCAATCCTTTTTCAGTAATCGATTTTAATTTGGCAATAACATGACCAACATTTACCACTTCAAAACGTTTTACATCGCCTATGCTGGTATTGCTGTCAAAAGCCCATTTTACGATTTGTCTTTGATTGGTAATAGTACCGAAGCTTTCATCGATGGCTTTTACTCTTACAGAAGGATTTACGGTTAGTTTCATTTGTTTGGCTAAAGTAGCAAAATCTTTATCCGCTGCTTCCATTTCAAATTTGGTTGCCTGAGTATAAATTTTATCATTGGTAGCTTCAGACGGTTCAATTTTTTGAGCAATCGTTGCCAATCTAACAGCGTCTTGTTTGTCGGTAATATTGATAATGTGGTATCCGAATTCGGTTTCAACCAAACCAATTTTTCCGATAGGATTATTGAATACGAAATCATTGAACGGTTTTACCATCTGACCCGGAGCAAAAAATCCTAAATCACCACCATTTTGAGCAGATGAGTCGTCAGAGTTTGACATTGCCAATATAGGGAACATAGCAGGATTTGCCTGAGCTTGTGCTAACAAGCCTTCTGCTTTTGCTTTGGCTTGCTCTTTGGTTCTTTTTTCTTTTTTGTTCGGAACTTGTGTCCCTTCCCAGCTGATTAAGATGTGACTGGCTTTTGCTTTAGCACCCGCTTTTCTTCCTAATGCTTTTGAAATACAATAGTAATTGTTATACATATAAGGTCCGTAAACATCACCAACAGGTAAAGCAAATAACGCGTCAGCGTGTTCTGCCGGTAAATCTTGTTTGGTTACGTAAGTTGAGTCGAAAGGAATATCGGAATTTGCATTGACAAATTCAGCATTGTCTGTTACACTTTTGAATCCGGGAATGGTGTCATTTTTACCGGTTTCTTTGTTGTAACGAACGCTTGGCAATAATAATCCGTCAACATTTTTCTTGATTTCTGCTTCGTCAGCAGCTGATGGTTTGTCTTGAATCAAAACATAATCCAATTCGCGGCTTTCTTCTGATTTGAATCTTTTTTCTTTGGTTTTCATGTAAGCCAAGATTTCATCATCAGATATTTTTACGTCGCTGTCTTTAACAGTAGAGTAAGGAACAGAAACAAAGTCAAACGTTACTTTGTTCATTTCTGCTTCGTATTTTAGTTTACCTTCGGTTTCGGTAGTAAACATGGCTCCTTTTACCAAAGAATTGTAGATTTGGTATTTGGCGTTCAATTCGGCGTCTTTCTCTCTTTCTTTCAACATTTGAAGACCTTCCGGATTGGTTTTGAAGTAGTCTTTGAATTTGTTCAAATCAAATTTTCCGGCCGCATTCAAAAACATTTTATTTTGACCAATATTAGGATCTGATTTTAAAACTTCGATGATGTGTTTTTCGCCAACGCGTATACCCAGTTTTTCGAATTCAGCCGAAAGCAAAGCAATATTTACTTCTTGGTTCCAAACTTGGTTTGAAGCCTGCATCGGAGTCATACTTTGACCGTTTTGCGCATTTTTTTCAACGTTTGCCACTTTTACTCTAAACTCATCAAAAGAAATATCTTTTCCGTTTACGCTTCCTACGTCGGTTGATAAACTTTTGAAACCTTTGGTAAATAAATCCTGCACCACAAATGATAATAGTGCAAAACCGATAACCAATAAAAGGATACCTGAGCGTTGTCTAATTTTTGATAAAACTGCCATTTCTATTTTTGTTAATTTTTAATTCAGTTTGCGAAAATACAATTATCTGTGAAATAATAATACTCACCCAGTTATAATTTCAAATAAATTTTTGATTTTTTTAAAGAAATTAATCGATTATAGTAATTTTAACCAATTCAATCTTTTTGTTCGAAGCTTCTTCTATGTTAAATAGGAAGTTACCAATGGTAATTTGATCTCCTTTTTGCGGAATTTCTTTTGAAAAGTCGACAATATAACCACCCAATGTAGTGTAGGAGTCACTTTCAGGTATGCCGAGATTGTAGGTTTCGTTAAGGTACTCCACATCGAGTCGGGTAGAGAATAAATAGTTTTTGTGGTCTATTTGTTCTTCGGATAAAGCTTCGTCCGAATCGTGTTCGTCTTCAATTTCGCCAAAGAGCTCTTCTACAATATCTTCCATGGTTACGATGCCCGAGGTTCCGCCGTATTCGTCTAAAACCACCGCCACACTTTTTCGTTTTTTGGTCAGCAAACTCATGACATCTTTGATGAAAATAGTTTCGGGTACAAATTCTACCGGGATCATGACCGATTTGATGCTTCTGGGTTTTTTAAACAATTCAAACGAATGGACATACCCCACAATGTCGTCCAATGAATTGAAATAGACTAGTATTTTCGAGTAGCCGGTTTCGATGAAAAGAGTTCTCAAATCAACTATTGAACTGTGTAAATCCACCGCTACCAATTCGGTTCTTGGCGTCATGATGTCGCGCGCTTTAACGCCTGAAAACTCGAGAGCATTCTGAAAAATTTGTATTTCCGAATCAACACTTTCGTGGTCTTCTACAGCATTCATTTGTTCGGTAATAAAATTACCCAGTTCTGTTTTGCTGAATGAAAGGTTGATTTGATCGCCTTCGGTTTTGAAAAATTTCTTCAGGATAAAATCTGAAATCCAAAGCATAAATGAAGAAATATAATAGAACAACCAGTAAAAAAAGTAGGCGGGAAGAGCAAATACTTTGATGGCCGTATTGGCATAAATCTGAAAAAAAACTTTGGGCAAAAATTCAGAAGTCATTAAAACGATTAAAGTCGAAAGCGTGGTTTGAAGCAACAAATTGGTCAAATCCGAAAATTGGTACCCAAAGGTAGCAAACCAATGCATGAGCAAATCCCCCATAAAAAAACCATAAACGACCATAGAAACGTTATTGCCTACCAGCATGGTAGCAATAAATTTGGACGGTTTTTGCGTGAGTTTGGCTAGGATTTTAGAGATAAAATCGTCTTGTTTTTTCTCAATTTCCAAATAGATTTTATTGGAAGAGACAAAGGCAATTTCCATCCCGGAGAAGAAAGCGGAAAGTATCAAACAAAGAATGATGATTCCGATTTCCATAGATTATGGCTTTTTGTTTTGTTCTTGAAATTTTTTTCCGAAATTCCTTCTGAAGAAAAACATAAAAACCCCCACAGCAGCAAATCCGATACTGATGTAAGCTTTGTTGGTTTCGCCTTCCTGATACCTTTGATAGGCGTCAAAAGCAAATAATATTCCGGCGATTAGATAAGCGTATTGGGTGAATTTTAAGTATTTCATGGTTATTCTGATTGGACTTGTCCTGATATTTTTTGTGAGTTTACTTTTTTGAAATCTTTGCTGAAATCAATGCCTTCACCATAGGAAACACCTTTGGTTGAAGTAAATTTAAATCTTTTTTCGGTAAAAAACCATTCGTTTTTTTGATCGTAGTACAGTTGTTCGGTTTCTAATAAATCTCCGCTTTGGCTTGATATTCTTACGTGTCCCTGCAAATCGATTAAATTAGTGGCTTT
Source organism: Flavobacterium silvisoli (assembly GCF_004329815.1). Classification (GTDB taxonomy): domain Bacteria; phylum Bacteroidota; class Bacteroidia; order Flavobacteriales; family Flavobacteriaceae; genus Flavobacterium; species Flavobacterium silvisoli. The sequence continues at coordinate 93,312 of NZ_SJPE01000002.1, read as the reverse complement.
GTGCGACACGGCATAATCGGCAACAACTAAGGTTTGTTTTCCGTTTTTGTCAAACAACGTTAAATGTATGCCTTTGGGGAATTCGGTAAACGGAAATTCAACCGTGGCGTAATCCAGCATTTTGGGGCTTACCAAGTTAGCGGTTATTCTGCCGGAATCGGTGTATTTTAAATTGATTGAATCCGCATCACCGCTGGGTGTGAACTCAGATATTCCCATTTTTTGCACATCTCTGAAATTACTTTCGCAGGCAATTACCATGAAACAAAAAGGTACGGCCAAAAGCAACGGAATGCTATTTTTGGAGAAAAAAGTCATTATTTTTTGGGGAAAGTGATAGTTTCATTAATCCAACAACCTATGGTTATGGATTTTCCGTTCATTTTTTTATCGCTGATATCCTTATCGGTCAATTTTTTTGAAGCGAATCTTTCAATCATTCTGTCGGCTGTTGGTTTTAATCTGGGTTCAGCCGTAACAGCTTTTTTTAGTGTTTCTTCTGCCAAATAGTAAACCGCTTTTTTCTCAAAATCAGTTTTTCCGCATTCTTCGGCACTGTTTGAATATTGCTCAGCTAAAAACAAATAAGCTTTTCCCATTTTAGGGTCTAAAGTGTAGGCTTTGACTAATAAAGCTTTTGATTTTTCTTTTTCTTTACTGAGTAATCCGGTAGCCAACGAATAATCTAATTTGGCTTTTTCTAACGGATCGGTTTCTAACGCCTCTGCTTCAGTAAAGTACTGTATGGCTTCCGGGAGTCTGTGTTGTTTTATGCAGGTTACCGCCATAAAATAAGCCGATTTGGAGGTGGGTTTTAATTTGTAGTTAGCTTCGGCTATAGCATTGTATATGGGTTCTCCGCCACATTTTATAGTCAAATTACTCAAGGCAGTGGTCAGCCATTCTGCGTTTTCTTTATTGGCTTCAAAGTTTTTTTCGTAATAGGTTGATAAGTTGTCGCAGGTAGCCAACTCTTTTACCAAAGATCGAACGCCTCTGGCTGCTGTTTTATATTCCGTTTCTTTTTCAGGTTTGTCAGTTTCCAGTTCTGTAAGCAATGCACTAATCACCATGTATTTGTCTAAGACCATATCCGATGTAACTTTTGTTTTCTCGGCTTGGTATTTTTCAAAATACAGATTAAAATAAGTATAAATGGCTCTGGCGTCACTTAGATTTTTTGGGTTTTTTGCAAAACTGCTGTCTAATAAGCTATAAATCTCCTGATTGGTTCCTACATTGCTATCCATCAAAGCCAAGGCTTTTTTAACTTCGAAATCAGCACTGGATGATGGGAAGTTTCTATTGTATTGGTCGTAGAGTTTCAACAGTTCACGAACCAATTTTTCTTTGTCTTCCGGAGAGGCCGCGTTGTCTATTCTGAATTGCTGAATTTCAATTCCGTCTGTATAAACAGACTCACTTTGTTTGGGGCAATTTTTGCTTACTTCGGTCCAAGCGGTGAATGATTCGGTCACCTTTTTGGCTTGAAATAATTCTTGATATTCTTTTATTTTTGAAGAACAGTCAAACTTTTGAGCGTTGATGTTTGCGAAAAATAAAACACCTATTATAGAAAAAATTGCTTTCATAGTACTGAAGTTTAGTCGTATTTGCGTTTAACGAACCATCTGTCACTGAGGGATAAACCAATGCTTAAATTTACGTAATTTTCTTCAACCAGGTTGTAGTATTTAGTACCGCGTTTTCCAACCTCGAGCCCGATATTGATGTTAGAAAAACCGCCTCCTAACGGCAAGCCTAATCCTATGTTGGCGGCCATATCGTCAATAGATTTTCCTTGTATTACCAATCCGGTATTTTCATAACGAAGACCGGCACGGTAAGTAACTTTTTTCAGGTAGCTCGAGTAGGAGTTGTAGTTAGGTATAAAATACCCTCCTATACTATAACGCATGGCATCTTTGAATGAGGTGGTATAGCGTGTGTCTTCTCCGGAAATCGGACCGTAAATATCTTTAAAACGGTTTGAAGTAACACTGGTATTTAAGTAAGTGATTTCGCCTCCAATCAACCATTTTTTAACTTCTCCGAATCCAGATCCAAACGCAATTTTTGATGGTAGTTTAATTTTAGTGTCTTCTACTGCTATTTGTTGAGTTTCTTCAATGGTGATGGTTGAAGTTATTTTTACAATGTCAATGCTGCGGGAATTGTCTAAGAATAATTTCGCTTCGGGCGTATAGGTTAATGCGCTGAAGAACGAAAGCTTTTGATTTAATTTGGTTTGATAAGTCAGTCCCAAATCAAAATTGATTCCGTGTAAATCTGATGAATTGTTTTCTCTTGTTCCTAATTCGATGAAGTCAAGACCGGCTTTGTAACGCAGATTGGTTGTTTCGATTTTTCCGAAATTGTATTGAACATCGGCACCAAAACTGAATTTTTTGTTCAGTTTAAAACCAAAACCCAAGAAAACTTTATTAACGCCGCCAATTCCTTTGTAAGTCGAGTAGATGTTGTTGGTCTCGGTTACCGGTTTTTCAATTTTATATCCTACCGATGAATAAGGAATCAATCCGAAACCGATGCCCACTTTTCCTATCGGAACTCCTACTGACAAGTAATCAACAGCCGTTCTTCGGGCTTTTTCGGTTTGAACTTCTGATTTGGAATGGGTGTTGATATACGTTCCGCCCAAATTAAAGTTGATCAACTTTAAGCTTGCTAATTGTGCCGGATTTTGCAGATTGATGTGGGTACTGTCAGGAAAAACAGAAAGACCACCCATTGAGCGGTTTTCAACGGTTCCTTTGAATTTAATGTCTCCAATTCCGTAATAAGAATAAGGTGAAGCAGTTCCTTCCTGTGCTAATGCATTGATAGAAACAAGTAAACAGATGCTTACTATAATTTTTTTAATCATTTTTGATTGTATTGAAAAGTTTGATTCAAACTTTCCAGCAGAAAATTTGAATTGGCAAATATGGTATTTTTTAATCGTTTAGCCAAAAAATCTGCATCGCCACCCGTTAAAATTATGATAAATTTAGCGTATCGGGTTTTATAATTCTCAATAAAACTGTCGATTTCACTAATCACACCATTCACTACTCCAGAATGCATAGATTCCGTGGTTGAATTACCAATGAAATTTTCGGGATAGCTCTTGGTCAGTAGAGGTAATTTCGCGGTAAAATGATGCAAAGATTCGTACCGTAAAGTTATGCCGGGTGAAATGGCTCCGCCTAAATAGCGGTCATCAGCATCAACAAAGTCATAGGTTATACAAGTCCCGGCATCAATAATCAATCGGTTTTGTTTTGGAAATTGAAGAACAGCTCCGGCGGCTAAAACCATCCGGTCAATACCCAGTGTGTTGGGAGTGGCATATAAATTTTGAAAAGGAAATTTAGTTTTATGTGAAATGAACTCAATTTTGGTTCTTTTTTCAAAAGATGAAAAGGCTGACGGGTCCAGATTTCCGACTGAAGCCACTACCATAGTTGTTATTTTTGGGTGTTGTTGTAAAATAATTTCAATTTTTTCGGCAAATTCTTCTTTAACGAAAATAAACGCGTCAAAAAGTGTATTCGCTTCAAAGACAGCAGCTTTAATTCGGGTGTTTCCAACGTCAATGGCTAAAAGCATAGCGGAGATTTTGATGATGCTAAGGTATGAATACTTTTTTTTTATTATTTGTTTTGGATAAATTAAAAATCGTTCTATATTTGCACCCGCAACAAAGCAAGGTATCTTAGCTCAGTTGGTAGAGCAATGGACTGAAAATCCATGTGTCCCTGGTTCGATTCCTGGAGATACCACAAAAAAACCCGAACAGAATTGTTCGGGTTTTTTGTTTTATTTGACTTTGACTTTTGCAACTATTCCTTTTATCGAAGTCATGTTCAGCGGAAATTCTAAAAATACGTGAATAAGACTCAGGAAAAGCAAAGCAATAAATCCGATTCGGTATTCATATAAATACAAAGCGATACTTACTGCCCAAATTGCTAATATGGTGTAGGTTTTGGTCTTTGATAAGTTTTTATTCCAACCGATAACGGAGGTTTTTGAAAACCAATTCAGATAATGATACGTATATGCAAAGGCAATGAATATCTGTGTTTTAATCGCCAGGACCGACATAAAATTGAATGCTCCTTCTGGTGTAGCCTCAAATAAATGCGATAAATTAAAGGTCAAGATTCCAAAATTACTGCCGTTGAATGAAGTTACGGTTTTTTCTTTTAACGGGAAATAATCGGCTGTATTGATGTGACTTGTCATGATAATCAAGGGAACCAGAATCAGCAAAACTATAGCGATGATGCCCGGAGTACTTTTGGAGTGTATAGTGCCATAAATCATGAACAGTAAGGTGAAAAAATATACGTGTACAATGGTAGGTACAAAAACTACCATGGTCAATGCCATAGCCGGAAGGTAGTTTAAAAGAGTTATTACTACTGATAAGGACAGCAACAAGAACAAAATCAGTTGCTTTTTTTTCTTAAAATAAATTAATCCCAAAGCCAGCATAAGGGAAACCACAATGATTTCATCTCCAATCTTATTCATGAAATCAAGAAAATTTTGATAACCCGCTATTGAGCCCAAACTTGTTGAACTTAAAAGTTTTAAAAATAAAGGTACACACAGCAAAAAAGCCATAGTCACAAAAAACCATATCCATTTGGTTTCCCGTAAAAAGTAGTTTTTTTCTTTTAGCCAATTGATCTCGGTTAAATAGTGCAGCGGGCCAAGAAAAGCATACGAAAACAAAAATAATTCGAAAGGCAGATTGAACGCTAAAGCGAGCGAAACAATGATGAGTATAATGTTGAGAATGTCTGTTTCTTTGGTGTTCATAGAGTTTTGATGCTAAGGGTTTGCGAAACAAGTATACAACAATAAATTAAATTTAAACGCGCTTCAAACCTTACTTTTCTCATTCTGGCAGCAGCTTCAAATAGCATTTAACACAAAAAGTGAATGGTAATTGTAAAATTTTCACTAAAATTGACGGCTTTTTATAATCAATCCTAAAAATGAAATCAAAGCAATTACTTATCCTGTTTTTTCTGTCTTGTTTTTCACTGGTTGCGCAACAAAAACTTACTGTTGAAGAAATTTATACCGGAGCTTTCAGAGCACAAGGTATGGATGAACTTCAGGCACTGAAAAATACCAATCAGTACACGGTGCTTAATTTTGACCGATCTGCGCGAAGTATGCAGATTGATTTGTACGACTACGCCACCTTGAAAAAAGTAGCCACATTAATCGATACTAAAGATTTTAGCGAATTGGCCGATGGCATTGACAGCTACACCTTCAGCAGTGATGAAAAGCAAATTTTGATTGCCAACAATACCAATCAGATTTACCGACATTCGTTTACGGCCGATTTCTTTTTGTACACTATAGCTACAAAACAACTCACCAAAGTGTTGACACAGGTGCAGGAACCTACTTTTTCGCCCGACGGGACTAAAATAGCTTTTGCAAAAGAAAACAATCTTTTTATTTACAATATTGCTTCTAAAAAAACGACTCAAATTACCACTGACGGAAAGAAGAACAGCATCATCAACGGAATTACCGACTGGGTTTATGAAGAAGAATTTGCTTTCGTGAGAGCTTTTGATTGGAGCGCCGACAGCAAAAAACTGGCTTATATTCGTTTTGACGAAACCGAAGTGCCCGAGTTTTCGATGAATATTTTTAAAAAGGATTTGTATCCAACGGTAGAAACATTTAAATATCCGAAGGCCGGAGAAAAAAATGCGCTGGTTTCTTTGTTTTTATACGATGTAAACAATAATGCTACAAAGCCTGTAAATCTGGGTAACTATAATGACTTTTACATTGCCCGAATGAAATGGACTAATGATGCCAATGTGCTCTCTGCTCAGGTATTGAATCGTCATCAGGATAATTTGGATTTGTTATTTATTGACGGAACTACTGCCGCCGCCAAAGTAGTTTTGAATGAAAAAGACAATGCCTATGTAGATGTAACCGATAATTTGACTTTTCTGAAAGACAACAGTTTTATCTGGACCAGCGAAAAAGACGGATTCAATCACATTTATTGGTACGACAAAACCGGAAAACTCAAAAGTCAGGTTACCAAAGGCAATTGGGAAGTAACCGCTTATTACGGTTTAGACGAAAAAACAAAAACTGTTTTTTACCAGTCTACCGAGAATGGCTCAACAGTCAGAGATATCTATAAAATTGGTTTAGACGGAAAAAAGAAAGTGAAGTTATCCGAGAAAAACGGTACGAACGGAGCAATATTTAGCCCTAATTTTCAATATTTCATCAATACATTTTCTAATGCCACTACGCCGCCAACCTATACTTTGAACTCGGCTTCCAGCGGTAAAGTTGTACAGCCAATAGTAGACAACACTGCTTTGACCGAAAAACTGAAAAAATACGATTTGCCCACCAAAGAATTTTTCGAATTGACTACCGAAAAAGGCAACAAGTTGAACGCTTGGATGATTAAACCCAAAGACTTTGATGCCAATAAAAAATATCCGGTTTTCATGTACCAATATTCGGGACCGGGTTCACAGCAAGTGGCCAATGACTGGTTAGATACCAATGATTACTGGTTTATGATGCTTTCACAACAAGGATACATCACAGTTTGTGTTGACGGAAGAGGTACCGGATTCAAAGGAGCGGCTTTCAAAAAATGTACGCAAAAACAATTGGGAAAATTAGAAGTAGAAGACCAAATTGATGCGGCCAAAGTCATCGGAAATTATTCGTATGTAGATAAAACCAGAATAGGTATATTTGGCTGGTCTTACGGCGGATTTATGTCGAGCAACTGTATTTTAAAAGGATCCGATGTATTTAAAATGGCTATAGCGGTGGCTCCGGTTACTAATTGGCGTTTTTACGACAGTATTTACACCGAGCGTTATTTGCAGACACCACAGGAAAATGCCAATGGTTATGATGACAACTCGCCGATTAATTTCGTGTCAAAACTGAAAGGTAATTATTTGTTAATTCATGGTAGTGCCGATGATAACGTGCATGTACAAAACAGTATGCAAATGATTGAAGCCTTGGTGCAAGCCAACAAACAGTTTGACTGGGCCATTTATCCCGATAAAAATCATGGAATTTACGGTGGCAAAACCCGAATTCAGTTGTTCAACAAAATGACTGCTTTCATCAAAGAGAAACTATAAAACCAAAATAAATTAAAACTATAATTATGAGTGAAACTAAAGCGAAAACTGGACATCCTAAAGGATTATACTTCCTATTCTTCACAGAAATGTGGGAGCGATTCAGTTACTATGGAATGAGAGCCATCTTCATTCTGTTTATGACCAAAGTATTGTTGATGAAAGATGCCGATGCGTCCGAAATTTACGGAAGTTATACAGGGTTGGTTTATTTAACGCCACTTTTAGGAGGCTATCTTTGCGATAAATTTTTAGGAAACAGAAGAAGTATTGTTATCGGAGGATTGCTAATGGCCATCGGACAGTTCTGTATGTTTTTTAGTGCCTCTGTAGGAGCTAACGGCGGAGTAGCCATCATGTGGATGGGACTTACAGCCATCATTATTGGTAACGGATTCTTTAAACCGAATATTTCTACAATGGTAGGACAGTTATATCCTGCCAACGACAGAAGAATTGACAGTGCTTTCACTATTTTCTATATGGGAATTAACTTGGGAGCATTCTTTTCGCCTTTAGTTTGTGGTTCGATGGATTTCAAATGGGGATTCTTAGCAGCCGGAGTAGGAATGTTGTTGGGATTGGTTGCTTTTATATTTGGGCAAAAGAAATTTCTTGTTTCTGAAGAAGGCAAAGAGATTGGTCTTCCGGTAAAAAAATTAGACGGAAAAAGCATCGGAATGATTATCGGTTCAATTGCCATCATCTTCTTTATGTTGAATTTCAAACAAATGTTCAAAAGTGATATTGACATCATCAGCTATTTTATTTATGGCGCTATGATTGCCATGCCGATTATTATTTTCAGCGATAAAAGTTTAACCAAAATAGAAACACAAAGAATTACTGTTATTTTCATTTTGGCATTTTTTGTGATTTTCTTCTGGGGTGCTTTCGAACAAGCTGGTGCTTCTTTAACCTTGTTTGCCGACAGACAAACCGACAGAAACTTTTTTGGTTTTGAAATTCCTGCCAGCTGGTTCCAATCGGTAAATCCGTTAGCGGTTATTTCTTTAGCTCCTATATTCACCATCATCTGGGGATTCTTATACGCCAGAAAATTAGAACCGTCTTCTCCTAAGAAAATGGCTATCGGTCTTGGTTTGGTGGCCTTAGGTTATGTAGTAATTGCTATTGCTGTAAAAGGATTAGGTGTTGGCGATAAAGTATCTATGTGGTGGTTGTTTTCATTATATGTAATTCACACGATGGGAGAATTGTGTTTGTCGCCAATTGGTTTGTCAATGGTTTCCAAATTAGCGCCTTTGCGTTTGTCGTCTTTGATGATGGGAACATGGTTCCTAGCCAATGCCGCAGCCAACAAATTTGCCGGAACGTTGAGTGCCCTTATACCAGGTGGTGAAGACGGGACAGGTGGAGCTACTCATTTTCTTGGTTTTCAAATCACTAACTTGTACGAGTTTTTTGTGCTGTTCATAATCATGTCGGGTGTTGCCGCTGCCATTTTGTTTGTATTGAGCTCTTGGCTTGAAAAACGTATGCACAATGACCACGTGGAAGGTGCTGTAGAAGTAGGACACTAATTAGTTAAAAATATTTTATATCTTTCAAACCTACAAGAATTCCTTGTAGGTTTGTTTTTTTAAATCTGTAATATATGTGGAAAAGTCATCCTAAAGCACTCCCTTATTTGTTTCTTTCCGAGATGTGGGAACGATTCGGTTATTATTTAATGATTGGTATTTTTACGCTTTACCTGAAAGACGTTGAGGCAGGGTTTGCCATGACCGAGAAGGAAGCCTCTGATTTATATGGTACTTTCATCGCGTTGGTCTTCCTGACGCCGTTCGTTGGCGGGTTAGTCGCCGATCGTTATCTGGGTTATAAAAAATCTATTGTACTCGGAGGAGTCATGATGGGGGTTGGCTACTTTATGATGGGCATCCACAGTCTTACGATGTTGTACGTAGCCATGACGTTGGTCATTGTTGGAAACGGTTTTTTCAAACCCAATATTTCCACCCTTTTGGGTAATTTTTACAACGAAGACCAATACAAAGAAAAGAAAGATGAAGGATACAATATCTTTTACATGGGAATCAATGTAGGGGCCTTTATCTGTAACTTCTTCGGAGCCGCATTGCAAATCCTTTTGGGCTGGCACTATGCGTTTATGGCTGCCGGTGTCGGAATGTTTATCGGAGTGATTGTATTCTTGTTGGGTACCAAACATTATGGTACTAAAACCGAGAAAAAAGGCGTGCAGGAAGGTGATATGCCGTTTTATAAAATTGTTCTTTTCATCTTATTGCCCTCGGTGATTTTTGGAGTCATCGGTTGGTTGCTTAAGGGCGTGCAATCGGAGGCCAATCCGGATAGCTATATCTTTGGTTCCGACAGTACCGATGCCTTTATTTTTGCTTGTATACCGGTCATCTTCTTTTACGGAAGTTTGTATTTTAAAGCCAAGACCGAAGATAAAAGACCGATAGGGGCCTTGTTGGCTATTTTTGCGGTGGTGATTTTGTTTTGGGCCGTATTCAAATTGAACGGTTCCGCGCTTACCACTTGGGCTGACCGATATACTGACCGTGAAGTCACGGGGACCTCGCAAACCGTTTTCAGTGCCTTGAAACTGTCCAAAGAAGTCGAGTTTAAAAAAGATTCCATCGAATTATACGATCATAATTTCCGACTGCAAAAAGAAAACGGCGTAGTCAAAAAAGAGGTGAACTATCCGCTGTACTTCCGAAATGTAGAAGAAAGCAAAAAACCGGCAGAGGGGGCTAAAGTGTCGCTTTGGGCTACCAATTTGAGCCAATCCATCAATCCGGGTTGGGTCATTATACTGACGCCTTTGGTCGTGGCTTTTTTCACTTTCTTAAGATCCAGAAAAAAGGAGCCGAGTACCCCAACTAAAATTGCTTTTGGTTTGTTAATCTCTGCTTTGTCAGTATTGGTAATGGTTGCTGCGGTCGAAATAGGGAATAACGGAACGGAGAAAGTCTCGGTGTGGTGGCTGGTAGCCAATTATGGTATCATCACTATTGGAGAATTGTTCTTGAGTCCGATGGGATTATCCATAGTATCCAAATTGTCACCTAAAAATATCACCGCATTGATGATGGGAGGTTGGTTTTTATCCACATCCATCGGGAACAAACTCAGTGGAGTTTTAGCCAGTATGTGGGACACGTATGATAACAAAGCCGACTTTTTTTGGGTGAATTTCGGTTTGCTGATGTTTGCCACCTTATTGATGTTTGTTTTGGTGAAAAAATTAAATAAAGTAATGCAAGAAAAAGGAATAAATTAATAAAATGGAAAATAAATTAACACTGGAACAAATTCAAAATTTTGAAGGAAAGTACCCAAAACAACTCTGGTATTTGTTTACCGTAGAAATGTGGGAACGCTTTTGCTTTTATGGCATGCGCGGAGTACTTACCTTCTTCATGGTAGATCAACTGCTTTTAAAGGATGATGCAGCCAATTTACAATACGGTGCTATACAGGCTTTTGTATACGCTTTTACTTTTATCGGAGGAATCTTTGCAGACAAAGTTTTAGGCTTCAGAAAGTCACTTTTTTTTGGAGGTATAGTGATGATATTGGGTAACTTACTCATAGCGTTCGCTCCGCAACACATGTTTTATTATGGTATTGCTTTTTCTATCATAGGAACAGGCTTTTTTAAACCTAATATTTCTTCTATGGTGGGTGAGTTGTATCACGAAAAAGATCCAAGAAGAGATGCGGGTTACGGAATGTTTTATGCCGGGATAAATATCGGAGGTCTTTTTGGAGGCGCTTTGTGTATTTTTCTTGGTAAATATTATTCGTGGAGTTTATGCTTTTTAGCTGCAGCCATTGTAATGACTGCCGGTTTACTTACTTTCTTATTTACCAAAAAGCACTTGGGGCCAATAGGCGATTCTCCATTGGTGCAACTTCCAAAATCTAAAAGACAAATCAGAGAAATAGCCGTTTATTTGGGGTCGTTGTTGAGCATTCCGTTTATTTTCATAATGGTTAAAAATACCGATTACACCGACTATTTTATGTATACCATCGGCATCATAGCTGTCGGTTATTTTATTTACGAATTGATAAAGTTGGCCAGTGCCAGTCAAAAGAAAAAATTGATCGCTGCGTTTTCGTTTATCTTCTTTTACTTTTTGTTTAACGCCATTTATGAGCAAAGCGGCGGCTCGTTATCCTTATTTGCCAAAGACAATTTGAATAGTAATTTACTGGGCTTTACAATTGACCCCAATGTTGTAAACAACAGTTCAAATACTTTTTTTGTAATTGTTTTAAGTCCAATTATAGGATTGTTGTGGTTATGGTTGGCCAAAAAGAAATTAGAACCCAATACTCTGATTAAATTTGGAATCGGATTTTTATTCTTATCCGCTTCATTTTTTATCTTTTATTATACTAAGTTTTTTGCCAATGCAGAAGGAATAACTTCTTTGAACATCTTTACACTGGCCTATTTTGTTACCACTATTGGTGAGCTTTGTTTAGGGCCGATTGGAATGTCAATTATCACCAAATTATCGCCCAAAAAACTATTCGGAATGATGATGGGATTGTGGTTTTTGGCGAGTGCTTTCGGGCAGCTAGCAGCCGGAAAATTGGGTGCTGAAATATCAAGATCTAATCAGGGTGCAACTTTGTTGTCAAAATTACAGTCTTATACAGAAGGCTATTATCAATTAGCCATGTATTCTTTAATTGCCGGATTAATTTTAATTCTGATTTCACCTTTTCTGAAAAAATTGATGCAGGATGTAAAATAAAATACTTAAATTTCGGCATTGTTTTTGACGATTGCCAAAGACATAATTAAATACAATTATTTTAAAATGAAAAAAATAGCTATTACCTTATTTTTAATCTTGGGTTCGTTAACCATACAAGCACAAGAATTAACCTGGCAAACCGATATGAACAAAGCCATGGAGATTTCTAAAAAATCTAAAAAACCATTATTGTTGTTTTTCACCGGAAGCGATTGGTGCGGTTGGTGTATTCGTTTACAAAAAGAAGTTCTAAAGACTCCTGAATTTGCCAAATGGGCCAAAGAAAATGTAGTTTTAGTTGAATTGGATTTCCCTAGAAGAACTCCTCAGCAACCTGAAATACAAAGACAAAACCAAGAATTGCAACAAACATTCGGAGTGCAGGGATACCCAACGGTTTGGTTTGTAAACGCTACCAAAAAAGACGGTAAAATCAATCTTGAAAAACTCGGAAGTACAGGTTATGTAGCAGGTGGACCAAGTGTTTGGTTAGCCGGAGCTGATCAGATTCTCGGAAAAAAGAAATAATAAGTTTCTTTTTATAGTTTACAAAATCCCTTTTCGTTGGTATAATGAAAAGGGATTTTTGCTTTCAGGCAGGTCGATTCCCATAGTTTTGCATAACTTCTGTAATTAGATCCGTCAGCTATAATTTGTTTGGGATCATAGGTATTCAATAGGCGTTGCATATTGAGTTTTGGCGATTGGATGAGTATGATTATATCAGGATTTATCCGGCTTGGATATACACAAGAATCGTCAATAATCAATATTTTTTGTTGTTTGAAAAACAGCACGTTAGTTAGTGATTTTCGTTGGCTTGTTTTGCAGAAATTTGCCACTAAATAAGATTGTACTGTCAGGTTGTTATCAAGAGTATTTAGTATGCTGTCATTGCTGTAAATGGTTACTTCTGCACCTTTTCTTTCGACCAGAATCGTGTTTTTTTTGCTGTTGAAAACGATTAATTCTTCGGTATTCTGTGTGTTCTGTTTTTGAAAAATAAAACAAAACTGTAATGCAATAATGCCTGATAAAGCAAAGAATAGGTGCCTGAATCTCGGGGTTTTTATCCAAAGAATCAGTAAAAAAAGAGCTATATAAGAACAAACCAACATTTCCTGAGAAAAGGAAATATTTCGAATGATAAAACCTTCAAAAGATGCCACCCAATGAATAAGGAAATTGAGTAAGCTAATTAGTCCTTCCAATGGTTTGACTATCCAAAATGGAACCGTGTGGAAGGTGGCTGTCAAAATAGCGATTACCCCTATTCCCATAATAAATCCAAGTAAAGGCAATATGAGCAGATTGGTAATAAAAAACAAACCCGGGAACTGATGAAAATAGTAAATACTTAAAGGCATGGTTCCGATTTGAGCCGCAAATGAAACAGTTAGTATATTCCAACAGTAGCGAATGATTCTGTTTTTGGGCTGCCATAGTTGAGATAAAACCGGTTCTAACCACAATATGAAAAATAAAGCCAAATAGCTCAATTGAAACCCAACATCAAATAAAAATGACGGCTTGAACAGCAGAATCAGGAACATTGAGACTATTAAAGTATGATAAATGTTGACCGTTCTTTTCAAGTGGGTGCCAATGGCAACAAAAGAAAACATAGTCACCGAGCGAACAATTGATGGAGATAAACCGGCGAGTACTGCAAATGACCAAAGCGAGAGGAGTATGATTCCCAGTTTCAAAAAAGCACCCTTCTTTGAATTGCCGATAGGTTTCAGGATAAAAGTGATGAACATCCATAAGAAACCCACATGCAACCCGGAAACGGATAAAACATGAACGGCACCTGCGTATTGATAATCTTTCAGGGTTTCCTGAGAAATGTCTTGTTGTTGACCCAGGATCAAGGCATTCAACACATTCAATTCTTCTTTAGAAATGTGTGAGTTTCGCAGATTGGATATAATGGTTTCTCTGAAATTAGAAAAGGAGGCCCAAATGCCCGGTTCATAGTTTTCTGGTTTAATTTGATGGCTTTTAGAGTAGATTTGAGCATAGATTTCCTGGTTTTCAAGATAACGACTGTAATCAAACAAACCGGGATTGAATGGTTGAGCGTTTTTATAAACAACTCCTGAAACCTTGAGAATATGCCCAATTTTTATGTTAGGAGATGAATCTTTCTTTGCCACATTAAGAATGATTTTTCCCGAACTCGTTTTGGCGTCAACTTCTTTGGCCCAACATAGGAATCGATTGTTTTTCGGAGTACTTTTCAGTTTTTCATTTACCAATAATTTGAGCTGATGTTCTTTGTCGTAATCTAGTATCTGATGTGTATAATGATTGTGACGAAATGAGTCCTTATGAATCAACGCTGTGGTCATGCCGCTCATTACCGAAGCAAATAATGCCAAACCTCCGAATAAGTATGTAAGGGAGCTGTTTCTTGTAATGTAATAATGAATAACGGACAAGGTCAGTACCGAGACTCCCAAACTGCCAAAAACAAAAATAGGTTGCGGATTTATCAATCGGAACAAAAGAATGCCCAATAGGAATCCGATAAAAATTTTAATTAATGGAAATTGTAAGATTTTCATGTAACTAAATTACATAAAAAATTTTTACAAATGAAAGAAAATTAATCTAGTACTCGATTGATTTGAACGAAAGTTCTTTGATAATAAGGCTCTTTGATAGAAGAAATAACCACCCCGCTTTGAGTCGAAGAATGGATGAATTTTACATCATCACCATTAACCTCTACTACCATACCGACATGGTTGATACGACGTTGACCTCGATTGATGAAGAAAATTAAATCCCCTTTCTTGGCGTTGCTCAAAGTTGTTTTGGTGCCAATTTCAGCCATTTCATGAGATGATCTGGGCAGAGTTATGGCAAATTTTTTGAAAGTTGAAAACATCAATCCCGAACAATCAAATCCTTCTTTGCTGGTGCCTCCACTTTTGTATCGGGTGCCTAAATTATCCGAAGCTGTGTTGATGAGTTGTTCCACCAAATAGCTGGAATCCTCATTTTCAACAATAATGTCGTTGTCGTTGCTGTCGTTGATGCCGGGAATGTTTTTGGGAGTCGAAACTTGTTTCTTAGGTTTAACCGCTGCTGTATGATTAGTGTTAACCTTCTTTGGAGTACTTGTTTTTTCTTCTTTTTCTGCCACCGCAACCGGCTGAACATAAACGCCTTTTTTTAAGGCCTCGTCTTTAGATGTAATGATGGCAGACGTTGGTTTACATGATGTAAACAACAATAAGACAAACGATATGTAAACGAGTTTTTTCAAAAAAAGAATTTTGACAAAGGTAAAAAAATCAATTTAGAATCAAAATCACCTCAGTTCATTTAAGATTAATTTAGCAGTTTTTGCACTGGCTCCTTCGCCCCCTAATTTGGCTTCCAAAGCTTCGTATTTTTCTAGCAATGCTTTTCTGTATTTGGTTTCAAGCAATTTGGAAAGTTCTGTTTTTAAGTTTTTAGGATTGCATTTGTCCTGAATCAATTCGGTTACTACTTCTTCATCCATTATTAAATTTACTAATGAGATGTATTTTAGTGTAATGATTCGCTTGGCTATTTGATATGAGGCCCAGCTTCCTTTGTAACAAACGACTTCGGGCACTTTGAACAGCGCGGTTTCTAAGGTAGCCGTTCCCGAAGTAACCAATGCAGCAGTAGCTACACTGAGCAAATCATAGGTTTTATTAGAGATGAATTTTACGTTTTTATTGGTCAAAAACTGTTCGTAAAAATGATAATCCTGACTGGGAGCTCCTGCAATCACAAATTGATATTCACTAAAATCATCAACGATACTCAACATCACGCTCAGCATTTTGGCAATTTCCTGTTTTCTACTTCCCGGTAAGATGGCAATGATGGGTTTTTCGTCTAACTGATTTTCTTTTTTAAATGTCGCTTCATCTGTTTTTGGGCGATTGTGAATAGCATCAATCAGCGGATGACCCACAAAATCGACAGGGAAATGATGCTTTACCTCGAAGAATTCTTTTTCAAATGGCAGGATGACGAACAGTTTGTCAAAGTCTCGTTTAACGGCCTTGATGCGGTTTTCTTTCCAGGCCCAAATTTGTGGCGCTATGTAGTAATGTGTCTTGATGCCTCTTTTTTTGGCCCATTGAGCAATACGCATATTAAATCCGGGATAATCTATAAAAATGATTACATCGGGCTTGAATTTTTCGATATCTCTTTTGCAGATTTTGATGTTGTTGAGAATGGTCTTGAGGTTCATAACCACTTCGGCAAAACCCATAAAGGCTAAATCGCGATAGTGTTTTACTAAAGTACCGCCTACCTTTTGCATCAAATCACCGCCCCAAAAACGAATGTCTGCCGAAGCATCTTCTTGGTAAAGAGCTTTCATTAAATTAGAGCCGTGTAAATCGCCCGAAGCTTCTCCGGCAATGATGTAATATTTCATAGTTTATAAATTCCAGGAATTAAGTTCGGCAATGGCATGATGTGCTGTTAAGTCAAATTGAACCGGTACAATAGATATGTAGCCGTTTGCCAAAGCCCATTCGTCAGTATCTTCTCCTTTGTCTAAATTGACAAATTCACCACTTAGCCAGTAATAATCTTTTCCGTATGGTGTTTGTCTCTTGTCAAATTTTTCCATCCAAATGGCTTTAGCCTGCCGACAGATTTTGATGCCTTTGATTTCATTTGCTTTCAGTTTGGGAAAATTGACATTCAGTACAGTGCCTTCCGCCATTTTTTTTGTCAAAACTTCTGAAGCAATTTTTTTGATAAATGGTTTCAGGGTTTCAAAGTCAGCATTCCAGTCATAGTCCAACAGTGAAAACCCAATTGCCGGAATACCTTCAATACCGGCTTCTACTGCGGCACTCATGGTTCCGGAATAAATGACGTTGATAGAAGAATTGGAGCCGTGATTCACGCCTGAAACACACAAATCCGGTTTTCTTTTCAAAATCTCATTCACTGCCAGTTTGACACAATCAACCGGAGTTCCTGAGCACGAATATTCTGTAATCGGAGCATTGTTGGCAGAGATTTTATTAAGATATAGAGTGTTGTTAATGGTAATTGCATGTCCCATAGCGCTTTGCGGGCTATCGGGAGCAACCACTAAGACTTCACCAATCTCGGCCATCACTTCAATCAGGGCTCGGATCCCCGGGGCGTTAATTCCGTCGTCATTGGTTACTAAAATGGTAGGTTTTAAAGACATAGGTTTTACGGGTTATGTAACAATAGCACGGTTTTTGCGACTTACCGTCCGGCTGCAAAATTAACGTTTTTTAAAGTTTTATAAAGATACATTTTTATAACTTTGATGCTTTAGGTATGCAGCATAATATACATCCGTACTGTTTTTAACAAAAAAAGATTCTTTTGAAAAACTACAGCATGTTTTTTTGTTTACTTTAGACCAAAAAATTAATGAAAATTATAATTCAATTTATGAAAAGAAACTATAAAATACTACTGGTAATTGTAACACTATCGCTAGCCTTGTGGAGTTTTAGGCCTTCACATAAAGCCTCAGATCCTGAGAAAGATAAGTTGTTGTTGGAGTTGTTGACGTTCGTTATCGAAAAAGGGCATTACAGCCCGGCGCCTATTGACGATAATTTTTCAAAAGGGGTTTACAAAGATTATTTGAATGCTCTTGATCCTTCAAAACGTTTCTTTTTACAATCTGATATTGATGAATTCGCTCAATACGAAACGAAACTGGATGATCAGATTAAAGAAAAAGACTTGTCCTTTTTTGATTTGACCTACAATCGTTTGATGCAACGTATGGAAGAAAGCAAAAGCTATTACAAAGAAGCTTTAGCAAGTCCGTTTGATTACAAAAAAGACGAATCCTTTAATACGGATTATGAAAAAATGCCGTTTGCCAAAACCACTGACGAATTAAAAGACAGATGGCGTAAACAAGTCAAATTGTCTGCGTTATCTTCATTGGTAGAAAAACAAAAATTGCAAGAAGATTTGGCTCGTGACGCAAAAAAAACTCCACAGCAACGCTTGGAAGATTTTCGCAAAAATTCGCCTGAAGGATTAACACCTGAGGCAGAAAAGAAATTTCTTGAGGACGATGCGAAGAAGAAATATGATAAAATTAAAACCTTTGACGAGTTAGAGAAAGAAACCAGGGAATCTACTTTGAATTCTTTGAATGACAATTTCAATTTCATTAAAGATTTAGACCGTGAAGATTGGTTTTCTATTTATGTAAATGCCATAGCTTCCCGTTTTGATCCGCATACCTCATATTTTGCTCCTAACGAAAAAGAGAAATTTGATGTGAGCATGAGCGGAAAGTTAGAGGGAATTGGAGCCCGTTTACAAAAGAAAGGAGACTTTACCGAGATTTCTGAACTGATTTCCGGAGGTCCGGCTTGGAGAGGAAAACAATTAGAGTCTGGAGATGTTGTTTTAAAAGTTGCCCAGGGCAGTGCAGAACCGGTTGATGTTGTAGGAATGCGTTTGGATGATGTAGTGAAAAAAATAAAAGGACCTAAAGGAACCGAAGTGCGTTTAACCGTTAAAAAAACAGACGGAACTATCAAGGTTATTACCATCATTCGTGATGAGGTAGAAATAGAAGAAACCTACGTAAAATCGAGTGTAGTAGAGAAAGACGGATTTAAATACGGAGTTATTTATTTGCCGAAATTCTACATTGATTTTGAAGACCAAAACAGTCGTGATGCCGGTAAGGATGTTGCTCAGGAAGTAGAGCGCCTGAAAGCTGCCGGTGTTCAGGGAATCGTGATGGATGTTCGTGATAACGGTGGCGGTTCTTTGAAAACTGTGGTTGATATTGCAGGATTGTTTATTGAGCAAGGACCAATTGTACAAATCAAATCGGCTGCCGGTAAAAAAGAAGTATTATACGACCGCGATTCTAAAGTACAATGGGACGGTCCGTTGGTAATTATGATTAACGAGTTTTCGGCATCTGCTTCAGAGATTTTAGCCGCTGCAATACAAGACTACAAACGAGGTGTTGTCATCGGAAGCAAACAATCATATGGTAAAGGAACTGTTCAAAACGTTATCGATTTAAATCAGTTTGTTCGCGGCAGTACTTATGGCGACTTAGGTGCTTTGAAAACGACCACTCAAAAATTCTATCGAATTAACGGGGGCTCTACACAGCTTGAAGGTGTGAAAAGTGATGTAGCTATACCGGATCGTTATTCGTATTTGAAAATGGGTGAAAGAGATATTGACAATGCTATGCCATGGGATAAAATAGATCCTGCTAATTATCAAATTTGGAACAAACAAAACAATTTTGATGCTGCCATAGCCAAAAGCAGAGAGCGTATGAGAGATAATGCTCAAATGAAATTGATTGACGAAAATGCTAAGTGGCTTGATGAACGCAACAAGGAAAATGTGTATAGCCTTAACATCGATAAATTTAAGGCCGAACAAAAAGCTTTAGAAGAGAAAAGCAAAAAATATAAATCGATTGTTGACTATAAAAATGCTTTTGAATTCAAATCACTTCCTTACGAAGTGGATGCTATGAATAAAGATTCTGTTCTAAAAGAAAAAAGAGACAGATGGCATGAAAATCTTTCAAAAGACATTTATATCGAAGAAGCCATTCATATCTTAAATGATTTGCAATCTGAGAATAACAAAAGTCTGACGTCTAAAGTGAAGAAGGATAAACTGGTAAAATCGTAAACCGGAATAGTTAAAATAAAAAAGCCACCGATTGGTGGCTTTTTTTTATCCTCTGAGTTTGTTCAGCTTTATTTCCGCTTTATCAATATCGTTTTGCAATTCGTTAATTTCTATTTGCTGTTTGCTGATTTTGATGTTCTCTTTTTCTATTTCTGTATCGCTAAGTTTTCCTTTACGTTTGTTTTTGTCGAGTTTGGCTTTCATTTTTTCAAGCTTTTCTTTTTCGTTGACCAAACGTTTTTTGTCTTTAATTAATGACTTTTCAGCTGAAGCAATTTTATCCTGAGTTTTTTCAAAGCGACGTTGTTCTTTTTCTAATTTCTTCTGTTCTTTTTCGAGTTTTTTGGCCGCTGCTTCTGTTTCTTTTTGCTTTTCTAAAGTAGCGTTTTGTATGCTCAGAATTTCTTCAGAAGAGAGTACTGTGTTTCTTTTCTTCTGAGCTGTATTTTCTATCTGAATTTGCTTCAGTTGAACAGAATCTACAGGCACAGTTACAGTGTCTTTTACTTCTTGAGCAATGCTCAGAACAGATTGAGAAGCGAATAACAGGGCAAGAATAATTTTAGTTTTCATAGCTATGAATTTAGTATTCACCCAAATTTACGAAAAAGCAATGAAAATTACCATTCGTTCACCTTATTGGCATCCATTTTCAGGAAAATGAAGAGCAGAATAGTAAATCCCCAAAGTCCGGAACCACCATAAGAGAAAAACGGTAGTGGTACTCCTATGGTTGGAAATATCCCAAGGACCATGGCAATGTTGACAAAGAAGTGAATGAATAAAATTCCGGCCACACAATAACCATAGACCCGGCTGAATTTAGTCTTCTGTCGCTCCGATAGATAAATAATCCTGATGATTAAGCATACGAATAAGGAAATGACAAACAGTGAGCCCAGAAAGCCCCATTCTTCTCCCACTGTGGTGAAGATATAATCGGTGTGTTGTTCGGGAACGAAACCTCCTTTGGTTTGTGTGCCTTCCAGATAACCTTTGCCAAACCAACCTCCGGAACCGATGGCAATTTCGGACTGATTGGTGTTGTATCCTATCCCTTTCATATCTACTTCTTTTCCCAAAAGGATATTAAAACGATCGCGGTGGTGTTGTTTGAATACATTTTCAAAAACATAATCTACCGAAAAGACAAAACCGGATATCGTCACAAAAATGATAGCACTCAAAATCCAGTTTCGGTGTATAATTCGACTTCTGTAATACACAAAAACTATAACTGCTAAAGATATCCCTATCAATGCAAGAGGCTTTATGACTAAGGCTAACACAAATAAAACCAAGGCGATAAAACCGGTCCATACATACCAGGAAGGTAGTCCCTCTCGGTATAAAACCAAGATGAAAACACTGTATATCAAAGCACTTCCCGGATCGTGCGGTATGATTAATAATATGGGTAATGCCAAAATTCCCAGAGCTTGAATTTGTCGGTTAGTGTCTTTTAAGTTAACCTGAACATCACTCAAATATTTGGCTAAAGCCAATGCTGTAGCGGCCTTTACAAATTCAGAGGGCTGTAATCCGAAGGAACCGAAAGAATACCAGTTGGCTTGCCCTTTGATGGTTTTACCAAAAACAAATAAACCGGCCAGTGAGAGCAATCCGATTACATAGATAACACTGGAAAATTTCTCATAAAATTTACCGTCAACAGAGAGCACAACAAAAATCAGCGGGATAGAGAACAAGATGAACATAAATTGCTTCCCGTAAATTTGTGTAAAATCGAAAATGGAAGTCTCTTCGGCTATAGAAGACAAAGAAGAGGAATAAATATTCAACCATCCCAATATGACCAAGACAATATAGATAAGAACACTTATCCAGTCTAAATTATTCGTTACACTTTGATTTTTCATTTTCTGGAAATTAGTTTGTCGGAGTAACTTTTGGTTTAGCGTCTTCTTTTTTGATTTCCGGTTTTACGGGAGTGTCTAATTTTTGCTTAATCAATGTGTCTATAATGGGTTTCGGATAGTACTTGTTGTATTCAGCCTCAAGACTTCCTTCGAGCATTCGTTTTTCTAAATCTTTGCGGGTGATTTTTCTTTTGATGTATTTTTCAATCATCAAACTGGTTATAGGACCTGCCCAACGCGCGCCCCAATATCCGTTTTCTACAAATACTGCAATGGCAATTTTAGGATTATCTTTAGGTGCAAAAGCAACAAAGATAGAGTGGTCTTGAAGTTTTACACGCTTTCCGTTAATCTTGGCATAATTTTCTGCGGTTCCTGTTTTTCCGCAAATTTCAATGCCTTCTACATTCAAACCATGAGCTGTTCCAAGATTATAAACATCAAACAAGCCACTAATCATTGGTTCAAAATACTTTTTGTCAACGGTAGTAAAATGTTTGGTTCGAAAGCGTTTGTCAATAGGCTGTCCTTTTATTTTTTTAATGATATGAGGTGTGTAATAATATCCTCTGTTGGCCACAGCTGCAATCATGTTGGCTAATTGTATAGGTGTCATTAAAACTTCACCCTGACCGATAGCGTTGGAAACGATGGTTTTACTTGACCAGCCCCAGCCCGGATACATTTTTTTATAGGTTTTAGATGTGGGGATACTTCCTTTTCTTCCGGTGGGTAAATCATATCCCATGAACTGTCCCAGTCCAAAACTTTTCAAGTGATTGCTCCATACATCAACACCTTTCGGAGGATTGTTGTACTTGTTGATGGTTCGCATGTACGAACTAGAAAAATAGGTGTTGCAGGATTCGTAAATTCCGCGGTGCAATTGCATTTCGCCACCATGACAGTGGCATTTCATGAATCTGCCGGGAGCATAACTGAAACCATGATGACAAGAGAAAGAAGTGTTTTCATCAATTACTCCTTCCTGAAGAGCAACTAATCCGGTTAGGATTTTAAACGGAGAACCTGGGGTGTATTCTGCTAACAACCCTCTGTCGTATAACGGTTTTGCTATGGAATCATGGTAAAGCATGGTGTAATTTCTCGAACGTTGTCTTCCTACCAAGATAGCCGGGTCAAATGACGGTGCGGTAACCAAAGCTAAAATTTCCCCGGTTTTGGGTTCAATAGCAACAATACCCCCTCGTTTATTAATCATCAACTCTTCACCGTATTTTTGGAGTTCGGCATCGATACTCAAATTAATGTCTTTACCCTGAACGGCTATAGTGTCAAATTTACCTTCTTTGTAAGAGCCAATTTCGCGATTGTATTTATCTTTTTGGATGTATTTTACACCTTTGATGCCTCGTAAAATTTCTTCATAACTTTCTTCAACTCCTTGACGTCCAATCAAATCGCCGCTGTTGTAGTATTTGTTTTTTTCGATGATTTTGTCGTTTACCTGAGTGATAAAACCAAAAACATTAGCCCCAAACGACACCTGATAATCTCTTAAAGAACGTTTTTGAATGTAAAAACCGTTGAACTTTCGTTGCATTTCCTGAAATGCAGCGTATTCTTTTTTGTTTAACTGAGCCAAAAAAACCGAAGGAAGCCTCGGGCTGTATACTTTGGCTTTAGCCACTTTGGTCAAGAATTCTTCTCGGGTAATTTTTAACAGCCTACAGAATTCTATAGTGTCTAAATCTTTAATGTCTTTAGGAATAACCATGATGTCGTAAGACGGTTGATTGGCTACCAAAAGCTTGCCGTACCGATCATAAATGTAACCACGCTCGGGATAATCATACTTAATTTTAATAGCATTATTATCCGATTTTAATTTTAAAGTGTCGTCAATTACCTGCAAATAAAAAAGCCGCATTACAAGTAAAATCGTAGCGACGAAAATGATTGTGGGCAATAAAACTTTTCTCATCGTTTGCTTGGCTTAATGATGTAGATGATAATAATACAAGTAATGATGGTGAATAGTGTACTCAGTACTGTGCGGACCAAAATGTCCCAAAGAAAACTGATTTTGAAAACTTCTAAAACAAACAATACAAAGTGATGAAGTACAACGGCTATGAGGATGAACGAAAACCGCTCAGGGGTTAGAGTGTCATTCAGTTTTACCGTTTGATATTCATAACTCAAACCAAAAGAAAATTTGAAAATAGCGGGTCTGTAATAGGCCAGTACGAGACAAGCTGCAGCATGTACCCCACCTGAATTACAAAACATGTCCATCAGTAAGCCCAGAAAGAAACTGGCAGCCATCAATCCCATTTTATTCCCGTTTACCGGATAAAGGATAATAAACAATACATATGGAAACGGATTGATAAACCCAAAAAGGTCGATACGGTTGAATATCAAAACCTGTGCGGCCAATAACAAAACAAATCGGGCGATATTTCCAAGCGAGGCGTTATTCATCGTTTTTGTTTTGTTTTTCTAAATTCGAAATTTCTTCAGCATCTTTATTTTTAATGATATATACATGTCCCAGATTAGTCATGTCATTAAAAAGTTTGATGTCTAAAGTGTAATAGTTCGTTACATTGTCAATATATACCTTGTCAATGGTTCCGATGCCAATATTCTCAGGGAAGATAATCGACTGCCCACCGGTAACGATAGTGTCTCCTTTGCGAACTCCGGCCAGCCTCGGTACGTCTATCAACTGAACGAATCCGGTGCTTTTGCCATTCCAAACCAATGAGCCAAAATGATTTGATTTTTTGATTTTGGCGTTAATTTTAGAATTGATATTCAAGATACTGATAACTGTAGCGTAATTTTTCGAAGTCTTGTCTACTATCCCAACAATTCCTGCGCTGTTGATGACGCCCATGTCAGGACGAACACCGTCAGCTTCTCCGCTGTTTATGGTGAGGTAATTTTCGTGTACACTATAGGAGTTGTGAATAACTTTTGAAACGATAATATCCGTTTTTTTAACTCCTTTTATCGTATCTAATTGTGCTACTTTAGTAGTGTCTTTTTGGTTGAATAGAAGCGATTTCAAACGGGCATTTTCAAGAGCCAATTCTTCATTTTGAGATTTCAGGCTGAAATATTCATTAATATTGTTAACCCGTTCATAAATTCCACCGGTAAAGAAGTTAGCCGAACTGATGATTTTGCTTTTATGATAAGAATGAGACTGAATCGTAAGCAATAAGGATATGACCAAAAGCAGCAAAAACAGTAAGCGATTACTGTTTTTAAGTATAAAATTAAAAATTTGCTGCATTTTTAAACTGTATAATGGTTGTTGTAACTATCCGTCGAAATAAAGATAAAAAATAAATAGTCTTAGCGGCTAATTATTTAATTAAAATGCTTCTGAATTTCGGGATATTTTTAAGTGCCATCCCAGTTCCGCGTACTACCGCTCTCAATGGGTCTTCGGCTATGTAAACCGGTAAATCTGTTTTTTGCGAAATACGTTTGTCTAACCCTCTCAACATAGAACCTCCACCGGCTAAATAAATACCGGTATTGTAAATATCAGCTGCCAATTCAGGTGGTGTTTGTGATAACGTTTCCATGATGGCATCTTCAATACGCTGGATAGATTTGTCTAAAGCTTTGGCTATTTCTCGGTATGATACTTCAACTTGTTTTGGTTTTCCGGTCAATAAGTCACGTCCTTGTACCGACATATCGTCTGGTGGAGTCTCCAAGTCATCAGTGGCTGCACCTATAGTAATTTTAATTTTCTCGGCAGTGCTTTCTCCCACAAATAAATTGTGTTGGGTTCTCATGTAGTAAACAATATCGTTCGTGAAAACGTCACCGGCAATTTTAACCGATTTGTCACATACAATTCCGCCCAAAGCGATAACCGCAATTTCCGTAGTTCCCCCTCCAATATCTACAATCATGTTTCCTTTAGGTTGCATAATATCGATACCGATACCAATGGCAGCTGCCATTGGTTCGTGAATTAAGTACACTTCTTTTCCGTTTACGCGTTCACAGCTTTCTTTTACCGCACGCATCTCTACTTCAGTTATTCCCGAAGGGATACATACCACCATGCGGAGTGCCGGAGTAAACATTTTTTTCTTTAACGCCGGAATACTTTTGATAAACATGCTGATCATTTTTTCAGAAGCATCAAAGTCGGCAATAACCCCATCTTTTAACGGACGTATGGTTTTTATGTTTTCATGGGTTTTACCCTGCATCATGTTGGCTTCTTTTCCAACGGCGATGATTTTGCCCGATATTCGGTCACGAGCAACAATTGAAGGGCTGTCTATGACAACCTTATCGTTGTGAATTATCAGTGTGTTAGCTGTACCAAGGTCGATGGCAATATCCTCGGTCATGAAATCAAAAAATCCCATAAGTTTTTTAAGGGTTTAAATGTTTATAATTTTTTTAACGGACAAAGTTAAACAAATTAATGTTTAAAATGACGTGTTCCTGTAAATACCATGGCAACTTTATTTTCGTTGCAAAACGTAATACTCAATTCATCTTTTATCGAGCCTCCGGGCTGAATAACTGCCGTGATTCCTGCGTCATGAGCAATTTCCACACAATCCGGAAATGGGAAAAAAGCATCACTGGCCATTACGGCTCCTTTCAAATCAAAACCAAAACTGTTGGCTTTTTCAATGGCTTGTTTCAAGGCATCTACACGGGAGGTTTGTCCGGTTCCCGATGCCACTAATGTACTGTTTTTTGCAAATACAATAGTGTTTGACTTTGTATTTTTACAAATTTTTGAAGCAAATAATAAATCTTCTGTTTCTTGCGGAGTTGGGGCTGTATTGGTTACTACTTTCAAATCTTCTTTAGCGTCGGTAACCGAGTTTCGATCTTGCACCAAAAGTCCGTTCAGACAGGTTCTTACTTGGCGTCTTGGCAACTCAACTTCGTGTTGTACCAGAATGATTCTGTTTTTCTTTTCGGCCAAAACAGCAATCGCACCATCATCATAACTTGGAGCGATTACCACTTCACAAAATAAGGTGTTGATTTCGGCAGCGGTAGCCAAATCAATGTTGCCGTTAGCAATCAAAACGCCACCGAATGCTGAAGTAGGGTCACAAGCTAATGCTGCTAAGTAAGCCTCTTTCATAGAGTTTCTTGTGGCCAATCCGCAGGCGTTGTTGTGTTTTAAAATAGCAAAGGTTGGTTCGTTATCTTTAAATTCTAAAATAAGATTCACCGCTGCATCTACATCAAGCAGGTTGTTATACGATAGCTCTTTCCCGTTCAATTTGGTGAACATCTCGTCAAATTCACCAAAGAAAAACCCTTTTTGATGCGGGTTTTCACCATATCGCAACACCTGACCATTAGCAATACTGGTTTTGAAATAGGTGTCATCGGTATTGAAATAATTAAAAATGGCCGTGTCATAATGAGAGGAAACATGGAAAGCTCGTGTTGCCAATAGTTTTCTTTGTTCCAAAGTCGTAGCGCCGTTTTGATTTGAAATCAATTCTAAAAGCATAGCATACTCATTTACCGAAGCCACGATTACGGTGTCCTTGAAATTTTTAGCAGCTGCCCGGATTAAAGAAATCCCACCGATGTCTATTTTTTCAATAATATCGGATTCACTTGCACCCGAGGCTACTGTTTTTTCAAACGGATATAAGTCAACGATGACCAAATCGATTTGCGGAATTTCGAATTCACGCATTTGTGCCACATCACTTTCGTTATCCTGACGGTTTAAAATGCCTCCGAAAATTTTGGGGTGTAATGTTTTTACTCTTCCGCCTAAGATTGACGGATAAGAAGTAACTTCTTCAACCGGAACTACCGGAATGCCTAAGTTATTGATGAATTCTTCAGTTCCTCCGGTGGAGTAAATCGTTACGTTTTGTTCGTGTAGTTGACGAACGACAGGCTCTAATCCGTCTTTTGAAAAGACCGAAATCAAGGCTGATTTGATGGTTTTTGTAGTATTCATTGTGTAGTTGTGTTTTAAGGGCACAAAAGTAGTTTTTTTCAGTTTGAACTGGGTTCAGATTTGCAACTTTTTTGTAACAATATTTTATTTTCTGACACCTATAAGGCATTAAATAAAAAAGTAGTGAATGTCATTATTTTTATTGAAATTTACCAGACCGTAATCCAGCCATAAATGTTACTCTATTTAAGACTCCTGAAAGAAAGTTTTGCTTTTGCCATGAATGCATTGCGCAACAATAAATTGCGAACCATGCTTTCGCTCTTGGGGGTAACCATTGGTATTTTTTCCATCATAGCGGTTTTGGCGGCAGTAGATTCGTTAGACCGAAAAATCAAGGCTGATTTAAGTACTCTTGATAAGAATACCATTTATTTGACCAGTCAGTCTTTTGGACCTACTACTGTACCCCGTTGGAAAAGGGAACAATTTCCTAATGTTACCTATGAAGAGTATCAGTACCTTAAGGAATCTTTGAATAATGTTGAAAACACTTGTTTTCAGTATTTTACCAGTAGTCAAAGCATAAAGCAGGATGCCAAAACAGTGTCTTCGGTGAACATGATTGCCGTTACGTCAGAGTTTGTAGACGTGCAGCGAATGGAGTTTTCGGAAGGAAGATTTTTTAACGAAGCCGAATCCAATTCAGGCAAACAGGTAGTGGTTTTAGGCTATGATATTGCCAAAAGTTTGTTTGATGATTTTGACCCTATAGGGAAAACCGTTCGCATGTACGGACAGCAATTTACAGTAATTGGCGTAACCAAAAAGAAAGGTGAATCAGGAATTGATATTGGCGGTGGCGATGATACATCGGCTTTTTTTCCATCAGCTTTTTTGAGAAGAATTTATGGTGATAACAATCCGCAGGTGCTTCCGGTAATTATCATAAAACCCCAAAGAGGCGCGGATATCGAAGAGCTTAAAGGAGAGATTTCTCAAAAACTCCGCAATTTGAGAGGTGTTAAGCAAGGTGATATCGATAATTTTTTCGTCAATATTTTGGCAGGACTTACCGATATGATTGACAACCTGATAGGTAGCCTTAAAGTAGGAGGGTGGATAATCAGTTTATTTTCTCTGTTAGTAGGAGGGTTTGGAATCGCCAATATCATGTTTGTTTCGGTGAAAGAACGAACCAATCTTATCGGAATTCAAAAATCGCTGGGAGCTAAAAACAAATTTATTCTTTTTCAGTTTTTGTTTGAAGCTATTATTTTATGTGTAATCGGCGGATTGATAGGTCTCTTTTTAGTATGGGTTATTGCGCTTATATTGACTCAGGTTTTAAGTTTTGAATTTGTGTTAGGTGTTGGTAATATCATGCTGGGAACCGGTTTGGCTGCTGCCATTGGTTTGATTTCAGGAATTCTTCCGGCTGTTTCGGCTTCGCGCTTAGACCCAGTAGAAGCCATCAGAAGCGGGATGTAATTTTCAATAATTAAAATAAAAAATGCACAAGGTTACTTGTGCATTTTTTATTTTTTTGAAAACGTATTATTTTATCGAATATCCTGATTCAAAATCAAATCAAGATAAAGATTGATTTTATCTTTCAATTCTTTTCTCGGAGTGATGAAATCAAGGAAACCATGTTCTAGTACAAACTCTGCGGTTTGGAAACCTTCCGGTAAATCTTTTCCGGTTGTATCGCGTACTACACGTGGTCCGGCGAAACCAATCAAAGCACCCGGCTCTGAAATGTTAATGTCCCCAAGCATAGCATACGAAGCTGTTGTTCCTCCTGTAGTTGGGTCGGTACACAATGAAATATACGGAATTTTAGCTTCAGCCAATTGCGCCAATTTAGCCGAAGTTTTAGCCAATTGCATCAGCGAGTAAGCGGCTTCCATCATACGGGCACCTCCTGATTTTGAAATCATAACAAAAGGGGTTTTATTTTTTATGGCATAATCAATACCTCGGGCAATTTTTTCTCCTACAACGGCTCCCATAGAACCTCCGATGAAAGCAAAGTCCATGCAGCAAACCACTAAATCTTTCCCTTTTGATTTTCCTACCGCTGTTCTAACCGCATCATTCAATCCGGTTTTTTCGATGGCATCTTTCAAACGGTCAGAGTATTTTTTGGTGTCTACAAAATGCAATGGGTCTTTTGCTCTCATGTTAGCATCCAACTCTTTGAATTCGTTATTGTCAAACAAGATTTCGAAGTATTCTTTACTGCCGATTCTAACATGAAAATCATCTTCCGGACTTACCCATAGGTTACGCGCCAATTCATCTTGGTCAATGATTTTTCCGGTTGGTGATTTGTACCAAAGTCCTTTCGGTACGTCTTTTTTATCTTCGGTTGCGGTGGTAATCCCTTTTTCTGTTCTTTTAAACCAAGCCATAATTAATTTCTGGAATTATGAATTATGAATTATGAATTATGAGTAGTCCCCTAATTCGTAATTCGTAATTTTAAATTTATAATGTGTTAACGTTATTCAAGTCGGCAAACGCCTGTTCTAATCTTTTGTTGAAAGTCATTTCGCCTTCGCGCACCCATTTTCTTGGGTCATAATGCTTTTTATTCGGCGCATCCGGTCCTTCCGGATTTCCAATTTGTGTTTTCAGGTATTCAATGTTTTTGGTGATGTAATCGCGGATTCCTTCGGTAAAGGCGAATTGTAAATCGGTATCGATATTCATTTTAATCACACCATATGAAATCGCTTCTCTGATTTCTTCAAGTGTTGAACCCGAGCCTCCGTGGAAGACAAAATCTACAGGGTTGTGTCCGGTATTGAATTTGCTTTGCACAAATTCCTGAGAGTTTTTCAAAATCTTTGGTGTCAGCTTAACATTACCCGGTTTGTATACACCGTGTACGTTTCCGAAGGCTGCAGCGATGGTAAATTTCGGAGAAATTTTCATCAATTCTTCATAAGCGTAAGCAACTTCTTCCGGCTGTGTATATAGTTTTGAACTGTCTACGTCAGAGTTGTCTACACCGTCTTCTTCGCCACCGGTAATTCCCAATTCAATTTCTAAGGTCATGCCCATTTTACTCATGCGGGCTAAGTAGGTTTTACAGATTTCGATGTTTTCGTGCAATGGTTCTTCTGACAAATCAATCATGTGAGACGAATACAATGGTTTTCCGGTTTCTGCAAAATGTTTTTCAGAAGCCTCTAACAAACCATCTAACCAAGGTAGCAAGTTTTTAGCACAATGATCAGTATGTAAAATGACCGTAGCACCGTAAGCTTCTGCTAAAGTATGGATGTGTTTTGCACCCGCAACCGCACCAAGAATCGCCGCTTTCTGACCGTCGTTGGACAATCCTTTTCCGGCATTATAGGAGGCACCTCCGTTTGAAAATTGAATGATAACCGGTGCTTTTAGTTTGGCGGCTGTTTCTAAAACACCATTAATAGTGCTTGAACCTATCACGTTTACCGCCGGAAGAGCGAATCCTTTTTCTTTAGCATAATTAAAAATTACCTGAACTTCATCGCCTGTTGCTACTCCGGGTTTGATATTGTGAGCCATTGTCTGTGTTGTTTTTTAAGTTGAGGTTACAAAAATAATAATTTCTGATTTTAGAAAGGATAATTTATTCCAATATTTAAAACCGATTTGTCGAAGCGCATTTCCTTGAACCATTTGTCTTCAGAAAGTGAAGGATTGTAGGTTTTGAACCCCATATCTAAGCGGAGAATAAAGAAATTGAAATCGTATCGCAATCCGTAACCAGTGCCCAATGCCATGTTTTCCAGTGATTTCAGATTTCTGAAAATGGAAGGTTCAAATGTGGTGTTGTCTAATACATTCCAAATGTTTCCGGCATCGGCAAAAACAGCTCCGTTTAGTTTTTGAAAAATGTTGAAACGAAGTTCAGTACTGAGCATTAACTTCATATTAGCTTCATTGAAATCCAAAATACTATTGCTGCCACCGGGACCTAAACTATAGGACTGCCAGGCTCTATTGTCATTGGAGCCTCCGGCAAAATAACTGCGCGAAAAAGGAATACTGTTTGAGTTACCGTAAGGTATGGCGATCCCGAAAAATGCTTTGGAAGCCAGTACTTTTTTTCTTTTCAAATCCCAATGTTTGATGAATTCAAATTCGGATTTTATGTATTGTGAAAATTCGACGTCAAAAATAGTGTTTGATCCGTTTTGATTTTTTAGTTGTTTGGCAGCACGAGCCAGTAACGAAAGCATGTTTCCTGCTGATTCCAGTTTGGCTTTGAATGCGTAAAATTCGTTGTCAAACAAATCGCGTTGCGAAGTTTTGGAAAAGGAAAGACTCGAAGCAAAAATCAGGTTGTTTTCGGTCAATCGCACTCTGCGCTCTACGATGCTCAATATTGATTTGGTATCAGCCGGTGTTACTCCTAAACTCGGATCAGTTAATGCATCGTTGGCGAAACCCAACACACCACTTTCGATCTTAAGATTGCCGCTGTCATCGAGATAATCCGGATTAATTGTGTAGTTTTTGGCAATGTCATTAATGGTTCTGTAGGATGACTTGTAGATATTAAAATAATTCGTCGGGTTCAGGTTTTTTACAAACTGAATGTTGAATAAATCAAATTTAAAATTCTCTCCTTTTTTGGGAGTCCAGTTATAGGAAAGTGAGCTGGTGAAATTTTGTTTGTCTAATCCAATGTTGGTTTGTTTGGCATAACCAATACTCATTTTGGTGTACGGAATCATGGTTTTAGGGATGATTCGGTCTGTTTTAAAAGGCAAAAACAAGCGCGGAAAATTCAGGTTGGCATCAATCCCAATTTCCGAAATATTGAAGAAGTTGTTATTCGGATTGGCTAAGTCTTTAGAAGAACCGATATTCCCCCGGAACCCGATGTCAAAAGTTTCGGCACCATTGAACACATTTCGAATTGCCAAAAATGTACTTCCCGAAATTCCAAAATCCTGTATGTTTGAATGGGTAAAATCAGTCGAAAAACCGAAGGTATTTTTCTTTCTTGGGGTTAAATATACATTGGCAATTAATGCGTTTTTCTGATTTTTATCCTCTACATATTGAATCAGCGGATAGTTGAATACCTTTAGATTACTAAGGTATCTGGAAGTAAGTGTGGTTTTGTTGTCTGAAAAGTAATTGCCCTTAACGACAAAGACCCCGTCAGTAATGGCTTTAGGACGGTATTTTAATTTGTTTACACTGTACAACGTGAAATCTTTGTAAGTTGTACTGTCGTTTATTTTTGCATTTGGCTCTGTGGCACTGTGATCGGTAAAAATATTTACTTTGCTGATTTTGTATAGTTCAAATGGTGCTTTTTTAACACTGTCATCCACACGTATCGATTCGTTTTCGATAATCAGGTCTACGTTGGCCTTGTGGGTTTTTGTGATAGTGTCTAATTCAAAAGCGACATAATTTTGTTGAAAGCGAAAAGCTCCGTTGTTTCTGAAATCTTCGGTAATTCGGCTTCTTTCGTTATCAAAGTCTGCTGTTTCGTATCGTTTACCGGTTTTTAGGAACGAATTTCTTTTTCTCAATTGGTAAATCGAATCTAAAGGCGCACTGGTAATGTAACTGTCAATGCTGTCCAGTACATATGGCGTATTGGTTTTTACGACGTATTTTAGCCTGACTCTTTTCGAATCAATACTGTCAATTTTATATTTGGTAGTAACATCAAAATAACCCCGATTGAAATAATACGATTTCAAACGACGCAATGATTTTCGAGTACTCAATGTATCTAAGAGTACTGGTGCTTCACCGGTTTTTCGCAGAAAATTATCAACTCCCGAATAAAAAAAAGATTCTCCTAAACGTTTGACTTGCTTTCGGGACAACCATTTCGCTTTCCAATAGTAGCGTTTCGGGTTTTTAATCATTTTAGCCTTGAACAAAGAGTCTGATTTTGGTTTGGCCAAATTGTATATATTCAGTCGAAGGTGGTATCCTAAAATAGAAGTATTCTGTTTTTGGTATAATTGATTGAATATGTCTTCGGTGTTGTCTTTCTTGCCATCAATAAAAATGTCATTTTTATCTAAGAGCCTCTTGTTAATAGGAACTCTTTTTGTGGTATTGCAACCAAAGATAATTAGTCCAGTTAGAATAAATAATGATATTTTTGTGATACTATTTTTCAAGTGATGCGAAATATTTAATTCAAAAGTACAGTATTTTATGGTTAGTAAAAACCAAATAAAACTAATTACCAGTCTTCAGTATAAAAAATACCGAAACGATGCTCAATTGTTCCTGGCTGAAGGCGTAAAAGTAATACAGGAATTGTTACAATCAAATTTTGTACTGGAACATTTATTTGTAGTAGAAGATGTTTTCCCGAAGGTTGCCGATGCACAAAAAACGGTAATCCGTGAGCAAGATATGAAACGCATTACAGCCCTGAGTTCTCCGAGTCCGTGTCTGGCCCTTTTCAAAATTCCGGCAGTAACAACAATTGAAGATTCAGGTTTAATCGTGGCTTTAGATGATATTCGCGATCCGGGAAATTTGGGTACTATCATCCGTTTGTGTGATTGGTTTGGGGTAAAACAATTATTGTGTTCCAAAGAAACGGTCGATTTGTACAACCCTAAAGTTATACAGGCAACCATGGGCTCTGTAACCCGGGTAAAAGTAAATTATGTCGACTTAAATGACTATGTTTCCAAAACTCAATTGCCGGTTTTCGGGACTTTCATGGATGGTAAAAATGTGTACAATGAAAAGCTTCCGGCAGAAGGAATATTGGTCTTGGGTAATGAAGCCAATGGTATTTCAGCAACTTTAGAAAAAATAATCACCAACAGAATCTCGATTCCCAGATTTGGAGAAATGCAACAAACCGAAAGTTTAAACGTGGCTACAGCCACTGCCATTTTTCTGAGCGAATTCAGAAGAAATACACTCTAGTTTGTGTGCTTTTAATGGAAAGTAAAATTGATTAAAACCGCACGCGTTTTCAATGATTCAACATTGCTTGTCCAAGGACTGTTAGGATCATTATCGCGAATTAATTCATCGTTAAATCCGAAAACGCCACGGATGGACGGTGAAAATTTAAAATATTCAAAATACAAGTCAACACCAAAACCGAATGTGTAATTTTGAGTCCAGGGTTTTACTCTGAACTTTTGTTGCAGGTTGTCATCTTTTGACTTGGAGTTGCTGGAGAGATTTAAAGTAGACGATAATCCGCCAACCAAGTAAGGACGTACATTTCCGGTTCTTAATGAAGAGAATTTTAACAGTAACGGAAAGTCAATATAAGTGGCTTTAACTTCTCTTACCGCATCACGATCGCTGGTGAAGCCTGAATAAGTCAAGGTTCTGCTGGCGTAATAAAGACCCGGTTCAAAACGGAGTTCTATGTATTCATGCAGTCTTAAACTACCTACTAGTCCAACATTGAATCCGGTGTGTCCTTTAACATCAATATCGTATCCCGGAATTTTATAATCGGTTTTGAAGTCAAACGTACTGAATCCTAAAAAGTATCCCCAATATACTCTTTGTTTGTCAAAATTTTCCAAATTGATAATAGGGTCTTTGGTGAACAAACTTTTGCCCAACTGCGCTTGGGATTGCAGTGAAATCAAAAGGAATAGAACAAATATTTTTTTCATTGTTGAGCTGAAAACTTCAGTTTTATTTTTTGGTTGCCGTGTAAATAGTCGCCACTCCAAAAGTTTGCGGCATTGCTTTACAATCTATAAACGAAGTTTTTCGTAAAATATTGTTTAAGGCTTCGCCAAAAGGAAAGTTAGCGGCTGATTCCGATAAGTATCCGTAAGCACTGTTGTCCTTAGAAAAAAGTTTTCCAACCAACGGCAGGATGTATTTAGTGTAAAAAGTATATCCTTGTTTGAACGGAAACTTAACCGGAACCGAAGTTTCCAGAATCACAAAAATACCGTTTGGTTTTAAAACGCGGTAAATTTCAGCTAAGCCTTTTTCCAGGGTTTCAAAATTTCGAATACCGAAAGAAACGGTAATGGCATCAAAGTAGTTGTCAGGATAAGGGATGTTTTCGCTATCGCCCAAAACCATTTCAATTTTGTCGGATAAATTTTTGTCCTTGATTTTTTTCTTGCCTACTTCGAGCATACCCGATGATAAGTCGAGCCCGGTTATTTTTTGGGCACTGGTCGAAGCCATCAAAATAGCCAAATCACCGGTTCCTGTGGCTATATCCAAAATGGTTTCCGGTTTTTTTGCAGCAACCAAAGCCACTACTTTTTTTCGCCATTTTACATCAATACCCAGCGATATAACTCGGTTCAAACCGTCATAATTCCCCGAAATGGTGTCAAACATTTGGGTTACTTGTTCTTTCTTGCCAAGTGTTGAATCTTTATAAGGGGTAATGCTCTTAGACATGGGTTATTTTTCGACAAATATAAGCCAATATTTTGATTAGCGGAATGCTTTGCGCTAACAGCTTTTTTTAAATGAAAATTTATTTGTAGTAAAATTACC
This sequence comes from Flavobacterium silvisoli, assembly GCF_004329815.1. Taxonomy (GTDB): domain Bacteria; phylum Bacteroidota; class Bacteroidia; order Flavobacteriales; family Flavobacteriaceae; genus Flavobacterium; species Flavobacterium silvisoli. Next base: position 57,407 of record NZ_SJPE01000002.1, on the reverse strand, counting down.
TTATTTTTTATCAAAAAATCCCCATTGTTGGTGATTTTTTTCTCGTTCAGAATTAGAAACTTTGTAACATCAAAAATCAAAATATTTAATGCATGAATGCTAGAATTCTGATTTCAGAGATAAGATGGGTGATGCTGTCATTAGCAATAACTTTTATCCTTATACTTCTTTTAAAAGATTCAGTCAATCTTATTGGGGGCAGTGAGGTTGAATGGCATTTGTTTATTGGGTTAAATAAATTTTTGGAAATTTTGACGTACTTCACCTTCAGCACTTTTGTGGTATTTGGTGTTAAAGGATTCTATGAAATGTACACGCAAAAAGTTTCCAATGTGATAATGATATGCTCAGGCCTAATCTTGGTACTGATTATTTTTGTTCTCAGCTGCCAAATATTATTGGACGCCTAACAAAAACTCAATTATTTATTTTGATTTTAAACACCTTTCGGGGTGTTTTTTTATGCTCTTTCGTAAGTTGTAAAAGTAAAGTCAAAGTCGTGTTTCTCATCTTTAGGGTGAAACTCTTCAGAGACTACTTTCCATAGTTTAGGGTCAATTTCAGGGAAATAGGTGTCGGCATCAAAATGATGATGCACTTTGGTTACATCAATCTTATCGGCCAGTCCAATAGCCTGATGGTATATTTCACCACCGCCAATGACAAATACCTCTTCATCTTTTGGGCAAACGGATACAGCCTCTGTCAACGAATTTACCACTATACAGCCCTCGGGGGTATAGTCTTTTTGTCGTGTAACAATGACATGGGTTCTATTGGGTAAAGGCTTTGGGAAGCTTTCAAAAGTTTTTCTTCCCATAATGATGTAATGACCCGAGGTCAGATTTTTGAATCTTTTGAAATCATCGGGCAAATGCCAAAGCAGTTGGTTGTCTTTGCCCAAGGCATTATTTTCAGCTACTGCTGCTATGAGTGTAATCATTTGATTGGGGGTTTGGCGTTCTCAAGATCGTTTTTCAATTGCTCAATTTTTTTGGATTGCTGCAACATCAGTTTGTCAATTTGAGAGCGTTCCCAATGTTTATTCATAAAGCTGTCAACGATAAAAACCTTAATGGCGTGAAGTAGAAAAAGAAACAACCAAACGGCCACAGCCCATGTCCACCATGTTCTGTCCGGGTAAAAAGACAACCATTTATTGGCAACAAACAAAAAACAACTACCTATTAACAGCACCGTGAAATGAAAATACAAACGTTTTTTTTGTTTGATTCTGTCACGGGCATATTCGTATAATTCGTGTTGATCTCTTTCCATAAAGACTGAAATTAGTGCATTAAAGGTAGAATTTATTTTTAAAATGCTAAAGAAATTCTCTGCAGACTAAAAATATTTTCGTTGGCTTAATGCTGCAAAATCACTCGGGGTGTTTTGTGAGAAATGCGCTAAACCGCCACGGCTCCTTTGATATGAGGATGCGGGTCGTAATTTATTAAAGTGAAGTCTTCAAAAGTAAACTCAAAAATGTTCTTCACGTTCGGGTTTAATATCATTTTAGGCAGAGGTCTCGGTTCGCGTGACAATTGTAATTCTACCTGTTCAAAATGATTGTTGTAAATGTGTGCGTCTCCAAACGTGTGAATAAATTCACCAACCTGCAAATCACAAACCTGCGCAATCATCATCGTAAATAAAGCATAGGAAGCAATATTAAACGGAACACCTAAGAAGATATCAGCACTTCTCTGATACAATTGACAAGACAGTTTACCGTCAGCCACATAAAACTGAAAGAAAGCATGGCAAGGTGGTAAAGCGGCTTTTCCGTTAGCTACGTTCTCGGCAAACGATTTTGAAGTGTCGGGTAAAACCGAAGGATTCCAAGCAGAAACCAACATGCGTCGGCTGTTGGGATTTTTCTTTAAAGTGTCAATCAACTCGGCAATTTGATCAATCTCTTCACTGTTCCAATTGCGCCATTGATGCCCGTAAACAGGACCCAAATCACCGTTTTCATCTGCCCATTCGTCCCAAATTTTAACTCCGTTTTCTTTTAAATAACCAATGTTTGTATCACCTTTCAAAAACCAAAGCAATTCATAGATAATCGATTTCAGATGCAGTTTTTTGGTAGTTACCATAGGAAAACCTTCGCTCAAATCAAAACGCATTTGGTAGCCGAAAACACTTTTGGTTCCGGTTCCGGTTCGGTCTCCTTTTTGACAGCCGTTTTCTAAAACGTGTCGCATTAAATCGTGATACTGTTTCATTGTTTTTATGGTAAATGTTGAATGTTGAATGATAAATTAATCCAAATGATTTCGTTGTTAATTACACTTTTATTGAACGGATTAGTAATTCAACATTTAGCATTCAAAATTCAAAATAGTTTTAACTTTCTCTCTTCGAAATTTCGTCTCTTATCTTGGCGGCTTTTTCATAATCCTCATCCTGTACGGCTCTTTCCAAAGCGTCGTGTAACTCAGACAAACTCATGCTTACGTAGACATCTGTTGATTTTCCTTCGCTGTCTAAACCGAAAGTTTCCGGGGTGGAAAGTACTCCCTCGTCTTCAGAGTCGGAGTTTTCCAATTCGGCCGGATTCGGATTCAGGTAAATACCGGCTTTGTCTAAAATATTTTTATAGGTAAAAATCGGTGCATTAAATCGCAGTGCCAGGGCAATGGCGTCCGATGTTCTTGCATCGATGATTTCTTCTATTTTATCGCGTTCGCAAATGATACTCGAGTAAAATACTCCGTCAACCAGTTTGTGAATGATGACCTGCTTCACTACGATGTCAAAACGATCGGCGAAACTTTTAAACAAATCGTGAGTCAACGGACGTGGAGGTTTGATTTCTTTCTCTAAAGCAATGGCGATTGATTGGGCTTCGAATGCACCGATGACTATCGGTAGTTTTCTTTCTCCATCGGCTTCATTCAGTATCAAAGCATAAGCGCCGTTTTGCGTTTGACTATAAGAAATTCCTTTTATGGTTAGTTTTACTAAACTCATTTGGATTTTAGATTGCTGGTATTAGATTCTTGATTTGTGAACTGAACTGAAAGAATTTGAAAAAGTTTCCAAAAATTCAATACAATTCCCGTCTTAGCCCTGACAGCAACGTAAATCCTTTTTTTGGATTGCCCTGTAGCATGAGCGGAAGGGAAATGCAAAAAAAGATTGCAGTGTATGGCAGGAAAATGGACTGCAAAGTAACAAAAACTTTTCGCTTCTAAAAATGGAAAGGAATAAAAAAAGAGCCGTCAAAAAATAATTTTCGACAGCTCCTGATTTGAATTAACAGATTGAATTATGCGTTTTGAGCTTTAAACTCTTTTAGTTTTTGCGTCAATTTCGGTACGATTTCAAAAGCATCGCCCACGATACCGTAATCGGCAACTTTGAAAAACGGCGCTTCGGGGTCTGAGTTGATGACTACTTTTACTTTTGAAGAGTTGATTCCGGCAATGTGTTGGATTGCGCCCGAAATTCCGATGGCTATGTATAAATTGGTGGCTACCGGTTTTCCGGTTTGTCCAACGTGCTCGCTGTGAGGTCTCCAGCCTAAATCGGATACCGGTTTTGAACAGGCGGTTGCTGCTCCTAAAACAGAAGCTAATTCTTCGAGCATTCCCCAGTTTTCAGGGCCTTTTAAACCGCGTCCTCCGGATACTACAATATCTGCATCAGCAATGGTTACTTTTCCGGTGGTTTTTTCAACTGAGGCTACTTTTACGTTGAAGTCAGCATCGTTTAGGCTTGGTGCGAAATCTTCTTCCGCGGCGGCGGCAGTACTTTCTACTAACCCGTATGAGTTTTTAGCCAAGCTCAATACTTTAACATCGGTACTGATTTCGGTAATGTTGAATGCTTTGTTAGAAAAGGCATTTCTTTTGACCTGAAAAGGTGTTGTGCTTACCGGCAACCCCACTACATTAGAAGCAAATCCTGCCTCTAAACCAACGGCAACCAAAGGAGCCATGTATAAGCTGTCTGTAGTTGAAGACAATAAGATTACTTTTGCTCCTTCTTTTTGAGCGGCTTGTTTTACCACATCGGCATAGGCTTTTGCGTTGAAATTGGCCAATTTGTCGTTGGTTACTTTTAACACTTTGTCTACTCCATATTTGGATAAATCGGAAACATTACCGGCGTTAACAGTTACTGCGGTAACGGTTGTTCCTAATGATTCAGCTACTTTCTTGGCATAAGAAGCTAATTCGAAAGCTACTTTTTTAAATTTGCCGTCTGCTGATTCTGCGTATATTAATAGTGACATAATAATTTTAGATTTTAGATTAACGATTTTTGATTGTTGAAGTGATTAAGGATTACAATCTGTAATCTTAAATCAACATTCTTCATTCTTAAATCACTTTAGCTTCGTTGTGTAGGGCGTTTACCAATCCGTCCAAATCGTCGGCAGCAAATAGTTTTACCGCTGATTTTGGTGCCGGTTTTTCAAATTTTACCGCTTTGGTGTTTACATTGGCAGCAACCGGTTCTAGTACTGTTAATACTTTGGTTCTGGCTGTCATGATTCCGCGCATGTTTGGTATGCGAAGGTCTTTTTCTTCTACCAATCCTTTTTGTCCGCCTATTACCAATGGTAAAGAGGCTGAAATAGTTTCTTTTCCGCCGTCAATTTCACGGGCAGCTTTAGCTGATGTTCCATCGATAGTTAATTCGGTACAAGAATTTACGAAGTTGTAATCCAGTAAACCGGCTAACATACCCGGAACCATTCCTCCGTTGTAATCCAATGATTCTTTTCCACAGATTACCAAATCATAACCTCCTGCTTTTGCTACTTCTGCTAATTGTTTGGCTACAAAAAAACCGTCAGTGGGAGTAGCGTTAACGCGAATAGCTTCATTAGCACCGATGGCTAATGCTTTTCTGAGGGTAGCTTCAGTGTCAGGGCCTCCTACATTCACAACCGTTACATTGGCGCCTTGTTGTTCTTGGAACCAAATAGCTCTGGTTAGCCCGAATTCGTCATTTGGATTAATTACATATTGTACCCCATTGGGATCAAATTCAGAATCACCGTTAACGAAGTTGATTTTTGAAGTAGTATCAGGCACGTGACTGATGCAAACTAATATTTTCATTATTGTATCTATTAAGTGAATTTAAGAGCGTAAAAGTATAAAATATATTTCTATTTTTTATATGCGCGCATAACAAATTTTTAAATTTCAATCGATTTCGTGACAAATAAAAAATGAGGCTTATTTTATTGTAAATGAATGCCGGTTTAAAACGCCATTATTTAAGATGAATAAATGTTTTTTAATCGTTTTTAATTTTTATTTTTGCCATTCGAAATTTACAGAAAGTAACATAATCATACTATGAGAACGATACAATTTAGAGAAGCAGTAGCCGAAGCGATGAGCGAAGAAATGCGTCGCGACGAGTCAGTATACTTGATGGGAGAAGAGGTGGCGGAATACAACGGAGCTTACAAGGCTTCTAAAGGAATGTTGGATGAATTTGGACCTAAAAGAGTAATCGATACTCCTATTGCAGAGCTTGGTTTTGCCGGAATTGCAGTTGGTTCAGCCATGAACGGATGCCGACCGATTGTAGAATACATGACGTTTAACTTCTCTTTGGTAGGTATAGATCAAATCATTAATAATGCGGCTAAAATGCGCCAAATGTCGGGCGGACAATTCCCGATGCCAATGGTGTTCCGCGGTCCTACTGCTTCTGCCGGACAGTTGGGAGCCACCCATTCACAAGCCTTTGAAAACTGGTTTGCCAACACCCCCGGATTGAAAGTGGTTGTGCCATCAACACCATATGACGCTAAAGGGTTATTGAAATCAGCCATACGCGATAACGATCCGGTGATTTTCATGGAGTCAGAGCAAATGTATGGGGATAAAGGCGAAATTCCGGATGAAGAGTACACTATTCCTTTAGGTGTAGCCGACATCAAAAGGGAAGGTACGGATGTAACCATTGTTTCTTTTGGAAAAATCATCAAAGAAGCTTACATCGCAGCTGATGAACTAGCCAAAGAAGGAATTTCATGTGAAATCATCGATTTGAGAACAGTACGTCCGATGGATTACGATTGCATTATCAATTCGGTTAAAAAAACCAATCGTTTGGTAGTATTAGAAGAGGCTTGGCCGTTTGCCAGTGTAGCTTCTGAAATTACATATATGGTTCAGGAAAGAGCGTTCGATTATTTAGATGCGCCCATCCAAAGAATTACTACGGCTGATACACCGGCACCTTATTCGCCAACCTTGCTGAAAGAATGGTTGCCTAACGCTAACGATGTTATAAAAGCTGTAAAAAAAGTAGCTTATAAATAGATTTCAAGATGTTCGGATTTTCAGATGTTAAAATTTAACACCTAAAAATTCTAATTTGTCTGACATTCTAAAAAAATCCTATATTTGAAACTTCATCAGAGCCAATTTGATGAAGTTTTTTTGTTTATGAAAAAGATACTTTTTAGTCTGTTTTTAATCGTATTTACCCATACGGTTTCGGCGCAAACCAAAGTCAGCGGTGTAGTTTTGGATAATTCAAAACAACCGGTTCCATATGCCAATATCGTTTTTAAAGGATCCAAAACTGGAGTGGTTTCAAATGAAGATGGCCGCTTTTATATAGAGTCCCCCGACAATTATACGGCAATCATCGTCTCTTTTGTCGGTTTCCCGGATAAGGAAGTAAAGTTGCCTAAATTGGTTAACTATGATTTTAAAGTCATTTTAACCGAAGGGAATTCGCTTAAGGAAGTAAAAATTTATGCCGGAAAAACGTCTAAAAAAAACAATCCTGCCCTTGATATTTTGCGAAAAATTTGGGAACGCCGCCGCAAGAACGGTCTCAAAATGTTCAAGCAGTACCAGTATGACAAATACGAAAAGGTTGAGTTTGATATGAATACTATTGACAGCGCATTTATGAAAAGCAAGATTTTCAAAGGCATGGAATTCGTTTTCAAAAATGTCGATACTTCCAAAGTTACCGGAAAAACATACCTGCCTATCTTCATCAACGAATCTCTTTCGGAAGTTTACGGTGATAATGAAAATAAACGCACCAAAGAAATATTGAAGGCCAATAAAAACTCCGGGTTGGGGAATGGTGACGGGGTAAACATGTTCATCAAAGATTTGTACAGCGATTTTGATATTTATGATAACTATCTGAATTTCTTTGACAAGAGCTTTACCAGTCCGTTGTCGCGCACCGGAATCGATGTTTACAATTACGTTTTGGCCGATACCGCTGTCATTGATAATAAATTGTGCTACAATATTGTGTTCTATCCGCGACGCAAAAACGAGTTGACTTTTAAAGGAGATTTTTGGGTGAATGACACTACGTTTGCCATAAAAAAAATCAACATGGCGGTAACCAAAAGCGCTAACATCAACTGGGTAAAAGATATTTATATTGAACAGGAATATGATGTGCTGAACGATTCGGTCTTTTTACCCACCCGCGATTACATGATGTCGGATTTCGCTTTGCGCAAAAAAGAAGAATCCAAAGGGGTGTATGGGAAGCGTACTACTATGTATCAAAATTTCAAATTCAACGAAAAGAAACCGGATAAGTTTTATAAGGAAGAAGTCAATTACATAGACAATGCGGTCTATAATCGTGATAATGCTTATTGGAGTGAAAACCGTTTTGAAAAACTCAACAAAGATGAGGAGAAAATCTACAAAATGATTGACACGCTCAAAACTGTTCCGAAATTCAAACACCTGTATAGCTTGGTTTCTATTTTGGGTAGTGGGTATATCGAAATTCCGAAATGGCATTTGGATTACGGCCCTATTTTTTCTACCATTGGCTACAATGAGGTAGAAGGAGTGCGACTCAGAGCCGGTGCCCGTACTTATTTTGGTCCCAATGATTTGTGGCGTTTACAAGGGTATACCGCCTATGGTTTTGATGATAACAAATTCAAATACGGAGCTTCCGCAAAATGGATGTTAGACAAGAAAAACCGCATCATCATTTCCGGTGGTAATCGACGCGATGTAGAACAGATTGGAGCCAGCCTCACTACGACCAATGATGTTTTGGGAAGAAGTTATGCTTCATCAGGATTGTTTACTACGGGTTCCAACGGAAAGCTGACGAATATCAATCTGAGTACCTTGGGTATTGAGATTGAACCGGTTAAAAACCTGACTTTTGAATTGGATTTTTCCTATCGAACGTTAGAGTCGGCTTCCAACACCTTCAAACTTGATTATTTTACCGACGATACATTCACAACTGCAAAAAAGGATGTCAAACAAGCCGAGTTGTCTTTTCAGATTGAGTTTACACCAAAGAAAAAAACCATCGGTTACGGTGTGGAACGACGCAACATAGATAGTCCTTTCAGTCGCGTATTTATCAATTACAGTCAAGGATTCAAAGGCTTTATTAATAGTGATTTTGATTACCAAAAAATTCAATTGTACTACAAACAGCCTATTATTATTGGCGCTTTGGGACGTTCTAATTTCACCATGGAGTTAGGAAAAACATTCGGAACCATTCCGTTAGGATTGATGAGTGTAGTGCCGGGGAATCAAACGTATTTTATTATCGACAATACGTTCAGCAACCTGAATTTCTACGAATTTGTGACCGATACCTATGCCACGTTTCAATGGCAGCACAATTTCCAAGGAAAGATTTTTGCCCGAATCCCGGGATTGCGCAAACTGAACCTGCGCGAGATTGTTGGTGTAAAAGGTGTATACGGAACCATTTCAGATGCCAACCGAGCCATCAACGCTTCGGGTCTGATTTATCAAGCTCCCGAAAAACCGTATTGGGAGTACAATGCCGGAATTGGGAACATCTTTAAAGTATTCCGTTTGGATTTTGCCTGGAGAGGGAATTATCGCAATTTACCCGATACGAACAACTTTACGGTAAAAGGTTCTTTCGGATTCTATTTTTAATCGTGCAAAAAGCCCTTGAATTTTTAGCGGAAAAAGACGAAACCCTACGGTTTATTATAGACAATTTTGGCCATCCCCATATTCAAAAGCGCGAGGAGGGTTTTGCGGCTTTGTGTCACATCATTTTAGAGCAACAGGTTTCCGTTGCTTCGGCCAAAGCATGTTATGTCAAACTACAAAATTATTTCGGAGAAATAAATCCAACCCATATTTACAGGGCATCCGATGAAACACTTCGCGGTTTTGGGGTGTCGCGACAAAAAATAATCTACCTGAAACATTTAGCCGAAAAAGTATTGAACGGCGAATTGGTTTTTGAAAGTTTTGCCAACAAATCTGAAGCTGAAATTCGGGAAGAACTTTTAAAGCTGAAAGGCGTCGGGCATTGGACGGTAGAAGTTTACCTCATGTTTTGCCTGCAAGCCCTCGATATCATTCCGTTGGGAGACATTGCTATTCGGAATACCATCAAAGAATTGTACGATATTCATACCGAAGCAGAAATGATTCTATTGACTGAAGATTGGAAACCCTACAGAACGTTAGCCTCCTACATATTATGGCATTATTATCTTAAAAAAAGAAATAAAATTTAAGAAACTATAGGAAATTAGCAGATTTATTTTTATAAACCTTAACGAGACGTATAAGTTCTTAAAATTTTGTTATTTTTGCCCACGATAAAAATTTATAACGAAAATTATATTTATGGAATCAATGATGATTTACGTGCCAATAGTAATGGCAATTATTGGATTGCTGTTTATGGCGGTCAAAAGAGCTTGGGTTTTGAAACAAGATGCCGGTGATGGTAAGATGAAAGAGATTTCAGATTACATCTATGAAGGTGCCTTGGCTTTCCTTAAAGCAGAATACCGATTGCTGGCTGTTTTTGTGCTTATTGCAAGTGCAGTATTAGCGGGTATTACTTTTTTACCGGGCGTTAAAACGCATATGTTAATTGTTATTGCGTTTATTTTCGGAGCTTTCTTCTCAGCTTTAGCTGGGAACATGGGGATGAAAATCGCAACCAAAACTAACGTGAGAACCACACAAGCGGCTCGTAGCAGTTTGCCACAAGCGTTAAAAGTTTCTTTTGGCGGTGGAACGGTAATGGGTCTCGGTGTTGCCGGACTTGCAGTTTTGGGATTGACAACATTCTTTATATTATTCTTCCACATCTTTATGGGTGGAGTATGGACAGACACTGAAGGGATGACCGTTGTTTTAGAAACATTAGCCGGTTTCTCCTTAGGTGCTGAATCTATCGCTTTGTTCGCCCGCGTAGGTGGTGGTATTTATACTAAAGCGGCTGACGTAGGAGCTGACTTAGTAGGTAAAGTTGAAGCTGGAATTCCGGAGGATGATCCTCGTAACCCTGCAACTATTGCTGATAACGTAGGAGATAACGTAGGAGACGTGGCCGGTATGGGTGCCGACTTATTTGGTTCTTATGTCGCAACCGTATTGGCAGCTATGGTATTGGGTAACTATGTGATCAAAGATATGGGCGGAAAAATCGAAGATGCTTTCGGTGGAATTGGTCCAATCTTATTGCCAATGGCTATTGCCGGTTTCGGAATCTTATTTTCAATCATCGGAACCATGTTGGTAAAAATAACCAGCGATGATGCTAAAGAAGCACAAGTACAAAAAGCATTAAACATCGGGAACTGGGTTTCTATTGTTTTAACTGCAATTTCTTGTTATTTCTTAGTAGATATGATGTTGCCAAAAACGATGAACATGGATTTTTTCGGAGAAGGAGCTAAAGCCATATCTTCAATGAGAGTTTTCTATGCTACTATTATCGGATTAATTGTGGGTGGAGCTATTTCATCCGTAACAGAATATTACACAGGATTAGGTACAAAACCAGTGTTGGCTATTGTACAAAAATCTTCAACAGGAGCAGGAACCAACGTAATTGCAGGTTTAGCCACAGGTATGATTTCAACATTCCCAACAGTTTTATTGTTTGGTGGTGCTATTTGGGCTTCTTATGCTTTTGCAGGATTCTATGGTGTAGCATTGGCCGCTTCTGCTATGATGGCTACTACGGCTATGCAGTTAGCTATTGATGCTTTCGGACCAATCTCTGATAACGCAGGAGGTATTGCTGAAATGAGCGAATTGCCAAAAGAAGTTCGTACAAGAACGGATATTTTGGATTCAGTAGGTAACACTACGGCTGCTACAGGAAAAGGTTTCGCCATTGCTTCTGCGGCTTTAACTTCATTAGCTTTATTTGCCGCTTATGTAACTTTTACAGGAATTGATGGTATCAACATCTTCAAAGCTCCGGTATTAGCAATGTTATTCATAGGAGGGATGATTCCGGTAGTGTTCTCGGCTTTGGCTATGAACTCGGTAGGTAAAGCAGCTATGGATATGGTATATGAAGTACGCCGTCAGTTCAAAGAAATTCCGGGCATCATGGAAGGTAAGAACAAACCTGAATATGGCAAGTGTGTGGAAATTTCTACTAAAGCGGCTTTGCGCGAAATGATGTTGCCTGGAATCCTTACAATTGGTTTCCCAATAGCTATTGTATTATTAGGTAAATTTGTATACGGTGATAACAACCAATTAATAGCTGAAATGTTAGGTGGTTACATGGCCGGAGTTACGGTATCAGGTGTGCTTTGGGCAGTGTTCCAAAACAATGCCGGTGGTGCTTGGGATAATGCAAAAAAATCATTCGAAGCTGGTGTTGAAATCAACGGCGAAATGACTTATAAAGGTTCGGATGCGCACAAAGCCGCGGTAACCGGAGATACTGTAGGAGATCCATTTAAAGATACTTCAGGTCCGTCAATGAATATCTTAATCAAATTGACTTGTTTGATTGGGTTGGTAATTGCTCCAATTTTAGGAAGCGGAGTGGCACCGGAAGGCAAAAAAATGGAATGTACTATGGATATGAAAATGGAATGCAAAGGGGATATGATGGGCAAATGCGATATGAGCAAATGTGCTACCATGACCAAAGAAGAGTGCGCTAAAATGTGCGATTCTTTAAAATGTACTCCTGAGCAAAAAGAAATGTGTTTATCTCATTATGATGCAGATGGAAAATTCATTGCAGATAAAAAAGAGGACTGCTGTGCTAAAAAAGGAATGAAGATGGATGTACCAATGGGTAAAAACGTAAGAGTTGAAATTACCAATACTAATGGTAAATCAAAAGCAACAGTTACCACTACCGTAAACGGAACTTCTGCCACCGAAACCTTTGAAGGTACAGAGGCTGAAGTTAAGGCCAAAGTTGATGCTTTGAAATAATACAGAGTTAATCTTTCAAATAGAAAATGCCCTGCTATTGCGGGGCATTTTTGTTTTAGATTTCCAATAGATGTTTTTTTTAATACTTTTTTTATTACATTTGATAGATATAAGTCATTTGTAATCAAGCTATTTATTAACTAAACAACCAAAAATCAATGAAAATTAAATCTATTTTAATCGCATTTTTTGCCGTAATCTTCCTCACTATAAGTTGTAGTAAGGATGACAGTTCGGGCACATCAGTACAACCAACCGGAACCATCACCGGAAAATTAATGGTAAAAAACGGGACGAAACCGGTAGGTGGGGCCTTAGTTTTTGTCTTTGATGACAACAACAAAATATACCGTACCATCACCCAGGCCAATGGCGATTTTTCATTACAGGCACCGGTAGGTCAAAGAAAATTATACATGCAAACCGGAGACGGAGCCAATTTCAGAACGTCATTGCAGGTAACAGTTGTAAAAGACCAAACATTGACTATTGACGCATCCTTGTCAAGATTAGATCAGGTTGCCAATATGGCTTATGTAGCCGGTTCTTATGATGAAATACAAGACATAGTTACTGGGCTAGGGTATACAATAACTCAAATCAGTAATGCCGATCTTGCGGATTATAGCAAAGTGTCTCAGTACGATATTATCTTTTTAAACTGTGGGGCTAAACAGGGCTATACAAATCCTGTAATGGATACTAATTTGGCCAATTTTGTGACCAATGGCGGTAGCTTATATGCTTCTGATTGGGCTGTTGCCTATTTAACCGGTGGTGGTTCAAATTCGTCTTCTTGCGGATTAGCTGGCGGATTTATTCCAGATGATAAATTATGTTCTAAAAATACAGGTTCCAGCATGACCATCATGGGGGCTCAGGTTGCTGATACTAACTTAGCCTCTGCCCTTGGTTTTTCTTCACTTGATATTCAATATGATTTAGGTTCATGGCAAAGAATATTTAGTTATGAGCCGACTTATTGGGATGTATTGGTAAGTGATCCTGCTACCAACCAACCTTTGATGATAAAGACCAATATGTTTAACTCAGGAACTGTTTCAAGTCCGGTAGGAGGTGATGATAACGACGGTTGGGTTACTATCTGTCATACTGATGAATCTGGTAATCCGGTGACAATTACCATCGAAGAATCAGCTTGGGCGGCTCATGAAGCTCACGGCGATTCTATCGGGGCCTGTTCAAGTACAAATAACAGCGGAACGATATACTACACTACATTTCATAACCATGCCAGTGGAAACATTGGTAATTCGGGTTTGATTTTGGAATATGTGATATTGAATTTATAATAATCATTCAAAATAGAATACAAAAAAGCCTCAACATTGTTGAGGCTTTTTTGTATTTGTATCTTTTAAAACAGTCCGTTTAGTTCAGCATCAATTCGGTTAATTACCATTCCTAAGTCTTCCGGATTATTGACAAAATCAACATTGTCTACATCAATAATTAGTAATTTTCCTTTGTCATAAGTGGTTATCCAAGCTTCATAACGTTCGTTCAATCGACTTAAATAATCAATAGAAATAGTGTTCTCATAATCGCGTCCGCGTTTATGAATTTGAGATACTAAATTAGGGATAGAACTTCTCAAATAAATCAACAAATCGGGTGAACCTACCAAACCTTCCATCAGTTCAAACAATGAAGTGTAATTCTGAAAATCGCGATTGGTCATCAATCCCATAGCATGCAAGTTAGGGGCAAAGATGTGAGCGTCTTCATAAATCGTTCTGTCCTGAATGATGTTTTTTCCGCTTTCGCGAATTTGAAGCACTTGGCGGAAACGCGAGTTCAGGAAGTAGATTTGTAAATTAAAACTCCAACGCTCCATTTGGTGGTAAAAATCATCCAGATACGGATTGTCAACAACATCTTCAAAATGAGGTTCCCATTTGAAATGTTTGGCTAAAAATCTGGTCAAAGTTGTCTTTCCTGCTCCGATGTTTCCGGCTACCGCTATGTGCATTATGGTAATTTTAATTTAAAATTCTTAATCTGTTGGTTGGTAAAAATAGCTAAAATTTGGTCTTTGTAGTAAAAATTCTGAAACGATTTCTCAACAATTTCTATTTCGTAAATGACTTTTGATTTGTTGTTCAGGCAATACAGAACATTGTCAGATGAAAACAACAACTTGTCGTAATCTATGATTTGTAGTTTTTCCCAAGGCGGAATGTTGGCCAACAAAGTCACTTTTCCGTAAATGTCAATTGCAAACCAATTGTTGTTCTCGTCAATCCAATAAAAATTATTAAAATCAGATTGGGTGAATTTGATGTTTTCCTGTATTGGGTTTCCAACGTTGGACGAAGTGTTATTCAAATAATTGAACAGCATGATTTGTTGGGTCAAAGCATTGTAAATCCAAAATTTATTTTGCGAAGCCATGCCTATTTTAGAAGCAAAAATGCTGCTGTCTATGTCAAAAAGATTCAGTCTCTGAATTTCATTCAATTGATTGTCAAGTGTAATGATGGTATTGAAATCTTCATAAAAAACAACAATCTTTAAAGGATTGATAAAATCCACTGAGGTAATTTTGCCTAACGACACATTTTTGTATTCCCATTTTTGTTTGTCGTCCTGTTTGATAAATACATTATCTTTAATATAATAATTATTGCCTAATCCATCAAAACCTACATAGGTTTTGTTTTCCATTAGTTCTGAATTCAATGAAGTGGTTTTCAGTTTGGGTTTTTGACTAAAACCGATGGAGAAAGTTAGCAGTAAAAGAAAGGAAATAACACTTTTCATCATAGGGCTAATTTACGGCAATCCAAATTAATTTCAATGAGTCTAAATTACTATTTTAACAAAATATTGGTAACAGATTTCGCAACCTTTCGTCATATTTGCTCTATCAAAAACACTTAACAATGAAAAGTATCATCCTCACTTTCACACTACTTCTGGTTTATCTGACTTCAAATGCTCAAAAAGATTTTCAGGGCATGGCCGTTTATGAATCGAAAACCAGCACGGCCGATTTTAAATCCCGATTTGAAGGCAATAAAGAAATCACCCCCGAAATGCAGAAAATGATTGAAGAACGCATGAAAAAAATGTTTGAAAAAACATTTATTCTCAATTTCGACAAGTCGGCTTCCATTTATAAAGAAGAAGAAAAACTCGATGCTCCCGGCCAACAGGGTGGTTTCCGAATGATGAGTTCGATGATGGGCGGTGGCGGCACCTACTATAAAAATGTAAAAGACAAAAGTTACACGGTAGATAAAGAGTTTATGGGAAAAGAGTTTTTGGTGAAAGATTCGCTGCCGAAACTCAACTGGAAGATGGAATCGGAAACCCGCGTCATCGGTGGGTACAACTGTTTCAAAGCTACAGCGGTACGCCCGGTAAGCCAGTCCGATTTTAGAAATTTCCGTCCCAAAAAGGAAGCCGATAAAAAGGACGACACCGCTAAAACAGAAGATAAAGACAAAGAGAAAAAAACCAATTTCATGGACGACTTCGAGTTGCCCAAAGAAATCACCATTACGGCTTGGTACACTCCCGAAATTCCGGTCAGTCAAGGCCCTGAGAGTTATTGGGGATTGCCGGGGCTGATTTTGGAAGTCAATGATGGCAAAACCGTGATACTGTGTTCCAAAGTGGTGTTGAATGCTAAAGACAAGGTTGATATCAAAGCACCGACCAACGGCAAAGTGGTTTCGCAAAAAGAGTACGACGAAACGGTCATCAAAAAAATGGAGGAGATGCGTCAGATGTATGACGGGCAAGGAGGTAATAGAATGCAAATGAGATTCGGACATTAATTCAGGCTTTAGACTTTTCTCATGAAAAAAATTACGGCACTATTACTCCTCGTCAGCACTTTTTCTTTGGCCCAAAACATTCGCTTTGAAGGCGTCATTCAGGACAGCAACAAAAACCCGCTCGAAATGGCCAACATCATGGCCATGAACCAAGGTACCAAAGCCATGGATGCGTATGCGATTACCAACGACAAAGGAAAATTTGTGTTGAATTTGAAAGCCAACACCACCTACAACATCAAGCTGAGTTATCTCGGCATGAAGAATAAAGAAATTACCCTCACGACCCAATCGGATAACATCAACCAAAACATCACCATGGAAAGTGGCGGTATCGAATTGGAAGGCGTAGAAATTGTCCGAGAAATGCCGGTTTCCATCAAAGGCGATACAATTGTATACAATGCCGATTCGTTCAAAAGCGGAACCGAAAGAAAACTGGAAGATGTCTTGAAAAAACTCCCGGGTGTCGAAGTTAACGCCGATGGCGAAGTTGAAGTCGAAGGCAAAAAAGTTTCCAAACTCATGGTCGAAGGCAAAGACTTTTTTGACGGTGACACCAAGCTCGGCGTGAAAAATATTCCGGCTGATGCGATTGATAAAGTACAAGTATTGCGCAATTACAATGAAAATTCCATCCTCAAAGGCGTTGAAAACAATCAGGACAACGTGGCGATGAACATCAAACTCAAAGAAGGCAAAAAGAACTTCTGGTTTGGCGATGTGACTGCTGCCGGCGGTTTTCGTCCCGAAAGAAAATTTGACCGCTACAATGTCAATCCGAAACTGTTTTATTACAGCCCGAAATACAGTCTTAATGTCATCACTAACGTGAATAACATAGGCGAATTGCCGCTGACCATTCAGGATTATTTCAAAATGACCGGCGGTTTCCGAAACATGATGGCCAAAGGCGGTTCGAGTTTCAATATCTCCAGCAACGATTTGGGCATTTCGCTTTTGCGAAACAACCGCGCCAGTGAAATCGACACCAACTTCGGCGCGACCAATTTTTCGTATAATCCAACCAAGTCCTGGGGTTTGAGCGGTTTTGCGATCTTGTCGTCTTCCAAAACCGATTTGGAAACCAAAACGCGAACTAACTATTTAAATGAAAATTCCACCGAAGTAGCTTCCACAGAAAACCGTACCGAAGTAGCCCACCAAAAGAGCAACTTAGGCTTGTTCAAGCTGAGTTCAAGTTACAAACCCAATACTAATTTTCAATTCGATTACGACATTTTAGCCAAATTTTCAAAACAGGACGAAGACAATTCGCTGTTGCGCGAAACCATTGATGAAAACAATGCTTCAAATTCAGAAAATGTGTTTACCAACAAAAAACAAGATCCGGTTTCGGTTAATCAGAACCTGAGTTTTTACTATACCGCTTCAGAAAAGAATGTCTTTGCTCTGGAAATACAGCATTTGTATCAGGACGAAAATCCGTTTTACAACGCCAATCTTGGGTCTGATCCGTTTGTCTCTCCTATGGGCAATGCTTTGGGATACGACGATTCCCAAAACCGAACCGATTTGAGCCAAACCCGTTTTGTAAAAACCAACAAGCTCGACACCAAGTTGGATTATTACTACATGCTGACACCCAAAAGCAACATCAACCTTACACTGGGAAATACGTTTTCGCACCAAAATTTCAATTCGTCCATATACCAAATTCTGGACAACGGCACCCGCAATGATTTGAACAGTCCGCAAAATACCAACGAAGTTAATTACCGTTTCAATGACGCATTTTTGGGATTGCATTATAAAATCCTGAGCGGGAAATTTACTTTCACCCCTGGGGTGAGTTTACACACGTATGCCCTGAACAACGAACAGTCGGGAACCAATTACACGCAAAACTTCACGAGAGTGTTGCCCGATTTTTTGGCCATTTACCAAATCAAAAAAGCGGAAAGCCTGACGTATAATTTCTCGTTTACCAACAATTTTACCGACATCAGTCGCTTGGCCGAAGGGTTTGTTCTAAACAATTACAACAGTTTGTCACGCGGTAACCGTACTTTGGAAAACGCGATACAGCAATCGCATTCCTTGCGGTATTTCAAGTACAATATGTTCAATTTTGAAAATATTTCGGCCTTCGCCAGCTATAACCGCACCATGGAGGCTGTCAAAACCCGAGCTTTCTTTACCAATGTGAATCAAATTTCGGCACCGTACAATTCTGATTTTGCCGATGAAACTTTGATGTTCTTTGGCAGTTACGGCCGTTCGTTTTTCAAATATTACAAAGCGTCGTTGAGCGCCAATTTGAACTGGTCCAAATACAACAACATTCAAATCGACCGCAATACCCTGCAAGATGTGTTGACTACCAACGAAAGTTTCAGCCAAACCTATACGATAAAAGCCTCGACCAATTTCAAGAAGCTGCCCAACATCGAGTTGGGCTACAGCTATACGGTAAATGATTACCCGATAGACACATTCTTTACCGATAGACCCACGGTTACGTTGGATTATTTCTTCCTGAAAAGCTTTTCCTTCGTGACCGAGTATGAGTTTTATCATTATTACAACAAAGACAAATCCATAGAAAACGAGTACGATTTCCTGTCGGCCAGCTTGATTTATCAAAAGACTAAAGACAGCAAATGGGAGTACAAAATCTCGGCTACCAATTTGCTGAACACGACTTCCCTTAACGACGACAGTTTTTCACAATTCTCCACACGAACTTCGCAATACCGCGTACAACCGCGTTACGTGATGTTCAGTTTGAAATATAATTTGTAGGAGCTGTTTCCCGCTTTCCGCTGCAATCTCTTCGAGGATTTCCGCTGCAATCGGGGCTAAAATAAAAAACCACGCATTTTGCGTGGTTTTTTATTTATTAGAATCTTTCAGATTACAACCCGAAAGCCGCTTTTACTTTATCTACGTAATCCAATTTTTCCCAAGTAAACAATTCTACTTCAACGGTTTTTGGCGCGCCATTCGGCAATTGGAACGTTTTAGTCACTGTTTCCGACTTACGTCCCATGTGGCCATAAGCAGCGGTTTCGCTGTAAATCGGGTTTCTCAATTTCAAACGCTGCTCAATAAAGTAAGGACGCATGTCAAATACATTTTCAATCACTTTACTGATTTCTCCGTCAGTCATATTTACTTTAGAAGTTCCATAAGTCACTACGTTGATAGAAGTGGGTTTAGCCACTCCAATCGCATACGATACCTGCACCAACACTTCATCACACAATCCGGCAGCTACTAGGTTTTTAGCAATATGACGGGTAGCATACGCCGCAGAACGGTCTACTTTGGATGGGTCTTTCCCCGAAAACGCCCCGCCACCGTGAGCCCCTTTTCCACCATACGTGTCCACGATGATTTTTCTTCCGGTTAATCCGGTATCGCCGTGAGGTCCACCAATAACGAATTTACCCGTTGGGTTGATATGGTACGTAATATCGTCATTGAATAAATGGGCGTATTGTGGGTATTTCGCTTTAATTCTCGGAATCAAAATCGAAATCAAATCGCTTTTAATTTTGGCCAACATTTCTGCTTCAGCGGCAAAATCATCGTGTTGCGTCGAAATCACAATCGCGTCAATTCTAACCGGTTTGTTGTCGTCAGAATATTCTAAAGTAACCTGAGATTTAGCATCGGGGCGCAAGTATTTGATTTCGTTGTTTTCTCTTCTCAGGTTGGCCAACTCAATCAAAATGGCATGCGACAAGTCCAAAGCCAACGGCATGTAGTTTTCGGTTTCATTGGTAGCATACCCAAACATCATTCCCTGGTCGCCGGCGCCTTGCTCTTCTTTGCTGGCACGGTCAACCCCTTGGTTAATGTCGGCCGATTGTTCGTGAATGGCTGATAAAACCCCACAAGAATCGGCTTCAAACATGTACTCGCTTTTGGTATATCCTATTTTGCGGATAACTTCGCGGGCAATTTGTTGTACATCCAAATACGTATTCGATTTTACTTCACCGGCCAAAATTACCTGACCTGTGGTTACCAAAGTTTCACAAGCTACTTTTGATTCCGGGTCAAACGCCAAAAAGTTGTCAATTAACGCGTCAGAAATCTGGTCTGCCACTTTGTCCGGATGTCCTTCACTAACCGACTCCGACGTAAATAAATAAGCCATAACTATAGTTTAATTTAATATTAAAAGTATCGAAGAAAAAGTGAAAATTGCCGGTTAAGCTAAAGGAGGGTTGCTGCTTTAGCATTTTTTAACGAGGTTGCAATCAGTTCAAATTTTTCCTCTTGTTTTCGGTTGCAAATGTATAAAATCAAATTGAATTGCAAATTGTTATTCACTTTTTTTTAAATCATTTGCAAAAACCAATTCTCTGCCGTTACTTTGCCCCGTTCATAATTTTATTGTTCGTTATCACGAAAGCCGGAGGGAATAGACCCTATGAAAGCTTAGCAACCCTACACCCGTAGAAGGTGCTACATTCTATCTCGTCAATGACGGGAAAAGATAACCACGAGATATTCTCACAACTTTCCTGATACCTTACGATTTTATTACACTGAGCTTGCCAAAGTGTGAGCGAATGGCTTGCGCATTTCCGGCAATCCCTGTTCCCGCTTTCTGCGCTACACGGTAGCGCCGCCAATCGGGGCTAGTTTATAAATTGTATTGATTTTTTGTCGGCTCAGATGACCATCAACCGGCAACCAACAACCAAATTGTTATGTCAAAAATTCAAGACGCACTCAAAGAACGAATCCTGGTCCTCGACGGAGCCATGGGAACCATGCTGCAGCGCAATCAATTCAAAGAAGCCGATTTTCGCGGTGAGCGCTTCAAAGATTTTCCGTATCCGTTGCAAGGCAACAACGACCTGCTTTCCATCACCCAGCCCGAGGCCGTAAAAACGGTACACCGCTTGTATTTTCAGGCCGGTGCAGATATCGTAGAAACCAATACCTTCTCAGCCACCACCATCGGTATGGCCGATTACCACTTACAAGATTTGGTCTACGAACTCAATTACCAATCCGCCAAAATCGCCCGTGAAGTAGCCGATGAATTCACCGACCGACCGCGTTTTGTGGCCGGTTCCATAGGACCAACCAACCGTACCGCCTCCATGAGCCCCGATGTTAATGATCCGGGCTTTCGGGCGGTAACGTTTGACGAGTTACGCATGGCCTATAAGCAACAAGTTGAAGCCCTGATTGACGGTGGTTGTGATGTGCTTTTGGTCGAAACCATTTTCGATACGCTCAACGCCAAAGCGGCTTTATTCGCCATCGAAGAAGTCAAAGAAACCCGCAACTTGGATATTCCGGTCATGGTTTCCGGCACCATTACCGATGCCTCAGGCAGAACCCTCTCGGGGCAAACCGTAGAAGCTTTTTTGATTTCTATCCAGCACATTCCGCTGTTATCGGTTGGTTTCAATTGTGCACTTGGTGCCGACCAGTTAAAACCGTATTTAAAAAGATTAGCCCATAACACCACTTTGAATATTTCCGCACATCCCAATGCCGGTTTGCCCAATGCTTTTGGGCAATACGATCAAACCCCACAGGAAATGCAAGCCCTAATCAAAGAGTATTTACAGGATAATTTAGTCAACATCATAGGCGGCTGTTGTGGCACGACTCCGGAACACATCAAAGCGATTGCCGAAGTGGCAAAACAATTCAAACCAAGACAAATTTTAGAAACGATATAATGGCGGAAGCAACAAAATATTTAAAATTATCAGGATTAGAACCGTTAATCGTTACTCCGGAATCTAATTTCATTAACGTTGGAGAACGCACTAACGTAACCGGTTCACGTAAATTTTTGCGTTTGATTAAAGACGAGAAATACGAAGAAGCCCTCGATATAGCCCGCAACCAAGTAGAAGGAGGTGCGCAAATCATCGATGTCAACATGGATGAAGGAATGTTAGACGGCGTACACGCCATGACCAAATTCCTCAACCTGATTGCTGCCGAACCCGATATTGCCCGTGTGCCGGTCATGATTGACAGCTCCAAGTGGGAAATTATCGAGGCCGGATTGAAAGTCATTCAGGGGAAGGGCATCGTGAATTCCATTTCCTTGAAAGAAGGCAAGGAAGCGTTTGTGCATCATGCCAAATTAATCAAGCGCTATGGTGCCGCCGTCATTGTGATGGCCTTTGATGAAAAAGGTCAAGCCGATACTTACGAACGCCGCATCGAAATCTGTAAAAGGAGTTACGATATCCTCGTCAATGAAGTCCACTTTCCGGCGGAAGACATCATTTTTGACCCCAATATTTTTCCGGTAGCTACGGGTATGGAAGAACACAAGTTGAATGCGGTTGATTTTTTCAGGGCCACCAAATGGATACGAGAGAACCTGCCATATGCCGGTGTTTCGGGTGGGGTGAGCAACGTCTCGTTTTCGTTTCGCGGGAATGACAAAGTACGAGAAGCCATGCATTCGGCATTTTTGTACCACGCCATTAAAAACGGGATGACCATGGGAATTGTCAATCCGGAGATGCTCGAGGTTTATGATGAAATCGATCCGGTACTTTTGGAACATGTGGAAGATGTCTTATTAAACCGAAGAGAAGATGCTACCGAGCGCTTGCTCGAATTGGCCGAAAGCTATAAAGGCGAATCGAAGTCGGGGGAAAAAGCGGTACAAGAGTGGCGCAACCATTCCTTGCAGGACCGATTGACCCATTCGTTAGTCAAAGGAATCGACGAGTTTATTGAAACAGATGTAGAGGAAGCCCGCCTTTCGGTAACCAAACCCATTGAAGTCATCGAAAACCATTTGATGAACGGGATGAATGTGGTAGGTGATTTGTTTGGCAGCGGTAAAATGTTTCTGCCGCAAGTTGTCAAATCGGCTCGTGTCATGAAAAAAGCGGTGGCCTATTTATTGCCCTATATAGAAGCTTCGAAAGACGGAAAATCGTCATCAGCCGGAAAAGTATTGATGGCCACGGTAAAAGGCGATGTACACGATATCGGCAAGAACATAGTTTCGGTGGTATTGGCGTGCAACAATTTTGAAATCATCGATTTAGGCGTGATGGTGCCTCCTGAAAAAATCATAGAAACTGCCGTTAAGGAGAATGTTGATATCATTGGACTCAGCGGCTTGATTACGCCTTCGTTGGATGAGATGGTGTATTTGGCCAAAGAAATGGATAAACTCAACCTCAAAATTCCGGTGATGATTGGTGGGGCTACCACTTCTCGGGCGCATACCGCGGTAAAAATCGCCCCGGCTTATAAGGAAACCGTAGTGCATGTCAACGATGCCTCGCGTGCGGTAACCGTAGCCAGCAATTTATTGCAGGCCGAAACGAGAGCGGATTACGCCGACACGGTTCGGGCCGAATACGATAAACTGCGAGAAGGCTATCTGAACAGAAGCAGAGAAAAAAATTACCTTACCATAGAAGAAGCCAGGGCCAATAAACTACAACTGGATTGGAATAATTTTACTCCCGTGAAACCCAATTTCATCGGGACCAAAACCATATCCGTTGAGCTGTCCGAGTTGGTTGATTTTATCGATTGGACGCCGTTCTTCCAATCGTGGGAGTTGTACGGGAAGTATCCGGCCATATTGACCGATGAAGTGGTGGGCGAACAGGCCTCCCATCTATTTGCTGATGCACAAAAAATGCTCCATCAAATTGTTGCTGAAAAATGGTTTACCGCCAAAGGCATCCTCGGGATTTTCCCTGCGAATACCATTAACGATGATGATATCGAGGTTCAACCAACTACCAACCATCAACCACCAACCACTTTCTTAACCCTTCGTCAACAATCTCAAAAAACCGCCGGTGCTCCCAACATGGCTTTAGCCGATTTTATAGCGCCCAAAGAAAGCGGAAAGCAGGATTATGTCGGGTGTTTTTGTGTAACCACCGGTTTTGGTGTCGATGAAAAAGCAGTCGAATTCGAAAAGCAATTGGATGATTACAATTCGATTTTGGTTAAAGCCCTTGGGGATCGGTTGGCCGAAGCGTTTGCCGAATATTTGCATCTGAAAGTCCGAAAAGAAATTTGGGGCTACGCTTCAGAGGAGCGTTTGTCCAATCAGGAATTGATTGATGAAGCCTACAAAGGAATCCGCCCGGCACCCGGGTATCCGGCGTGTCCCGATCATTTGGAGAAACCAACGATTTGGAAATTATTGGATGTGGAAAATAAAATAGGCGTCAAACTCACCGAAAGCATGGCCATGTGGCCGGCAGCATCAGTTTCGGGGTATTATTTTGCGCATCCGCAGAGCAAGTATTTTGGTTTGGGTAAAATCAAAAATGACCAAGTTGAAGCGTATGCCAAACGAAGAAACATAAGTACAACACTGGCCACAAAATGGCTCAGTCCTAATATTGCAGATTGATGATTAACGATTTTAGATTTCAGAGTTATTAACTCATAACTCATAATTTTATAACTCATAAATTGAAATGAAAGTAACCCAACATATAGCAAACGCTAACGGAAAACCCTTGTTTTCGTTCGAAATTTTACCGCCTTTGAAAGGGCAGAATATCCAATCGATTTTTGACAGCATTGATCCGTTGATGGAATTCAACCCGCCGTTTATTGATGTAACGTACCACCGCGAGGAGTACGAGTACAAGGAGTTGCCCAACGGTTTGCTGCAAAAGAAAATCGTGAAAAAACGACCCGGGACAGTGGGGATTTGTGCCGGTATTCAGAACAAATACAATGTCGATGCTATTCCGCATATTTTGTGTGGCGGGTTTACCAAAGAAGATACCGAAAATCTGTTGATTGATTTGGATTTCCTTGGGATTGATAATGTAGTGGCCTTGCGTGGCGATGCGCTGAAAACCGAAACTTATTTTCGTCCGGAGAAGGAAGGAAACGAATACGCCACCGAATTGGTTACGCAAATCAGTAATTTGAATAACGGAATTTATTTGGATGAGGATTTAAAAAACTCTGCCAGCACCAATTTCTGTATTGGGGTGGCCGGTTATCCGGAGAAGCATATGGAGGCGCCGAGTTTGGACAGTGATATTTACTTTTTGAAACAAAAAATAAAAAATGGTGCCGATTACATCATTACCCAAATGTTTTTTGACAACCGGAAATTCTTTGATTTTGTAGACAAATGCCGCGCTGCCGGAATCACCGTTCCCATTATTCCAGGGTTAAAACCCATTGCGACCAAGAAACAATTGAATTTGATTCCGCACCGTTTTAGCGTGGAACTGCCCGATGATTTAATCATGGCGGTAGTCAAAGCCAAAGACAACGACCATGTGAAACAGATTGGCATAGAATGGTGTATTCAACAAAGTAAAGAATTGGTAGCCGCCGGAATTCCGGTATTGCATTACTATTCTATGGGTAAGGCCGGCAATATTAAATCAATTGCTTCTTCGATATTTTAACCGTGAATTTGGTTTACGAGATAGAGAGCCAATAGTACAGGGAGTAAAGAAAAGAGAAATAATCCCACTATGGCAAATCGGTAGTATTTGGGCTTGTGTTTCAGCAGGAGGATGATAGCTATGCTATTGGTTAAGGATACGGCTAAAATGCACAAAAGAAAATATGAGCTGTTTAAAATCAGAGAGGAAACCAATACCGTTAGTTCGATGATGACTGCTATGATTAGTTTTTTGTTCAGATTTTTCATGTTCTCTTTTTTTTCAAAGATACTTATATTGTACAAAAGACCATTCCCCACTAGCCCCGATGGGAGCAACTACCGTGTAGTGCGTACAGCGGGAACAAGGATGTTAAAAATGCCCGAACCCTTCGCTCCTTGAGATATTACCTTATATTTGTGCGCTTTAAATTTTTGAATGAGACGTTTTTGCTTTTTTCTTTTATGGGTTTCGGGAATCGTTACGGCGCAGCAAAATGACACGTACAGTCTTGAGGTGTCGGCTTTGCGCGGGAATGTTTTGCCGCATAAAGAAGATATGTATCATTTGATTAACGGGCATCCGGAAGGGTTGATGCTGAGTTTTTTGGTGAAAACCCACGGGCAGAAAGAATGGCACAAGGCATTTAATTATCCGGATTATGGGGGCTATTTTTTGTATCAGGATTTTAAGAGTCAGCCTTTGGGGGTTTCTTATGCTGCGGGAGGCTTTTACAATTTTTATTTTTGGAAAAGAAGGTTGCAACTCCGACTGGCACAGGGGTTTGCCGTGGTGACCAATCCGTATGATAAAGAAACTAACAGCAAGAATAAGGCTTTCGGGACTGAGATTTTAGACAATACCAATTTTGGATTGACGTATACTAATCAAACGCTGTTCAAACACCTAGGTTTTCATGCCGGACTTTTTTTTGCGCATTATTCGAACGGTAGGGTAAAATCGCCTAACAGCGGAATCAATACTTATTCGCTGAACTTGGGTGTAAATTACAATTTCAGTGAAGAGAAAGCTATTGTTAATGACACGGTAGTGGTCCAGCAATCGTATCGGGAGCCGATTCGTTACAATTTTGTTTTGCGTAGTGGCATTAATGAAAGTCCTATTATTCACAGTGGGCAACGACCGTTTTACCACATTGGGTTTTATGTCGATAAACGCCTCAATAGGAAATCGGCGTTGCAGTTGGGGACCGAATTGTTTCTGACCAATTCCTTCAAAGATTACATCAAATACTACTCGGTAGCCTATCCCGAAAAGAATATAGCCGCCGATACCGATTATAAACGGGTGGGCGTTTTTGTGGGACATGAATTGTTTATCAACAGGGTTTCGCTCGAAGCCCAAGTGGGGTATTATGTGTACCAGCCTTTTAAAAAAGATATCGCCATTTACGACCGTGTGGGCATGAAATATTATGCGACCGACAAGATTTTTGCCAGTTTTGCCGTGAAGACGCACATGTTTTTGGCAGAGGCGTTAGAGTTTGGTGTTGGGGTCAGATTATAAAAGAAAAAGATGAAAAAGTTGTTGCTTTTCCTGGTGCTTATTTCGGTGTTCAACGCGTGTGAAAAACCTAGCGATTGTATTGAAAGCAGTGGTGTCACAGTGATTAAAGAGGTTGAGGTACAGCCATTCAAACGAATCAAAGTATACAGAGGTATTGAAGTGGTTGTAACCCAAGGAGCCGAAACCAAAGTACAGATTGAAGCCGGCGCCAATTTTATAGACAATGTAGAAGTTAAACAATACGGTGACCAACTTGTCTTTAAAGACGAAACCAGTTGTAATTGGGTAAGAGCTTACGGCAAAACCAAAATTTTGATTACCACTCCAACATTGGAAGAAGTTTATTCAAAAACAGATCGGAATATCAGTTCTAATGGTATAGTGACGTATCCTAATTTGACGCTCACTGCTTTAGACAAAGATGCCGACGGAGAATCGGGGGCGGGAACAGGTGATTTTATTTTTGCGGTTGACAACAACGATGGTAATGCAACACTTACCGTGAACAATAATAATGTTTCCCGTTTTTATCTTTCGGGTCAAATTACGACAGCAAATTTCAATTTTTATTTCGGAGATGGCAGGATAGAAGCGCAAAATCTGACGGCACAGCACATTGCGGTTTATCATAGAGGCTCTAATGATATGATTGTTCATCCGATACAAAGCATTCACGGAATCCTCAACAGTACCGGCAATCTTATATTGAAAAACCTTCCGCCCGTAGTAGATGTACAGACTCTTTTTTACGGAAGTGTAGTCTATCCTTAATTAGAAAATAAAAGACTTTCTGCAGTTTTACTTTTTGGTTTTTTCTCGGAAGATTTGTTCCAGATTCTTATTTTTCAAACTGATTTGCAGTGTTTTTAAACCGTTATCGTGTGCAAAGTCGAATACCGTCGGACGCATATCAGTATCGGTAGAGAAGGTTAGTAGCCAAAGATTATCAGCCGTGTTTTGGTATGTTTTGATGTTAGGTAAATGAGCCAATAAATCGACTGAAATTGCTTTGTCAAATTCTACCTCAATGATTTGTTCTTTTTCCTCGGCAACCAATTTGTCCAGTTGTTTATCGGTTACTATTTTTCCGTTATCAATGATGATGACGCGGTCGCAAATGGCTTCTACTTCCTGCATGATGTGGGTTGAGAGAAAAACGGTTTTGTCTTTTCCGACATTCTTAATCACGTTGCGGATTTCTACCAATTGATTCGGATCCAATCCGGTAGTAGGTTCGTCCAAAATCAGCACGTCGGGATTGTGTAAAAGTGCAGTGGCTAAGCCGACACGTTGGCGGTATCCTTTGGATAATTGTCCTATTTTTTTGTGGCTTTCCGGTGTTAATCCGGTCAGTTGGATGACTTCTTCTATGCGTGACGCAGCTACTTTGTATACATCAGCATTAAAAGCTAAGTATTCACGCACATACAAATCCAAATACAACGGATTGTGTTCCGGTAAATACCCTACCGATTTTTGCACGTTGATGGGAGATTCGTTTACATCGTTTCCGTTGACCACAGCTGTGCCTTCATCAGCATGGATAAAAGTGGTTAATATTTTCATCAAGGTTGATTTTCCGGCACCGTTGGGACCAAGGAATCCAACTATTTCTCCCTTTCTGATGGAAAATGAAACTTGGTCTAATGCCTTTTGAGCACCGTAGCTTTTGGAAATATTTTGAACTTCTATCGACATAAACTAAACTATTTGTCGCAAATGTAAATAGAAATTGAATTAATTGATGGTTTTTCTGCCCAGATTAACTTTCTTTTTAGTTAGGAATTTGATTCCTATATTTACGATAAAATAAGCAAAAATGAAAAAGTATCTTTTACTACTCCTCTCCTTTGGTTTTTGGGCTCAAGCACAGGTAAAGCCAATTATTTCAAAAGAAGCAGTAATCCGAATTGAAACCGAATTGGCTTCTGACCAAATGGAAGGCAGAAAAATTTTCTCCGAAGGTATAGAGCGGGCATCTGCTTTTATTGAAAAGGAATTTAAGACCATTGGACTGTCTTACTATGGCGATTTGAAGAATTACCGTCAGGAATTTTTAGAAACCGGAAGGCCCGCCAACAATGTAATAGGAGTGTTGAAAGGAAAATCAAAACCCGAGGAATACGTGGTGTTTTCAGCTCATTTTGATCATTTGGGGATGACAAAAAGCGGTGAAGACAAAGTGTACAACGGAGCTAATGATGACGCATCAGGAGTTACTGCAGTGATAGCATTGGCCAAATATTTTAAAGAACTCGACAAAAACGAACGCACCATTATTTTTGTGGCCTTTACCGGAGAGGAAGAAGGAGGTTACGGCTCTTCCTTTTTTTCTGAAAACATCAACCCTAATCAGGTGATGGCACTGTTCAACATTGAAATGATAGGAACCGAAAGCAAATGGAAAAAGAATTCGGCTTACATAACGGGTTTTGAAAAATCTGATTTTGGCACCATACTGCAAAAGAATTTAAAAGATACCAATTTCAAATTCTATCCCGATCCGTATCCGCAGGAACATTTGTTTTACCGTTCTGATAATGCCCGTTTGGCGGCACTTGGGGTGCCGGCTCATACCATCTCGACATCTAAAATGGATTCGGAACCTAATTACCACAAACCGAGTGATGAGGTGAGTACTCTTGATTTGGATAACATGACTGAAATAATCAAAGCCATAGCCCTCAGTTCGCAAAGTATCATCAACGGAACAGATACACCAAGCCGGGTGACTAAGATGTAAGCAAAACGACGCTGTTTTTTGTGTTTTCTAAAACTTATGGTTGTATTTTTGCCAAGAGAATTCAATAAACAGTTATCAGCGACAAAGTATCATGAACATCACTACAGAAAACAGAAAATGGTTGGATGATTTTAAGTTGACGCATCCTTTGGTTATTGCAGGGCCTTGCAGTGCTGAAACCGAAGCGCAGGTGCTGAAAATAGCCCACGAATTAAAGAATTCCGATGTCAGTATTTTTCGTGCCGGTATTTGGAAACCCAGAACCCGTCCGGGCGGATTTGAAGGTGTGGGTGCCATTGGGCTGAAGTGGCTGCAAAAGGCCAAAGCCGAAACCGGTTTGTTAATGGCGGTTGAAGTCGCCAATGCGGCACACGTAAAATTAGCCTTGGAACATGACATTGATGTATTGTGGATAGGAGCCCGAACCACGGTAAACCCTTTTGCTGTTCAGGAAATTGCCGATGTTTTGCGCGGAACCAATAAAATTGTTTTGGTTAAAAACCCCGTAAATCCCGATTTGTCGTTGTGGATTGGAGGTGTCGAACGATTGTATAACGCCGGAATTAAAAAGCTGGGCGTCATTCACAGAGGGTTTTCAACTTACGAAAAAACTAAATACCGCAACATACCCGAATGGCAATTGGCCATCGAATTGCAGAGTCGTTTTCCTGATTTGCCGTTGATTTGCGATCCTTCACACATTACAGGCAGGAGAGACATGATTTTGGAAGTGTCGCAGCAAGCTTTAGATTTGAACTATGACGGATTGATGATTGAAACACACATCGATCCCGAACATGCCTGGAGCGATGCCGCACAACAAGTAACGCCCACCGCATTAAAGAAAATTTGTAAGGATCTCAGAGTAAAAAAAACAACTGTTGAAGCTGATGACTATACTCTGGAAATGGGAAAACTGCGCTCGCAAATTGATATCGCCGATAGTAAACTTTTACAAATTTTGGGTTCACGAATGAAGGCCGCGGAGCAAATAGGTGCTTTGAAGAAAAAGCATAACGTTGCCGTGTTGCAAAACAAACGCTGGAATGAAGTGTTGGAGAAAATGATACTCGAAGGACAAGAGAAAGGACTGAGCGAAGAATTCATCCTGAAACTCTTCAAAGCCATACACCAAGAAAGTATCAGCCATCAGGAAAAAATCATAAACGGATAAAAAACTTTCTTTAAAATTTTTAAGCCTACTATATTTAGTAGGTTTTTTTTGTATCATTGTGCAACAATAAAAAAGAAACCTATTTGTTAATTTAAATTTTTATTACAAAATGAAGAAAATCATTTTATTAGTGATGTTTGCGCTAGGCTTGAATGTAGCAAATGCACAATTAGACAAAATCTACAAGCACAGTGGCGAAGTAGTAGAAGGTAAAGTTATTCGCCTTGACGAGTACACGATTGTTTTTAAGTACGATGGTGAAGATGCCGAAAACACTATTGGTAAGTATGCCGTGGAAAAAGTAATTTACGGAAAAACCAAAAGACAAGAAGACATTACCGAAAAAATCGTAATCAACGGAGAAGACGATTGGGAAAAAGTAGTAATCCTTGAGGACAAAGGCTACATCGCCGGATTGAAAAAAGTGGGTGAAGTACGCGGAAAAACAGGTTTGATTAATTTCCAAACCGGTAACACAGGAGATAAAAAAGCCTCGAAAAAAATCAAAATGGATGCCGCAAAACAAGGGTGTCCCTTTGTGTTGTTGATGGCTGATAAAGCTACTGTAGGAGCCACTTCAAACGGCTTAGGGGGGTCTCAAAACATCAAAACCGGAGTGGGATACAAATACTAAGTCCTGCCAAAATGATAAAAAAAGTTGCCCGAAAAGGCAACTTTTTTTATTACACAACTTTAGCTGTAATAACAAGTTCAATTTTTTACCTTTGTCATTCATAATTTACAATTCATAATTCACAATTTATTTTGACAGGACTCGTTTATAAATCTACCGGAAGTTCTTATACCGTAAGAACCGATGATCACCAAGTTTTTGAATGCCGCATCAAGGGTAAATTTCGTATGAAAGGCATCAAAAGCACCAATCCGATTGCGGTGGGCGATGTGGTAGATTTTGAATTAGATCACACGACAGATGAGGTTATAGGACAGATTTACAACATTCACGATCGTAAGAACTACATTGTCCGCAAATCGGTTAACTTATCCAAACAAACTCACATTATTGCCTCTAATATAGATGTGGTTTTTTTGCTGATTACCATCAACAACCCGCCTACAACCACCAGTTTTATCGATCGTTTTCTGGTTACTGCTGAAGCTTATGGCATCGAAGCGGTATTGATTTTTAACAAAATCGATACTTTTGATGAAACCATGCTCGATGAGCAATTGTATTTGCAGTACATCTATTCTGAAATTGGGTATAAATGTTTGCGAATTTCATCAACAGAAAAAAAAGGGATTGAGGAATTAAAAGCCATGATGACAGGAAAGGTCTCCATGTTTTCGGGGCATTCGGGAGTGGGGAAATCTACTTTGGTCAATGCCTTAGAGCCGCAGCTCAATTTAAAAACCAAACACATCTCCGAGCAAAGCAAACAAGGACAGCATACCACCACGTTTGCCGAAATGTACGACTTGTCGTTTGGGGCCAAAATCATAGATACGCCCGGAATCAAAGGATTTGGAATTGTAGATATGGAGCCCGGTGAAGTAAGTGACTATTTTCCGGAGTTTTTTAGGTTGAAGGACCAATGCAAATTCAATAATTGCCTGCACAAAGAGGAACCGCATTGTGCTGTCAAAAAAGCACTCGAAGAAGATAAAATAGCCTGGTCACGTTACAACAGTTATCTCAAAATACTCGAAGGCGATGATGAACATTACCGTCAGGATGTATATAATGATGACCGCATTGCGAGTGACCAAACCAGAAAATCAGAGTAAGCATGAGAGCCGTCATACAACGTGTTTCCGAAGCTTCTGTCACCATTGAAGGGGTTAAAGTGGCTGAAATTCAAAGCGGATTATTGGTGCTGCTAGGCATAGAAGAAGCCGATACTAAGGAGGATATTGATTGGCTGACGGCCAAGATTGCTAATCTTCGAATTTTTGGCGATGCTGAAGGAGTCATGAATTTATCTTTGAAAGACACCCACGGCAACATAATAATTGTTAGCCAATTTACCCTGCATGCCGCTACCAAAAAAGGAAACCGCCCCTCTTACATCAAAGCGGCCAAGCCCGATGTGGCCATCCCAATGTATGAAGCTTTCATTAAACAAATGGAAAACGAATTGGGCAAAAAAGTACAAACCGGTCAGTTTGGCGCCGACATGAAAGTAGCGTTACTCAACGATGGACCGGTGACGATAGTGATTGATACTAAAAATAAAGAATAAGTGAAACAGCAAATATTTACTTTTATTTCAGCATTTCTAATTTTTGGATTACTCTTTGGTCTCTTGAGTTATTTCACAGAAAGCAATACAAATTTCACCAAAGCAATAGGAATGGGGGGTTATTTTGGAATTGTAATGGCTTTTTCTGAAGTATTTATACAACCAAAAATTAAAAGGTATTTTTCTAAAAAAAACAAGAAATGATAGCCTGTTTGTTTTTATGTTAAAAAAACTACAAAAACTTATTTTTATAAGATTATTTTTCTACTTTTAAAGTATTAACGGAGTAATAATCTTAAAAAAGAAAGTATGTTTTTAAACAATTTAAACAGCAATCACTTTGGTGAAGGCGAAAAAGCTGAAGCTTTAGAAAAATTGAATGCGCTCGAAACTATTTTAGCACATTATGTAGTAAGTCTGTCTAAAGAAGACCGACAACGTTATGGCAGTGTAAACGAGCAAAACAAGCTGGTGGTAAACAAAATCAGAGATTACAAAACCAACCAGCCTGATTTAAGTAGCCCCGATGTGGATTGGTCAGAATTTGAAAACGATTATCAATCGCGTCAATTTTGCGAATCCCTCATCAACAAGCTAAAAAGTATAGTAGAAGGATTGGAGAACAAAAAAATTCTTCATGATTTTGATAACTATACTGATGCCCTCAAAGATTATGGCTACAGCCAATATCAAGCAGGAGGCAACAAACCGGGGTATCAGGTAAAAATTGACGAAGTAGCTCAGTTCTTTAATCGAACAGGCGCACGACGAAACCCTGACACACCCACCCCTTAGAACATCTTTTGTTTACTCCAAATACCACATTCTTTCCGCCCCAGTGGGGCGGAACGTTTTTTTATACCTCATAGTTGAGGTTCAAGACCTCATATTTGGGGTTCTAGACCCCAAGTTTGACGTTCATAACCCCAACTATGGATGCCATAACCCCATTTTTGAGGCTAAGGACCCCAAGTTTGGGGTTCCTAACCTAAAACATGGGGTTTTTAGGAAAAACCAACCACAATTCACCATTCACCACGCTACAATTATTTATATTTGTTGAGTTCACCATTTACCTTAAAACCATGAACCTAAAAAACGCCCAACAAGAAGTAGATAACTGGATTAAAAACCACGGAGTACGCTATTTTAACGAACTCACCAATATGGCTCAACTGACTGAAGAAGTGGGCGAAGTGGCCCGTATCATTGCCCGCCGTTATGGCGAACAATCAGAAAAAGAAAGCGATAAAAACAAAGACCTGGGCGAAGAATTGGCCGATGTGGTTTTTGTGGTGTTATGCCTGGCCAATCAAACCGGGGTTGACCTCCAAGCTGCTTTTGATAAAAAAATGAATCTCAAAACCAAGCGCGATCACGACCGTCATCACAATAACGAAAAACTTAAATAACGTATTTCAACCGAAACCCTATCAGGGTTTTAAACCCTGATAGGGTTAATCATCACTAAAATGGATTTACTTTTAGCAGCCTCTAAAATCAATCAGCAATCCAAAGTCTCAATTTCCGGCTCTAAATCTGAGACCAACCGACTGTTGCTGTTGCAGGCGTTATATCCCAATTTGGTTTTGGAAAACACCTCCAATTCTGATGATTCCGAAGTGATGGCAATGGCTCTATCCAACAACCAACAACCAACAACCAACAACCAAATTATAGATATTAGCCACGCCGGCACCGCCATGCGTTTTCTGACCGCCTATTTTGCCATTCAGGAAGGAAAAGAAGTCGTACTGACCGGTTCTGCCCGCATGCAGGAGCGCCCGATACAAATTTTGGTAGATGCCCTGCGCCAATTGGGAGCTGAAATAGTATATGAAAAAAAAGAAGGTTTTCCGCCGCTTCGCATTCGGGGGAAAAAGCTAACAGAAAACAAAGTATCCCTTTCGGCCAATGTCAGTAGCCAGTACATTTCAGCATTATTACTTATCGCACCCAAACTTGAGAATGGTTTAGCACTCACTTTGCAAGGCCCAATCACCTCATTGCCCTACATCAAAATGACCTTGGCTTTGCTCAATGAAATGGGTGTCCAAACGTCTTTTGTCGAAAACAAAATACTAATCAAACCAACAACCAACAACCAACAACCAACAACTATAAGAGTTGAATCCGACTGGTCCTCCGCCTCTTATTTCTATTCGATAGTAGCCCTGTCCGAAATTGGTGCCGAAATCACCTTGTCGAGTTACAAAAAAAACAGTTTACAGGGTGATAGTGTTTTGGCTGAGATTTATAAAACTTTCGGAGTAGAAACCCACTTCCAAAACAACAGTATTGTTTTGCAAAAAGTAGCGAACCATCCACCATCCACCATCCACCATCAACTCAATCATTCCCCTGATATAGCACAAACCCTAGCTGTTACCTGTTTTGGTTTGGGAATAGGTTGCCAACTGACCGGCTTGCACACGCTCAAAATCAAAGAAACCGACAGGTTGGAAGCACTCAAAAACGAACTGATGAAGTTAGGTGCCTCAGTATCGGTAACTCATGACAGTATCAGCATAGCACCGTCCGCCAAAATCAATGATGGAATAGCGATCGATACCTATCAGGACCACCGTATGGCTATGGCCTTTGCGCCATTAGCCCTGAAAACCAATATCATCATTAAAGAAGCTGAAGTGGTTTCAAAATCCTATCCTTCTTTTTGGGAAGACTTGAAAAGTATTGGATTTCAAATCACTGAACAGCCCTGATCACAAGACTTTGTAAAAATAAAAGCTCTTTTGCTTGACAACGCCTATCTCAGAATAGTATATTTGCAGCCGTTTTAGCTTTGGGTTCAAAATCCCAATGCCTAAATTCTAAATCCTAAATTACATTTATGAAATTATCGCATTTCAACTTCAATCTGCCGGCCGAATTATTGGCAGAGTTTCCGGCAGAAAACAGAGACGAATCAAGGCTAATGGTCGTTGACAGAAAAACTAAAACCATCGAACACAAATTATTCAAAGACATTATCGATTATTTTGATGATGGCGATGTGATGATTCTCAACAATACCAAAGTATTCCCGGCACGTATGTACGGTAACAAGGAAAAAACCGGTGCACGCATCGAGGTTTTCTTATTGAGAGAATTAAATGCCGAACAACGTCTTTGGGATGTATTGGTCGATCCGGCACGTAAAATCCGTATCGGTAACAAATTGTATTTTGGCGATGACGATTCGTTAGTGGCAGAGGTAATCGATAACACCACTTCCCGCGGAAGAACCTTACGTTTCTTATACGACGGTTCTTATACCGAATTCAGAAGAAAATTAACCGAATTGGGCGAAACCCCCATCCCGAAATACATCAACCGCGAAGTAACCGAAGAAGATGCCGAGCGTTATCAAACCATTTATGCCAAAGAAGAAGGAGCGGTAGCCGCACCAACAGCCGGTTTACACTTTTCGAAGCACCTTTTGAAACGCTTGGAAATCAAAGGAATCAATTTTGCCGAAGTTACTCTTCACGTAGGACTGGGAACTTTCAACCCGGTAGAAGTTGAGGATTTGTCTAAACACAAAATGGATTCGGAAGAGTTAATCATCACTCAGGAAGCCTGTGATGTTGTCAATGCTGCCAAAGAAAAAAAGAAAAGAATCTGTTGCATCGGAACCACTTCAATGCGCGCCATCGAAAGTTCGGTTTCCTCAGCAAAAACCTTGAATCCTTACGAAGGCTGGACCAATAAATTCATCTTTCCACCCTACGACTTCAGCATCGCCGATTGTATGGTGACCAACTTCCACACGCCAAAATCTACTTTACTGATGATGATTTCGGCATTCTGCGGACACGATTTAATGAAAAAAGCCTACGAAGAAGCCATCAAAGAAAAATACCGTTTCTACTCGTATGGCGATGCCATGTTAATCCTGTAAGGATTATATAACTCACACCGAAAATCCCGTCTTGTTCTCATAAGGCGGGATTTTTTTTTAGGAGCACTGCATTTTCTTTTCCAGGAAGCATGCTCCCGCTATCCGCGCTACACGGTAGCCAGCTCCTATCGGGACTATTTTCAGGTTCCTTGTTCTCAGGAAAATTAAAAATACCTGACTGCCACCGGCAGTCCTCCTCTTAACATCAAATCATCAGGGCTAAAAACAATCTAATGTTAAATTCTTTCTTCTTTCTTCTTTCTTCTTTTCTCTTTTTTCTACTTTTACGCCTCAAAATACACAACACATGACTTTTCAAAATACACGTGAATTTGCTCAGCAACTCGACGCACAAGACGAATTAAAACAGTACAGAAGCGAATTTATATTCCCGCAGCACAACGGTAAAAATGTAATTTATTTTACAGGAAACTCCCTTGGACTGCAACCCAAAAGAACCAAACAATACGTAGATGAGGTGATGAACGATTGGGCCAATCTTGCCGTCGAAGGTCATTTCTACGCCCAAAAACCTTGGTGGGATTACCACGAGCGATTTGCCGAACCGTTGAGTAAATTGGTAGGAGCAAAACCATCCGAAGTAACGGTGATGAACACACTGACGGTAAATCTACATTTGCTCATGGTATCCTTTTATCGCCCAACAAAAACACGATACAAAATCATTTGCGAAGAAAAAGCGTTTCCCTCGGACCAATACATGTTTCAGGGACAAGTACATTTTCACGGATATAAGCCCGAAGAAGCCATCGTTGAAATCAAAAGAAGAGAAGGCGAACACAACATCCGTTTAGAAGATATCCTAGCCAAAATAGAAGAAGTAGGCGATGAGTTGGCCTTGGTTTTGTTAGGAGGTGTGAATTACTATACAGGACAAGTTTTCGACATGAAAACCATCACCAAAGCCGGACATAAAGCCGGTGCCATAGTTGGTTTCGATCTGGCACATGCTGCCGGTAATATCGAATTGCAACTCCATGACTGGGACGTTGATTTTGCGGCCTGGTGCAGTTACAAATACATGAATTCAGGACCGGGTAATGCCTCAGGTTGTTTCATACATGAA
Source organism: Flavobacterium silvisoli (assembly GCF_004329815.1). Taxonomy (GTDB): domain Bacteria; phylum Bacteroidota; class Bacteroidia; order Flavobacteriales; family Flavobacteriaceae; genus Flavobacterium; species Flavobacterium silvisoli. Next base: position 19,406 of record NZ_SJPE01000002.1, on the reverse strand, counting down.
AAACATCATGCAAATAAAGAACTGGCGCGTTTTGGTGGCTGGTGGGGACACAACAAAGAACGTCGTTTCAAAATGGAACCCCAATATGAACCAATCGTAGGAGCCAATGGATGGCAGGTAAGTAATTTGCCGATATTATCTTTGGCACCTTATTTAGCTTCAGTAGAAATGTTTGCCGAAGTAGGCATGTCCAAATTGATTCAAAAAAGAAATCAATTAACGGCCTATTTAGAGTTTATTTTACACGAAATCGACAATGAAATTCAGGGAACTGAATTTGAAATCATAACCCCAGCCAATCAGGAAGAACGTGCCTGCCAACTCTCTGTTTTTTTACACGGACAAGGCCGAGCTTTATTCGAGTATTTAATGAAAAACGGTGTGATTACCGACTGGCGTGAACCGAACGTCATCCGATTAGCACCGGCACCATTCTATTGTTCGTATGAAGACATGTATGAATTTGGGCAAATATTGAAAAAAGGAATTATCTCTAAATAGATTTTCGGATTTTCAGATTGTTTATAATTGAAATATAGCTGCCGAAATCTTAGTGATCGTTAAAAGAATAAACAGCTTTATGAATTTACTAAACAAAAATCTGTAATCTGAAAATCCAAAATCTGAAAATCTAAATATAAAATGATAAAACAACAAATCATAGACAATTTTGACCCAAGTCAACCGGGTTTAGCTGATGCCACCGTTTTTGGATTGCCTTTTTCGGCAGACCAATCTGAAATCATTGTAATTCCGGTGCCGTGGGAAGTAACCGTGAGTTACGGAGCAGGTGCTTCAGAAGGACCGGCAGCTATATTGGAGGCTTCTTTCCAAGTCGATTTGAATCATCAGGATTTTCCTGAGTTATGGAAACTGGGGATATACATGGATGAAGCACCGGCACACTGGGCAACTAATTCGGATAAATACAAAGCCTTGGCACAACCCATTATTGAAATGCTAGAGAGCGGTGAAGCAGTCGAAACGTATCCTGCATTACAAGCTGATTTGGATAAAATCAATAAAGTATGCCGCGAATTACATACCGAAGTAAAAGACAAAGTTTTGTATTGGATGGCCAAAGGCAAAAAAGTAGTATTGGTGGGAGGAGATCATTCGACACCACTTGGGTATTACGAAGCGTTGGCTACGCAACATGATGATTTCGGGATATTACATCTTGATGCTCACATGGATTTAAGAATTGCCTATGAAGGATTTACGTATTCACATGCTTCTATTATGTATAATGCTCTGCAAATTCCACAAATTTCGAAAATAGTTCAAGTAGGAATCCGCGATTTTTGCGAGCAGGAAGTAGCTGTAGTCAAAAAAGCAAACGGCAGGGTTTTAGTAAATACTGATGCCGATTTGAAAAGCGAAATGTTTGCAGGTAAAACATGGGAACAACAATGCGAGGCAATCATTGCCACTTTACCGCAGAAAGTGTGCATCAGTTTCGATATCGATGGAATGTATCAATGGTACGCTCCAAATACCGGAACTCCGGTTCCGGGCGGATTTTCGTTCGAACAAGCCACTTATTTGTTCAATAAATTAGCCGAAAGCGGAAAAGAGATTATTGGTTTTGATTTGGTAGAAGTTGCTCCGGGAGAAACCGATTGGGATGGTAATGTTGGCGCCCGAATGTTGTTTCATATGTGTGGTGTATTGGCCAAAAACAAAGGGATGAACGTTGGAAATCGAATTGAATTTCCCAGAAAATAATAAAAAAGAGCTCTGATTCAGAGCTCTTTTTTATTTTAAGCCAATTCAAATATTTAAAGTGTTCTTCGGAATGGAGTGAAATCCGGTTTCATTCACTTTTTTTTCAACATCCTCCACACTTACTAACGAGTGGGTGAAAACCGTAAATTCTAAAGGAAATACAGTATTGTTGATTTGAACATCTTCTACGCCGTCTAAGGTGAGTAGCGCTCTTTTGATAACTGCTAAATCAGATTCCTCTTTAGCATTAGTGCTGAAAATCATTCCTTGGTTGCCCGGAATTATATTGTCTGTTAGTAAACTCATGTTTTAAGGATTTAATGGTTAATTCATTTGTTTAAAATATAAAAAGGGATGTGATTTTTTAAAAAATACGATGTTCCTGGAAGGTAGCTGATATGAGTAAAGTTAGTTTATTTTGAGCGATTAGGCTATTTATTTAACATTGTTTATAGTGTATTTACAGCACGTAAAATGCAAACCGGAATTAGTTATATTTGTGTAAACTACTTGCCATGAAAAAAATAAAGAAAGTCTTCCTGATTATTTTGATACTCATCGCGGTTTTGCTGTTGCTTGCCTTCAGCTATCTACAGTATTCCAAACCCAAATACGAGGGAGAACAATCCTTAGAACATATTGCTAAAGAAACAACCGTTTATTTTGACGATTACGGGATACCGCATATTTATGCTGCGAGTCAAAAAGACGCCATGACAACTTTGGGCTTTGTTCACGCACAAGACCGTTTATGGCAAATGGAACTCATGAGACGCATTGCTCCGGGACGTCTTTCAGAAATTTTTGGCAACACCACTTTAAAAACAGATAAGTTTTTTGCCGGAATCGGGATTGATGAAAGTTCGGCCAAAGCGGTATCTCAATTAGACAAAAAATCGCAAACCTATATTTTGGCCACTGCCTATTTGGACGGCATAAACCAGTACATTGAATCCGGCGTTACTCCGGTTGAGTTGCGTTTGCTGGGCATAACTCCCGAAAAGTTTACGTTGAAAGATGTGTATAATATTTTCGGTTTCATGTCATTTAGCTTCGCAATGGCTCAAAAGACCGATCCTTTGTTAACCGATATTCGCGATCGTTATGGTATGGACTACCTGAAAGATTTCGGTATTAATGGAGAATTCAATACCCAACAATTAAAATCCTATAAAGGCAACTTGACGGAATACAGCAAAATCTCAAGATCATTGACCACTATGCTCGAATCATCACCGGTTCCGGCATTTATAGGAAGTAACAGTTGGGTAATTGGCAGCGATAAAACCAAAAACGGGAAAGTGATTTTGGCCAATGACCCTCATATCATTTACTCACAACCGGGTACGTGGTACGAAGCGCATATCGTTTGCCCCGATTATGAAATGTACGGGTATTACATAGCGGGTACCCCATTTCCTTTATTGGGACACAATCGCGAATATGCTTATGGTTTGACCATGTTTGAAAACGATGATGTCGATTTTTTTCAGGAAGAAGAAAACCCGAATAATCAGCATCAATACAAAATTGACGGAGCGTATAAAAACTATACGTACCAACAGAAAGTAATCAAAGTAAAAGACAGTTCCGATGTGAAATTGAATGTAAAAACCAGTCAGCATGGCCCTGTGGTAACTGGTTTACTTGATGGATTGGCTTCAAAAAAATCAATAGCCATGTCATGGATTTACACTCAGCAAAAAAATCAAATTTTGGACGCAGTTTATCAATTGTCGCATGCTAAAGATTTGTCGGATTTTCATAAAAATATTGAACTTATCAAAGCGCCCGGGCTCAACATAATGTATGGCGATGCCAAAGGGAATATTGCCTGGATAACTTCGGGTAAGTTGTATAAAGTAGATAAAAGTGTTAATACCAATTTCATTCTCAACGGAGCAAATCCGGTTGACAACCAAAGAATATTTTTGCCTTTTGCCAAAAACCCATCTGCCATCAATCCGCCATGGCAGTATGTGTATTCGGCCAATAATCAGCCCGAAGCCATTGACGGGTATTTGTATCCCGGCTATTATTTGCCCAAAGACCGTGCGCTGCGCATAGATAATTTGTTAAAGTCAAAAAGCAATTGGACCAAGCAGGAGGTCAGCGAAATGATAGTCGATAACACATCGGCAACCGCTCAGGCAATAGTGACCGGGATGACAAGTTCGCTACATGTTGCCCAATTTTCTGCCAATGAAAAACAGTCTTTAAAAATACTCAAGGAATGGCAGGGAACCCACGGTTTGAAAGAGGTGGCTCCGACTCTTTACAACAAATGGCTTTATTTTTATTTAAGAGATACTTTTGAAGATGAATTCGGAAAAGATAATTTTAAGTTATTGCTCAGTACACATATCATCAAACAAGTAATCGAACATCAAAGTAAGAATGTTGCTTCACCGTGGTGGGACAATATTACAACTAAAGATAAAAAAGAAACCCAAGCTGATGTATTGACACAATCTTTTAAAGAAGCTATAGCCTCTCTCGAAAAGCAATTAGGAAATGATGTAACTGCCTGGCAATGGGAAAAAGTACATCGGGTAGAGTTTCAACATCCGATTGGTAAATTAAAATTGTTCAGTCGTTTTTTTAACGTGGGCGCTTTTCCGATTTCGGGTTCCAATGAAGTCATCAACAATCAGTTGTTTATTTATACCGATGAGGCTGAAATTGTGGTAAAAGGAGGGCCTTCTACCAGACGTATCATAGATTTTTCGGATATAGAAAACAGTTGGAGTGTGTTGCCCACCGGGCAATCCGGCAATCCGATGAGTGAGCATTACGATGACCAAGCCGAACTGTTTGTCAACGGGAAATTTCGCAAAATGAAACTCAATAAAAAAGAAATCGAAGCTACATCAACCCGATTTGTTTTTAAACCAAAGTAAATAGTGTTATAGCAAATAATTATTCTAAATACGATTACTCATTTGCGGTAAAGCCTTAAATTTGCCAAACCGTTTACCAGAAATAAATGCAAACTCCTCAAAAAATTGCTGTAGTAGGTTCAGGCTTAGTCGGAACGTTATTGGCAATCTATCTTAAAAAGCAGGGTCATACTGTTCATGTATATGATCGAAGTCCGGATATCAGAACTGTACAGTTTTCGGGTCGTTCTATTAATTTGGTAATGTCTAACAGAGGGTGGAAAGCCATGGAAGATGTTGGGTTGGATGATGAAATCAGAAAGATTGGTATTCCGGTAGACAAACGGGCTATCCATCTGAAAAACGGAGAACTCAATTATCAATATTATGGTAAAGACGGCGAAGCTATTTTTTCATTGTCGCGTGGGGTTTTGAATCGAAGAATGATTGATTTGGCTGAAGCTGCAGGAGTCGACTTTTATTTTAACCACAAAATTTGGGATGTTACTTTGGCCGATGCTACTTTGCATATTGGTGATTCTGAACAAGGCGCCTGGACAGAGCTGAAATACGATAAAGTATTCGGGGCCGATGGAGCTTTTTCAAGAATTCGTCACCGCATGCAACGTCAAAGCATGTTTGATTACTCGCAGGAATTCATGAAAATAGGGTACAAAGAATTACACATTCCGGCCAATGCTGACGGTACTCATAAGATTGATAAAAATTCATTGCATATATGGCCTCGTGGAAACTTTATGCTAATGGCTTTAGCGAATTTAGACGGAAGTTTCACCTGCACGCTATTCATGCCGTTTGAAGGCGAAAATTCGTTTGAACAATTGAAAGACGAGGTTGCTTTGGTTAATTTCTTTGCCAATTACTTCCCGGATACCAAAGAAGTTATTCCTGATTTGGTTCGCGATTTTTTCAAAAACCCTACCAGTTATTTGGCTATCATGAAATGTTATCCGTGGACCTATGAAGATAAGGTTGCTTTGATTGGTGACGCTTCACATGCCATTGTTCCTTTTTATGGTCATGGCATGAACGCCGGTTTTGAAGATATTACAGTTTTGAGTCACATGATGGCAAAATACGGTGATGACTGGAAAACTATTTTCAGCGAATACCAAAAATCACGTAAACCCAATGCCGATGCCATTGCCGAGTTATCGCTCAGAAATTTCATTGAAATGAGTGCGAAGACTGCAGATTCCAAGTTTTTATTGCAAAAGAAAATCGAAAAATGGTTTTCGGATAAACATCCGGATAAATGGATGCCGCTATACAGCCGGGTTACCTTTAGTTTGCAACCCTACTCGGAAGCTTTAGCTATTGGTGATTTCCAAAATAAAATTATGGAGGAAGTAATGCAAATGGAAAACATCGAGGAAAAATGGAACAGCGAGGAAGTCGAAAATAAAATTATAGCCTTATTGAAATAGAAAGTCCCGATGATTCGGGACTTTTTTATTCTTCACGATGTACTTTGTTGAAATCGAAAGCAGGAGTACAGATGGCAATATATTCACAAGGTTCGTCAAAAGGATTGGAATATTGCACCCGCGTGTTTTTATCAATCTTGATGGATTGACCGGCTTCTAAAACTACGATTTCATCCTCAATAATGAATTGTTTTTTGCCCGAAATGATATAGGTGTATTCGTCAAACTCGGGAGTTTGAAACGGTTCGGCCCATTTTGGTGGGGCAATCATGTGTGCTATAGATATTTCGCCGTTTTGAGTAGTGGCATTGCCGTGGTGTTCTTCTATCAATTTACCATCGGTGGTAGGTACCACAAAAGGATTTTTTTGAATTAGATATTTTTTCATTGTATTAAAAGTGTTTAATCCCAAACGTATTTCCAGGAGTTGTCTTTTTGTTTTTTCCAAACGGTATGAAAAGTGCCTTTAGATACTCTTTCCTTTCCTTGGAAATCAATTGTTTTCCAAACGTATTTCCCATAGGTATAAGCCATAGAGCCGTCGTTGGAAACCGAAACAAAATCGGGTGTCCAGGTTACTTTGGCTGATGAATATTTGGGGTCGCTGTAATAGGATTTGATGTTTTCTTTACCTTTAATAACCGTGTCGTTTTCACGTTTTATTGCGGCACTGTCATCTGCAAATTGATAAAATGCTTCTGCTATACCTTTATTTTGAGCCATTGTTTTGAAGTCTTCTTCGGCTTTTAGGATTTCTTTTTTGATGGGCTCAAGATCTAATTCGGTTTTTGGTTTAGAGTTGCAGCTAAATAAAACCCCGGTTAGTGCTATTAAAAAAACTTTTTTCATGAGATTACTTTTTAAACATAAAATATACAGCCAAGATAAGGAAAACAAGTCCAATCGCATGATTCCAACGAAAGGTTTCGTTTTTGAAAAACAACAGAGAGAAAGTTACGAAAATAATTAACGTAATGACTTCTTGTATCACTTTGAGTTGTAAAAGCGAGAAAGGTCCGCCATTGCCCTCGAACCCTATTTTGTTGGCTGGCACCTGAAAACAATATTCAAAAAAAGCTAACCCCCAACTGATTAGGACAATGGTAATTAAGCCTGCATTTTCAAACCATTTGAGCTCTTTAAATTTCAAATGACCATACCAGGCAAGTGTCATGAAAATGTTGGACAGGATTAATAAACCTATGGTCAGATAGCTTTTCATTTGTTTTGAGTATTACTGAGTTTTTTTTCAAAAATAAACAAATGTTAATTGTTTTTTGATACAGTTGAAAAAGAGGTAAATTTAGCTTTGTTAAAAAATCTTTCAGGCAACAGATACATTTTTAGCGGTTTTGGCGTTATATATGTAAATGTGTAATAAAACAGCAAAAATAAATAGTATTTTTTAGTAGAATCCGAAGATTGATAAAAATGTCGAAATTGCTCAATTTAGCTGAGGTTTAGACATAAGTTATAAAATATAAAAAAAGTTTTTTTATTTAAAGTAAAAAATTAAATTTGCTACCAATCAAGTTTATTAACAACTAAAACTTATAATTATTTAAAAATTAAAATTTTAAAAAAATGGCAAACGTTAAAAAAGAAAGTAGTTCAAATGGATTAGGGATGATGTCAGGTATCATCATTGTAGCATGTATTTTTGTTGGATGGATTATCTGGAACTTTATCATGGGTAATGGTGCTAACTTTGAAGGAGGCGTAAATACAGGACATCCGCTGCCTGGGAATTATTTAGCAATGGTATATAAAGGAGGTCCGATTGTACCGGTTTTGATGGGATTATTATTGATGGTGGTAGTCTTTTCAATTGAGCGTTTCGCTGTGATTACTAAAGCTGGCGGAAAAGGAAATTTAGATACGTTTATGAGAAACGTTCAGGCGAGTGTAAAAGCCGGTAATATTGATGAGGCAATCAATGCTTGTGACAAACAACAAGGTTCAGTAGCTAACTCAATTAAAGCTGCATTGGTTAAATACCAAGAAGTGAAAAAAGAAGGTTTCACAAGCGAAGAAGCTGCTGAGACTATCCATAAAGAAATTGAAGAGGCAACTTCACTTGAAATGCCAATGTTAGAGAAAAACATGACCATCTTGTCTACATTAGTTGCTCTAGGAACATTAGCCGGATTGTTAGGAACTGTAACAGGTATGATTAAAGCGTTTGGTGCGTTAGCTTCTGCAGGAACTCCGGATCAGGCAGCTTTGGCAAATGGTATCTCTGAAGCACTTATCAATACTGCTACAGGTATCTCTACTTCAGCATTAGCAATTATCACTTACAACTTCTTCACTTCTAAAATTGATACGTTGACTTACTCAATTGATGAGGCAGGTTCAACTATTGTGAACACATACAGAAAATTCAGAGGAAGTTTAAAATCATAATTCAATAATGAATTATAAAAAAATAAAAGAAGATAATGGCTAAAGTAAAATCGCATAAGGCAGCAGGTTCCATCGATATGACAGCGATGTGTGACGTGGCTTTCCTTTTACTTACCTTCTTTATCCTTACTGCGACGGCCAAAGTGCCTGAGCCGCTTCCGGTAGATACACCGGCTTCTACAGTGCAGACCAAGTTGCCTGAAACAGGATTGGTAACAATCACTATAGGAAAAAGCGATGGAGAAGACAGAGTGTTTTTCGGAATGAAAGACAGAGCAATTCGTTCAGGAGCACTTGATTATATGGCTCAAAAATACAAAGTGTCTTTCACCGAGCAGGAAAAAGCCCAATTCGCCTTGATTGATGAATTTGGTGTTCCTATTGAAGGGTTGAAACAATTATTGGCAATGAAAGCTTCGGATAGAGCAAAAAAAGGAGTTCAGCCAGGAGTTCCTTGTGATTCTATCAACAAGCAATTGCAAGATTGGATACAATACGCCCGATTGGCAAACATAGACCAAGGCGCTAATAAAGAGCTTCAGTTTGCTATCAAAGGTGATGCGAAAGAAGAATATCCGGAAATCAAAAAAGTAATGGATATTTTACAGGACCAAAAAATCAATAGCTTTAATTTAGTTACTGGTTTAAGAGGAAAAGATTATTAATTTATAATAATAATATAAAATGGCTGAATTAAATACCGGCGATGGCGGTGGCAAGAAAGGCAGTAAAAAAGTAAGAAGTAAAAAATCCAATGCAAAAGTGGATCTTACTGCTATGGTGGATTTGGCATTCTTATTGATTACATTCTTCATGTTAACAACATCTTTATCCAAACCACAATCTATGGATTTGGGATTGCCTGATAAAGAGGATAAGAAGGAACCTCAAAAAGATATAAAAGTTGACCAAAGAAGAACCATGACTATCATCATGGGGAAAGACAACAAAATAAAATGGTATCACGGTTTGCTTGATTCACCGGAACCAGGAGGAGCACCAACAGATGCCGTATATGGTAAAAATGGCCTTCGTAAAGAAATCCTGAAAAGAGTGGTTTCGATACCCCAGGTAACAGGTGATAAAGACAAAGGGATGATTGTTATCATCAAACCAACCAAGAAATCAACCTACAGAAACTTGGTGGACGTATTGGATGAAATGGCTATCTGCAAAGTTCCAACGTATGCAATCGTTAACGATATAACACCGGAAGAACAAAAACTAGTAGACGAAATGAACAAGTAGTGTCTTGTACTAATCTTTAAAAAGTGAAAAAATGAAATTAGACTTATTCAAAAGACAGTGGATAGACATAGTGTTTGAGGGACGTAATAAAGCATACGGAGCGTATGAATTGCGTAAAGAAAACCCAAAGACTACTTTGCGTTCATTGGCTATAGGTGCGGTTATTTTTGGTTTAGCAGTAAGTGCACCACTTATCATCAGCTTGATTCCGAGCAAATCGGATGATGATGCTAAGTTAGACCAAAAAATCGTGACCATCAAACTACCTCCTAAAGAGGAACAACCTAAAGATCTTCCACCACCTCCACCACCTCCACCAAAAGTGGATCAAGTGAAATTTGTGAAGCCGGTAGTGGCTAAAACAGAAGAAATTGTGGAAGAACCGCCTAAAGTTGAGGAAATTAAAGATAAAAAATTAGGTAACGAAACTATCAAGGGTGATCCGGATGCTCCTTTAACGGTAGAGCCGGTTGGAAACGGACCAAGCCAAGTAGTAGAGGAAGATAATAACATCTATAACACTGCTGGTATCGAGGTGAAACCTGATTTTCCGGGAGGATTGGAGAAATTTTACAAATTTATTGGTAAAAATTTCCAGGTTCCAGAAGAAGAAGGATTGAAAGGTAAAATCTTCGTTACTTTCGTTGTTGAAAAAGATGGTTCATTAACTGATATTAAAGTGATCAGAGATATTGGTTACGGTACAGGTAAAGAAGCCATAAGAGTTCTAAAATCTTGTCCGAAATGGAATCCGGGTGAACAAAACGGTAAAAAGGTTAGGGTATTATACTCGTTACCTATCTCGATTCAATCAGCCGAATAAATGGGTTCGAAATTTATAGATAACTTTCAGAAGAAATCGCTTAAAGAGCGATTTCTTCTCGTTATAGGTATTTTGTTTTTTTTGATTTATTTAACACTTGGGCTAATCATCATATTTTGGAAATCTCTTCCGTTGACTTTACCCCATACTTATAGAATTGCTTTTGGAATTCTGTTAATCGTATATTCTTTTTTGCGATTTTTGCGATTTTTTACTAAAGAATAAATTTTATCTGATGAGCAAATTTTTTAAAACCACTACAAGCATTCTGTTGTTAATTCTTTTGTTTGTTTTTTCATGTCAAAAAAAATCCGATGACAAAAAAGACACAATAATTGAAGGAAAAGCCACGATTTATGTTGACGAATCCATACTGCCGATAATAGAAGATGAACAAGCAGTTTTTGAAACAGAATACAATGCGAAACTACATTTGGTTTCCAAATCAGAAAAAGAAATCTTAAACTCCCTGATTAATGATACCGCTAAAATAGCAGTGCTGACCCGTCAACTTTCGACTCAGGAAATAAAAGCATTTGAAAGTAAAAAGATATATCCTAAAACAACCCCTTTTGCTACTGATGCTATTGCGTTAATAAAAAATAAATCCTCTAACGATACATTGATAGCTCAACAAGATGTCATTGATTTTTTGAACGGGAAGAATGTACCATCAATCAAAGGCCTTGTTTTTGATAATGCCAATTCGAGTACAGCAAGATACTTAACAGCAATGGCTGGGACAACCATTGCTAATCAGAAAAATATCTTTTCATTTAAAACTAATGAAGAGGCAATTAAGTACGTTGCCGAGAATAACGGAATGATAGGTGTTGTAGGTATGAACTGGATTTATCAACCCCCTTTAAATCTGGAAGAATATGTAGAAAAAGTCAATGTTTTAAGTGTTAAGCCTATAAACAAAGAAAGCTATTATTCGCCTACACAAGATAATGTTGCTTCAGGAAATTATTCTTTGGCACGTCGTTTGTACATCGTCAACTGCCAGGGATATTCAGGTTTAGGAATGGGCTTTGCGTCTTTTCTTGGAGGTGAAAGAGGGCAACGTATCATTTTAAAATCCGGTTTAGTTCCGGAACGAACACCCGGCAGAAAAATAGTAATTAGAAACACAATCATTAAAGATAAAAATTAAATTAAAAAAGATGAATAAATTTAAAATTTTCAGCTTAGCGCTTGTGGCAACAACTGTTGTCAAAGCACAAGATTTAGAGACGGCGAAGAAGGCTATTGATGCTGAACAATTTGAAAAAGCTAAATCGTTGCTAAAATCAATCATACAAGCCAAGCCCGCTAATGGTAAGGCCGCTTTTCTTTTGGGGAATATTTATTTAAAACAGAATATCGCTGATTCGGCAACTATTTCTTTTCAAAAGGGATTGTCCGCAGCTGAAGGGGCAAAATTCAATAATATCGGATTAGGTCAAATGGACTTGGATGCAGACAATAAAGCAGCTGCTCAGGCCAAGTTTGATTTAGCAATGAAAGATTTGAAAAAGAAGGACACTGAAGAGTATGTTTATATTGCTCGTGCCTACATGAATTCGGATAAGCCCGATTTTGCCAGTGCCATCGCTGTTTTGACGAAGGCTGCTACTGCAAATCCTAACGATGCTCAAGTGCAATTAGCGCTTGGAGATGCTTACTATGGAGCAAAAAAACAGAATGAAGCCTATGTGGCCTACAGAAATGCATATCAAACCGATAGCTCACTAATCAGAGCAAAAATGCAATTAGGGGTTTTGTTGAAAGGAGCTAAAGCATATACTGAGGCTGTAAAAGCATACAATGAAGTAATCAGTATCAATCCAAACTACGGGCCTGTTTATAGAGAATTGGCCGAAACGTATTACTTGTGGGGAAATAACGAGCCAAAAACGTATACTGAAAATATTCAAAAAGCTTTAAGTTTTTATGAAAAATACATGAGTTTGACAGACTATTCAATTACATCCCGTATGCGTCATGCCGACTTTTTAATTTTGGCCAAAGATTACAAAGCGCTTGAAGTAGAAGCCAATAAAATGAAAGAATTGGATAAGGTGAATCCGAGAATTTTACGTTATTTGGGTTATTCGGCCTACGAAAACGGAAATACCGATGCCTCTATTAAGGCCTTACAGGATTTTACATCAAACCCAACCAACAAAATAATACCAAGAGATTATTTATACTTGGGTCAGGCTAAAATTAAAAAGGGAACCAGCGCTGACGGTAAAACGGTAGATGCCGCATTGATGGCTTCGGCCATGGAGGATTTCAAGAAAGCAATAGCTATTGATCCTCTGGTAGTGAGAGAATTTAGTGAATTAGGGAAAAACTATTTTGCCTTAAAATTATACAACCTTTCAGCATTCTTTTACGGGTATAGCGTTGATTTTATAGACTCGAAAACGTATTTAGAAGATGCATTGTACTATGCGATATGTGTTGTGACTGTTAACAGAGGCAAAACTGGAGCTGAACTCGATATGGAAGCACTTACTAAAGCCGATAAAGTGATGGATGATTTTATCGCTAAAAGACCGGATTATCAGGATGCCTATTTGTACAAAGCGAGAATTAATAATGTGATGGGCAAGGACGATATAATGGCCAACAATTTCCAATTGTATGTTGACATGGTCATTGCTAAAGGCGATGCAGAAGTTGCTAAAAATAAAGCAAAGATAATTGAGGCTTACAACAACATGGCGGCCCATTATGCCAATTCAGATAAAGCAAAGGCAAAAGAATTGTTTAATAAAACACTAGCTCTCGATTCAACTAACAGTTATGCGACTGAATCATTGAAATTGTTAAAATAAACGTTGACTTGACAATCTTAAAAACCGCTTTGATTTTCTCAGAGCGGTTTTTTTATTCCTGTTTTCAAATTAACTCATTTTCAAATTGAGTATCTTTGCCAACTATTATTGACAAAATGTTATCAAAAGAAACACAACGAGCCGTAGAAAAAGGAGAGATGCTTCCGCTAATGGAAGAATTTTATACCATTCAAGGCGAAGGATTTCACACAGGGACAGCTGCCTATTTCATTCGAATTGGGGGTTGTGATGTGGGATGTCATTGGTGTGATGTAAAAGAGAGTTGGAATGCAGCTCTACATCCGCCTACTGCAACCGATTTGATTGTGGACAATGCCAAAAAATATGCCGATACCGTTGTCGTTACCGGCGGAGAACCCTTGACTTGGGACATGACATTGCTCACCAAAAAATTAAAAGAAAAAGGACTGAAAGTACACATCGAAACTTCAGGAGCTTATCCTGTAACCGGACATTGGGATTGGTTCTGTCTTTCACCAAAGAAAAACAAACTCCCGCAAGCAGATGCTTATGCTATTGCTAATGAGCTGAAGGTTATTATTTACAACAAACATGATTTTGTTTTTGCCGAAGAACAAGCGGCCAAAGTGAATAAAAATGCTATTCTGTTTCTGCAACCCGAGTGGAGTAAAAAAGAGGAAATGACTCCTCTGATAGTAGATTATGTTATGAGGAATCCAAAATGGAGGGTGTCATTGCAAACCCACAAATACCTTAATATTCCTTAAAACGATTTTGATGAAGTTAGTCGCTATTCAAATTTTACTGTTCATCTTATTGCCATTTTCAGTATATTCACAAATTCAAGGTGAAGACGAGGTTTATTTGAGTGGTGACAGGATTGAGGCAAAATTTAACGGAGGCGGAATAGAAGCATTTTCAAAATTCATACGTCAGGAGTTTGATTATTCTAAGGTAACCAAACCCGGAAAGATGGTGGGTGCTTTTACTGTTGACGTTGACGGTAGTGTCAAAAACATCAAAATTGTTGAGTTTTTTGATGTAGAGTCGGCGACCGAATTTATAAGAGTTTTGAAAAAGTGCCCGAAATGGGAACCGGCGCAAAGAGGTGGTAAGCCAATCAGTATTGAAATCAAATATCCGATGGTATTCAGAAATAAGAAATAAACAAAAATATTATTAACAACTATTAAATTAAGAAACATGAAAAAAATTTTAATTGCTGTAGCTTTTGCTTTCGTTTCACAAGTTGGTTTTGCTCAAGATGAAGCCTTCAAAAAAGATGTATTAAAAGTTATTGAAATGAGTGGGGCTGCTAACCAAATGAAATCGGCTAAAGACCAAATTCTTCAAATGGTTCCAAAAGAAAAACAAGCGGCATTTATCATCGAGTTTGATGCTACACTACCTGCCTTGTATGACAAATTGGCCAAAATTTATATGGAAGAATACACTAAGGAAGACATCAAAGCGATGTTGGCTTTTTATGATAGTCCGGTTGGAAAAAAAATAAATGAAAAAGCAGGTATTATGTTAGAAAAGCAGCAAGCGGCCGGTCAGGAATGGGGTCAAGGCTTGCAAGGCATGATGATGAAATACATGCAACAATAAGTAAGTAAAAACAAAAATCCCAAGTCATTCCTGATTTGGGATTTTTTGTTTAAAATAATTTTGCCAGATAATCATAATGATTTCCTTCAGAAACTAATTTACACTGTAAACCGTTAGCGTGGGCGGCGTTTTGTAAAGTGTTATAATCAAGATACAACCACGGAAAAGGCATTTCGGTTTCTCCTTTATAGGAAACTGTAAAGGTCAATTCGCCATAATAGCCTTCACCCGGAATCCATTTCCCACCATCTTCATCTTCGTCAAACATATAAATGATGTCTGAGCTGTCAATCAAAATTTGTCCGTTCGGAGCTAAGAGCGACTTGAGTTTTTGCAGGTATTTTGAAGTTTCGGCCAATGTTCCGAAGATGCCAGTGCCATTCATCAATAACAAAATTGTATCAAACTTTTCATTTTCAATGTCTAAAATATTCTGAATGCGCGCATCATTCAAACCGCGAAGTTGACATGTTTTAATGGCCTTTTCCGAAATATCAACCGCAGTAACGTCAAACCCTTTTTTCTGCAAATACAAACTGTGGCTTCCGGCACCGCAGCCCACATCAAGAATACGACCTTTGGCCAGTTGCATTGCTTTTTTTTCAAGTTTTGGCATTTCGCGGTATTCCCTGAAAAGATAAGCAACACTCATCATATCAGCTTCCGAGATATTAGTTTCGGTAATTAAATCTTCCGGAGCATTATGCGTTTGGAAATCAAGAATGGCTTTCCCAAAAAGGTCTTTCATAAGTGTAATTTAGAAGTGTAAAGTTGGTATTTTTGCATCAGAAACAAAATCAAAATGCTCAAGCCCTCTTTAAACGAAATTCAAAAGTTAGCCAAAGATAAGCATATCGAAAACAAAAAGTATTTTGATAAGCTCAAAAAGAAAACGCCCAAGAATTTAGATTACATCATGCAGGAGTTACATGAGGCCGAGTTCAAACGAACCGATTGTTTGCAGTGTGCCAATTGTTGCAAAACGACGGGGCCGCTGTTTACTTCGGCGGATATTGAGCGTATTGCCAAACATTTGAAGCTAAAACCACAGCAGTTTATCGACCAGTATCTGCGGATTGACGAAGACAAGGATTATGTATTACAAAGTGTGCCGTGTACGTTTTTAGATGCCGAAAATTACTGCCTGATCTATGAGGTAAGACCTAAAGCCTGTCGTGAATTTCCGCATACCGACCGCAAGAAGTTTCAGCAGATATCCAATTTGACATTGCAAAACGTAGCGATTTGTCCGGCGGCATACAATATTGTAGAAGAAATGAAGAAAAAAATACCGTTGTAGGATGAAAGTATACAAATCAAAAATTGATTGGTGGCTGATGGCTATTGTGTATGGGGTTTTAATCTACCCTATGGTTGACGGAATTTTGACTAAGGAATACATTCTTAGTGCAGGAATGATGGGTGTTGTGTTGCTGATTACGTTGTTGTTTTATTCGGTACAATATAAAATAGAAGGAGCGCAGCTGAAAATTTGGTGGACTACCATTGATATAAAAACCATTCGAAAAGTCTACGCCACCCGAAACCCACTCAGTTCCCCGGCTCTTTCATTAGACAGGTTGGCTATTGTTTACAACAAGTATGATGAAGTTTTAGTATCTCCAAAAAACAGAGAAGACTTTATTCAGGAACTTTTAAAAGTCAATCCTGATATCGAAGTAAAAGCTTAATTATATATCAAATACTTTTTCCGCATTGCTTTAAAATCATTCAGCCCTTTCTCCCACGATTTTCTGATTTCGGTTTCCGTTACACCCGCTTCAATTTGCTGCTGCAGCTTTTTGGTGCCGGCCAGCTTGGTGAAAAACGGAATGAAGAATTTTGATTTATCTGCGGTTTCGTGGTAGGCTTTGATCAGCCATTTTAATTCCAATTGACGCACTTTAGGAACCCGACTTAAATCTTCGCCATAACACAATTGGCCTTTCAACGGCGGTTCTTTGGCACCTTCATTGGGCATGGGGGTAAAATGAAATCCGGTATTCGGGAGATCGGGTGACCCGTAAATTTGGAATTGTTGGTTGGTACCGCGTCCCAAACTCACATTCGTGCCTTCGAAAAAGCAAAGACTCGCATACAAATTTATAGCTTGGTCGTTAGGTAGATTAGGCGACGGTTTAACAGGCAAACTGTAAAACATCTCGCGTTGGTAATGCAAACACGGAATCACGGTTAGCTGACATTGTATGCCATTCTTCAGCCATTTTTCGCCATTGATCATTTGGGCATATTCGCCAATCGTCATGCCATGCAATACCGGAATTGGGTGCATGCCGACAAAACTGGTATATTCTTTTTCAAGCACCGGTCCGTCAACTATACTTCCGTTGGGATTGGGACGGTCCAGAACAATCAGCGAAATATTGTTTTCGGCACAGGCTTCCATGATATAATGTAGCGAAGAGATATAGGTGTAGAATCGGGCACCCACATCCTGCAAATCAAAAAGCATAACATCAATACCGGCCAAATGTTCAGGCTTTGGTTTTTTATTGTCTCCGTATAAGGATATGATTGGCAAGCCGGTTTTCGAGTCTTTACCGTCTTTAATCAATTCGCCGGCATCAGCAGTCCCTCTGAAGCCATGTTCGGGAGCATATATTTTTTGAAGGGATATTTTTTTTTCTAAAAGAAAATCCACCACGTGGGTTTTGTCGGAAAGGATTCCGGTTTGATTGGTAACAATCCCAACTTTTTTGTTTTTTAATATAGGTAAATAAGCTTCATAATTATCGGCTCCGGTTTTTATTTCGGTTGTTGGCGTTAGGTTTTTTGTTGTTTCTTTTTCGACATCTCCCTGCTGCTTTCTGCTTTCTGACTTCTGTGAAACTCCACAAGAAAGTAGTAGCAAAACCGAGAATAAAACTGTATTTTTGAACACCAAATTTGAAATCATACCGTTGAAATTAGAATATTTTATAGCCAAGCGACTCATTACTGCTAAAGACCATAAAAGTAGTATATCCGCGCCAATAATAAAAATTGCCATCACGGCCATTGCTTTGGGTATGATTATGATGATCGTTTCCATAGCAACCGGTATAGGCTTGCAGCAAAAGATACGCCAAAAGGTTTCGGCGTTCAACGGTCACATCATCATTTCAAGTTATAACGACAATAATTCCGATGTCAGTACGAGCCCCATTTCCATACGTCAGCCCTTTTATCCAAAATTCAAAAACGTCGAGGGGATTAGTCATGTGCAGGCGGTTGCCAGTAAAGCGGGAATTATCCGTACCGAAGCTGCTTTCGAAGGTGTTATATTCAAAGGCGTGGGTCAGGATTATCAAACCGAGAACCTCAAAGAATACCTGGTGCAAGGAAGATTGCCGAATCTTACAACCAATCTGAACGATGAAGTGCTGATATCGCAATACTTGTGTAATCGGTTAGGATTAAAACTTGGCGATAAATTCGTCACCTATTTTATGAAGGAAAACAGCGAGGGGTACAACCTGCGCAATTTCAAAATAGTCGGTATCTATAACTCTGGTTTTCAGGAATTCGACGCGAGCTATATCATAGGAGACATCCGCCACGTACAGCGCATCAACAAATGGCGTCCCGATCAAGTGGGGGCCTTCGAGGTTTTTATCGATGATTTTACTCAAATCGGGCAAAAAGGAAAAGAAGTCTACCAGGAAACATCCTCTACACTCGACACCCAAACCATCGAAGAAAAATTCTATTACATCTTCGAATGGCTCAAACTGTTCGATTTCAACATCATCGTCATTCTGATTGTCATGATAGCCGTTTCTACTATTAATATGGTAGTAGCACTGTTGGTACTAATCCTCGAAAGAACACAAATGATCGGCATTCTCAAATCCATAGGAGCCAACAACTGGTCTATCCGAAAAATATTCATCTACAACGCCGCCTATCTAATAGGGAGAGGGCTGCTTTGGGGAAATGCCATCGGCATTGGGCTGTTGCTCATCCAAAAATACTTTGGCGTCATCCAACTCAATCCCGAAAGCTACTATGTCAATGAAGCTCCGGTTGACATCAATCTCTTCTATATCCTTCTTCTTAATATAGGAACCATAACCGTCTGTTTGCTCGTTTTGCTTGTCCCGTCCTATATTATTACCAAGATTACCCCATCAAAATCCATCCGTTTCGAGTAAGGAGCGAAAGTTTCGGTTTTTTTTGTGGTCCGTTTTCCCGCTTTCCGGGCTACACGGTAGTCCCTGCAATCGGGGCTAGGGAGAGTTTGTCTGGTGTGTTTGGAGAGGTTCGGTAAAAAGAATGGATGATTTTAATCTGCAAAAACCGATGGATCAGATAATTAAAAAAAAGGATAAAAAAATGGGATAAAAGATTTGGATTGGGAGAAAAAAGATTTCTATATTTGCACCCCGCAAGAGAGGGAATGTTCTTTAGAAAACTGGAAAACGAGGGATTTGAAATAAATTCAAAAATAATT
>NZ_SJPE01000019.1 GCF_004329815.1 Flavobacterium silvisoli | reverse complement strand
TTGTTCTCATAACTACGTTGATTTATTAATGAAAAATAATATTGCTATAAGTATGACTGAGAACGGAGATCCCTATGAAAATGCATTGGCAGAGAGAGTTAACGGCATCATTAAAACAGAGTTCAACCTTTACAGTAGCTCGTTAGGCTTTGATCAAACAAAACATAGAATAAGTAAAAGCATTGAGTCTTATAATGAACTAAGGCCACATGCCAGTTGTGATTATTTAACCCCTAACCAAGCACATTTACAATCAGAAATATTAAACAAGAGATGGAAAAACTATAATAGAAGTTTTAATCATGAAAAAGCAATTGTATAGCAACTTTAGGATTAAAAAGTATATTTGTATAGCTATAATAGGATTTATTTAATAACTTGTATAGTTATTTTAGGACGGGTCAAAAGCATAGCAAAAGCATAGCAAAAGCATACCAAAGGCATAGATAGTGTATGAGTAATGTATGAAAACAAGCATTATGTAAAATAGAACAAAGCGTCTTTTAAGTTGGTAATGCATTCCTTTAATTACAGTCAAAGCATTATAAGAGCAGGGTTAAACCTCAAACACTTACCCTTTATTTACACAGTAAATCAGTTTTTTTTAACTTTTTACTTGACTTATTGGATATTCGTTGTATATTTGCACTCGAAACAGCGCGGGATAGAGCAGTAGGCAGCTCGTCGGGCTCATAACCCGAAGGTCACAGGTTCGAGTCCTGTTCCCGCTACTACCACCAAAAAGCCATTCCGTGTGAGTGGCTTTTTTTGTATTGAAATGGATGAATTTGTTGTGTATATATTGTTCTCAAAGGAGCATAACAAAGTTTACATAGGCTACACTTCCAATTTGATTGAACGATTTAAATCTCATAATCATTTGAGTAAAAAAGGATACACAATCAAATTTAGACCATGGGAAGTAGTTCATGTAGAGTTTTTCACAACAAAATCTGAGGCTTTGAAAAGAGAAAAAATCTTAAAGGCTGGTAAAGGAAGAGAGTTTATAAAAGAGATTATTGCTCAATTGTAATTTTCGGGCTCATATCCGCCGCGGCGGACACAGGTTCGAGTCCTGTTCCCGCTACTAACTCAAAGCCATCCATTTTTTGGGTGGCTTTTTTTAATTTAATTCTGTTTCACATTTCAGTATGGAGCAAAAGCATAAAGCAGGTTTTGTAAACATCATTGGCAATCCCAACGTAGGGAAATCAACCCTTATGAATGCCTTTGTAGGCGAACGATTGTCTATCATCACATCCAAAGCGCAAACTACCCGCCACCGGATTTTAGGAATTGTGAACGGCGAGGATTTTCAGGTGGTATTATCAGATACTCCCGGTATTATCAAGCCTGCGTATGAGTTGCAAAGTTCTATGATGGATTTTGTGAAATCGGCTTTTGAAGATGCTGATGTATTGATTTACATGGTGGAAATAGGCGAGAAAGAATTAAAAGACGATGCTTTTTTTAATAAAATCATCCATTCCAAAATTCCGGTATTATTGCTGCTGAACAAAATTGACAAATCCAATCAGGAACAGCTGGAGGAACAAATAGATTTGTGGAAAAGTAAAGTGCCCAATGCTGAGATTTACCCGATTTCAGCGCTCGAAAATTTTAATGTGCAGGAAGTATTTGCCCGCATATTGGAGTTGTTGCCACAGTCACCACCGTATTATCCCAAAGATGCACTGACCGATAAACCCGAGCGTTTCTTTGTCAACGAAACCATACGTGAAAAAATACTCTTAAACTACGACAAAGAAATTCCGTATGCGGTAGAAATCGAAACCGAAGAATTTCTGGAAGACGAAAAAATCATCCGAATCCGCTCCGTAATCATGGTAGAACGCGATACCCAAAAGGGAATTATCATAGGGCACAAAGGAGCTGCCCTGAAAAAAGTAGGAATGGAATCGCGTATCGATTTAGAGAAATTTTTCGGAAAACAAATCCACATCGAGTTGTATGTAAAAGTCAATAAAGACTGGAGAAGTAACGCTTATCAGTTGCGCCGTTTTGGGTACAATCAAAAATAATTAACCAATTATTTTATAAAATTCTCGTTCCAATTCTTCCATTTGGCCGTAGCCGTTAGCGCGGGTTTGTCTCCCAATAAAATACAACAATATCCAACTGATAACCATCAGCGCAATTACGATGAGATTGCCTTTGACAGGCTGATGCAACATCCAGTTAGAATATGCAAACATCGAAAATACTAAAAAAATCCCGGCAATAATAAAGTGTAAGAATACAAAGAATGTCCACAAAGTCTGAGCCGGACCAAACAGCCCCCTGATGTGAGTGGCATTTTTTTCATTACCAATCTTTTCCTCCAATTCAATAGACAAATGAGGCGACCAATATTTTTGTTTCTCCCCTTGTATGCTGAATTGAATATGGTTGGGCCTGATTTTTATTAAAAACCCCGGAGGAACATGCTTGGCATATTCTATAAACTTTTGTCTGACAGTGTCAATATCTTCATCGATATCTCTGTAAAATCGAGGTCTTAAGCGTATGTCGTTGTGAGTCTCCATGTTTGAAGAGGGGTTGCAAATACACACTAAATTAATAAAATAATTGAATTTGTGCTCTTTAATACTACCTTTGCACCATATTTAAAATGATTATGAACAATATTGTAGCCATAGTTGGAAGACCAAACGTAGGGAAATCGACTTTTTTTAACCGTTTAATCAAAAGAAGAGAAGCTATTGTTGACTCAGTCAGCGGGGTAACTCGCGATAGGAATTACGGCAAAAGCGAATGGAATGGAAAAGAGTTTTCAGTAATCGATACCGGTGGTTATATCAAAGGTTCTGATGATATTTTTGAAGGAGAAATTCGCCGTCAGGTGGAGCTGGCCATTGATGAAGCCGATGCCATTATTTTTGTGGTAGATGTAGAAGAGGGAATAACCCCAATGGATGCCGAAGTGGCTAAGCTGCTGCGAAAAGTTACCAAACCCATCTTAGTTGCTGTGAATAAAGTGGACAATGCCATGCGCGAAAAAGACGCAGTGGAATTCTATAATTTGGGATTAGGCGAATATTATACGATTGCCAGTATCAGCGGAAGCGGAACAGGGGAGTTGTTGGACAAACTGGTTGAAGTATTACCCGAATTGCCCGAAGTAACCGAAGAAGAGGAAGCTTTACCAAGATTTTGTGTGGTGGGTCGACCTAATGCCGGAAAATCTTCTTTTATCAATGCCTTAATCGGGGAAGACCGATTTGTAGTGACCGATATCGCCGGAACAACAAGAGATTCTATCGATACGAGATACAACCGCTTTGGTTTTGAGTTCAACTTGGTAGATACTGCCGGAATCCGAAGAAAAGCCAAAGTAAAAGAAGATTTAGAGTTTTATTCTGTCATGCGTTCGGTGCGTGCCATTGAGCATTCGGATGTGTGTATCCTTTTAATTGATGCCACCCGTGGCTTTGAAGGACAAGACCAAAGTATTTTTTGGCTGGCCGAGAAAAACCGAAAAGGTGTTATCATTTTAGTAAACAAATGGGATTTGATTGAAAAAGATACCATGTCAACCCGCGATTATGAGAATAAAATTCGCGAAGAATTACAACCCTTTACTGATGTGCCGATTATTTTTATTTCAGCCTTAACCAAACAGCGTTTGCTGAAAGCCTTGGAGGAAACAGTAAAGGTGTATGAAAACCGCAAACAGCGTATCCCTACTTCAAAATTCAACGACTATATGTTGAAACTCATTGAAGCTTATCCGCCACCGGCTCTCAAAGGAAAGTACGTGAAAATCAAATATTGCATGCAATTGCCAACACCAACGCCTCAGTTTGTGTTTTTTGCCAATTTGCCGCAATATGTTAAGGAACCCTACAAGCGTTTCTTAGAAAATAAAATTCGAGAACACTGGGATTTCAAAGGAGTTCCGATTGATATTTACATCAGAGAAAAATAATTAAAATGTTAAATGAAGTAAGAAAATTTTAGCATTACATACTAAAGTCAGAAATTAGCCGTTATTGTTCTTAGTCAAATAGTAACTGCTAATTTTTTTTTATGCCAAAATCACTCCTGCTGTTCTTTGTTCTTTTCAGTACTTCAATAGCATTTGCCCAAAATACTATTACCCTCAAGGGTAAAGTCGTCGATGCCAAAACCAAACTGCCTATTGAGTCGGCAACGGTTTATTTTACCTCAGTTAAAGATTCTTCGGTGGTTGATTATACCATTACCAACAAACTGGGAGGCTTTTCGCTTAAAATAAAAAAACTACAAAAAGAAGTCTACCTCAAAGTTTCCTATATCAGTTATCAGGATTTTAAGGAAGACATAACGGCTTTGACTGCTGATAAAGATTTTGGGGTTATAGAGCTGCAGGAAGCGGTCAATGAACTGAATGAAGTGGTGGTGAAATCTGAAATTCCTCCCATCAGAATCAAAAAAGATACTTTAGAGTTTAACGCCTCTTCGTTTAAAGTAGGGGCCGATGCCAATGTGGAAGCACTGTTAAAACAACTGCCCGGTGTCGAAATTTCTCCCGAAGGTAAAATAACAGTTAACGGGAAAGAGGTAAGTAATATTTTGGTCAACGGTAAACCGTTTTTTGGTAAAGACGGCAAAATCGCTACTCAAAACCTCCCGGCCGAAATCATAGATAAAGTACAGGTAGTAGATACCAAAACTAAATCCGAACAAATTTCGGGAGAGGCCTCGAGTTCGCAGGACAAAACCATCAACCTGACCATACAGGAAGATAAAAACAAAGGATTATTCGGCAAAGTGGTGGCAGGCAAAGGCTCTGATAAACGGTATGAATCCAGTTTGTTGCTCAATTATTTCAAAGGCGAACGCAAAATCAGTTTGTTAGCTTCGTCCAATAACATCAATTCGGTAGGTTTTTCGATGGACGAGATTTTTGACAACATGGGTGGTGGCCGAAATAATTCGATTTATTATGATGACGAAAGAGGATCTTTTGGTATCAATGACATGAGGTTTGGTGGGATGGAAGGAATCACAAAATCCAATCTGGTCGGGGCTAATTATCAGGATAAATGGATGAAAAAAGTTGATGTTAACGGGAGTTATTATTTTGCCAATGCCGAATCGGAAAATGCCAACCGCACCAACAGAATCAATTTGTTGCCTTCCGGAAGAACGTTTACCAATTCGTCTTCTTTAACCAACAGCATCAGCAACAGTCACAACGTTAGTTTTGATTTCGAAATTCCTGTCGATTCATCAGCCACGGTGGTTGTTAGCCCCAAGTTTATTAAAGGTTTGTCCAAAAACAGATTTAAAAGTTCGCAGCAAACTACCGATGAAGCTTTCAACGAATTGAACAGTAGCAGCAATGATGACTACGCCGAAAACGAAAATTCACGTTATGGCATCGACGCTAGTTTCAGTAAGCAATTCAAAAAGAAGAGAAGAGGAATGGTGATTAATTTTAATACCGATGCTAAACGACGCGATAACTTTCTGAGCACTAATTCGGCTACGCTTTTTGCCGATAATTCGCTCAACGACATCAGAAAGCAAAACAAATTTGAAAAAGACAGGAATGATTACGTGAAACTGGAAGTCCGCTACGGAGAACCCTTAACCGATTCACTGCGCCTGAGCCTGACCTCGGAAGTAACCTATCGGAAAACTAAAAATAGTTTTGCTACGTTTGATTTTGATAACAGTACTAATGATTACACCTATTTTAATGCCATACAATCCAATCAAACGAATGCTAAAGTAACTACTTATTTTCCTTCTACGGGAATTATAATCGGTAAACAAAAAATCAACGGAAGAATCAACATAGGCCCTGAATTTACCAAGTTTGATGCACAGTCTGATTATTTAGGAACTACAACCAACAGAAACAAAAACTATGTGTTTCCCAGAGTTCAGGGGTATTTGAGCTACAATATAGACAAATCAAAATCCATCTACACCAATTATAACTTTACGACACAAGTTCCGGAAGCGGTACAGGTGCTGCCGGTGGAAAATTTATCTAATCCGCTCAATACTATTGTCGGAAATGAAAATCTGCGTCCGGTGCAGCGTCATAATGTTTACTTTAATTTTAACAATTATGATTATGCCAGCCGCTCGGGCTATTATTTGTACTCCGGGTTTTATTTCACCAAAGATGAGGTAGTGTCATCCACCGTTTATGATGCCAATTTTAAATCGGTTACAACTTATGAAAATGTCGATAAAGGAATAATGGGATATTTGGGTGCCAGCTGGAGTAAATCGTTTAAAAAAGAAAAGCGCATGCTGCGTTTCAGTACCGGTATCGATTTTAATTACAATTTAGACCAAGGTTTAACCAATGCGGTTTTATACGAATCCCGTTCTGTTGAAACCAACCCAAAAGTAAGCATGACCTGGAGCATCGACAAATTGATTACACTTTCGTCAAGTTACAGATATTCATACAACAGCACCGATTATAAAAATTACATCATTGATAATGCCAATACGTTTAAGCACAATGGCAAAATTGAAATCACCTCTTATTTTCCCAAAAACGTTGTCTTTGGGAGTGATTTTGGATACACGTACAACTCAGGCATAGCCGAAGGTTTTAAAAAAGATTTTTATTTATGGAATGTGAGTTTGGGTTATAATTTTTTCAAAGATCAAATGCTGGCCAAAGTTAAAGTGTATGACCTGCTCGATCAAAATTTAAGCAGCAAGCGAACCATAACTTCAACCGCTATTATTGATGCTGAAAATACAGTCTTAAAAAGATACGTGATGTTTTCTTTGACCTATAAACTGGAAAAGTTCGGAGGCAAAAAGAAATCAGAGGGAGGTATATTCATAGACGACTAATCATGTGTTTCAACAATAAAAAAACTCGTTCCAATGAACGAGTTTTTTGTTTTCATATGTGATAGTTTACCAACTTCCGCCGGAACCACCTCCGGAGAATCCGCCACCGCCAAATCCGCCACCGAATCCGCCGCCGCCAAAACCTCCTCCCGAGGAGCCACCGCCAAAACCTCCGGATGACCCAAAGCCACCACCGCGACCCAGACTGCTTAACAGTATGATATCTGCTAAATCCATTCCACCTCCACGGC
This sequence comes from Flavobacterium silvisoli, assembly GCF_004329815.1. Lineage (GTDB taxonomy): Bacteria > Bacteroidota > Bacteroidia > Flavobacteriales > Flavobacteriaceae > Flavobacterium > Flavobacterium silvisoli. Next base: position 45,753 of record NZ_SJPE01000019.1, on the reverse strand, counting down.
CGCCGGAATTGCCTCCGCTGTTTTTGTTTTTAATGATTATGATGATGATGACAAAGAGTATGATAAGAACCGGGATAATGGGAAAATTATCTTCCTTTTTATTCTTTTTTCGTTCGCCTTTGTATTTTCCTTTAAAAACATCAAACAATGCGTCAGCTCCTTTATCCAATCCTTTGTAATAACTGCCGGCTTTGAATTCGGGAATAATAATGTTTCGGGTAATTTCGCCGCCAATTCCTGCGGTTAAACGGTCTTCAAGACCATAACCGGGAGAAATCCATATTTTGCGCTCTTTTTGAGCCACTAAAATAAAAACACCATTATCTTCTTTGGCCTGTCCGATGCCCCATTCGTGAGCCCATTTGGGTGTCAGCAAACCAATGTCTTCGCCGTTAATAGTAGGCACTGTTGCTACGACAATTTGAGTAGAAGTAGAATCGGAATAACGAATCAGTTTTTCCTCGAGTTGGGTTTTCTCCTGAGCACTTAATAAGTTGGCATAGTCGTAAACCGAAGTTTGAACGTCAGGTTTTTTCGGAATAGTAAATTGCGCAAAACCAATTTGGGTTACTAAAAGACAAACGAAAAACGTCAGGATTTTAGTTTTGGTAAATAACTGTTTCATTATCCTTTTGATATTTCGTTGGAAAGTTCGTCGGTGTCATCGTTCTGATAAGGAAAATGAGTTTTCAATTGTTCGCCGGCTTTAAGAATGCCGTCAATTAAACCCAGTTTGAAATCACCATTTTTAAAATGAGCCAGCATAACGTCTTTGGTGGTGTCCCAAAAATCAGCGGCTACTTTTTTATTAATGCCTTCATCTCCGCAAATAGCAAACTGTTTGCTCTCTACCGCCAGATAAATCAATACACCGTTGCGCTCCTTAGTTTGGTGCATTTGAAGTTGATTGAAAACCTCCACGGCTCGGTCTATGGGAGCCATAGCGGTTTCTTTTTCTATATGTACTCTGATTTCTCCGGAAGTGTTTTTTTCGGCAATGCCAATGGCATTCACGATTTCTTGTTCTTCTGCCGGAGTTAAAAAGTCTTCTACTTTAGACATTGTACCTGATTAGAATTTTACTTCTACCGGTTTCTCAGCGCCTTCCACCGATTGGAAATAGGCTTTTTCTTTGAAACCGAACATACCGGCAAACAAGCTGTTTGGGAATGTTTTGATGTGTGTATTGTACGGTTTTACAGCTTCGTTAAAACGGGTTCTGGCTGTTAAAATTTGATTTTCGGTACTGGCCAATTCATCTTGTAGCTTGAGAAAGTTTTGATTGGCTTTCAGTTCAGGATAACGTTCCACAGAAACCAATAATCTTGATAATGTTGATGAAACTCCCGATTGAGCTGAGTTAAAAGCAGCCAATTGTTCCGGTGTAATATTAGTCGGGTCAACCGTTACCGATGTGGCTTTGGCACGCGCTTCGATAACTGCAGTAAGAGTGCTCTTCTCGAAATCAGCAGCTCCTTTTACGGTATTCACCAAGTTGCCAATTAAATCATTTCTTCTTTGGTAGGAGGTTTGCACATCTCCCCAAGATTGTTCTACTGTTTGTCCTAACTCAACAGCGGTATTGTTAATTCCTTTCACCCAACTGTAAATTCCAAAAATTACAACTACGGCAATAATCCAAGGTAAAAATTTTCTAAAGTTCATTTTCGTTTTATTTAAGATTTGTTATTTGTTTTTAAATTGTTTTGAATGTTACAAAAACCAAACAGTTAAAGTTGATTCTTAATGTTGAGCAGTTGCATTTTCACACCTTCCAGTTTGCTGATGATTTCAAACTTGTCTAATGTTTTTTTCTGTCCTTCTTTCAAATGAATTCGGGCCCCGTCCAAAGTGAATCCGCGCTCCTTTACCAAGTGGTATATCAGTTGCAGGTTTTTAACGTCCTCCGGAGTGAACATCCGGTTTCCCTTGGCGTTTTTTTTCGGTTTAAGAATGTCAAATTCCTTGTCCCAAAAACGAATTAAGGAAGCGTTTACATTAAATGCTTTGGCCACCTCGCCAATGCTGTAATATCTTTTTCCTTCTTTTAGCTCTATTTGCATAATTGTATTTTTTAACCGAATACTAAAAACTGACCACAAGCCACTTTTCAGCTTAATCCAGTGATTGATTTTCCTGATTTGCCAACTTCGAAATCACGTTGTACTCCGCCGCCGAAATATTTCCGTAGTAAAAATTCAACGGGTTGACTACTTTGCCGTCTTTGTGCACCTCATAATGCAGATGCGGTGCTTCACTTCTTCCGGTGCTGCCCACGTAGCCAATGATGTCGCCGCGTTTTACCCGTTGCCCGGCCCTGCATTTGTATTTGCTCAAATGACCGTACAATGTCTTGTAGCCATAGCCATGATTGATTTCTATGTGGTTTCCAAAGCCCGACTTTGAATTGTCTGCACTCACCACTACACCATCTCCGGTAGCAAAAATAGGAGTGCCGGTCGAAGCTGTGAAATCCATTCCTTCATGCATTTTACGCACTTTGGTAAACGGGTCGGTACGGTAACCAAATCCCGAAGCCATTCTCTTTAACTGCTCGTTTTTAACCGGTTGTATCGCCGGTATGGCAGCCAATAATTTATTTTTCTCCTTGGCCAACTTCAGGATTTCGTCCAACGATTTAGATTGTATTGCCAACTCTTTTGAAATCACATCTACGCGTTTTGAGGTGTTGATAACCAACTCCGAATTGTCAAAGCCTTCCAGTTCCTTGTATCGGTTTACTCCGCCAAAACCGGCTTTTCGCTGTTCGGCCGGAATGGGAGATGTATTGAAATAAGCCCGGTAAATGTTGTTGTCGCGATCTTCTATATCACCCAAAACCTCATCAATCTGATCCATTTTTTTATTCAAAATCGCGTACTTGAGTTTCATGGTCTCAATTTCACGGGCCTGCAAACGGTCTTTCGGAGTTTCTAAAAAGGAAGAATTCAACAAAACCACAAAACACAAAAAACCAAAAAGTGCAGAAGCCAAAATAAACAACCCGATGTAACCCAGTTTTTTGGATAGTTTTGGTTTAATTTTTCGGTAAGCCAAACTTTCGGGATCGAAATAATACTTTACTTTCTTCGCCATTTTTTATTTTATACTATTTTTGTGCTGGTTTTAAGCAAACAATGGTTATACGAACAAATTTAGCAAATGTTTCAGTCAATCGCTAAATTTTAATTTGAACCTGTTTCAAGTTCGAACTTATCTCAGGTGCAGCCCAAGGTTCAGAAGCGAATCGCTCGGGCAAAAAGTAAACCATGTTCCCGCTTTCGGTGCTACACGGTAGCACTGCCAATCGGGGCTAAGCAGCAAACCATTTTAAATCTAAAAATATAAAGATCTAACCGTCTAACAATCCGAAATGAAATCACAAGACATTCGAAAAGCGTATTTACAATTCTTTGAAAGCAAAGGGCATTTAATCGTCCCTTCGGCTCCAATTGTCCTAAAAGACGACCCCACTCTGATGTTCAACAATTCAGGAATGGCACAATTCAAAGAGTACTTTCTAGGCAACGGAACGCCCAAAAGCAAAAGAATAGCCGATACCCAAAAATGTCTTCGCGTTTCCGGAAAACACAACGATTTAGAGGATGTAGGTTTTGATACCTACCACCACACCATGTTCGAAATGCTGGGCAACTGGTCGTTTGGCGATTACTTCAAAAAAGAAGCACTGGCTTGGGCGTGGGAATTTTTGACTGAAGTGTTAAAATTAGACAAAGACCGTTTGTACGTTTCGGTTTTCGAGGGCAACCCGGCCGAGAACGTGCCGTTTGACCAAGAAGCTTTTGATATTTGGAAACAATATGTACCCGAAGACCGCATCATTCTCGGAAATAAAAAAGACAACTTCTGGGAAATGGGCGACCAAGGACCGTGCGGACCGTGCTCAGAAATTCACATCGATTTGCGTACCGTTGCCGAAAGAGCCGCTGTGTCCGGTAAAAGTTTGGTCAATGCCGACCACCCGCAAGTCGTCGAAATTTGGAACAACGTTTTCATGGAATTCAACCGTAAAGCCGATGGCAGTTTGGAAAAATTACCGGCACAACATGTCGATACCGGTATGGGCTTCGAACGTTTGTGTATGGCGATGCAAAACGTAACCTCAAATTACGATACCGATGTGTTCACCCCACTAATTGAAAAAGTGGAGCAAATCACCGGTTTAAAATACACTTCCAACGAAGTAAAAAACATCAGCGAAGAACAAAACAAAATCAATATTGCGATTCGTGTTATTGTTGATCACGTGCGTGCCGTAGCCTTTGCGATTGCTGATGGGCAATTGCCTTCCAATACCGGAGCCGGCTATGTAATCCGCAGAATTTTGCGTCGTGCGATTCGTTATGGCTTTACGTTTTTAAATACCAAAGAACCGTTCATCAACAAATTAGTTCCGGTTTTAGCAGACCAAATGGGCGAGTTTTTTCCCGAAATCAAATCGCAGCAGCAATTGGTTACTAATGTTATCCGCGAAGAAGAAGCTTCTTTCCTGAGAACTTTGGAACAAGGCTTACAGTTGTTGGATAAAGTGGTAGCCGAAGCTACCGGCAAAGAAGTGAAAGGTGAAAAAGTATTCGAATTGTACGACACGTTCGGTTTCCCGAAAGATTTAACCGCACTGATTTTAAAAGAAAAAGGCTATTCATTCAACGAGTCGGAGTTTGAGGCCGAATTAGAAAAACAAAAAGCGCGTTCCCGTGCCGCTTCGGAAGTATCTACCGAAGATTGGCAAGTGTTGATTCCGGGGAATGTAGAAACTTTTGTGGGCTACGACCAAACCGAAAACGAAGTCAACATCACCCGCATCCGCAAAGTCGATTCTAAAAAAGATGGCGTGTTGTACCAAATTGTTTTAGACAATACTCCGTTCTATCCGGAAGGCGGCGGACAAGTAGGGGACAAAGGGACGTTGGTTTCCGCCAACGAAACCATCGAGATCATCGATACCAAAAAAGAAAATAATTTAATCCTGCACTTTGCCCAAAAACTGCCCGAAAATATAACGGCAACGTTTGTCGCCAAAGTCAATACCGATTTAAGAACGGCAACCTCCAAAAATCACTCCGCGACGCATTTGATGCATTTGGCGTTGCGAACGGTTTTAGGAACCCACGTAGAGCAAAAAGGGTCGTTGGTCAACCCGAATTACCTGCGTTTTGACTTTTCGCATTTTGCGAAAGTTACCGAGGAAGAGTTACGTCAGGTAGAAGCGATGGTCAATGCGCAAATTGAAGCTCAGCTGCAATTAGGCGAATACAGAAATATTCCCATTCAAGAAGCTTTGGATAGAGGCGCTATGGCGCTATTTGGAGAAAAATACGGCGACACGGTTCGTATGATTGAATTTGGCGACAGTAAAGAATTGTGTGGCGGGATACACGTGAAAAATACGGCTGATATCTGGCATTTCAAAATCGTTTCCGAAGGAGCGGTAGCCGCCGGAATCCGTCGTATCGAAGCTATTACCGGCGATGCCGTGAAAGCGTTTTTTACGCAACAGGAACAGGCTTTGGCATCCATCAAAGAAGCGTTGAAAAACCCGCAGGACACTTTGAAAGCCGTGGTGTCTTTACAAGAGGACAATGCCAAACTCAAAAAGCAAATCGAGCAATTGGTCAAAGAAAAAGCCAAAAACCTCAAAGGCGAATTGGCTTCCCAATTACAGGAAATAAACGGCGTGAAATTCTTGGCTATACAAGTCGATTTGAACCCAGAAGGCGCCAAAGATTTGGCTTACGAATTGGGAACTTTAGGAACCGATTTATTCCTGGTTTTGGCCACAGCCGAAGACGATAAACCGATGTTAACGTGTTACATCTCTAAAGAATTGACCACAGCCAAAAACCTAAATGCCGGACAAGTGGTACGCGAATTGGGGAAATACATCCAAGGCGGCGGCGGTGGACAACCGTTCTTTGCCACGGCTGGAGGAAAAAATGTGGCCGGAATCAAAGAAGCCCTTGAGAAGGCAGTGGATTTTGTGAAGTAATTCATTTAAAAGATAAAAACGATACCCTTTCAATGCTGAATTGAAAGGGTATTTTGTTTCAATACAGGACGTAAAGTGCTATATAACAGAAATATTTGTCGTATATCGAATTACTTTTTTGCTTTTTGAGTGCTTTTCTACATTTGACTTACATTTGATGAATCCCCAATTTATCAATGCCTTAAATTGCCTACTATGAAAAATGTTATTAAATTACTTTGCTCTGCTGCTGTTGCCGTTTTAGCCTTTACTTCTTGTTCAAGCGACAGTACTTCCAATCAAAAAAAATTACTTAAAAGATTAGTTGAAGTTTCTAAAGACGGTTCATCAACCGAAGCTATCTTTATTTATGATGGAAATAAAATCGTAAGCATTGACAGTGATGCCAAAAGCACTGACTTTACTTATACTAACAATTTGATTACTACTGTTGTTGAGGTTAATAATGCCACTTTAGTTCAAAATACCTTAAATTATACATATCAAAATGATTTGTTGGTAAAAGTGGTTTCTTCGCTAAATTACGAAATGCATTTTGTTCACAATACCAATGGTACAGTGACTTATGAAAAAACCACTAAAGATAATGACGGCAATGAAATTGTCCTTTTTCACGGAGTTTTGTATTACCAAAACGGTAATCTTGTAAAAGACGAGAGAACTTTTGATGATGCCGGAATCAATATAATATCAACACAAGTGCAAACCTATCAATACGATTCCAGAAACAATCCATTGATTAATGTTTTGGGTTTTAATAAACTTTTGGATCAATTTACTGCGGCTTCTGCTAATAACGTTATTACCATTTACAAAGAATCGACTATCCGGTATATGGATACAGATCAGGTGATTTCGGCTGCCAATCTTTACAACCATGTTTGCAAATACGACGCTGAAAATTATCCGGTTGAAATTGTTTCTGAAAAACCGTTTTTTGGAGTAGAGAATTCAAATCATTCAAAATCACAGTTTTTTTATAATTAATTTCTGTTAGCTTTGTGACAATTAATGATGATTCAACTTGGGTTGTGTCAACAATATTTGATTACTAATGCAGTTTTCTACCTCGGTTCCCATTCCCAAAAACGGTAATCCCATTGATTATCATTCCAAAATAGTTTCTTTGGGTTCTTGCTTTGCCGAAAACATGGCAGCCAAGTTTGAGTACTTCAAATTCCGCAATACGGTCAATCCTTTTGGAATTATTTTCAATCCGGTTTCTATTGAAAAATTGGTGTTGAGAGCAGTAAATCAGGAGTTTTTTACTGATGAGGACATTTTTTTTTACAACGATTTATGGCACAGCTATGAGGTACATTCAGAGCTAAGCCAACCCGATAAAGGCACTTTTTTGAATAACTTAAATCAAAAAGTAACCGAGCTGCATCTCCATATCTCTAATGCTACACACATCCTTATTACTTACGGTACTTCTTGGGTTTACAAATTAAAGGCAACCGAACAGTTAGTGGCTAATTGCCATAAAGTTCCGCAGAATCAATTCGATAAAGAGATTCTTTCAGTAGCAGTTATTGAGCAATCCATTCAAAATACTATCGATTTAATTCGGAAATTAAATCCGGATTGTCACTTCACTTTTACGGTTTCTCCGGTAAGACATCTTAAGGACGGATTTGTTGAAAATCAGCGCAGCAAGGCTCATTTAATCACGGCTATTCATAATCTTTCATTTGCCAATACGGCTTCGACTTTTAATTATTTTCCCAGCTATGAGATTCTGATGGATGAGCTTCGCGACTATCGTTTTTATGCCGAAGATATGCTCCATCCCAATCCAACTGCCATTGATTACATTTGGCAACGTTTTGCGGAAACCCAAATAACAGAAAATAGTTATCCTGTAATGGAAGAAGTTGATGCCCTGCAAAAAGGACTGGCACATCGCCCGTTTAATCCCAATTCTGAAAATCACTTGAAGTTTTTGCACAATCTTAACCAAAAGATTATCAGGCTGCAAGAACGCTATCCGCACATGCAATTTTAACAAAATACGACATTTGCCGTATTTTCTCCCATGGGTTTTACATATAGGTTTGCTGGGTAACTAACAACCTGTATCATGAAAATTTTTAAAACCGTTTGGGTAGCATTTCTTTTTGTATTGTGTGCTACTCCTGCTTTTGCTCAAAAGCCTGTACTTACGGATGAAGAAGAAGTTTCAGCCACCGTAACCAAAGAAATTGATGACGTGTTTCATGCTGAAGATTTTCTGAAAAAGAAGAACAAGAAATTCCCTGATATCAAAGGAACTATGGTTATTGATATCGGTGTAGTACAAAATGGTAAAGTGTCTTCATTCTTCAAAGTTGACAGCGACATCAAAAACATTGACTTCATCAATTTTATGTCGGATTACATACTGCAACACAAATTTCAATTCAAATTACAAAAACAACAACGGTATAAAATACGCTATACCGCAACCTTTTAGCAACCTAACAATAAAAACAATAAGAATATGAAAAAAAGTACTTTAGTAATGATGACGCTGGTTTTAGCTGTCACATTACCGGCAAATGCCCAGTTCGGTAAACTATTAGGCAAAGGTAAATCGGCCGGAAAAAAATCAGGAAGTTTTGCCACAGTCTGGGAATCAGAGTTTGATAACAAGGCTACCAGATTAGCTCTTTGCGATGGAGACGGACAGTACATCATTGGTACCGATGACAACTCGGCTTCTGTATTAAACGCTGAAGGAAAAGCGGTTTGGAGTGGAGACTATAAAAAATTGACAACCAACAAAACCAATAATTCTGAGTACCAATACACCATTTGGAAAGATAAAGGTGGTTATTTGTTTCTTTTTGACAGAAGAAGTATGGGTACCGACCGTGTAGCGGTCCTTGATTTAGCCACAGGAAAAGAACTATGGAACTCTGAATTATACCAGGACTTGATTCCGAAAGGCGGTGCTAAAACCGAAGAAGGAACCGATCAGGGAGAATTGGAAACCGTGAAATACATTGATGAATTGGATGCCTTTTTAATTTCTCAACGAAATTCGGTGATTTTGGTGAAAGCCAATACCGGAGAGAAAATTTGGGAAACCAACCGTTTCAAAGGGGGTGTTGGTAAATATGTATACGACGCCAAAAGAAATGAAATCATCATGGTGAATTTCAAGCCTACGGCTCTGGGTGCTTTGTTCTCAGGGTTTAAAAACCAATTGGTACGTATCAACGCTGCCAATGGAGAAGTACTTTGGGATGCTACTTTCCTTGGAACCATTGAGAAAGAATTGGTAACCCGTCGTGCTATTATCGATTTGTGGATTAAAGGGGATAAAATATTCATGTATCTGGACGGAATGAATGTTTACGATTACAACACCGGACAAAAAATATGGAATGTCAATTATGAAAATGATATGGCAGGAGCCAATGGCGGATTATTCAGCGGAGGGAAACGTTCTAAAATATACAGAACTATAGCTGATCCTTTGTTTACTGATGACGCTGTTTACATCGTAATTTTAGGAACAAGAGACCGAACTAAATACGTTGAAAAACACGATTTGAATTCAGGAAAACTGATTTGGGCCTCTGAAAAAATAACCGGTGCTTTCTGTATGCCGAACATTTATAAAGCAGGAGATAAAATTTTAGTACAAGTAGGAGGTAAAGTACAAGTACAGGAATACCGATTGGAAGAAACTTCGGGAGGAGTAGCCGGTGGATTAGGAGCCTTGGGTGGTTTTGGCGGCGGCGGAATGAAACAATGGGTGCCTTACATCTATTGGGATTACAAAGCACAGAAAAATTCGGTGTTGTGTTTAGATGATAAAACCGGGACTACAGCTTGGCGTTCGGAGAAATTTGACAAACGAATCACTGATTTGATTTTGGAAGACAATAGAACCGTATTTGTAGGTGATGGCGATGAATTTTACAGCTATGACATTGCCAGCGGAAAACAATTGTACGATGTAAAACACAACGACGCCAAAGTAGGTAAAGCTACCGATGTGATTGATTTTGATGATAAAGTAGTAGTGCTTTCCGAAAAAGGATTGGCTGCTTACAACAAAAAAGACGGCTCACGTGCTTATGCTTCTGAAAAGATAAAAGGAGTGGATTATTTCTACCACATCGGAGATAACTATTTCCTGAGAGATCAAAGAAACAGTAAAAATATCATTTACGGTATTGATATGACTAACGGAGAAACCAAAGGTTCGGTGCAGTCAAAAGGAAAAGGAGGAAGTCCAAAATATGGTGCCGGTATCGACATCACTTCTGACGGAGAATATATTTTTGCTTTTAAAGGCAGAAAAGTTGAAAAAATCAAAGTGAATAATTAATAATTGTGGTTTTTTGGATTGGGGCTATAGAGTATTTTATAGCCCTTTTTTTAGCTTTTTAAGATTATGAAAAAAACAATATTACTACTATTATGTTTAGTTTCACTTTCAACCGCGGCACAACAGGTACAATGGGCAGCTAAAGTTCTGAAGTTTTCTTCTGATTTGGGCGGAAAACAAAACGGAATCAAAAGAATTTTAGGAAGACCCGATGCTTTTCCGCAAGGAGGTCCGAGTCCCAACGCCTGGATGCCTAAACAGGCCTTGGATGGCTATGAGTGGGTAGAAGTTGGTTTTGAAAATCCGCAAACGGTCAAACAAGTGGCGGTTTTTGAAAATCTCAATGCCGGCTGTGTGGTCAAGATAGGAGTTGATACAGGCTCGGGGAAATACCAAACCGTTTGGTCAAGAAAAGTAAATTATAAGACACCCACATTCAAGGCAGTGATTCCGGCAGACAGGAATTATTATTTTAAACGCAAAAGAAGAAAAATACAGGAAGCTCCCGAAGTGCTCAATCCGGGTATAGAAAATGCCATTTTGGAAAATGCAGTTTCGGGCGTAGTAGCTGTGCGGGTTGAATTTAATTTTGCGCTTTTACCCGGGCAAAAACAAATTGACGCTATCGGTATTTCGGATTCCGAAGTTCCTTTGGATGCTAAAATTAACACGCTGCCGGTGTTTGAAAATTTACCCCAAGCTGAGACAGTTCCTTTAGGTAATTTGGTTCCATCTTGTCCTGTAGTTTCAGAGAATGGTCAAAAACTCTTTTTTACCGATCAGGCGAATGAAAAAGAAATAATCTATTCTTGTGTCAAACAAAACGGTAAATGGTCAACTCCTGTCAGGGAAAACGATCTTTTGAATACAAATGCCAACTACAATTTTATAGCAGCTTGTCAGGCTGATTATCTGCTAAAAGGGGGGAAGAGTTTCACCAAAGGAACTACAGAAACCGGTTATGAGTTTTTAGATAAAAATTACCAGTCAACAGCATTGTTGAAGATTGCGGCTTATGCCAATTACGACGATACTTCTTCGATTACCATGACGGCTGACGGCACCATTCTGATTATGGGTATTGAGACCGATATGACTCAGGGTGGTCATGACTTATATTGGGCTAACAGGAAAGACGATGGGACATACAGTTACCTTCAGAATTTAGGAAGAGTTATTAATTCGGCAGGCGAGGAAGCATCTCCGTATTTGTTGTCAGACCGGCGAACCCTGCTTTTCAGTAGTGATGGATTCAGTTCTTTTGGTGATAATGACCTCTACGTTTCCTACCGCTTGGATGATACTTGGAAAAAATGGTCGACACCCATAAACCTTGGAAGTAAGGTAAACAGTGCTGAATATGACGGTAATCCTTTTTATGATGAAAAAGGAGAAGTGTTGTACTTCACTAGTGTGTCGGAGGGCAGACAGGTCATTAAGGCAGTTTCAATAGCTAAAGAAAAACTCCAGCAGAAAGAATAAAGAAAATAACTGTTAAATACGACACATGCCGTATTGATTACAATTAGTTTAAAAGACAAATTTGTCACATAACTTAAACTAAAATAATTATGAAAACATGTAAACAATTCGGAATGGTTCTGCTAGTATCTTTAGCAGTTTTGGTAACTTCTTGTTCAAGCAGTGATAGTTCAGGAGGCGGAGGTTTTAGCGGGCCGGCTACAGGTACATTTGTGAAAGCCAAAGTTGGCGGAACATCTGTTTTGGCCGAAGGTCAATTTGCCAATGGTGGCTACAACGGCGGAAACTTGGTAGTTCAGGGCGTTTCTATGGATGGGAAATCGGTTAATATTCAAATTTATGCGCTCGACGGTACTTTAGAAGTAGGAACCTATGATTTAAGTGCGAACAATTCAGAAGACGTAGTAGTAGGAATGCTGTCATTGATAGAAGTTAATACCAGTACTTTTTCTTCGGCGACTTACAGTTCTAATTTTTGCAGCAGCTCCACCGGAACCTTGCAAATTACTTTTGTCGATGATACAAAAATCGAGGGAGTATTCAATTTTACCGGAAAAGAAGTTAAAGAAAATGACGACTGTTCCGGAGGATCTAAAACGGTTACAGAAGGTTCATTTCGTTTAGTATTGTAATCGATGTTTGATAAAACTAATATGCCATACAAAATGAAATCACTTAAGAAAATCGGAATTACTCTTTTAACTTTGACGGTGTTGATAATGAATGCTTCATGCAGCAGTGACAGCAGCAGCGGTCCCAGTTCATCATCACCGCTAAGCTTTAAAGTTAACGGTACTGCAACAACAGCCGGAACCGTTCAGGCAACATTATATACCAATGTTGTAGCGGGAGGAAGATACATTGACGTTTACGGATTTCAAGGAGAAAACCAAATCGTAGAATTTCATTTTCCGGCCAAGACAGGAAGTTTTGCCGCTCAACAATCTTTTGATATGAGTACTTCCTGGTTGACTTATATCACCAACAACGGAACAGATGCTGTCGGAGATTATTTTCACTCCACTTCGGGAACTATAAATGTTACGACTTGTGATACCATTAACAATAAAATTGTAGCCACCTTCAATTTTGTAGGCAATAATACTACTGCCGATAAAACAATTACCGAAGGTAGTCTCAATATTAATGCTATTACCCACCAATAGCAAATCATTTGTAATTGATTGTTTTGAACTTTTTTGATGATTTACATAGTAACTCTTTTAGCGCTTTTCTTTTTGATATTAATTGTTTATCTGTTAAACAAAATTCAAACAGATCGATCAAAATACCAGTCTAAGCTTCAGGTATTGGAGGAGTTTATTATTCATATCAGTCAGGAGCAACGGGTTCAGAACAATCAATTATTGATTACACAAGAATTAAAACAAAAAATGAAGACCGTCAATGCAACTCTCAGCAAAGAAATCTTCGACCTGAATTACCAATTGTTTGAAGAATTGGAGGCGAAAAATAAATAAGCAGTGTTGAAATTTTAACATTTATGCTATATTTATAATGTAAAATCTTCAGATGAAAAGAATTCTAATTTACAGTTGCTTAATCTTATTCTTTATTTCTTCCGCAACGGCGCAGGAAATTAGAAAGCTACTCGTTAAAGCCTATACTTCTCAGGACTCTTCGGATTATTACTTTAAAATAGCTAAGAAAAGCATCAAAACTCAGGCTGATGAAGCCGAATATTTTTTTTGTAAAAATGCCCGATGCGGTGATTACAACAAGCCCGACAGCGCCATTTATTATGGTGAAAAAGCCATTGCCTTATTAAAAAAAACAGCCAATAACGACGCGCTGCTGACGGTTTACAATAACATAACCAAAGTATACCGCAAAAACGGTCAGTACGACAAAGCTATCAGTTATTCACTTGCTGGTTTGAAACTAGCCGAATCTGCTAATAAACAAAATTGGATTGCTTTTTTCAATACCAATTTATCGCTTACCTACCACGATTTTGAAAGTTATAAAAAAGGGATTTACTATGGTAAAAAAGCTCTGAATATATGGTTGGCCAATAAAAAATCAGATCCAAAATACATCAGTAATACACTCAATGCTATCGCTATAAATTACGACGATTGGCAAAAACCTGACAGTGCTTTGTATTACCACAAAAAAGTATTTAAATACATCAAAGGAAAGGATACTTTAGAAATCTCGGATACCTACAACAATATCGGGAATACTTTGCTGAAACAAAAAAAGTATAAAGAGGCTGAAAAATGGATTGCGACTTCGCTTAAAATATGCGATGTCAATTTTGCCAATGGCAATGAGACGAGAGATTTTAACTATTACTACGAAAGAGCTACCTGTTATACCAATTTGGCTACCATTGCCTGCCAACTGAATAATTTTCAAAAAGCCGAAAAGTTATTTAAAACGGCTTATGAATATGCTAAAAAAAGCAATAGTGCCGAAAAATTAAGAGATTATTATTTTCAGAAAGCCGAGTTTGAGAAAAAGCGAAACAACTTGGAAAAAACGGTTCAGGAACAAGAAAATTACATCAAACTCAGGGATTCCGTTTTTGATGTCGAACGCGAACAGCGTTTCTCCGAGCTAGAAGCCAAATACCAAAACGAGAAGAAAGAAAAACAACTGTTGCAGTCAAAAACAAAAATTCTGGAAAAAGAGAATGAAATCCGCAAAAAGAACATTCAGTCTCTTGTTTTAGCGGGGCTCGTCTTGGGGGTTCTTATTGTTTCCTATTTGATTTATTACCGTCAGAAACTCAAAAACAAACAACAAAAACAGGAGTTTGAACTTAAATCAGCTATTGCCAAAATCGAAACACAAAATAAATTACAGGAACAACGGTTGCAGATTTCGAGAGATTTGCACGACAATATCGGTTCACAGCTAACTTTCATCATATCATCAGTAGATAACATCAAATATGCTTTTGATTTGCAAAATGCCAGGCTCGACAACAAATTAACCAACATCAGCACGTTTGCCAAATCTACGATAATTGAACTTCGGGATACGATTTGGGCCATGAATAAAAGCGAGATTTCGTTTGAAGATTTGCAGACCCGCATTCATAATTTTATTGATAAAGCCAGAGAAGCCAAAGAAGAAATACAGTTTGGTTTCGACATTAATCCTATTCTGAAAAATACTGCTTTCACTTCGTTAGAAGGGATGAATATTTATCGAACCATTCAGGAAGCTGTAAATAATAGTATCAAATATGCTGAAGCATCGAACATCTATATTACCATTCAACCGGATGGCGATTCGATTGTTATGTCTGTCCGTGATAACGGTAAAGGATTCAATGCAGAACAAGTCGAACTAGGCAACGGAATTGCGAATATGAAAAAAAGAATCAGCGATGTCGGAGGTACCATAGAAATTCATTCCAAACAAGACCAAGGCACCATAATTACTATTACTATTCCCAATCGAAAAGCATAATTCCCGGTTAACGGTAACAAATTAAATACGGCATCTGTCGTATTTTTTTTTTGACGGTAAGGCAGCACATTTGTAAAGCAATCCATGAACGATTTCAAAAATTAAAAACAGGTTGTTTTTATTGTTGTCCTTTTCAAACTTTGATTTATCAAGCAAAATCAATTTGTTTGGAAAGGACTTTTTTTCATTTGAAATACTTAAATTTATGGAATAAATATTTGAATGTGAGTTTTAGAAAAGTAAAAATAATTTTTGTTTTCATCTTTCTGGTTTGGTCCAAACTCTCGGTTTGTGCTCAAAATAAAGTCACGAAAATCCAAATCGATTCAATCAACAACCTCCCGTACGACAAGAAAATTGCCAATACCCCACGATCGATTAAATGGTTTACCCAAAATCTGATTAATGCCCAAAAAGTCAACTATTTCAAAGGTATAGCCGATTCTTATGCCAACCTCGGATTGGTTTATTATTATCAGGGCAAATACGATAAAAATGCCCGTTGCATGCTCAATGCAATTCGTTGGTACGATAAACTAAAGTTGACTAGGCAACTGGCTTCTGCCTATGGCGAATATGGGTATCAACTCAAAAGGCGCGACATGCAAAAAGCATTGGACAACATGCAAAAGGGTGTCAAAATGGCCGAAGCCATAAAAGATGAAGGAGTTTTGGCTTCGCTTTACGATAATTACGGTGTTTTAAAAGAAATGAAAAAGGAGCTCGACAGCGCTTTATATTTTTATCAAAAAGCGATGGCTCTCAAGGAAAAGAAGAATGACAGCATCGGTATTCCGTATAGTGCTAATAAAATTGCTTTTGTAAAATTGATGCAGAAGAAACCTGCCGAGGCCAAAAAACTTTTTGATTATGCCTATCAAATCCGGGTCAGGATTAATGATGTTTTTGGCATAGCTGAAAATCTGAACTTTTATGGGTATTATTTTAAAGAAATTGGCAACGACAAGGAAGCTATTGTTTATTTTGAAAAAGCCATTATTTGGAGCCGGAAATACCATTATCCGTATTTGCTTGAAGATAATTATAAAGGTTTGTCTGAGGTGTACGAAAACAACAGCGATTATAAAAAAGCTTTGTTCCATTTCAAGAATCACGTGCAGAGTAAAGACAGCATCATGAATACTGACATCAGGACCAAACAGGCCGAGTTAGATACCCAATATGAAACCGAACAAAAAGAAAAAGAAATTCTGTTACAAAGGGCACAAATTGCCGAGAAGAATATCTGGATTTTAGCAGCATTTTCGTTAGCGCTCTTTGCTATCCTTATCGGTTTTATATTTTTTAATCGACAAAAACTGAAAACCATTCAACTGCAAAAAGATAACGAACTGAAAGATGCTTTGCTCAAAATAGAAACCCAAAATAAACTACAGGAGCAGCGCCTCAGAATTTCAAGAGATTTACACGACAACATCGGTGCGCAGCTTACTTTCATTATTTCCTCTTTGGATAATCTCAAGTACGCATTTACCATAGCCGATGAAAAACTGGAAGAAAAATTAACAGCCATCAGCGGGTTCACCAAAGAAACCATTTACGAATTACGTGATACCATTTGGGCCATGAATAAAGATGAAATTACGTTTGAAGACCTGAAGTCGCGCATATCCAATTTCATCGAAAAAGCCAAATTGGCTTCGCAAGGCATCGAGTTTACATTTGAATGCGATGAGCAGCTCAAGGCTAGTGTTTTCAGTTCTATTGAAGGGATGAATGTGTACCGAATCATTCAGGAAGCCATTAACAACAGTCTCAAACACGCGCTGGCAAACAAAATAGCGGTAACTGTTTTCAAAGAAAATGACACGTTCCGTATCACTATAAAAGACAATGGAAAAGGGTTTGATGAAACCCAGCTGCTATTGGGTAACGGCATGAATAATCTGAAAAAACGCGCTAAAGAAATAAACGGGGAAATTAGTATAACTTCGCAGAAACAATTGGGAACTACGATTGTTTTGTGTTTTAAAAAGCCATAAGATGTCAGTAAAAATAGCCATAGTTGATGACAATGTTTTTCTGCAGAAAGCAATAGCCGAAAAATTGTCTTTTTTCGAAGATTTAGTTTTAAAATTTACGGCTGTTGACGGTCGCGATTTGCAGCAAAAATTAGAGAAAAACAAAAACATCGATTTAATTCTGATGGATATAGAAATGCCCGAATGCAACGGAATTGAAGCCACCAAAATTATCAAAAGTAAATACCCGCAAATCAGGATTATCATGCTGACGGTTTTTGATAACGATGAAAATATCTTTAATGCCATCAAAGCGGGCGCTGACGGTTATCTTCTGAAAGAAGTCAATCCCAAAGAACTGCATCAAGGAATTATAGAAACGCTCAATGGCGGTGCGGCCATGAATCCTTCTATCGCTCTGAAAACATTAAAATTGTTGCGCAATCCTGTCGATTTTGAACAAAAATGTGACGAAGACATCAAACTGACGGTTCGGGAAGTTGAGGTACTCGAACAACTCAGCAAAGGGTTGAATTACAACGTTATTGCGGATAATTTATTCCTGTCGCCATCCACCGTGAGAAAACACATTGAGAATATCTACACCAAGCTGCAGGTCCACAACAAACTCGAAGCCATTCAAAAAGCCAAAAACAATAATCTGATTTAAAACTAACCGTTGTTGGTTATTCGGAAATAGTTTTATATTTGGACTATGACGAAAATCAACGATCGCAAAACGGAAATCATAACGGTAGCAGCCAAACTCTTCAAAGAAAAAGGATACAGTGCCGTAACCATGCGCGATATTGCCCAGGCCATGGATATCAAAGCGGCAAGCCTTTACAATCACATCAAATCCAAACAGGAAATTCTGGTATTGATTATCGTTGAAATTGCCGAAGAATTCACCCAAACCATGGATGAGGTAGTGCATTCTGAGGAAAGTACCATCAAAAAAATTGAAAAAATCATCCAGCTCCACATCGATATTACCTTGCGCGATGCCAATGCTTTAGCTTGCCTGAACAACGATTGGATGCATTTGTCCGATACCGAGTTGGCTTATTTCATCAAAATGCGCGAAGAATACGAAGAAAATTTCCGAACCATTATCAAAAAAGGGATCGCCGATAACGAAATCAAAAACCTCAATCTCGAGGTGATTATTTTTTCCATACTTTCCACTTTGCGAACATTGTATCTTTGGTACGGAAAGAAAAAAAGTCCCGACTCTAAAACCTTAACTTCTAATATGATTCAGGTTTTGTTAAACGGAATTGTAATACATTAATGGCGAACCCTCTTTAAGCTGTTAAAATTTCAAACGTTGTAGTTCCGTTTTAATAAATAATACTTAATTTTGCATAGCAAACTAACAACTGTTAGTTTTATTTTAAATCAGATTTATGGCAAAATTTCATAGCATCAAAGTTGCTGATATTTATAAAGAAACCAAAGATTGTTCGGTCATTACTTTTGACATTCCAAAAGAACTTCAAGCCGAATTTCAATACAAACAAGGACAGCATTTAACGTTGCGAACCACCATAAACGGTGCCGAAGTACGTCGTTCGTATTCTTTGTGTTCCAGTCCTTTGGAGAACAAATGGCAGGTGGCCGTCAAAAAAATTACCGACGGTTTATTTTCCACTTTTGTCAACCATACGCTGAAAAAAGGAGATGTTTTAGATGTAATGCCGCCCAATGGTACATTCTTCACCGAAGTCGATTCAACAAAAGCCAAAAATTACATCGCGTTTGCGGCCGGTAGCGGAATTACGCCCATACTTTCCATCATCAAAACACATTTGGCCGCAGAGCCTAACAGTACGTTTAAATTATTTTATTTGAACGGAACCGTAAAATCTATTATCTTTAAAGAAGAAATCGAGCAACTGAAAAACGTATATTTCAACCGCTTTGAAATCTTCCATTTCCTAACCAAAGAACATCGCGCTTCCGAACTTTTCAATGGCAGATTTACCAATGAAAAAATCGAAGTACTGACCGATAAAATCATCGACATTCCCACCACAGATGAATGCTTCATTTGCGGTCCCGAAGAAATGATTTTCCTGTTACGCGATGCATTACAAGTCAAAGGATTGCCGGCTGCCAAAATTCACTACGAATTATTCAACACCGGGCTTTCCGAAGAAGACAAACAGCGCATCAGCAAAATAGTAGAGAAAAAAGTCGAAGGAACCGAAGTCACCATTATTGATGGAGGTAAGGAATTCCACTTCGTTATGGGCGAAGATTTCGATAACATTCTCGACGGAGCCATTGCCGCTGGAGCCGACTTGCCTTACGCCTGCAAGGGTGGAGTGTGCAGCACCTGTCGTTGCAAAGTGGTTGACGGTTCGGTCGAAATGAAACTCAACTATTCCTTAGAACCCGATGAGGTGGCTAAGAATTTTGTGCTGAGTTGCCAAGCCGTGCCGACATCCAAAAAAGTGGTGGTCGATTTCGGATTGTAGGAGCAAATGGCTCGGGCAGTTTCAGAAACCCTGTTCCCGCTGTCCGCGTTACACGGTAACTGCTGCCATCGGGGCTAATTAGTAAAAGAATTGAATAAAAAAATATAATCGTTCAAAGTTACTGCAAAGTAAAATATTACGGCGACTGAACTGGAACACAACCCTAAAAAGTATGTCAGAACAAGAAGTTAAAAATTTAGAAGCCCTGTTTCAGGCTCGTATCGACAGAGACGAGAAAATTGAACCCAAAGAATGGATGCCCGAAAAATACCGACAAACTCACATTCGTCAAATTTCGCAGCACGCCCATTCCGAAATCGTAGGGATGCTTCCCGAAGCCAACTGGATTACCCGCGCGCCATCGTTACGAAGAAAAGTAGCGTTGCTAGCCAAAATCCAGGACGAAGGCGGTCACGGATTGTACTTGTATAGTGCCGCAGAAACACTCGGAATTTCCCGCGAAGAAATGTACGAACAATTACACTCAGGGAAAGCCAAGTACTCCAGCATATTCAATTATCCAACCATAACCTGGGCTGATATGGGTGCCGTTGGTTGGTTGGTTGACGGTGCCGCGATTATGAATCAGGTAGCGTTAATGGGAACTTCCTATGGCCCTTATGCTCGCGCAATGGTTCGAATCTGTAAAGAAGAAAGTTTTCATCAACGTCAGGGTTATGAAATTTTACTGACCCTTTGCAACGGTACGCCCGAGCAAAAAGCCATGGCACAAGATGCACTCAACCGTTGGTGGTGGCCTTCCTTGATGATGTTTGGTCCTAAAGACGAAGAATCGCCAAATACGGAACAATCGGTAAAATGGAAACTGAAACGCAAAACCAACGATGAATTGCGTCAACAGTTTGTGGACCAAACCGTTCCGCAAGCCAATATTTTAGGATTAACCATTCCGGATGACAAACTGAAATGGAATGAAGAGCGCAAACATTATGATTTTGGAGAAATCGATTGGGATGAGTTCTGGCAAGTGGTAAAAGGCCACGGAAAGTGTAACAAACAGCGATTGGAAGCCAGAAAATCAGCTTGGGAAAATGGAACTTGGGTACGTGATGCCGCTGTGGCTTATGCCGAAAAACAAGCAAATAAAGAAGAAAAGAAAGCAATATAATCGGTTACGAATTATGAAATTTCATAATTCATAATTTAAAATTCATAATTATGAAGAATTGGCCACTTTGGGAAGTATTTATAAGAAGTAAAAACGGATTAGAACACCGTCATTGCGGTTCGCTTCACGCCAGCGATGCAACTATGGCATTAGAAAATGCCCGCGACGTATACACACGCCGGATGGAAGGAGTGAGTATTTGGGTAGTACCATCAGCACAAATAACAGCATCCAACCCGGAAAATAACGGGGAAACTTTTGAACCGGCTATGGACAAAGCATATCGTCACCCAACGTTCTACGAATTGCCCGAAGAATTAAAACACATGTAAGATGAACAACAATTTAATTCAATACATACTGGGTATTGCTGATAATTCTTTGATTTTAGGACAGCGCTTGGGAGAATTGTGCGGTCACGGACCCAGCTTGGAAACCGATATTGCCATGACCAACATTTCACTCGATTTGTTGGGACAAACACGCAGTTACTACCAATATGTTGCCAAATTACAAGGAGGCGATGCGACCGAAGACACGGTTGCCTTTCTTCGTTTGGAAAGAGAATACAAAAACGTGCTTTTGGTAGAACAGCCTAATACGGATTTTGGTTATTCCATTGCCAGACAGTTTTTGTTTGATGTGTTTCATTTGGCTTTGTTAGAAGAATTGCAGAACAGCAAAGACGAAACTCTCTCGGCTATAGCTAAGAAAAGCATAAAAGAGGTATTGTATCACGTTCGTTTTTCTTCGGATTGGATCAGAAGATTAGGTGACGGTACAGAAGAAAGTCACAACAGAATTCAAACAGCCATAAATGATTTGTGGATATTTACTGACGAGTTATTTCATCAAACGGATGCCGATAAAGCTATGGTTGCAGAAGGAATTGGAGTAGATGTAACTCATCTCAAAGCCGGATATTACCAAAAAGTAAGCAGCATTTTAGAAGAAGCTACTTTGCAAACACCAACCATTGAATACTTCCAAAAAGGAGGAAAAATGGGAATTCACTCGGAACACATGGGGTATATTCTGACTGAACTGCAATACATGCAACGCACGTATCCCAACATGACCTGGTAAGATGACAGCCACCGAACTCCATATCGACCAAGAACTGTTTGAAATTTTGGCATCGGTTTCCGATCCTGAAATTCCGGTACTTTCTATAGTGGAAATGGGAGTGGTGCGTTCGGCAAAATTAGTGGACAACATTGTTCACGTTGAAATAACACCAACCTACAGTGGTTGCCCCGCGATGGATGTGATTGGCGATGACATCAAAAGCGCTTTCAAAGCAAAGGGTTATGAAGCCAAAGTAGATTTGATTTTATCTCCGGCTTGGACCACCGATTGGATTACGCCAAAAGGAAGACAGGCGCTGGAAAAATACGGGATTGCTTCCCCGCTATCGGCAGAAGTTGATAAAGAAGCCTTATTGGGAAATAAAAAAGTAGTGAAATGTCCGCAATGCGGATCTTTGAATACGAAATTAGTGAGTCAGTTTGGTTCTACAGCCTGCAAAGCATTGTTTCAATGCGAAGACTGTTTGGAGCCTTTTGACTACTTTAAATGTTTAAAATAAACCGTTTAGGTTTTTAAAATAAAATAGGTATGAGCAATTCAATTGAAATAAAAATTGAAAAAGGCATCGCATGGATTACACTCAATCGCCCGGAAGTATTCAATAGTTTCAACCGGGAAATGGCGTTGTCGTTACAAGCCAAATTAGACGATTGTGCCACAAATACAGAGGTCCGAGCTATAGTAATTACCGGAAGCGGAAAAGCTTTTTGTGCCGGACAAGACTTAAAAGAAGTCACTACACCCGAGATTAATCCGGGATTCCGAAAAATTCTGGAAGAACATTATAATCCGATTATCCAAAAAATCAGAACCATTGAAAAACCCGTAATCGCTGCCGTAAATGGGGTAGCGGCCGGAGCCGGAGCCAATATCGCTTTGGCCTGTGATATCGTAGTAGCTACCGAACATGCCAGTTTTATTCAGGCATTCAGCAAAATTGGTTTGGTGCCTGATAGTGGCGGAACATTCTTTTTACCGCGATTAATCGGTTTCCAAAGAGCGTCTGCCTTGATGATGTTGGGCGACAGAGTAAATGCTGCTCAAGCACTAATCATGGGAATGATTTACAAAGAATATCCAACAGCTACTTTTGAAGAAGAAGTGCAAGCCTTAGCCGAAACCTTAGCTGCTATGCCAACCAAAGCAATTGGTTTGACCAAAAGATTACTTAATCAATCCATGAATAATTCGTTGGAACAACAGCTGGCGTTAGAAAGTGATTTACAAATAGAAGCCAGTTCGTCCTATGATTACAACGAAGGAGTTACTGCTTTTGTAGAAAAGAGAAAACCAGAATTTAAAGGTGAGTAGTATGAAAGTAGCAGTAATAGGTTCGGGAACTATGGGAAGCGGAATAGCTCAAGTAGCCGCTACCGCCGGTTGTGAAGTTAAGATTTACGACACCAATCAGGAGGCACTGTCTAAAAGCAAAGCCACATTAGAAAGTACACTGTCAAAATTGGTAGAAAAAGAAAAAATCGATGCCAACGAAAAGTTCCGAATCATCAGCAATATTTCTTATGCCCATGCTTTGGGCGATTTGTCGCATTCGGATTTGGTTATTGAAGCCATTGTTGAGAATGCCGAAATCAAAAGAAAACTGTTTGCCGAATTAGAGAATTATGTTTCACCGGAAACCATTTTAGCCTCCAATACATCTTCGTTATCCATAGCTTCCATAGCAGCTTCTTGTCAAAAACCGGAACGCGTCATTGGAATTCATTTTTTCAATCCGGCACCCCTAATGCAGTTGGTCGAGATTATTCCGGCGGTGCAAACCAGTGAAGAAGTTTTAAAAACTACTTTAGAAACCATAGCCGGTTGGAAAAAAGTGGTCGTTCAGGTAAAAGACACCCCCGGTTTTATTGTAAACCGTGTGGCCCGTCCTTTTTATAGCGAAAGTCTCCGGATGTACGAAGAAGGTGTTGCTGATTTTGCCACCATAGACTGGGCTTTGAAAACCATCGGTGGGTTCCGAATGGGGCCTTTCGAACTCATGGATTTCATAGGAAACGATGTCAATTATACGGTAACCGAAACTGTGTTTACCGCTTTTTATTTTGATCCGCGATTCAAACCTTCGTTCACACAAAAGCGATTGGCGGAAGCCGGTTTTTACGGAAGAAAATCAGGACGTGGATTTTATGATTACAGCAAAGAATTGCCAAATCCGACAGAAGATTTAAAATCGGCTCAAAAAATATTTGACCGTGTAATCGTAATGCTCATCAACGAGGCAGCCGACGCTTTGTTTTTGAACATTGCCTCAGCCAAAGATATTGACAATGCTATGACCAAAGGGGTTAATTATCCCAAAGGATTATTGGCCTGGGCCGACGAATTGGGCATCAAATGGTGCGTAGAAAAACTGGATGAACTATACAACGAATACCACGAAGACAGATACCGTTGCAGTGCTTTATTAAGAAGAATGAGCGCCGCTAATAAAACCTTTTTCTAATATGGAAGGAACCAAAATCCCATACAAGATGCTAAGTCAGGATGCCTACAGCCAATGGTTGGGTATCGAGATTTTAGAATGTGAAATCGGGCGTTGCAAAGTGGGCATGACCGTACGCAAAGAAATGCTCAACAGCATGTATAAGGCTCACGGCGGAATCACCTATTCCCTGGCCGACACCGCTTTCGGGTTTGCCGCCAATACTCATGGCAGGTTTGCCGTTTCCATCGAAACCTCCATCAATCATATTGAAGCGGTTAGTGAAGGCGACTATTTAACGGCGGAGTCGGTCATAGAAAAAGTGAACAATAAATTAGGATTCAATATCATAGAAGTCAAACGAGGCGACGAATTGGTTGCCCTGTTCAAAGGGGTCGTTTACCGCACCGCCAAAGAATGGGAAGAATAATTAACAATTAACTATTGATAATTGACAATTGAAGTTTTTGGGTTTATAGTTATCCATTATTAATTATCAATTATCCATTAATAAAAAAATGGAAGCATACATTATAGACGGAGTACGAACTCCAATCGGAAGTTACCAAGGATCTCTGGCATCGGTTCGCCCCGATGATTTAGGGGCTTTGGTCATCAAAACTGTAACCGATAAAAATCCAAGTATCCCAAAAGAAGCCTACGATGACGTCATCATGGGCTGCGCCAATCAAGCCGGTGAAGATAACCGCAATGTAGCCCGTATGTCGCTACTTTTAGCAGGATTACCGTATACCGTTCCAGGTGAAACCGTAAACCGTTTATGTAGTTCAGGTTTGTCAGCTATCATCAATGCCAGTCGAGCCATCAAAGCTGGTGACGGACACTTGTTTATAGCTGGTGGAATCGAAAATATGACCCGAGGCCCATTGGTAGTTTCTAAGCCATCCGCGGCTTACGGAACCGATAGTAAAATGTATGATTCGAGTTTTGGTTGGCGTTTCATCAATCCCAAAATGCACGCAATGTACGGCACCGATGCTATGGGAGAAACCGCCGAAAACCTGGTAGAAAAATACAATATTTCTCGTGAAGATCAAGATACTTTTGCGTTGAACAGTCAACAAAAAGCTGCCGCAGCGCAAGCCTCAGGAAGATTAGCCAAAGAAATCGTAACGGTAGAAATTCCGCAACGCAAAGGCGATGCGATTCAGTTTTCCAAAGATGAATTTATCAAACCAACCACTTCAATGGAAGGTTTATCCAAATTGCGTCCCGCCTTCAAAAAAGACGGTAGCGTTACGGCCGGAAATGCATCGGGATTGAATGACGGTGCGGCAGCAACTATTATCGCCTCGGAAGAGGCTGTAAAAAAATACAACTTAAAACCATTAGCCCGAATAGTAAGTTCAGCCATAGTTGGCGTAGAACCAAGAATCATGGGAATTGGTCCGGTAGAAGCCACCAATAAAGCGTTGGAAAAAGCCGGTTTAACCTTAGATCAAATCGACATCATCGAACTGAACGAAGCTTTCGCGGCACAAGCATTGGCCTGTACACGTGCTTGGGGCATTGCCGATAATGACCCAAGACTGAATCCAAACGGGGGTTCGATTGCCATCGGACATCCACTGGGCGTAACCGGTGCCAGAATAGCCTATTCTGCTGCTTTGGAATTACAGTTGACAGGAAAACGGTACGCCTTAATTACCATGTGTATCGGTGTCGGACAAGGCTATGCCGCCATTATTGAAAGAGTATAAAAAAGACCAGATAGTTTTTTTAACCTGTCTGATCTAAAAAAATAGAATATGAGCAAAATACAAAATTACGTTTTAGGGAATTGGACATCAGGCGCCGGAGAAGGCGTTCCGTTGTTTGATTCGGTTACCGGGGCAATCGTAGGGCATGCTTCTACACAAGGCTTGGACTTTGCCGAAATCCTGCATTACGGAAGAACCAAAGGTGGCGAAAAACTCCGCAAAATGACCTTTCAGGAGCGCGGCAACATGCTCAAAAGTTTGGCCATGTATTTGACCAAACGCAAAGAACAATTCTACGAAATCAGTTATAGAACCGGTGCCACACGGGTGGATAGTTGGATTGACATTGAAGGAGGTTTTGGTAACCTGTTTGCCAATGCTTCGTTGCGAAAATTATTCCCCAACCAATCCTATCACGTAGAAGGCGACCCTATTGACTTGTCTCGCGGCGGTCGTTTTATGGCGCATCATATTTTGGTGCCCAAACGAGGAGTAGCTGTGCATATCAATGCCTTCAACTTCCCGATTTGGGGAATGTTAGAAAAATGTGCGGTGAACTGGATGGCCGGGATGCCGGCAGTAGTAAAACCGGCAACTTCTACTTCCTATTTAACCGAAGCGGTTGTTCGTGAAATCATAGCTTCTAATATTTTGCCTGAAGGTGCCTTGCAATTAATCTGCGGTTCTGCCAATACGTTGATTGATACGGTGGAAAGCCAGGACGTTGTTACGTTTACGGGTTCAGCATCAACCGGACGCATGTTAAAAGCTCATCCAAGAATCATCAGCGAATCCGTGCCGTTTAATATGGAGGCTGATTCCCTGAACGCTTCTATTTTAGGAGAGGACGCCGTTCCGGGAACGCCCGAGTTTGATTTGTTTATCAGTCAGGCAAGAAGTGAAATCACCGTGAAATGCGGTCAAAAATGTACCGCTATCCGTCGTATGATTGTTCCCGAAAACTTAATGGATGAGGTGCAAACGGCACTCGGAAAAGCATTAGACAGAGTAACCATAGGAGACCCGAGACAAAAAGAAGTGCGCATGGGTGCTTTGGTTTCTAAAGATCAAGTGACCGAAGTCAAAAACAGAGTTTCGGAAATTGCCAAAACAGCTGCTGTTGTTTATGGTGATTTTGATAGATTGGAATTAATCGGAGCCGATGACAAAGGAGCGTTTATCAGCCCAATGTTGTTGCGCGAAGACCATCCGTTTAAAAATACAGCCGTTCACGAAACCGAAGCTTTTGGTCCGGTATCCACCTTAATGCCTTACAAAACAATTGATGAAGCTATAGAGTTAGCTCAAATGGGTAAAGGTTCGTTAGTGTCTTCAATTGTTACCAATTCGGATGACATTGCCAAAGAATATGTAGTAAATGCCGCTTCGCATCACGGAAGAATTTTAGTATTGAATCGTGAAAATGCCAAGCAGAGTACGGGTCACGGCTCGCCACTTCCATTGTTAGTACACGGAGGTCCGGGTCGTGCCGGAGGCGGAGAAGAAATGGGCGGTGTTCGCGGAATCAAACATTATATGCAGCGTTGCGCCGTGCAAGGTTCACCAACTACCTTAACCGAAATTACAGGTATTTACCAACCGAATTCGGCCTATAAAGAAATCACCCAGCATCCGTTCCAATACCATTGGGAGGACATCCAGCCAGGTATGTCTTTACGTACACACAACAGAACGGTTACAGATACTGATATCATCAATTTTGCCAATATCACTTGGGATCATTTTTACGCCCATACTGATATCACTTCGTTGGATGGCAGTATTTTCAAAAAACGTACGGCACACGGGTATTTCATTTTAGCCGCCGCTGCCGGGTTGTTTGTGTACCCGAATAAAGGTCCGGTTGCTGCCAATTATGGTTTGGAAGAATGCCGTTTCTTACGCCCGATTTACCATAATGACACGGTGTATGTACGTTTAACCTGCAAGCAAAAAGTAGACAGAGATGTAGCTTCAGCCGAGCATCCGAGCGGTATTGTAAAGTGGTTTGTAGAAGTTTTTGATACGACTGACGAATTGGTTGCAGTAGCGACCATTTTGACTATGGTGCAGAAAAAACAGGAAGTTTTTGTGGAAATGACCGATGCAAAAGTGACCGAGTGTATCAACAAATTAACGGCTGATGCTAAGCCGCAATGGGGAATATTAACGCCCCAACATTTGTTGGAACATTTAGAGCAAGGCTATCGCATCATGTCGGGTGAAATTCAGGATTTTGACATTGCCACCCCTGAGAAGATTTTAGACAAGGTGCATAATTCATTATACAACTATGAAAAGTTTCCACGTGGCACCCAGTTCCCAACGATGAAGAAAGATGAATTGGAAGATTTAGTTCATCCCGATTTTGAAACAGCCAAAACCAAATTCTTCGAAGCCAGAGAAAACTATACAACCTTTTTCAAAGAAAACCCCGAAGCGGTTATGAAAAATATGGTTTTCGGTGAATTAAACCGTTACGAATCGTATTTATTAGAACGAAAACATTTGAATCATCATTTCGAGCAATTCGGAATTTTATAATAATTTGAAGCTATTTCCCGCTTTCCGCGTTACATGGTAACTTGCTGCAATCGGGGCTAGAAAATAAACATAACATGGACGCATACGTAAAACATACTATACAGGACAACATCGCCACGATTGAATTTTTTCATCCGGAACAAAATTCGTTACCGGGTACCATTTTGGCACAATTAGCCAACACGATTACCGAAGTTGGGAATAACAACGATGTTAAAGTAATCATTCTGCAAAGCGGAGGTGACCGTACTTTTTGTGCCGGAGCCAGCTTTAAAGAATTAATCGCCATTGATGATGCGGCTACCGGAAAAGTATTTTTTTCAGGGTTTGCCAACGTGATCAATGCCATGAGAAAATGCCCGAAATTCATTATCGGACGCATCCAAGGGAAAACGGTAGGAGGAGGAGTAGGAATTGCCGCTTCAACCGACTATTGTATGGCCACCAAATTTGCCGCGATTAAGTTAAGCGAATTGAACGTCGGCATAGGACCTTTCGTAGTGTCACCGGCAATCGAACGTAAAATGGGCGTTTCAGCCATGTCACAAATTGCCATTGATGCCAATACTTTTTATGAAGCGTCGTGGGCCAAAGAAAAAGGATTGTTTGCCCATGTATACGAAAGCATAGCGGAAATGGATACAGCTGTACTGGCTTTTGCTAAGCATTTATGCACTTACAATCCGGAAGCAATGGCCGAAATGAAAAAAATATTTTGGCGCGGTACCGAAGATTGGGATAATCTGTTAGCCGAAAGAGCCGCTATCAGCGGAAGATTGGTGCTGTCTGATTTTACCAAGAAGACATTAGAAAAATTTAAATAAAGACATAAGATAAGAGACGAAGAGAGAATAGACAGTAATCTATAATCTATCCGTCTATCATCTATCATCTAAAAAATATGATTTACGAATTCAAAGGGTTTATCCCGGTCATACACGAAAGCAGTTTTATCCATCCGCAGGCTGCGGTTACGGGTAATGTCATTATCGGGAAAGACGTTTATGTAGGGCCCGGTGCTGCCATTCGTGGCGATTGGGGGGGAATCATTATTGAAGACGGTTGCAATGTACAGGAAAATTGTACCATTCACATGTTTCCCGGAAAGACAATGGTTTTGAAAGCCGGAGCGCATATTGGGCACGGTGCCATTATTCACGGAGCTAATATCGGTGCGAATTGTTTGGTAGGAATGAATGCCGTGATTATGGATGATGTCAATGTAGGTGATGAATGTATCATAGGTGCCTTGAGTTTTGTCAAAGCCGGAACCGTCATTCCGAATCGTAAAATTGTAGTCGGAAATCCGGCGGTAGTTGTTAAAGACGTTTCGGATGAGATGTTAGAATGGAAGACTAAAGGAACAGCCTTATACCAACAATTGCCCAAGGAATGTTATGAAACTTTAAGAGCCGTAGAGCCGTTACGGGAAATTCCGAAAGACCGTCCAACGCAGGAAGCGTTTTATAAAACATTGGAAGAATTTAGAAAAAAATAAAATGTCGATAGTAGAATTCAAAATGCCCAAAATGGGCGAAAGCATATCTGAAGCAACCATCATTACTTGGTTGAAAAATGTAGGTGATTTTGTGGAAGCTGAGGAGACCCTACTGGAAGTGGCTACGGACAAGGTGGACAGCGATGTACCCTCACCAGTATCGGGAACCATTATTGAAATTCGTTTTCACAAGGATGCCGTGGTTGAGGTGGGAACTGTTTTAGCTTTGATTGATGCTGAAGGAGTTCAAGAAGCAACAAGAAAGATCCGAGCCGAAGGTGAACGGAGCGGAGCCAAGCAAGAGATTGTGGAGTCGGGGAGAGTTGAACCCTCGTCTAAACCAACATTACAGAATATTGTACACAAAACCAATCCGGACGCTTTTATTTCCCCTTTAATCATTTCCATTGCACAAAAAGAAAATCTATCGATAGAAGAATTACAAAGCATACCGGGTTCGGGAACCGATGGGCGTTTGCAAAAAAGCGATGTGTTTCAGTATTTGAAGAATAGAAAATATCCTCTCAAAAGTATTCCATCAATCAACAACCAACAACCAGCAACTTCAGTTTATCCAAAACCCAAAATCAATTTTGTGGAGGGCAAAGACCATATTGTAGAAATGGACCGCATGCGCAAAATGATTGCGGATCACATGGTGTATTCCAAACAAACTTCGCCACATGTGACTTCGTACATTGAAGTGGATGTGACGAATTTAGTGAATTGGCGTAATGAAAATAAAGACAAGTTCCAGTCAAAATACAACGAGAAACTGACCTTTACACCGGTATTTGTGCAGGCTGTAGCCAAAGCCATTGTCGATTTTCCGATGATTAATGTTTCGGTGGATGAAAAGAATATCATCGTTCATAAAGATATCAATATCGGAATGGCAACGGCTTTGCCTTCGGGGAATTTAATTGTTCCTGTGGTGAAAAATGCCAATGAAAAAGATTTAGTTGCTTTGGCAAAAGACGTAAATACTTTGGCTGAAGCTTCTCGAAATAACAAATTAAAACCCGAAGAAATTCAAGGCAGTACGTTTACCATTTCTAATGTGGGAACGTTTGGCAGTTTGATGGGAACGCCCATTATCAACCAACCCGAGGTGGCTATTTTGGCTCTCGGAATTATCAAGAAACGCCCGGAAGTGATTACGACTTCTAAAGGCGATGAAATTGCCATTCGCAGTATGATGTTCCTTTCCCTTTCGTTTGACCACCGCGTGGTGGACGGATTTTTAGGAGGTTCGTTCCTGCGTAAAGTAGGCGATTATTTAGAACAATTTGACACAACTACAACTTTATAATATCATGCAAGAAGTAATGACACATTCGATTAAAATAAACAAAGTCGCACAGTCCAGAGTCAGTCAGGTAGAGCTGAACAACAATATCGTAATGGGAACCCAGTTTACGGATCACATGTTTGTTTGCGATTATCAAAACGGCGAATGGACCAATGCCCGAATTGAACCGTTGGCCTTAATACCAACACATCCTGCGGCTATGGCTTTGCACTATGGTCAGGCGATTTTTGAAGGGATGAAAGCTACTTTGGGTAAAGACGGAACCCCTTTATTATTCCGTCCATATGAGAACGCCAAGCGTTTGAATCACAGTGCGGACCGTATGGGAATGCCCTCGTTTCCGGAAGATTTGTTCGTGGAAGCTTTGAAACAGTTCACCGCTTTGGAAAAAGACTGGATTCCGACACAACCCGGAAGCGCTTTGTACTTGCGTCCGTTCATGTATGCTGATGAGCCTTTTATTGGGATGCGTGCCGCCACTAGTTTTAAATTCATTGTCATGGCTTCGCCGGCAGGTCCTTTTTTCAGCAGAAAGATAAAACTATATGCCGAAAAGAAATACGTACGTGCCGTAAACGGAGGAACCGGAGAAGCTAAAGCGGCCGGGAATTATGCTGCTGCTATTCGCCCAACCGAATATGCCAAAGCCAAAGGATACGACCAAGTACTTTGGTTGGATGCCCAAAACTTTGAAGAAATTCAGGAAGTGGGAACCATGAATATTTTCTTTAAAATAGGAGGGAAGTTTGTAACTCCGGATTTGAGCGGTTCTATTTTGGCAGGAATCACCCGTATGAGTGTGATTGATTTGCTGCGCGACAAAGGATATGAAGTTACAGAACGTCCGATTACCATTACTGAAATTAGAGAAGTATCTGAAGACGGAACTTTAGAGGAAGCTTTTGGTGTGGGAACTGCGGTGGGAATTGCGATGATTGAAGAAATTGGCAATGCTGACTTGACTATTAAGTTGCCGGAAGATAATCCGGTTTCGGTAATGGTGAATGATACCTTGAACGGGATAAAAATTCAGGAAATTGAAGATACATTTGGGTGGTTGGTAGAAGCAAAATAATTAAATAAAATAACCCTGACAGAGTTCGAAACTCTGTCAGGGTTTAGCATAATGGAAATGTTAGACAAAAAGATACTTGAAAAAGCGTTTGCAACCTTGGCTACGGCTAAGGCGATGGCGACTTTATATGAAGCTAATTTTAAAACCGTGTCCAAATACGTGCACGCTACTTCCCGCGGACACGAAGCTATACAGATTGCGATGGCCATGCAGTTGTTGCCGCAGGATTATGCATTTCCGTACTATCGTGATGATGCAATGTTGCTGGGTATTGGCATGCAGCCTTATGATCTAATGTTGCAGTTGATGGCGAAGAAAGACGATCCGTTTTCGGGCGGGCGAACCTATTATTGCCACCCGAGTTTGAAAGATGCCGACAAGCCTAAAATTCCGCACCAATCCTCTGCAACAGGGATGCAGGCTATACCGGCGACGGGGGCTGCTATGGGATTTTGGTATAAAGAAAACATTGGAATAGTAGATAAAAATCAGGAAAGTCCAATTGTGGTTTGTTCGCTTGGCGATGCTTCGGTGACCGAAGGAGAAATTGCCGAAGCGTTGCAAATGGCCGCCTTAAAACAATTGCCGATTTTGTATTTGGTACAAGATAACGGTTGGGATATTTCGGCCAATGCCGCTGAAACCCGAGCCCAAAATGCTTTTGAATACGCCAAAGGATTTAATGGAATAGAAGCCTTATCGATTGACGGGGCTAATTTTACGGAGAGTTATTTAGCGGTTCAAAAAGTGGTGCAAACCATACGCAAAGAACGCCGGCCGTTTTTGGTGCATGCCAAAGTACCGTTGCTGAATCACCACACTTCCGGGGTTCGAATGGAATGGTACCGCGATGATTTGGAAGAAGCGCAATCGCGTGACCCTTATCCGGTTTTGGTAAAGCAATTACTGGATGCAGGATTTACTTCAGAGGATATTCAAAAAATAGAATCTACGGCTGTTGCTAAGGTAAAAGCCGATTACGATAAAGCCTTAGTGGCCGAAGATCCTTCGCCTGAAGATTTGTTTACGCATGATTTTGCCCCGACGCCTGTTACAGAAGAAGTAGGTGAGCGAAATCCGGAGCGCGAAGACAAAGTAGTAATGGTGGATTGTGCGTTGTTTGCTGTAGAAGAATTAATGCGAAAGCACAAAGAATGTTTGTTGTACGGTCAGGATGTAGGCGGACGTTTAGGCGGTGTATTCAGGGAGGCCGCGACCTTGGCCCAAAAGTTTGGTGACGAGCGTGTATTCAATACTCCGATACAGGAAGCGTTTATTGTGGGTTCTACGGTTGGGATGTCAGCCGTTGGATTAAAACCGATAGTTGAGGTGCAGTTTGCCGATTATATTTGGCCGGGCTTGAATCAGTTATTCACTGAAGTCAGTCGTTCGAGTTATTTGTCGAATGGGAAATGGCCGGTAAGCATGGTTTTGCGTGTTCCGATTGGCGCTTACGGCAGTGGCGGACCCTATCATTCGTCTTCGGTAGAAAGTGTGTTGACTAATATTCGCGGCATTAAAATAGCTTATCCGAGTAATGGTGCCGATTTAAAAGGATTGCTCAAAGCAGCTTATTATGACCCGAATCCGGTGGTGATTTTAGAGCACAAAGGTTTATACTGGAGTAAGGTAAAAGGTACTGATGCAGCCAGAGTTAATGAGCCTAGTGAAGATTACTTGTTGCCGTTTGGTAAGGCTAATATTGTTCAGGAAATTTGGGAACAGGAAACCGAAGAAACGATTACAGTTGTTACTTACGGAATGGGTGTGCACTGGGCGCTGAATGCTTCGGAGGAGATGAAAAACAAAGTGGAAATCGTGGATTTGAGAACGTTGTATCCGTTGGATGAAGAAACTATTTTTAAATCGGTTAAAAAAGCTAAAAAGTGTCTGGTGGTAACCGAAGAACCTACCAATAACTCTTTTGCCCGTAGTTTAGCCGGATTGATTCAGGAAAACTGTTTTAAATATTTAGATGCTCCTGTGATGGTGATTGGATCGGAGAATATGCCGGCCATACCGCTTAACAGTACGTTGGAATTTACCATGATTCCCAATGCCGACAAAGTTCGGGACAAAATGGAAGAGCTTTTAAATTACTAATAATATAGCCGCAAATTCAGATTGTTTGCGGCTACTTTTTTACCCATTGATCCAGATCCCGCAAGGTGTAAAATTTCATATTGTTGAGTTTTACGTAATTGCATAAAAACTCAAGCGTTTCCATTTTTGTTTGATAATTATCGGTCACTTCTTTGACCGGTTTATGACTGCACAACAGTAATATCATGTTATTTTTCTTGGCATAATCTAAAAGTTCTAAAAGATAATGGTAGCTGAAATGCACATGGCTGTTATCAATATCAAAAGCGTACACGTATTTGGAACCATGAAAGTAGCAGCCTTCTTTTTCAGGTAAATCTCCGCAAAAGGCTCTTCCCCTGATGATTTTGAATTGCTTTTTTAAGGCCGTGTCAAGTACCGGACTTCTTTCGCCGTAAGGATAGGCAAACGATGTTACGTTGAAACCTCTCTTTTTCATGGAAACCATCATAGGGTCAATTTCTTGTTTGAGGTATTGACTGATGCCGTTTTCCGCTACAAATTTCACTGCATTGAGATGGTGGTATCCGTGACCGGCAATTTCATGTCCTTCCTGTTGGAGCTCATGCAGTTTGCGTTGTTGCGGTTCGCCAATCGAGTCTATGCGGCATACGTTGAATGTGGCTTTCCAATGGTATGGTTTTAGGATTTTATCAGCTTCAAACCACTCGTCAACGTAAGCATCGTCAAAAGTAATAATGACCCCCGCTTGCGGTTTTTCGGGAGTTTTTTTGTTACAAGAAATAATGAAGCTAAAAAGTAAGACAGAAAGCAGAAAGGGTATTATTTTGCTCATAACAAGATTTTTTGACGATTAAAAATAATAAAAAAAGCCACAACAATCATGTCATGGCTTTTAATCTACTTATCAGTCATTAATACCGACTACTTTTTTTGTGGTGGGTATTGTTCCAAAATTTTGGTTACAAATTCTTTGATGACTTCATCTTTTTTGTTGGTGTCTTTGGTCAGAACGCCTTCGCCTTCGCCTTGCCAGATGAGTTCTTTTTTCTTGGCATCTATCAGGTCAATGTACAAAGTGCCCTCGGTGTAACGATTGACAGTGGTGCGGCCGCCCCAAAAGTAAGGGTTCCATCCGTAGCCCCAGCCATATCCCCAGCCCGCGTTGAATTGATTGACGTCGACCTGTTCCCTTTCTTTGGTAAAAAAGTTAATCAGTAAGTCGGGCGATTCACTTTTGGTAAATCCCTTAGAGGCCATGGCATCATCTATAGCATGCAAGATGCGCTTCTTGTCTAAATCGGATATTTCAACCTTGTCAATCCCCGATTTGAGAAAGGCATACGTTTTAAATGGAGTGAAATCTACTTTTTTGTCATAATCCGAATTCACTCTCACAGAACTGCAAGAAGTTAGGATTAGGAATAAAACCGGAATAAAGGCAACCTTTTTCATGGTATTCAAATTAAGTGTTATAACAATGCTTCATCAACTAAGTTAGGGATGGTAACTTTTAACAAAGGTTGCGTGGCCATGGCTCTTTTTATGGCGAAAACGGCACCTTCGTTTCTGGCCCAGCTTCTTCGTGAGATCCCGTTGTTGACATCCCAAAACAACATCGATTCCAAACGACGCGACGCTTCTTTACTTCCGTCGAGGACCATGCCGAAACCTCCGTTGATTACTTCGCCCCATCCGACACCGCCTCCGTTGTGAATGGAGACCCAGGTTGCGCCACGGAAACTGTCGCCAATGACATTGTGTATGGCCATGTCGGCTGTAAAACGGGAACCGTCATAAATGTTCGAAGTTTCACGATACGGAGAATCTGTGCCGGATACATCGTGGTGGTCGCGGCCCAAAATCACATAGCCAATTTCGCCACGGGCTATAGCTTGGTTAAATGCTTCCGCGATTTTAATTCTTCCTTCGGCATCGGCGTATAAGATTCGGGCTTGTGAACCTACTACGAGTTTGTTTTCCTGAGCTCCTTTAATCCACTGAATATTATCAGCCATTTGCTGTTGGATTTCTTCGGGGGCATTTTTCATCATTTCTTCTAAGACTTCACAAGCTATTTTGTCGGTTTTAGCAAGGTCTTCGGGATTGCCGGAAGCACATACCCAACGGAAGGGTCCGAATCCGTAATCGAAACACATAGGACCCATAATATCCTGCACATAACTTGGGTATTTGAATTCATGGCCGATAGTAGGGTGTTTTTCCATTACATCAGCACCGGCGCGGGAAGCTTCAAGTAGGAATGCATTTCCGTAGTCAAAGAAATAAGTTCCCTTGGCGGTATGTTTATTAATAGCAGCGGCATGACGACGCAGTGTTTTTTGTACTTCTTCTTTAAACAATTCAGGATTATCAGCCATTAAGGTATTCGATTCTTCAAAAGAATAACCAACCGGGTAATATCCTCCGGCCCATGGGTTGTGTAGTGAAGTTTGATCCGAACCTAAATCGATGTGCAGGTTTTCCCGGTCGAAACGTTCCCAGATATCTACGACATTCCCGAGGTAGGCGATAGAGACTACTTCTTTATTTGCTAATGCTTTTTTTACTCTTGGGACTAACAAATCAATATTGTCTATAATTTCATTAATCCAACCCTGTGAATGACGGATGTGAGTAATTTTCGGATTAACTTCGGCGCAAACGGTAACGCATCCGGCGATGTTACCGGCTTTGGGCTGAGCCCCGCTCATACCGCCCAATCCTGAGGTTACAAATAAACTTCCTGCAGGTGATTTTTTTATTTTTCTGAAACCATTCAGAACTGTGATGGTGGTTCCGTGAACAATTCCCTGTGGACCAATGTACATGTAACTGCCGGCTGTCATTTGACCGTATTGTGAAACGCCCAGGGCATTCATTTTTTCCCAATCATCGGGTTTGGAGTAGTTGGGGATTACCATTCCATTAGTAACGACGACTCTCGGAGCTTCTTTGTGAGAAGGGAATAATCCCATGGGGTGGCCAGAATACATGACTAAGGTTTGTTCTTCGGTCATTTCGGCCAAATATTTCATCGTTAGAAGGTACTGTGCCCAGTTTTGAAACACGGCTCCGTTACCGCCGTATGTAATCAGTTCATGAGGATGTTGGGCTACAGCATAATCCAAATTGTTTTGAATCATCAGCATGATGGCTTTGGCCTGTTCACACTTACCCGGATATTCTGAAATGGGACGGGCATACATTTTATAATCGGGGCGAAGACGGTACATGTAAATGCGTCCGTAGGTTTCCAATTCGGCTTTGAACTCCGGAAGTAAGGTTGCATGATGCTTTGGTTCGAAGTAACGCAGTGCATTTTTTAAGGCTAATTTTTTCTCTTCCTCGGTTAGTATTTCTTTGCGTTTTGGTGCATGGTTTATTTCGGGTTCGTAGGGCTTCGGTTGGGGTAATGCATCCGGAATTCCTGCTAAAATTTGTTCTTGAAAAGTCATTTGAGTTAAATTATATTTTTAGTTTGGTGTTATTTTTTGGGCCTTATGGTACCGGTATTTTTGTCGAAACCGTAGGGGCAGTGGCGGCAACCGCTCCGACAGCAATACCCTCGTTTGAGATGGTATTTTTCGGTAAACACTTTATATCCTTCGGGGGTTAGGTAATAATCCTCTCCTTTGGTTAGTTTATTTTCGTTATTTTGCTCAATCATAACTACAAATTTAAAGACTTTAGCAGTAATGATACTCATCGTTTCCAAATATTTACTTCCTGAAGGATATAAAGCTTTTGCGGTTTTTCCTTTTGTCTTCTTAAAGAACGAAACGGCTAAACAGGACAAGGTGTTGCTGAATCACGAAAGAATTCACCTCAGACAACAATCAGAGCTTTTGGTTTTGCCTTTTTTGATTTGGTATTTCATTGCGTTTTTAGTGCATTACTGCAGGTTGAGAAACTGGAATGCAGCCTACAGAGAGATTTCTTTTGAAAAAGAAGCTTACGAAAAGGAGAATGATTTTGAGTATTTAAAGAGCCGGCCGTTTTTTAATTTCATCAGAAGGAGAAAATAAGGGTTGGTTTTTGAATAGTTTTTCCCGGGCAATGCTGTTAAAAACAGAATCAAATCCTGTTTTCTCAGGTTGTAATTTCGGAGTTCTTTTTTCGCCATACACTGCGCTTTTCGTACCTTTGTAAAAATATTTTTTTGAAAAGTTACAATCAAAAAATAACAGTGGAAGGCTCAGGCATCACTCTTTATATTAAGCGTGAAGATGAGTTACATCCTTTAATTTCGGGGAATAAATACAGAAAACTCAAGTACAATTTGGCGCAAGCCCGACATGAGCAAAAGACCGCTCTGTTGACTTTTGGCGGTGCTTTTTCCAATCACATCCTGGCGGTGGCCGCTGCCGGTAAGGAGTACGGTTTTCAGACTATAGGGGTTATCAGAGGGGAAGAGTTGGAAGATAAAGTTGCCGAAAATCCGACACTGTATAAAGCGAGAGAATTGGGAATGGTTTTTGAGTTTGTGTCCAGAGAAGCCTACCGGGAAAAAAATGAAATCACTTTTTTGGAATGTTTGATGGATAAGTTTGGCGATTTCTATCTGTTGCCTGAAGGCGGAACCAATGATTTGGCAGTAAAGGGATGTGAGGAGATTTTAACGGATGAGGATGCGGCGTTTGATTATATTTGCTGTGCAGTTGGTACAGGAGGTACAATTTCGGGTCTTATCAATTGTTCAAAAAGCGGTCAACAAGTTTTGGGTTTTCCGGTGTTAAAAGGTGATTTTTTGAACGAAGATATTTGTAGCTTTGCTAAGAATACCAACTGGGAACTGATTACGGACTATCATTTCGGAGGATATGCTAAAGTATCGGACGAATTGATTGCTTTTGTAAACGAGTTTTATCTGAAATACCAAATTCCTCTGGATCCTGTTTATACCGGTAAAATGGTTTTTGGAGTTTTAGATATGATACACAAGAATAAGTTTCCGGAAGATTCTAAAATACTGATGATTCACACCGGAGGACTGCAAGGAATAGCCGGAATGAATAAGAGTTTGCGACAAAAAAAACTAACTGAAATAATTATCAATGATTAAGAAACTTATTTTATTGCTTCTTTTAATTGTTACTGCTTCCTGTAGCAGCAACAAGGCAGTAGTCAGAATGACTAAGCCCGATCCGAGGAAAACGAATGCTCCGGTAGTGCAAAGGACGAAAAGACCTATTTATACACCACAGAACAAAAAGCAGTCTGAAGTTGCGGAGTCTCAAAAAAAGACTACTTCAACCAATGAAAACAGGTCTAATTCTACTGTAGTTTTAGAGGCTACCACTCGTGTAAAAGTTACTACACAAATGGTGTTGGATTACATTGATAAGTACAAAGATGTAGCCAAAGACAACATGGTGAGAACTAAGATTCCTGCCAGTGTGACCTTGGGTCAGGCTATCTTAGAATCGGGTGCCGGAACAGGGCCATTGAGCGTTCAGGCTAACAATCACTTTGGAATCAAGTGCCATAAGGAGTGGGACGGTCCGAGCATCAGTTATACCGATGATGAAGAAAATGAGTGTTTCCGCAAGTATCAGGATCCCAGTGAGTCTTTTCGGGATCATTCTTACTTTTTAACCAGCAGACCGCGCTATTCTCCTTTGTTTCAGTTGGGGCAAGATGATTATGCGGCATGGGCAAAAGGCTTAAAAAATGCCGGTTATGCTACCGACCCTAAATATCCGGAGAAACTAATTGCATTGATTGAGCGTTATCAGCTCAGTAAATACGATGCGGAGGTTTTAGGAAAACCATTTGTTGCTCCGGTAACCATCACTAAAAAGGAGATTGTTTATAACGATGATGTTTCTACCTATACTGTTGTCAAAGGTGATACCTTGTATTCTATTTCAAAAAGATTTAACATTACGGTTGAAGAATTAAAAAAGAAAAACAATATGACCGACAATACTTTGTCGTTGGGACAAAGCATCATTGTTAAATAAATTTTCCAAAGAAAATACATTAAAATCTCATTCTATGATTTATCAAAGAAGCAGTCAGTTGTTTGCTGACGCTGAAAAAGTAATTCCGGGGGGAGTAAATTCTCCGGTAAGAGCTTTTAAAGGAGTCGGGGGTACTCCGTTATTTGCTAAAAGTGCGAAAGGAGCCTATCTGTATGATGAAGACGGGAACCGATTGATAGACTATATTAATTCGTGGGGACCCATGATATTGGGACACGCTTTTCCTCCTGTTGTTGAAGCTGTAATCGAAAGAGCCAAGAGCGGTACGTCTTTTGGAATGCCCACCGAATTGGAAACTCAAATTGCATCCTTAGCCATTTCGATGGTTCCTAATATCGATAAAATTCGTTTTGTGAATTCGGGAACAGAGGCTTGTATGAGTGCTATTCGCCTGGCCAGGGGTTATACCAAACGCGATAAGATTATCAAATTTGCCGGTTGTTATCATGGGCACTCTGACTCGTTTTTGATTCAGGCGGGGAGCGGAGCCAGTACTTTCGGCACCCCTAACAGTCCGGGAGTAACACAGGGAACTGCTAAAGATACCTTATTGGCCAATTACAATGATTTGGAAAATGTAAAAGCTTTGTTTGACGCCAATAAAAATGAAATTGCCGCCATTATCATTGAACCTGTTGCCGGGAACATGGGATGTGTTCCTCCTAGAGAAGGCTTTTTGCAGGCTCTTCGTCAGATTTGTGATGAAAATAACGCTTTGTTAATCTTTGACGAAGTTATGACCGGGTTCCGTTTGGCCAAAGGAGGAGCTCAGGAATTATATGGAGTTACAGCGGACATCGTTTGTTTCGGAAAAGTAATAGGAGGCGGTTTGCCAGTGGGTGCTTTTGCGGCACGTAACGAGATTATGAATCATCTGGCACCACTAGGACCTGTGTATCAGGCGGGTACTCTCTCGGGTAATCCGTTGGCTATGGCAGCGGGGTTGGCTATGTTGGAAGCCTTACATAAGGATGCTGAAGTTTTTAAGCGATTGGAAGCGAAAACTTCGTATTTGCACAGAGGAATTCATAAAGTATTGACTGATAATGGGATGGCTTTTACTATCAATAGAGTAGGTTCGATGATTTCAGTGCATTTTGATGCCGAACCTGTAGTTGATTTTCAAACGGCTAAGAACGGAGATAATGATACGTTCAAAAGGTTTTTTCACGGGCTTTTAAATGAAGGGGTTTACATAGCGCCCTCTGCATATGAGACCTGGTTTATTACAGATGCTCTGACTTATGAGGATCTTGATTTCACAATAAACGCAATCAATAAAGTTGCCCAAACGCTATAATAAAAAAGCCTCGAGAATCGAGGCTTTTTTATTTGATTAATGTGTTAAGCGCTTTAACAACTCTTGGTTTTTGTCAAGTTTATCCACTTGTTCCGCTTTTAAACCTGCTTTTATTTTGTCTTCAATGATTCTTGCTAAAACATCTTTGCGCTCTTGTGAAAGAGTTTTGTCTTCCAATGTTTTGTATTTGCCTTCGAAGAGTCTTGCATAATCTGCATTTTCTGTTGGATTTAAGCCTAATAGCGCGGTCAAATCATCAGCATCTTTTTGACCTAATTCTTTAGGTGAAAAGTCAGAAGCTTTTTTCTCCTGTGCATTTGCACTTATTGAAAAGGCTAATAATAGAGTTAAAGCAGCAATTAATTTTTTCATTTTGAAGTTTTTTTAGTGAAATAATAACCTCAAAGCTAAGGTCTTTTTAGTTCTTTTCAAAATTTATTTTTGTTTTTCCATCGGATTTAATTTCTGCTCTCTTCTCTCCAGCATTTTTTCTCTTACCATGGTTTTTCTTTCGTCTCTCATTTTTTCCCATTTGGCGAACTGCTCCGGAGTCAGGATTTTTTTCATTTCAGCAGTATTAGCCTCTTGTTCTTTCTCCATTTGCTCTTTCATTTCTCCTCTTTTCAGGTCTTTTTGCTGTTTGAGTTGCTTAAGTTCTTCTCTTTTAGCTTCTCTTTTTTCAACTTGTTTGGTCACCAATGCCTTGACGTCTTTGGCTTGTTTCTCATTTAGTTCCAAGTCTTTGGTCATTTTTTCAACCTGTAAGTTTACTTTTTGTTCGGTCGTTAACTCTCTTCGGTCTGCTTTTTTGGTTTCTTTTTCCTGAGCCCATGTAGTTAATCCCACTAACATTACTACGGCTAATACTACTTTTTTCATTGTTATTGTTTTTTAAATTAAGTTGATATGAGACAAAGATGAGAAAAAAAGGTTTAATCTTTATGAAAAAATAAAAAAGGAACTCCATCGAGTTCCTTTCTTTTAGTTTAAAACTACTGTTTTGTTATCTCCGTCAACCATTACCTTGGTAAGGCCGTGTTTGGCTAATCCTTTCATTGCAGCATCCCATTTTTTTCCACTTAATTGCGATTTGTCTTTGAGTTGGGCCAGGTTTTGATTGTTTTCGGTTTTCAATAAACTGATGATTAGTTTTTCGTCTTCGGTTAGATCCAATTGTTTTTTCTCCGGACGCATTTGCGGGAAGAACAATACTTCCTGTATGGAGGCATTGTTGGTTAAAAACATGGTTAATCGATCCATTCCTATTCCCAATCCTGATGTTGGCGGCATTCCGTATTCGAGTGCTCGTAAGAAATCGTTATCTATGAACTGTGTGGCTTCGTCATCACCGCGTTCTGCGAGTTTCAACTGGGCTTCAAAACGTTCTCTTTGATCAATAGGATCGTTTAATTCTGAATAGGCGTTGGCTATTTCTTTTCCGCAAACCATCAACTCGAAACGTTCCGTCAATTCGGGGTTGTCTCTGTGTTCTTTACACAAAGGCGACATTTCTTTGGGATAATCGGTAATAAAAGTCGGCTGGATGAAGTTGCCTTCGCACTTGGCGCCGAAAATTTCATCAATCAATTTACCTTTACCCATAGTTTCATTTACCTCTATACCCATGTTTTTGGCTGCTTCAAAAAGTTCGGCCTCACTTTTTCCTGAAATATCGAAACCGGTGAATTTTTTGATGGCATCGGTCATGGTAACTCTGGCATAAGGTGCTTTAAAGTTCACTTTATGTTCGCCAAAGGTAGTTTCAGTTGTTCCGTTTACCTGTAAGGCACAATATTCGAGCAGGTTTTCGGTAAATTCCATCATCCAATTGTAGTCTTTGTAAGCTACATAAATTTCCATGGCTGTAAATTCAGGATTATGGGTTCTGTCCATTCCTTCATTTCTGAAGTTTTTAGAGAATTCATATACCCCGTCAAATCCACCTACGATTAATCGTTTCAGATACAATTCGTTGGCAATTCTCATGTACAACGGAATGTCTAAGCTGTTGTGGTGGGTGATGAACGGGCGTGCTGCGGCACCACCGGCTATTGATTGTAATACCGGGGTTTCGACTTCCATATAACCGGCCGCATTAAAAAAGGTACGCATGGCATTGAACAACTTGGTTCTTTTGATGAATACTTCTTTTACGTGTGGATTTACTACCAAATCCACATATCGCATGCGGTAACGCAACTCAGCGTCGTTAAAGGCATCGTGTACTTTTCCGTCGTCATCTACTTTTGGCAATGGCAGCGGGCGTAATGTTTTGCTTAAAAAAGTGAATTGGTCAACCCGAACAGACTTTTCGCCTACTTTGGTTAAAAATAATTCTCCTTCTATACCTATGAAATCCCCTAAATCGGTTAGTTTTCTGAAAACCTGATTGTAAAGCGTTTTGTCTTCACCCGGACAAAGTACGTCGCGGTTAAAATACAATTGGATTCTCCCTTCGCTGTCCTGTAGTTCTACAAATGACGCTTTTCCCATATCGCGGTCACTCATGATGCGTCCGGCCAAAATAACCTTCTTTCCTTCTTCGAAATTTTCCTTAACCTGCTTTGATGTGTGGCTTACGGGAAATAAATTCGCCGGATAAGGGTTGATTCCTAAGTTTCTCAGAGCGTTTAACTTCTCTCTTCTAATGATTTCTTGTTCGGAAAGTTGCATATCGTATTGTATTTAAGCGTGCAAAGATAACGATAATTTGAAAATTTGCTACTGCAGGAATTTGAAAATGTTTGTCTTTGCGGGGGTGAATGGGTTTGGTTTTGTTTTGCCGTTTGGTGAGGAGTCTGTTTTACATAATGCTTGTTTTCATACACTCTTCATGCACTATCTATGCCTTTGCTATGTGGGACAAGACAGACAAACAGATGACTGACCCGTCCTAAAATAACTATACAAGTTATTA
Source organism: Flavobacterium silvisoli (assembly GCF_004329815.1). Lineage (GTDB taxonomy): Bacteria > Bacteroidota > Bacteroidia > Flavobacteriales > Flavobacteriaceae > Flavobacterium > Flavobacterium silvisoli. The sequence continues at coordinate 952 of NZ_SJPE01000019.1, read as the reverse complement.
AATAAATCCTATTATAGCTATACAAATATACTTTTTAATCCTAAAGTTGCTATACAATTGCTTTTTCATGATTAAAACTTCTATTATAGTTTTTCCATCTCTTGTTTAATATTTCTGATTGTAAATGTGCTTGGTTAGGGGTTAAATAATCACAACTGGCATGTGGCCTTAGTTCATTATAAGACTTAATGCTTTTACTTATTCTATGTTTTGTTTGATCAAAGCCTAATGAGCTACTGTAAAGGTTGAACTCTGTTTTAATGATGCCGTTAACTCTCTCTGCCAATGCATTTTCATAGGGATCTCCGTTCTCAGTCATACTTATAGCAATATTATTTTTCATTAATAAATCAACGTAGTTATGAGAACAATATTGAGAGCCTCTATCGGAATGATGAATAATCGATTGACCATACTGTCTGTTATTCAATGCCATTTTTAAAGCTTCAATACAGCCTTCTGCTGCCAGGTCCTGACGAAAACTATATCCCATTATTTTTCTTGAATAAGCATCGGTTATTAAACTCAGGTAGCCCCACTGATTGGTTAGGCGGATATAAGTGATATCACTTACCCAAACTTGTTCTGGTCTTGTTACAGCAAGTCCTTTTAGCAGATTGCTATACTTTCTCATCCAATGTCTGGAATCAGTRGTTATGGCTTTTCTTTTTCTTTGACGAATCAACAGTTTATGTTCTGACAATAAATCAAATAAATAATCCCTACCAAAAGCTATTTGATGCGACATTAACTTATTTTGAACTAAATAATGCAGCTTTCTGGTTCCCAGTCGCGGTAAGTCTTTTCTAATGTTGAGCACCTCCTGAAGAATGACATCTTCTTTGACTAAACTACTTTCTTTACGCCATAAACAATCGTAATAGGCGTGTCTTGTTTTGCCAAACAATCGGCATAAAACAGCTATTCCCAGTTTAGGAAAGTCTTGTTTCAT
>NZ_SJPE01000018.1 GCF_004329815.1 Flavobacterium silvisoli | reverse complement strand
TACTTTGCCTCGGACGGACAGCCCGGTCTTGGCGGTTTGGATATTTTCATTACTAAAATCCCGAAAGACGGATCGCTTAACTTCAAGCAGGTGCTCAACGTGGGAGAAGAAGCCAACAGTACTAAAGATGATTTTGCTTTAATTATCAACTCCAAAACTAAAAAAGGATACTTAAGTTCCAATCGCGACGGTGGACAAGGAAACGATGATATCTACAAATTCACCGAAACCCGTCCCATCTGGTGTGAACAAGTGTTGACAGGGGTGGTGACCGATCAGGATACCAAAGTTATTTTACCCGGAGCAGCACTGGTGCTGATGGACAGCAACTTCAAAAAATTAAAAGAAACCGTGTCTGATGCCCAGGGTAAATACGAATTCACCGAAGTGGAGTGTGGAGAGAAATACTACGTCAGAGCTTCTCTGGAAGGATACAACACCAAAGAATCTCCGGTAATCATCGGGAAAGAATCCGGTAAAACCGAGCTCAATATCGAACTGGAAAAAACCGCCAAACCAATCCCCATTGGGGGTGATTTAGCCGATGTATTCGGTATCAACTTAATCTATTTTGATTTAGACAAATGGAACATCCGTCCCGATGCTGCTATCGATTTAGCTAAAATCTTAGACGTACTGGAGCAATATCCAACCATGAAAATTGATATTCGTTCCCATACCGACTCCCGAGCCTCTTTTGCTTACAACGAAAAACTATCCGACAGAAGAGCCAAATCAACCAAAGACTGGTTAATCAAAAACGGTATTAAAGCCGACAGATTGACCGCCAAAGGATACGGTGAATCACAACTCGTAAACAAATGTGCTGATGGCGTTCCGTGTACCGAAGCCGAACACCAACTCAACAGAAGAAGTCAGTTTATTATTACTGCGTTATAAGTACTTTATCCGCCAACAAGATTTAATCTAATTGAAAAAGCTCCTTTTATGAGGAGCTTTTTTTATCTTTGAAAAATGATCATTACCAAACTTTTCAAGGATTTTTTTGACAGTGAAAAAGCCGGTGGCTTTATTTTAATTGCCTGCACCTTACTGTCTCTTTTTTTAGCAAACTCCAGTTGGAGTGAAAATTATTTACACCTTTGGCATACGCAACTGGGCAATCATCCCATTGAATATTGGATCAATGACGGACTGATGACCATTTTCTTTTTGTTGATAGGATTGGAATTAGAACGGGAAGTCTACATTGGTGAATTGTCTAATCTTAAAAATGCCTTATTGCCCATTACCGCTGCTTTGGGCGGGATGGTGGTCCCAGCCGGTTTGTATTTACTGCTCAATTTAGGCACAAGTACACAGTCGGGAGCCGGAATTCCTATGGCTACTGATATCGCTTTTGCTTTGGGAATCCTGTCTTTACTAGGGAGCAGAGTGCCCACTTCCTTAAAAGTATTCCTGACAGCACTGGCCGTCATTGATGATTTGGGAGCGATTCTGGTCATTGCCGTTTTTTATACCAAAACAATCGTTTGGAGCAATTTGCTTTTAGCGCTGGGAATATTTGTGTTTTTACTTGTATTAAACCGATTGAAAATCCGCAATCTCATACCGTATCTGATTAGCGGTGTGGTGATGTGGTATTTTATGTTGAATTCGGGCGTACATGCCACCATTACCGGCGTGTTGTTGGCCTTTGCCATTCCTTTTGGCAACGGTGATGAGAAATCTACTTCTTACCTTTTGCAACATTTTTTACACAAGCCGGTAGCCTTTTTTATATTACCGTTGTTTGCTTTGGCCAATACAGCAATTGCAATGAACTCAGATTGGCATACGGCTTTAAACCACCCGTACACCTTAGGAATTGCCTTGGGTTTAATCCTGGGGAAACCAATCGGGATTGGGCTTTTCAGCTTTATTTCGGTGCGGTTAAAGATTGGTCAACTTCCGGAAGATTTAAATTGGAAAACCATTTTAGGAGCGGGCTTTTTAGGCGGAATTGGATTTACGATGTCCATTTTTATTACACTACTGGCTTTTACAGATGGAGAGCACATCGATAACGCCAAAATCATGATTTTGGTTTCGTCACTCATCGCCGGAATAATAGGTTTACTGTATTTAAAGCAAAACCTAAAAACACCCGTTCGTAATTATTAACTCATCAATACCATTTCTTCTTTTTGAAATAATAAATCATTCCCAATAACAAGAAGAACATACAGCCCAAAATGATAAAATAACCGTACTGCCAATGGAGTTCGGGCATGTTGTCAAAATTCATTCCGTAAACGCCAACGATAAAAGTCAAAGGCATGAAGAAAACGGAAACCACTGTCAGGGTTTTCATCACTTCATTCATTTTGTGGCTTTGTGACGAAAAGAAGAAATTAGCAGCACTGTCGAGTGTGGTTAAATCGTATTCAATTTGTTCCAAAAGTTCGAGACATTTTTGATGCAATCTTTCAAAAAAAGTAAAATTATCCGCTTCTATGGCATTGAATACATTATCGTCTTTGATGCTTTTAATGGAATACAGTGAATCGCGCAACGGAATGATGGAACGCTTCAGAAAATTGTAATTATCGCGGTGTTTTTCAATTTGTTCCAAAATAGACAAATTGGTACTTTGCTTGGATAAATTAATCAGATCCTCCACCTTATCCTCTTCGCTTTCAATGGTAATGTAAAAATTCTCCATAATCGCATCTAATAACAGATACAACAAATAATCGGCCTGCTTTGTTCTCACAATTCCCGAATGGGTTCGGATGCGTTCGCGAATGTGGGTAAAGAAATCACTGCGCTTTTCCTGAAAAGAAACCAAAATACCTTTCTTCAACAAAAAGCTGATTTGCTCTACTTTGATATTGGTAGAATCTCCCTCGGGCAATAGTGATTTTACATTAAAGAACAGCGTATCGTGATACTCATCAAGCTTGGTTCTTTTGGTGGTATTCAAAATATCCGAAAGCATGAAATTGTCAACGTTCAGATAATCACCGATGGCCCTCACGACTTCCGTATCATTTAGTCCGTGTACATTGAGCCAATTGGTTTTATTGAAATCAACGTGCTTTTGCATTTCCGTGATGTCAAATTCATGATACTCCGCCAAGTCGGGATCATCATACACAAATAACTGAATTTCGGTTTGGGTATACTTATGAATACCTGTATATTCAAGCAATGCGGGCTGAACCTTTCTGCCTTTCTTGTATTTAATTTTTCTCACGGACTCTAAATTTGTTTAAAATTAAGCATATTTATTTTTTTCAAACTACTTTTACCAAAAATCATTGTATGCAAACGTTACTCATCAATATAAAAGAACTACTACAGGTGCGCGAAACCCCTATAGCTAAAGTTTCCGGAGCTGAAATGGCTGTTTTGCCTTCTATTAAAAATGCCTTTCTGTTGATAGAAAATGGCATCATTGCTTCCTTTGGTCCTATGGAAAATTGCCCGAAGCTGAACGTAGAAATCATTGATGCTACCGGTAAAATTGTTTTGCCTACTTGGTGTGACAGCCATACGCACATAGTGTATGCCGGGAATAGGGAACAGGAATTTGTAGACCGAATCAATGGCTTGACGTATGAAGAAATTGCCAATCGCGGTGGTGGTATTTTAAATTCGGCCAAAAAACTGAACGAAACCTCCGAAGAAGAATTGTACTGTCAATCCCAAAAAAGACTGGAAGAAGTGATGCAACAAGGAACCGGTGCCGTCGAAATCAAATCGGGTTACGGTTTGACCGTTGCAGGCGAATTGAAAATGCTGCGGGTTATTAAAAAATTGGCCGAAAACTATCCGATAGCCATCAAAGCTACGTTTCTGGGAGCCCATGCCTTTCCTGCGGCATACAAGGAAAATCACAGTGCTTACCTCGATTTAATCATTGACCAAATGTTGCCCAAAATTGCCGAAGAAAAATTAGCCGATTATATCGATGCCTTTTTAGAAACCGGTTACTTCTCTGTGGCAGAAACCGAACGCATCATGGAAGCGGGTAAAAAATATGGCTTACGGGCCAAAATACACGTCAATCAGTTTACCGCCATTGATGGCATTGCCGCCTGTGTGAAGCACAATGCCCTCTCGGTCGATCATCTCGAAATTGTAACCGATGCCGATATTGAAGTGTTGAAGAATACCGAAACCATGCCGGTAGCGTTGCCCAGCTGCTCTTATTTCATCAGCATTCCTTACACGCCGGCACGTCAAATGCTCAACGCCGGATTACCCTTGGCGTTGGCCTCCGATTTTAATCCGGGAACAACACCCTCCGGGAATATGAATTTTGTAGTGGCTACTGCTTGTATCAAAATGAAAATGACCCCCGAAGAAGCCATCAATGCAGCAACCCTCAACGGCGCCTATGCTATGGGAATTTCGGATACCCATGGCAGCATCACCAAAGGAAAGAAGGCCAATCTCATCATTACCAAACCCTTGAATTCTTTCTATGAAATACCGTATGCTTTTGGCAGCAATCTGATTGAACAGGTTATCCTCAACGGTAAAAGTATCTTATAAAAAAAGTCCCGAATTCTCGGGACTTTTTCTTTCTGTCATTTCTATTTATCTTAAAGTAAAGCTGCTTTTTGAAACCAATTCTCCTTTATCAAAAACGTTGACAAAGTAGGTTCCTTTGGCAAAGTCTTTCCCTTTCAATTGCTCTTTTACATCAACGGTTTGGTTTTCGTATTGAACCGTGGTGGTAAAGCTGTACGTCAAGGTGTTTTCTCCGAATGTAGCGGTGGCTTTATCGCCCAACACATTGTTCTTAGCATCAATTATCTGAACATAATACGTTTTATCTCCTGATTTAGCAATCTTGTTCTCAGCTATAGTAAAACTCACTTGAAGCACATCGGTTCTGCTGGCTTTATCAGTCTCAACTTGTTTCCCTGAACTTCTGAGTTTATAGGCAGCTGTTTTCAAATTGGTAATGCTGAGCTTAGATCCTTTTTCAACGGTTTTGGCCAGTTCTTCGTTTTGACCTACTAAAACCTGATTGTATTTTTTAGAATCTTCCAAGACAACTTTAGTACTGTCAAGATTGGTCGTCAATGTTTTATTTTGTTGTTTTAAGACATCTACTTCCTGCATCAGATTCTTCATCTTAGCTTCCATACTCTTATACTGATCTTTGTATTTTTTCAAAGAAGCATTGTCTCCTTTGGCTTTTTTCAAATCTTCCATCAGCTTAACAACCTTGTCTCTTTCGGCAATTAATTCATCCGACATGGATGTATTTTCCTCAATCGCTGCATCATAGGTTGCTTTTAAGGCTTCCAAATCTTTCATCACAGCTTCTTTTTCCGATTTTGTGGTGGTAACGGTTGTTTCCAACGTCTTTGCATCCGATGTGAGCTTAAAAATATAAATCAAACTACCTATAAGTAAAACTGCCAAGAGTGCAATTATTCCTTTAAGTTTTGAATTACTGTTTTGATTTTCCATTGTTTATTTTTTTTGTGTTTAACAAATTTAGTACAAATTATATTAGTAACGAAAGTTATACATTTTTATTATATTTTTGACGAAATATTTTAACATTATGGAGAATGTAATTCCTTTTACCATCACTGATTTGGCTAAGGTTACCAATCATAGAAGCGGAGAAGTCAAATTTGGCGAAAAAATGATTACCATTCCCAAAGATGTTAATCCCATTGAATTTATCAAAAACAGCGAAGCCAAATACGTCTTGTTCGGAATTCCGGAAGACGTTGGGGTTCGGGCAAATTTTGGTCGACCGGGTGCAGCTTCTGCCTGGAAAAGTGCCATCAGCAGTATCGCCAACATCCAACACAATCGTTTTTGCAAAGGCAGTCAAATCATTATACTGGGTACCCTCGACGTGGCTCAGGAAATGGAAGCGGCTCAAAATTTGGATTTTCATAAAACAGCCGACCGAAAACTACTAAGTTCTTTGGTAGATAAAATAGATAAGGAAGTGGTTCACGTTATCACTTCAATCATCAAATGCGGCAAAACTCCCATCATTATCGGAGGCGGACATAACAATGCTTACGGCAACATAAAAGGAACAGCATTAGGATTAGGAAAACCCGTCAATGCCATAAATTTTGACGCACATTCCGATTTCAGAATCCTGGAAGGAAGACACAGCGGTAACGGTTTTTCATACGCTTATGAAGAGGGCTTTCTGAAAAAATACTTCATTTTTGGGCTGCATGAAAACTATACTTCCAAAAATGTAATCGACATTTTAAAGAAAATGGAAGACCGCGTACAATACAACACGTACGACGAAATCAAAGTACGTCAGCAAAAAAACTTCCAACAGGAACTCAATACCGCCTTAGATTTTATCAAAAACGAAGCCTACGGAATCGAAATCGATTTGGATGCTTTGCCTAACATTGCCAGCAGTGCCATGACCATGAGTGGTTTTTCGGTAGAAGAACTGCGTCAGTTTGTGAATTTTTTCGGAAAAAATAAAAATGCGGCCTATTTGCACATTTGCGAAGGCGCTCCCGAATTAGGAGAAGAAAAAAACAACCATCTGATTGGCAAACTTATCGGATATTTGGTAACCGATTTCATCAAATCGAGAAAAGAACTATTGTAAATACAGAACTAACAACTTTACTGTCTTGTAAACCTGCATTGCAACAAACAACGCTTTTTACCAAATTTAAAAACCGTATCTTTGCGGCAACTCGCATTAAACGTGAGTCTTATTTATGTTATTCGAAGATTTATCATTATCCAAAAGTATTCAAAGAGCCGTTTTTGAAGAAGGATACACCAACCCAACCCCTATTCAGGAAAAATCCATTCCCATTATATTGGCCGGAAAAGATTTGGTAGGCTGCGCACAAACCGGAACCGGAAAAACAGCTGCCTTTGCCATACCAATAATTCACCACCTGCACCGCATGGTGGGCTCTTCCAAAAAGACAAAACAAATTCGTTGCTTGGTTGTAACACCAACGCGCGAATTAGCCGTACAGATTGGTGAGAGTTTTGACACTTATGGTAAGTACACCAACTTGAGACAATTGACTGTATTTGGCGGCGTTTCACAAGTACCACAAGTAGACCAATTAAAAAAAGGTGTTGACATTTTAATTGCAACCCCCGGAAGATTGCTGGATTTGCACAAACAAGGCTTTGTCGATTTTGACCATTTGCATTTTTTGGTTTTAGATGAGTCCGATTTGATGCTCGATATGGGTTTCATCAATGATGTGCGCAAAATTGTAAAATTGGTTCCCACCAACCGTCAAACGCTTTTGTTTTCGGCAACCATGCCCATGGCCATTCGCGAATTGGCTGATACGTTTTTAAATAATCCGGAATACGTCTCGGTTACTCCGGTATCTTCAACTGCTGAGATTATAAAACAGCAAATCTATTTTGTAGACAAATCGGATAAACGTGCTTTATTGTATCATTTGATACGCAATGAGAATCTGAAAAACGTGTTAGTATTTGTCAGAACCAAACACGGAGCAGATAATGTGGTAAAAGCACTGAAAAAGCAAGGAATCAATGCTGAAGCCATACACGGAGATAAGTCGCAAACGGCCCGACAACGTGTTTTAGACAGTTTTAAGAATAAAGAAATCTCGGTCTTGGTCGCTACTGATATCGCTGCCCGTGGTATCGACATTGAAAGTTTACCTTATGTCATTAATTTTGATTTGCCCAATATTCCTGAAACTTATGTACACCGCATCGGTCGTACCGGTCGTGCCGGAAATGGCGGTATTTCAATTTCATTTTGCGGAAAAGATGAAGAACCTTACTGGAAAGACATTCAGAAACTGATTAAGGTAGACGTTAAGGTGACAAAAGACCATCCGTTTCCGTGGAAAGAAACAGAAGCCAACCCTGATGCCAAACCTGATTTGAGAAATAAAAAGAAATCCGACGGAACCAAATCCAGAAAATCGGAAGCCTCAAAGAAAAACAAAAAACGCTGGTACTAACCGGCGTTTTCTTTCTTTTTTACCTGATTGCTAATCACCTGGTACAATTTTGCTGGCTCGAAAGGTTTAACCATAATATCGTTCATCCCAACAGCCAGTGCTTCTTCCATGACTTCTTGTTTGTCAAAAGCCGTTAAGGCTATAATAGGAACCTTAAACCCTTTTTCTCTTATTTTACGGGTGGTATCAAAACCGTTAATCAGTGGCATGTTGATATCCATCAAAACCAAATCGAATGCTTCGCGGTCTAAAGCTACCAAAGCAGCATAACCGTCATCCACAATCGTACAACTCATGTTGCTGTTTTGAATTATTTTTTTGGTCACCATTTGATTGATTTTATTGTCTTCAACAACCAGTATATTGTACAAGTAACTCGAAGACAAATCAACCTCTATGTTGTTGATAATTTCTCTTGACCTTTCCTCATCGTATTCAAAACCAATGGTAAAGGTAAAAGTGGTACCTACATTCTCCTCACTTTCTAAATGAATTTTACTACCGAACAATTCAATCAAACGGGATACAATGGCCAATCCCAATCCGGTACCCTGATAATCTTCTTCTTTGCGTTCTATTTGTACAAATTTGTCGAATATCTTTTCCTGATCTTCCTTAGCAATTCCGATTCCGGTGTCTTTTATTTTGAATTCAATGAAATAGGTTTTGCCCTCAACTTTTTTTAAATCGGCCGTGATAGTAACTTCTCCATTTTTAGTAAACTTAAGCGCATTGCTGACCAAATTCATAATGATTTGAGACAAGCGCAATTTATCACCAATTAAAAATTCGGGAATGGCTGTATCTATTTCAACCGATAATTTATCATTGTTTTTGTCGGCTATGTATTCAACTGAATTTTTAATGGTTGTGATTTCATCGGTAAGGTTAAAAATCAGGCTTTCTAAAACAATACGTTTTTCTTCGATTTTATTAATCTGCAAAATATCATTCACTAATGAAAGCAGGTATTTGGCAGAAAATTTAAGCGATTTGAGATGCGGACTGTTACCCAATTCTTTGTGTTCATCCAAAATAATATTGGTTATCCCGATAACCCCATAAAGCGGAGTCCGCAATTCATGGGTAATCGTAGAAACAAACTGCGATTTCAGTTGCGATGCTTCTTCGGCTTTTTCTTTGGCTTCTTTCAAAGCTTCGTTGGCCTGTGTCAGTTCAAAATTGGCCTGTTCGCGCAGTTTGACGTTTTTATACAATGTCAACAATAACAGTAGTAAAACTATCAGGATTACAATAAAAAGAATGACGATAAGCTTCGACTCTTTTATACTTTTCTGATGCTTTTGATTGACTTTCTCAATTTTATCCAGCTGAATTTTATACTCATCCAACTCAATTTGAGTCGCAGTTTTTTTGATGTTATCCATCTTATCTTTTGAATAAACTACGCTACTCAAAGAATCCAATTTTTTCCTGTAAATCTCAGCTTTGGATTTTTCTTTGTAGTGATTGTGATGACGAACCAGGTTTTCGTATATGTTTATCAAAAAGGAGTGAAATTCATTCTTTATTGCAATCTTTTGGGCTGTCGCATAATATTGTTCAGCTCTTTTTTTCTGGTTATTATGGGTATCATATATCCCGAGCAACAAATACATAGACATCTTGGCGTCGTCAGAACCTTTTTCTAAAATTCTTTCCTTTATGTCACTTATCTGCTGATTCCCTTCATCAAATTTGTTGATTGAAAAATAAGCACTCGCGAGATTGATTTTAGTGAATTCAATTTGAGTGGTATCCTTGATCTTCTCGGCATAATACAAGGCTTTGTTGTAGTAATCTATTCCTTTATTAACATCAATCTGATTAAAATAATATACACTTCCCAAATTGCCGTAAATCCAGTTGTAGAGTTTAGCATTGTTTACTTTTTTGGCAAAAAACAGGGCTTTGTCGTAAAATTCAACGGCTTTAGCCGATTCCGAACACTCGTTGTAAACTACTCCTATGGTATTGTAGGATTGAGCTATATAAGAATTGTCATTAATGCTGAATGATTTGATTAATGCCTGTTTAGAAAATTCAAGAGCCTTGTCGTATTTCGCATCATTAAACTCACCAACCGCCTGATTAAGTAATTTTTCAATAGCGCTCTTTTCCGCTTTATTTCCTTGTGCCAAAGCAGCAGTAAAAGAGAGCATTACAAGCAAAAAAGTATAGAAAAACTTAGTCTTATGCATTGGGTTAGTTAAGACATCAAATATAAAAGTTTTATTCATAAAAAAATCCCGATTTCTCGGGATTTTACAGCTATTATGTTAATTTCTAATCAACTTGCGGTATTTAATTCGTTTCGGCGTTACATCAACACCTAAACGTTTCTTTTTATTTTCTTCATATTCTGAGAAACCTCCTTCGAAATAATACACTTCCGAGTTACCTTCAAAAGCTAAAATGTGGGTACAAATACGATCTAAAAACCAACGGTCGTGACTGATGACTACGGCACAGCCGGCAAAGTTCTCCAAACCTTCTTCCAAAGCACGAAGGGTGTTCACATCTAAATCATTCGTTGGCTCATCTAGCAATAATACGTTACCCTCTTCTTTCAAAGTCATCGCCAGATGCAAACGGTTTCGCTCTCCTCCTGAGAGAGCAGATACTTTTTTGTTTTGGTCACTTCCGCCAAAATTAAAACGGGATAAATAAGCTCTCGAATTGACTTGTCTACCACCCATCATAATCAATTCCTGACCATCACAGAAGTTTTCCCAAATGGTTTTATTCGGATCGATATTGGAATGTGACTGATCAACGTACGCTATTTTTACGGTATCTCCAATAATAAACTCTCCGGCATCGGGTTTTTCTTCGCCCATAATCATTCGGAAGATGGTCGATTTACCGGCACCGTTCGGACCGATAATTCCAACAATACCAGCTTGTGGCAGAGTGAAATTCAGATTGTCGTACAATAATTTATCGCCAAAGGCTTTGGCCACATTTTTAGCTTCAATCACATTAGTTCCCAAACGAGGTCCGTTAGGGATGTAGATTTCCAATTTCTCGTCGAGCTCTTTTTGATCTTCATTCAAAAGTTTGTCGTAATTCTGCAAACGTGCCTTTTGCTTGGTCTGACGGCCTTTGGCACCTTGACGTACCCACTCCAACTCGCGCTCCAAGGTTTTTCTTCTTTTAGAAGCCACCTTCTCCTCTTGCTCCATGCGTTTTGATTTTTGATCAAGCCAAGACGAATAGTTTCCTTTCCACGGAATACCTTCCCCTCTGTCCAATTCTAAAATCCACCCTGCTACATTATCCAAGAAATAACGGTCGTGCGTTACGGCAATTACGGTCCCGGCATACTGCGCCAAATGTTGCTCCAACCAAAGAACGCTCTCCGCATCCAAGTGGTTGGTTGGCTCGTCCAACAACAACACATCGGGGTTTTGCAACAACAAACGGCATAAGGCCACTCGACGTTTTTCTCCGCCGGACAATACTTTAATAGGCGTATCGGCATCCGGAGTTCGCAAAGCGTCCATGGCTACTTCCAATTTATTATCGATTTCCCAAGCACCGGCCGCATCAATTTTGTCCTGCAATTCGGCTTGACGGTCCATAAGCTTTTGCATCTTATCCGCATCCTCATACACTTCGGGCAAACCAAACATATCGTTGATTTTGTTGAACTCATCTAAAATAGCCATGGTTTCGGCTACCCCTTCGCGCACGATTTCAATAACGGTTTTGGTTTCGTCCAATTGAGGCTCTTGCTCCAAATACCCCACAGTATAACCCGGTTGAAAAACCACATCGCCCTGAAAGTTCTTATCGACTCCGGCAATGATTTTCAATAAAGTCGATTTTCCGGAACCATTCAATCCTAAGATTCCGATTTTGGCTCCGTAAAAGAAACTCAAATAAATGTTTTTTAGGACTTGTTTATCGCTTCCCTGATACGATTTACTCAATCGCTGCATGGAAAATATGACTTTCTTATCGTCTGACATTGTAATTTAATTTAAAATAAAATTTGAGGCACAAAGTTACATTATTTTGCCTTTCGGTTTTCTAAAATTTTCTTGAAAGAACGGCCTCTGATTTCTTCTAACGTTAAGCCGGTCGCCAAGACTTCCTCTTCCGTAATCGCCCCGCTATTCAAAGCACGCAAGAAATAATTCAACAAACCTTGTCCGGTCGCCGCATCATCAAACACATCTCCAATTAATGTCGCGCGCGCCGCTTTTTCCACAAACGTTTTCAAACGGTCTACCGCATCGTCATAACTTTCCAAAAAGAAGGCATAAACCGCCGCATAACGCATCGGGAATTGCGCCGGATTCAAATCCCAACCTTGGTAGTACCCATTCCACAACGAATGACGAATGTGGTCGTACCCTTTTTTCCAAGCTCTATGTACCACCTGACGGTTTTCTTCTTCTTGTTCCGGGGTCAAGTTGCCGCGGTGCGGTCCTATCGGCATGGTGTTTGTCGCACCATCGCTCAACCAAATTCCGGTATGGGCCAATGCTACTTTGGTCATGTGGTGCGCAAAGTCGCACACCGGATGATCCATTTCCTGATATTTGGCCGTAATGCTGCAACTGGCCGTGTAATCATACGTCCCGAAGTGCATCGCAATGCATCTTCCTTGTGCCGCTTTGATGAATTTATATAACGGGTTGGTACCGTCAATGGCCATAATGGCCTGCGTGGTTTCGACCATCATTTCCATTTTGAGGATGCCTTTGGGCAAGCCCAATTCTTCTTCTAAAATGGTAAAAAAATTAGCCAGAGTTTCGGGTTGCTCCGGTATGGTTACTTTGGGCAACATCACTACAAAATTATCGGGCAATTTCCCGCCGGTTTCTTTGACCAAAGTCGAAAGAAAAATATCTAAGGTACGCAATCCGCGTTCTCTCATTTCTTCGGTAAACGGTTTGATGCGGATTCCGATAAAAGGAGAAAGCGTTTTATCGGCCATTCCTTTGGCTACTTCTTTAGCAGCAGATTCGGCAGTTGCATCTTCTTCTTCATTGCTTCGGTTTCCGTAACCGTCTTCAAAATCGATACGAAAATCTTCGATGGCTTCGGTTTTCAATTTGGCCACAACCTTGTCGTATATGCGTTTGCTGAAATCATTCCCGCCGGTCAGCCCGAATGCTTTTCCGAAAACTTCATGATTGGGAGCGTAGGTTTCCAAAATTTCCAGAGCGCGTTGGCCCAGCGTTATCGGCGCATCGGATTTGAAAAGGTTGGCACCGCCGTACAAAGTATGCACCGGTTGGCGTTCGCTGCGGTCACCGGGATAAATTTCGTTAAAAGCATTGTTGGCTTTGCTCAGGCTTTGGAACAATTGTTCTTTTTTATGGGATGGAATTGTCATTTGAATTGTGAATTATAATTTGTGAATTGTAAATTATTTTAACTGCCACGATAGGTGCTGTATCCAAAAGGATTCACCAGCAACGGCACGTGGTAATGGGTTTCGTCAAAAGTCGTAAACTGAATTTCGACTTCGGGATAAAACGTTTTCAGATTTTGTTTTTTGTAGTAGGCTCCCGTATCGAATACCATTTTATAAGTATCGGGCTTTAGATTTTTCTCTTGCGGCAATAAATCGGGAATTCGGCCGTCATTATTGGTAATTCCCTGCGCTATGGTTAGCCAGATGTTATTGCGTTTGGCCTGCAATCGGATGGAAATATTTTTACCCGGCAAGCCAAGGGCTGTATCCAAAACGTGGGTGGTAATTTGACTGACTTTAAGGAAACTGAAATCCCCTTCCGGCAGCATTTTTTTGAAACGGATGATGGAAATTTTTTGCTGTTCGCCCATGGCAATGTGTAATTCTTCTTCGGGACAATTTTGCAGGCGATCCAACAAAATCTGCAGCATTTCGTCAGCCGATTTTCCGGTGGCGCAAACGATGAAAATGAATCCGTTTTTGGCTTCATAATCGGCATTGGCTTTGGCCAGGGCTTCAATGATTTCAGTCGTGGCCACTGCAACTCCGGCTTGTTCTTTTCCGGCAAATTTTTCAGTCAAGCTTTTGACATCTCCAATTTTCGGATGGTGGGTAAACGATTCGCGCCAATCGCCCGCATCGCATTGGTGGTACCAAATATCTGTTGCCAAATCGACCAACTGCTTTTCGGAAGCAAAGGGAAAATGTGCCATCATGGCATCCGCCCACCGGGTCGAACCACAGCAGGCAAACAACTCTTGCCTGGCGGTAGCTTCGGGTAGTGTATTAAATGCTACTAAATTCATAAAGTTCTTATTTGAGTGAAGCCCCCTGCTCAATCCAACAACGGATAGTTTGACGTTCTTCTTCGGTTATGTTGGTTTTATTGTTTTGCGGCATCGTTTTGGTAATCACCACGCGCTGCATGATTAAATCTTTTTTCTTAAAAATATCTTCGGGCGTATCGTATTTCACCCCGTTGGGCGCCACTTTATACGTGTCGTCTGTTGGTGTAGCCGAATGGCATTGTACGCAGCGTTTCTGTACAATTTCCTGAACTTCGGTGATGCTGACTTCCTTTTTACACTCATTCGGGTTGGTGCTGGGTGCTGTGATGAAACAAGCGGCTAATAAGATCAAAACCGAAACGGGTAAAATCCAAACATTGAGTTGTTTCTTTTCTTTTAAATTCAAATAGTGCTTCACGCCTGCTGCTCCCAAGGAAATGATAGCCAAAACCAACCACGGATACTCATACCCGAAAGTAGACGGAAAATGGTTGCTCACCATCACAAACAACACCGGTAGTGTAAAATAGTTGTTGTGCAACGAACGGGCTAAAGCTTTTTTTCCTAAAGTTGGGTCGAGCGGTTGCCCCAATTTGCCTGCCGCTACCATGGCTTTCTGCGCCGGAATGATGACAAAAAACACATTGGCAACCATCAAACTTCCGATCATAGCCCCAAAATGAATATAGGCGGCTCGAGCACTGAACACATGACAATAGAAAAAAGCAAAACCAATCAACAATGCAAAACCAATAAGCGCAAATGCCAGCTGGTTTTTGATTAAAGCCGATTTACACATTTGGTCATAAATAATCCAAGCCACGACAAACGAGCCCACTCCGGTCAGAATGGCCTGAGTCACGGTGATGTCTAACACATTCTTATCGATTAAGAAGGCAGAAGCATTGAAATAATACACCACAAAAAGCAAACAAAAACCCGAAAGCCAGGTAAAGTACGCCTCGTATTTGAACCAATGCAAATGTTTCGGAATGGTCTTGGGCGCAATTTTGTATTTTTCCAAATAATAAAATCCCCCGCCGTGTACGGCCCAAAGATTACCGGCCAATTCATCGCGTACATCTTCGGTACGGTTCAGGGCGTTTTCCAGAAATACAAAATAAAACGAAGCACCAATCCAGGCAATTCCAAAGGTGATGTGCATCAATCGAATGACGATATTGAGCCATTCCATCATGTGGTTTTCGAGCGGAGTGCCCTGCACCAAAAAATACGTATTGACCAAAATTCCAACTATCGAAAGTAAAATTCCGGTATAAATGTAATTTTGGCTGGTGACTTTGATTTCCTGGGTTTCTTCAGAATCGTTATCCGATTTCGTGACTTTAATTTTCGGCATTTTATACGAGATATAGCCCAACGTAATCAGGACGCTGAAATAAATCACATACAAAACGATAAGGATAAAAGTATTCAAAGCGCTTATTTATTGATTTTACCAAAAAGTCGCAAACGGCTGACACCTCCATCCGGAAAAATATTCAACCGAATGTGTGTGATGGCTCCCAAAGCCGCTACTTCTGAAACGTACTCGTGAATATGATCGGCATTTAATTTTTGCTGCGGCAATAACATTTTCCAATCGGCATTGGCTACCTCATCGGTCATCGAAACACAAGCCTCAATCGAACAACTGTCAGGATAATTCCCTTTGAAATGACAGGTATCCACTATGATTCTGTCAACGATTCCTTTATGAGCCAATTTCAGAATTACCCAATCGCGGTTGTTCGGCGTTCGGTTCCTTTTGGTTTCCCAGCCATCGCCCATGTTTACGCCACGACCCGGCATGATTAAGTTGCTCATCGAACTGAAGAACATATCGTTACAGGCAATCGCCTGACCGCCATTAATCGCTGCTATTAAGTCTAATTCTTGAGAAGCATCAAAGGTTTCCCAGTTTTTGAAAACCTCGCCATACACTCTGAAACGGGCAACGCCTCCATCAGGATAAATGTGCAAACGTACATGTGTAAAAATTTCATCGTTTTGACAGTCATAGAAATTTTGCGAACCGGCATCCAGATGGGATTTTGGCAGGATTTCCTTCCAGGCTACATTGTCCCAATCGGTGATTCCGTCAGTACTTTCCAGATATACCGCTTCGATGGAAGCATGTGGCGGATGGTTCCCCAAAAAGAAATGGGTATCAATATCAAAGCCTTTGATTTTTCCCGAAGTGGCCAATTGAATCACTGCCCAATCGTGACCCGGTGTTCTTTTTCTTCGGCTTTCCCAACCGTCCATCCATTTACCGCGGTCGGTGTATTTATCGGCTATAAAAACACCGCGTGTGGGTAAAATTAAATTCTCTTTTTCGGCAAAAAAATCATCGGTAGCATAGAGCACTTTTCCACCCAAACGTTGGGCTGCCAAATCCGTCAATTGTGTAAATGCCGGTGATTCTTTGATAATCTCGGTTACTTTTGTAAAAGCCATTTTCCTTTATTTTTATTTTTTATTAAATTATTTTGATAAACCGTTTCGCCGTTGACGATGGTTTCTGAAACCGTTCCGTATAAATTTTGCCCGATGTACGGACTGATTTTATACCGAAACCATACGTCTTCGTCTTTGATGGTTGTTGTTGCTTCAGGATGCCAAATCACGATATCCGCATCATTGCCAATGGCTATGGCACCTTTCTTTTCTGCTTTAATGAAAGCCGCCGGTTTTGATGTCACCAACGGAATAAATTGCTCCAAGGTCATAATATCTTTCACGGCCGTCCAAGAACCGCTGAGTAAAAACTGAATTCCGGCTATGCCTCCCCAAGCCTTTTTGAGATTTCCGCTTTCCATTTCCTTGATGCCGGGCGGTGCCGGAGAATGATCGGTAGCGATAAAATCCAATACGCCCGAAAGCAGCGCTTTTTTCAATTGTTCGTTATTCGCCTTTTCCCGAATGGGCGGAGCGCATTTGTAAATGCAACGCGCATCCGGAATGTCCTCGGCATTGAAATAGATGTATTGGGTACAGGTTTCTGCTGTGATGGGCAATCCTTCTTTTTTGGCGGCTTCGATCAGTGCCAATGCTTCCGCCGAGGCCACATGTACGATGTGTACCGGGCAATTGTGCTCACGGCATTTGCGAATCATCAAGGCAATGGCATCATTTTCCCATTGTTTTGGACGACTGGCTAAGTAATGAGGGTAGCTTGTCGGATGCTCTTCAAAACCGCAGGCTACTTCGGTATCATATAGTTCGCAATGCGCTAATAATGGGGCATTGTATTGGGCTATGATAGGCATTGCTTCATCCAACTCTTTTTCAGTCACATTCGGAAATTCGTCAATCCCGGAATGGGTCAGGAAACATTTTACACCTACCACTCCGGCTTGTAGCATCGCCTTTAAATGCGCTACATTGCCCGGAATCAGACCTGCATAAAAACCTACATTAACATGCATTTTCCCGGAAGTGGCCGCTAACTTGTCCTCAAACGCCTTTAACGTAGTGGTCACCGGACTGGCATTGAGCGGCATATCGATAATGGTGGTAGTGCCTCCAGCGGCGGCCGCTTGTGTGGCCGTTTCAAAACCTTCCCATTCGGTACGCCCCGGCTCATTCACATGAACGTGCACATCCACCACTCCGGGCATGATGACGGCATGACCATAGTCTTCGGCAGTAACCTTTTTTTCAAAATGAATAGCGGTAATAATTCCGTTTTCGTAACAAATAGTAGCCGGTTGTAATTGGTTGTTAATCCAAACGCTGTTGCTGAATAGTTCTCTTGAGTGCAAGTGATTTCTTTTTTTAATTGCGAACCTACAAATATAGATTTAAATTAAAAACAAGCAAGAGTTGATTTGCATAATATTAAATAAAAAATTAAAAAGTCCCTATTAAAACAGGGACTTTTATAAAGGTATTCATCTTAATTAACAAAATTACTCATCATTTGCAATCTGCGTTTTCTCTATGGTATTTTTGTCTTTCTTGAGCGTCATGCGTTGCAGCAGGTATTTTTTAGTCACTATAGTACCGTTTTCAGTCTCAATTTGTACCAAAATAACTTCATTGGATAAACCAATGTATAACGAAGTTTGTGTGTTATGAATGTCGCTCTTCTCTAAAATCAACTTGCCGTTAATGTCAAACACTTTTACAGCAGCCATGCTCTCTGTACCGGTGTTGATGATTAAATTATTTCCGGCATCTCGGTAAATGACTACCTGACCGGCATTGAATTTCGGATTGGAAACTCCCAAAGGCATTTGGTAAATCAATTCAAAACGCGTATCAAAACTGCCCGCTTCTGAGCTGAAGGTATAGTCACCCGAACTCAGATTATGAACAGTTCCTGTCAGGTTATCACGCAAGTAAACCGTCTGCCCTTCCGAAAACAATCCGTCAGTGTGATCAATAGCGATGGTGTAATCGCCGGCATTGGTTGCTTTAAAACTCATCGGAACGACATCACTGGCATCAAATGGCAATGCTCTTCCCTGAATAGCGTAAGGTGTTGTTCCAATTAATGAAGCCAACGCTATTTCTCCGTCATTGATATATTTTCCGTCAATATACATGTCAACATCCTGAGTGGCATCGGTTAAATAGCCCACCATCGCTTGAGAAAAAGCACCACTGGTATTGGTAACATTCAACCAAATGCGGTGACGCTCCACAGTAGCCGTTTTAAGAAAGTGGTTGTAATGTGTATTAGCACGCATCGAATTATCAAACTCTACTTTACCATTTCCGTTTCCGGTACCTTCCACAAAAAAGCCTTGTCCAGGCTCAATTATAGCGTTTGGATTATGAGCAAAAGCATTAGCAGAAGCATGACCGTTGCTTACAAATCCGCCCAGTGGCGTGAGAGTGCAATAGCTTGGATTAGACGAACCATTGGTTTTTCTCCAAAAATATAACGTTCCGGTTATGGTTATTTTATTATTAGGATTGTTAATGAATTCATCTATATAAATTGGAGACGGATAAGGATTTCCCACTAAATTGAAACGATTACCGGCTGCTCCGTTAGCAAGTGTATAGGAGTAATTACCGTTATTCGGCACACCGGTAAATTGTCCTAACCAAGGCATCGGTGTTGTAGCAGAATGGTTATTGGCCACTCTGATTAAGTATCCTTTAGCTGTATCAAAATTAGTTGTTGAAGGTGTAGCTATTTGATCATACAAGTTGGTTGCGGAATTATAGGAATAAAAACGGTTGCTCATGGTTTGAGGAGAAAATGCCTGTAATTGCTGACTGGCTACCGGTGAAGACCATAAAGTATAATCCAAACGCTTGATGAGAGCACTCTCACGTTTAAAAATTACTGAACCCGAGTTGGTATTGGTAGTACCGCTTTGAACTAAATTAGCGTTATTGTTGAAAGTCATCGTGCTGCCATTGGCTACAGTCAACGCTCCGTTCAAAATAACCGAATCACCTGAAGAAATCACAACCACAGCATTGTTATTGACGGTTAACGAACAGGCATTGATATTAGTACCGTTTGAAGTGTATGCTCCCGATATAGTAGCCGTTTTTGATGAATCGGGTGCACCATTACTCCAAGCTGTACCATTCCATGTGGTTGAAGTTCCTGTTGTTACCTCGGCAGCTGTTGAAGTACTCTCCGGACTGTTTCCGGATTTGACAACTGCTCTGAATCTTGTGGTTTGGGTTATGGGTGTTGTAGTATACGTTTCACTGGTATTTGCTATTGTTGTCCAAGTAGTAAATGGTGCTGTTGAAGATTCCCAACGGATTACGGTTCCCACTTGACCCGAAAGCACCAGTATTGTTGTGCCGCCGCTACATACCATAGTACCGCCTGAAACCGTTCCTCCTACTGAACCCTGATTAACAGTCAACGAACCGTTTGCATAAGTGATGGTATAATTGAGCGGATTAAACGTTCCTCCTGTAGCGGCAGAAGGAACTATCGGATAAACTCCGGGAGCTGCTGTAGAAGCGGCACCGGCACTTGTTAAAGTAACTCCTCCTATAGTTTGACCTCCCAACAAACCGCTGGAAGTAAAAGCAGTAGTTCCTAATGTATAAGTTGTTCCGTAATCTTTCGCAGCATTTGAAGCTGTAACGGTAAGTGTCGCCTTTTGAATCGTAAATGCAACGGCTGATGAACTGGCAGTATTGTAATTGGTAGTAGCAGCAACAGTAGCTACAACAGTATATGTACCGGCATTAGTAGGACGTGTTGATGAAGCATTGTAAACCGTAGAGCCGGTTCCGGTATATGTATAAGTGTAAGTGGTACCGGTACCGGTATTGGTTGCAGCATTTGGCCCTTGAGCTGAAGCATTGTAGGTGTAGGTACCAACAGTTGGCGTTACAGTGGGAGTAGCTTTAATAACCGTCAACGAACCATTTACATAAATTATATTGTAGTTATTTATTAAAAATGTCCCTCCGGTAGCAGCACTAGGTGTAATTGTTGAAGTTGAACCTACAACAGCAGCAGCAGTAAGTGCTCCTGATCCGTAAGATAATGTTACACTCCCTATAGTTTGAGTACCCACTAATCCGCTCGAAGTAAAAGCCGTAGAGCCAACTACAGAGCTTGACTGGGTCGTGCCGTACACTTTAGTCTGATTGTTAGCTGTTATAGTCAAATCTCTTTTATCCACTACAAAATCACTACTTGCAGAAGTCACATTATTGTTGGTACTTGAAATAGTAAACTGAGTCGTTCCGGCCGGTGTATTAATTGAGGTTGTGACCGTAAAAGTTACTTTTTGACCATTCCCGGTTAGACTGATTGTTCCTAAACCACTGACCGATACTCCTAACGGTGCAGTCCAGTTTATTGAAAAAGTGCTGGATGAAGATGGATTTCCGTTACCACTCTCGGTAAGTGTCAACGTGTAGGTGGTACTTGAAACGGTTCCGTAAGTAACAGTAGTCGATTGCGGACTAACCGTAATTCCGGTTACTTTGTAAGCCGCCGCGGAAACATTCCCGGCAGACAACGTTAAAATCAGAAAAAATAGCAGAATTTTAACCTTCTGGTTAGATAGAGTTAATTGCATAAAAAAGGCTTTAAGGGTTAAATTTGGGGCATTAAGCCAATACAAATATCTGCAAGCTGTAAAACTCTTCTCCTTAAAAAAGACAAAACAACAAAATTAATAGCTGAAACAACAATTACTGCCGTTGAACGGAAAATTAATCGACCAAAAACATCTTTTGCCAGGCTTAAAGTTTGATGCCTAAAAAATTATCCCCCGATAGCAATCATACTGCGGTTTTGAGAGAATAATTCGGGATTTTGAAATTTCAGATCGTCATCCATACCCCCACGGACCGCTTTTTTGGAAAGCAAGTTATTCTGAATCAACGGTATGATAGATTCACCGGCGCGAAGTGTATCCAATAAAGCCGTTTCGGAATTGGAAAACAAACAGTTTTTGAGTTTACCGTTGGCCGTGAGCCGAATGCGGTTGCACGTACTGCAAAACGGATTGGTCACAGAACTAATCACCGCAAAACTGCCCAAATGCGATTTGATCTTAAAATTCTTAGCCGTATCATTCGGAGCATCGGTCAAACGCTCAATTTCGGATAAGGCGTATGCTGATTGAAGGGTATCCATAATTTCGGCATAAGACACCAGTTTGGATTTGTCCCAATGATTTCCGGTAAACGGCATGAATTCGATAAAGCGAACCTGGACACTTTTGTCTTTGGTCAAGGCGATAAAATCGATAATTTCATTGTCGTTAAAATTTTTCATCAGCACCACATTCAGCTTCACGCGAAACCCTTGCAAGAGCAGCAAGTCTATGTTTTGCATGACGGTATCAAAGTAATTTCGGCGTGTGATGGCATTGAATTTTTTTTCGACTAAACTGTCAATACTAATGTTGACCGTATGAATTCCGGCAGCTTGAAACGTTTCTATGAAGTTTGGCACCAAAATGCCATTGGTCGTAATTGTCAAATCGACACCCAATTTTCCAAGCTGCAAAATGATGGCTTTGGCATCTTTGCGCACCAAAGGCTCACCACCCGTTAGCCGAATTTTTGAAACTCCGTTAGCAACAAAAATTTGGGCGATGTAAATGATTTCTTCTGCCGTCATAAGATGCGGCTTGGGTGTCAATGCGATTCCTTCTTCGGGCATGCAGTAGGTACATCTCAAATTACAATGTTCTGTAATTGAAATGCGCAGATAATTGTGTTCGCGCCCCAAAGCATCCTTCAACATGGTTTTATTTTCCATGATCGAAACCGTTCAAGACTTTAAATAAATGCAAGACCGATGGAAAGACCGCATCGATGGATTCAACAGCACCACTGACCGAGCCCGGCAAAGCCATAATCAAACTATCGCCTTTAAATCCGACGACACTGCGCGATAGCATAGCGAATGGAGTTCTTTGCTGTCCGTAGGCACGGATGGCTTCCTCGATACCCGGAATCCTTCGATCTAGTAATGGGATTACCGCTTCGGGCGTCACATCGTTATGGGATAAACCGGTACCTCCGGTGAGCAGAATCAAATCTGTTTTTTGTTTACATAAATTTTCAACCGCATGTTGAATTTCGGTAATGGTATCCGAAACAACCGTGTAGTGTGAAATGGTCAATCCCAGTTTTTCGAGTTTTTCAACAACTGCTTTGCCCGAAGCATCCGATTTGGTACCGGCCGAAACACTATCAGAACACACCACCACGGCTGTTGAAAGATTGGGGGTTGCTTTTCCGCCAAAATCGGATTTACCGCCTTTTTTGTGTACCAATTTTACCGTGGCGATCTCTACATTTTTATCAATGGGTTTGAGCATATCGTAAATGGTCAACGCCACTATAGATGCCCCGTGCATGGCTTCTACTTCTACACCGGTTTTGTAAATCGTTTTTACCGTTACTTCTATTTGGATGGCATCTTCTAAACATTCGTACTGAATTCCGGTGAACTCAATGGGCATCGGATGGCAATCCGGGATGACGCTTGAAGTGTTTTTTACGGCAAATAAACCCGCGGTTCGGGCTACCTCCAGCACATCGCCTTTGGGAACCTGTTTGTTCAAAACGGCTTGTATCGTTTCGTTGGAACCCACCTTAACTATGGCTTGCGCAACGGCAGTTCTGAGTGTTGTAATTTTGTGTGTGATGTCAACCATTTTATGTGTTTTTTTTCCAGATGTAACTGTCGTCTTCTAATAATTCTTTTCCAAAAACAGGAACTTTCGCTTTTATGGTTTCCACCAGAAACTCCAAGGCTTCAAAAGTCACTTTACGTCGTGGGGCCGAAACAAAAACGAACAAACAAATTTCTCCGGCTTTCACTACGCCCAAACTGTGGTAAATATGTAGACAGATCAGGTCGTATTTGGCAAAAGCCGCTTCTCGAATCTCATGAAAAACAGTGTCGGCCATGGCTTCGTATGCGGTATACTCGATGGCTACTACTTTCTTTCCTTCAATCACATCGGCACGCACCTGCCCCAGGAAAATATTGTGCGCGCCAATGCTTGTTTTGCTTTGATGCTTGGCAATAGAATTCCCAATGAAATCGGCCGAAATGGGGCCTTCTACAAAAGACGTTTTTTTGGGTTTATTATTTTCCATTTAATAGGTTGTTTTTTCTAAGGCCTCAATGCCGTTCTGCAAATGAGACACCTGGGTAAATCCTTGTTTGCTTAAATACTCGGCGGCCAACCGACTTCGGGTTCCGTTTTGACAAAAAAGAAGGATACGGGTATTCTTATGGTATTTTATCACAAAGGATTCCAGTTGTGCTAGAGGCACCGACTTATAATTTCCTGTCGTCAATTTAGGTTCTTCGTACGACTCCCGTACGTCCACCACCAGATTGTTCTCGTCTGAGAGGGCATTCAAAAATTCCGTAGTCGTTATACTGTTGACCTCAGCACTCGGTTTTGAATTCAGGAGATTAAACCCTTGTTGCTTTCCTTTACTAATTTCAAATTCATTTTTTTGAAAATCAATAATTTGTATCGAATTATTTAATCCGTGATACAACATCAATTTGCTGCTTAAAACCGTACCGATTCCTAAAACTATTTTTAAAACTTCGTTAGCCTGCATGGCTCCCAAGATATTAGGCAGCACGCCCAAAACGCCCAAGTCGGCACAAGTATCAACTTGAACTAATCGGTCTTTTTCCGGAAACAAACAGCGATAACTTGGTCCGTTTTCGTAATTGAAAACCGAAAGTTGCCCTTCAAATTTGTGAATCGAAGCATAGACCATCGGGATATTCAAAGCTAATGCTGCATCATTAATCAAATAACGCGCCGCCAGATTATCGGTACAATCGACCAGAATGTGGTAGTCTGAGACCAATTCACGAGCGGTATTTTGTGTAAAAAAACAAGCGTATGGAATGACTTGAACTTCGGGATTTTGGCGCAACAGTGATTCGGCAGCGACCACGGCTTTGTTGCTCCCGCAATCGTCTTTAGTATATAATAGTTGTCGGTGCAAATTGGTTTCTTCTACGACATCGCCGTCTGCGATTCCGACACAACCTACTCCGGCTGCGACCAAATTTTGCAGCACAGGACAGCCCAAACCGCCGGCACCAATGACCAACACTTTAGCTTTGCCTAGTTTTTCCTGACCCGAAAGGCCTATTTCTGTCAGTCGGATTTGTTTATCGTATCGTTTGCTGTACACCATCCTCTCTATTATCCTCCTGAAAATGCCGGTAATAAAGCAATCTCATCGTTCTGTTTCAGTTCCAACGTCAAATCGGAAACCAATTTATGATTGACTGCAAACAAATAATCCACTTCTTTGATATCGGGGTATGCCTTTTCCAATACAAGCTTTACATCGTTCAAAGTAGGAACAAAAGAGTTAAACTCTGCCACATCAGTATCCATCTGAACTATGTCGCTGATGATACCATAATATTTTACCGAACATTTGATTATCATAACTTATGTTGTATATAATTTCAAAATGGCTATACCTAAAACAAAAGCCAAAACGGTTCTCAAGGTGTGAGTATTGAATTTTTTACTTCCGTAATATCCTCCGAGAATTCCACCTGTCAAAACCACTGCTATCAATGCAGAAGAAGAAGCAGGCAATTCACCACCGCGTGTCACAAATCCGAAAAAACCGGAAACCGAATTAACCAAAATAAACAAAGCCGACACTGCGGCCGTTTGCTTGATATTAGCCCAACCCAAAAGCAATAATACCGGACTCAAAACTATACCTCCGCCAATGCCAATTAACCCTGACAGAAAACCGATAGTTGCACCAATGCCCAAAGCCAACGACATATTTAAAGGTTTTCTGTTTATCTTTTCATCTCCAAACAATCCCAACAATCGGGCGACTGCCAGTACTAAAAAGGTGGCTAAAATGATTTTGTACCAATGGGTTTCTATGGTTATCATGCCGCCTAGAAATGAAAACGGAACTGATGTCAATGCAAAGGGATAAAACAATTTCCATTCAAACTTTTTTTCGCGGTAAAAGAAATAAAACGAAATGGCCGATACCAAAATATTCAGCACCAAAGCCGTAGGTTTCATAAACGTTACCGAAAAACCGAAAAGACTCATTAAAGCCAAATAACCGCTGGCGCCACCGTGGCCGACACTGGCATATAAAAAAGCCACTACAGCCAACAATACCAGTAGTAACGGAGAAGTCAATATTTCGCTGAAAATCATACTCTTAATTTAACTGTAAATGTAAAAACTATTCGGTTAAAGAACACTACTCGACTTGCTTAACTTCGATGCTTTCCAAACCTTTAACATACCGCCTGCCCGCTTTCAAATCGCTGGTGGCTATCAGCAAAATTCTTTGATCTGAGTCTTTTATGCTTTTGCCTTTCATTTCTGTAATAAAATACAGGTTATTGCCCACTTCGGTATTGTAAATTTCATTCCATGAAAACACTACTTTGTATCCATCAGAAGCAGTACAAACAAAATAAAATGTGTTGAGATTTTTAGGTTTTTCATACACATAGTCTACTTTAGCCAATATCTCTTTCAGCAAAACGCCTTTCATGTTTTGAACAGTATCCTTGATTTCGCCTTTATGGTTGTAAAGAATCAAATCCTTAACCTTTTGCTTCGGAAAACTGTCCAGTAATTTCAAGGTGATTTTTTGTTCCGATTTTACTTTTCCGAAAACGGTCAACAAATCCGTAGGCTGAATTGGTCTTTGTGCCTTAACGGATAATCCGATTACAGAAAACAGCAAAATTATCAATGGTATTTTTTTCATAACAAATAAATGTTGACGGCATCATTTTGATACACTTCATATTGTCCTTCGGGTAAAAAGGCCAACGCATTAGCAGTAACAAACGAATCAAGCATGGCCGAATCCTGATGGGGCAGTATCGTGACTTTTTCATCAGAAACCAAGGCTTTTAAAAACTGAGCGCGTGAATTATCGACCGAGAAATCATGAGCCATTTTCAGCTGTAAAGCCGAACCAAAGCGCGTGTCAATCCCTGAATATCGATATAAGGCTGGCCGCACATAAATATAAAAACAAGTCAGGCTGGCCGCCGGGTTACCGGGTAACGCGAAAATAAGTTTTTGCTCTTTTACACCGGCCAACAAGGGTTTTCCGGGTTTTTGATTCACTTTATAAAACAAGGTTTCCACCTTCAAACTTTCGAGTGCCTTACCCACAAAATCATAGTCGCCCACCGAAATTCCACCCGAAACCAAAACTACATCGTTTTCAGCCAAAGCTTGTTCCAAAACAACTTGGGTACTTTGAAAATCATCCTTGACTTTATAGGTTTTTGTGTGCTCATAACCGGCGTTGAGCAAAGCCGTTTGGAGCATGATGGTATTGCTGTTGTACACTTTTCCTTCGGGCAACGGATTGCCGATTTCTACCAACTCATTTCCCGTAACAACAACAGCCACGCTTGGTTTTTGATATACTTTAACGGTATGCCTACCGAGTCCGGCCAAGAAACCTATGGCGGCTGTTTGGAGCAAAGTCCCTTCTTCCAAAGCGAGGTCCTGTTCCGAAATCTGAGCGCCCTTTTGACGGATATTCGTTTCAGGCTTTATGTTTTCCTGAAGAATTAAAGCGGTGGCTTCAACCCTTACTTTTTCAATTTGAATCACGGCTTGTGCCGAATGCGGAACCGCTGCTCCGGTAAAAATTTTCACCGCCTGTCCGGGCTGTAATGTTTTATCAAAAACATCTCCGGCCTTGATTTCGCCTACGATTTCATAGTGTGACTCAGGATGCAAACACAAGGCGTAACCATCCATAGTGGCCTGGCGAAACGGGGGCATACTGATGGGGGAAAATATTCTTTCTGCCAAGACATGATTGCGGGTATTCAATAACGGAAGTTCAACTATTCGGCGGGAATAATTAAAGTTTTCAAGTATTGCGAAAGCTTCTGTTACCGATATCATCTGGTTTGATTTCTTATTTTTATAAGTTGAGCCGCCACGCTGACAGCAATTTCGTAGGTAGTCTCGCTTTTGATGTCAATTCCTATAGGCGCATAAACTTTGGCCAATGCTGCTTTGTCAAATCCGTCTGTTTCGAGGTTTTTGAATAGCGTTTTAATCTTAGCCGCGCTGCCCAGCATTCCAATGTATTTGAATTTTTTACCCAACAATCGCCGAATAATAATATCATCGGTTCGGTAGCCAAAAGACATAATTACAACATAAACATTATCGCCTTCGGGGATGTGATTTTCTATCGATTCAAAATCAATTACCTTCTTGGTTTTGACAAAATGATTCGCCTCCATCGTATTGAGATTCTCCCGATGATCCAGCAAATGAATTTCAAAATCCAATTTGGACAGTATTTCGCTTAACGCCAAACCTACATGACCTCCGCCAACAATGTAGGCTTTTTGAACCAAGCCATTCGTTTCCGAAAATTGCCAAGTAGGATGTTGCGGTGCAGTGGTCGAAATTCCGTAATTAGAATAGTGAATCGTCACCATTTTATCCGATAAAATCTCTTCAATTACCGAATTAAAACAGGAATCCATATCGTAAAAAGCAATTGTTTGCTGCCCGGAACAAATCATCCCCGATTGATCTTTGGGTGCCGATTTGTCGTGAATCTGATGTTTTATAAACGGTTCAAAGCGCGGTTTATCCAGAAGGCTTTCGGCAAATTCGACCAATTTGTGTTCCATAATACCCCCACCAATGGTACCATACATTTGCTGTTGGGAAACCAACATTTTAAAGCCTTTTCTTCCGGGGCTACTGCCTTCATTGGCTACGACCACCATCAGAATCAATCGTTTTTCTTCCTGAAGTACTTGCTGAACTTTTTTATAAAAATCAATCACCATAATCCTAAAATTAATGGTGTTTTATGACTTCTTGTATAAATCCATCAGCACTTTCTCGGGCGTATAAGGTGCATTCACCGCTAAATCGGCATTTGGATTAAAGGCTTTGATGGCATTGCGAATCGCAAAATACGCTCCTATGCCATACATCAACGGCGGTTCTCCCACGGCTTTTGACTTTTTGATGGCGAGTTCATGGCCTTCAGTTTCCAAATGCTGAATGTTAATCACCTTTGGTACCGAATAAATATCGGGCACTTTATAGGTAGATAATGCATTCGACACCAAACGTCCTTGGTCGTTGTAAATGATTTCCTCCAAGGTCATCCAACCCATTCCCTGTACCAAGCCGCCTTCTATCTGGCCGTTGTCAATCGTTGGGTTCATGCTTTTTCCGAAATCGTGTACAATGTTCACACTGTCAAAATCATACGTTCCTTTTAAACAATCGACCGTCACCTCATGAATGGCCGTCCCATACACGTGGTATGCAAACGGATGTCCTTTTTCTTTGGTTTTATCGTAATGGATGGTTGGCGTGGCATAATGCGCGTTTTCTGTAAGCGCTACACGTTGTGTAAACGCACGCAGTACTAAATCCTTCCAAGTCAACTCGGTTTTCACTTCATTGGCAAAAACCATTTCGTCTTTCAACTCGATAATTTGATCCGTAAATTCTTTTTGGGCTACCGCTTTCAGGCGTTCCAACAAGGCGTTACATGCCATTTGCAAAGCTTTCCCGTTCAGGTCGGCTCCGGCACTGGCGGCAGTTGGCGACGTATTGGCAACACGTAACGTATTGGTTGACTCAATTCGGACTTTACTCGCATTTATACCAAAAGTTTCCACCACAATCTGTAGCATTTTGGTATTCAAGCCCTGCCCCATTTCGACCCCACCGGTACTTACCACAACACTTCCGTCGTGATAAATGTGTACCAAAGCACGGGCGTGATTCATCATGGTATTGGTAAACGAAATTCCGAAGCAAATCGGTTGAATGGCTAAGCCTTTTTTGAATCGGGTATTTTTCGAATTGAATTCGGCTACTCTTTGCTTTTGACTCTCATAGTCATAGTTTTTCATACAAGTTTCCCAGGCATTTTGTGCCTCTACCTGTGTCAGTATTTGACCATAAGACAACTCATCGCCTTCTTTTACCAAATTCGCTTTTTGAATTTCGGCCGGACTTACCCCTAAGGATTCAGCTGCTTTTACAATAGCCGCTTCAATGGCAAATTTTCCCTGCGGACCACCAAAACCACGAAACGCGGTATTGGGTGGTAAATTGGTTTTACAACTATAAGCTTTCGCGATTACATTAGGAATATAGTACGCATTGGTAGAATGAAAAAGTGTACGTTCCATAACAGCCGGCGATAAATCGGCTGCCGCTCCTGCGTTTTGGTAATGCGTGACTTCGTAGGCCAATATCTTTAAATCTTTGGTCAATCCAATTTTAAAATCGGCCGAATACGGATGACGCTTTCCGGTCATGCGCATATCGTCCATGCGGTGCATCGACATTTTTACCGGTTTGTGTAAATGTTGCGCAGCCAAAGCTACCATAACAGCCCAAGGGGTTGCCTGGTCTTCTTTTCCTCCAAAACCACCACCCAAACGCACGGTATCGATTTCGACTTTATGCATAGGGATACCCAATACTTGAGCTACCATTCTTTGAACTGCCGTTGGTCCTTGTGTAGAAGAAGAAACAATAATGCTACCATCTTCTTTAGGACGGGCGTAAGCTCCTTGAGTTTCGATGTATAAATGTTCCTGCCCGTTGACATCGCTTCGACCTTCAAAAATATAATCGCATTGCGACCAGGCGGAAGTTGTATCGCCCAACCTGAATTGTCGGGGTGGCATAATTAACTGGTTCTGTTTTTGGGCTTCCCTCGGATCGGTAATTACCGGTAATTCATCATAAACTACTTTTATCCGTTTAGCCGCGACACGACAATGGTGTTCAGTAGTTCCTACAATGATGGCTATGACCTGTCCGCGGAAATGTACTTCTCCATCAGCCAACAAAGGCTCATCAGGAAAAATACCGCCAATCTGATTTTGACCCGGGATATCTTTTGCCTTCAAAATGGTCACTATACCCTTAGTTTTCAGTGCTGATTCTAAATCGATACTTTTTATTTTGGCATGAGCTACCGTGGCATCAAACGGCAAGGCATAAAGTGTTCCGTGAATTTCCTGAATATCATCCAGATAAATGGATTTTCCTTTTACGTGGTTATGAGCATCTATATTAATCATAATAGGTTATCGATTTTTATAGTTTCAGGAAATAGCGTGATGAAATGAGCAAAGAACAATTGGCGCGCCAAAAGTCTCTTGTATTCTTCCGTACCGCGGGCATCACTTATAGGAGCGAGCTCGGTTTGTAACAGTTGTTCTGCTTCTTTTACAGTAGTAGCGGTGAGTTCTTTTCCGATTAAAAAAGCACTGGTTTCAGTCAGATATTTTGGAATAGGTCCAACACCTCCCATAGAAACATCGGCATCTGCAATAGTGTTTCGGTTTAAAGAAACTACCATAGCGGTATTCACACTGGCAATGTCTAAATACTGGCGTTTACACACTTTTTCAAAGTTAAATTTACCCGAAGCCGGCACTTCAAATGTAATTTCGGAGATAATCTCATCTTTTTTTTTATCAAAAGTTTTATAGCCCAAATAAAAATCTTTCAGCATGACTTTTCGGCCGACATTTTCTTTATTAGTCAATGTCAATTGAGCTTTCATGGCTAAAAGTATAATTGTGAAATCACCTATGGGTGAACCGTTTGCTATATTTCCGGCTATGGTGGCAATGTTGCGGATTGGTGTTGAAGAAAGTAATTTTAGATACTTGTACCAATTAGGAATCGCGTGTAATAGAGTTTCGTTTTCGATTAAATCAGATACTGTTACCGAAGATTTCAATTTGCATTGATTTCCTTCAAAGATAATTCCGTTCAATTCTTTTTTATCGAACAGATAATCCATATCCATGTCGTGCAATTCGTCGTGTTTCTGAACATACAAATCGGTTCCGCCACCAATAGGAATCTGCCCCGTAAACGAATAGTCAGATTGGAATTCTTTTAATCTTTCTTCAATTGTTAAAAAATAATCGGGAACAAAACTATTGGCAACCAACCAGGACAAAGGATTCTTTTGATCTTTTTGCAACAGTTGTTCCGTTACCTTGGCTGCCGCTCGTTCTATGGTTTTGTATCCGGTACAACGGCAAATATTACCATCAATAGCACTGATGGCTTTTTCTACGGTTGGCTCTGAACAAGTCAATGCAAATCCACTCATCGAGTTCACAAAACCCGGCGTACAAAACCCGCATTGCGTTCCTGAACAATCGACCATAGCTTGCTGTACTTGATTTAATTTTTCGGGCAAATTCAACCCTTCCACCGTTACAACATGCTTGCCATATACGTTGGCCAAAGGCGTTAAACAGGAAGTAGCACTGATGTATTGGGCTTTCCCTTCTTTAAGTGAACCAATTAATACCGTACAGGCCCCGCAATCGCCTTCGCGACAACCGATTTTCGTTCCGCGGAGATTTTCGTCATACCGAATAAAATCGAGCAAAGTAGTACTGGCCGCTCTGTCGGTTTGAACCAATCGATTATTTAATATAAATTGAATCATACGCGACCGCGATTAATATTCTATTTTATTGATGCTTTCTGACCATAATTTGAAAGCCTCTAACGCTTCCTCACGCATCATTTGCTCGGTAGCCAGTTTGCGGTTGTTATAAGGCAGTTCTAATTCTTCGTAGATGAATTGATCGTCAAACTGAATCTCAGCCGCATCATTCTTTGTGTTAGCAAAGTACATTTTATCCGGACGTGCCCAGTAAATTGCACCCAAACACATAGGGCAGGGTTCACAACTGGTGTAAATTTCGCAACCGTCTAATTGAAACGTTCCTAATTCTTTACAAGCGTTGCGGATTGCAACTACTTCTGCGTGTGCCGTAGGATCATTTGTTGAAGTTACTCCATTGGCTCCGCGGGCAATAATTTTACCGTCTTTCACGATTACTGCACCAAAAGGCCCGCCTTTTCCCGATTTTACATTTTCGATAGACAGGTTGATAGCCTCTTGCATAAATTCATTTTTTGCACACATAATTTTTATTCTTAATTTCTGTTATTTATTTTACTTAAACTCTTCCTTTGAGCGAACTGAAAACCCAGGCATTAGCCAGAAAACCTACCCCGACAGCTCCAAAGCCCCAGCCTGCTACGTCGGCATAACGGTATACGCCGAGCCCTATCAGAATTAGGCCCATGATTATCATTATAAAGGTTGCCCAACCTAAAACTGTATTCTTATTCATTCCCATAATTTTGTGGTATTTAATTTTAAAGCAGAGGCAAATATCGGTATTTTTTTAAATAAAAAAGCACTATGTTTCAGCCTTTAGGGATAGCTTCCCTCAAAAACCGAAACGGATAGATTCAAACCTGTTGTTTATTTAATTGAAAATTCCCACCAGCATCTCTTTCAACAAATCGCCGTGAGGTAAAGCATTGGCACCAACACCTTTGCTTTTTATATCGATATCCCTGAGGGTTGCAACTATGGCACTTACTTTTCGCATTGGGTAATTGCGCAGCGCCACGTCGTAATCTTTGATAAAATAAGGATTAACTTTTAAAACTTTGGCAACATTGCCGGGAGATTTATCTTTCAAACCGTGGTATTGCAATAAAGAAGAAAAGAAACTGAATACCAAACCAGTGGTCATAACCAAAGGATTGTCTTTTGGATTTTGGGCAAAATAATTCGCAATTTGATAGGCCTTTAACTGATTTTTTTCGCCTATAGCTTTACGAAATTCGAAGACGTTAAAATCCTTGCTGAACCCAATGTTTTCTTCTATATGATGCGGAGTAATAGTACTGCCTTTAGGTAATATGATTTCGAGCTTGTTAAGCTCATTGGCTATGCGACTCAAATCATTTCCTAAAAATTCTACCAACATCATCATGGCCTTTGGTTCAATGTCATAGCCTCTGCCTTTTAAAACACGTTTTATCCACTCACCCACTTGGTTTTCATACATCTTTTTACTTTCGTATACCAACCCGTGTTTGTCGAGCGTTTTTGTGATTTTTTTGCGTTTGTCGAGTGTTTTGTATTTGTAGGCAAAAACCAAAACCGTGGTGGGTTGAGGGTTTTCGGCATACGACTCTAATTTATCTATGGTTTTAGCCAAATCCTGAGCTTCTTTTACAATCACCACCTGACGCTCTGCCATCATAGGAAAACGTTTGGCATTGGCCACTATATCGTCAATTGTGGTATCCCGACCATATAATATCATTTGATTGAAGCCTCTTTCATCTTCGGTTAGAATATTATTTTCTAAATAATCCGTAATCTTGTCAATATAGTAAGGTTCCTCACCCATTAAAAAATAGATGGGTTTGATATTACCCGCTTTGATGTCGTTGATGATTTTGACTACTTCGTCCATTTTAATTGTATTCAATGTTCCGTTACGGTCGGCAGACAATATTAATTTTCAAATTTTCAAATTTTCAAATTAACTTTGCTTCATGCAAAAACTCAATTTCCCTGCTTACTCGTTTCGCTTCAAAAATAGTGAAAATAAAGTATCTGTTTTTGATGAAATCAGGAAAAAGTTTGTGGTGTTAACTCCCGAAGAATGGGTGCGCCAACATACGGTTCAGTTTCTATTGCAACACAAAAAATATCCTAAATCTTATACCAACGTAGAAAAACTGGTCAAAGTAAATGGCATCAACAAGCGATACGATGCGGTTGTTTTTGAACCGGATGGCTCTATTTTTTTATTGGTAGAATGCAAAGCCCCCGAAGTTAAAATTACTCAGGATACCTTTGATCAAATTGCGCGTTACAATCTGAAATTAACGGCCAAATACCTGATGGTAACCAACGGACTAAATCATTACTTTTGCCAAATGGATTTTGAGAAAGAGCAGTATGTTTTTCTGAAAGAACTGCCAAATTACTCAGATGAGAGACCAATACATAACCGATGACAGACAAAAAAATAGCGGTAGTCATACTCAATTGGAACGGAGCGAAATTGTTAGAGCAATTTTTGCCTTCGGTAGTGGCCTATTCTGAAAAAGCGACGGTTTATGTAGCTGACAATGCATCTACAGATGCCTCTCTTGAAGTCATCAGAACACATTTTCCATCAGTAAAAGTTATACAGAATGATGGCAACTACGGTTTTGCCAATGGATATAATGTAGCGTTGCAACAGGTAGAAGAAGAATATTATGCTTTGGTTAATTCTGATATAGAAGTTACCAAGGGTTGGCTGGATGCGGTGCTTTCTGAATTCGAAACCCAAAAACACATCGGGATTATCCAACCCAAAATATTAGATTACAAAAACAAAGAGTATTTTGAATATGCCGGGGCTGCCGGTGGTTTTATTGATAAATATGGGTATCCGTTTTGCCGCGGTCGTATTTTTGACACCATAGAAAAAGACAACGGCCAGTATAATGACGAAATCGAAATCTTCTGGGCCAGCGGTGCCTGTTTTTTCATTCGCAAAGAATTATACCGCAAACTGAACGGTTTTGACGGTGATTTTTTTGCTCATCAGGAAGAAATCGACCTATGTTGGCGAGCTTTTAACTTAGGGTATAAAATTAAGTACATCCCAAATAGTGTTGTTTACCACGTTGGAGGGGCTACTTTGAACGAAAGCAACCCGAAAAAGACGTTTCTGAATTTCCGAAATTCGCTCTTAATGCTGACCAAAAACTTACCGGCAAATCAATTGTTTCCGGTTATTTTTACCCGACTTTGTTTAGACGGCCTAGCCGGAATTCAATTTATTTTGAAAGGAAAGCTCATCCATTGTTGGGTAATTCTGAAAGCCCATTTTTACTTTTATCATTTGATTAACAAAACATTAAAGAAAAGAAGCGACCATCAAGCACACAACTACTATAAAACCAAAAGCATTGTTTTTACTTACTTTGTCAAGAATGGCACCGTATTTGAGAAGTTATTTTAACAAGATTTTATCATTCAATAATAATCTTTACCTTTAAAATAATCAGTACTTTTGTTAAAATTTTAATCACACTACCTTATGAAAAAAGTAATTTTTGCACTTTCGCTTGCAGCGCTGACGCTTACGTCTTGTGGCTCTAAGAAAAAAATTGCGGCTTTGGAAGCCCAAAACAAAGAATGTCAAGATTTATTGAATTCAACTACAGTCAAATTAAACTTATGCCTTTCTGAAAAAGAAGCTCTTTCGAAGCAAAATGATTACTTAAAACAAAACAATTCCGATTTGATCAATAACTCAAAAGAATTGACGGTTTTAACTACCAAAGGAGCACAAAACCTTGAAAAATCATTAGAGAGTTTAAAAGAAAAAGATCTTAAAATCAGCCGTCTTCAGGATGCTCTGACTAAAAAAGACAGCGTAACTTTGGCTTTGGTAACCAGCTTAAAAAGCTCGGTAGGAATATCTGATCCGGACATCGAAATCAATGTAGAAAAAGGGGTAGTTTTCATTTCAATTGCCGATAAATTATTGTTCAAAAGCGGTAGCTATACGGTAAGTGACAGAGCTAAAGAAGTATTAGGAAAAGTAGCCAAAGTAATCAACAGCCGTCCAACATTTGAATGTATGGTTGAAGGTCATACCGATAACGTACCGTTTACAGGTAATGCGGTATTGTTAGACAACTGGGATTTGAGCGTGAAACGTTCTACTGCCATCATCAGAGTACTGACTAAAGATTTAGGAGTAAAACCATCTCAGTTAATTGCAGCCGGTCGCAGTGAATTTATTCCGTTAGTAGACAATAACACCGCTGACAATCGTGCCAAAAACAGAAGAACTCGTATTGTAGTAATGCCTAAAATTGACGAATTCTACGATATGATTGAGAAAGAAATGAAAAATCAAAAGAAATAGTCTTTTTAGAGATTATAGACGAAAAGATAATAGACAAAAACGTCCCGAGAAATCGGGACGTTTTTTTATTGATATCAATAAAAATGTAACTGAATACTAAAAAATATCCGGGTCTCCTTTCCCTTCGCGAACTACCACCGGCTCGTAACCGGATAAATCAATAATGGTTGATGGGGTGTTATCTCCATAACCGCCATCAATAACCATGTCTACACGATTTTGCCATTTCTCAAATATCAATTCGGGATCAGTCGAATATTCCAAAACCTCATCGTCATCGTGTATAGAGGTTGAAACGATGGGATTGCCCAACATTTTTACAATCTCTAAAGCAATGTTGTTATTCGGTACACGAATACCTACCGTTTTCTTTTTGCGAAACTCTTTCGGCAAGTCATTATTCCCCGGAAGGATAAATGTGTAAGGTCCCGGCAAAGCTCTTTTTAAAATTTTAAAAGTAGAGGTATCGATTTGCTTTACATAATCCGAAAGGTTACTCAAATCGCTGCACACGAATGAGAAATTAGCTTTCTCCAACTTGATGTCTTTGATTTTGGCTACCCGCTCCAAAGCTTTGGTATTGGTAATATCACACCCCAAACCGTAAACGGTATCGGTAGGATAAATAATCAAGCCCCCGTTTCGCAATACATCCACCACTTTCTTGATGGCTGCTTCGCTGGGTTTGTCTTCGTAAATTTTAATGAATTCTGCCATATTTTGAGAATATAGATAAAAGAAACAAGAAGAAAGACTTGTCCCTTTTTATTAATCGATTTTTTTGTCTTGTTTCTTTGCTCTTTCTTCTTTCTTCTTAACCAATTACCTCTAATTTAGCAAACCGAAGCAACAGTTTTTTGATGCCGCCGGTTTTAAATTTAATTTCGGCCTTCTTATCGGCACCCACCCCTTCCAAATTGAGAACTTCTCCTTCACCAAATCTTTCGTGCATCACAATATTACCTATGGTTAATTTACTGTCAAACAAATTGGAATTGCCCGGTGCGTTGCCTGATACCGGCTTCAATTTACGAATATTTACCGAAGATGTTGGCTCTTCTCCATAAGTTTTTGGCGGAATTCCGGTCACTGGTTTTGACAATCGCAATTTTGATTTATCAACATCTCCAAAAATATCCAAATCAATCGTAGGCTTGTAAGTGTAACTGCCTCGATCCATCGGATTGATATATTCTAGATATTCGTCATTAATTTCTTCAATAAAACGAGAAGGTTCTGCATCAGTAAGTTTTCCCCAGCGGTAACGCGATTGGGCATAGGTCAAATACGCCTGATGCTCGGCTCGGGTCAGTGCCACATAAAACAAACGGCGTTCTTCTTCTAATTCGCTTCTGGTATTCAAACTCATGGCACTCGGAAATAAATCTTCTTCCATACCTACCACAAAAACATACGGAAACTCCAATCCTTTGGCCAAATGAATCGTCATCAACGCCACACGGTCGTCATCGCCGGTATCTTTATCTAAATCGGTCGCCAATGCCACATCTTCTAAAAACTCTGATAATGCACCACGGGCACCGTCAATTTCTTTTTGACCTTCAATAAAATCTTTAATACCACCCATCAGGGTTTCTATGTTTTCGATGCGGGCAATACCTTCGGGGGTGGCATCTTTTTTGAGTTCCTGAATTAAACCGGTTTTTTTGGTCACATGATCGGTCAGGACAAAGGCATCCTGCTGCTCGTTGATGACCTGAAAACTCTTGATCATCATTACAAAATCCTGCAGTTTGTTCTTGGTACCCGAATTTAGTTTTAAATCAATTTTATCAATGTGTTCCATCACTTCAAAAATGGAACGCTTGTAATGATTGGCCGCAACGGTAAGCTTTTCAACGGTAGAATCTCCGATTCCCCTGGCCGGATAATTGATGACCCTTATCAATGCTTCTTCGTCTTTCGGATTGATGACCAAGCGCAAATAACAGAGTACATCCTTGATTTCTTTTCTTTGGTAAAATGATAACCCTCCATAAATTCGGTACGGAATATCGCGCTTGCGCAAAGCATCCTCTATAGCTCTCGATTGAGCATTGGTGCGATATAAAACCGCAAACTGACCATTCATCAACTGGTTGCGCATTTTCTGCTCAAAGATTTCTCCGGCTACAAAACGGCCTTCTTCTCCATCGGTAATGCTGCGGTGCACTTTTATCTTGGGACCAAAATCATTGGCGGTCCAAACCACTTTGTCGAGTTTGGTTTTGTTTTTATCAATGATCGAATTGGCGGCTTCTACTATGTTTTTGGTCGAACGGTAATTTTGTTCCAATCGATAGGTTTTGACATTGTCATAATCCTTCTGGAAATTGAGAATGTTATTGATGTTGGCACCGCGAAACGCATATATACTCTGCGCATCATCGCCCACCACACAAATATTTTGAAACCGGTCACTCAAGGCACGTACAATCAAATACTGCGAATGATTGGTATCCTGATACTCATCTACCATAATGTATCGAAACCGGTCCTGATACTTGGCCAGCACATCGGGAAAACGGTTCAACAATTCATTGGTTTTCAGCAATAAATCATCAAAATCCATAGCCCCGCTTTTGAAACAACGCTCTACATATTGCTGATAGATTTCTCCCATACGGGGCTTTTTGCTCATGGCATCGGCTTCCATCAGTTCCGGATTGTTGAAATATGCCTTTACGGTAATCAGGGAATTTTTATACGAAGAAATACGACTGTACACCTGTTTGGGTTTATAAACGTCTTTATCCAACTGCATTTCTTTGATAATGGCCGAAATCAAACGAACACTGTCCTGAGTATCATATATGGTAAAATTGGACGGATAGCCCAATTTATCAGCTTCTATTCGCAATATCTTGGCAAAAACCGAGTGGAAGGTCCCCATCCAGAGGTTCTTGGCTTCGTTACTGCCTACAATGTCTGCAATACGCTTTTTCATTTCGCGCGCGGCCTTATTGGTAAAGGTCAATGCCAAAATATTAAAAGCATCCACGCCCTGGCTCATCAGGTTGGCAATCCTAACAGTTAGTACACGGGTTTTCCCCGAACCGGCACCGGCAATGATAATCATCGGTCCGTCCTTTTGCAAAACCGGTTGTTGTTGTGCTTCGTTGAGTTGGGAAATGTATTTTTGCATCGTATAAAATAGGCTAAGTTACTGGGTGACTGACTGGCTGAGCCACTAAAATCACTAGCGACAAATTTAAGCTTAGTTGAGTGGAATTGCAACAGTATTACAGCTAATTATCAACATTCAAAAAACATAATTGAGGTCAAAAACCGAAAGTTTGTGGTCTGGAACCGAAAGTTTGTGGTCAGGAACCAGAAATTTGGGGTTGGTAGACCTAAAGTTTTAGGTCTGAGACCGGAAATTTGGGGTTCAGAACCTAAAGTTTGGGGTTCAGGACCGGAAAAATGGGGTTTATCTTTTATTTCTCGCGATTGAAAACTCAAAAAACCTTTACTTAATTTAGGGATAATCCGTTATATTTGTGTGCAAAATTTAGCAGTACACACTATGAATACAGATAAACTTTTGGAATTAGCTTTTTATACCCTACCGGCTCTAATTACGGGTGGTGTAGCGTATTATTTTTTTCAAATGTTCGTAAAAAACGAAGAAAAGAAACGACATTTTTTATTGATGCGCGAAAATCAAAAACATTCCTTGCCTTTGCGTTTACAAGCTTATGAGCGACTGGCCTTGTATTTGGAACGCATCAACCCGGCAAAGCTATTACTTCGCGTTGCGCCACTTAATGAAGATAAGGTAGCGTACCAAAACCTGTTGATTCATCACATAGAGCAGGAATATGATCACAATTTGGCACAACAGATTTATGTAACCGATGACTGTTGGATGATGCTACTCAAAGCCAAAAACACCATCATTCAGCACATTCGAAAAACAACATTAGACGCTTCGGTTCCTGATGCTGATAAGCTGAGAGAAAAAATACTGAGCGACTTACTGCAGGATGAACCAGCCAGTAATGTGGCACTTTCCTTTTTGAAAAGCGAAGTCAGTCAGGTTTTAGGATAATAAAAAGCCTTCTCGTTTGGGAAGGCTTTTTTTAATAAATGCTTTTTAAACTTTACCGTTTTTGATTTCCTCTACAATTTCGGGATTCAGCAACGTACTGATGTCGCCAAAATTAGAGAAGTCACCCTCGGCGATTTTCCGCAAAATACGGCGCATGATTTTCCCCGAACGGGTCTTAGGCAACCCGGAAACAAACTGAATTTTATCGAGTTTGGCAATAGGTCCCACCTGATCGGAAATCAATTGATTTATTTCTTTGGCCAAATTGTCTTTGTCTCGGCTTTCACCTACTTCTTTCAGAATAACAAAGCCATACAACGCATTCCCTTTAATGTCGTGCGGGAATCCCACGATGGCACTTTCGGCTACAGCCGGATGCTCATTGATAGAGTCTTCTATAGGAGCCGTGCCCAAATTGTGACCGGATACGATAATTACATCGTCTACCCTGCCCGTAATTCGGTAATACCCCACCTCATCTCTCAAAGCACCATCCCCCGTGAAATACTTACCCGGAAAAGCGGTAAAATACGTTTCTTTAAACCGTTGGTGGTCGCCCCAAATGGTTCGCGCCATAGACGGCCACGGGAACTTAATGCACAAGCTTCCGGTAACCTGATTGCCTTCTATTTCATTGCGTAGTTCATCCATCAAAACCGGTTGAATACCCGGTAACGGCAACGAGGCATAGGTAGGTTTGGTTGGCGTTACAAACGGAATTGGTGAAATCATAATACCTCCCGTTTCGGTTTGCCACCAGGTATCAACCAATGGGCAACGCTTTCCACCCACGTGGTCGTTGTACCAATGCCAAGCTTCTTCGTTGATAGGCTCTCCTACTGAACCGATAACTTTGAGTGAACGCAACGGAAAACGCTGTACATAATCCAAACTTTCTTTGGCCAAAGCTCGAATAGCAGTCGGTGCCGTGTAAAATTGTGTCACGTGGTGTTTTTCAATAACTTCCCAAAAACGACTGGAATCGGGATAAGACGGCACTCCCTCAAAAATCACTGTGGTAGCACCGTTCAAAAG
This sequence comes from Flavobacterium silvisoli, assembly GCF_004329815.1. Classification (GTDB taxonomy): domain Bacteria; phylum Bacteroidota; class Bacteroidia; order Flavobacteriales; family Flavobacteriaceae; genus Flavobacterium; species Flavobacterium silvisoli. Next base: position 13,050 of record NZ_SJPE01000018.1, on the reverse strand, counting down.
CGGTCCGTATAAGATGTAGGAATGACCCGTTATCCAGCCAATATCGGCCGTACACCAAAAGACGTCATTCTCTTCATAATTAAAAACATTTTTAAAGGTATAAGCGGTATACACCATATAACCGGCGGTCGTATGCAACATGCCTTTCGGCTTACCGGTAGAGCCCGAAGTATAGAGAATAAACAACGGATCTTCGGCATCCATGATTTCGGCCACGTTATTGGGTAAGGCGGCATCCAACAACGGTTGCAGCCATTGGTCGCGTCCTTCTTTCATGTTTACCGGGGTGTTGGTACGGTTTACGACCAAAACTTTTTCTACTGTTTGGCATTTTTCCAAAGCTTCATCAACTATCCCTTTCAAATCAATCGATTTATTCCCGCGGTAACTGCCGTCAGAAGTGATGACCATTTTACATTCGCAGTCGTTGATGCGGGCCGCCACAGCCGAGGCCGAAAAACCGGCAAACACCACCGAATGTATCGCTCCGATGCGGGCACAGGCTAAAACTGCTATGGCCAACTCGGGAATCATGGGCAGATAAATACAAACCCGATCTCCTTTTTGAATCCCTTGTTCGCGCAAAACGTTGGCTAATTTTGAAACTCTCGCATACAATTCATTATAGGTAATGTGCTGTGCCGGTTCCTCCGGATTATTCGGTTCAAATATGATGGCGGTTTTTTCGCCTCTGCGCGCCAAGTGCCTATCGATACAATTTTTGGTGATGTTTACTTTGGCATCTAAAAACCACTTAAACTTGGCTTCCTGAAAATCAAACTCAAAAACCTTTTCCCATTTTTGATACCAGGTAAAATTTTCATCGGCAATTCTATCCCAAAACTTTCTGGGTTCTCGGATAGATTTTTTATACATTTTAAAATAATGTTCTAAATTCTGTATTTTATAATAACTCATGGAATTCTTATTTAATAATCAATTTCTAAGTGTAAAGATAGCCATTATGCCCGCGCATCATTTAATTTTATTGCTAAATTGCTATAGCTATTTTTTAAACACCCCAATCTTATCTCTTTCAAAATCAGCTTGAATCTCTTCGATGATGGCTTCGTCATCTATAGTTGATGGGATTTGAAAATTTTCGCCGTCGGCAATACTTCTCAACAATTTTCGCAAAATTTTTCCCGAACGGGTTTTGGGCAAACGCTGCACGATGACCACATCGCGCAAAGCTGCTACGGCACCTATCTTTTCTCTGACCAAATGCACTATTTCATGTTGTAACTGAAAATGTTCGATGCTGTCCCCCGATTTGGTCACGACCATGGCCAACGGAATTTGTCCTTTGAGCTCGTCGTTGATGCCAATCACAGCACCTTCGGCCACCGAAGGATGCGAAGCCACAATTTCTTCCATCTCGGCTGTAGACAGTCGGTGGCCGGCCACATTAATCACATCATCAACCCTTCCGGTGATGAAAATGTAACCCTCCTCGTCTTTATAACCACCATCACCCGAGAAATAATATCCCGGAAATTTATTGAGATAACCGGCTTGAAAACGTTCGGTATCGTTCCAAATATTTAATAACGTTCCCGGTGGCAACGGCAACTGCACTACAACATAGCCTTCTTCGTTAGCCGCCAACTCCTGACCGTTTTCTCCCAAAATCTTAATGTGGTAACCCGAAACCGCTTTACCCGAAGAACCCGGTTTTATGGGTAAATATTCTACACCCATCATGTTGCAAATCATTGGCCAGCCCGATTCGGTTTGCCACCAGTGATCGATAGCCGGAATCGGGATGTGTTCGCGATACCATTCTAACGTAGCCACATCGCAACGTTCACCGGCAAGGAATTGGGTTCGTAAGCTCGATAAATCGTATTGCTTGATAAATTCCCCGTTGGGATCTTCTTTTTTAATGGCGCGAATGGCTGTTGGAGCCGTAAACATTACACTTACTTTATGCTCAGCAATCACTCTCCAAAACGTACTGGCATCGGGGGTTCGGATGGGTTTTCCCTCAAACAGCACTGTAGTATTTCTGTTGATGAGCGGTCCGTATACGATAAAACTGTGCCCTACAACCCAACCTACATCGGAAGCTGCCCAAAATACCTCATCCTGTTGAACTCCGTAAATATACCGCATAGAAAATTGGAGTGCCGTGGCATATCCGCCGGTATCCCGTACAATTCCTTTGGGTTTTCCGGTAGTGCCCGAAGTGTACAACACATACAACGGATGTGTGGCATTCACGGGAACACAAGGCGTTTCTTCTGAACCATAGACTAAGGCATCGTAATCGACATCGTATTTTTTAAATGGAATCCGGGCGCCCAGTTTTCGGTTTAAAACCACTACTTTTTTCGGTTTGTGTTGGGCCAATTCAATCGCTTCATCCACCAGCGGTTTGTAAGCAATCAAACGATCAATTTCAATTCCCGAAGAAGCGGTCAATATCACTCTAGGCTTGCAATCGTCTATCCGGATAGCCAGTTCATGAGGGGCAAATCCGCCAAAAACCACGGAATGCGTCACTCCGATTCGGGCGCAGGCCAACATGGCAAAAGCAGCCTGTGGAATCATAGGCATGTAAATCACCGCCGTTTCTCCGGTTTTCAATCCCAATGACAACAGTCCACCAGCCAGTTGCGCCACTTCGGTTTTGACTTCGTTAAAAGTGTATTTCTTTACAGTTTGCGTTACGGGCGAATCGTAAATCATCGCTACTTGGTCGCCATGGCCGTCTTGTATATGCTTGTCTAAGGCCAAGTAGCACAGGTTTAATTGGCCGTCTTTGAACCACAACGGATATTCGTTCTCATCTTTGGATAAAATCACAGACGGTTTTTGGTACCATTCTATAGCATCCGCCTGTTGGGTCCAAAAAGCTTCCGGATTTTCTATACTTTGTTTGTAAAATGCTTCGTAATTCATAGTATGCGTTGTCGTGTTATATTTTATAATAATTCGTTGACCTGTTCTACAATTTTTTTGACGGAGAACGGTTTGGTCAGATAGGCATCAGCCCCGAGCGCCATTCCTTTTTCGATGTCGCTTTCCTTATTTTTGGCCGAAAGGAATATTACTTTGGTGTGTTTGAGGTAGCTGTCATTTTTTATCTGTTCCAAAGTGGCATAACCGTCTACCATGGGCATCATGACATCCAAAATAATCACATCGGGGAAGGTCGACTTTAAAATATCGAGTGCTTCCTGCCCGTCTCGGGCAATGAATACTTCAAAATTGTTCTTTTTAAACGTGTACTCTAAGGACATCACGATGTTGGGCTCGTCATCTACAATCAATATCTTTTTCATAACTATATGTATTCTGGTTTCTTAGGCAAAGTGAACGCAATACAGGCCCCTTTTACAGCCGGTTGCACCCAAATTTTTCCTTTGTGGTGTTCTACAATTTGTTTACAAATGGCCAGTCCCAATCCGCTGCCGACCGGTTTTTTGATGTTTTGGTTCATGGATTGATAAAACTTGTCAAAAATAATTTCGTAATCGTCTGCAGGGATGCCTTTGCCGTTGTCGTGCACGCTGGTTTGAATGAAATCGTCTTTTTCTGTAACCTGAATCGTAATCAACCCTTCTTCTTCGGGGCAAAACTTGATGGCGTTTGAAATCAGGTTGGTCAACACCTGTACTATGCGGTCTTCGTCATAATAGGCCATGACCTTGTCTTTGGATTCGATGTGAACCGTAATTTTTTTATTTCGAATCAACTGTTGCAAAGGCTCTACGGCATTCTCTATCGTTTTTACCAAATCATTTAGTGTAGGATGCAACGTCTGTTTGCCTGTTTCAAACTTTTCCAAATCGAGGATTTTATCAATCAATCGGTTCAATCGGTCGGATTCCGAGATAATATTCTGCAAAAATTGTTTGCGCAAGGCTTCAGGGATATCGTCGTCGTCATACAAAATTTCACTGGCGGCGCGAATGGCCGTTATCGGGGTGCGCAATTCGTGCGTGACGGTATCTAGAAATTCGTCTTTTTGTTGGTCTTTCTGTACCAATGATTTGTTGGCATCCTGTAGCTTGGCCGTGATTTCTTTCAGTTCTTTGGAAGTTTCGGTCAGTTTCTTATTGATGATGATGTTTTCTTTGGATTCTTCCAATATTTTCAATACTTCGGGCAGCGTAATTTTTTCTTCTTTCACTACACTCGATATCAATATTCTGGCGGAAGCCGTACCTATGTGACCGGTCAGTAAATTTTCCGAAAACTTGACCAGTCGGGCATCGGCGAGTTCCTGATCTTTATCGACATTGTATTTCAAATTGAAAATATTCATAGCGCGCTTGGTTCTTTCTTCACCTAAAAACCGAATTAAAACTTTCTCGATATCACTGGTGTATGCGGTTCCTTTCCACACAAAAGCATTTTCATGATTGGTGCTGTATTTGTTGATATCGATGAACATTTCAGCATAATTGCGCTCGCGGTAATTGCCTTTGAAACTCACCGAAATCGCAAAATAAGCAATGGTATTGAACAACAAACTCCAAAACAAAGCATGCGGCACCGGTTGCAAATAATCCAATCCGAATAACTGAAACGGTTTCAGCAAGCGATATCCCAACCAGCCGTCGGAAATAAACGTACTTTGACTGTTGGAAATACCAATAGCATACGGAATCAACAAGGTGTACAAACAAATCGCAAATCCGATTAAAATGCCGTAAACCGCACCGAGACGGGAACCTCTTCGCCAAAATAATGCCCCAAAAAAGGCCGGAGCCAATTGGGCAATAATGACAAAAGCAATTAATCCGATGGAAACCAAACTGTAATCCAACCCGAAAAAACGATATAATAAATAGGCTATGATAATCAGGCTGAAAATACCAATTTTACGGCTGTTTACAATGGTTTTACTGCTGATGGTTTGCTCTTTGCTTTTGAGTTTTCCTAGCAGGTTATATGGAATTAAAACGTTGTTCGTAACCATAGTTGACAACCCAATAGAAGACACGACTATCATGGAAATCGCTGCCGAAAATCCGCCTAAAAAGACCATGACCGTCATGACTTTGTTGTCAAAAAACTGCGGAATCAAAAGCGAATACAAATCGGAATTGACCGGATGGTGCTGAAAAATAATGTTTCCGCCCCAAGCTATCGGATAGACAAAAATATTGAACAGCAACAAGTACAACGGAAACAGCCAAATGGCTTTGTTGACGTGGTTTTCGCGGTTGTTTTCGATAACGGCCACCTGAAACTGACGCGGCAATAAAAAGATAGCAAACATGGAAAGGATGCACAGAAAAAACCAGTTGATGACCTCCGGCAAACCACCGATGGTGCTCTTTTCCTTGAAATGCTCTAATACGGAAGCCTTTTGGTAGATATCGCCAAAACCGTCGAAAACAACATACGTAACATAAAGCCCGATGATGACAAAAAACACGAGCTTCAAGACACTTTCCATGGCAACCGCGGTAACGATTCCTTTTCGTTTCTCGGAAGCATCTACATAACGGGTGCCGTAATAGGACGAAAACAGCGCCAAGGCTATGGCGACATAGGTCGTCGTGTCGTCAAATATATAGCGGCTGGTGGTGGTTTGGGTCACCACGTGAAAAGTTTCGGCTATGGCTTTTAGTTGCAAAGCGATATACGGCAAAATGGCAAATAATGCTACTACCGTAACAATGGCTCCCAAAAAACGGCTGTTTCCGTAACGAAGCGAAATGAAATCGGCTATGCTTGAAATCTTATTGACTCTGGAAATGCGGATGATTTTTTTGAGAATGACTATCCAGGAAGGAATGATGATTATCGGTCCCAAATAAATGGTGATGTAACTCAAACCGCTTTGGGCTGCCAAGCCGATGCTGCCGTAATACGTCCAGGCCGTGCAATATACCGCTAACGATAAAGTGTAGATATACGGATTGACCGTCCACTTGCTGTTGCCTTTTTTCTCTGCCCAATGCGCAATAAAGAAAAGCACTCCCAAGTACACGGTCAATATGATTAAAAGGCCTATACTACTCATGGTATCGTTTGATAATTAAAAAAGAAACCAAAATAGAGAACGCCCAAACCGAAAAGATATAGATGTAAATGACCGGAAACCCCAACAGCGAATCGGCCGAATCGAACAGCAATACTATAGGAATATTGAGCCCTATGAGCAGTGCCAGGGATAAAATCACTAATTTTTGTTGGTGTCTTTTTTTCATCTTATACATAATTACCAAAAGCCCTTACGGATAAGAGCCTTTGGATAACTAACCAAAAAGTAAACTAATCGTAATCTTCTTCGTATTCATCGGTGATACAATAATAACCAAATAATAGCAAACCGGTTACTATCAGGGGTAGTAAAATAAAGAATACGATAATACCGAAAACCAAATCGTCCTGTTTGCCCGAAGTTAACTTTCCTCCGAAGATACCTATGGAATAGTAGGCAACTGCTGCTGCCAAAAGAATCCATACAAAACCTAAATATTTTTTTACTGTGTTCATCTTATGTGGTGTTATTCGTGAAGTGTATTAATTTTTCTGTCGATGTAAATCATCCCGATGACAAAACAAACAGCTGCAATACCAATAGGATACCAAAGTCCCTCAAGGTAAAACTCGGCATCACCGGCATCTTTAGCCGAAGTTACGAAATAGGTAGATATGGCTGGCAGCAAACCACCGAAAATTCCATTACCGACATGATATGGCAACGACATAGAAGTGTATCTGATTTTGGTGGGGAACATTTCTACTAAGAAAGCCGCAATGGGACCGTAAACCATCGTTACAAAAATAACCTGCAGGAACACCAAAAACATCAGCATAGTCTGATCGCTGTCGGTAATCATTTTAGTGACTTTGGTTTCAATTTTGTCTTTTCCTTTTTCGTCGGTCATCAATTTTCCGTTTTCAAAATGCTTGGTTTTGATTTCCTCCAGCGTAGTCCCGTCGGTATAAATTTTATTGGTGGTATAGATTGAATCGGTTTTGGTAGCATCTATTTCTTTCATCGACGGAACCGTGGTCGTTTTTGCCAGTACTTCGGTTTTCAGCGTTACATCGGTAGTAGTATACATCGCTTTGTAAATTGGACGATATCCTATAATGGCCAATAACATTCCGGCCATCATGATGTACTTTCTTCCCACTTTATCACTCAGCCAACCAAAAACTATAAAGAAGGGTGTACCGATAAGCAATGCAATTCCCAAGAGGGTATCGACTTGTGAGGAATCAATACACTGTACGGTTTTCATGAAATTCATGGCATAAAACTGACCGGTATACCACACCACTCCTTGTCCCATAGTGGCTCCAAAAAGAGCCAACAACACAAATTTTAAGTTGTATTTGTTTCCGAAACTTTCTTTTAACGGATTAGCACTGATTTTTCCTTCCGATTTGGCTTTGGCGAAAACCGGTGATTCGTGCATGTTTTTGCGGATAATGTACGACACCAATACCATTAGAATTGAAACCCAAAACGGTACTCTCCAGCCCCATTCATCAAAAGCTTCTTTTGATAAAACATTTTTAGTGATTAAAATGACCATCAGTGAGATAAACAAACCCACAGTGGCGGTGGTTTGAATCCAGGAAGTCCAATAGCCTTTCTGTCCTTTCGGCGCGTGTTCGGCCACATAGGTGGCAGCACCTCCGTATTCGCCACCAAGAGCTAACCCTTGCAGCAAACGAAGCAGTAAAACCAATAACGGCGCCATAAAACCAATGGTTTCATAACTCGGAATACAACCTATTAAGAAAGTGGCTCCTCCCATCAAAAGCAAGGTAACCATAAAGGTGTATTTTCGTCCGATTAAATCGCCCAGACGCCCGAAGAACAAGGCTCCGAATGGACGCACCACAAAACCTGCGGCGAAGGTGGCTAAAGTAGATAAGAAGGCTGCCGTTGGATTATCTGCGGGGAAAAATTTAGTAGAAATTACTACGGCCAAACTACCGAAGATGTAAAAGTCATACCATTCAATCATGGTACCCATTGAGGAGGCCGAAATTACTTTCCAGATTCCTTTGGTTGATGTATTGCTCATATTTTTTCGTGTTAGAGTGTTAAAGTATATCTGTTATAAGTAAACCATTGCCTGAAGTGTGATGGTATTTACCGCATCGGCATCCGCATACTTAAGCGATTGGTATTCTAATGAGAGTTTTGAATGATGACCGGTCAGGAACACGTTAGCCCCTACTCCTATTTGCGTAGCGTTATCGTTTAAAGCCTCAATTTTTCTGTCGGTATAAGACAAGTAGGGTTGGAATTTCGTTTTGTATTTCAATGGAAGTAAATAGCCCACATGTGAATATATCATGGTTCCGGTTTCATAAGTTGTCCCGAAACGGTAGTCTTTTCCGTAGTCATCATTTTGATACAAGGCATACGCCGTCAAAGCTCCTCCTTTTTTACCGATAGGCGCATCGTAAAACGCATCCAATCCGAAGATGGTCACGTCCTCTCCTTTTAACTTACCGGCAGCATCTGCCAATACAGCTCCGTTAGGATGTAGAAAAAAACCGGCCCCGATATTGAATACTTTTTTGCTGCCTAAATAAGTCCCTACTTTATAGGGCAAAAAGTTACTTTCGGTATCTAAGAAATTGTATTCAAAATAACCCGAGTACGTTTTACCGGCCTCTTTTGAGCCCAACAACCGTTTACCGGCATACACGGCAGCACCTCCATTTACAGGAACAGTTGCAGCTTCTAAATTATTAGTCAGAGCGTCATTAATAGCTACACGATATTGCAGTCGTTTGAAGGCTCCTTTGGCAAAAACTCCCATACTGCGGCCAAACTGATCCGACAGCCCTAAGTTGGCCCAGGTTTGACGCTGATTGTCTAACGTCATCATGTTGAGTGTACTGCTGCTGTTCAAACGGGAAACACCGTTCCAATAATGCAACCCGCCCCCTAAGGCGTGATTTTTAGAGAGGCTGTACTGTACATAAGCATCATGAATAAACAGTTCCGAATTGTCTTTTACTCCCGTCGGACTCATATTATCGGCCGTCAAACTGTTGAGTCCGAAATGGGTTACAATTAAAAAGTCGGGGCTTATTTGCGTATACAACAACATACGCACCCTGCGCAGAGAAAAAGTCAGGGCCTCCTGTTCATTACCGTTGGCATCCAAAGGTTTGTCTGAGTTGTGTTGGGTCCAAAACTGAGCCCAGGTGATGACTCTGAAGTATTTTGAGCCATCGTCATTCACATTTACTTTCAACCCACTGCCATACTCGGTTGAACCCTGAGCCATGCCTAGTGCCGAACATAATGCGAACGATGCGGTTAGGATAATTTTTTTCATTTTTTAAAAAAGTTGGTTTGGTTGGTTTAACGAGACCAAATTCAACATTTTGTATTATGAAAAAAATTTCAGTATATATATCCGTTAAATAATATAGTTAGTCTTTAAATCGTTCCCATTTTATCAGCATAAATTTATCGCCAAGCTCGGTTATGATCATGCCGGCACCCGAGAGATGACTCTTATCTTTAAGGTATTCCACTAACTCTAAATGATTGTATATCTTATATGTTGGGTGATAATCCGTGTGGTTGGGTTTGGTTAGTTTGAATTCTTTCACCCAATTGCTGACCGTTACGTGTGAAACACCTATGATGCGCTCAATTTCCCGGAAACTCAAGCCTTCCAAATACAGTTGCAGCGCTTTGGTTACATAGTAACTGTCAATCTTTTTGCCCATTTTATTAACGGTAAAAAAGTAATTACACTTTTTACACAAATACCGCTGCCGGTCTTTGATGATGCCGCTTTTTACAATAGTATCACTTTGGCATTTGGGACAGGCTAAAATCTCCATATATATAAATTTTGCATAAATATACTATTTTAGCAAATACATAAAAACAATATCTGTATTTTTTTATAATTAAATTTATAAATTATTCAATTTTACTTTGATTTTATTACAAAAAAAACAGAGTAATTACACCTGCAAGCGAAAGCACATCACTTAATCCGAAACTATATAACTCTTGATGATGCTCTTTATATGAAGTTCATAAGAAAAAATAAAGCTGAATCCATGTATTCTGATGTTAGCTTAATTCAAGTACAGCTCAGTAGTTAGAGGAATATGATCTGAGATAACCCGAGCATTTTTCAGGTTATTGAAGAATGTATAAAAATGAATTACCATACTATTGGCAACAGTTACTTTTTGCCGGTTGTACCAAATATTATCAAACTCGGATGCCAAACATTGTTTGTCCTTGCATTGTTTTTTCAACGACGTTTTTTGCCCTGTAAAAGCCGGCCGATACCCCATTACTCGCAAAGGTCCAAACACACTGTGTGATTGCGGACAATTAAAATCTCCCAGAAATACCAAATTCAAATGGGGATATTCAGTAGGTAAATATCGAAAATACTTAATCTCCCTCTCCGGCTGTTTACTTTTGGTAATCGCATGAAAATTAACCAAAGTGATTTGCTTACCTTCAAATTCAAATGTCGCACAATAAGGTTCTCGTTCTATGACAGCGCTGTACTTTTTCTCGAGCCAGGCCCTACCTATTTTACTGACCCTTGCTGTTTTCCACAAATAAGCATAACGCTCTTTTTTATTGGCACTTCCACTGGTAGGATCACTAATGGTATAATCCCATTTGGCACCCTTACGGTTGAGTTCGTCAGCCAATCGCGCCACAGCTTGTGCTCCTCCTCTGCCTGCCACAACTTCCTGAATAGCAACTATATCGTAGTCTTTGATAGTGGAGGCAATAAAAGCTATTGTTTCATCTGACTTAGATTTCCCAAAATTCTCCAAATTCCAGGAGAGGGTTTTAATTTGGGGGAAAAGATTAAAACTTATAAAATAAAGGAAAAGGGCAATTCTAAATTTCATTTAAAACAGAATTTTAACTGGTTATAAATATTCTTAAGCAAGCAAGTAACTAACAACAGTCGTAAGAAACTTATGTTATTACTCCAACAACGGTTAATAATGTAATAAAGTTTTGGCTATAGCGTGCTGCAAACGCGGTTCTACTTTTACCGTCTCTGCATAATCAGACCATCGGGCAACAGTTTCGTTAATTTGATTGATAATGGATTCGCCCTTTTTAATATTCATAGCTTTGGCAACAGCCATTAAATCATCTTTTATAATACCGGTTCTTTTACCGTTTACACTAAGGCAATGTTGACTCACCCAATCGCTCCCGGGTCGGTACGAATGACAAACATCATAGGCCGGTGCCAAAGCCCAAGCCTCGTCCTGTTTTAAAATAAAGGCAAAATTTTTAGTATGATCATCGCAGTTTCTTGCCATGACATTAAAAACCATCCGGCGAAACATTTGCTCGGCATCGGGGTAAGACAATCTCAGCAAACGCATAGTTTGAAACAATTGTTCGTAACTGTAACTGGTAATATTGGCAAAATCATAGTGCTGCATGGCACATAATGTTTGTACATGGTGTTTGATGTACCCGTCTTCTCGGTCAAAACGTTTGGTCATGAAGTGAGCTCGTCCGTTTTCTTCATACAAACGACTCTCGCTCATTTCAATACCGCAATCTTTAGCCATTAAATAGTAAGCCATTTCAACTCGACCATATCCGCTGCTTTCTCCAAATTGGCTGTCACTGACTCCGTCCAGTTTTATCAACCAATGCACAAATCCCTTAGGAGCCTTGGCTTGACCGGATCTGATTTCGCCCGTATTTTGATTATAAGCTATAATAGCCTTAGGACGGGCTCCACCGGCAGATGTCCCTATCTTCAAAATATCCATCAGTGCTTTTTGTTCATCGGCATGCAAATTGGCAGCAAACTTTTCACGCGATTGTAAAACATGCTGGGCTACCTGCACTAAACTGTCAATTTCAACCGAAAATGTACCGCGTCCCTGCGAAAACTGAGCCGGCTCAAATTCCAGTGCTCCCATTCCCCTCGAACCGATAAACAAGAGCAACTCAACTGGTGTCAAACTGTTCTCAGCCCGACCGTTTTGAGCCAACCAAACATTAATCAGTTCTCTTCCGTAACGATCCGGAAAAACATCAGCCAACAAACCGGGCATACCGTTAAAAGTACTACTCTGTATCAATTCCGGAAAAGAAAATAATGTTCGTCTTCCGGACAGAGGCATTTTTAGAGGAGCAATATCCCATGACTTTCTGACAAATGAGGGCTCGTATTCAAAAGTAGCCATTCGGGTAATACTGTCCCATGCTACGGCTCCTACCCTTTCTCCCCAAAGCGTTATGATTGCTGTCGTTATCATTACCAGTCGGAAATATTCGGATTTCGTTTGTCCCCGGAACGGGCTCTTTTTCGTTTATTTTGCTCTGCTTTAGCTAATTGGAGAGGGCTTAACTGTTCTCTGATTACAAAAGCATCCATTACGTACAATAAATTTAAAACCCTCAACACTTGTAATAAAGACATCAAGGTAATACGTTCCCCATTTTCTATTTGTACCAAAGTAGAGCGATTAATGCCGGCAGCGGTAGATACTTCTTGTTGGGTACGATTTTGTAACAAACGATGATGTTTTATAAATGCTCCCACCACACCAACCAAAGCTCCGTCACTCATGGCATTCCAATTAATATTGTTGATTATTTCCATCAATAAACATATTAAAACTATATAAAGTTGATTATTTCCAACAAAAATAGAAATAAATTAATAAAAACAACAATCATCAAGTCATTTTTTACGTAAAAACCAATCGTATAAAAATCAGAAAAAGACTTAAAGGAGAACTAATGAATTCACAATTAATTCCTCAATTTGTCTTGTCCTGTCTTGTCCTAAAATAGCTATACACTAAAAAAGTGTATATGGAAAACCCTGCACAAGAGATTTATGCTTCACGGGAGCACAAACAGAGCCGTTATGACAAACGCTTGATTTTAAAAATTGTCAAAGAAGTTGAACAAGGATTGCCTAGAAAAGAAGCTACCCGGATTTATGGATTAGGAAAAGCATCGTTAGATGGTTGGATGAGGGATTATGGTTCACCCGAATATCAAGAAAAAATCAAACGCAGGAGTTATACAAACCTTCAAAAACGTACTATTGTTACAGCTATAGAACAAGG
>NZ_SJPE01000017.1 GCF_004329815.1 Flavobacterium silvisoli | reverse complement strand
GGGAGCAGCGCTCTTTGTTAAACTTTGTTTTTTTCTTTATCTCAGTATGTTAAGATATTAGCGGCTATGCCGCGGTTGATAGTTGATGGTTAGTAGTTGATGGAAACACCAACAACCAAGAACCAACAACCGACAACCAAAAGCTTAAGGTGGTTATTGCGTCGGGGCTCACCTCTTCCCATCTCGAACAGAGAAGTTAAGTCCGACTGCGCAGATGGTACTGCAGTAATGTGGGAGAGTATGTCGCCGCCTTTTTTTGGAAACCCTTACTAGAAATAGTAAGGGTTTTTTGTTTTATGCAAATTCTCTGTAAAAACAGTAAAAGAATAGAATGGATAGCCCGGTCCCCTTCGGCCAGGCTCAAGGCAGGCCAAGGGGACACGTCATAATTATGTAAATTATAGTTGTAGTTCTGTAAAAAGGCGTTCTTAGTTTATGTCGAAATTTACCGTATTGTTTTTTATGAAGCAGCAAATTATAGGCAATTAACTTAAGACAGAAACTATGAAAAAAGCAATTTTAATCATCGGAATGGTTACGTTTGTTGTAACAAATGCCATAGCACAGACTGATCAGTTGCCAACGGCAGACAACCGTGACAAGATGTTCATGGGGATAAAGGGCGGAATTAATTTATCTAACGTTTATGACTCAGAAGGGAAGGACTTTGTGGCGAATTCAAAATTTGGTTTTGCTGCCGGAGGGTTTATCGTTATTCCTATAGGCAGGTATTTTGGGGTGCAACCCGAAGTGTTGTTTTCTCAAAAGGGGTTTAAATCGACGGGTACATTCTTAGGGAATAGCTATGAAATGACCAGAACTACAAATTATATTGATGTGCCGCTTTTGGTAGCTTTTAAGCCTGCTGAAACTGTTTCACTTTTATTTGGACCTCAATTTTCTTATTTGTTGAAACAGAGGGATAATTTTAAAGGCGGTACCATTTCGTCAACTCAGGAGGATGAATTCAGTAATGACAATATTCGTAAGAACATTTATGGTCTTACGGGAGGAGCCGATTTTAACGTAGATCATTTGGTGATTGGTGTCAGAGCCGGTTGGGATGTAAAGCGTAATAATGGCGATGGCACTTCGACAACACCGAGGTATAAAAACATGTGGTATCAGGTCACCCTTGGTTACCGATTTTAGAGAATACTTTTCATATATATGAAAAAACCTCCTGAATTTCAGGAGGTTTTTCTTTTATTGTTTTTCAAGCCATTCCCGGGCATTGACAAAGGCTTCAATCCAAGGGGATACTTCGTCTTTTTGACCGCGGTCAGGATAGTAGGCCCAGTTCCAAGGGAACGTAGAACGCTCAATGTGAGGCATCATGACCAAATGTCTTCCGGTTTTATCGCACAACATGGCCGTGTTATAATCAGAACCGTTGGGATTTGCCGGATAGCCTTCGTAGGCATATTTGGCCACGATGTTGTATTGGTGTTCTTCATAAGGCAATTGGAATTTCCCTTCGCCATGAGAAACCCATACGCCAAGTGTAGTCCCGGCTAAGGTTTTGAGCATGACCGAATGGTTCTCTTGAACGGTTACCGAAGTAAAAATACTTTCGTGTTTGCGGCTGTCGTTATGAGCCATTTTACCATGCACTTCGTGCTCCGGATTGATCAATTCTAATTCCATAAACAACTGACAACCGTTGCAGATACCAACCGATAACGTGTCTTCTCTCTGGAAGAAATTCTTTAAGGCTTGGTTGGCTTTTTCGTTGTATTTGAAAGCGCCGGCCCAACCTTTGGCAGAGCCCAACACATCCGAATTCGAGAAACCACCCACGGCACCAATGAATTGAATGTCTTCTAAGGTTTCACGTCCCGAAATCAAATCGGTCATGTGTACGTCTTTGACTTCAAAACCGGCCAAATACATTGCATTGGCCATTTCACGTTCGGAATTACTGCCTTTTTCACGAATGATGGCTGCTTTCGGACGCGGTTTACTCTGGTCAATAACTGGTTTTAAACCGGTAAAATGATTTGGGAATTGGTAGTGTAGTGCCTGATGACTGTAATTGTTAAAGCGCTCCCGGGCTTTATCGTTTTGGGTTTGTTTTTGATCGAGTAAGAATGAAGTTTCAAACCAATCGTCCCGTAATGCCGGGATATCAAGTATCATATCTTGAATACGCAAAGTTGCGGAAGACACTACTTTTCCAATTTTGAAATACTCGATACCGTCTAATGCGTTTTCAAATGTGGCATCATCCTTGGCCTGAAGAACCAGACCAATATTTTCGGCAAACAAAATCTTCACTAAATCTTTTTCGGGCAATGCATGGAAATCGATTTCAGCGCCCAGATTCACATCGGCAAAACACATTTCCAGTAGTGTAGTGATTAAGCCACCGCTTCCAATGTCATGTCCGGCCAAGATTTGCCGGTCTTTGATTACGTCTTGTACCGCATTGAAGGCGGTTTTGAAAAAAGTAGCATCTTTGACGGTTGGTGTTTCGGTACCAATTTTATTTTGCGTTTGGGCAAACGAACTGCCGCCCAGTTTGAAATCGTCTTGTGATAAGTTGATGTAGTAAATAGATCCCCCGTTTTTCTGGAGTACCGGTTCCACCACTTTGGTAATGTTGGAACAGTTTCCGGCTGCCGAAACAATCACGGTACCCGGCGCGATGACTTCCTCATTCGGGTATTTTTGTTTCATCGAGAGTGAATCTTTTCCGGTCGGAATGTTGATGCCCAGTTCAATGGCAAAATCCGAACAAGCGGCAACGGCTTCGTACAAACGCGCGTCTTCGCCTTCATTTTTACACGGCCACATCCAGTTGGCGGATAAAGAAACACTTTTCAGGTTGTCTTTTAACGGGGCAAAAACGATGTTTGATAAGGCCTCGGCTATGGCATTTCGACTGCCGGCTTTCGGGTCGATTAAAGCGGAAATCGGCGCGTGGCCTATAGACGTTGCAATGCCTTCTTTACCGTTAAAATCCAGTGCCATCACTCCCACATTGTTTAGCGGTAACTGTAACGGCCCCACGCATTGCTGCTTGGCGACTCTACCGCCCACACAGCGGTCGACTTTATTGGTTAACCAATCTTTGCAAGCTACCGCTTCTAATTTTAAAACATCTTTTATATAGTCCTGAATATAGTCTTTTGAATATTCTAATTCGGTGTAATTTCTTTCTATGGTTTTGTCGGCCATGATGGTTTTGGGCGAACTGCCAAACATGTCTTCCAAGGCCAAATCCATCGGTTTGAAACCGGTTTGGCTGCCTTCAAAAGTGAAACGTTTGTTGGCGGTGACTGCTCCCACTTGATACAACGGTGCCCGTTCTCTTTCGGCAATGCGTCGCAAGGTATCGATGTCTTTTGATCCAATGACCAAGCCCATTCTTTCCTGAGATTCGTTGCCAATGATTTCTTTGGCTGAAAGCGTGGGGTCGCCCACCGGTAATTTATCCAAATCAATTAACCCGCCGGTTTCTTCTACCAATTCGGAAAGACAATTTAAATGTCCGCCTGCGCCGTGGTCGTGTATGGAAACAATCGGGTTGGTAGCGCTTTCCACCAAACCGCGAATGGCATTGGCGGCTCTTTTTTGCATTTCGGGATTGGAACGTTGGATGGCGTTCAACTCAATACCCGAACCAAAGGCTCCGGTATCGGCAGAGGAAACCGCGGCACCGCCCATTCCGATTCTGTAGTTTTCCCCGCCGAGAATAACGATTTGATCTCCTTCGCTCGGCTTCTTTTTGAGGGATTGGTCTAATTTTCCGTAACCGATTCCCCCGGCTTGCATGATGACTTTATCGTAACCTAATTTTCTGTTTTCTTCTTCGTGTTCAAAAGTTAGAATAGAACCGGTAATGAGCGGTTGCCCAAATTTATTCCCGAAATCGGAAGCGCCATTCGAAGCTTTAATTAGTATATCCATCGGCGTTTGGTACAACCAGTTTCGTTCCGGCATGCCGTTTTCCCAAATTCTGTTTTGGTTTAAACGCGAATAAGCTGTCATGTAAACAGCTGTTCCGGCTAAGGGTAGTGAACCTTGTCCGCCAGCTAATCTGTCGCGAATTTCACCTCCCGAACCTGTTGCTGCGCCATTAAACGGCTCAACAGTAGTGGGGAAATTATGGGTTTCCGCTTTTAATGAAATCACCGAATCGAATTCTTTGGTTTCGTAAAAGTCTGGTTTGTCTGCGCTTTTGGGGGCAAATTGGGTCACTTTCGGACCTTTGATAAAAGCTACATTATCTTTATATGCTGAAACAATATCATTTGGATGTTCGGCGGAGGTTTTTTTGATGAGTTTGAAAAGTGACATTGGTTTTTCTTCACCGTCAATCACAAAGGTTCCGTTGAAAATTTTATGGCGGCAGTGTTCCGAATTCACTTGGGAGAATCCGAACACCTCAGAGTCGGTTAATTTTCTGCCAATTTTTGAGGCAACAGCATTCAAATAATCAACTTCTTCCTGACTTAACGCTAACCCTTCCTGTTGGTTGTAAGCGGCTATGTCGTCAATTTCCAGAATCGGTTCCGGTTGGAGGTTGATGGAGAAAATATCCTGATCGAGTGCCGCGTATTTTTGCAAAAGCATCGGGTCAAAGTCGGTGAAGCTTTCGGCTACTTTTTGGAATTCTTCAATTCGGATGATGCCTTCTATCCCCATGTTTTGGGTGATTTCGACCGCATTGGTACTCCAGGGTGTAATCATGGCGGCCCGGGGGCCAACAAAAAAATCCGTCAGGACGGATTTTTCTATTTTATGAGCGTTGCCAAAAAGCCAGTTTAATTTTGAGAGGGTTTCTGTCGAAAGTTCGTTTTGCGCTTGTACGGCAAAAACAGCAGCACTTCCGTTTCCGAAGAAATGAATCATTGTGTAGTTATTAGTTGTTGTTGTAGTTGCAAATTTAGGCTAAAAAAATGAATCCTAAAATCTCTTTTAAAAATTAATTTGTCGGGAAAGTAATGTGCTGATAAGCACCCAAGTCAATGTTGGGAGAAACTCTTGTTGTGTTGATTAAATCTTTAGGAACACCAACATTGGTACCAAATCCGTTTCCGGCAGATAATTCTCCAATCATTAATTTATTCTTGTACACGCTTTGAAAATCAGTTTTTCCATTTTTAATAATGTTACCTGTATCGTTCAGAAAAGCATAATTAGGATCATTGGTATACGCATTGTTACTATTGTTAAATTTGATTTGACAACGGCTGAATAATGGCGCTGTCCAGTTGGTATCTGGATTCACAGTACTTTTCAGCATCAGCATTTCTATTTGGTTAGAACCAAAAATGATACAGTTGTAAAAATCGGCTTGCTCTAAATCAAAGGCTACCTGCTGGTTGTTTTCATCTTTATAATAATTGTCAATGAGTACCGCCAGCTGATTGGAGCTCGACCAATTGTTATTGAAAGTACAATGTTTAAACTCGTAAGCGCCGCCCAAGGAGCAAGACAAAGCATATTGCCCGGCATTGTTGATGACAATGTTTTCTCCTTTTATTTTAGCTGTTTTGGCATAAATTCCCCTGAGTGAAGAATCATAAATTTGAGTGTTTTTGATGGTCATGTAATTGCCGTCATTGTGGTCAATTAGTAAACCTACGGTGGCATTTTTGATGGTTAAATGATTGATTTCATTATTGGTGCTGCCATCGGTTAGCCAAATGGTTCCCCATTGTCCGGGGACATCGGAATACTCGGGTTCGAGCCGATCACCTTCAAAAATGACTTCATTTTCTAAAGCTGCCGTAGTCGAATAGTCTCCATTTACTTTCAAAGTTGCCCCATTGCCTACAATCAGACCGGAGTCTGCATGAAAATGAATTCGGGCTCCCGGCATTACGTTTAAAGTCTTGCCACCGGGTACCGCGGCATAGCCATAAATGACATAAGGTTTATCATTACCCCATACGTATTCATTGCCGTTAATCGGGTCATTTTCATCCAAGAAAAAACCATAGATTTCTTCATTTCCTATTGGCAGTGTTTCGGTAGTACCGTCGTCAAATTTTTTGGGATACAGGAAATATGCATCCTGAATCAGCGTAACCAGCTCCACTTTTTGGAAATTGGCTCCGGTATCAAACTGAATTTGGTCGGTATACAGGAACTGTGTCGGATTGACATTAGGTACATTATTAGTGATTTCAATGAAAATAAATAAACTGTCTTTGGCTAATAATTCAACGTTGTGAAAAATACGGTTGTTGTCTCCGGTCATGCCGTCTACGGTCATGCGGTACTTTGAATCCTGTCCTTTTCCTAATTGGATAATCGGGATTTTAATATCCTTATCACTGTGATTGTACACCTTCAAAGTATAAGTACTTGAGCCAATAGTGTTGAAAACAGTATCTAAATAAACCGTGTCTTTTGAAAAAGTTAATCCTCCGGTGCTTGGTTCAAACACAAAGTCCTGACGACAAGAGCTGACAGTAATGGCTAAACCAATAAAAAAAAGAATAATAAGTTTACGCATTGGTATCTTGAATTTTTACTTCGTACAATTCGACCTAAAGGTCTCTGGTGGTAAATGTAGGTATTAATTTCAAAATTTCGAAATGTGTGTCATTGAAAATAAGCTACACTTCATAACGAATAAAATTCAATTTTAGTATAAATGAAAGAATAAGGAATCTTAAAATTGTTTTACAAAGTCAAATAAATAGTAATTTTACAAAAAAAAGATATGTCTTTTGATAAAGAAAAAATGCTTCAACTCTGCAACGATTGGAGCAAAAACACCTTAATGGAAACCTTGGAAATTGAATACATAGATGCCGGCGAAAATTTCCTTACAGCCAAAATGCCGGTCAACCCAAGAGTACACCAACCGATGGGATTGTTGCACGGTGGAGCCTCGGTAGCTTTGGCCGAAAGTGTCGGCAGTGCCGCTTCCATGTTGTTTATCAATCCTGAAAAGCAAGAGGCTAGAGGAATTGAAATTTCTGCCAATCACCTGAGAAGTAAAAGAGAAGGGATGGTGTATTGCACAGCCAAAATTCTGCATCAGGGGAGAAGCCTTCATCTTTGGGAAATCAAAATTACCGATGAAAACGGCAAATTGGTTTCGCTTTGTAAATTGACGAACATGATTTTACCCCGACGCTGATGACGGACTTATTCCTAAAAATCAGGATTCACCAAGAACAGCAATTACCTTTTGTATTGTTCTGCAAACCCAATTCGGAGAGTATGGTGGGGCTTTTTCAAAACAATGACCATCTTTATTTTCTGGAGGATTTTCAGGAAACCGGTTTTGTGTTTGCTCCTTTTGATGGTGAGGCTATTCCGTATATTTCTCAAAAATATTCCGATGTCATGGTAGAACGAATTTACCACACCAACTATCATGTCGAGAGTGATAAATCGGTCAATTTTGACGAAAAAGCAAAAAATGATTTTGAAGCTTTAGTGCAAAAAGGAGTTGAAGCCATTGAAGATAACCGATTTCAAAAAGTGGTCTTGTCGCGCAAAGAGACGGTAAAGCTCAGCTCGTTCAATTTAGAAATTGTTTTCAGAAAGTTGACGCAGCATTACCCATCAGCATTTAAATATTGTTTTTTTCACCCGAAAATAGGCATGTGGATGGGTGCTACTCCGGAACAGTTTTTAAAAATTAACGATAAAAATATTCAAACCGTTGCACTTGCCGGAACCCAATTGGCCGCCAATGAAACCCAATTAGTGTGGCATCAAAAAGAAAAAGAAGAGCAACAGTTGGTTACTGATTTTATTTTAGACGGATTGCAAAATTGGGTAACCGAGCTTACTTTTTCCAGTCCCTATTCGGTGCAGGCGGGTACTATTTGGCATATTAAAACCGACATTTCAGCCAAAGCTAAATCAAAAAAATCGCTTTCAAACATTATTGCAGCACTGCACCCTACTTCGGCAGTATGTGGTTTGCCTAAAGCTTCAGCCAAAGATTTTATAGTGAAAAATGAAGGCTACCATCGGGAATATTATTCGGGATTTTTGGGAGAGTTCAATATCGATTTGGCCAGTTTCAGGACCCGTCAATCCGATTTGTTCGTGAATTTACGTTCTATGAAAATTGTTGGTGATACGGCCGAACTTTTTGTTGGTTGCGGCATTACCAAAGACAGTATTCCGGCTGATGAATACGTGGAAACAGTCAACAAATCAATGACGATGAAAAAAGTACTGGATTTTTAAAATGTTGGTTTTTTATTTACATTATTTTTGTATCCACAAATTATGAAACAATGAAATTAGATATACTTGCTTTCGGGGCACATCCCGATGATGTTGAATTGGGTTGCAGCGGAACCTTGTCCAAAGAAATTTCGCTGGGTAAAAAAGTGGGAATAATTGACTTAACCCGCGGCGAACTCGGTACTCGTGGTTCTGCTGAGATAAGAGATGCCGAAGCATGTCTGGCTGCCGAAATATTGGGAGTTGCTGTCCGTGAAAACCTTAATATGCGCGATGGTTTTTTCGTAAATGATGAAGCTCATCAGATGAAAATCATCAAAATGATTCGCAAATACCGCCCTGAGATAGTCTTGTGCAATGCTGTTGATGATCGACACATCGACCATGGCAAAGGCAGTAAACTGGTTTCTGACGCCTGCTTTCTATCCGGTTTACGACGTATTGAAACCGAACTTGACGGGGAAGCTCAGGAAGCCTGGCGTCCTAAAGTGGTCTACCATTATTTGCAATGGAAAAACCTGGAGCCCGATTTTGTAGTCGATATTTCGGATTTTATAGATAAAAAGAAAGAGTCTATTTTGGCTTATGCTTCTCAGTTTTATTCCGAAAATTCTAAGGAACCGATAACGCCTATTGCTACCAAGAACTTTTTAGACAGCATTCATTACCGCACTCAGGACTTCGGAAGATTGGTTGGAGTGGAGTATGCTGAGGGCTTTACAGTAGAGAGATACGTGGCTGTCAAGAGCTTAGGAGATTTGATTTAAAAAAAGAAAAAAATCTTTGCAAAAGATAACTTTTACACTATATTTGCACTCGCAAATGAAGCTACGGCTTTTCTTGTAAAACAAATGGTGATTGTAGCTCAGTTGGTTAGAGCGTCGGATTGTGGTTCCGAAGGTCGCGGGTTCGAGACCCGTCTTTCACCCAAAAAGCAAAAGCCTCCGGTATCGGAGGCTTTTTTTGTTTATATAATTTCGCAGTTTTCAATTCGGTTATTCGTCTTTTTTATCTACTACCAATTTATCTTTTCGGTTAGCAATTTCCCAGACAATGGCAAATCCGTATTGAGTTCGTTTGGTCAGCGCATCAAATTCTATTTTACTTACTTCATCCGTAGCTTTATGATAATCGGCGTGAGTACCGTTGAATAAAAATACCGACGGGATGCCGTTTTTGGCAAAATTGTAATGATCCGAGCGGTAATAAAAACGATTAGGATCTTTTTTGTCGTTGTATTTGTAATCCAAAGTGAGGTGAGTGAACTCTTTATTTACGCTTTCGCAAATGGTGTACAAGTCGCTAGACAAGTAATCAGAGCCAATAACATAAACATAATTATTCGAATCTTTATGAAAATCATCGCGGCGTCCTATCATGTCAATATTGACATCGGCAACGGTATTGGCAAGCGGAAACAATGGGTTTTCGGAATAATAACGCGAACCGTGTAAGCCGTGTTCTTCGCCCGTAACATGCAGAATCAGGATTGAACGCTTAGGACCATGTCCTTCATTTTTAGCTTTTTGAAATGCTGCTGCCATTTCCATAATAGCAACCGTTCCCGAGCCATCGTCATCGGCACCGTTGTATATTTCCCCGTTTTTGATGCCAACATGGTCATAATGTGCCGAAATTACAACTACTTCTTCCGGTTTTTCAGAGCCTTCTATGTAAGCCCAAATGTTCTCAGAATCCGGTAAGCCTTCGTTGCGTTTTGCGTTTAAGAAAGCCGCTGGTATGCGTTGGTAGTAATCAGTGGCTCCTTTCGGAAAAGAGATGCCATGACTTTTATAAAAATCAATCATATAACGGCCGGCTTTTTTTTGCCCTTCACTACCGGTTTGACGCCCTTCCATTTCATCAGAGGCAATAACGGTTAAATTTTTTTGCAAACTTTCGGTTGAAATGGTGTTGATGTACTTGGCTACCGATACAGCCGAATTTTTGGAGGATGATTTTTGTGAAGTACAATTTGTAAAAAGGCCTGTCAATAAAAACAGCACCATTATTTTGCTCCAATTTGATTTCATAGTTTAATGTAAGTTAATGAAGGTATAAAACATGAAGGTTAGTAGCAAAATGCTCATCATAATTACATTAATGACAAACATAGCGATACTTTTCAGGAAAGATATTATTCGGGTTTCTCCGTAAAAACGATGATGTGCCGGGAAGAAATAGTAAAACATCCAAATATAACTGGCGCCCAATCCAACATATCGGATTGTATCGGTAATGCTGTTTTCAACAAAACAGTTCATGATTTTATTGAAAAAGAAAATCAGCAGTATCGAGAGCAGTAAAAACGAAAAATAATGCAAGGTGAAAATACCATGGTCAAAATAATACCAACGTTTTTTTCCGTGAAAGAGCCACAGTACAAAAGCAAACAATGGCATGTAAATGAAGAGCGTTTTTGGAAAATCATGACGTAACTGTTCCAAGAATTTCTCCATTAATTCCTGTTTGGTGTTTTTTGCTTTTACGAGTAACGATTTTTTGATTACGTTATATTCCCAATCTGTAAGTTTTTCATTAGCCGGACCGTATTTTTGCATCGAGTCGAGTTCTCTGATGTTTCTGTAACCAAAATTTAAAAAGTTTTCATTTGCTTTTTCATTGGTAAGATGTTGCTCTTTTTGTAGAGCGTCTTCCGCTTTCAAAATCTCGGATATTTTTATCTTTTTAACCGAAATCACACTGTCTTTGAGTACACCGTTTTTATCTTTAATTTGGACAGTTTGAGTTTCATTTCCGCTGAGTAATTCTTCTTCGTTTCCGGGAAAAGCCGTGATGATGAAGAACGTCACAAAACTGATAAAAATGTACAAACGCACCGGAGCCAAATAGGACAAACGCTTGCCCGAAAGATATTCCTTAGTAAGTGATGCCGGTTTGAAGAATAAGTTTTTGATGGTTTTCCAAAAGGCATTTTCGTAATGCGTTAAATCTTCAAAAAAGTGAACAAACAAATGATGAAATGTCTTTCTGGTATCGGTATTTTCCTGTCCGCAATTCGGACAAAATCGGTTTTCTACAACGTATCTGCAGTTCAGGCAGGTTTTATCTTGGCGTAACGGACTTTTGGACATGGCTTTGTAATAAAATTCGACCCGTAAATCTATTAAAATTATTTCTATTTTTGAGGAACAAAAAAAGAACTATGCAATCTAAAGCCCTCACCCCGCAAGATTATTTAAACGAATTGCCTTCGGACAGAAAAACCGCCGTTGAAAAACTCCGCAATACCATACTTCAAAATTTACCGGAAGGATTTCAGGAAGTCATAGGCTATGGCATGTTAGGCTATGTAGTGCCTCATAGTATTTATCCCAAAGGTTATCATTGTGATACAAAATTACCCTTGCCCTTTATAAATGTAGCTTCGCAAAAGAATTTCATAGCGTTGTATCATATGGGAATTTATGCCAATAAAGCACTATTGGATTGGTTTGTGGCTGAATATCCCAAACATTGTAAAACTAAGTTAGACATGGGCAAAAGTTGTATCCGATTTAAAAAGCCTGATGATATTCCCTATGATTTGATAGCTGAACTAATCCGAAAGATAACAGTTCAGGATTGGATTACAACTTATGAAAGTGCCTTTGTAAAAGCATAAGATGATGCACATAGAAAGAAATCAAGACGATGAATTTAAAGATATAAGAGCCATTGCTCAAGAAGTTTGGCCTATAGCTTACGGTAGTATTTTGAGTCAGCCGCAACTCGAATACATGATGGAAATGATGTACAGCGTACCTGCTCTCAGACAGCAGGCTGAGGAGAAAAAACATCATTTTATTTTGGTCAAAGACCATGATGTTTCGGTTGGTTTCGCTTCCTATGAATTGAACTCCGGAGATACACATAAAACCAAAGTTCATAAAATTTACATACTCTCTACCCGTCAAGGAGAAGGAATTGGCAAATTACTGTTAGATTTTATTCTGAATGAAGCTAAAAGTCAAAATGAAAAAGCAGTTTTTTTGAATGTAAACAAATACAATCCGGCTCAGCATTTTTATCAAAAATTAGGATTCAGTACTGTAAAAGAAGAAGTCATCGACATTGGCAATGGTTATGTTATGGATGATTTTGTGATGGAAAAATCAATTTAAATGTAGTCATGGAATTCCTTAAAAAAATAAACAGCAGGGCAAAAGCCGAAAATGATACCGGTTTTGGAACCAATGCATCCAGTTACGGTGGTCGATTCGTCAATAAAAGCGGCAATGCCAACATCAAAAAAACGGGAATTGGTCTTTTTGACAGTATTAGTTGGTACCACACGATGTTGAATATCCCAAGATGGAAATTCATGATGATTATAGTGGTTTTTTATTTTTTGGTCAATTTTATTTTTGCGGGTATTTACTACGCCATAGGAGTTGAGCATTTAGTTGGAGTCGATGCCACATCAAGATTAGATAAATATGGGCAGGCTTTTTTCTTTAGTGTGCAAACATATACCACAGTGGGTTACGGGCATGTGAGTCCCAGTGGTTTTTTAACCAGTTTCATTGCTGCTGTAGAAGCGCTTTTCGGATTGTTGAGTTTTGCAATTGCTACAGGCTTGTTTTACGGAAGATTCAGTAAGCCCAAGGCTTTTATCCGTTTTTCACACAATGCTCTAATTGCGCCTTACGGAAAAGGTACCGGATTAATGATCAGAATGACACCTTATAAAAATACCAATTTAACCGATGCCGAAGTGAAAATCATGTTAGGAATGATAGTAGAGGAAAATGGTGCATTGGTCAATAAATTTTACAGCTTAGATTTGGAACTGGCCAAAATTAATTCATTAACCTTGAGTTGGACACTAGTACACCCGATAACTGAGAACAGTCCATTGTACAACTTTACTAAAGAAGATTATGAAAATATAAATGGTGAAATATTGGTTTTTCTTAAAGTTTTTGATGATATGTTCAGTACTACAGTGGCTAAACGCACCTCTTATACTTTTTCGGAAATTGTATTTGGAGCCAAATTCATTCCGATGTATTTTAAAAGCTCGGATGACAATAAAACAGTCCTTGACATTGATAAACTCAACGCTTTTGAAAAAGTACCATTATGAAAAAGTCCCGAGTAATCGGGACTTTTTTATAGATTGGATTGAAATTACTATTCTTTTATAAATTTTTGCGAGTAATTCTTTTCCTGAGCATCTTTCAGCAATAGAATATAAGTGCCGGTAGCTAATTTATCAACGTTTAGAGTGTTACCTTCAAATTTACTTTCCAACACTACTTTACCATTCATATCAAATACTTGGGCCGTTTTAAACTCAACCGGATTGTTAACATTTAAGCTGATATTGAGGTTGTGTTTCACAGGATTCGGATACAGGCTGAAAGCCGTATTGTTAAACGAATTAACTGCTAAGGTGGCACCTTCCACAACTTTAAGCATTTGATTTGGCGTTACATTAGTGTAGGTGTCTACAATTCCTGAAGGCCATTTAATCACTACTTGGTCAATAATGGTGGCTTGTCCTATTCCGAAATGAGCGTTAAGTGAACTCATGTATTTAAATCCTTCACCACTTCTGATGTCTCTGATTTGTTTACCCCAAGTACCGTAAATTTCAATTCGGGCTCCAATTCCGTTACTGTTACTTTGAACGCCTTGCAGGGCTACTTTCAACCATTTGTTTGTGTTAGGAACTGCATATCTGATAGTAGAGCCACTCTGAATATCCAGGAATCCATCATTATTTAAATCACCGACAGCTCCTACTGCAATACCGCTGTAACTTACAGGAGCAAAAGTGCCATTCCCTTGGTTGAACATAATTTTATTACCTCCTCCAAGTACGTCTATGAATCCGTCGTTATCAAAATCGTAGGCTATATTGTCAATATTAGTTGATGTGTTTGTGTCCCAACCCGAACCTGAGGTTATGTTGGTAAAGGATCCTAAAGTATTGGTAGTTTCAAAGTTGTTTCTAAAATATTTATGAGTACCTGTACTGGCTGTGATGATAATATCCATATCTCCATCATTGTCAAAATCGGCAATGGCTGATGACCATGTTTGAATCGGAGTTACATCAATTCCGGCAAGTGATGAAACATTGGTATAAGTATTTCCTCCGTCATATCTGAATAATTGGCAAGGTGGTCCTGAGCATTTAGAGATAAAGACATCGGTATCGCCATCATTATCAAAGTCAGTAAAAAGTGTAGCATAATTACCTCCGCCTGAACTGAGATTCATGGCTCCTGCAGTAGTGTTCGATTGATAATAAGTTAAGTTAGCATTTCCATCATTCAGGTAATAAACATTTGGGGCCACATCATGACATGAGAAAATGTCCAAATTACCATCTTTGTTTAAATCGGCGAAATTTGTTCTTTGGCAAAAAATATATTCACCGGGTGTAATGCCTGTGTAAGCAGTTCCTGTATTGTTTGACCTTATAATCGAAAGCCCGTTGGTATTTCCTAATGCTAAGTCATTAAACCCGTCTTTATTGTAATCTCCTGCTGCCATGCTCCAGCCGGGCATATAATTAGCACCGGTTATAGGGAAATCAGTAACAGTAAAAGCGTTTGGTGTGCTTCCTTGAAAATGAATTCTCAAGTTATTTGAACTAACACCTACAATATCATCTAGGTTGTCATTATTCATATCTACAACACAAATATTGTAGGTACTGTTAATGGTTGATAGCGTTTGTGTTGTATAAGTTATAGGGGTGGGAGGTGGTACAACAATGGGAGCTTCAATTAATTGAAATGAAAATCCGGTATTTTTTGCAGTCGATAACCACCTGTTGTCCCAAGCTATGTAATAAGTTGTTCCGGCAGTTACATTGAATATACAAACGGAAGAATAACTGCTTCCGCTATCATCATCCCCGGCATAACAGGTTAATGCACCACACGTTCCGGTATATACATGAACACGGGTATCTTTTCTTGGGGTATTAGCTGCAATGTCTGAAGTAACGGTTACAGTTAAATCCTGTGTTGGGGTATATGCATACCATTCTCCCGCAGGGATATTTGCGACCGGGATACTTCCATTGTTAGCACAAATGGGAGTAGGAACATCGGTACCGTTAATGATACCTACTGAATATATACCTCCGGTAGTCAGAGGAAATGCAGAAGCACAAGTGTCCTGTGCATTACTATGCAGCCCTAACAGCAGCAAAGAAATAATTAGAGTAATTTTTTTCATATTTTAAGTTAGTTGTTTTTAGATGTTCTACGGACAAGTTTGTAACGAATTTATCCAGTTACCAATAAGTTCAACACCTTCAGTATGAATGAGTGTTCTTCCATGCAGAGGCATTCTGTAATTTTCATTATCAGTGTCTAATCGATAATACAACATAGACCGGTCCGGATTCCCTGGTGTAATTATTTTACTCAAGGCAGGTGGAAAATCTTGTGTGTCCTGTGTGTCTACACAAACACCCATATTAGCAAGATTGTTTTCTGTTTCAGAAAAAGGGAATCGCATAGGTCTGTAATCACAATGTCCGTTAGCATTATGACAATGAGCACAATTGATATCAAAATACGAACGAACTCTTAATTCCAGCGGTTTACTGGTGTCATTGTAATTAACAACGGTATTTTGAATACTGGGCAAACTGAAATTATTTGCCAAATAACCCACCTCAATCCATTTTGTCAATTGATTTTTGGTTTCTGTGCCATAATTGAAATTGAAATTCAAATTTTGAGGCTTTATTCCAATGGGTTCGTGTCTTTCAACGTAATTGTTATCAATGGTCTCTTTATATTTGTGACAAACATTACACTGAACTTCGTTCGGAATTCTGTAATTAGCACTTTTAATAATGTCATTTTCGTCCTTCCAGCTTAGTGCTACATTGCTGCCGTTCAAATCTAAATAAGCCTCTGTTTGATCTTCATTCCAAACATAATCGGCAAAAATCCATCCCGTTGTTTTTCTGATCATCAAACGGGTTTCTATGATGCGGGTAGTATTCGAAGGCTGTACATTATCGTAATAAAAAGTTTTGATTAAAGCAGCACCCACAGGTAATTCTAAAATTTTACCGTCAGCAACAAAAGTTCCTTTAGTCCCTTCGGGCATCCATACAAATCTTTTTTTGTGTGCGTAATCTGTAAAAAGACCACTGGCGGGTTCGTAAGGTAGAACATTCAGGGCAGGAATCTGATTTTTCATTTCACCAACGAAAAATTTGTAATCAGATAACTTCGCATAAGGAACCTGAGTCAAATCAACCGTAACCGGCGAAACGGGAATGTATTCGTCATCGGTATCAGAACAAGCCCAAAATAGTATTATTGATAAAAGTGCAAAAGGAAGTAGTAGGTAGTGTTTTTTCATAAGTTTTTAATAATGCAAACCAAAAATAGCAAATTTTTTATAAAATACTATTAAATAGTTTGGTGCTGTTAATAAAAACTTATTTTTAATGAATATTATTCAGTTATATTCTTAAAAAGCATTTAGCTTAATTCTGTACGTTTTTAATTGTTCCAAGGCAGATTCCGATTTGTAATCAAAAGATTCTTCATGCTGATTTCTGTCTTTTTTCAACGAAATCATCTTAATGCAATTGCAAAAACGTCTTACTTCTTCTTCGTTTGATAAAATCAATCCGGGAACTTCTGTGTTTGTTCCGTTGTCATCTTTAGCAACCATCGTAAAGTAACTCGAATTGCAATGCTTTACTTTTCCGGTTTGAATATTCTCGGCTTCTACCCGAATTCCTATAATCATCGAGCTTCTGCCTACATAATTTACGCTGGCTTTCAGGGTTACCAACTCTCCAACTTCAATCGGATTCAAAAAATCTACTGTATCTACAGAAGCAGTTACGCAGTAATGCCCCGAAAATTTTGAAGCACAGGCAAAAGCAATTTGGTCTAAAAGAGATAACAGATAACCACCGTGAATTTTGCCGCTAAAGTTGGTATGCGAGGGCAACATCAACTGCGAAATGGTAATTTGTGATGATTTTACGGTTTTAAATAATTCACTCATCTTTTTCAGCTCGGGTTAAAATATTATCGGGTAATGATTTTTTAGCTTTGGCTCCCATTTTTTTCAACTTTTCTACACTGGTTACGAGGTTGCCCTTTCCGTCAACAAGTTTGTTCATAGCGCCTTGGTATTCTACTTTCGCTTCATCCATTTTCTTTCCTATTTTCACCAAATCGGAAACAAAACCTTCAAACTTATCGTATAAAGCCCCGGCCTGACGCGCTATTTCTAAGGCGTTTTCCTGCTGTTTTTGGTTGGTCCACATACTGTCAATGGTGCGCAATGTGGCCAAAAGAGTAGAAGGGGTGACGATTACGATGTTTTTCTCAAAAGCTTTGTTGTAAAGTGTAGTATCTTCATTCAAAGCCAAAGCAAAAGCCGATTCAATCGGAACGAATAACAACACAAAATCCGGACTTTCCATTTGGTATAAATCCTGATAATTTTTTTCGCTTAGTTGGTCTACATGACGTTTTAATGCGGTAACGTGTTCTTTCAAATGTTGAGTCTTTGCTTCATCGTCTTCTTCATTAATATAGCGCTCGTAGGCAGTTAAAGTTACCTTCGAATCCACTATCATTTTTTTGCCGTCGGGCAAATTAATCACCACATCCGGAAATAAGCGGTTGCCCTCTTCGGTTACAAAACTTTGTTGTACTTCATATTCCCGGCCTTTCTCTAAGCCCGACTTTTCCAATACCCGTTCCAAAATCAACTCACCCCAGTTCCCCTGCATTTTGCTGTCGCCTTTGAGAGCTTTGGTCAGATTCAGGGTTTCTTTGCTCATTTGTTCGTTCATTTCGCGTAAGCCCAAAATTTGTTGGCGTAACGCAGCATGATAATCAATGCTTTCTTTGTGAGTGTCTTCTACTTTCTTTTCAAAAAGTTGAATTTTATCCTGTAGCGGAGTTAAGATATTTTTGAGGTTTTCTTTATTTTGTTCGGTAAATTTGGTGGTTTTCTCCTCCAAAATTTTGTTGGCCAAATTTTCAAATTCTTTGGTGAATTTTTCCTGAAGTTGTTCCACTTCTGCCTTTTGCTCTTTGTTGCGTTCCCAAAGATTTTCAAAATCAGTTTCCTTTTTCGATAATTGAATGGCTAAAGCCTCTTTCTCGGCGCGAATGGCTTCCCGTTCCTGAATGGTTTGACTAACCTGATTTTTGAATTGCTCAATTTGTTGCAGCAATCCGTTTATTTTCTCCTCCAAAGAAGCTTTTTCCGATTTCGAATTTGCGGCAAATAATGTTTTTCCTAAATAAATTCCAATAAATAGGGCAAGTATAAAAACTCCTATTATCAATATGGTATCGTTCATAAAAGTAATAAAATAAAGAGTCTAAATATAATCAGATTTGACCAAAAAACTCATGGTCATTTCAAAATGTTTTTTAATTTGGCACCGTTTTTGAAAATGCAGAAATCTGATAGCATAAAACAAACCTTTAACACTATTAACCAATGATCAAAAAAATTACTTTTTTAGCAGTTTTATTTATTTCAACATTGTCTTTCGGACAACTGGGTCCTGTGGGACACTTAACAATTTTTTCCGAAGACGGAGATAAATTTACATTAATTCTCAATGGTGAAGTAATTAACGACACCCCACAAACAAACCTGAGAGTAGAGGATTTAAACCAACCTTATTACAACGCCAAGATTAAGTTTGCCGATCAATCACTACAGGACATTACCAAAAACAATTTGATGTTAACCGATGTTGACGGAGTATTTTCGGATGTGACTTACAAAATCAAAAGAGATAAGAACAACAAAACAAAGATGAAGATGAATTATTATTCATCCATTCCGGTGCAGCCTAACTTTATTCCGGCCTCAAATGTTCATGTAATTCATTATGGTCAGCCTGCGCCGCCACCGGTTACCGGTAGTGTTTCGCAAACCACTACCACTACTACGCAAACTAACGGCGTAAATGTGGGAGTTAACATGGGCGGCATCAGCATGGGGGTTACCATCAATGATAATATGGGAGGTGGAGCCGTTACTCAAACCACAACCACTACCACCACGCACACTTCCTCTTCTTCGGGTCATCATCACGATGAGGAACCGGTTAGAGGCTGTGGCGGAAAATATGCTATGTCAGCCGGAAATTTCAGTGCTGCTTTAGCTACTATAAAAAAACAGAGTTTCGAAGATGCTAAGTTGAAAACAGCCAAGCAGGTAGTAACAGCCAACTGTTTGAATGTCGACCAAATCATGCAAATGGCTAATACGTTTAGTTTTGAGGACAATAAATTGGAGTTCACTAAGTTCGCATATGATTATTGCACCGAGCCTAAAAATTATTTCAAATTAAACGGTATATTCTCATTCAGTTCCAATGCGGAAGCTTTGTCTGATTACGTTCAAAGTCGTCAATAAATAAGGTCATATTGATAAAAAAGACCGTCCGGATTGGATGGTCTTTTTATTTTTGTTAAATGAAAGAAACGCACCGCCACTTCCTGCTTCACAAACCCCACGGCTATTTAAGTCAGTTTGTTTACGAAAAAAAGCGACATAAAAAGTTGCTGGGTGAACTCTATAATTTTCCCAAGGGAACGATGGCTATTGGCCGTTTAGACGAAGACTCCGAAGGCCTCTTACTGCTCACTACAGATGGCATGATGAGCGAAAAGGTAAGAAGCAAAACAGTCGAAAAAGAGTACTACGCTCAGGTTGACGGGCTAATCAGTCAGGAAGCAATAGAGCAATTAAAACAAGGTGTCGAAATTGGTTTCAAAGGCATTCGTTATACCACCAAAAAATGCGAAGCCCATATTGTTACTGAGCTTCCGAAATATATAGGTGAGGGGAGAAGAATCCGCAATGAACGCCACGGGCCCACCAGTTGGATTTCCGTCACTGTAACCGAAGGCAAATTTCGGCAAGTGCGAAAAATGACTGCTGCCGTAGGATTTCCAACACTTCGACTCATCAGGATTCGGGTAGGAACTCTATCTTTGCAACTCAAAGCCGGACAAGTAATTGAAGTCGACAACTTTGATACGCTTAGCTTTTAGATAATCAGAAATCTAAAAATATTACAATCCAATAATCCAACAATCTAATAATCCAACAATCTAATAATCCAACAATCTAATAATCCAACAATCTAATAATCTAATAATCCAACCACCTAAAAATGCTTAACATCGTTTTAGTAGAACCCGAAATCCCCAACAATACCGGTAATATTGGTCGTTTGTGTGTGGGCACCGAAAACAGATTGCACCTCATAAAACCCTATGGGTTTGAAATTACCGATAAAAATCTCAAGCGTTCCGGACTCGATTATTGGGTACACCTCGACTGGAAAGAATACGACAATGTA
Organism: Flavobacterium silvisoli; assembly: GCF_004329815.1. Taxonomy (GTDB): domain Bacteria; phylum Bacteroidota; class Bacteroidia; order Flavobacteriales; family Flavobacteriaceae; genus Flavobacterium; species Flavobacterium silvisoli. Next base: position 34,110 of record NZ_SJPE01000017.1, on the reverse strand, counting down.
GCACAGTGGATAGCTCAAATCAGCGATAAGTCAAGAGTATTTCTGATGAGTTCTCATGCCGAAAAATCTATTTATGAAGCAGAATTCCAGGACGAAGACTGGCTGGTTTTTGGCAAAGAAAGCGTAGGGTTGAGCAAAGAAGTTTTAGATCAATTCGAAAATCATTTAACAATCCCAATGTCAAAACGGATTCGCAGTTATAATATTGCGAATTCGGTTGCGTTTGTGGTAGGCGAAGCTAAAAGACAATTATCAATCAAATAAGCAATTGTTAATTAACAACAAACCTCCCTTTCTCACCATCAAAAACAATTGAGGCATCTTTGAAAAGAGTATTGAAAACTCCCTTCGAAATTAAATTACACGGTTGGTCCTGAACCACTGAGGCCTCGGTCATCACTATCATTTCGTCGGAGAGTTGTATCGCCAAGTCAATATCGTGAGTCGAAAATAAAATGCATTTTCTGGTTTCCAGCGATAGTTTTTTCAGAAGCTTAAACACCGAAACCTTGTGCAACAAATCCAAATGCGTTGTCGGTTCATCCAATATAATCAGAGGTGTGTCTTGTGCCAAAGCTCTTGCTATCAGTACAATTTGAAGTTGTCCGTCGCTTATTTCGTGATGCTTTTTGTTGAGCAAATGTTCAATATGCGTCAGTTCAACGGCTTGGGTTATTTTTTCATAATCAATGCCCGAAAGTTTTCCCAACCAATTTGTATAAGGCTGTCTGCCCAAAGCAATCAGCTCAAAAACAGTCAGGTTGCTCGGAGGAAGTTTTTCGGTCAAAACCAAACTTAAATTTTGAGCCAGATCTGTAGCTTCATACGAATGGATTTCTTTTTCGTTTAGCATCACTTTGCCGGCCAGAGGTTTCTGTATGCCGGTCAAGGTTCGAAGTAATGTCGATTTCCCGATGCCGTTTCCGCCCACCAGTGAAACCAATTGTCCTTGCTCTAATTTTAAATTCAAATGTTCAGCAATGGTATTTTTACCCTTCTTAGACGTATAGCCTATGGTTAAATTTGAAGTTTGAAGTATGTTGGTGTGAAGACTCATTCTTTTACTGAATACTTTTCTTTTTAACAATTAACCAAATCACCACCGGTGCCCCTATGATTGAAGTAATGGCATTGATAGGCAAAGTAAAATCAAAACCCGGCATTTGCGCTACCGTGTCGCAAAAAAGCATGATAATTGCCCCTTGGATTACTGTACCGAAAAACAAAATCTTGTGATTACTCGTGTGGAATAACAATTTGGCCAAATGCGGAACCGCCAATCCCACAAACGCTATCGGACCGGCAAAAGCAGTGATGCTCCCGGCCAAAATACTGGTGGCCAAAATAATGATATACCTGGTCCGTTGCAGGTTCAATCCCATGCTTTTAGCATAATTTTCTCCCAGCAACAAAGCATCCAAAGGTTTTAACGATGCCACACTTATTAGCAATCCAACAATAACACAGATGGTCAGTATAACAATGTTTTGCCACGATAAATTACCAATGCTACCCATCGACCAAAAGGTATATTTCTGCAATTGTTCGGCCGAACTGAAATAAGTAAACACACTTACAATAGCTCCGGTAAAACTGCTGAACATCAACCCTACAATCAATATCGACATAGTATCGCGCAACCGTTGTGATACAATCAAAATCAGTAGTAAAACCAATAAACTTCCCAAGCACGAAGCCAATATAATACCATACGACGACAACATAAATTGCGAAAAAACCGCCGGCAACATACCCGCTCCCAAAATCACAAAGGCCACTCCCAAACTCGAACCCGAACTCAGTCCCAACACATAAGGGCCGGCCAGCGGATTCCTGAAAAGCGTCTGCATCAACAACCCGCTTACCGATAGGCCTATACCTACTAATATGGCGGTAATAGCTTTGGGTAATCTGAAATTTACGATGATGTATTCCCAGGTGTCTTTTGAAGCCTGTCCTCCAAACAAACTTTTAAAAACTTCTTTAATGGGTATGGCAACCTGTCCTTCGGCAATATTCAACAGCATAGCGGCCAACAAAGTGAATGACAGCAGGGCAAAAAGAAAGGTATTTCGGTTTTGGTTTTTCAACTAGCGTAATTTTTCAAAGAAAAAAGGTTTGTAACTGGGCAACAACTCAGGATGCAGAATTTTAACAATGTCTTTCAACACTATATCCGGACGGTTTGGTGCCAATTCATAATACAAAATACCGCCTGTTTTGCCCTTTCTTGCATTGAACGAATACACATTTTTATTCCCAAAAGCTTTAAATTGGGCATAATGCGGATTCTTATCCGTCATTTCTTTTAACGAAGAAAACTGACCCGAGGTAAACCACACATCTGCATCTTTAGCTTTTTCAAAAACAGTTTCAAACGACAACGACAAACTACCGGTACCGGTGGTTTCCTGCCACAGATAATTTGAATTAGCTTCTTTCAGCAACAAGCTTCCCCAACTGCTCCCTTTCGGCAAATACCATCGGTCTTCAAACATATCACCGGCTAAAATGGTTGGCGTAGTGGCAGCATTTTTCGCTATTTCAATCGTCTTTAAATAGTCTTTTTCAATTTTTGAAAACAAGGTGTTGGCCTGTTTTTGCTTGCCGTATAAAGCTCCGAAAAACTTAATCCACTCAGCTTTGCCCAATGGGGTTTCTTCATTCCAATCGCCGTTCAGCATTACTTTTAACCCGCTTTTTTCCAAATTGTCCAGCGTAGGATTGTTGTTGTCAATGCCATAACCAATGATGATATTGGGTTGTAAATCAAGCAAAACTTCCGTGTTGAGGTTTTGGTTCATGCCCAGTTCTTTGACTTTTCCGGCTTCAATTCGGGCCCTTACTTTTTCCGAAGAAATATAATCCGTATGCGGAAAACCTACCAGTGAGTTCACTTCGTCTAGCATTTCCAACGAAGGAATATGCGTGGTTGAGGTAACTACGATAGTCTTTATCGGAACAGCAATCGTAACGTTTTGTTTCAAACTGTCAGGAACGATTCCGTTTTTTTCTTTGAGGATGTACGTATAGGTTTTGGTTGCTTTTGGCCACGGATTTTTTACGGTTATAATGGAATACCCACTATAGTTTTTAATGGAAAACCCTTTGGCGTAGACGATTTCATTTTTTACAGGAAAGGCTATTTCCGGTTTTGTTTCGGTTTTGCAACCCAAAAAAGAAATTAAAAAAAATGATAGTAAAAGTTGTGATGGGCAATATTTCATAGATACCATTTTGCATGTGGGGCAAAGGTAAAGCGAAACACAGAAAAAATAAATTTTTATTTTTTGACTAATTTATGATTAACAGTTTGACCGTTTTCAAATTGAAGGTTTAGGATATACATGCCCGAACTCAATTGCGATGTTTGTGTATCAAATTCATTTTTTGAAAAGGTATTTACTACTTTTTTTCCGGTCACGTCAATAATGTTGAATTGCTTAATCGACTGTTCGGTTTCGATGTTGAAAGTCGTTGAAAAAGGATTGGGGTAAATAAGCGTATTGACAGCGCTAAAATCAGGATTGCTCAACATAGGAACCCAAACCTGCCAAGTACTGTTTATAACCAAATCAAGTCCGTCTAACGCTTCTTTCAAACCGGTAATATCCCCCTCAAAGTAAATTTCATAATACACAGAGTTAGGAATAGATAGTGTCATTGCTGTCACCTGATAGGTTTGGAATAGTGCATTAAGTGAAGCATTGTTGGTAACTATAATATTTCCATTAACCCCCGTTGGATTTCCGTCGGTAGCAGTTAAAAGCATAATTCCTAAGGTGTCCGCATAGGAATACCCTCCTATATTTGGATCACTATAGCAATTTCTTACTCGTGTGACATTAGCATTCGCTAAAAGGTCATTGGTAAAACCGACCAGATTTGTACCAATATAATCTGCAAATATTATACTGTGATTTCTATAGCTTTCAGCACAATGACTTATACCGTGATTGGAAAAAATTTCATTTATTTCAGCATTACTAGTTGCAGTTCCTTCTTGTGGATACATGATGTTTTGACCCGATACACCAATGTAAAAATTGTCTGCAAAATCAATTTGTACACGAGTAGCATAGGAATGAGAACACATTAAAATTATGAAAGTGAGGATTAATTTTTTCATAAAAATCTATTTTAAGATAGTATAAATATAAGAAAAAGTTTCAGATTCAAAGCTATTGGTTATTTATTTTTCTATTCTATATTTGCGCCCGAATTAAGGTTGCGATTTCTGTTTTTCAAAATCGCATTAAAAGGGAATCAGGTGATTGAAGATTGAAGAGTAACGATTTAAGATTTCAGAAGTGTTCTGAAATCAAAAGTCAACATTCAAAAATCAAAAATCCTGAGCTGTTCCCGCAACTGTAAGCTATCAAGCTTGTTGTTAACTACAACACCACTGTCTTGGAATTTAAGTATTTAGAATCAGAAATTGGGTTTTTTTAAATCCTTAATCTGAAAATCTCAAATCCGGATGGGAAGGTAAACAACAAGACGCAAGCCAGGAGACCTGCCTAATTCATCAGAGTAACAAACTTTCGGGAAAAAAGGTTTGGGTATGGGTAAATTCTATGCTTTTCTCCCAGCAGTATTAAATTTAGTGTTTAACTAAAAATGAAAAAAACAGTCAAAGCAGCGGCATTCATCGCCATGCTGAGTACTTGTGCCTATGCACAGGTAAAAGAGTCTTCTAAACCAAAGTATGATTTTGTAGACAAAGCTACAGGAATTGAAATTTTAGATGAGGTAGTCATTTCTGATACCAAGTTTGCTCAAAGCAAAGAAAAATCAGGAAAAGTTATCGAAGTCATTACGGCCAAAGACCTCGAAAACAAAGCCGGCCAAAATTTAGCCAACGTTCTCTCACAGGTAGCCGGGGTCGAAATTAACGGCAACCAGTCTGCCAACGGTAAGAATCTCGGCTATTACATCCGCGGAGGCAAAAACCGTCAGATACTTATCCTTATTGATGGTATTCCCGTGACCGATGCTTCCGGCATCAGTTTAGAATACGATTTGCGTTTGCTTCCCGTAGAACAAATCGAGCGCATCGAGGTTATGAAAGGAGCAGCCAGTACACTGTACGGTACGGGTGCCGCTACCGGAGTCATCAACATCACCCTCAAAAAAGCAGGCAAGCAACCTCTTCAAGGCACTGCTTATGTTAATATAGGCTCTAATAACACAGCCGACAATCACAAATACAACGGTCAGGATTTCAATCAGGGGTTTTCGGTCAACGGCCAATACCAAAAGGTTAACTTCTTTGCCGGTCTGAACAGCACTGAAACCAAAGGGATGTCTCAAATTGCCGGCGAAAACTACGAACCCGACAGTTTCTCAAGACAAAACATCTTAACCAAATTCGGGTATAACGCCACCCGTAAACTCACCCTCGATTTTTTTGGCAACTACGACAAAATCAGCAACAACTACGATCAGCCTTTTGACAATACCGGCTTTAATGATGTGGCTTTAAACAAGACCGCTTCAGAGCAGTTTCGCTTTGGTTTCGCTCCTAAGTACAAGTACAACAAAGGAGAGCTTAACATCAATTCGGGCTTTACCAAAATCAAACGCGATTACAGCGAGTTCAATTCCTACACTTCCGGAACCGATTATTCCCTCTACGAGTCCCGCAGCGCCGTGGTTGATGCCTTCAATAAGTACAAATTCAGCAACACCTTTTTTGTTGTGGCTGGTACCAATTTCCAGTTTCACGACATGGCCAGCCACACTCCCTACAGCACCATCAACCGCGAGGATACGCGTTTCAATATGATTGACCCTTACCTCACATTGGTCTACGACGCTCCTTTTGGACTCAATCTTAATTTAGGCTCGCGTCTCAACATCCACAGCGAGTATGGCAACCACACCGTTTTCAATATCAATCCCTCATTCAACTTCCCTACGGCCTTTCCTCTCAAAGTGTTGGCTTCATACAGCACCGCCTATATTACGCCAAGTTTGTACCAGCTCTATTCAGAGTACGGAAACACCAAGCTAACCCCCGAGGAAAATACCACCATCGAAGCCGGTTTTGAAACCGAATTGGCAGACAAGAAAATCAAACTGAATGCCGTTGGGTTCTACCGCGACCAAAAAAACTCTTTCGATTTCTACTACGACAGCACCAACTTTCAGGGTTATTACATCAATATCGACGGAAAAAATAAAGCCAAAGGACTGGAAACCGATTTGATCATCAACCTCACTTCAAAACTAAAAATCAGCGGAAACTACACCTTCACGCAAGTCGACAAAGCCTTAGACCGATTAATCCCTAAGCACAAAGTCAACGCAGGAGTAGAGTACCAACCAACAACCCGAACCTTTTTTAATGTAAGTTACCAGTACTTTGACGCGCGCAACGACGCCTTTTTTGACGGCAATACCTTCGGCACCAGCCAGGTCCAATTAGATTCATACCAACTCCTAAACGCTTTGGTAAAATACACACTAATCAAAAACCGACTTACGGTTTTCGGAGCCGCTACCAATATATTCAACAAAGACTTCACCGAAAATATAGGGTATTCCACCCGAGGCAGAAATTTCAAAATTGGGTTAAACATCATTTTGTAATTCAGAAAAAGGCTAACCGAAAGGTTGGCCTTTTTTAATAACCGCCACCCAAAGCTCATCAGTTCAAACAATCATATCAACAATAACCCCGTCAGTTTGAGTGATTTTCACAAAGTAAAAATGGTATTGAAACCCATCAACAATAAGCCCGTCAGTTTGAGTGATTTTTACGAAGTAAAAATTGTATCGAAAACCCAACACCAAAAAAACCGTCAGTTCAAGTGATTTTTCAATAAAGTACAGTACCTAAGCACCACCGCATCCGGTCACAGGAGTATACCCGATGCGTAATACCAAAAAGAGAACTTACCACAAAACTCGCAATTGCGAGAAACGGTTGTTAGCACTAGTTTTTATTATTCGGTTAGAAATTTAGAAATCTGTTTATTCATGTCCGGAATCTTGTTTTTCATTACATCCCAAACAATAGTATAATTAACACCCATGTAATCGTGAATCAACCTATCTCTCATTCCTGCCATGTTTTTCCATTGGATGGTATTCCATTTTACTTTTACATCAGCAGGTATTTTCTTTGTAGCTTCTCCAATAATTTCCAGACTTCTCACAACAGCTCTTTTCAGAGTTTCGTCGTCTAGGAAATCTTCGTATTTCAGATCTTTACTTACTGAAATGATATACAAACATTCATCGTTAATATGTCTCAAGTATTCTTTCGGCTCTTTAGACATACTGAACTTCATTTAATATTTTTGGGCCAATATATGGACTTAAGCCATTTTTGGTAACAACTTCAATTTTTTCGTTTTTGAATATTTTTTCAAATAAATCGCAAACCGCCATAAAGTTGTCAAAATTTTCTTTTTCAGGTTCAAAGTCAATCAGCAAATCAATATCACTTTCGCTAGATTGTTCACCACGAATGTATGAACCAAAAAGGCCAACACTACGAATGCCAAACTTCGTTAGTTGCAGCTTATTTGATTTTAGCGTTTTTAATATGTTCTCTCTGGTTGTCATTTTGAAACTTTTTTTTCAAATATACAAAAGTTTGTCTTTTGAAAACTTTGGTGGTCAAAAATTAGTGCTAACGTTCCGGCGCTTGGCGAGCTTGTAAACTTCGGAACCGACTATTTTCTTTTAAAGGTAAAAATTCTTGCAAAATGCAAACGTGAACTTACCACAAAACTAGCTATAGCGTAAAACCACTGTTAGCAGCAGTACTCTTATGGAACTGTCCAATACCAACTTGTTTTATAAAATGTTTCGTAACTTCCATTGTAAAGTACTCTATATGCTGTCCACATATCTACTTTCACATCTTGACCAAAGTAATTTTTCTGTGTTCCATATTTTACATCGTCATTCAAATTGCTATAAACATAACTTGAAATCCCAATATATTCTGACGCTTTACATTCATCACTAATGACAACAGATTTATTTACTGGATTACCAATCCATATCAAATCTTTAGTATTGGCATCTCCACCAACACCTACTTTTACACATAAAATCTTTCCATCGTCTAAACCAATGCCAAAATCTACAGCAGAGTATTTCGCTAATAAAGTATTGATGCCTGATTCTGAATGAGCAATCATATATCTAATTTGCATCGCAGCTTTTACGGCATTACTTAATGTAGTTTTAGTTGTTCCTTGAAAAAAAGCAAGTACACTATCACCATTAAAACTTCGAACTTCTCCGCCAAGCGAAGTAGCTATTTTTACAGTGGTAAATAAATAAGCTTTATGAATTTTAGCAATAGTTGTCTTATTATGCTTATTTAAAATCTTGGTTGAATCTCTTAAGTCTATATATAAAACAGTAGCCTCAAACTGTAAACCTTTGTTTCCAAAAGTTAATTTACTATCTCCGATTTCTGGAACGTAATTGATGTCTTCTGTGGTAAAATCACTGTCTAAAATGTCTTTTACCTTTTGTGTTATGTCATTTTTAAGTGCCATTATTTGTCTTGATCTAAAAAGAGTTTATAAATTATATAACTCAGAGGTGTTAATAATCCCATAAACATTATTGTAATCGCAATATTGTATAATTTAAATTTTCGCGCAGCAATTTGACTAGTTATGATTACTTGATTTGCTAAATCTTTTTCGTGATTTTCGTTTGAACGTTCACATTCGTACGATTCGGAAATTTTTTTTATTAGTTCATCATCAGTCATGTGTGCGAGGGTTGCATAAAAGAGCAGATTATTGCTGCGATGAAGTGACATATTATTTGGCGAATGTTTGATTTTAGCAACCAAGGCAGAGAAGCTAATGAATATTGTAATACAAGACATCGCTATAGCATAATATAAATAGTAGCTTAAATAAGGGTTAATCGTGTCTGTAATTAATTTTGAAATACCAACAATAATTGCTCCGTTGAATGCGATTAACGCAATATTTTTCGCTTCACCAAATTTGAGCATTTCAAAAGCATGACCATATTGTTTCTCCAAATAATCGATTGTTTTCATGTTTAGGGGTTTAGTATTGCCACTAACAAACAAACACCTCCAACTATATATAACAGTCTCAGCATTTAAACACGAAATATATAAAAAAGAGTACAAAAAAGATTAAAACAAGCCCTACAAATAGACCATCGGCAAAAATCACCGCTCAAAAGAGCAAACACAAAAAATACCCGTAAATATCCTCCGAACGCTATAACATCACGTTTCCCCACCCGAGAGAAGCGATTCCCCGCCCTAGAGAAGCGATTCCCCACCCGAGAGACGCGATTCCCCGCCCTAGAGAAGCGATTCCCCGCCCGAGAGAAGCGATTCCCCACCCGAGAGAAGCGTTTCCCCGCCCAAGTGACGCGTTCCCCCGTTAGAGCACAATCAAAAATAATTTCAGGAGTAAAACGTGGTGCCAAAGCACACCACCGGCGCACTCTGGCAGTGCACAACAATAGGGCAGTAGCCCCGTTTTTTAGTAAAGTAGTTCCGCTTATTTCGGGTCTATGTACATTTCAGTACGCAGCGGGTTCATCGCTTTAGCATCCGTAAAAGGTTCGTTTACAACCGGCACTTGCGGCATCAGTTTGCCGTTAGCCAGTATTAAGCTAATCGCTTTTTGAAACAAAGGCTCATCAGTTTCCCCTAAAACCCCCAGAGCATTAAAATTCTCTTTTTGTTCATAAGTAGGCACCAACCCCAGCGGGTAATCGCCAAACTCATTCTTATTAACCACCTTCGAAACTATAGGTTGCATAGCATATTTATGACTCGGGTTCACATTCGATTTCCCAAACGTAGGCGAATCATACAACGTTACCGAAGCCACATTCTTACCCGTAGTAACATCGCCTATCTGCACCACGTTTATATACGGTTTCAAACAATTAATCACCAGTTCACTCGCCGAAGCCGTCCCTTTAGCCGTCAAAACATACACCTTATTCAAATGCAAACTGTTAACACTGCCGTCAAACACATAACTCGAAGCTCCCGAGAACGCTTCAACCTTTGCATTCCACTTAAGCTTGGCAAACAACTGCCCGGTAAACTGTCCCGTAATCATACTGGCCAGTTTCGTAGCACTCGTAACAGCCCCGCCCGAGTTATACCTCAAATCCAGCACCAGATCCGTCACATTTTGTGAAGCAAAATACCCAAACGCATCATTCAGTTGCGCATCATAATTAGGGTAAAAACCATTATACATCAAATACCCAATGTTGTGAGTACCCTCAGTAATAACCTTTCGTACATAAACAGGATTCTCAGAAATATTAGTCTTAGTCAACGTAATCGATTGCCCGTTAGGGGTAATAGCACCGTTATTGTAATCAGCCAAATTAATCGTGAAAGTAGTTTTGGCAAAAAGCCCTCTGTAATTATCAACCGTCAGCGGAGTACCATCAATCGCATAAAAAATCATGCCTCTCGTAACATTCTTAGCCGCTGCGTCAGAGTTAGGCAACACATACCTAACCCAGCCAAAAAGATCCGTACTGCTGTTAGGCTTGTAATTCAAACCATGATCAAGGCCGTTGTTCAAAGTAGTTCCCGCCAGTACACCCTCCAAAACAGTATAATCACTGTATATCACACTAAAGCGGTCAGTCGTAGCATCCGTTCTAAGGTGGTTAAACAAATCAGTAGGATTCGCATAAGAATCTAAAAACGAAAAATACTCCCCCTCATTATCATCCTTATTATCCGCCAGGTCGGGCACATCAGCCTGCCACAAATAGTATAAATTCATACCCTTCCACACAAAGTCGTTAATCTCCAGCTTAGAAGGCACCGGATGATCATCCCTGTCCTCACACCCAAAGCAAACAGCAATAAACAACAACAATAATACAGATTTGGCAAAATTCCTCATAGCAGCTTTTTTAGGTTTAATAAGTGTAAATTTACTAAGTTTTAAAACAATTAAATAATTTGTTGTAACAAATAAAAGCCTGCCTCGTCTTGCTCATATAACCACAAACTAAAGTACCGTTTCAATGAACCAAAAAGAGTTTATGCAGCTCGTCACCCCATTCAAGGATAAGTTATTCCGAATGGCAAAACGCCTACTCGTTAGCACAGAGGAGGCCGAAGATGCAACTCAGGAGGTTCTGGTAAAATTGTGGAACAAAAACGAATCACTAACCCAATACAAAAGCATTGAAGCCGTAGCAATGACAATGACAAAAAACTATTGTTTAGATCAGCTCAAGTCAAAGCGCGCCAACAACATGAAAATCGTTCACAACAACTTCACCGACAGGGAAGCAAGTGTGCAACAAAAAGTAGAGGATAGAGATACATGGAATTGGGTCGAAAAAATAATGAACGACCTCCCCGAACAACAAAAACTAATCGTTCAAATGCGAGACATCGAAGAGATGGAGTTCGAAGAGATTAGTAAAATATTAGAAATGAATGAGTCGGCCATACGCACGGCACTTTCAAGAGCCCGAAAAACAATAAGAGAAAACATGACTAAAACACACCATTATGGCATTGGATAGAATAGAAAAACTAATAGAAAAATACTTCGAAGCCACCACAACAATAGCCGAAGAAAAAGAACTCAAAGCCTATTTCACTTCCCCCGATGTTGCGCAGCATCTGGAACACTATAAACCTATCTTCGGATATACAGTTCAGGCAAAACAAGAGCAGTTCACCGCAACGATTCCACTACAACCACAAAAACGAACAACAGTACTTTGGTTATCAGTTGCCGCCTCTGTAGCAGTTTTGCTCAGCGTAAGTTTACTTACTTTTAATCATTACAATCAGCCAAAGCCACAGGAGCTGGGCAGTATTAATGACCCCGAAGTAGCCTTCAGAGAAACTCAAAAAGCACTAGCTATGATCTCAGAACACGTAAACAAAGGCATCGGAAGTATGAATTATTTAAATGAATACGAACAATCAAAACAAAAGATTTTTAAATAAAAAAAACACAAGAAATCATGAAACCAACGATTCACAAATACCCAAAAAACAATTTCTTAACCATGAGTAAAAAGATAATCTTAACCCTGGTAATGGTATTAACAGCCAATACTTTTTTCGCCCAATCAGCCTTCGATAAATTCGACGGTTTAGATGATGTAACAACAGTCATTGTCAATAAAAAGATGTTCACCTTATTAAGTAAAATGGATGTCAAAGACAAAGAAACACAACAGTATGTAAATCTCATCAAAAAGTTAGACAACTTAAAAGTATTCGTAACCCAAAGCGATAAAAGAGCCGACGAGTTAAAAGCTACTTCAGATAAGTATCTTAAATCTGCCGCGTTAGACGAACTAATGCGCGTAAATGAAAAAGGCAAGAGCGTAAAAATCTATGTAAAATCAGGAGCCACCGACTCGCAAATAAAAGAGTTGTTAATGTTTATAGACGGCACCGGAAAAGAAGAAACCGTATTAATGTCATTAACCGGTAACTTCGATTTAGACGAACTTTCCGTTCTAACCGATAAGATGAAATTACCCGGTGGCGATGATTTGAAAAAGGCATCAAAAGGTTCCAAAGGTTCAAAATAAAGAAAGATGAAACTCTCAGTTATAATCGCTGCATTGCTCTCATTCTTACTGTTAAGTTGCAACAGCGAAACCACACTTCAAAAGTATTTCGTTGAAAACTCCGAGAAGAAAGGCTTTATCGCATTAGATATTTCACCAAGTATTTTAAACATCGATAAAACCAAACTAACGGCCGAGCAAAAAGCAGCTTTAGAGTCTTTTGACAAAATGAATATCATCACATTTCAGGCAAATGACAAGAACCAGGCGCAATATGATGCCGAAAGCAAAAAAGTAACGGCTATCTTAAAAGGAAAAACCTATCAGGAGTTAATGAAAGTAGGTTCCGGCAAAGACGGAGCTTCCATAAGTTATGTAGGCGATGAAAATGACATTGATGAGTTTGTGCTATTTGCCAAAAGAAAAGAAAACGGCTTCGCGGTAGTTCGCATTCTCGGGAATGATATGAACCCGAATAACATCATGAACATGCTCTCCCTGTTGAAAAATGCCAACGTTGATATGGAGCAATTAAAACCATTACAAAGTTTGATTAAATAATTTAGAGGTTAGTTATTAAAAAGAAAAGTCCCGGATTATCCGGGACTTTTTTATTTCTTAAAGTATTTAAAAGGAACAACCAGCATACCAAAACATTCGCCATCTTCTTTCCCGACGTGTTTGTGGTGCATCTTATGAGCCCTCCTTACAGCTTTTGCATAACGATTGTTTGCATTTCGGAATAATTTAAACCGCTGATGGATAAAAATATCATGAACAGTAAAATAGGCCAATCCATAAGCAAAGATTCCTAATCCTATAGCCAAACCAATTTCGAGTATGTCATGTTGCCAAAGCAAAAAGAAACCGATGCTAACTACAGCATAAAAGATAAAAAAAGCATCGTTCCGTTCAAACCAGGAGTCATGATCTTTTTTGTGATGGTCAGCGTGTAAAGACCACAGGAAACCATGCATTACGTATTTATGACTAAACCACGCCATAAATTCCATGATGCAAAAAGTGAGAATGAAAACAAGAATGTGTAACAACATGATTCTATAATAAGTTTAGACGGTAATTTACATAACATTTGGCCAAAAGCCCTAATTTTTCATAATCAGGAACTCGTATACGGGTGTTTTTAATTTCCATAGAAGGCGTCTTTTTTAATTTGTGTAACAGCTTTTTATAGTACACATAAGCGGTGTATACTCCGAATTTAGCTTCCAAAGGAAGTTTTACGATGCCTTGAAAACCGGCTTCAAAATCGGCTTCGATTTCTTTAATTATAGCATTTTTTGAGTGTTCGTCTAAGCGCGATAAGTCAGTGTTAGGAAAATAACTTCGATTCAAATCTTCATAATCGGCTTTCAAATCGCGCAGGAAATTCACTTTTTGAAAAGCAGAGCCCAATCGCATGGCGGGTTGCTCAAGTTCTTCAAACTTTTTTACGTCTCCGTTGACAAAAACTTTCAAACACATCAAACCTACCACATCAGCAGAACCATAAATATAATCATGGTATTCGTTGAAAGATTGGTAATTTGTTTTGTGTAAATCCAAACGCATACTTTTCATGAAAGCGGCAATCATAGTATGTGGAATCTGGTATTTGTGTACGGTATGCTGAAACGAGTTCAAAACCGGGTTTAAACTGATTTTATTTTCCAAAGCGCTTGCCAAATCTTTTTCAAACATTTCAAACAATACTTCTTTGTTGTAATCGTGAAAGGTGTCGACTATCTCGTCGGCAAAGCGAACAAAACCGTAAATGTTGTATATGTCCTGACGGATGCTGGGGGCTAACATTTTTACGGCTGCAGAAAATGAGGTACTGTATGATTTAGTAACATTTTTGCTGCATTCAAACGATATGGTATCAAAAAGTGATTTCATAAAACTATAATTATAGGTTTTTGGCAATAAGGTCAGCTACCAGTTTTCCGGATATCAATGCCGGAGGGACTCCGGGGCCGGGAACGGTTAATTGTCCGGTAAAATAAAGATTTGATACTTTTTTACTTTTCAATTTAGGTCTTAAAAAAGCGGTCTGCAGCAAGGTATTGGCTAACCCATAGGCATTCCCTTTGTACGAATTATATTCTTTGATAAAATCGTTTACACAAAATGATTCTTTAAAGATAATAGATTCTTTTACAGTCTGTTGTGTTAGTCTTTCAAATCGGGTGATTATTTTTTCAAAATATTCTTCTCTCACTTCGGGTATATCTTGTAATCCTGGAGCTAACGGAATTAAAAATATTCCGGCTTCCTTTCCTTCTGGCGCTGCATTAGAGTCTGTCTTAGAAGGAAAACTTGCATAAAACAAAGGCTCTTCCGGCCATTTTGGATGATCGTATATGTCTTTTGCGTGTACATCAAAATCGGTATCAAAAAACAATGAATGATGTTCTACGTTTTCTATTTTTTTATCAAAACCAACATAGAAAAGGAGTGAAGAAGGAGCAAATGTTCTGTTCTCCCAATATTTTTCAGAGTAAGCACGGTATTTTTGGTCTAGCAAGCTCTCACTGTGGTGATAATCGGCTCCACTGACTATGATATCGCCTTTTACAGTTGTTCCATTAACTGTCAGACTCTCTGCAATATTATTTTTTACATTAATTTTTTCAATATTAGCATTTGTAATAATGGTTACACCAAGCTCTTTAGCCAATTTTTCCATGGCCAAAATAACACTGTACATACCGTTTTTTGGATGCCAGGTTCCTAAACCAAAATCGGCAAAATTCATAAAGCTGTAAAACGAAGGAGTGTCTGATGGCTTCGCTCCCAGGAAAAGTACCGGAAATTCAAGTATTTGTATCAGTTTGGAATTGGTAAATCGTTTGCGGATGTCTTTTGAGATGTTCCCGAAAAATTGATTCACTTTTTTGGCTGTTTCCAAAGTAACCAATTCAAGCGGAGAAACTCCGGGACGGTATACTAAATCTTTTATGGCAATGTCGTAATTGCTTTGAGCTTCTTTCATGAAGGCCTCCAACTTTTTACCGCTTCCTTTTTCAATTGCTTCAAAAGTTTGGATTATTTGAGGAAGGTTATCAGCTATCGTTACAAACTCATTTACTCCAAAATATACTTGATATGCCGGAGACAGTTTGATGAGTTCGTAATAATCAGATGGTTTTTTCTTGAAATCGGCAAAAAAACGCTCAAATACGTCAGGCATCCAATACCAAGTGGGGCCTATGTCAAAGGTAAATCCCTCTTTTTTCAATTGGCGCGCTCTTCCTCCTATAGACGCGTTCTTTTCATAAATAGTAACATCGTGTCCTTGTTGCGCCAGATAGCTGGCTGCAGCAAGTGATGAAAATCCGGAACCGATTATTTTAATTTCTTTTCTCATATTGTTTAACAAAAATATTAAAAAGTTAAACAATAAAAAAATATTTACGCAATTATATGTAATCGACCAGTGATTTAATAGAGTTAAAGATGCTGAATTTTTGATCTAACTGCCCTTTTTCTATATATTCTGTGGCCCTTCCGATAGCCCAAAGACTGGAAGATTCATCTAAAATTTCTTTTTTCGCTTTGATAATGTAGTCGGTTGCTTCAGTTCGGGTAGGTTCTACGGTCATGTAGCATACAAATGTGATGTTATCAAAATATTTCTTTAGGTCTTTTAAACTGTCTAAAGGAACGCTTTCACCCAGATAAATCGTTTTGTAGCCTTGGCTTAGGATTTCATAATTCAAAAACATCAGGCCTAATTCATGCACTTCGTTCATGGGTAAGTATAAAACAAAAACTCTATCGTCTTTGATTGGCATTTTAGCTTGAACTTCTTCTGTATTGGTCAGGAGTTTTTGCTTAATTAAATGAGATATAAAATGCTCGTGAGCAGGAGTAATAGTGTCGGTTTGCCAAAGTAATCCGACTTCTTGTATTAAAGGTATAAAAACATCATAAAAAACTTCTCTGAACGACCTTTCTGAGAGCAATCGGTCATAAGTATTGAAAAACAGAGTTTGATCAAAGTTCATCATGGCCATTTTAAAAGAACTTATAGCATGATGCTTAACACTTTTGTCTGATATGATTTCGTTTACCAATTGCGGGATACGTTCCTTGGATAACTTAGAAATTTTCGAAATTTTATAGCCGTGGTTATGTAGTAAAGTTATGTTTAAAAGTTTCTGAAGATTTTCTAAATCATATAAGCGGATGTTAGTTTCTGTTCGCATGGGCTCCAATACATTGTATCTTTTCTCCCAAATACGAATGGTGTGCGCTTTGATTCCGGTAAGATTTTCTAAGTCTTTAATGCTAAAGACACTTTTAACATTGTTCATTATTTCGCTTAATTAGTTAAACAAAATTAACAAAATAAAATTAACACAATGCTTTTTGCGGATAAACTTCATAAAAAAAAGAGCAAATTCGTCTGAACTTGCTCTTTAAAAGTGACCACGATCAGATTCGAACTGACACGCTTTGCAGCACCACCCCCTCAAGATGGCGAGTCTACCAATTTCTCCACGTGGCCTAAAACAAAAAAAGTCATTCGCTTTGACGAACAACTTTTTGTGACCCGACTGGGGCTCGAACCCAGGACCCCAACATTAAAAGTGTTGTGCTCTACCAACTGAGCTATCGAGTCTTTAGCATCAAAAATAAAGAAAAATTGTGACCCGACTGGGGCTCGAACCCAGGACCCCAACATTAAAAGTGTTGTGCTCTACCAACTGAGCTATCGAGTCTTTTTCTTTTCTTGAATGCGGGTGCAAATATAAGGCCTTATTATTTATATTTCAAAGCAATTTTATCATAAATTTACCTTTTTTTAATAACGCTGCTTAACGGCTTAATTTATAGGGTTTTATTTCGATGCAAAAAATAATTTTGATCGGTTATATGGGGGTAGGTAAGACTACTGTTGCACAAATATTGGCTGAAAAGCTTAATTGGGAGTGGGTAGATTTGGATAAAATCATCGAATCCAAAGCTCAATTATCCATCCCGCAAATTTTTGAAAAGTACGGAGAAATCTATTTCAGAAAGTTGGAACATGAACTTTTTAAAGAAGCAGTACAAAGTGAAAGGCAGCTCATCATTAGCACTGGTGGCGGAACTCCTTGCTATGCTAATAATCATTTGCTTTTAAACGGAAAAGGAATTGAATCTATCTATCTCAAGGCATCCATTGGCGCTATTTTTGACCGATTGAAGACCGCTAAAAATAACAGACCATTGATAGCTAATCAGACAGATGAAGAGCTTAAGGAGTTTATAGCCAAAAACCTATTTGACCGAAGCTATTTCTACATTCAGGCAACCCATAAAGTTGAAATTGATGATAAGAGTCCGGCTACTGTTGCAAATGAAATCCTCGAACGATTACACTAGATAAGCGTAACTGTTATCTGCTTCAAACACTACATGTACGTGCTCTTTTGAGGATGTAGAAAGTGAAATGCCCTTGAAATCAGCTTTTACCGGGAATTTTTTGTGGTTTCGGTCTACCAAAACAACTGTTTTAAATTTTTTGAGAGGAACCTCTAAAAAATGTTTAACGCCATAAATCAGAGTAGTTCCTGAATTTAATACATCATCAATCAGGATAATACTCTTGTTGCTGTACAATTCTTTAGGGACACTGGTGGTAATAGGATTGAAAGGATGTGGTTTGTCTATTTTTACTTCACAAAGCGTTACTTTTAAAGAAGAAATTTCTTTTAATACAGCAGCGATTTTTTCAGCCAAAATATAACCGTTGTTAGTTATCCCGGCTAGCAAAATTTCTTCCTCATCGGCAAAAGTTTCATAAATCTGATAGGCAATTCTTTTTATTTTGTACTCTATCTGTTGGTGATTTAAGATAATGTTTAGTTGCATGTTTGTGGTGTTGTTTATTCTTCGTCTTCAATAAAATCGATTTCAAAATCATCAATATCCCGTCTGTCTTTTTTGGTGGGTCTTCCCGTACCGGCTCTTCGGTAGTGCTCTTTGGATAGCTTTAAAAGTTCCAAATGGGCAAAAGCTTCAGGTGGAGTATCATCTTTTCTGTAAATATCGACCAATTTTGCACCAATCCGGTTAGGAGGAATGTCTAAAACGGTTATTTGATAAGTAATTTGGTCTTTTCGGAATGTAATTTTATCCGAAGGGAAAACTTCTCGCGATGCCTTGGCTACCTGTCCGTTTACCGTAATTTGATTTTTACGGCAGGCCTCTGTAACCATGTTTCTGGTCTTGTAATACCGAACACACCATAAATATTTATCCACTCTCATTTTTTTTCCAAAATCAACGTTAAATTGTTCACAAAAATAAATCAATATTGTATCTTGCACGCTTAAAAATTAAATAAAAATGAATAATTTTTTGAAGCCGATTGTACTTTTTTTCTTTTGTCTTTTGGTTGTTTCCTGTTCTAAGAGTGACAGCAGTAGTGAACCGCTTCGCGATTACACAGAACAATACACCAAAGACATTGCCAATATAGAAACGTTCATGAAAACACACTACATGACTGTAGTGAACAATCCAAACGGAGAAGACGATTTGGATGTGACTTTTACTAAAATTACAGCCACAAATAATCAAGTTTCCATTTGGGACCAAACCCAGTATCCAATCAGAACCCGTGAAATCACTGTCAAACAGAACAATGTTGACGTGGCTTATAAAATTTATTACATACCGCTCAGAGGAGAAGTAAACAGATCCAGTTCACCGGCAGCGGATTTAGCCAAAGCCCCGTGTAATGTAGATCAGGTTTTAGCCGCTTACCGAGGAGAATACATCTACAATGGTAGCGAAGGTATTATTTCAAAACAGTTCGAGGAGTCAAAAAATCCGGAAACATTTTTCAATTTATACGGAGGTGTAATCAGAGGGTGGTCTGAGGTTTTTCCTAATTTCAGAGCCGGTAGCTATGCTGAAAATCCGGATGGAACTGTTTCTTTTTCTGATTTTGGAGCTGGGATAATGTTCCTTCCGTCTGGATTGGCCTATTTTTCTGGAACAGGTTCTCAAGGAGGAGCATTTCCATCGTATTCGCCATTGATTTTTAGTTTCAAACTAATAGAAATTAAGAGAAACGATCAGGATAAGGACGGAATACCTTCTTATTTGGAAGATTTGGACAATGATGGTTATGTGGCAACTTTAGCAACCGGAGTAGCCAATCCGGATAACTCTGACGGCGTTGCAGTTTTAATGCCAAACGGAAAATATACCAAAACAGATGAGATTCCTGATTTTCTCGACGTAGATGATGATAATGATGAAGTCATGACCAAGATTGAGATAAAAAATCCACTAACCGGAATTGCTTACCCATTTGCAGATATTCCAACCTGCGGAGGCGGAAACGGAAAGAAAAAGTATTTAGACCCAAGTTGTCACTAATAAAAAAAACCGCTCATTAGGGCGGTTTTTTTTATTAGTATGGTATTCTTATTTTCTTTTGATAACCTTTTCAACAGCGGTAACAATTGCCTGATGGTTTAGTTGGTATTTCTCCATCAATTGTTCCGGAGTTCCGCTTTCTCCAAAACTGTCATTTACTGCTACAAATTCCTGTGGTTTTGGATTGTGAAGGGCTAAAACTCTGGCCACACTTTCGCCTAAACCACCTAGGATGTTGTGCTCCTCAGCTGTTACCACACAACCGGTTTTGGCAACCGATTTTAAAATGGCCTCTTCATCCAATGGTTTAATGGTGTGAATGTTGATTACTTCAGCCGAAATACCTTTAGCTTCTAATGCTTCAGCTGCAATTAATGCTTCCCAAACTAAATGTCCGGTAGCGATAATTGTCACGTCTGTACCTTCGTTCAACATGATTGCTTTTCCAATTACAAATGGTTCATCAGCAGGAGTGAAGTTAGGTACAACAGGTCGGCCAAAACGCAAATAAGCCGGTCCGTGATGATTAGCCAAGGCAATCGTGGCCGCTTTGGTTTGGTTATAATCACAAGTGTTGATTACGGTCATCCCCGGCAGCATTTTCATTAGACCGATGTCTTCCAATATTTGGTGTGTTGCTCCGTCTTCACCCAGTGTTAAACCGGCATGTGAAGCACAAATCTTAACATTTTTATCGGAGTAAGCTACTGACTGACGAATTTGGTCATAAACCCTTCCGGTAGAAAAGTTTGCAAATGTACCCGTAAACGGAATTTTACCTCCAATAGTCAAACCGGCAGCAATACCAATCATGTTGGCTTCTGCAATTCCGATTTGGAAGAAACGCTCCGGATGGTTCTTTTTAAAATCGTCAAATTTTAATGACCCAATCAAATCGGCACAAAGCGCTACTACATTTTCATTTTTTTGCCCCAGCTCGGTCATTCCTGCCCCGAACCCTGAACGGGTATCTTTACTTCCTGTATTTTCGTATTTTTTCATAATTTTAATAATCTCCTAAAGTTGCCGGATTTTGAGCCAATCCATTAGCTAATTGTTCATCGTTTGGTGCTTTTCCGTGCCACGCATGAGTGTACATCATAAAATCAACACCATGGCCCATTACAGTATGTAACAATACACAAACCGGTTTTCCTTTTCCGGTTCTGTTTTTGGCCTCTTCCATACCGGTTACAATTGCTTCAATGTTATTTCCTTCTTTGATTTCAACAACATCCCAGTCAAAAGCAATAAACTTGGCTTTCAAATCTCCCATGTTCAGTACTTCATTAGTTGAACCGTCTATTTGCTGACCATTATAATCGATGGTTGAAATTAAATTATCCACTTTTTTTGCAGAAGCATACATAATAGCTTCCCAGTTTTGCCCTTCCTGCAATTCACCGTCACCGTGGAGTGAATAAACCAATTGCGTGTCACCGTTAAGCTTTTTGGCTTGAGCAGCACCTATGGCTACTGACATCCCTTGCCCCAGTGAACCGGAAGCAATTCTAACACCCGGTAAACCTTCATGGGTTGTAGGGTGACCTTGTAAACGGGTGTTTAGTTTTCTGAATGTTGCTAATTCACTAACAGGGAAATAACCTGAACGTGCTAAAACGCTGTAGAAAACCGGCGAAATATGACCGTTTGACAAGAAGAATAAATCTTCTCCGATGCCATCCATATCAAAATTGGGGTTTCTTTTCATTAGGTGTTGGTATAGCACCGTAAGGAATTCGGTACAGCCCAAAGAACCTCCAGGATGTCCCGAGTTTACGGCATGTACCATACGAAGAATATCTCTTCTGACTTGTGTTGTGAAATCTTGTAAATGTTGAATGTTAGCCATTACCTGTAGTTAAAATTATTTGCCCTCAAAAGTAATTCTATTTTTTACGAAAGGCAAAAGTTTTGCAAATTAGTTATTAAGGAGTTGTAAATGAAAAGGTGCCGTTGCAGCGTTGAAATTATATAAGAAAGGAAGGGGATTTTGTAAAAACATAAGATGGAATTGTACTATTTTTACAATCTCAAATCTACATAGCTATGAAAGAATCGCAAACAATCTATTATTTGGATGATGATCTGGATGATCTCGAATTTTTTAAAGAAGTTGTTGAAAGCCTTGGGCATACGGTTAAAGTGTTTTTAGACGGAAGTAAAATGCTTTTTATTCTGGAAAACATTGATGAAAAACCGGATGTGATTTTTTTGGATGTTCACATGCCTATACTCAACGGAGAAGAGATTCTGAATGTTATTAAACGATCAGATAATTTAAAAAACATTCCGATTGTGATGGTCTCAGGAGCCTATCCGCGAAAAATGGTCAAAAACTTTATGGAGTTGGGGGTTAATTACCTGATGAAAAAACCGCACATCAACGATTACAAAACGGCTGTTGAAGAGGTATTACTCAATTATCTGCAAAACGATCAGGCCGCAGGGTAGAGGTGAAATCAAATTTTGACGTATTTAATCAGCCAAAGAGCTTCCTGTTTAACAGTAAACCCCTCGTTTTCTTAATACAAACAAAGAATTGCTAACAGAAAATTTATCTTGAACGAGTATTAAGGTAATTTATCGATTTAATGATGCTAAAACGAAACAAAGAAATAGTTTTACACCACAATTGACAAAGATACTTACTTAATTAAAGATAATACGTCAAAAACAAAAATCAAACACTTTTAAAAAGCCGTCTCAACTGAGAGGGCTTTTTATTTTAAGATTCCTGTAAATTTTGACCATTTTTCAATCACACCGTTAATTTCTTCAGAAAGCTTAGTTTTATAAACCAGAACTCCATAAAGCACCGTCACTAACGTTGATTTTAAAACAATATTTATTATGGTGTGGAATGGGAAATCCCAAAAATAAAACAGCAAAAAACAAAGCAGTAAAATACCCAGCGATTGGAGTGTTTTATAAGTAAACGGAAATAAATCCATTTTTTTGATTACAAATAAAAGTTTGGTGGTATTGTAAATTACTACGGTAATCAGTGTGGCAAAAGCGGACCCTTCGATGCCGTACAACGGAATGAAAATTATGTTCAGAATAATCATCAGTGCAACCGTAGCAATTCCGAATAATAAAACCAGTCGGTAGTATTTGGTGTTGACAATAATCGAATTATTATTTCCCAGAAGTACATCATAAAATTTTGATAAGCCAATCATGAACACCACGGCAATACCTCCGCTGTAATCCTTCGGAATGAGGTGGTACATTTCTTTGATGTTGACAAAGATGAGTATCATGATAAAACCACCAATGATTTGGAGGTTAATAGCACTTCTTTTGTATAAATCATTGAGCTCGTCGTGTTTTTGTTCAACCATCAGTTTGGCAGTGATGGGAGCTACAATTTGTGTCATGGCACGGCTTGGAACCACAATTACAGTAGAGATAAATATAGCCACCGAATACAAAGCGTTTTGACTTACATCAAGGTATTTGGCAATCATTACTTTGTCAAAATCAATTAGCATCACTGCCACACCGCCGGATACAATAATGAAACAGGAGTATTCTACTATACTTTTTAAGTTTTCAGGAATTACAAACCGCAACACCGGCATTTTTACCGAAATGGCATACAGTTTCATACCTATCAGTTGTCCCAAATATGCCAATGCAACACAATACACAAAAGTGTCTTTTGCCAACCAATCAAAATGTACGGCAATCAATAACACCATGACAGTTAACCTTACCAACACTTCACTGATGAAATTTCCGGTGACCGATTTCATATGTACTTTAGCCCAAGCATAAAATACCTCGAAATAGGCCATAAACAAACCAACAACCGGAATCAGCCAAAAGAATGGTTTTAAAGAAGGATTTTCTTCAATCCAACTGTGTGAAATAGTATCATAGCCAAAATAAAAAATCAATCCCAACGGGATAATCAAGGCCAATGGCAATAACAGCATAAAGGTCAGAAATTCATCGCGTTCTTGCTGTGTTTTGTAATGCGAGAAAAAACGAATCAAAGTGTTTTGTGCGCCAAATGCCATCAGGGGCATCATAATATTAGCACCCGAGAGTACAGTAGCTACGATTCCGTAATGCAATTTCCCCAAAAAGTTGGTGTAAAAAAATAAGGCATTAACAGCACCAATTCCGAAACCCAGAAAGGTGATAATGGTATTCTTTATCGATTGGTTTTGAACGATGCCCATGCGATGACTCAGAATTTAGAAATTACGATTTAAAATCTGAACTAGTTTTTCAGTCAAACTCTTTCTCGAATACTGCTGCAAACCAACGGCGTGTACTTTCAGATTTCTATTTTGATATTCCTGATAGTATTTAAAAAGTAACTCTTTTAATCTCTCTTTTTCATCATAAGTAAAGAAAACACCGGTATTGGTTGAGGTAATGATTTCGGCAAAATCAGATTCTTCAGGACCAAGAGCAAGTATGGGCCTTTCAGAAACCATATATTCAAACAGTTTTCCTGGAATGATGCTTTTAGTTTCTTCTGAGTTGATTTCGATGAGCAACAAAACCTGTGATTTGCGCTGGTGTTCAACTGCTTCACGGTGAGAAAGGTATCCCAAATTCAATACATAATCTGTAAGTCTGAATTCCGATATCGTATCTAACACTTCCTGACTAACCGCGCCTATGAGTTTTAATTGAAAATCGTTTCTGAAATCGGCATGTTCTTTCACCAATTCTTTCAGGGCTTTCCACAATATTCTCGGATTACGTTCGGATAAAAAAGAACCAATATGAGCTAAAGTGAATTTTTCGTCCAGAGGTTGTTTGGTTATTTTTTCTACATCATAACCGTTGGTAATTACCTCAATAGGTTTGGGAGTAATGGCTTGAAATTCTGTTTTGGTTGTTTTGCTGGTCACAATTATGGTATCAGCAGCATTCAGTACTTCTCTCTCCAATGCTTTGTGTTTTTTTTCGGCATATGTGGAGAGTTTTAAGGCTTTGTGATATCCTATAGTTGTCCAAGGATCTCTGAAATCAGCAAACCATTTCAGGTTTAATTCTTTTTTAAGTTGTAAACCAATTAAATGCAAGCTGTGCGGCGGTCCCGAGGTCACAATGGCATCGATATTATTTTCTTTTATGTATTGTTTCAAATAGTTTACCGAAGGTTTAACCCAAAGGAACCGGGCATCGGGAATAAAAATATTACCGCGTACCCAAAGCAACATTTTTTCCAAAAAAGATTGTTTTTTCTGATTTGGAATAATCCCGGAGCTGATTTTCTGAGTTTTTTTCTTTGAAAAAAAAGAGGCAAACTGATAGGGTTCAACGATTTTATGTTTGAGGATTATGGCTTTATCCGAGACTTCGCTCTGCAAACCTTCATCAACAATGGGATAGGTAGGATTTTCCGGGATGTAGGCTATGGGCTGTACATCGAAATCGGGTAAATATTTCACAAACTTTAACCAACGCTGTACTCCGGGCCCACCGGCTGGAGGCCAATAATACGTAATGATTAAGAGTTTTTTAGATTCGGTCATTAGTCCTGCTTCTTTTTCTTTTGGTCAAAATAAACACCACCAATAATTACCAATACCATTCCTATGGAGCTGAATAAAGCTATAGTGCTCCCGGTTTTTACCACTTCGGGTTCAAATTTGAATTCGATGGTGTGTTTTCCTTTCGGAATGGCTAATCCGCGGAGTACATAATCAACTCTGAAAATAGAAGCTTCTTTTCCATCAATAGTGGCTTTCCAACCATCTTTGTAATAGGTTTCAGAGAACACGGCAAAGCCGTCGTTAGCATTGTTTGATGTATATTCGATATGATTTGGCTTATACACATTTACTTTTATCGAAGCTGTACTGTCTTTTGTAAAGCTGTGTGGTTTAGCTTTTAACCAAGAACCAAATTCATATTCATTTAAAACTGCCACATTTTTGGTGTCAATTTTGTCCAAGGCTTTCATTTCTCCATCAGCATTAGCAACCATTTTCAATTCAGAAACAAACCACGCATTGCCGTTGATAAACGGGTTGGTAATCGGTACACTTTGTCCGTATTTTACTTCTACCAATAAATACTTGATGTTTAGAGCATCTAAAATAGGAATGCTTTTAGTTAAGGATAAAGTTTTTGGGTCAATGTTACTGCCCAAATCAGCCAGTTTTTTATCTACAATATAATCAAATAATTGATCGTAACGGCGGGGTCTTACAGCGCTGTATCCGCCAACAGACTTGTGGAAGTATGAAGTTCTTCCCTGCAATCTTCCCTGTAATTCATAAACCCGGTAAATCGATTTATCCTTCAAAATTTCTTCATCGGCCGGAGTAGGTTCAAATGGCTGGTCTACTTCGCGAGCACTTCGGAACTGGTGAGGTGTGTTGCTTACGTAATTTTTATCCACAAAAAACAAATCGCCAACCATGAAAATTCCAACGATGATGATGGCAGTTGTTTGAGCCAATTTTCCTTTGAGATAAAACCATAAAGTACCAAAAGCTACCAGCATAAAAAATCCGGAACGCAACAAATCAGCTTTGTATAAACTGGCTCGGTCGGCTTTCAGAGCTTCTACGAATGCAGTTCCCATTTCTTTACCATAAGCTTGAACGTAATAGCCATCGTTTTGAGTAGTAAATGAGAACATTCCTTTGGCTAAAAACAGGAGCGCTATGATGCCTATAGAAGTGGCGGCAGTATACAACAAAGATTTTTTCTGATTTTCGGTTTCTTTGAAGAAAGATTGTAACCCCATTATTGCTAAAACCGGGACACATAATTCCAAAATTACCTGTATAGAAGAAACGGCTCTGAACTTGTCATAAAGCGGTACGTATTCGATAAAGAAATTGGTTAAACCCGATAAATTTTTTCCCCAAGACAACAACAACGACAACAATGCTCCTGCTAAAAACGCGTATTTTATTTTACGTTTGTCATGATACAAAGCTAATATGCATAGGAAAAAAACAATAGCGCCAATGTAAGCCGGAGCCGCCACTATAGGCTGATTACCCCAATAGGTGGGAGCTGATTCTGCAAACTGCTTGGCATCTTCATCTGAACCGCCCTGATTGATGATGAATTCATATAATTTACTGTCTTTTCCAACATTTTCAGTATTAGAGCCTCCAAAGAGTCGGGGAGCAATGAGGTTTAAACTTTCGGCTATCCCATAACTGTATTCGGTGATATAGTCGTGTGACATCGAAGCTGTTGTATTGTTTTTGGAACCGTCAGCATTGAAACTAAGTTCACTTTTGCCCCGCATACTGAAATCAGTATACTCCTTTGTAGCCAATAAACTGGAAGCATTTACACCAATGGCTAAAATCAGAGCGACAACAAAGGTTCCTGCAATTTTGGGCAACGACTTAAGGTCATTTTCCTGGATTAGTTTGTATGTCAAATAAATGCCCAAAACCAATAAAAGGAATAAGAGGTAATAGGTCATTTGAAAATGGTTCGCATTAATTTCTAAAGCAACCGCCAACATCGTAAGAATACCGCCGTGTAAATACCTTTTTCGGAAGACCAAAATAAATCCGGCTACAACCAGCGGCATATAGGCTATAGCGTGTGCTTTGGCATTGTGTCCCACGCCTAGTATGACAATCAGGTAGGTGGAAAATCCAAAAGCTAAGGCACCAAAAAAAGCTTTTAGCGGATCGATTCTGAAAACCAATAACAACGCGTAAAATCCTAAAAAGTACAAGAACACATAATCGGCCGGTCTCGGCAGAAAACGCAACGCATCGTCTAATTTACCAATGTAATCATGAGGGTAATTGGCTCCCATTTGGTAGGTAGGCATTCCGCCAAAGGCCGAGTTGGTCCAATACGGCTCGGTGTGGTATTCGGCTCTGAAATCGTTTTGTTCCTTAGCCATTCCGGTGTATTGTACAATATCTGACTGAAAGATTTTTTTACCTTGCAGTACCGGATAAAAATAAATTAATGAAATGAGGATAAAACCAAGAATGGCTAAAAAATGCGGATAAAATTTTTGAAGTTGCTTCATTTATTTGGTTTGAAGGGAAGGTTGGATTAATTATTCAATTTCTTCGAAATCAACATATTCACCTACGACTTTCTTTTCCTTAGGTTTTTCGGTAGGAGTATGTTGAGCGTTGCGTTGCTGTTGGTAATTTTGCTGTTGCTGCTGAAATTGATCGGCGGCTTTTTCCACCATTTTTTGCGCCATTATCGGCAAAAACAACTGCGCCAAAAACTTTACAATATAGTAAAAAGCAAAGATAAATAAGATGGTTTCTAAAAGACCACTAAAAGATGCGGTTTCCATTGTGTAAATAAATTTTTGTCAAAAATACTAAATTCCTCTATGTAATTTTCCCTTTGAGTTCTTAAATAAATAATAAAAAATACTACTTTTGAAACACTAAGTTATCCCGCGTAATTTTGACTACTTATGACAAAACTTAAAAGATTTTTTATTGCCGGTTTTCTACTGATTTCCGCTTCACAATACGCTCAGTATACGGATATTATTAATTCCAACCGTCCCGGAAAATCGATGTCGGCATTCTCTGTCGGAAAGACAGTGATTCAGGCAGAAGGCGGAGTTTATGGCATAAGAGAAAAACACGATTTAATGCGCTATCAGGCTAATGGTTTTGGCACTGAATTAGACGTTCGTTACGGTGCTTTTTTTGATCAGTTTGAGTTTGATTTGAATACTCAATACCAGTACGACTGGTATCAGGCTCCGCTGGTTGATGATACAAGAGGAGGTTTGAAACAATTTACAATTGGAGCTAAATATTTGGTTTATGATCCGTTTATCAAACAAGATAAGCCCAATTTATACAGTTGGAAAGCCAATCACAAGTTTAGTTGGAAACAATTCATTCCGGCTGTCGCTGTATATGGTGGGTTGAATTTAAAAATAGGTCCTAATCCGTTTACTTTTGAAGAGGATAAAGCCATCAGCCCGAAAGTGATGGTTATAACTCAGCATCATTTTGGGTCAAAATGGGTTTGGGTCAATAATATTATAGCCGATAAATATTTTACGAAGTACCCGACTTTGGGATGGATTACCACCATGACCAGAGGGTTTAACATGCGATGGTCCGCTTTTTTAGAAATGCAGGCTTACAAGAGTGATTATTATGCGGATAATGTTTTCAGGTTGGGTGCTGCTTATTTGGTCAGAGAAAATATTCAACTCGATGCGTCTTTGAGTAAAAACGTGAAAGACACCCCTTCATTATTATCAGGAAATGTTGGACTCTCCTGGCGTTTTGACAGTAATTATGAAACGAATTACAAGCGTATCAAACAGGAAAAAGATCCTAAAGACAAAAAAGATAAAAAATCGAAAAAAGACAAAGGCAAAAAACGCAAAGACGAAGTAGAATTAGAAAATACCAAGCCATAATGATTACCATAGTTGAAGCCAACAGCAAAAAACTGCTGAAAGAGTTTGTGAAATTTCCGTTTGCCTTGTATAAAAATCACCCCTATTGGGTTCCACCTTTGATAAACGATGAGTTGGATACGTTTGATAAATCCAAAAATCCGGCTTTTACTTCAGCGGATGCTCATTTTTATTTGGCCTACCGCGAGGGTAAAATAGTGGGTAGGATAGCGGCCATTATTAACTGGAACGAAGTAAAAGATCAACAAAAAAACAAAGTGCGTTTTGGTTGGTGGGACGTGATTGATGATATAGAAGTTACTAGGGCTTTGTTGGAGAAAGTTTATGAATTCGGAAGAAATAACAATCTCGAATATGTTGAGGGGCCTATGGGATTTTCTAACTTAGATAAGGTTGGTGTTTTAACCGAAGGTTTCGATGAAATAGGATCAATGATTACTTGGTACAATTTTCCTTATTATAAAGAACATTTGGAAAAATTGGGTTATGTCAAAGAGAAAGAATATCTCGAAAACCGCTTTACCATGAACAATGTAGATCCTGCTTTTTTTCTAAAGGCTCAGGATATGATTAAAAGAAGGTATGAACTAAAAGCACTTAATTTTACCAACACCAAAGACATTTTGCCTTATGTAGATAAAATGTTTGACCTTTTTAATTCGAGTTATGCTGGCTTATCTTCCTTTGTTGCTATTACTGAGGTTCAAAAAGAGTATTTTAAGAAAAAGTATATCAGTTTTATCAATCCCGAATACATCAAGTTTATTATGGATAAACATAATAATATGATTGCTTTTAGTATCGTAATGCCGAGTTTTTCTGAAGCATTGCAGAAAGCCAACGGGAAGTTATTTCCTTTTGGATTTTATCATTTGCTTAAAGCGAAGAAAGAAAGCAAGGATGTACTCTTTTATTTAATAGGTATCGATCCCGAATACCAGAGCAAAGGCGTTACCGCCATTATATTCAATGAATACTACCAGGTTTTTAAAGAAAAAGGCATTCAGAACTGTATCCGCACACCCGAATTGGAAGACAATCATGCGATACACAACATGTGGAAGCATTTCGACCCGGTGACCTTCAGAAGAAGAAGAACCTACAGAAAAGAGTTGCTTTAATCGTTTAATCGGTTAAAAATCTTTGTTTTATAGTTCGTTTTCACTACTTCAAATGCAGTTTTCTAACAACAAGTACTAATTAATTTTGTCGATTTATGTAGTTTGTCGATGAAATAGAATTGTTTGTAGAAAAGTTATGTTAATTTTAACATTTACTTGTATTAATATCTAATTTTATACTCCCAATAGAAATCT
Organism: Flavobacterium silvisoli; assembly: GCF_004329815.1. Taxonomy (GTDB): domain Bacteria; phylum Bacteroidota; class Bacteroidia; order Flavobacteriales; family Flavobacteriaceae; genus Flavobacterium; species Flavobacterium silvisoli. The sequence goes on along the minus strand of NZ_SJPE01000017.1, from coordinate 3,492 downwards.
GTCACACGATCTTTTGTTAAATGTTTGTATAAAATACATTCATTAATCTAATGCTGGTCCCAAAAATACCGGAAACCAAAACTTACTCATGATGTGGTATTACTAAATACTTAACATTATGAAAAAAAGTACTTTATTTAAAGACTTAAGATTTTCAGGCTGTGAGAGTTCGGATTTTGATACAGCAGAAAGTAGTCTTAAGTTAGATTTTTCCAAAACAGAAAGTTTAGGAGAAATTGGTACAAAAAGAAGTAATTCAAAAACACAAAGTATGATCAGTATTGTGTTGCTGTTTATACTTTTTTTGTTTGCTAACTTTTTGTCGGCACAACCTTGTACACCACAGTCATGTGGTGAACCTATTTGCTTAGATGGTGATCCTAGCGATTGGGCAATTGCCTTATCGGCTTCAGGAGGGATTAAGGATCGAATAATTGATAAAACTGACGGAACGGATGATATTTGGACAGGAGGTTCAAAAGATGTTCAGCAGATAAGTCAGTGGGTTTGGACCACCAATAGTGCCAATGATAAAAATAATATGGCCAACGTAGGGTATTTACTTTGTGGTACTAAGTTGTATTTTTTTGCTGACAGACGAGCCAACAATGGGGATTCAGCCATAGGATTTTGGATTTTGCAAGGCTCTGTTGAAAAGGCAGGAACTACCGGAGGAGGATTCACAGGAAGTCATGTTGATGGAGATATTCTAATGATTAGTCACTTCGTTAATGGAGGGGCTGTAGCCCAAATTCAAGCTTTTAGATGGACGAATGGAGCTTTAGACCCAACTCCAATTCCACTACCAACTTCAGGATTAGATGCACGAGTAAATATAACTACAGTAAATGCACCATTGTCTTGGGGGTATACACCTAAATCAGGAGCTGCCAATACTTATCCGTCAGAATCATTCTTCGAAGGGTATATAGATTTAGCCAGTGTGAACTTCAATCTAAGCGTTTGTTTAGGTACTTTCTTGGCTGAAACACGTAATTCACAATCACTAACCGCTTCATTAGAAGATTTAGCCCGTGGAAGATTTGGTTCAGTTCCAGCTCCAAAAACACTAGTGGGTAGTACGTTTTGTACCTCTTCTCCAAATAGTGGTACAATAACTATGGCTAGTTCTGAAAATATGATAAGTTACCAATTGAAAAATAATTCTAATGATAGTAATGTACAAGCAGCTCAAATAGGTAATGGAGGTACCCTGACATGGAGTAATCTTCCGGCAGGAAGCTATTATGTTGTAGCAACCAATTTAGAATCGGGTTGTACTTCAGAGATGGGAAGGCCGACAACAGTAACTACTGTTCAGGCTCCGACAGTCACGGTGAATTCCCCAACGGCTACTTGTATAGGAGAAAGTGTTACGGTCACTGCTACAGTTGATCCGCCAGGTACTTATACATATGTTTGGACGGTACCAGTAACTGCTGTTAACCCTGGCAATGTTTCCAGTTTCAGCACTTCTATTGCAGGAAGTTACGCTGTTGTAGTTAATAATGCTGCAAATTGTCCTTCAAATTCTACTACCGGAGTTGTTACGGTTCCAACTAAAGTCGAATTGACGGCTAACGGCACCAACCCATTGTGTTTTGGTGGCAGCGGATCGATTACCTTCAGCGCAACGGGAGGAACAGGCACTAAAACCTTTACGGTAAACGGAAACTCAGCTACCTCGCCATTCTCGGCTTTAGCTTCAGGAACATACACCATCGTGGCTACCGATGCCAACGGCTGTACCGATACCAAACAAGTAACCATCACCATCCCAACTAAAGTCGAATTGACGGCTAACGGCACCAACCCATTGTGTTTTGGGGGCAGCGGATCAATTACCTTCAGCGCAACGGGAGGAACAGGAGATAAAACCTTTACGGTAAACGGGAACTCCGCTACCTCGCCATTCTCGGCTTCGGCTTCCGGTACGTATACTATTGTCGCTACCGATGCCAACGGCTGTACCGATACCAAACAAGTAACCATCACCATCCCAACTAAAGTCGAATTGACGGCTAACGGCACCAACCCATTGTGTTTTGGGGGCAGCGGATCAATTACYTTCAGCGCAACGGGAGGAACAGGCAATAAAACCTATACGGTGAATGGAAACTCCGCTACCTCGCCATTCTCGGCTTTAGCTTCAGGAACATATACCATCGTGGCTACCGATGCCAACGGCTGTACCGATACCAAACAAGTAACCATTACCATCCCAACTAAAGTCGAATTGACGGCTAACGGTACCAACCCATTGTGTTTTGGTGGCAGCGGATCAATTACCTTCAGCGCAACGGGAGGAACAGGAGATAAAACCTATACGGTGAATGGAAACTCCGCTACCTCGCCATTCTCGGCTTTAGCTTCAGGAACATACACCATCGTGGCTACCGATGCCAACGGCTGTACCGATACCAAACAAGTAACCATCACCATCCCAACTAAAGTAGAATTGACGGCTAACGGCACCAACCCATTGTGTTTTGGTGGCAGCGGATCGATTACCTTCAGCGCAACGGGAGGAACAGGCAATAAAACCTATACGGTGAATGGAAACTCCGCTACCTCGCCATTCTCGGCTTTAGCTTCAGGAACATATACCATCGTGGCTACCGATGCCAACGGCTGTACCGATACCAAACAAGTAACCATTACCATCCCAACTAAAGTCGAATTGACGGCTAACGGTACCAACCCATTGTGTTTTGGTGGCAGCGGATCAATTACCTTCAGCGCAACGGGAGGAACAGGAGATAAAACCTATACGGTGAATGGAAACTCYGCTACCTCGCCATTCTCGGCTTTAGCTTCAGGAACATACACCATCGTGGCTACCGATGCCAACGGCTGTACCGATACCAAACAAGTAACCATCACCATCCCAACTAAAGTCGAATTGACGGCTAACGGTACCAACCCATTGTGTTTTGGTGGCAGCGGATCAATTACCTTCAGCGCAACGGGAGGAACAGGAGATAAAACCTATACGGTGAATGGAAACTCCGCTACCTCGCCATTCTCGGTTTCAGCTTCCGGTACGTATACTATTGTCGCTACCGATGCCAACGGCTGTACGGATACCAAACAAGTAACCATCACCATCCCAACTAAAGTCGAATTGACAGCTAACGGCACCAACCCATTGTGTTTTGGTGGCAGCGGATCGATTACTTTCAGTGCTACAGGTGGAACAGGAGCTAAAACGTTTACGGTTAACGGTAACGCAGCTACTTCACCATTCTCAGCATCGGCTTCAGGTACTTATACCATTGTAGCTACTGATGCTAACGGATGTACAGATGCTAAAACAGTAACCATCACTATTCCAACCAAAGTTGAATTAACAGCTAATGGAACTAACCCATTGTGTTTTGGTGGTTCAGGTTCAATTACATTCAGCGCTACAGGCGGAACAGGAGCTAAAACGTTTACGGTTAACGGTAACGCAGCTACTTCACCATTCACAGCATCGGCTTCAGGTACTTA
>NZ_SJPE01000016.1 GCF_004329815.1 Flavobacterium silvisoli | reverse complement strand
TTGAAGCTAAATCAGATGCCAGGATTCCGCAATCTCCTTCGTTAATCAAAACACGATACTGAGTGCCTTTAGCAGGTAAAGTAGACGTTTTGGTAATGCCTAAGGTAGCCGTGTCGTAGTTAGAATACACAGCAGCGTTAGCAGCGGTAATGGTAATCCAAGCCGGGTTCGGGTTAGCTGTAGTTGGCACTCTATACTGCCACGAATAACTTGAAACCGGTACATTTGTGGCAACAGACATACTAGCGGTAGAGCCTACTGCTCCACAAATATTAGTTGTAGCCGGTTGTGTAGTAATAGTGTAAGAGTTTATAGTCAAGTTCAACAACTCGGTATGACAACCATTCACAGATGAATAGGTACCTGAAGCTGTATAAGTCTGACCGTTTTCCAACCAAGTATAACTATCACAGGTCGAAACTGTAGTAGTATGCGTTGAAGATGGTGTAATAGTCAAAGCTAAAACCTCTGTAACACAATTCGTTGTAGTGCCGTTATAAGTCCCTGAGGCAGTATAAGTTTGACCGTTATTTGCCCAAGTGTAACTGCCACATGCTGAAACAATATTCGTATGCGTTGAAGGTGCGATAATAGTCAATACTAATGTCTCAGTATGACAATCACGTACACTGGTATAAGTACCTGACTGTGTATAATTTACATCATTAACCCCCCAGTGGTAAGTACCACAAGCAGATGCTGTTGTTGTATTATTGGTCTCAGGTGTAATCGTTAAGTGCAACGTTCTTTGAACCGGACAAGCGCCTGAAGTATCAGTATACGTATAGTCTCCTGATGCAGTATAGGTTACACCGTTTCCGGCTGTCCAAGTATAAGAACCACAAGCTGCAGCCGTAGTTGAATTGGTTTGTAAAGCCGGTGCAGTAACAGTAACAGGAACAGTAACATTACCGCATCCTGCGTTTGAAACAACCACCGAATACGTTCCGGCAGCTAATCCTGTAAGAGTGAAAGCACCACCGGCCGTTAAAGTAGCCGAACCGGTACCAGCTCCCGTATACGTAATGTCTTTAAGGGTCGGTATCGGCGACAACGTAATCGTAGCCGAACCGGTACCGCCAAAACAAGCCGCATTGGTTACACTCGCTATACCCGAAGTAGCACAAATTTGTCCTACACTCAATGAATACGGAACTGTAGAAGTGTGACTCAAAATAACGCCAGGTGGGGAGGCGGGAGTCGTTGTAGTATAAGCAAACTGTGGAGTTGCAGCTCCATAAGGGAACGCAAGAACTGTAGAGTTTGTTTTACCAGATATCAAAACATCCTGTAACCATAGATTGGCATTACCAGTAGCCCATTGTGCTGTGTTAGTAATACGCCATGTACCCAAAGTCAATGAAGTTCCCTGTGGCATGTCGATGGATGAAGCTCCGGATAATTGAACCGTTGCCAAACGAATTGTTCCAACTGTCGCAGTACCAATTGAATTTTGAGTTAAACCAGCTGTATTTAGAGATTCACTTCTGCTGTTAGGAACATAAGCCGCAGAAATGGTTCCTCCATTGATAATAGCAGTATTGAAATTAATACTAGTCGAAAAACCTGAGAACCTCATACCCGGTGACGGGTTGGTTGCCGTTACACTTAGCGTCACATCAATGGTGTTAGCAGTAGCCGAGGCAGTCGATATACTCATCGTAAATTGTGCGCCTGGTACAGCCTGAGCTTTCCCTGCGATGGTATACATCGCAAGGAAAAGCATCAAACCAAATTTGCAAAGTGCATCTTTAATTGATTTTTTCATATTATTTAAATTTAATTTATAATGATTCATTAGTAAGTTACGGATGAATTGACTCTATAAAATTATCAGAGTTGTTCACTAAAATTGGGAAATCTTGAGCTTCAACAAATCCGTCACCATTTAAGTCGGTATTGTAATTACCTTCAGCGAAATTATCACTGTCGTTTGTTAATGGCGGGAAGTCTTGAGCTTCAATAAATCCATCCTGATTAATATCTCCTGAATAGAATCCGTAAACTCCGGTCTCTAACATTTTCATGTTATTGCCATAAGCTTTAGAAGCGGCATCAGTGAAATTATAGCTGGCAGGTGTTGGACCTACAGCAACAGGAGTAGCGCTCCATGTTTCTAATGAATTTCTGTGTTTAACCACTACGTAGAATGAACCACTAGGCGCAGTACTGTAAGTAGCAACCGCAGTACCATTAGTTTGTAGCATAGCAGTAGTGGTGGCCACTAAAGCATAAGTACTCGCATCGTGTAACTCTACTGTAATGTGATCTACATCTGTAGAACTAGAACCTACACCTTGGTTCATCAATACCGGACGCATAGCATGCGTACCTGCATCATAGTAACCTTCAATGTTAGCGGTAATTGTTACCACAGACGAACATGAAATAGTCAAATGCAACACTTCAGTCAAACAACTGTTCACTACAGAAGTGTAAGTGCCGCTGCTGGTGTAAGTGTTTCCGTTAACAGACCATACATAAGAACCACAAGCGGTAACAGTACTAGTGTTAGTAACTGGTACAGTGGCAGAAGCATTAGCATCATTACAATCGGTACCTAAAGTAGTTTGTGAGTATCCTGTAGGTACAGTGGCTCCCCAACATACAGTAGCAGTTCCGTTGTCATAACCGTCAGCATCAGCATCAACATACAATGTGGTACTTCTCCATTTAGTAGCATCAGCATCATCACAATCTGTTCCGTTCAAGGAGTATCCTGAAGGTGGTGTAGTAGCATTAACAGCGCATACACTCACTAAACTTCCGGCTCCGTAACCGTCACCGTCGGCATCAACATAGAAGGAGTATGAAGCATTTTTAGTAGCATCAGCATCATTACAGTCCGTATTGTTAGTTACATAACCGGCTGTTGGAGGCGTGGTACCGTTTACAGCACACAAGGCAACAGGAGCTCCGGCTCCGAAACCGTCACCATCAGCATCAACATAGAAGTTGAAGGTAGCGTGTTTAGTGTTATCCGTATCATCACAATCCGTATTGTTAGTCACATAACCGGCAGGTTGACCTTGACAGGTAATTTGGGTAACAGCATTATTACCAAATCCGTCACCGTCAGCATCGGCATAGTAAGTTACTAATGGCTGAACCGCAATTACTACAGTGTTATTAGCAGTAATAGCTGTAGTACAACTTGGCGTTAAATCAGTTCGGGTTAAAGAAGTGATGGCCAAAGTTCTTCCGTTATTAACAGCCGGTAAAGCAACAGTAAATGAAGCATTTCCTGAAGCATTTGCAACTACACCGGTGATAGCAGTTTGAGCCGCACCATTAATAGTATAGTTGATAGTTGAAGTACTGTTAGGTAACAAACCGGTCAAGTTAAAGGTGGTTTGAGCACCTGAACAAGTAATCGATGGCTGAGTAATAGAACTTAAGGTTGAAGGAGTCAATAAGTTAAGACTTACTGAACCGGTATTAGTACAACCTAAAGAACTTGTAGTAGTCACCGTATACGATGAAGAAACTGTTGGTTTAGCATAAACAACGGCTGCATTCCCACCGGTATAAGCTGTGGTAGCAGCAGCGTTGGTAAATAAACCTGTTGTTGGAGACCATGTAACTGTTCCATTAGGAACTGATACTTTAACATTATCTATCAACCAACCATAATAATTTGTAGACGAATCTGTAGTATAACGGAAACGAATTCTAAATTGACTGGTTAAAGCAGCTGCAGGAATCGTGAAAGTTTCATTTTTCCATAATGCATTGGTAGGAACAGAAGTAGTTCCGGTAAATGCCGCAGTCCAATCTGCATAACTCTTAGTTGTAAATCGAACATTACCTGATGTAAATACAGAGGTAGCAGCTGATCCAACATAATTAGTCGCAGGGAAAGTTGTCCAAGTAGTACCTCCATTAGATGAATACTCTACATATCCATAATCATAAGATGTTGTTGGACCTTCCATGGCCGCAATATGGCTGAAGGTTACTGTTGCCGATGAAGCAGTTGATAAATTCAGATTCGCATTCATAGCGTAAGCTACGTTCGCACTGGTACTTGCTGTATTAAATAATACTGAACCTGTACCCTCTGTTTTGTAAGTAGTATTTAAAGTAACTGATGGTGTACCGCTACCTACAACTGATGTAGCAAAATTTGCAGGTAAAGCATCAAAACTATTAGCGTACGCATCGGTAGCTATATTACCGGCTGTTAATGTAACTACACTTCCTGTACAGAAGTCTGTTGAACTAGCCGTCACAGTTGGAGCAACTGGCTGGCTAACAGTTAACGTAGCAGCATTTGAAGTTACCGAAGCACAAGGAGCAGCTCCGGCAATCACCACACGGTATTTATAACCATTCATACCTAAAGTAACCGCAGAAACAGTCAATGAAGAGGCTGTTTCACCCGACATATCGGTATAAGTAGTACCATTAGTACTCATTTGCCACTGATATGTTGGAGCAGATCCTGTCGCAACCACAGAGAATGTTGCATTAGCAGCATTACAAACGGTAGTATTAGCAGGCTGAGTAGTAATAGCAACAGCCGTGTTAACCGTTAAAGTTACAATACTTGAAGTAAGGGCACTACAAGGTGAAGCTCCTGACACTATAGCTTTGTATTGGTAACCGTTCATACTGGCGGTTAAGCTGTTCAAAGTCAAAGTAGCCGAAGTAGCACCCGAAACGTTGTTCCAGGTAGTACCATTGGTACTCACTTGCCATTGGTAGCCAAGACCTGAACCGGTAGCCGCTACAGTAAAGGAAGCAGAACCTCCGGTACATCCTGTTGTACTGCTAGGTTGTGTAGCAATAGCCACAGCTGTTTTGATAGTCAAAGTAGCAGGGTTAGAATACACAGCACTGTTAAGTACAACTCTGAATTGCCATTGATCATTGGTCAACGATAATCCTGACAACGACAAGGTTGCAGTAGTAGCATCGGCATAAATACCTCCGTTAGTGATATCAGTCCAAGTAGTACCATTAGTACTCACTTGCCACTGATAAGTATCTACAGTTCCTGTAGTAGTAACAGAGAAACTAGCCGTATTTGCGCCTTCACTACAAGCGGTGAAGTTCACAGGCTGAGTAGCTATTGCAGCGGTACTTACGGTTAAAGTAACAACGCTACTGGTAACCGATGCACAAGCCGCAGCACCTGAAACAACTACGCGGTATTGATAGCCGTTCATTTCAGACGTCACAGCAGTCAAACTCAAAGTTGAAGCGGTTTCTCCTGATAAAGCAGTCCATCCTGAACCATTGTTAACTTCCCATTGGTAAGTCAAACCGGTACCGGTAGCAGCAACTGAGAACGAAGCATTGTCTCCCGGTAACTTAGAAACACTCACCGGTTGTGAAGTAATAGCAACAGCTGTATTCACAGTCACATCGAAAGTAGACACACTGTTAGCACATCCCGCTACTGAAACGGTATTAGTTACAGTGTAAGTGCCGGCGGCTGAAGTAGCCAAAGTAATAGCTCCTGTAGTAGCGTTAATGCTCAATCCGGCCGGACTTGCGGTAAACACACCGGCTGTTCCTGACACAGTTGGGGTAATAACACCCTGATTAGTACAGTAATTAGCAAAATCATATGCAAAACCTGAGGTTAAAGCTTGATTAATAGTTACAGTAGTAGTAGTACTTAAACCTGTACAATATCCGGTATCCGGTATTGCATAAGTTACAGTATACGTACCAGGAGTACTTGAAGCAACATTAATCGCACCGGTAGCAGGATCAATTACTAATCCCGCTGTAGAACTGAATGTTCCACCTGTATATGCATTAGTTCCATTTAAAGTTACTGCTGCAACACCTGCTGTACTACAAATTGGGGTAGCATAGCTTATGGTAGCTGTTGGAGCTGGAGTTACTGTAGCAACAACTGCTGTTCTGGCAGAAGTACAACCAGGAACTTGAGCTACAATATTATGGAAGTAATTGTACGAAGTTGTAGAAACTCCAGAGTCATAACCACTGGTAATAGTACCTAGCGTACCTAAATTATTGAAAGCCGCTGTAGCATAGTTAGCTCCTGTGCTGATGCGGTTTACAGATTGTGAAAACGAAGCCAACAATCGGTAAGTAGTACCGGCAGTTACAGGGAAATTCAAGTTCATAGTATAGAATCCGGCAGTGGCCCCTTGTGGAATAGAAAGGGATACCGAAGAACCAACTTGTGTTCCTGTTGTATTATCAACCAGTCTTGCTGTTACCGCATTAGTAACATTCAACGTAGGAGAATAATATTGAGCTGAAACTATAGTTCCATTGCTGTTTGCCGTGAATACGATTCCACGCTCAGCGCTGGCACCTGTAGAAGTTGGAATAGATGTGTTTCCTAATCCTCCTTGAGATCTGAGACCGGCACTTGTGCTGGCTTCAGCATAATAGGTAGTTGTGGTGGCTATACTTGGAGTGGTAAAGCTTGTTCCCGTTCCTAATGAAGTACCACCGGTAGCGGCAGCAAACCAATTAATAACAGAACCGGCATTTGCCGTTGCCCCCAAAGTAACAGTACCTGTACCACAACGTCCCGCTGGAGTTGAAGAAGCAACTTGTGGATCATAAACAGTAATGTCAACAATATTTGAATTAACCGTTTGATTACTGTTGGTACAAGTAACAGCGCAATAGTATGAAGTATTTGTAGTCAAACTATCAGTAAACAACATATCTCTCGTAGCACCGGCTATTGGAGTAAAAGTTGTACCGTTAGTAGACATATACCATTGTAGCGTCACGTTAGTCACACCGGTAGTATAGCCGGTTAAGGTCAAAGTAGTCCCCAATCCTCCGCTACATAGCGAAACATTCGGAGTGGATGCAGTACCTGCTACAGGAGTACCTGAACACGTAGGAGCAGCAGTAACTGTAAAGGTATAATCTTCAAATGCAGCAAATGTACTGGAATAACACGGATCAACTCCGGCATCGTTATCCGAACCTCCGATACGCATTCTGTGAGAACCTAACGGCGCTGTTAAAGGAACTAAGAAGCTTCCTGATAAAGTGGTTGGATTAGTATTGGTTGATAAACCGAAATACACCTGCTCACCTGAATCAGCGAATGAACCATTGTCATTGAAGTCAATCCAAATTTTAGTACCATAAGTATAACCGGTTGCATAAGTTATCGCAAAGTTAACCGTAGACAACTGTGCTGCCGAAGTATTATATGTAGTGTAATCTCCGTAATTTCCGGTCTCAGCCGCTGTGGTATTATTGATATCACCCATAGTAACATTAGTGATACCGGTACCATCTACTGAAGTTGGTGCCGGAGTACAGTACCAATTAACAGTTAAAGAAGCTCCCGTAGAAGTCACAGTACATCCGTTATTGGTAACCACACAACGATAGAAGTCGTTGGTTCCTGTAGCAGTTGTAGCTGAAGTAAGTACAGTTAAATTGGCAGTAGTAGCTCCTGTGTAAGAAACTCCTGTTGGTGTAGCATCAACTACATCCACATAAGTACCATTCAAAGTAGCAGAACGTTGCCATTGGTAAGAAGTAGCAGCGCTGGCAGCAACGGTGAACGTAGCGGCATTGCCTCTCAATACGGTAGCAGCAACTGGCGCAGCAGTAATGGTTGGATTGTTGATAAACAAGGTAGCCGCAGCAGTAGTAACACTACTACAAGCAGCATTACCCGAAACTACAACTCGGTATTGCGTACCGTTAAGACCTAATGCAGGATTAACGATAGAAATAGAAGCGGTAGTAGCTCCGGTTCCTGTATAAGAAGCCCAGGTAGTACCTCCGTTAGTACTAAACTGCCATTGGTAAGCCAAATCAGAACCGGTAGCAGTAGTACTGAAGGTAGCGGTTCCTCCTGAGGCACAAACCGTTTGATTCGCAGGGTTAGAAGCAGCAACCGGTTGTTTCACGGTCAAGGTGGCTGAATCACTCAACAAGTAGTAATTCAACACACATAAGAACTTGATGCCATTATTAGCAAAAGTAACACCTGAAACTGCCAGTGTAGTAGTATCTACACCAGTAAAAGTTAGACCGGTAACAGAGTCAGTACCTTCTGAAACATCAGTAAAAGTAACACCGTTATCGGTACTCATTTGCCAAAGGATACCATAAGGTTCATCTCCATTGGTAACAATACTGAATGAAGTGGTACCCGGGTCACAAACGGTTACGTTTTGTGGCTGGGTTTCAATTCCGGTAGAACTAATCGTTAATGTGGCAACAATTGGGGTCAAAGTAGCACAAGGAGAAGCTCCTGTAACTAAACATTGATATTGATAGCCACTCCAAGCTTCTTGAATGTTTGTAACAGTCAATGTTGCTGTGTTAACTCCTGAGTAGTGACTGTCATTGTCCAAGTTTACCCATCCGGAACCGTCATTCAATTGCCACTGGTAAGTATAAGTAGCTCCAGAAGCAGTTACTACTGAGAAAGTAGTATTTCCGCCTGGTATACCCAATTGAGAGGTAGTACCCGATAAAATAGCTCCCGGCTCACTCACAGTTACAGTTACCGTTTGAATTGATTTACAACCCGAAGCATTGGTAGCCTCTACGGTGTAAGTAGTAGTAACCGTTGGATTAGCAGTTACAGTAGCTCCTGTAGTACCGTTCAATCCTAAAGCAGGTGACCACGTATAAGTCAAACCGGCTCCCGTTGCAGTCAATACAGTTGATTGTCCTTTACAAATAGTAGTAGTACCATTGATGGCAAAAGTAGGCAACGCAACCGGAGTCACAGTAATAGTAGCAGGTGTAGTACACGCACCGTTTGAAGCGGTAGCCGTGTAAGTACGCTCCATACTTGGTTTAGTGTAAACTATACTGGCAGCCCCACCTGTGTAAGCAGTGGTACCGGCAGCATCTGTATACAAATCAGTAGTTGGTGACCAAGTGATTGGCGAAGATACTGTTGCAGTATATCCAAAAACAAGATTTGGTCGGCTGGTACTGGTAGTAGCAGTCGGTGAAGAAGTATAGAAAGTAGAAGAAGGCCCACTATCATAAGCATAAATAACAGAATTGTTAGTAGTAGCCGTATAATAAGTAGTGGCATTAGCACTTCCGTAACCTTCTGACTGACGAATATCAATAATAATATTAGAATTACCATCCCATGCATATGGAGTACTGAAGGTAATAGTATTAACTCCAACAACTGGGGAGACTGCAGCAGGTCCAAATACATTCGTCAAACCTGTTGTGGTAAAGGTCGACAAAGCAGTGTTAGCAGTAGATGCAATTTTAACACTGTAATCTGTAATTGATGTAGCAGCATCTGGAAGAGCCGCAATGTTAAACTTCAACGAAGTAATATTGCTGGCACCTGTAATCCCTATAGCATTCAACTCTGCTTTGGTAAACAAATACTGTTGCCAGTTTTTATACCAATAATTAGCGAATGCTGTTGGATAAGAAGTAGATGAGGTTAAAGTTGTACCTGTTCCGCTGGTGGCATTACCCGAACCGATAAACGTACCTCCGCTGGCGGTCAACGACATCACACCGTTAGTACAAACCGAAGCAGCACCTGGTGTAATGGTTACAGCTGTTGGATAAGGAGCAACAGTAACTTTAACAGTAGCCGCAGCAGTAGTACAGCCGTTCGAATCAACACCGGTTACCGAATAAGTAGTAGTAGCACTTGGAGTAGCAACTACACTGGCACCGGTAGTACCGTTCAATCCTAACGCTGGCGACCAGGTGTAAGAAACGGCGCCTGAAGCAGTCAAAGTAGTACTTCCGGCTGTACAAACAGTAGTATCCGGAGTAACAGTCAAAGTAGCAGGAGCTACCACGGTTGTAGTAACCGCAGCTCTTGGGCTTTCACATCCTCCCGGACTTACTACAGACACATAGAATGTAGTAGTAGTACTTATACTTCCGGTAAAAGTAGTAGAAGTGCTGGTTTGTAAAGCAGTATTAGTAGTGTTATCAGCGTACCATTTGAAAGTTGGCGTTGTATACCCATTAGTATCAGCAACCGAAACCAAAGGAACACGTGCACCACATTGTACGGCATTAGTAACCGAAGGAGCTGTCGGTGGCGCATAAACCGTCACCGTAGCCGTGGCCGTACCGGTACATCCTGTAGTCCCATTCAAACCATACACCGTGTAAGTGGTAGTGGTAGTAGGCGATGCAGTCAATACATTTCCGGTAGTAGAAGAACCATTCCAAGTATAGGCTAAAGTTCCTACGCCTTGAGAAGCTACTTGACCGGCAAACGTTGCGTTTGGTCTGCTCGTAACAGCTGTAGTAGCTGTAGTAGCTGTACAAGCACCTGTAGTCCCTAATAACTGACTATTAGTGTTCGAGCTAGTGGTCGAAGCTTCTACATATGAAGTTGAATTTGAACCTGACACTGTATAACAGATGTTTACCAAAATACTTGAAGTACCATCCCAAACAAAGCCAGAGGATCCAGCACCTGTACCAAAAGTAAAGGTATTAAGGCCTGCTGCCAAAGTAAAAGATGGAGCTAAATAAACTTGTGTTAAAGCACTAGTATCAAATGTAGTAGTTAAAGCTGTTGCACTAACATTAGCTAAACTGATTTTATAATTGGTATAACCTGTAGAACCAAGAGTGGTAACATTAAAAGAAACCGAAGTTAATGGTCCAGCACTTAAACCTGCAGCTGATAATTCAGAAGCGGTATATAGTAATTGGTGTCTAAAATCACCATTACCATAACCATGTCTAAAGATACTATAACTAAATTCAGCTGTTGTTCCAGAACCAATTTTTGCAGTTCCTGCAGTAACCGTTTTTGTCAAAGCAGTCAACGTCGAAGACGCTCCAACGCAAATGGCTGCCGGATTGGCAGTAACAGTAACCACCGGTAAAGCTGTTGGAGTCACCACTACATTGGCTGTAGTTGAACATCCTCCTCCGGTAGCTGTTAAGGTGTAAGTAGTAGTAGTCGTTGGTCTGAAAGTCCAACCAATACTTGAATCACCCGAAACCGTAGCCGAATTAGACCAAGTAAACGTATCATATCCGCCATTAGTAGTAATGGTAACCGGAGTTAAACTGTTAGAACCACTACAGTTAGTTGCTGTTGATGCCGAAAGGGCAAAAGCAAATGGAGTAGTTACCGTTTGAGTAACAGCCACTCTAGGTCCTTCGCACAAACCGTCAAATTCAGCCACATAGAATGTGGTGGTAGCAGCTATAGTATAAGGTGCCACTAATGTACTGCCGGTTTGACCCGAAATAGCCGTACCATTAGTAGAAACAGTATACCAACGGAAAGTGTTACCCGGTCTGCCTGATCCGGTTACCGAACAAGTCGGAGTACCGGTTCCACATTGTGTACCATTGGTAGCGGTCGGTGTTGGTATAGTTGAATTTACGGTAACAGCACTACTGGTCAATGATGATATACATCCCGCAGTATTAGTCGCTGTCGCAGTAAAGGTTTGAGAAACTGCAGAACCGCTGGTATTAGCAACCGAAGTAGTCCCGGTAGCAGTGGTAACAGCTGGTGAAGTATTCCATGACCAAGTATAAGTTGAGGCAAGATTAGTTGATGCCTGACCTGCAAAAATCATGTTTGGACGATTTGTAAACGTAGAAATCGTTGAACCGTTAGTAGTACCACACATAGCGGTGTTATCGGCATATTTACCGTAAACAGAGTTATAAGTAGTGGTAGAATAACTAACTGTAGAAGTAGATCCATAACAAGATGAACATGTAGCAGTAGGGTCATTATCATGACAAATTTCAACTACAATATTAGAAGTTCCATTCCAGCTAAAAGGGGTCGTAAAGGTAAGAACATCATTTCCTACCGCCGGAGTAGTTTTAGCTACTGGCCCGTAAACCGTGGTAAATGAACCATTGATTGTAGCATAAGCCCCGGAGAAGGCTGCATCGTTTGTATGACCAATTTTAACGGTATATCCTTGTTGAGTATAAGAACCTGCTGTGGTTACATTAAAGGCTAAACTAGTAATGTTACCAGCCACCAAACCTAAAGCCGTTAATTCACTGGCTTTAACAAGATATTGAATTCTTGAACCTTCCCAAGAAGCTGAATAAGGAGAAATACCTGCTGTACTGGTTGTTGCAGTTCCGGTACCTAAAGTTACTGAACCGGCCGCAATAGCAGTACTTGTTGCAGCCAAGTTGATGGTACCTCCACTACAAACCGTAGCTGGAGTGGCCGTAACAGCAGAAATTATAGGAAGAGCATTCACCGTAACAGAAACAGTTCGTGTAAACGAACAAGATCCGTTAGTAGTAAACGTATAAACATAAGTTCCGGCAGCCGTAGGCGTAACCACAGCCGAATCACCCGAAACAGCAGTAGTAGCTCCACTTCCGGTGGTAGCACATACCCAAGACGAGCTGGTAGTATTAGGCACTCCTGTATAAGTAGCGCTCAAAGTCACAGATTGACCAATACATATAGAAGTTGAACTGGCTGCAACAGCAACATCGGTTACTGTTAAAGTAGCGGCATTTGAAGTAACTGCAGCACAAGGCGCCGTACCTGAAACCACTACGCGGTATTGATTATTATTCAATCCAACACCCGGAGTATTGATAGTATAAGTAGCAGCAGTAGCACCGGATATATTGGTCCAAGATGAACCTCCGTTAGTGCTTACCTGCCATAGATAAGAAACACCTGAACCGGTAGCCGCGCTGGTAAAAGTTACCGAAGCTGCATTAGAACATACCGTTTGACTGGCAGGTTGAGTACCTATAACAATAGCATCATATACCGTCAAAGAAGCGGAATTAGAATTAAGGGCACCGGCGTTCAAAGAACAACGGAACAAAGTTCCTGTATTAGCCGAACTCAAACCACTCAATTCTAAAGTACTGTTGGTTTGACCATCCAAATCAAACCATGTGGTACCGTTAGTACTGTATTGCCACTGATAAGAAGTAACAGTACCCGTAGCTACTATACTGTAAGTAGCACTGCTGTTACTGCAAATAGTTTGATTAGCCGGTTGGGTAGCAATAGCTACTGAACCTACTAATAAAGTGACTACAGAAGAAGTTACCGAACCACAAGGAGCAGTTCCGGAAACTATCACACGGTATTGATTATTATTTAAAGAAGCTGGTGCAGAAGCAATAGTATAAGTAGATGAAGTTTCTCCTTCTACATTACTCCAACTACTACCACCATTGGTACTATACTGCCACTGATAACCTGGCGAAGTTCCCGAAGCCACAACACTGAAAGAAACCGAACCATTTTCAACCGCAGTTTGATTGGCCGGTTGAGTAGTGATTACCACCGGTGTATTCACGGTTACTGTAGCAGTAGCCGTATTTTGACATCCGTTAGCATCTGTACCGGTTACGGTATAAATAGTAGTAGTGCTTGGAGTTGCGGTAGGATTAGCCACATTAGCAGCAGACAATCCTGTTGTTGGTGTCCAAGAATAGGAAACTCCTCCTGTAGCGGTTAAACTCGCTCCTGCTCCACCGGCACAAATAGTAGAAGTGCCATTGGTAGAAATGGTTGGCAAAGCATTTGGTGTCACAGTAACTGAACTGGTAATCGGACATGAACCCAATGTTGCCGTAGCCGTATAAGTTTGTGCAGAATTCGATTTAGAATAAACCACTTTTTGAGAGCCTCCTGAATACGGAACCGTAGCAGCAGCATCAGTAAACAAACCTGTTGACGGAGACCAAGCAAAAGTTGGTTGCGTTGGCGGTATAAAACTATAAACTTGCCCTGTTACAGGTTTAGTGGCTATAGTTGTAGTGTTTACAGTAGAACTTGCAGTAGGATTAGCACTTGAATTATTCAATGATAAATAGTTACCATTAGCCGTAGCAATACCTATTGATGCACTTGGCGAAACAGGCGCAGCCGAATCACTTCTGTAAATGAATTCTATTCGACCATCGGCCTCATATAGTTTTACCTGAAAAGATATTACAGCATCATTAGCTAAATAGTTCCACTCCCAGTTCAACCACTCAAAAGTAAAGACTCTGTTTCCGGCTGTTCCGGTGGTAAGATAAGATGCTGATCCCGGCGTAACAGTCTGAGAACCGTCATTATCATCCCATAGTGGAGCAATTAATGGGTAAATGTTATTAGAGCTCGTAAAAGTATTTGTGGTTTGAGAAGTTGCACTGGCATTAAACGATAAAATACCATTCGAATCAGCATAAACATTCGTGTAATTAGTACCACCAAAGTTAAAGCTAAACCCGATAGGAACAGCCGTTGAAATAGCCGTATCCGCTTTTATTGATGTAACAGCAGTTGCACCTGAAAGTGGCGTAAAAGTACCTGAAGTGGCAGCAAAACCATAATTAGAAGCAGAAGAACTAACAGTACCACCGGAAGCAGTCAAAGTAGTAGTCCCTCCAATACATATAGTTCCTGGATTTTTAGCAATTGATATGGCACTGGCTACCGGGCTAACCGAAACCGCCACAGTGGCAGTTGCAGTACATCCTGCAGTACTCGTACCGGTTACGGTATACGTTGTACTGGTTGTAGGGCTGGCCAATACAGACGAACCTGTAGTGCCGTTCAACCCTAAAGAAGGTGACCAGACATAAGTATTAGCTCCGGTTGCAGTCAAAGTAGTACTCGAACCCGAACAAATAGTGGCTGCCGAACTAACACCTACTGTAGGCGGATCAGCAGTGGTAAATGCCGTACTCGAATCAGCAGAACCTCCCGGGTTAATCACTCGGATAATACCATCCACTACTCCGGCAGGCGAAGTAACAGTTAACGAAGTTGCCGATTGAGCGGTGATAGTCCCCGCAAGGTTAACGCCGGATCCTCCGTTAAACAACACCGAACTTACGGTATCTAAAGCAGTACCGGTAATGGTAACCACAGAACCTCCGGCTGAACACAAATAAATAGGTGCCGACGGACTGAAAGCGGTAGTGAATCCAGCAATAGTCGGTGCCGGTATAGATCCTTGATTAAACTCATAGGCTCCCATATCCGGAGCACTGCCATCTCTGGTTGCCCCACTGTAATCAGTAGTATATCCTGAAATAACTTGTGCATTCCCTCCGGCCAGGTTGATAGCTCCATTGGCAAAATTCAAGAATGTTGCATCTGAACCTGTCGTACTGACAAAAGTTGGATTTTGCGATTTAGAAGCTGTCTCTCGGGTACTAACCAAAGTTTGGAAAGGTCCGAAAGCATAAGTTGTTGTACCGTTATTGTATACACCACTGGTACCATAAAACAAGTTATTGTTTGAGGTAGTAGCATAGTTAGCCAAATCAGTAGCCGAACTTCTTCTGAAAGCTACCGCCAAACCGGTTCCGTTAGCTCCTGAAGCATTAACAATGATATTGTTACGCATATCCAAAGCAGATGTGGTAGCTGTAGCACTATAAACATGATAAATTCCCGAAGAACCAAAGTTAGCTCCCGAAGACGTTCCGTTTAAATAAATAGTGTTGTAATAAATCTTTTGAGTCGAAGATGTAGTGGTAGAAGTAACACTAATACCTCTTAAAGCATCCGTAGAAGCGGCAGCTGAAGCCGTTAATCCTCCAATTAAGTTATTATAAACATTATTAGCAGTACCTCCACTTATTCTGATTCCATTAACAACGGTTGAAGTTCCAGTAGACGCAGTGGTAATACCGTATATCTTATTTTGGTATACATTTATCGCTGTTCCACCTGAAACTAAAACTCCGTCAACAATTGGAGAACCACTACTTGTAGCAGCACCTACAGAAATACCTTTAATGGTACTTCCAAAAACATTAGCTGCATTACCCGATGCAATAGCAATTCCACTAACCGTAGGTGAAGAAGTTATCACTCCGCTAAATGTTAACTGTGTTATTGTATTATTGGTTATAGAGTGAGCACCTGTTGCATTTGTTATTACATCCAATCCAACCATCGCAGTTGGTGCTGTCGCTGTAGAACTCAAGTCAAAAGTATTTCCAGAAATTGTCAATATATTGGCATAACCAATATAAACTCCTTTTAATGTAGTTGACGCTCCAGAAATGGTTATAGTATTTCCAGTAACAGTCTTATTAGAAACTGATCCTCCGTCTGCATTGTAAATACCGTATGCAGTAGAAGAGCCAACAGTTCCTGCCAAGGTGATTGTATTGTTAGCTAAACTATACCCCCCTGTTAAAACAGTAGAACTATTAGAATAGATACCATAAACAGAAGAAGGTCCTGTAGAACCAAAACCTAAATTAATGGTATTATTATTAACCGCTAATGCAGTTACTATGGTTCCATTGTGATTAATCCCGTATGTGCTACCCGAAGTAGTTCGAATTAAAGACCCTGTATTATTAATAGTATTTCCTATTACATTAAGAGTCCCATGACCGGCACCTACATTGATAAAAGATAAAGCCCCGGAACCATAAGATCCAGAACCGGTAACATCTTGTTTAACAGTAATGGTATTTCCGTTACCGGCACTACCAATATTAACTGTAGTTGAAGCGGAAGTCGCAACAATACCATTCACAGCACTGGTAACAGCACTGGAAGAGGATGTAGTTTGGTTAAACAATATAATATTGTTTAATGCATTTATGGTAGTAGCAGCTCCTGCTTGCGTAATACCTGTCAATGTACTTGATGTAACACCGGTACCACTTGTAGTTTGATTAATAGTAATGTTATTACTATTACAAGTATTGGTAGCAGAAGAATAACTTGCTTTAATCCCAACATAAGCAGCAGAATTAGCCGCAGAAGCATTCTGATTGAGCGTTATATTATTATTATTTGCAATAATTGTTCCTGTTGACAAACCGGAACCAAAATCAATACCGGTTACCGCTGTTGTAGAAGCATTGGTAATAGTAATGGTATTATTACTGAAATTAGAAGTATAAGTTACACCCGTTGGTGAAGTTCCATTAGCAGAAAAAATACCCCCGGAAGTCAAAGTCAATCCGGATTGTGAAGTGATTGTATTGTAACGCACACTATTTCCGACAACATTTCTGAAATAAACCCCCGCTGGAGTAGATCCTGAATAACTGGTAAAACCTAAATCTCCGGCTGTATTTGAAATACCGTAGGTAATCGTGTTACCCGTTGCTGAGGATGTTCCTCCAATATCATTTCCACTTTCAAAAACAGTAGCGGTTTGAGCTGGCGAAATAAAATAAAACCCATGCGCTACACCTGATATAGTGTTCCCGTAGAATTTGTTATTAGAGTTAGTACCTGCAATAGATGCAGCTGCCTGTGCTCCATTGGTTGACGAAGAAGCAGTGGTAGAAAATACTCCAATTGCATTCTGATAACCGGTGGCGCTACTCAAAGTAATTATATTATTCTGAATAGTGTTATTCTGAGCACCATCCGTAGTACTGGCGGCAAATAAAGCCACACCAAACTCTGTCATGTTGTTAGTCGCAACAGCCGCAGTGGTATTCGCAGAATTCTCAACCATTGTAAAATTTTGAATAGTGATATAATCACCTCCAATAATTTTAAAAATAGCATCAGTCTTTGAACCAGCTGTCAACCCAGACGAAGCCGTAATAGTACTACTACTACCCTGTATGGTAATAGTGTTGGTAGAGGTTCCTGACTTGGTTATACTATAACCACCGGCAGGAGCCGTCTCATTGCCCGAGAGTGTAATCACCACCGGACTCGTAATCGTAGCACCATTCAGAGCCGTTATAGCCGCAGACAAACTACCATAAGTTCCGGCTAAACCGGATCCTCCATTGGTAGTAACCTGAGCACTAACTCCAAAAACGCTAAACATGACAAAAAATAGCAGTAGTGCTATCTTCTTTTGCCATGTTCGTTTGCGCGAAGTATCCGTACTGTCGCACAAAGGATTGTAGTTGTTATTCATAAATTAAAAAATTGGGTTAAAAAATTGTTATGATGCAGTAAAGAGATGTACTGCGTTCATTTATATTATTTTTAGAGGGACAGCGCATGATGCGCTTCTAAATCCTGTCAGCCTCCATGACCTCCGCCTCCGCCTCCGCCACCACTGCCGTGGGAGGAAACATAAGCTAAAAAGTAATTGTGAAAGCTAACTTGTGATGTGAAAATACGATTGGAAATGTTGTGAGCTACAGCCTGTTGACCCGCAGTTAACCCACCGAAAAAAGCGCTAAGCACAGAAAATTTTACCCCCTCAGATTTGAGGTTAAGCTGTGAAACAAACGCCACTTCAGTAAACAACAGCACACTGATGAACGGGAGTAGGTTAGTAGAAAATGAGGCGTAAAGTTGGGTCATAGATAAACTTAGCAAAATGTTAAGAGGGTGTTAATATAGTTATATAAATAAATATTTAACAACAAAAATGTTAAAACATCGACAAAAAACACCTAAAACCGATGAACGCCCTTTTGGTGTAGTCCATAGCTTATAAACATTTTTTTTGTAATCCAAAAAAAGGGAAACATAAGGTTATGAAACGGTTATATTTTAACCCTTCTCAGGGTAAGGCTGCTGATGCAAATTTTAGTACAACTACAACACAATTATGAAACAAAACAACCCCCAAAAACCCTAACTGAAAAACAAGTTTTTAATTAAAGAAAAACGAAATACAAATCACTATATATCAACACATTAAAGCAATATCGAAAAATAAAAAAACAAATGCTGTTTACGACAAAAGACTATCTGATCAACTACAAAAAAAAGGAGGTTCGTTAAACAAAAAAAACAATCCCAAAAAAAGCTGGAAACAAATCCAAAAAGACAAAAAACCAACATCCATTCAAATCAAAACACCACAACATCTCTTACAAAAAAAGACTACAAATAATAGATAACCACCAACCAACCAAAAACCACCAACCAAAAACCAACAACCAAAAACCAACAACCAAAAACCAACAACCAAAAACCAACAACCAAAAACCAACAACCAAAAACCAACAACCAAAAACCAACAACCAAAAAAAAAGAGCCCCCAAACAGGAAGCTCCTTCTAATTTATAGTATAGTAAAACAGTAAAATTTAACGTTTAATAAAGTACTTTTTTAGTCACTACAGCACCGGTTTCCGAAGTGATTTTCACCAACAATACCTGATTGGTTTTAGGCAAAGTAGCAAATCGGACTTGGGTAGCATTCACATGATTTTGAGTAGTAATCAAACGCCCGGTAACGTCATAAACAGCAACCGACTGCATAGGTACCTGACCCGAATTCACAAACAATCCGTCAGTATTTTTATAAACCACTACACTGTTTTCGCTGAAGGTTGGCACACCCAAAGTTTCCGAAGTAAAGCGCAGCACAAAACGATGCTCAAACTCCCCTACTTCACTGGCAAAAGTATAAGCCCCGGCTTTCAAATTATGAACTACGTTAAGCAATTGATCCTCCAGATAAATAGCCTGATCAGCAAACAACCCGTCAAAATCCGATAAGGTAATAGTATAAGTATTAGCCACTTTAGCTTTATACCCCAAGGCAAAAGTATCAGTCGGAGCAAAAGTTAATCCGCGCCCTTGAATGGTCAATTTGGTGTTGTCAACTTTTGAATAAAAAGTAACATCATTGCCATTATCCACCATTTCTCCGTCAAACAAACGATCCAATCCATCAGTTCCTCCTTCAATATAACCTACCAACACTTGTTTGTAAGCATCAGCCCCGTTATCTATATCCAACCATATACGGTGTTTTTCAAAAGTATTCCCGTTATCAGAAGTTGAACTGGTTGTGTGAGCCGAAGAAGTAGTACGATAGAAATTAGCATTAGTATTGGTCGCTCCACCGGTACGCATACTGTTTCTGAAGTAAGCAGTTCCAGAGGCCAGCGTTTTGGCAAAGAAGCCCTGACCGGCCGCAATATTGCCGTTGGGCGCATTGGTGTTTCCTGAACCTAAATTCCCGGAATAGTAAGTATTGACTCCTCCCAATACATTCCACACGGCGTAATCGCTGAACGTGTATTGGCCGGTGGTCATATTCAAATTCGTGTTATGCGACCAGAAATAAAGGGTTCCGCCAAGGAAATTGCCGTTCACATTAAAGCCCGGATCGGTGACCAAAGCCGTAGCATTGATAGCACTCGGGTACGGATTTCCAATCAGATTCAACTCACTGGCCGGATTGTGCACCACTGTAAGCGGAATAGTTCCGTTATTAGGCACACCACTGAATACTGCTGTAAAGTTGATAGGCAGTGCGGGTGAAACCGGATAAGTATTAGGCACTCGAATCAAATACCCTTTTCCGATACTCATAGTATTACCGGTAAAGATTTGTTGCCACGAAGGTATAGTCGGGTTATACTCAAAGAATCCGTCAGCAAAACTGTTGGGCGATAAATTCACCAAAGTCTGTCCGGCAACCGGGCTCGACCAATAAGTATAATCGTATTTAAAACAAGGAGTAGAATTTCTTTTGTAAATGATATTTCCGGTATTCGCAACATTATTGGTTTGCAATAAGCTGGCTCCATCATTAAAAGTAATAGACCCCGAAGAAACGGTCAATCCGTTCACCAACGACAAGTTGTGACCGCTGTTAAAGGTAACCGTAGCACCTGAAACCGTACAACTACAGCCCGACAAATTACCGGAAGAGTTATAGGTACCTGCTGCAAAAACCAAATTCTCAGTACCGTCATTAGCAGGCGGGCCGGCCGGTGTCCACAAACCACCACTAAATGTTTTGGTAACCACCGAAAAAGAAACTGAAGCAGTAACGAAGCACGTTGATACATTAGTTGCGGTAACAGTTACGGTAGCCGATACAGCTGTTTTGATATAAACTAAAGTAGTATTGGTTCCCGCAATATAAGGCGTTGAACCGGTAGCATCTGTAAACAAAGTATTAGCCGCACTCGATGTCCAGGTAAATGAATCTGCCACTCCTGTAACAGTTATTGGAACAACCGAGTTGGCACATATATTCCCTCCGGCCGTTGGTATAGTAGCCGTAGGTAAAGGATTTACCGTAACCTTCACATCATCACTAAGAGAAGTACATCCGTTTACGGTAGTTGTTACCGTATACGTTGTAGTACTGCTAGGTGTCGCAACAGGATTAGAAACAGCGGCACTGCTCAAACCTGTAGAAGGTGTCCAGGCATAAGTAGGAGTTGCATTTATTAAATAATACACCTTACCGTTAAAGGTTCTCGAGGCATTTACCCCACTAAATGAACCACACAATCCGGCACCGGTATTAATGGTCAAATCAGTATTTGAATAAGTATTAGAGCCAATGGTGTAAGAAGCATCATAATTGATGTAAATACCATAAGTAGTGGCAGCCGGTATCACAAGATTAGCCGTTGGCATATTAATCAACACTTTGGCCACCCCGTTTACAGAATAGGTACCTAACAATGTCCATGCGGCAGCATTCGTTTCACTGCCTACATAAGTACCTACTTTATAGTATACGTTAACACTCTGCAAACCGGTACTGTTAGGAACAATATCAAAAGCATTCAAGGTAATCGGACTAGGACCGGAAACTATATTAAACATATTTCCTCCTGTACAACCACTGCCTCCTACCTGAGTTGTCGCTAAAGAGCCGGTAGTAGAAACAGGTGCAATACTCAAATTAGTACTTTGTCCGGCACAGATGACAACATCCGCTCCGGCATTAGGTGTCGAAGGCACCGGTCTGACTACAAAAGAACTGCTGCTTGAACCGGATGCATCCGGCGTATTGACAACAATAGAGCCCGAAGTCGCAGAGGCCGGTAAAGTGGCAGTGATGGTGGTAGAATTAACTACCGTAAAAGCAGCCGCTACACCATTAAAAGTTACGGAACTGGCAGTGGTAAAATTAGTTCCGGTCAGAGTTACCGAAGGAGTACTGCCGGCACAGGCAAAAGTTGGACTGAAACTGGTAATAGTAGGCACATTAACACAAGTAATGTTGGCATCCCAACCCGAGTAAGTCAAAGAACCATCTGAAACAAATTTAAAGGTCAAACTACCTCCATTAGCAGCCGAAGAATAAAACGCCTGACCGGCAGCAATCTGAGTACCGCTGTATGTACCTAACAAAGTAGAAGACGTATTTGGACCATCGTAAATAGATAAAAAGTCGTAACCCGGTTCTGTATTGAAAGAGTTGAAAACCACTTTCAGGTTATTACCCGAAGCAGGTGAAAAAGTATAAGTATAAGTTTCACCGCTGGTATAAACACTGGAGAATCCGCCACTATCATAAAACTTGGCGTTACAGGTTGACTGTGATCCGTTAGACATATTAACAACCACCAAAGTAGAAGTAGTAAAAGTAGCCGAACCAATCCAGGCACTATAGTTGGTAGCATCACATTTCACACGTATCCAAAAATAATAGGTTTGACCCAAAGTCAGACCTGTAATGTTAGCCGACAAGGCACCGGTTACGGTACCCATTCCTACCGGATTAGAACCATCGGCAGGAGGAGCTACATTGGAAGTGCTTACATAATAATTATAAATAGTATTAGGAGTCATCGCGCTGTCTGACCAAACCAAAGTGGCAGAAGTGGCCGCAACGTTAATAGTGGTTAAAGCCGATGGTACGGAAACCGAACATGGAGGCACTGATATTACATTTAAAGTGTAATCCTCAAAAGCCTGCCAACTTCCGTTTCTGCACGGATCGGTCAGCGGACCAAAGTCAGTCCCCCCTATTCTCAAGCGGTGTGCACCAATGGTACTGGTCGAATCGGAATTTAAAACAGGAACAGCAAAACTACCGGTTACAGTAGCAGGAATAGTGCTGGCTGAATTTCCTTGATAAACAAGTTCGCCCGCATCAGCAAAATCACCGTCATTATTCCAGTCAACCCATATACTGGTATCGTAGGTATACCCCGTGCGGTAAGTAACGCTGAACGATTGAGTAGCTCCTGCATACACATTGGTACTGAAAGCTGTATAATTTCCATAATTAGTAACTTCAATTCCCGTGGTATTATTAATGGTACCCATAGTAACATTAGTAATACCCTGAGGATCCTGCGAATAAGCTGAACCATTAGGGGTACAGTAAGAAGGTGAAGTCGTAGCACAACTTATAGTATTCGAATTGGCGGCAACACAACCATTTCTGTATGCGCGGACGCGATAATAATAAGTAGTTGAATTGGCCAACCCGGTTATGGCATACGTAAGTACATTGTTCACATTTAAGTTACTATAACCGGCAACCATACTCGTAAAACCGGCATCGGTAGCCACATCAAGATAGTATCCTGTTGCATTAGCTCCTGCCGTCCAATTGGCGGTAAATCCGGTAGTTGTAATTCCCGTAGCGGCAGTCGCAGTAGCAACACCCGGTGTTACCGTTTCTATGGTGACGGTAGCCGATCCCTGATTCCCCCAACAACCGGCAGCCGATTGCGCTCTGAAATAATAAGTACCCGAAGCAGAAACCGATTGAGAAGTTGATGCTGTAGCTGTACTGGTTCCGTTAGAAGTAGTACCCTGCCAATAAATGGTTCCGCTACTTCCGTTAGAAGCATTTAAAGTAGCCGAACCGCAGTAGGAACCACCACCGGTTACCGATACACCCGTAGGTGAAGGGTTAACGGTCACACCTCCGGAAACGGCACTGCTAACCGAACTGCTGCAAGGCGCTCCGTTAGAAACCACACAGTAATAATATTTAGTTCCGAAAACAGTTGGAGGAGTATAGGTTGAAGAAGTGGCTCCACTAATAGGAGTTCCTGTTGTATTGTTATTCGCCGCGTTGGAATACCATTGGTAAGTAAGCGAACCTCCGGTTGCCGCTACAGACAACGCGGTAGCAGTATCACTTATACACAACGATTGAGAAGCTGTAGAAGGCTGTGCGGTAATCACCACCGGCGCATCCACCACTATAGCTCCTGATACCGCACTGGTAGCCGAACAACCCGTAGTATTAGAAACCACTACATAATAATATAAAGTACCTTGCGTGGTAGTAAGCGGTGTATAAGTGTTAGTGGTAGCCGAAGTATTATTAGTAGCCACCAAAGTCCCGCCCGAAGTACTGGCGGTAGTATTGCTGTACCATTCGTATTTACTGATGGTACCTCCCCCATTATTAGCCGTTACCGAAAGTGCTGTAGCCGAACCGTTCAAACAAATGTTTTGCGTGGCGGCAGACGGACCGGCACTAAACGAAGGTGTAGCGTCAATAGTATAATTGGTTGGAGCACTTATAGCTCCTGACGGTAGCGTTACAACAACAGGCCCCGTACCCGTAGTACCTGCCCCGGGTGTAACCGTAATAACAGTTGCTGTATTGGAAACTATAGAAGCCGCAGTACCGTTTATGGTAACTGCAGTAGCTCCTGATAAATTAGCCCCGTTAATAACCAAATTGGCATTCAAACACCCATTGGCCGCTCCTAAACCGGTTATGGATGCTGCACCTACAGAACTCACCGTTATATCAAAACCTGTACTGGCAACTGTTAGCGCAGACGCAGAGGTAGTAGTTACAAACTTCACAGTAATATACCCGCTGATATGGCTAGAGGTCACTTGAGTACCATTGGCTACAGAAGTAACACCGTTCAACCCCGTAAAAGGAGTTGCCCCTGTAGTATCACCATCATAAACGGTAATATTGGTATTCGGACTTAAAGCGTCTATTACAAATGAATTGAAAACAAATTTAACTCTCTCTCCTATTGTGGCTGGAGCAAAATGTATTATTTGAGTTTGAGATTTATTATAATTATCATATAACCCACCCTGATCGTAAAAATTCAATGTACCGTTACCCGATGCAGGAACAGTAACCGGATTACAAGTAATAGTAGAAGTGGCTGCTCCCCAAGCAGAAACCACAATTTTATTATCAGCCGCTATTGTCGAGGTACAGGCCATATCATCTACATAGAGAGTACCACCGCCAACAGTAATTGTAATTCTAAACTTAACACTGGCTGCACCGCCAAAACCGGTAATGCTCGCCAACTGATAAGTTGATGTTGCCGAATATGTTGAAGAGGTAGAAGTTGCAAAATTATCTGTTGACCACTCTACAGTAAAAGTATCAGTAGTAGTGGACTTGTACCAAAAACTAAAAGTTCCCGGATTAGACATAGCAGGTGTGGTAGCAGTATTTCCAACCGTATTTCCAAAAACCAAAACATTCAAACCGCTTCTAGCTTGAGATGAACTAGTAGTTGGAGTTACAGCTCCTGAACCAAATGTCCAACCATCTGTTGTTGTCATCGTACCCTTAGACGCAGCAGGTCTAAAGCTCTCAAAATATTGATACGGCCCAATACACTGGGCGGTCGTACCGGTAGTAAAACCCAAGGTCAACACCAACAGCAGTGTGGCTATAAGTTGGGTTGATTTCGGGCTTAAATGTTCAAACAAATTACTCGGGGGAGGAAGTAAAGTTTTTTTCATAATGGTTGTTTTTCGGTATTCTCTTTTATAGTATAAGGAACAAGCATCCCTGCAAATTCCCCAGTGGTTAAGACGTTAAATTTACATCTTATACACATTCATTTAACAGTGTCATATCAAAAAACACAAGCTTTTCGATAAAACGTAAAAAGTCACGACCAACACTACACCCATTCAGGCAATCGGTCGGCTGCACACAACAATACGTAGGTAAATTATCACAGATTTGGGGAGATCTCAGTCAATAACTCACTAAAAATAGTATTTTTTTACTATTTCGGTTCGCTAAATTAACAATTTATCAATAGTTTACAATAAATGTTAATAAAATGTTACTTCTTTTACACCATTCCTTACGTATTTCTCGAAAATCAGTTAAGGTAGCACTAAAAAAGTTCTTACATCTTTCAAATCAAACATATCACATTCATTTTTAACAACTTACAAAATAAAAACAACACCCCACTTATTGTCATTCCAACAAAGGAGGAATCACACAACCCAAAGTACCCCACTATTGTCATTCCGACAAAGGAGGAATCACACAACCCAAATCACAACCTTCTTATTGTCATTCCGACAAAGGAGGAATCACACAACCCAAAATACCCCACTATTGTCATCCAAACAAAAAGCCATCCTTAACCGTCACTTCTAGTGTCCGCCCATGGCGGATGTATCGAGAAGCCATCCCCAAAAAAAAAACACCCTCCCAATAAACCGTCACTTCGAGTGATTTCCCTCTGCAAAGCAGAGGAAAATCGTATCGAGAAGCCACCCCAAAAAAAAAACACCCCCAACAAACCGTCACTTCGAGTGATTTTCCTCTGCAAAGCAGAGGAAAATCGTATCGAGAAGCCACCCCAAAAAAAAACAACCCCCAACAAACCGTCACTTCGAGTGATGTTCCTCCGCAAAGCGGAGGAATATTGTATCGAGAAGCCGTCCCAAAAACAAAAAACCCCTTCCTCAAAAGAGAAAGGGGTTCCTATAAGGTGTATACTGTTACGCTTGTCCGGCAGGGCCAAAATTCAACGGCACCTGAGGCTGCTCAGTATCTTTAATTTCACCGTGGGTCAACTCATACCGGTGGATGTTTTCGCCTAAGGCTTTCAAAAATCGCTTGGCATGTTGAGGCGTCAATACAATTCTCGATTTTACTTTAGCTTTGGGCACACCCGGCATAAGGGTTACAAAATCTACGACAAATTCAGAAGCCGAATGATTAATGATGGCCAAATTAGAATAAATTCCTTCGGCTACTTTCTCATCAAGCTCTATGTTGATTTGTCCTTGTTGATTAGCATCACTCATGATTAATAAATGTATTCTTCTTTGTTAGCCATGATTTCGTTGTAGTCGTCTCTCGACCCTACAATCGTGTGATCGTAATCTCTCATACCCGTTCCGGCAGGAATACGGTGTCCAACGATAACGTTTTCTTTCAATCCTTCCAAAGTATCAACTTTACCGGCTACTGCGGCTTCGTTCAATACCTTAGTAGTTTCCTGGAACGACGCAGCCGAAATGAACGATTTGGTTTGTAACGAAGCTCGGGTAATACCTTGTAGTACCGGAGTGGCCGTGGCCGTAATGACATCACGGGCTACCACCAAATTCTTATCGTTGCGTTTCAACAACGAGTTCTCATCTCTCAACTCACGCGGCGATACGATCTGACCCGGTTTCAATACTTCCGAATCTCCGGCATCTTCCACCACTTTCATTCCGTATAATTTATCGTTTTCTTCAATAAAGTCAGCGGTGTGTACCAATTGCTCTTCCAGGAATAAAGTATCTCCCGGATCTTCAATTTGTACTTTACGCATCATTTGACGAATTACTACTTCAAAGTGCTTGTCATTGATTTTTACCCCTTGCAAACGGTACACCTCTTGAATTTCATTTACCAAATACTGTTGTACAGCCGATGGCCCTTGAATTCTTAAGATATCTTCCGGAGTAATAGCTCCGTCAGACAACGGCATACCCGCTTTCACGAAGTCGTTTTCCTGTACCAGAATTTGACTCGACAATTTCACTAAGTATTTCTTAACCTCACCAAATTTAGATTCGATGACAATCTCACGGTTACCGCGTTTGATTTTTCCGAAAGAAACTACTCCGTCAATTTCAGAAACTACCGCAGGGTTCGAAGGATTACGAGCCTCTAACAACTCCGTAATTCTTGGTAAACCTCCGGTAATATCACCCGCTTTAGAAGAACGACGCGGAATTTTCACCAAGATTTTACCGGCCTTGATTTTCTCGCCATCCTCTACCATAAGGTGAGCGCCAACCGGTAAGTTGTATGAACGGATTAACTCACCGTCTTTACCGTATACCAATAAGGTTGGGATTAATTTTTTATTTCTTCCTTCCGAAATTACTTTTTCCTGGAATCCGGTTTGCTCGTCAATTTCCACTTGGAACGATTGTCCTTGCTCTAAATCTTCGTAAGCAATTTTTCCGGTAAACTCAGAAACGATAACCCCGTTATACGGATCCCATTTACAAATGGTCGCTCCTTTTTCTACTACGTCACCGTCTTTCACATTGATTACGGAACCGTAAGGAATGTTGTGCGTGCTCAACAATATACCGGTTTTCACATCTACCAATTTCAATTCGGTAGAACGCGAAACTACAATATCAACTTTGTTGCCTTCTCCGTCTTCTCCTACTACGGTTTTCAAATCTTCAATTTCCAGTTTTCCGCCAAATCTTGCGATAATGCTTGATTCTTCAGAAACACCACCGGCAACCCCTCCAACGTGGAACGTACGTAGGGTCAACTGTGTACCCGGCTCCCCAATAGACTGCGCTGCGATTACTCCGACAGCTTCCCCTTTTTGAGTCATTTTTCCGGTAGCTAAGTTTCTTCCGTAACATTTAGCACAGATACCTTTCTTAGCCTCACAGGTCAATGGCGAACGAACCTCTACTTTTTCAACCGGAGATTCTTCTATCGCTTTCACAACAGCTTCTGTGATTTGTTCTCCCGAGTGAACTAAAACTTCATTATTCAGCGGGTTGATGACATCATGCAACGCCACACGTCCTAAGATGCGTTCTCCAAGAGTTTCAACGATTTCTTCGTTTTTCTTCAAAGCCGAAACTTCAATTCCTCTTAACGTACCACAATCTACAGAGTTTACAATTACGTCCTGAGAAACGTCGTGCAAACGACGGGTCAGGTAACCCGCATCAGCCGTTTTCAAAGCGGTATCCGCTAATCCTTTACGCGCCCCGTGGGTAGAGATAAAGTACTCTAAGATCGAAAGTCCTTCTTTAAAGTTCGAAAGAATCGGGTTTTCAATAATTTCACCACCTCCGGCAGTTGATTTTTTAGGCTTAGCCATCAAACCACGCATACCGGTCAACTGACGAATCTGCTCTTTAGATCCACGAGCTCCTGAGTCAAGCATCATGTATACCGAGTTGAACCCTTGTTGGTCTTCACGGATATTTTTCATGGCCAACTCCGTCAACTGCGCATTAGCAGAAGTCCAGATGTCAATCACTTGGTTATAACGTTCGTTGTTGGTGATAAGACCCATGTTATAGTTCATCGAAATTCCGTCAACCTGCTCACGGGCGTCAGCAATCAATTGTGATTTTTGATCCGGAATTTTGATATCTCCTAACGAGAAGGACAATCCGCCTTTGAAAGCGAATTTATATCCCATATCTTTCATGTTGTCAAGGAAAGCAGCCGTGGTAGGAACATCAGTTACTGCCAGGATTTTTCCAATGATATCACGCAACGATTTTTTAGTCAATACTTCATTGATGTAACCGGCTGCTTCAGGTACTACTTCGTTAAAAAGTATTCTTCCGGCAGTGGTTTGGATAATTTTATACACCAATTCACCGTTTTCGTTAAAATCTTTAGCTCTGATTTTAACACGGGCATTCAACTCTACTCGGCCTTCGTTCAAAGCGATATTACACTCTTCAGCAGAATAGAACGTCAAGCCTTCACCCAAAATTTTGTGCTCAGGAGTCGACAATCTTTCTTTGGTCATGTAGTACAGACCCAAAACCATGTCCTGAGAAGGTACGGTAATTGGAGCACCATTAGCCGGGTTCAGGATATTGTGAGAAGCCAACATCAACAATTGAGCTTCCAAAATAGCTTCCGGTCCAAGCGGTAAGTGTACCGCCATCTGGTCACCGTCGAAATCCGCGTTAAACGCCGTACATACTAACGGGTGCAACTGAATCGCTTTTCCTTCAATCAATTTAGGCTGGAACGCTTGGATTCCCAAACGGTGCAACGTAGGAGCACGGTTCAACAGTACTGGGTGTCCTTTGATTACATTCTCCAGGATATCCCATACTACAGGCTCTTTTTTATCGATGATTTTCTTAGCCGATTTTACGGTTTTAACAATACCTCTTTCGATTAATTTTCGAATAACGAATGGTTTGTATAGTTCAGCCGCCATGTCTTTTGGCAAACCACATTCAAACAATTTCATTTCAGGTCCGACAACAATTACCGAACGGGCAGAATAATCTACACGTTTACCCAATAAGTTTTGACGGAAACGACCTTGTTTTCCTTTCAAGGAATCCGAAAGTGATTTCAACGGACGGTTAGATTCGGTTTTAACCGCAGAAGCTTTACGCGTGTTATCAAATAAGGAATCTACTGATTCTTGTAACATACGTTTTTCGTTTCTCAAGATTACCTCAGGAGCTTTAATCTCCATCAATCGTTTCAAACGGTTGTTACGGATGATAACTCTTCGGTATAAATCGTTCAAATCCGAAGTCGCAAAACGACCACCGTCAAGCGGCACCAACGGACGCAATTCAGGCGGGATTACCGGAATCACTTTCAAAATCATCCACTCCGGACGATTCTCGCGGTTCAGGTTTGCCTCGCGGAACGATTCTACTACTTGTAATCGTTTTAACGCTTCTGTTTTTCTTTGCTTAGACGTTTCGTTGTTAGCACTGTGACGCAACTCGTAAGACAAAGCATCTAAATCGGTACGGGCTAACAAATCCATAATACACTCAGCACCCATTTTGGCGATGAATTTATTCGGATCTGAATCATCCAAATATTGATTTTCCATCGGAAGGCTATCCAAAATGTTCAGATATTCTTCTTCGGTTAAAAAGTCTAATTTTTGCAACGATTCACCATCGGCATTTTTGGCAATACCGGCTTGGATTACTACGTATCGTTCGTAGTAAATAATCATGTCTAATTTCTTAGACGGCAATCCAAGGATATACCCTATTTTGTTGGGTAAAGAACGGAAGTACCAGATGTGGGCAATAGGCACCACCAAGTTGATGTGTCCTACACGGTCACGACGTACTTTTTTCTCGGTCACTTCAACACCACAACGGTCACAAACGATTCCTTTATAACGGATTCTTTTGTATTTACCACAAGCACATTCGAAATCCTTTACAGGTCCGAAGATACGCTCACAAAAAAGACCGTCACGCTCCGGTTTGTGGGTTCTGTAGTTGATAGTTTCGGGCTTTAACACCTCACCTCTTGACTCAGCCAAGATCGATTCAGGAGAAGCCAATCCTATCGAAATTCTGTCAAATCTTTTGATAGTATTTTTAGTATCTTTATTTCTATTCATCATAGTCGTAAACTTTAAAGTTGTTGGTTGTTGGTTATTGGTTGTTAGTCTGAGAAGAAATCCATCAACTACCAACCAACACCTATCAACTATATTATTCTTCTAATCTGATGTCTAATCCAAGACCTTTCAATTCATGCATCAATACATTGAATGATTCTGGTAATCCTGGCTCCGGCATAGTTTCTCCCTTAACGATAGCTTCGTAAGTTTTGGCTCTACCGATTACGTCATCCGATTTAACAGTCAAAATTTCTCTAAGCGTACTTGATGCTCCATAAGCCTCAAGTGCCCAAACCTCCATTTCTCCGAAACGCTGACCTCCAAACTGAGCTTTACCTCCTAATGGCTGTTGCGTAATCAACGAGTATGGACCTATAGAACGTGCGTGCATTTTGTCGTCTACCATGTGTCCTAATTTCAACATGTAGATAACCCCTACCGTTGCCGGTTGGTGGAAACGCTCTCCGGTACCTCCGTCATACAAATATGTATGACCAAAACGAGGAATGCCGGCTTCATCAGTCAATGCATTGATTTGATCCAGAGTGGCTCCGTCAAAAATTGGAGTGGCATATTTTCTGCCTAATTTTTGTCCGGCCCATCCTAAAACAGTTTCATAAATCTGACCGATGTTCATACGGGAAGGTACCCCTAGCGGATTCAATACAATATCTACCGGTGTTCCGTCTTCTAAGAACGGCATGTCTTCATCACGAACAATTCGGGCAACAATACCCTTGTTACCGTGACGTCCCGCCATCTTATCCCCTACTTTCAATTTACGTTTCTTAGCGATATATACTTTCGCCAATTTCAAAATTCCGGCCGGTAATTCGTCTCCGACAGTAATCGTGAATTTCTCTCTTCGTAATGCTCCTTGTAAATCGTTTAATTTGATTTTGTAGTTGTGGATTAAGTCGTTTACCAATCGGTTGGTCTCTTCATCAGCTACCCATTGTCCTTTGGTTAAGTGTGCAAAATCCTCAACAGCCTGAAGCATTTTCTTAGTGTATTTTTTTCCTTTCGGTAACACTTCTTCACCCAAATCGTTCATCACACCTTGCGATGTTTTACCGTCTACAATCACAAATAATTTTTCAATTAATTTGTCTTTCAACTCAACGAATTTGGTTTCGAACTCCATTTCCAAAGACGTCAAATCGTCTTTATCTTTGGTACGTTTCTTTTTATCTTTTACCGCTCTCGCGAATAATTTTTTATCCAAAACCACACCGTGTAACGATGGAGAAGCTTTCAACGATGCATCTTTCACATCACCGGCTTTATCCCCGAAGATAGCTCTTAATAGTTTTTCTTCCGGCGTAGGATCTGATTCTCCTTTTGGTGTAATTTTTCCAATCAAAATGTCGCCCGGTTTTACCTCGGCTCCGATTCTGATCATACCGTTTTCGTCCAAATCTTTGGTAGCTTCTTCCGAAACATTCGGGATATCATTAGTCAACTCTTCGTTTCCTAATTTTGTATCTCTTACCTCCAAAGAATAATCATCAACGTGGATAGACGTAAAAATATCGTCACGAACTACTTTTTCAGAAATTACAATCGCATCCTCAAAGTTGTACCCTTTCCAAGGCATGAACGCTACTTTCAGGTTTCTACCCAAAGCCAGCTCTCCGTTTTGTGTTGCATATCCTTCACAAAGTACTTGTCCTAATTTCACTCTGTCCCCTTTTCTAACGATTGGTTTCAGATTGATAGAAGTACTTTGATTCGTTTTTCTGAATTTAATCAAGTTATACGTTTTCTCATCCGGGTCAAAACTTACCATTCTTTCCTCTTCAGTTCTGTCGTACTTGATAGTAATCATGTTGGCGTCAACGTACTCTACAGTACCATTGCCTTCCGCATTGATTAATACTCTTGAGTCAGAAGCTACTTGGCGCTCTAGTCCGGTTCCTACGATTGGAGCTTCAGGACGTAATAGTGGTACGGCCTGACGCATCATGTTCGATCCCATCAACGCACGGTTCGCGTCATCGTGCTCCAGGAACGGAATCAACGATGCCGAAATCGAAGCAATCTGGTTCGGTGCCACGTCGGTGTAGTGAACCTGATTCGGGTCAACAACCGGGAAATCTCCTTCTTCACGAACAATAACCTTGTCTGAGGTGATTTTTCCTTTGTCGTCCATATCAATGTTCGCCTGCGCGATCATTTTACCTTCTTCTTCTTCCGCACTTAAATAAATAGGCTCAGAAACCAAATCAACCGTTCCGTTTTTCACTTCGCGGTAAGGGGTTTCAATGAATCCCATGCCGTTTACTTTCGCATAAACACCCAGTGACGAAATCAAACCGATGTTAGGTCCCTCTGGCGTTTCAATCGGACATAAACGACCGTAGTGGGTATAGTGAACGTCACGCACCTCGAAACCGGCTCTCTCTCTCGAAAGACCTCCTGGTCCAAGGGCAGACAATCTTCTTTTGTGGGTAATCTCAGCCAATGGATTGGTTTGATCCATAAACTGTGATAACTGGTTCGTACCGAAGAACGAGTTGATTACTGAGGACAAGGTTTTTGCATTGATCAAATCGATTGGCGTAAACACCTCGTTATCTCTAACGTTCATTCTTTCACGGATGGTACGGGCCATACGGGCTAAACCTACACCGAACTGTTGTGATAATTGCTCCCCAACAGTACGTACACGACGGTTAGACAAGTGATCGATATCATCAATCTCTGCTTTAGAGTTGATCAATTCGATTAGATATTTAACAATAGTGATGATATCTTCTTTGGTCAAGACTTGCTTTTCCATCGGGATATCCAGGTTCAGTTTTTTGTTCATACGGTAACGACCAACTTCTCCTAAGTTGTAACGTTGGTCCGAGAAGAACAATTTATCAATAATACCACGAGCCGTTTCCTCATCAGGCGGTTCTGCATTACGCAACTGACGGTAAATGTGCTCTACGGCTTCTTTTTCTGAGTTAGTAGGGTCTTTTTGTAGCGTGTTGTGGATAATGGCGTAATCCGCTTGGTTGTTATCCTCTTTGTGCAACAAAATCGATTTTACATTCGAATCGATGATTTCTTCAACGTTATCTTTATCGATAATGGTATCACGATCCAATATAATCTCGTTACGCTCAATAGAAACTACCTCTCCGGTATCCTCGTCCACGAAATCTTCGTGCCAAGTGTTCAATACTCTCGCGGCTAGTTTTCTACCGATGTATTTTTTAAGACC
The DNA here is from genome assembly GCF_004329815.1 of Flavobacterium silvisoli. Lineage (GTDB taxonomy): Bacteria > Bacteroidota > Bacteroidia > Flavobacteriales > Flavobacteriaceae > Flavobacterium > Flavobacterium silvisoli. The sequence goes on along the minus strand of NZ_SJPE01000016.1, from coordinate 25,784 downwards.
GGTTTTAGATACTTTGATTTCTTCTGCAAGATCAAAGATCTCAAGAATGTCCTTATCTCTTTCAAATCCGATAGCACGGAAAAGAGTGGTCACCGGTAATTTTTTCTTTCTGTCGATATACGCGTACATCACGCTGTTGATATCGGTGGCAAATTCAATCCATGATCCTTTGAAAGGAATAACGCGGGCAGAATATAACTTGGTTCCGTTAGCATGGAAAGACTGTCCGAAGAATACCCCTGGCGAACGGTGTAACTGAGATACTACCACACGCTCTGCACCATTGATAACAAAGGTACCGCTTGGTGTCATGTAAGGGATAGTTCCAAGATAAACATCCTGTACAATCGTTTCAAAATCTTCGTGCTCCGGGTCTGTACAATACAATTTCAGTCTTGCCTTAAGAGGCACACTGTACGTTAAACCTCTTTCGATACACTCCTGTATGGTGTAACGCGGCGGGTCAACAAAATAATCTAGGAACTCTAATACAAATTGGTTTCTTGTATCAGTAATTGGAAAGTTTTCCATGAAGGTGTTATACAATCCTTCGTTGCCTCTTTCATCCGACTTGGTTTCCAATTGGAAGAAGTCTTTAAACGATTTTACCTGCACATCCAAAAAGTCAGGATAGTGAGGAATGTTCTTGGTAGAGGCAAAATTCAATCTTTCAGTCTGATTTGTTATCATCAATGGACAAAATTTTGATTTTAAAAAAGTAATTTTTTTTGTGCAGCAGCACATGTTGTAAGCTATACTTTCCTTATTTTGATAACCCTTACATCTTTAAAAACAAACCAGGAAAACAGTTCGTTTTTTTCTTCGTACGGATTAAAAGTTTTCGCATGTAAACTATAATTTTATTATACGAAAAATGGTTTAGGCCCTTGGACGCTTCGTCCAAGGCCTAAACCTAGTTCTAAAACCGGTGTTGGATTATTTTAACTCAACAACAGCTCCAGCTTCTTCTAAAGATTTTTTCAAACCTTCAGCTTCTGCTTTAGAAACTCCTTCTTTGATGTTTGCAGGAGCACCATCAACAATATCTTTTGCTTCTTTCAAGCCAAGACCTGTTAATTCTTTAACAGCTTTAACTACTGCTAATTTAGAAGCACCAGCATCTTTCAATACTACAGTGAATTCTGTTTGCTCTTCAGCAGCTCCACCGTCTCCGGCTCCACCGGCAGCAACTACTACAGCTGCAGCAGCTGGTTCGATACCGTACTCATCTTTTAATATTGTAGCTAAATCATTAACTTCTTTTACTGTCAAGTTAACTAATTGTTCTGCGAATTGTTTCAAATCTGCCATTTTTTCTATCGTTTAAAATGTTCTTTAATTTATTATTTTTTTAGTCTGCTCTTCTTATTCTGCCGCTTCGCCTTTTTGTTCAGCATTGTTCAACAAAGCTGAAATAATACGTTGTGCAGGTGATTGAAGTAATCCGATGATTTCACCGATAACTTCTTCTTTAGATTTAAGCGATGCTAAGCTGTCTAACAAGTTATCTCCAATGTAGATTTCTTGGTTGATGTAAGCCCCTTTGAAAACAGGTTTGTCTGATTTCTTTCTAAAGTCTTTGATGATTTTTGCCGGTGCGTTAGCCACGTCAGCAATAAATACAGAGGAGTTACCTTTTAAAACAGTTGGTAAATCTCCGTAATCGTTAGCAGAAGCTTCCATTGCTTTTTCAAGCAAAGTGTTTTTAACAACCTCTAATTTGATTCCGGCTTTGAAACAAGCTCTTCTTAAATTGGAAGTAGTCTCTGCATCTAATCCTGAAGTATCTGCAATGTAGATAATATTAGTCTCAGCCAACTTTGCAGTTAAATCTTCTATCGCGATTGATTTTTCTTCTCTTGTCATAATAAAATGTGTTTAACTACCAATTATACCGCTTTAGGATCTAAAGCAATAGCAGGACTCATAGTGCTTGACAAGTGGATAGACTTGATGTAAGTACCTTTGGCTGCAGTTGGTTTTAATTTAACTAATGTTTGAATAATTTCGTGAGCGTTATCTACAATTTTGTCTGCATCAAAAGAAATTCTTCCGATACCGGCATGTACGATACCTGTTTTATCCACTTTAAAGTCGATTTTACCCGCTTTCACTTCAGCAACAGCTTTTCCTATCTCCATAGTTACTGTTCCTGTCTTAGGGTTTGGCATTAAGCCTCTAGGACCTAACACACGTCCTAAAGGACCTAATTTACCCATGATAGCCGGCATAGTGATGATTACATCCACATCTGTCCAACCATCTTTAATTTTTTGAAGGTAATCATCCAATCCTACGTAATCAGCACCGGCAGCTTTAGCCTCTGCTTCTTTGTCCGGAGTAACCAAAGCCAAAACTTTAGTATCTTTACCGGTTCCGTGAGGAAGGGTTACAACACCTCTTACCATTTGATTTGCTTTTCTCGGATCAACTCCTAAACGAACAGCAATATCTACTGACTCATCAAATTTTGCTGAAGCAACTGTTTTCAATAAAGATGAAGCATCTTTTAACGAATACAATTTGTTCTTCTCAATCTTTGCAGCAGCCTCTTTTTGTTTTTTTGTCAATTTTGCCATGTCTTACGCTTGTTTTAACGGAGAATCTCCGGTTACAGTTAATCCCATTGATCTAGCTGTTCCAGCAACCATGCTCATAGCAGATTCTAAAGTGAATGCATTTAAATCAGGCATTTTGTCCTCAGCAATCGTTTTAATTTGGTCCCAGCTTACGCTGCCCACTTTACGACGATTTGGCTCTCCGGAACCGGATTTAATTTTAGCAGCATCCATTAACTGAACTGCGGCAGGTGGAGTTTTCACGACAAAATCAAACGATTTGTCTTTGTACACGGTAATTTGTACCGGTAACACTTTGCCGGGTTGATCCTGAGTTCTGGCATTAAATTGCTTACAGAATTCCATGATGTTAACCCCAGCAGCTCCCAAAGCAGGTCCAACCGGTGGCGACGGGTTCGCAGCACCTCCCTTAACTTGTAGTTTAACTACTTTACTAATTTCTTTAGCCATTGTTTAAAAATTTTGCATCTCTCAATTGGAAGCGATTGACGCGTGTTATAATATATGTAACAAAAAATTATACTTTTTCAACTTGCATAAAGCTCAATTCCAATGGCGTCTTTCTTCCGAAAATTTTCACCATCACTTCCAGCTTACGCTTTTCTTCATTAATTTTTTCAATAGTTCCGTTGAAACCGTTGAAAGGACCATCCACCACTTTAATGGTTTCCCCAATGTTGAAGGGTATATTTTGAGTGTCGGTATTCACCGATAATTCATCTACTTTACCCAGCATTCTGTTTACCTCAGACAAACGCAAAGGCACCGGATCGCCACCTTTAACCTCACCTAAAAACCCAATCACTCCGGTAATTGATTTAATAATATGTGGTATCTCTCCAATCAAATTAGCCTCTATCATGACATAGCCCGGAAAGTATACTTTATCCTTAGCTATCTTCTTACCGTCTCTTACCTGTACCACCTTTTCAGTTGGAACCAATACTTGAGAAATGTAATCAGACATTCCTAATCGGTTGATTTCGGTTTCGATATAAGCCTTGACTTTATTTTCCTGTCCGCTTACAGCTCTAACCACATACCATTTCTTCACATTATTATCAGCCATGCTTGGGAAATTATGATTTTATTAAATTAAAAATTCCTGCAATCGCTTTGGCACAAAGCTCATCAACACCCCATGTAGCTAAAGCAAAAACCACTGAAAACACAGCCACAACTATAGTGAACTTTTGCACTTCAGCCCATTCCGGCCAAGTCACATTTGATTTTAATTCCTCAAATGATTCTGATATATAGGTAACAATTTTTGCCATTGTAAATATTTTTATTTGCACGGGCGGAGGGATTCGAACCCCCATCAACGGTTTTGGAGACCGCTATTCTACCCTTGAACTACGCCCGTTTCTATAAAAACCAGCAGAGCAACCCATAGGCTCTCTGCTGGAATTCTATTGGATTTAAATTTATTCTAAAATTTCAGTTACCTGACCAGCTCCAACAGTTCTACCACCTTCACGGATAGCAAAACGCAAACCTACGTTCATAGCGATTGGGCTCAACAAAGCAACTTCAATAGTTAAGTTATCACCTGGCATTACCATCTCTACACCTGCTGGTAAAGTAATAACTCCGGTTACGTCAGTAGTACGTACATAGAACTGTGGACGGTAGTTATTGTGGAATGGCGTGTGACGACCACCTTCTTCTTTTTTCAAGATATAAACCTCAGCTTTGAATTTAGAGTGTGGCTTAACTGATCCTGGCTTGATGATAACCATACCTCTTTTGATATCAGCTTTATCAATACCTCTTAACAATAAACCTACGTTATCTCCAGCCTCACCTCTGTCAAGGATTTTACGGAACATCTCAACTCCTGTAATAGTAGAAGTCAATTTCTCAGCCCCCATACCGATGATTTCAACTGGATCTCCTGTATTAGCAACTCCGGTTTCGATACGACCTGTAGCAACAGTTCCACGACCTGTAATAGTAAATACATCTTCAACTGGCATCAAGAATGGCTTAGCATTGTCACGTACCGGCTCTTCAATCCAGTTGTCAACAGCTTCCATCAATTCGATGATTTTAGGAACCCATACAGGGTCGTTGTTCAATCCTCCTAAAGCTGAACCTTGGATTACAGGACCATTATCTCCGTCGTACTCATAGAAAGACAACAAGTCTCTGATTTCCATCTCAACTAATTCTAATAATTCCGCATCATCAACCATATCCACTTTGTTCATGAATACAACGATTCTTGGAATACCTACCTGACGCCCTAAAAGGATGTGCTCACGAGTTTGTGGCATTGGTCCGTCAGTAGCAGCTACTACTAAGATAGCACCGTCCATTTGAGCAGCACCGGTAACCATGTTCTTAACGTAATCCGCGTGACCCGGACAGTCAACGTGTGCGTAGTGACGGTTAGCAGTTTCGTACTCTACGTGTGATGTATTGATAGTAATACCTCTTTCTTTTTCTTCTGGAGCATTATCAATTTGATCAAATGATTTTGCTTGACAGTAACCTGCATCAGATAACACTTTAGTGATCGCAGCAGTTAATGTAGTTTTTCCGTGATCCACGTGCCCAATTGTACCAATATTAAGGTGTGGCTTGTTACGATTAAAATTTTCTTTTGCCATTTTAATTGATTTTAAACTTAGTTATATATTTATTAGTGTTCAAATTTTACAATTTTGAGCCAACTACGGGATTTGAACCCGTGACCTCTTCCTTACCAAGGAAGCACTCTACCCCTGAGCTAAGTCGGCAAGGTCAGCAAAGTTTTACCTTCACTGTTTTTTTTAAAATTACAAGCTGGCTTGCAATTCCAACAAGGCAAAGCCTCATCACGTCTTTCAACCAATTAATCCGAAACAAATATTCAAATCAATCATAAAAGCCTGTGGGGAGAGCAGGATTCGAACCTGCGAAGACTTAGTCAGCGGATTTACAGTCCGCCCTCGTTGGCCGCTTGAGTATCTCCCCAACTTTTTTTATCTCAATACCTGAGGTTGAGCCGGCGGAGGGATTCGAACCCACGACCTGCTGATTACAAATCAGCTGCTCTAGCCAACTGAGCTACGCTGGCATATACAATAAAAAAAGTCCGCTATTTCTAACGGACTGCAAATGTATGGATTTTATCTTTTAATCAAAACATTTTTAGAAAAATTTTTATCTTATATGTGGGTTCTGATTTTTTCCTTTCTTTTGACCAATAATCGCTCGAGTGATTCTGACGACAACTCCACTGCTTCCTCAAATGTTTTACATTGTTTCTTTACCATAAAATCATCTCCCGGAACGAGAATTTTAACCTCTACCACTTTATTTTCTTTCTCACTTGTTTTTTCTACCTTCAAAAAAACATCTGACGAAACTACTTTGTCGTAATATTTTTCGAGTTTACCTAATCGTTCCTGAATGAAATCTACCAGCTTTCTGTCGACAGTGAAATTTACTGCATGAACATTTACCTTCATAATCAAATTTTTATTGGTTAAACATTGTCGAATTATTGTTGGTTTCGCGGATGAGCACTACCGTAAACTTTTTTAAGTTCTGCTAAACTGCTGTGCGTGTAGACTTGGGTAGAGGCCAAACTGGAATGCCCCAATAATTCTTTAACTGAATTTATATCGGCCCCATGGTTGAGCAAATGGGTCGCAAACGTATGCCGTAGGATATGCGGACTCCTTTTTACCTTCTCTGAGACATTACTAAAGTAATCATTTATTAAACGATATACAAACGAATTGCTCAATTTAACGCCTTTTAACAGTAGAAAAAAATGCTCCGAATCCGTAATGCTTTGTAATTGTGCTCGTTCGGATAAATACTTTTTGATCTGCTGAGCAACAACCGGCAAGATCGGAATAATCCGCTCCTTATTCCGTTTTCCTAAAACCTTCAGGGTATTGGCAGACAAATCAACATGTTGAACTTTCAGACCAATCAGCTCCGCTCTTCGGATTCCGGCAGTGTAAAACAAATCAATAATCAGTTTATTGCGAATACCGTCAAAATCATCCGTAAACTGAAGCTGGTTCAACACCAAATCAAGCTCCTGCTCCGAAAACGGAATCTGAAGCTTTTTAGGCGACTTCAGGGCTTTATGCTTCAACAACGGACTGGAGTCAATTTGTTTCGTTTTCAGCAAAAATGTATAAAATGATTTTAAAGAAGATATTTTCCGGTTAATGGAAGCGTTAGACAGTCCGTCATCAGAAAGCGAAACAATCCAGGCGCGAATCTGACTGTAAGCAACCCGAACCAAATCGCTGTCATCAAATTCAGCAGCCAAAAACGACTCAAAAAAACCAAGGTCGTTCAAATAGGCTTCTACGGTATGCCGGGAATAGTGCTTCTCCGACAACAAATAATCTCCAAACTTATGTTTCAAATTGTCCATAAAAAAACCGCGAGTCCCAAAGTTACTAAACTTTACTGACTCGCGGTAGTATCTTGACAAGGATTTTATCTATCCTTCCAAACTATCTCTTAAGGTTTGAATATAAGCAGCTTTTTGAATTTGCGCTCTTCTCACTACAGAAGGCTTAGTAAACGCCTGACGCGCTCTAAGTTGTCTTACAGTTCCGGTTTTATCGAATTTTCTCTTGTAGCGCTTTAATGCTCTATCAATGTTCTCTCCGTCTTTAATAGGTATAATCAACATAATTTAGACACCTCCTCTCATTTAGTGGGCGCAAAGGTAATTTTTTTTTTGAATTAAAAAGGATAAATAAAAAATATTTTCAAAACCCACCAGTCAATCAGTCCATCATCTATCCGTCTATCATCTATAAATCTGCAATCAACAATCAACAATCTGCAATCTGCAATCAACAATCTGCAATCTGCCATCTACTTAACCGCCGGCTGATAACTTTGCTTATCAATAATCATCTTAGACAAAATCTCTCTCAAAATCTCAGAAGTTCCGCCACCTATAGGTCCTAAACGACTGTCTCGTAACAAACGGGCCAAAGGATATTCTTCCATATAACCATAACCACCCAACATTTGCAGACAACTGTAAATAGCTTCATCCGCCACTTTGGTCGATTTTAATTTGGCCATCGTAGCTTCTTTCACCACATACTCGCCTTTATTCAAACGATCAACCGCAGCATAATTAAACACCTTACAGTGCTCCACCTCTGTAGCATGGTCTACCATGGTATGGCGCAGCGCCTGAAACTTATTGATTTTGGTCCCAAAGGCCTCACGTTGCGACATATAATCAATGGTGTACTCAAGAGCATATTCAGCTCTGGCGTGTGCGTTGACAGCCATAACGAGTCGCTCAAGAGCAAAGTGTTGCATGATATAAGGAAATCCTTTTCCTTCTTCTCCCATTAAGTTATCTAAAGGAATTACAACATTGTCAAACGAAATTTCGGCAGTATCAGAAGCTCTCCATCCTAATTTATCCAGTTTGGTGGCCGAAATGCCGGGAGTCTGGGTGTCAACCAAAAAAATGCTGATGCCTTTGTTTCCCAGTTCCGGACTGGTTTTGGCAGCTACCACATAGTAATCAGCATAAACGCCATTGGTAATAAAAGTTTTAGACCCATTGATCACATAACTGTTCCCTTGCTTGACAGCAGTGGTGCGCATACCGGCCACATCACTCCCCCCGAAAGGCTCTGTGATGCACAACGCCCCTATCTTGTCTCCCGAAATACTGGGAGCTAAATAGTTTTGCTTAATGCGCTCGTCGCCCTCGGCATTCAAATGCGTCATAGCCAAATAAGCATGTGCCCACATCGCCGCAGCAAAACCGGATGATTTAATTTTCTGAAGTTCCTCTAAAAACACTACCGTGTAAAACAAATCCAAATTCATTCCTCCGTAAGCTTCCGGATAGGCAATCCCGAAGAAACCCATATCGCCAAACTTTTTCCAAATAAAGCGCTCTATAGTTCCTGTTTTTTCCCATTTTTCAATGTGCGGCACCACCTCCTGTTGCAAAAAATTGCGCAAACTCTCTCTGAATAAATTGTGTTCTTCTGTAAAATATGAATTCATATAAATAGGGCTGTTTTTTAGAATTCCAAATATAAGGCAATTATTTGGATCTGATCAACAGGAAATCCTTTAATTTTTGGCAAATCCTCTACCGTAATACTGCCGTGCATCGTCCTGTAAATGACCAGTTCTTTGGCCAAAGCATAACGAAAAAAAGGAGATTGTGACAGCTCTTTTACCGAAGCCGTATTGATATTTATTTTCTTGAGTTGGGGTGTCGACTGAACAGCAAAGCGGCGATTGAGTTGCTCGAGCACTTCGGGCGATAACCCCCATACATCCTGCAACTGCTCCATCGAAACAAAACTCCCCAGTTTCTCCCGTTGTTCCAAAATGCGATCCGAAATCTTATCTCCTATACCGTATAGCTTCATCAACTCTTCTTTGGTGGCCTTATTGATGTCGAGTACTATCGTTTTTTCATTCTTAGAGGCATGGGCTTGGACAAAAGCAGCCGGGTAGGTTTTACGATGAGTAACCCAGTCCGGAAATTTAAAAAAAGGCGAGAGGGTCTTGAGCAAAGAATCAGACACCCCGGTAACCGTCTGAAATTCGGCAGCCGAATTCACAAACTTGTTTTGTTTCCGATAAGCCAGCAACCGATCAATTTCAGCAGTCGACATCCCGAGCTTGTAACCTTTAAAATCGGTGATATAATTGGGATTGAACGGGTAAATGACCGGTGTAACAGAGCGGCTTTGTACTTTCAAAGAATCAATTTCTTTTTGCTCAGCCAGCCAGGTTGCCGCTGCTTTATTTGAATTCGTTTCCGTCTTGAAATCAACAAAAAAATAGACACCCTGTAAAATTAGGATGAGTACAAAAAGCAATACCAAGCCCAGTCGTTGGCTTTTGGTGTACTGTAAAACGGTTTGCAGTAATGAGGGTGTGGCAGACAAGATTACAAATCAAAAACAGAAGTGCGTTTGCTCCGGATCAAGTCTTTCAACTTAATCCAAAAGGCTAAAGTAAGATACACACCAAACCCTAAACCGGCCGTCACAAAAGTGATGTAAATAAAAAACAAACGCACATTCGAAGCTCTCATGCCCAATTTATCTGCCAAACGCGAAGAAACGTGAAAACCGTGTTTTTCAAAGAAATATTTTAATCGTATAACCGGCGACATAAATTAAGATTTTAAAAGTTGAATTCCGATAGCACATTGCAAACACTGCCGTTGATGGCAATATTCGTTTTTCAATTGCAGTAAGGATTGTGTTTCAAAAGCATTTTTGGCTTTGACACCAAAAGTAGCAAACTTTTCAATAATGCTGTTCTTTTCAGGAGCAATAGTTTGCATGAGCGCGAAGGTTGCTTCCGCAACTTCTTTACCCAGACTTTTGGCATAGGCAAATTGAAGCGGAACAATCGTATTACAAATCAATAAGTCAATAAACGACTTAGAAAGGCATTTCTGTTTTTTCAGACTCACTTGGTCAAACTGATAATGGTTTTGCCAATACTCCGATACCGAAACGTCAAATAAGTCGTAAAATTCCTCTCGGGTTTTGGCCGCTGTGATGTTGGCAAATAAATGATCCTGACGATGATACAACATGGCCAGTTGCGCCAAACGAATGGTCGGAAAATTATCAGGCCGGTGCCGAAAAAATTGAGCCGTCTCATAAGGAACCGCCTGCAGTTGATGCTTCTGACAGAGGTAAGCATAGCGCCTGTTCAAATCCCGGGCATAAACATCCTCGGCTTCAGCAACCAATAAATGAAGCTGCCCCAAAAAAAGGGCTTCCAGATTTTCAACTTCAAACCGTTCTTTTCGCAGTACCGAAAAGGGTATCGATTCTGCCATCTTTAGAAACAAGTCTCCGTTGGTATTCAACCCGAAATTCTTGGCCATCAGACAGAACAAAACGGCCTCCCAGTCATACTGCATTTGCTCCAAAAGACGCTGTATCGAAACTGATTTGCGCTCCAGACGCTCCACAAACAACCGCTCTTTCCAATGTTGCATCACAAAAGCATCCACCGACCGGAGTTGGCTTTCACAATAAATCCATGTCTTCGGAATCATAAGCGACTGATAACTCCTGAGACTTTCTTCAGACACATAGTGTTTGAGCTCCAGAACCGGAATTTCTGTGTTGTCTTTTCTGAAAACAGGCATATCGTGTTCCCAAACTACGTGCAGGATTACATTGTCATAATTGAAATCCTTTTCATGCTGATGCAAATACCAATCCGAAGATTTCACATGCATTTCAATATTACCCGCCCATTTTTGATCATCCAAGATAATCTGGGCGTTAAAAAAATCGGGCCCCGATTGTTTCAAATAATGACCGCAATAGGCAATAGTCAGCAATTCTCCCGAAACCGTGACTAGGTTGGAAAAGTCAAACTTCTTATATTGCCAGACATAATGAAGGAAATCTTCTTTCACAAAGGGTAATTTTACCTCTAAAGTAAGAAATTTACTTTTATAAAAAAACATTTTGTAATGAAAAATTTACTTGTAATAAGTTTGTTATGGTGTTTCGGATACACCACAGGTCAAAACTTAAAAATTACCTATACGAAAAGTTCCAACGGAACCCTCATAGAAAATCAGGATGCGGTTTGGGTTTTCACCAATCCGTCTCAAACAATCCTGACTACCGAAAGCGTTACCAACCAAAAGGCTCCATTCCCGTTCGAACAAACCGTCATCGACAGAACCAATAATACCATCAACCAATGGGCTTTTTTGAGCAGCAACAAAACCATCACGACCAAAGACAGTATAGCATTGGCCCAACAAACTTTTGAACTGCTGAACGAAACCAAAAAAATAGCGGGCTACACTTGCAAAAAAGCCAAAACAGTAATCAACTCCAACACCATAGAATTGTGGTATACCGACCAATTAAAAGTAAAAGGAGCTCCTACCCTTCTGGGGCAAAATCTGGGATTGGTACTAGAAATGGTGCGCAACGGCAATTTTGTAATAACGGCTGTCAAAATAGAAAAAGTCCCTAAAGTTCCAGTACTGTCAACATCCCAAAAACCGGTGGACGGGTTAACCTATAAAGACTTGCTTTGGAAAAGCCGATTTACGACCATTCCTGTTTTCAAAGAACAAATCATCAATTTTTCGGAAGACTCTCAATCAAACGATAGCATACTCCGTTTTGCCAAGGGCACCATAGCCCTCAGAAAAATCAAAATCCCCGAAATCAAACCCGGCAGTCAGATATTGGTCGACCTCACAGAGCAATCCAACGGCGATGCTTACGACCGAACCGGTTCGTTGTTCCTCATCCCTACCGACAAAGAATTTTCATTTCTGAATGGATTAGAAAAGGGCATCAAAGCATTACCGGTGTACCAAAACGGAAACGGCAAAGAATACCAAGGGGTAACCGCTACCGAAACCTACAGCCCGGTAGTAGAACTGATGCGGTTCTTTACCCCCTTCGGAGTCAAACAATACAACACCCTGCAACTGAAAGACAAAACCTGGGCAGAAAACGCATTCTACCGTCAGGATATTTCCGAATTGAGAAGCTTGTTGAGCGGTAAAGAAATCTGGGTTGGGGTAACCATTGGGAATTACGACAAAGGAGGGCATAAAGTTTCCGTCAACATGACCATACATCCCGAGGAAGAAAGCAAAACAATCAATACGCGAATCATCCCATTGTTTTGCACCACTAACATTATGGAAATGGCCGGTCAGGAATACGGAACCATGTTTAACAATGACAAAGGCTTGGAAATAAAATTCACCCTCGACAAACCCATGAAAAACGCCAAACTGCGCTACATCACCACCGGTCACGGCGGCTGGGAAAACGGCGATGAGTTTGTACCCAAAAAAAACACCATTTATATTGATGGAAAAGAGGCCTTCAGTTTTACGCCTTGGCGTCAGGACTGCGGGTCATACCGTTTATCCAATCCGGCTTCGGGGAATTTTCCCAATGGCTTGTCTTCTTCCGACTACAGCAGAGCCAATTGGTGCCCGGGAACGGTTACCAATCCAATCACAATCGATTTAGGAAATCTGGAGGCAGGAAATCACACCCTACAAATTAAAATTCCGCAAGGACAGCCCGAAGGCAATAGTTTCAGTTCGTGGAATGTTTCAGGAGCTTTAATGGGAGAGTAATTTAAAGACTTAACTCAGATGCCTTAATCGTAACAACCTTACCATCACGCATGATAACCAGCGATTGATTTTTTTCAATCTTGCTTTGGATTAAACGTTGAGAAACCAACTGTAATCCTTTCATCACTTTTGCTGAAAACTCAGAAGTGCTTTTTGTTTTTTTGGCCATACTAACAAAAATTCTTTTTTAAACTCAACCATTTCTCAGGTTGATGAATAGTGTTCGTCATATCAGATTGTCCTTCTGCTATGATTTGGGAAACAGTTGTTGAATTATCAAACACTACCCAATCATCACACAAAGGTAAATAAATTTTAAACAGATTTTCCAAACCTCTTATATATCGTCTTGAAATAACTTCTTTGGGAATGTTATGCCCACCTTCTTTTACTCTTACCTTCACCCTGTTTACCGCCATTTCTATAGAAGGTAACCAAAAAAACAACAGCTTAATTGTATATCCGTTTTGTTTTGCCCAAACAATTTTTGATTTATAGGACTTTGTTGATAAAGTAGTTTCAAAAGCAAAACTCTCTCCGGCAGAAAATAAATACTCAATACGCTCAAGCATTATTCTTCCGGCTTCAAAAGCCACTTTTTGGGGTTGAAAAGGAGAAAGCCCCTTGGCAATCTCATCAGCATTGACAAACTCTTTACACTTCAAAATTTCGGGCAAAATGGTGTAGGAAGCAGTTGTTTTTCCTGCACCATTACAACCCGCAATGATATAAAGATTTTTAGCTTTCAATTATTTAATCGAACTGATAATATCGTGTTTGGTAATGATATGGTGTTTGCCGTTTCCTAAATCTACTAAAACAGCCTGATTGTCTTTATTGATGAGCTTAGACAACTCCTCGATCGGCGCCTGAGCACTGACAACCGGATAAGGTTTACCCATGATTTCACGTATCGGTCGGTCGGCTATATTTTTGTCGGCTACATAGCTTCTGAACAAATCGGTTTCGTCTATACTCCCTACAAAACCGGTGACATCAATGACCGGAATTTGAGAGATGTTGTATTTTCTCATACGTTCAATGGCGTGAGACACCAACTCTTCTGTTCTGACGATAACCAAGGGCTTGTCTTTATGATCTTTGATAACATCTTCAGCTTTGGTGATTTCTTCGTCCAAAAAGCCTCTTTCACGCATCCAGTCGTCGTTGAACATTTTACCCACATAACGGCTGCCGCTGTCGTGGAATAAAACCACAACCACATCGTCCTTGGTAAAGTGTTCCTTCAATTGGTGTAATCCTTTAACACAGGCTCCGGCAGAGTTCCCTACAAAGATTCCTTCTTCCAAAGCTATTTTACGGGTGTAAACCGCCGCATCTTTATCAGTTACTTTGGTGAAACCGTCAATTACTGAAAAATCAACATTCTTAGGCAGGATGTCTTCCCCGATTCCTTCGGTGATATAAGAGTAAATTTCGTTTTCGTCAAAGATGCCGGTTTCGTGGTATTTTTTAAATACCGAACCGTAAGTATCAATACCCCAAACTTTGATGTTCGGATTTTTTTCTTTCAGATATTTGCCGATGCCCGAAATGGTTCCTCCGGTTCCGACTCCTACGACGAAGTGGGTAATTTTACCTTCGGTTTGCTCCCAAATTTCAGGTCCAGTTTGCTCATAATGGGCTTGGGCATTGCTCGGATTATCGTATTGGTTGACATACCACGAATTGGGAATTTCTGTCCCCAGTCTTTTGGAAACTGAGTAATACGAACGCGGGTCGGTGGGTTCAACGTCTGTCGGACAAACGATAACCTTAGCCCCAACGGCACGAAGGATGTCCATTTTTTCTTTAGACTGTTTATCGGTAATCACAAAAATACATTTGTAGCCTTTTACGATGGCGGCTAATGCCAATCCCATTCCGGTATTGCCCGAAGTTCCTTCAATAATGGTTCCGCCCGGTTTTAATCTTCCGTCGGCTTCGGCATCTTCAATCATTTTCAGTGCCATACGGTCTTTGGTGGAATTCCCCGGATTGAAAGTTTCTACTTTGGCTAACACCAAAGCGTCAATGCCTTCTACTACTTTGTTTAGCTTTACTAAGGGAGTGTTTCCGATAGTTTCTAATATGTTTTTTGCGTATTTCATTAGTATAGTCTCGAGATGAATGTTGAGTTTATTTTTGGCAAATGTAGTGCTATTTCAAATGTTTACAAAAAATCAAATGGTTTATTGAATAACCCCGATTGGAGTGGCTACCGTGTAGCCCGGAAAGCGGGAAAACGGACTGCTGACAATTCACGAACCTTTCGTTCCTATTGGTCTTATTGGAAGAAATTCCAGACTAATCCGAATCGAATCATGAAATCGCGGTACGGATAATTGGGCGCGGTATAGAAATGATTGCCGGTCATTTTAGAATTGAAATGTTCGGCTTTGACAAAGATTCTCGTTTGGCGGATGCGTGCATTGACAAAGAAATCGACCATGGGAAAATTGCCTATCTTTCGTTCGTTTTGCACAAACGCTTCAGCCGTTACCGGATTGTAGTCGTTGATGTAGAACTTCGTAAAATAATTGAGGGTAAAACCGGTTTGCAGGTAAAGGGCCTTTTTGAAAAAGTAATCGGTAAAATACAGCGAATTTCGGGTCACGATCTTCGGTACATTGAGTACGTCATCTTTTTGATCTACCTGTTGGTAAAGCACGGTATTGTCTAAAGCGAGTTTCCACCATTTGAATTCGCGTCCCACTTTTACCGAGAGGTAATTGATGGTTTTATCGTATTGTTTGGGCGAAATGATTTGCTGCTGCGGGTCGGAGGCATCCTTGCTGAAATACAAATAATCGTTAAGCGAAGTGAGTTGCAGGGAAGCATCAAGCCACTGGGTTTTGGCAGTGGCCTCAAGGTTCTTGATTTTTTCGTTTTTGAAGGTATGGTACCAGTTGTAGTTTACATAACTGCTTTGGTAAAGGTTGTAGTTGTGGTCCGGAATTTTGTTCAGCATTTGGTACTGAAATACGAATTCGTTTTTGTCATTCAACCTATAACGCAACTTGGCATCAAAATTAGACAGCGATTGATGGGAAACCGAATTGGTGTAAACAAAAGTACCGTTCCACTTGTTTTTGCGGTAATCATACTGCCCTCCTACGGTATTGATGTCATCGTTGAGAGAACTGGGCACTGTACCGTTTTGTAAAATCAATACTTTGTTGTAATAATAATTATAGCGGAAGTCTTCAGCAAAAAACTGAAACTTACCCAACAGCGAATTTTCATAAACAGCACCTACTTTGTTGTACATGCGGTTGTAACGGGTTTGATCGTTAATGTTAGAAGACAAATACGAATCGCCGAACCGTTGAATCTTTTGATTGCCTACCGTTGACAAGACCGTTTTTTGGTTGTATTCAAAAAATTTGTTTTCGTAATTAAATTGATGGGTCAGATAAAGGTTATTATTGCCTTTGGTGCTGTTAATTCTGAAATTATGGTCAAAGAAAATCCGCTTGCCTTTCATAAAAGTACTGGCGTCGGTCAAATAAACTTCGAGTCGGGCTCTGTTGTCATAAGCAGGATCCCCGCTTTCAAAATTATCGACAGTAGTAATCCCGCCGTTTTCGCCGTTTAGGAAATCCTGTCCGGTGAAGTGAAAGTTGAGATAATATCTTTTGTTAAGGGTATTGTAACTGGTGGTAAAACGAAAATTACCGGTACTCGACAATTGATTGATATATTTTCCCAAAGAGCGAAGTCCTTTGAAGGCAATAGAGAAATTAAGACGCTCTGAGGTGTTCACGGCAATAAAAGCATCCAGTGACTGCCCTTGCTCCATCACGGTCTTAAAATAAAGCTCGGTTAAAGGCGTGGCAACCGAATAATACTTGATATCGGATACGCCCATATAATTGAATTGCTTTCCGGAAAATCCGATTTCGGGAAAAGCGGCATGGGCTTTCAGTCCGTAATCCAATCGGGCATAGGTTTGACCTTCATTGGCAAAAGGCAAAAGACCGAAGATGTCTTTGCGGAGGTAATTGTATTCGTATTCTTTTTTTATAGATAGCGAGGTATCGACATAGGTGGTATCCCTTTGCAGGGTTATGATTCTGTATTGATTGTATGCAGCTTTGGGAGCTTTCTTTGGAGAAGCACCGGAAGTCGCTTTAGGGTTAGGTTTCTCAGCATTCTTGTTTTGAGAAAAACCAAACGAAAAGGACAGCAACAGAAAAACGATAATCAGGTTTCGCATCGGAATAAATTTCGGAGCAAAAATACACAAAACTATTGGGAATAAAACCATAAAAAAAACCACCCTGAGGGTGGTTTTAAATTTTAATACCGGTACAAAAAATTAATCTTTTATAAATTTCTTAGTGGTCGTAGTGTTATCAGACTTAAAGGTAACAAAATAAACACCGGCTGACAAAGTACTCACCTCAATTTGTGTCGGGTTGTTGCCAACCTCAGTATACATCACTTCTTTTCCTGAGATATCATGAATAGTGATGGAAGAAATCACAAAATCATTTTTGACAATATAATTCAACACACTGCTAGCAGGATTAGGATAAATAGCCACCGAATTAGCAAAATTATGTTGAGTCACACTCAGTGGTGGAGAACAAGCATTTGAAGTTTTTAATTCCTTTCTTCGGATAGAATTATTCATCACGGTCAAAATTCTGGTTTTTTGATCAAGAGTGAAGATATTCATACACGAGTCATCACTGTAATCCATATAATTTTCAACCATATCAATTTGTCCGGCATCATCAAAGCAACTGTCATCACCTGATTGACATCCCCAATGTTCGTATCCTGCCACCGGAGTATCGTTACAATAATCACTCATCGAGCAATCAGGACTGTGGGTTTGCGGATCACCGTTACCATCACCCCAAATATGTCTTAATCCTAAACAGTGTCCGATTTCGTGGGTTGTAGTTCTTCCTCCGTTATATGTAGCATCATAAGGCCCTACCGTTGTAATCAACTTCGAACCAAAAGAAGTATACTTAATCACTACACCATCCGTGTTAGCGGCTCCGCCGTTCGCATTCAAACCCGATAAGCCTGAAGTACTCGGAAACTGAGCATAACCTAATAAATTACCAAGTCCTCCGGAGAAATTAACCACCCATATATTGAAATACTTGGTAGGATCCCATTGCGTTGTAGTCTTCATGGTCTCAACATCCGTTCTGCTGGTAAAAGCTGCAAAGGAAGTCGTTACTCGGTCAATACCATTAGTGGCAGTTCCGTCGGGTTTTCTTTGAGCCAGACAAAATTCAATTTCAATATCTGCCCCAACTTCATTGTCATTATAACCCGGGGTATTCAACATTCTTCTGAAATCCTGATTCAACGATTGGATTTGAGCAAAAACCCTAACGTCAGCCAGGTTTTCGTTAGATCCAACCGGATCGCCGTTGCTCAATATATGAACAACTACCGGAATGGTTATGATGGAATTGGTGCTTTCTACAGTATTCTCTTTGGATTCGGCGATTTTTTCGGCCATCCAATTTTCAAATTCCTCGGTAGTTTCGCGGTCCGGAAACTTACTTCTTAAAAGGGCTTCATTTTCTACTGTAGCACACCTCACAACCCCTGTTGGAGAAGCCTTCAGTTTTGGAAATTCCTGAGCTTGTGTAAGGATGGTAGTTAAAAAAAAGAGAGCCGGAAAGAAATAGTGCAGTTTGTTCTTCATTGTGTATGGTATTAGCTGATTTTAAAAAAGCGGTTTGTCACCACAAAGAAAAGCATTAACGGATTAATAGTCAACAAAAAAATAAAAAAATCCCGATGAAACATCGGGATTTTAAATATAAATACTCTTCAAAGACTAGTATCCTGGGTTTTGATTATCTTTAACTGACTGATTTACGTTAGTCTCATCCTGAGGCATCGGTAATGCAAAACGGTAATCAGAAACAGGTAAAGTACAAGCACCATTAAACTCACAGTCTCTGGCATCTCTTGAAATACCTTCACCCGCCAAAGCACCTATACGTTTCAAATCAACAAAACGATAACCTTCAAAAGCGAATTCTATTCTTCTTTCCTTCAATATATCCTTAAAAGCTGCAGTGGCATCAGCATATACTGGTAGTGGTTGAGGTCTGTTAGCACGTGCATCACGAACAACTTTTATTGCAGCTGCTGCACCCGCTAAATCACCCGCACTTGCAAGAGCTTCTGCTTTTATAAAGTACATTTCAGACAATCTGGATATTTTAATATCGTTAACAAAATTACCCGAATCAGTTCTTCCTGGATACTTTCTCGTAGTAATCTTATCTGTATATAGATAATCAACTACGGTCTGATAATTAGGATTGATAATAGACGTTGGGTGAATATTAACTGAATAACGAATATCACCATAGTTAGCCTTTGCAGTGATAGGGAATGTCGCACTATTTGCAGCTGTAAACAATACAGTAGGCGGGCTTGCTAGGGTAGGATCAGTAGTCAAATTGAATGTTCCTGTCGCCGCATTAATAATAGTTTTAACATAGTATACTTTACCGGCAACTATAGCATTTAAAGGAACAGTTGTTAGACCATTACTGTTCATAGCAGCATTAGCCGGATAGCTGTTGTTAAACGTAAACATATCACCAACCATTAAACTGTTGCCGGGAGCTGTTATAGTTGAACCGGTAATAGCAGTAATAGTTACAGTACTCGCAGAAGCAAAACTGGTAGTGTTCATCAAATTAAACAAAGATCTTCCAACTTCATAAAATGGAGAACCAGTTACAGAAGTGTTAACACTAGCCCACAAAGCTCCTGTTCTAGCCTCATCTTTATTTCTTTTCAATTTGAATAAAACTTCTTCAGCTGCTGTATTATCATCTGTGTGAAATACATTCTTGTATCTTGCAAATGATGCGAGAGATACGCCAGAATTAGCAATTACATCATTAGCAAACACTAAGGCATTAGCATAATCACCACGCATTGCATTAACTCTTGCCTGCATTGCTTTAGCAAAATATTTATTAGCATACAAATTACTAGGCGATGTAGTCAGAGTATTAAACAAGTCCACTGCCTTAGCTAAATCTGCATCAATAAAATCATAGAGTACTCCATTAGTTTCTCTTGGTTTTAAGGCATTACTTGGATAAACATCATTAGACATCATCACACCCAAAGCATTTCTATCTTTTGGGTTCGTAGAAAAATAGGCAATTAACTGCATATGACAATAAGCTCTGATTGCTAAAGCTTGAGCCACGGCACTATTAATTACTTGTTGCTCATCAGCATCAGCAGCCGTTAAGTTTTCCGAGAATTTGATAACTCTGTTCGCATAAGCCAAAGCTGCATAATGGGTATCCCAAATTCCGTTTGGAGCATCTAAAGAAGGGTTCATAAGAAATGCTAAGTATGTATCCTTACCTTGACCTCCAGTATTGTAACCTACTCCAACTTCATCAGTAAAAGCGGAACTGAATTCGATTTCAGATCCGGGAGACAACACACCATAAGCAGTATTCATCAACCTGGTTAAATCGTCCGGTGTTTTAATTGCCTCCTCTTCAGTCAGATAGCCCGGTGCGTATGCTTCTAGCAAATTATCATCACACGAAGTGGTAAATAATATACTTGCTAAAGACAGTATTGAAAGTATTTTTTTCATATTTCTGTTATTTTTTTAATTAGAATCTTAAATCAACCCCAAAAGAAATAATCTTTGGTGTAGGATATTGGTTTTGATCTCCGGCACGAGGACTCTCTGCATCAAAACCTTGCCATTTTGTCCAAGTTTTTAAATTTTCACCTTGTGCATAGATAGAAACACTGCTCAAAAACGTTTTTTCTAAAAACTTTTTAGGTACTTTATATCCTACTTGCAAGTAACGTAATCTAACATAAGACGCATCTCTTAAGAAACGATCCGATCTGGCATCTTCTCCAAGATTTGCCGCATTTAAGTCAGGAATATTGGTGTTGGTATTAGTAGGAGTCCACGCATTTAATAAATCACTAGACACATTGAAGTTACTGATTGCAGTAGGATCGTATAATCCAGCCATATCAAAATCAAAACGCCAAACTTTTTGAGCAAAGGTAAAATTAGACGTCACAAAGAATCCTTTGTAATCAATATCAAATCCAAAACTACCTTGATAAACTGGTTGTTCTGATTTATGCGTTATTCTTCTGTCTGCATCAGTCGGATTTTCTGTCAATGAACCATCGATCGCCGTAAATAATAAATTACCATTAACCGGATTAACTCCAGCGTATGGAATTACATAATATTCATAAACTTGATTTCCGTTAGCAGTTATATAATTACCATCCTTTCTTTCTCCGTTGTTGTCTCGTATATCATAAACTCGATTATCATTAAAAGCTCCTGTACCTTTCACTGTAATTTTTAAATCCTGATTTCTCACGATATCATAAGCCAATGACAATTCAACTCCCTGATTCACAACATCAATAAGGGTATTTCCTTTTATAACAGTCTGTCCCGTGATTGGTGAGATTGGTGCTAAATCAAAAATATCGATAGTTGTTCTGTTGTACCAATCAAAGGTACCTCTTAATCTGTTTTTGAACATTTCAAAATCCAACCCTAAATCCAATTGTTTGGTGGTTTCCCAACGGGCATTGACATTTCCTAACTGAAAAGCATAACCATTAGTCCCATTATAAACATTAGCCGCAGTTGTATAGTTATCTAAGAATATACTTGGACTTAATCCTGCATAAATAGAACCATCTTCAACTCTCTCATTTCCTGTTGCCCCATAAGAAGCTCTCAATTTTAAAACATCAAATAAATTGTATTTTTTAATAAATGATTCGTTGCCTAAATTCCATCTTCCTCCTACGGACCAAAAATTACCCCATTTTCTTTCTTGGCTGAAACGGCTTGAACCGTCACGTCTTGCCGTTACTACTGCTCCAAATCTCTTATCGAAATCGTAATCTACCGTAGCAAAATAAGAAATCAAATTCTTTTTTAATTTTAAAGCAGATACGTCAGGTATGTAATAATCATGCGCAAGTATATCTGATAAATAACCCGTACCGGCTCCGGGAACGAAAGTAGCCGGATCTAAACCATTTTGACGGAAATTATTTGTATTCAATTGATTGAAATTATACTCTGAGTTCAACATAACACTTAATGTATGCTTCTCTGCAAACGTTTTTTCCCACTCTGCTTGCCACAACTGTGAAAACGCAAAATCTCTTCTGCTGTTAAAATCTTCAAATCCTCCAAACTCTTCATTAGGAGCCAAGAAAACCAATGCATTAAAAGATATTGGATGCTCTGATTGATTGAAACGGGTTTGAACAACCTCTGCAGAAGTTCTTGATCTCAATGTAGTATTCTTGAAAATATTATAGCTCGCTTCAATCGAACTTTGAATTCTCATTTCATCAGTATTATTAGTATACGTTTTTTGTTTATCAATAAGATAAATTGGTGTATATAATAATCCATAAGCTCCATATTGGTCTATCGTGGTTGGTGAATCTACATAATCTTCTGGCGACAAATATGGTGCTCCTTTATAAGCTCCAAGTACGTAGTTTCTGTTTACCCCTGCTGTCCCTAAACTACCGGCATCATTACTTCTTGAGAAACCAATAGATACATTGGTACCGTAGTTAAACTTACCATCATTAGATTTCCCATCAACATTGTTTCTGAAGGCAAATCGTTTCAGGCCGGTACCTTTCAAAATACCATCTTGATTCAAGTAATTTACAGAAGTATAAGAACTCAACATTTTTCCTTGTGTCTCCACACTGAAACTATGTTCTGTTGAAGCTGCAGTCCTGAAGAAATATTTACTCCAATCAGTATTTACATTATAGGCAGCAATTTCAGCATCCGTTAAACTAGCACCTAAACCTTGTCCATAATTTTTTTCTAATGTCAACAATTGTCTAGTATCTGACTTTCTGTAATGAGCTGTTTGCAATTCGGTAAAACCGCTGGTGGTAGCATATCTGAATCTGGTTTTACCTTCTTCTTTACCTCCTCTTCTGGTCTTAATCACAATAACCCCATTGGTTCCTCTGTTACCATAAATAGCGGTTGCAGACGCATCTTTCAACACAGTTGCTGATTCGATGTCATTAGGATTGATACTTCTGAAGTTGTCCGCATTTGTCGGGATACCATCAATAACATATAATGGATCAGAAGTTGCGTTTAAAGTTGCAACCCCTCTAAGTATTACTGTACTTCTTGAACCCGGCTGACCTGAACCTGTTGTAATATTCAAACCGGCAACCTGCCCTTGTAAAGTCTGAATAAAGGAAGCATTCGGTCTGTTCTCAATCGTTTTAGCATTAACTGTTGATTGCGCAACAACCGTTGTACTTTTAGTGGTATTTCTATACCCCTCTACAATAACCTCTTCCAATTTAACACTACCCTCAGCAAGTGTAACATTATAAGTATTAGCAGCTCCTACCGTTACATTAGAATTATTGTAACCGGTAAACGAAAATACCAAAACTTCACCTGCTTTTGCTTTGATGCTGTATTTACCATCAAAATCAGCTTGTGCACTACGAGTTGTTCCTTTAATAACAACATTCGCCCCCGGAAGTGGCCCAGTTTTATCTGAAACAACTCCGGTAACAGTTTTCTCCTGTGCAAACGAAAACTGCATTGTAAACGCCAGTAAAAGCGTAAAAATCCATTTGAACTTCGATCTCATATTAATTTTATTTGAGTTAGTTATTCTGCAAACTTCTTAATTATTTATTAATTAACCAAATATTAACCGTTAATTATAAAACCCCAAGTAAATTGCATTTTTAACTGATTTTAATGATGGCTGATCATTTAAATAGTTGCGTCGATTTTTATATTTTTATCCAAAAAAAAATAAATGTTGACCCTGAAATATTCCGATTATGCATTCGAAGCAGGCACAGATGAAGCCGGAAGGGGATGCTTGGCAGGCCCCGTTACCGCTGCTGCCGTCATACTACCCGACAATTTTGAATTAGACCTGTTAAATGACTCTAAACAACTCTCTGAAAAAATTCGGGAAAAATTAAAACCGGCTATTGAAGAAGGCTCCGTTGCTTTTGCAGTAACCCATTTAACCCCCGAAACCATTGATGAAATCAACATTCTGAATGCCTCAATAAAAGCCATGCAGGAATGCATTATTAAGCTAAACCCTACGCCTCATTATATAATAGTAGACGGAAACCGGTTTAAACCCGTCAACAACATCCCTTACGCTACCATAATCAAAGGCGACGGCAAATACTTAAGCATAGCCGCAGCTTCTGTTTTGGCAAAAACCTACCGGGACGAATACATGAATAAAATTCACGAAGAATTCCCCATGTACAACTGGAAAAAAAATAAAGGATACCCCACACAGGAACATCGTGAGGCCATTAGAAAATACGGCACAACCAAATACCACCGCATGTCGTTCCGATTGCTCCCGGAACAACTAAAACTGGATTTATAAAAACTTTCCTGCCGTTTCTGCTGCCTTCAGAGTTGCTTCAAAAAGTGTTTCAAAATGCCTGATGATTTTTGCTTTAACTTCGGCTTCATCTATAGTTCTTCCGAGTTCAACGTGCAACGAGGTAACAGCTTTCCCTTTTATCCCGCACGGAATAATATTATCAAAATAGCCCAAGTCAGCATTCACATTCAAGGCAAACCCATGCATGGTCACCCAACGGCTGGCACGAACTCCCATAGCACAAATTTTTCGGGCAAAGGGCGTTCCCACATCGAGCCATACACCTGTCTCCCCTTCACTTCTCACACCATGCAGCCCATATTCCGCCAAAGTAAGGATGATAACTTCCTCCAAAAACCGAAGGTATTTATGAATATCTGTAAAGAAGTTTTCCAAATCCAAAATCGGATAGCCCACAATTTGCCCCGGGCCGTGATACGTAATATCCCCTCCCCTGTTTATTTTATAAAAAGTAGCACCTTTGGCTTCTAGCTGTTTTTCAGAAAGCAACAGATTAGACATATCGCCGCTTTTACCCAAAGTATACACATGCGGATGTTCGACAAAAAGAAAATAGTTCGGAGTTACTGTCTCGGGCTCATTCCTTTTCAGCATTTTCAAATCGACTATCTCTTTAAAAAGCCTCTCCTGATAATCCCAGGTGTCTTTGTAATCACTGAGCCCTAAATCTTGAAGGTAGATGGTTTTATTCATTTCATACATACAAAGCACAAAGATACAAATATTGCCGCCAACAGCCTGCATCAAACTACAAAATCTATCGCATCTCAAAAGTCAAAAACACAACCCTGACAAAATTTAACCGGCACACTAAACAGCCCGCAAAACAATCCATCTATCATCTATTCATCTATCATCTATCATCTATCCGTCTATCATCTATCCGTCTGTCATCTATCCGTCTGTCTGTCTTGTCCTAAAATAGCTATACACTAAAAAAGTGTATATGGAAAACCCTGCACAAGAGATTTATGCTTCACGGGAGCACAAACAGAGCCGTTATGACAAACGCTTGATTTTAAAAATTGTCAAAGAAGTTGAACAAGGATTGCCTAGAAAAGAAGCTACCCGGATTTATGGATTAGGAAAAGCATCGTTAGATGGTTGGATGAGGGATTATGGTTCACCCGAATATCAAGAAAAAATCAAACACAGAAGTTATACAAACCTTCAAAAACGTACTATTGTTACAGCTATAGAACAAGGAAGATTGACCATTAAGGACGCTAAAACCGCCTATAATATCAAGAGCGAGAAAATAATCAGAAATTGGATAGTACAATATAAATCAGAAAAAGTCGAAATTTGTATTGAAAACACATCACCCATGGCTAAGGATAAACCATCTTCCAAGGATTTAGAAAAAGCAGCTTTAGAAAAAGCTTTACAGCAGGCAGAACTTAAAATAAAAGCCCTGAACACCCTGATTGATGTAGCCGAAGAACAACTCAAAATTGACATTAGAAAAAAGTCTGGTGCCAAACAGTCTTAAAAATGAAACAAGACTTTCCTAAACTGGGAATAGCTGTTTTATGCCGATTGTTTGGCAAAACAAGACACGCCTATTACGATTGTTTATGGCGTAAAGAAAGTAGTTTAGTCAAAGAAGATGTCATTCTT
>NZ_SJPE01000015.1 GCF_004329815.1 Flavobacterium silvisoli | reverse complement strand
ATCTTTGAGAATGTTTCATTAGGCGAACACACAGTTTATGTATGGGATGTAAGAGACCCTAACGGATATTCATGTGGCGTGGAGATGATTAAAGACATCCAGACGATTGATTACCCACATTATTTCACTCCGAATGGCGATGGGTATCACGATCATTGGAATATAAGCGGATTGCATGATCAGCCGGGAGCTAAGATTTACATCTTTGACCGTTATGGTAAGTTACTCAAACAGCTTAGTCCTTTGAGTGCGGGTTGGGATGGAACTTACAACGGGCATCTGATGCCATCGGATGACTACTGGTTTACGGTAGACTTTGCCGAGGGTAGTGGCATGCGACAGTTTAAGGCGCACTTCTCGCTGAAACGATAAGACAAGTAGATTTATAAATGAAAAAAAACTCCTCAAGACATTGAGGAGTTTTTTTTTATAACAAACACAAAAGAAACTCATCAAAAGCTGTGGCAAAAAAAAAACAGCATAAAAAATTTGCCACAAAAAGTGTGGCAAATTTATCTGGGGTAAAAATTTGCCACAAGATATCATTGAAACTTTGCACGTGCTTATAGCCCCGATAGGAGCTGGCTACCGTGTAGCGCGGATAGCGGGAGGGAGAGTGAACAGGTGCAGGGAGTGCCGCTGCTGAAAACAAAAAACTCCCCATAAATGGTAAGGATGTTTTGATTTGGCATAATGAGTAACCTTTTTATAATTTGATCTTATTTGATAGTAGACAATGCATAAATAAAAGTTAAAATTTCACATGTAATAGTATTACTATTATATTTGCAAAAAAGATTATGCCATGAATCAGATATTATCACATTTGAAAATTCAGATTAACGAAAAGATTTATGTGAAAGATCCGGAGACTTCTGCATTGGGTAAAAAAATTGTGCAGGAAAGTATTTTGCTGATTGACGAGATAGGCTTTGAGGATTTTACTTTTAAGAAATTGGGAGAGCGAATAGGATCTAATGAAAGTTCGATTTATCGCTATTTTGAAAATAAGCACAAGCTCTTGGTTTACCTTTGTTCGTGGTACTGGGGTTGGATGGAATATCGGTTGGCATTTTCGACCTCAAATATTGCCAATCCGTGGGAAAAACTGCAAAAGGCCATTACTATAGTTACTGAAATCATAGAGGATGATACCGCGACACAACACATTAATGAGTCGGTACTGAACCAAATTATCATCGTACAGTTTACCAAGACATTACTAACGAAAGAAGTAGACGAAGAAAACAAACAAGGTTATTTTTTAGTTTATAAACGCGTAATCAACCGGCTTATTGCCATTATAGAAGAAGTTAATCCGGAATATAAATTTGCCAGAAGTTTAGCTTCATCTATCGTTGAAGGAGCTTTGCATCAGCACTTTTTAAAAGATCATTTGACTACAATCACCAATTGTAATTCGGACAATTCTCCTACCAGTTTTTATATCGATTTGGCTAAAAAAGTACTTCAATAATATGGCACTTACTTCATCACAACGACTAATCAATTTATTAAAGCTTGACCGGAAAGATATTTTACAGATATTCTTTTATGCTGTTTTTGCCGGGTTAATCAGTCTTTCTTTGCCTTTGGGTATACAAGCGATAATTAATCTTATCCAATCGGGTAGAACCAGTGTGTCATGGATCGTGCTGGTGTTTATTGTTATTATAGGAGTTGCTCTTGTTGGTATTTTATCGCTGATGCAAATGCGAATAACCGAAAACTTGCAACAGAAGTTATTTATTCGTGCTTCTTTTGAATTTGGATTCAGATTGCCGCGCATTAAAACGGAGGAGCTGCATAACCATTATCCGCCGGAGTTGGCCAATCGTTTTTTTGACACGTTAACAATTCAGAAAGGTGTTTCAAAATTGTTGATTGACTTCTCTGCTGCATTGCTTCAGATTACGTTTGGGATAATTTTACTCTCATTATACCATCCGTTTTTCATTATTTTCGGATTGGTCATGTTGCTGTTGTTGTATTTTATTTTCCGTTTTTCGTTTCAGTCAGGCTTATCTACCAGTATGAAAGAATCTAAATTCAAATATAAAGTGGTCAGTTGGCTGCAGGAAATAGCCCGTAATAATTTCAGCTTTAAAAAGAATTCGAATTTTGATTTTGCCTTGACTAAAAATGACCGATTGGTTTCGGAATATTTGGCTTACAGAGAAAAACATTTTGGGGTTATCAAAACGCAAATTTCACATTTGATTGTTTTTAAAATTCTGATTACTGCAGGATTATTATTTATAGGCGGATATTTGGTACTGAACCAAAAGATGAATATTGGTCAGTTTGTTGCTGCCGAAATCATCATTCTATTGGTAATTAATTCTGTTGAGAAATTTGTCATAGGCTTAGAGAAGTTGTATGATGTTTTAACTTCAGTCGAAAAAATAGGTCAGGTGACTGATTTGGCCATAGAAGATATAGTTTCTAAGCAGCCCGATTATTGTTATACTAATATTCAGCTTGCCGCTGAAAATCTGAGCTACAAATTTCCTCAGGATACAAATTATGTACTCGAAAAAATTAATTTGACTATAGAGCAATCTGAAAAAATTTATTTGGAAGGATGCAATGGTTCAGGAAAGACTACCCTTATCAGAATTCTATCGGGTTTGCTTCAGCCTTCGTCAGGTTCGCTGTATATTAATGATGATACTTACCGAAAAATTGATTTAGAACAGTATCGCTCCCAAATTGGAACTATTATCACCGGTGAAACTCCGTTTGAAGGTACGATATTGGAGAATATTACATTTAATAATCCGTTGGTTTCACAAGAAGATTTGAAATGGGCTATTGACAGCGTGAAATTGGGTGATTTCATCAAATCGCTGCCTAAAGGATTGGATACCAAAATTTATCCGGAAGGCAGGCAGTTGTCTTCATCCAATGCTCAAAAAATTCTTTTGGCCCGTAGTATTATTAACCGTCCTAAAATTTTGTTCTATGAAGATCCTATAGACAAAATGGATGAAGATGCAGCGAGAGAAGTAATTGATTTCATCACTTCTGCAGACAATAAATGGACACTGATTGTATCTTCTAAAAATACCTATTGGAAACAAAAAAGTTCTCGAGTTATTACCATGAGCGATGGAAAAATTGTTAATGATACCAAACAAAACTAGACTATGTTGAACATTTCCAACCACAATCGAATTAGCGGAAACATAGAAAAATACAGTACGTTTAAAACACTGAGCAATCGTCCGCATTATAAGGTTTTGAACAAAATCATACTGGGTGTATCATTGCTGGCTGTGTTGATTCTGTTTCTGCCTTGGACTCAAAACAGTTCCGGATCAGGGGCTGTCACTACTTTAAAACCTGATCAACGACCTCAAACGATTCACTCGGCAATAGCGGGGAGAATCGAAAAATGGTATGTAAAAGAAGGAGATTACGTCAACAAAGGAGATACGATACTTTATATTTCGGAGACCAAAGAAGACTATCTTGACCCTAATCTGGTGAAAAATACCGAAAATCAACTTAAAGCCAAAGAATTAGCCGGTAAATCCTATGTGGGTAAAGTGAGTTCACTCGAAGCACAGATTGCCGCCATAGGCAGGGAACGTCAACTCAAATTGCTGCAGGCTCAAAATAAGATTAAGCAGTCAAGATTAAAAGTCAAAAGTGACAGCATGGATTTGGTAGCTGTGAGAACTCAGATTAAGATTGCTACTACTCAGTTTAACCGAGCCTTAGCCCTCAACAAAGAGGGTTTGAAACCTATGACCGAAGTAGAGGAGAAACGTTTGAAGTTGCAAGAAGTTGAAGCTAAAATCATTACTCAGGAAAACAAACTTCTGAGTAGTGAAAACGAGTTGATTAATGCCAAAGTTGAGATTAACCGCATTACGGCAGAATATAATGAGAAAGAACAAAAAGCCCGTAGCGATCAATTTACAGCACTGAGCAGCCAGTATGATACTCAGGCCCAGGTCAATAAATTAAAGAATCAATATACAAACTATCAAATTCGCAACGGCATGTATTATATCAAAGCTCCTCAAAGCGGATACGTCAATCGCGCCTTGCAATCGGGTATTGGTGAAACCATTAAAGAAGGAACTCCGGTAGTCAGTATAATGCCTGCTCACTATGATATTGCGGTAGAAACCTATGTTGCTGCGACTGATTTGCCCTTATTGCACAGGGGTGAAAAGGTTAGGGTTTGGTTTGATGGTTGGCCTACTATAGTTTTTTCCGGTTGGCCAAACATGTCTTATGGAACTTATGGTGGTACAATTGTAGCGGTGGAAAATTTTATCAGTGATAACGGCAAGTTCAGAGTTTTGATTGCACCTGACGAACATGAAGCACCTTGGCCCAAACAAATCCGAATCGGTTCGGGAGCTCAAACGTTGGCATTGTTGGATACCGTTCCTGTTTGGTATGAGATATGGAGAACATTAAATGGTTTTCCACCTAATTACTACCAGCCTAAAGGCAAAAATCAAAATGATAAAAAATGATGAAATCACTAGTTTTAGGTTTTATTTTTTTTACTCTTTCAACAGCCGGACAAGGTTTGGTTAGCAAAGAGTTGACCTATAATGAGTTTTTGGGATATGTCAAAAAATTCCATCCTCTGATAAAAAGTGCCAACCTTGAACTCAATCAGGCACAAGCCAATTTAATGATGGCCAGAGGTGCTTTTGACCCTAAAATTCAGGTAGATTTTGAACAGAAAAAGTTCAAAGATCAAGAGTATTATTCGTTATTGAACAGCAGTTTTAAAATCCCAACATGGTATGGTATTGAAGTTAAAGCAGGATTTGACAACACTGATGGTATTTATGTAAATCCTCAAAATAAGTTGCCCAATCAGGGATTAACTTCTTTGGGTGTTGCCATTCCGCTGGCACAAGGGTTGCTTATCAACCAGCGCATGGCCGATTTGCGTAAGGCAAAAATTCAGCTCAATCTGAGTAAAGCTGAACGCAGTCTGATGATGGTCTCGGTTTTGTATGATGCTTCTTTGGCTTATTTCAATTGGAAACGCAATTTCACTGAAGTAACTTTATATCAGGAATACCTCAATAACGCTCAAATCCGTTATGATGGAGTCGTTAAGCTAATAGCACAAGGTGATAAGCCGGCTATTGACAGCATTGAAGCAGGGATTACAGTCAGAAATCGGAAATTAAGTCTGGAAGAATCTCGATTGAAATTAGCCAAATCTCAATTGGAATTATCTAATTTTTTGTGGTTAGAAGATAATATTCCTCTAGAATTACAAGAAAATATTGTGCCCGAAGAGCAATTATTTACGTCTATAAAGGAGACTTTGCGGACCAATGATTTACTATTATCTGCACCCTCTTTAGCCAATCATCCCAAAATTAAAGCTCTGGAAAATAAGATTGAATTATTGGAAGTCGAACGAAAACTCAAAGCTAACATGCTGCTGCCCAAAATAGATTTGGGATATTCTTATCTGTCCGAAGCCAGTTCTTTTGACAATTACAGATTCCAGGATTATAAAGTGGGTCTTAACTTTTACCTGCCTTTATTTTTGAGGAAAGAACGAGGGAGTTTACAGTTGGCCAAATACAAATTGCAGGATGTTCGTTTTGATTTAGATTTGGAACGAGTGCAGTTAAAGAATAAAATTAAAGCACAGCAAACCGAAGTAGCATCGCTGCAAAAACAGCAGAAAATTTTGGAAAGTTTGGTGTCTGATTATCAAATATTGTTGCAGTCAGAAGAAAAATTGTTCTCATTTGGAGAGAGTTCCCTTTTTTTGATAACCAGCAGAGAAAATAATTTAGTAGCAGCTCAATTGTCAAAATTACAGTTAGAGAACCGTTTTTATGATGCTAATGCAACTCTTTTCAAAATTATGGGTATGCCTTAATGGATTCCTATTAATAGCTTTCAATCCAATTGAAATGCTCATTGCTGATTCGGTCCTTTTCCTCTTTGATAAACGCTAGGTACGCAGCAGCAGCCGGACTTAATTTTTTGTCTTTTAACCATATCAAGGTCCAATTGGTTACGATGGGAAGTTTTTTTACCGGTATGATTTGCATACTGCCGTTTTCCAATTCATTTTTCAATCCAATCAGCGGCATGATTGATAATCCCAATCCCGCAATGACTGCCTGTTTTACGGCCTCGTTTGATGTCAGCTGCAATTTCATTTTCCCCTTTATTCCTTGTTGTGCCAAAAAGTTTTCCATGGCGATGCGGGTCGCAGAACCCTCTTCTCTAAAAATCAAAGCGTTGTTTCCGAGGTAGTTCAGGATACTCTCATTTTTGTGGAAGGTTATATCTTTATTAGCTACGAGAAATAATTTATTGGGTAAAATCACTTCGGTATGTACGGCGATGCCATGGGGTAAGGTTGACACCAGAGCAAAATCGACTTGGTTGTTTTGAAGCGACTTGATTACTTTGGATTTGTTCGTTACATCCATTTCCAGCTCAATGCCGCTGTTTGCTTTGGTAAACGAAGACAAAAAATAAGGCATAACGTACTTTCCGGTCGAGACGACTGAAATTTTCAATTTGCCGGAGAGAATTCCTTTAAACGCTGCGGTTTTGTAATTGATGCTGTTTACTTCATTTAAAATGTTTTGTGCCGCCTGTGCAATTTCATTCCCAAACTCAGTGATGTACAATTGGCGTCCGATTACTTCGGTCAACGGAATTTCGAATTGATCCTGAAAATTTTTCAACTGAATGGAAACGGCAGGTTGCGTCAAATAAAGCTCTTCAGCCGCTTTGGTGATGCTTTTCGTTTGGGTAATCTTTAAAAAAACCTGAAGTTGGTGCAGGGTATAATTCATAAATAAATTTTATGTATATGATAACAAATATAAATAAAAATATATAAAAATGGCATTATAGCTTTGTCCTGTTAATTAAAAAATAAAAATTATGCAACGAATAACCATCGCTAAAGGAGACGGAATCGGTCCTGAAATCATGGACGCTACCTTAACCATATTGAAAGCAGCCGGCGCCCAATTGGAGTACGACGAAATTGAAGTAGGAGAGAAAGTATACCTTTCGGGCAACACTTCGGGCATCGCCAAAGAAAGTTGGGATACCATTATTAAAAACAAAGTTTTCCTCAAGGCTCCTATCACGACGCCACAAGGCGGCGGCTACAAAAGTTTGAACGTCACCACCCGAAAATTTTTAGGATTGTATTCTAACGTTAGACCTTGCATGAGTTTGCATCCTTTTGTTGAAACCAAGCATCCCGAAATGGATATCGTTATCATACGCGAAAACGAAGAAGATTTGTATGCCGGTATCGAACACCAACAAACCGATGAAGTCGTGCAATGTTTGAAACTGGTGAGTCGCCCCGGTTGTGAAAAAATCATCCGATATGCTTTTGAATTTGCCAAACAATACGGTCGAAAAAAAGTGACGTGTTTTACCAAGGACAACATTATGAAACAAACGGATGGATTGTTCCATAAAGTGTTTGATGAAATAGCCGCCGAATATCCTGAAATTGAGAATGAGCACTGGATTATTGACATAGGCGCTGCCAAAATGAGTGATACTCCGGAAGTTTTTGATGTTATAGTAACCTTGAACCTGTATGGCGATGTGCTTTCCGATATCGCTGCTCAGATAGCCGGTTCGGTAGGTTTAGCCGGTTCGGCCAATATTGGTGAAGAATGTTCGATGTTTGAAGCCATTCACGGTTCGGCTCCCAGACGAGCGGGGCAAAATATGGCCAATCCTTCGGGTTTATTGCAAGGAGCGGTGATGATGCTCAATCATTTGGGACAAAATGATGTAGCCACCAAAGTACAAAATGCTTGGTTGAAAACCTTAGAAGACGGTATTCATACCTATGACATCTATAAAGAAGGAATCAGTACACAAAAAGTGGGGACTCGCGAATTTGCACAAGCGGTGATTGCCAATTTGGGTCAAAAACCCCAAAAGCTTGCCGCAGTTAATTATGAAAACGGCCAAGCGCTGAATTTACCCAAATACGTGAGAAAACCACAAGCCAAGAAAGAACTCATCGGTCATGACATTTTTGTGCATTGGTCAGGAACGGATGCTAATGAATTGGCCCAAAAAATGAATACGATTGGAACATCCCACCTCAAACTGAGCATGATTACCAACCGCGGGATTAAAGTATGGCCGGAAGGCTTTTCTCAAACGTTCTGTACCGATCATTGGCGTTGTCGCTTTACATCGGCTGAGGAGAAAGCCATCAGTAAGGAGGAAATCATTATACTGTTACAACAGTGTATTCAAAATGGAATTGATACCATTAAAACCGAGAATTTGTATCAGTTCGACGGCAAGAAAGCATTTTCATTAGGACAAGGACAATAAAAAAAGCGATATGAATTTTAAATTAATTGACGGCGATTTTACGCCAACGGAAACCCTCGACTTATTGACACAATTGGTTCAGGTGAAGATAAAATTTCACGAAGATAAAATCAAAACGAGTCTTCATGAGGAAGATATCAAGATGCGGGAGCGAAAAATAAAATTGCTGCAAGACAAATTGGCCGAAGTGAAAAACCAAGTTAAGTTGGGCTCCAAGAATGTTCATTTGAACAGCGATATCTCTATTGATTGATGATTCGCTCTCGCAAACACACTATTTTATGAAAAATAAATTCGGCTCACTCACATCGTACATACTGTTACTGCTACCGCTACTGTTTTTAATTGTTAGTTTTTTATTGGCTTTTAATGACAAAAATCTTATTGCCGTCAATGGCTTCTTAGGATTGTCGGTATTGGCAGCGCTGTTTCAACTAAAAAAAATGAAAATCAAGTTATGAAAAATGAAAACCACCATGAGTTTAAATTAATCGATAGCACTTTTACTCCAGAGGAAGCCTCTTCGGTGCTGACGACTTTAATTAACAGTAAAATTAACTACCATCGCTTGGATGATTTTAGCAATCACATCCGATTTGAACGCGATTTGACACATTCCAAAAAACGGATCACAGAGTTGGAAGCCGCTTTGACTTCTTTAAAACAATTTACAGCCAAAGCCAAAGAAAGTGGTTCCAACATGGTGGTGAAAAGCGTAGTAACCATTGCCATAGACCCTAATGTTTGACCAAAGACGATTACTCATCGCCACCAAGCACGGCAAAGAACAAGTGATTGCCCCATTATTGGAAAAAGCTCTGGGCGTGTCTTGCTTTGTTTCCGCTGAATTCGATACGGATACGTTAGGTACGTTCAGTGGCGAAATTCCCCGAAAGGATGATGTGTTGACGACGCTTCGCAACAAGTGTTTGTTTGCGCTGGAGAAAACAGATGGTGACTTAGTCATTGCCAGTGAAGGTTCGTTTGGCCCTCATCCTTCGGTATTTTTTGCCCATGCTGATGACGAATGGTTGCTGTTGATGGATACCAAAAACAATTTGGAAATCAAAGTGAGAGAGATTAGCCTGGAAACCAATTTTAATGCGGCCACGCTCGCTTGCGAAACGGAATTGTTGGATTTTGCGGTCAAAGTAGGTTTTCCCAATCACGGCCTTATACTGCGACCATCAGAAAATAATTTTGCGAACCTTACCAAAGGCATCACCGATAAGGCAACATTGATTCACCATTTTCGGTTGCTGAAGCAGATGCACGACAGCGTGTATGTAGAGACCGATATGAGAGCTCAATACAATCCTACCCGAATGCGGGTAATTGCCAAGGCGGCTCAGAAGCTTTTAGAGGCTGTACAATCGTTATGTCCGCAGTGTAGTACACCGGGTTTTGTGGTTACTGATATAAAAACCGGTTTACCCTGTGAATGGTGTAAATCGCCCACAAATTCTACCCTGAGCCATCTGTATGTGTGTCAAAAGTGTGCGTTTAAAAATGAAGTTCATCACCCTCATCAGAAGCAATATGAGGATCCAATGTATTGCCATTGCTGCAACCCTTAAACAGATAAAATGATAACAACTGATGTAAACTTAGCCGCCCATTGGTTAAAACAAGAACAAGTAATTGGCCTGCCCACCGAAACCGTGTATGGCCTTGCCGGAAATATTTACAGCGAAAAAGCCATCAGAACCATTTTTGACTTAAAGAAGCGCCCGTTGACCAATCCATTGATTGTTCACGTGGGTTCGAAAGCGCAAGTCAGCGATTTGGCCGAATCTGTACCGGAGGCTGCCACTCGGTTGATGGATGCCTTTTGGCCGGGGCCGCTTACAGTGCTGTTGCCCAAGAAAGATTCAGTTCCCGATTTGGTGACTGCCGGTAACGATACCGTAGCACTGCGCATGCCAAACCATCCTAGTGCTCTTGAACTTTTGCGTGTGTTGCCTTTTCCTTTGGCGGCTCCCAGTGCCAATCCGTTTGGGTCGATTAGCCCTACAACGGCTCAGCATGTGGCCGATTATTTTTCAGAGGCACTTCCTGTGGTTTTGGAAGGAGGAAGTTGTCCTAACGGTATCGAATCTACTATTGTTGGTTTTGAAGACGGCAAGCCTACCGTGTACCGCTTGGGTTCGATAGCGTGGGAAGAGGTAGAGGCGGTTGCCGGGCCGTTGCAATTTAAATTCCATGATGACAATAAGCCGCAGGCTCCCGGCATGATGTCAAAGCATTATGCGCCCAAGACCAGATTATTGGTCGTTGATGCGATTGAAGCAGCTCTTGAAATCCATCGCGACAAGAAAGTAGGATTGCTTTTGTTCAATGCCCAAAAAACATCGGAAACGGTTGCACACCAGGAAATCCTTTCTGTGTCAAACAATTTGAAAGAGGCTGGAGCCAACTTGTACGCTGCCTTGCACCGATTGGACGCTTTGGGCTTGGATTTTATCATAGCCGAGAAGTTGCCATCGACCCACTTGGGCAATTCCATCAATGATCGGTTACAACGCGCTTCCTATGTTTAATGTTTAAGACTTATCTTTATGGATTTAAAGTTATTATTTGACAATTTGACCAATCCGGCATTGCTGTTTTTCCTACTCGGGATTTTGGCCACCCGGTTAAAGAGTGATTTGGCGATTCCGCAAAATTCTTCCAAGTTTATTTCGCTCTACCTACTTTTTTCAATTGGGTTTAAAGGCGGACAGGAATTGGCTCATAGTCATTTTACTATCGCTATTTTGTGGGCTGTGGTATTTGGTGTGGCAGTGGCACTTTTGATTCCGACCTATTGTTTTTTCATACTCAAACGAAAATTCAGCATTGAAAATTCGGGTGCGGTGGCGGCCGCTTACGGTTCGGTTAGTGCGGTTACTTTTGTAACTGCGGCTTCCTTTTTAGAAATCCAACAGCAAACTTTCGGTGGACACATGGTTGCGGTCATGGCTTTGATGGAGGCCCCTGCGATAATTGTCGGTGTTATTTTAATGCGTCTCTACGGGAAGCAAGAAACCACATCAAGCTTGCGAAGTGTCATACAACATTCTTTGACAAACGGTAGCGTTTTATTAATTCTCGGGAGTCTGCTCATCGGTTTTTTGGCAAGTGACCAACAGGCTATGGGCATCAAGCCTTTTACGACAGATATTTTTAAAGGATTTTTAGCTATTTTTTTACTTGATATGGGAATTGTAAGCGGCAAAAAATTAGGTGTTTTTTTCAAGAGCGGATGGTTTGCCGTATTGTTTGCCGTATTCATTCCGTTGCTGAATGGCTGTTTGGTGGCTTATGCCAGTCAATGGGTAACGCCCGAAGCGGGCAATCGGTTCATATTTGCCATTTTAGCGGCCAGCGCGTCTTATATTGCGGTTCCTGCGGCTATGAAAATTGTCGCCCCCAAGGCCAATCCGGGTCTGTTTCTGCCCATGGCATTGGCGATAACTTTCCCTTTTAATATTACGATTGGCTTTCCGATTTACTATGCTATTGTAAGTTAGTACGGTTTTGTGCTAAACATTTATTAGTAAACTCTGGTTTTAAATAGTATAAAAAAATCCCTGTAAAAAGTCATTTACAGGAATTTTTAGTGGAGTCGGGGAGAGTCGAACCCTCCTTTGAACTACTCTATTTTATTGACTTCATAGAGAGGTGTTATTGCGGGGTAACCGAATATATCACCAAACTCTGTTCATTCATTTTTATTGCAAATCGATGGTATGTAAATATACAAAAAAGAATACAAATTACCTAAGGTGTGCTTACTATTATTTGAACTGGTTATTGGACTAGTTAGCGAAGCTTTTAAGAGGGTTGTAAACAATTTGTTTACACTAATAGACCCTACAACAAACAACGCTGTACTTCATCTAATGGGAGACCGGTATATAGACAAAATTCTTCTACGGATAAATACTGGTGCTTCTCTTTGTTCAGATGCTTTTTAATCTTTTTTAAATATCTTCTGGCTTGGGTATATTCCGTACCCATGATGCGTTGAACGTCTTTGGGGTACATGCAGACTCTTGTGTTGCTTGCTCCCATATCTCATTTTAATACTTTAACCATGCCTTTGGTATGCTTAAACCATACTTGTGCCTGATATTACAAAACTATGCTTTTTTCTGAAAATTTGATAGATCATTTTTGGTACAAATAATACATTATTGGTACTTATTGACACTTACCCTTTGAAATGTCATTCCAGTGCACGAAACTTTGTTCAGATCATTCGAGATTTAGTTGCAACGATTATCGAAATGAGGAGTGAAAAATGAAAAGGAGTATTAATCGTAAAATGTAGAAATTATGGCTAGACAGACTGGCATAATTAAGTTAAAAGGTACTATCGGAGGTATGACCTTTTACAAGACTTCCGCAGATGGGCACCTGGTACGTGAGAAAGGCGGAATTGAGAAAAGCAGAATTCAAAGTGATCCTGCGTTTCAAAGAACCCGAGAGAATGGGTCGGAGTTTGGCAGAGCCGGGAAAGCCGGAAAGCTTTTGAGAACTGCACTTCGTCCTTTGCTTTTGAATTCTGCTGACGGCAGAATGGTAAGTAGATTGACCCGAGCTATGGTAAAAGTAATCCAAGCTGACACTGTTAGTGAAAGAGGATTGCGAAATGTAATTGATGGAGAGGCTGAATTGCTATTTGGTTTTGAATTCAATATCAGAGGTAAACTGGGCACGAGTTTGTATGCTCCTTATTTTGGTGCTATTGACCGCGCTTTAGGTGAAATCAAAGTTGATTTAGCATCATTTGTACCCTCAAATATGCTTTCAGCTCCAAGTGGAACCACTCACTTCAAAATCATTTCAGCCGGCGCTGAAGTGGATTTTGAAGCTGAAACGTATGTGGTTGCAACCTCTGAATCAGCAATTTTACCATGGGATGCTACTGCAACTGCTGCCATTAGTCAAACTAATGCTGTAACAGCTGCCAGTACAAAGCCATTGTTTTTGGCTTTGGGAGTTGAATTCTTTCAGGAAATCAATGGGCAAATGTATCCTTTGAAAAATGGTGCATTTAATCCGTTGGCTATTGTGAAAGTTGACAGCGGTGTGTAAGGGACTTCGGCAAGCTCAGTCTGACAAGAAAGGTTAAGAAGTGATTTTAGTATTGACCAGAACTTATTTCCCCGAGGGAACTAATGGAATACTCAAATGTGAGGGCAAAGTAGTTTGTAAAACCATTGAATTGCCTTGGAAGAACAATGTGAGGAGAGTTTCCAGTATTCCGGAGGGGAAATATTTTATTAAAAAGCGGTACAGCAGTAAATTTGGTTGGCATATGGAAATTATTGGAGTTGAAAACAGAACTTTGATTTTGCTTCACCCTGCCAATAATGCCTTAAAAGAATTGAATGGCTGTATTGCTCCTGTAACGAAACTTTCAGATCCAGGATTAGGTTTATTGTCACGTAAAGCATTTAATCGCTTAAAAGACATAATTTACAAGTCACTAGACCAAAATGAAAGTGTCGAATTGATTGTTAAATCTTAATTCCATTTATATGAATGTAATTAAAAGAGCAAAGTCGCCGACTCCGAATTTTTTTAAAGTGCTTCGAAATATTGGTTTAGTATTGGCAGCAGTTGGAGGAACCATTTTGACTGCTCCGATCACTTTACCTGCAGCAGTTATTACTGTTGGAGGTTATGTGGCGGTAGCCGGAGGAGTTCTCTCGGCAGTAAGTCAGCTCACAACAAAAGAGGAACATCCTCAAAATGCGGAGCATGACAACCAATAATTCTACTTTTATAGGTACGGCCGGAGGAACATTTTTAAGTATAGTGCCAAATATTCACTCTGCAGATGTTCTTAAAACGATTGTTTTAGCAGGTTTAGGCGCTGTTGTCAGTTTTACAGTGTCTTTAATCCTAAAGAGAATTTTAAAGAAGCACAAAGAATAGTTTAACCTTAGTTGTGGTGACCTTTGGGTTAAACAAGATGAAAGCCTAGTCATAAAAGACCAGGCTTTTTTTATTGGCATTCCTCACATAAGTTCAGAATTACTTCCTCGATAACGACTGCAGAAATATTGGTAACTAGTCCGTGATATTTTGCGCAGTCAGTTGCTTTTGTTCGACAGTCAAAAACGCCAAAGAAAACGCGAGAGGTTTTCGATTTCCAAATGTCCGTTTGGTATAAAATGAATAGTGTCATAGTGTGTGTTTTTAGTTGATTATTTACAGTAGCGGTAAAGAATTACTCTCCTCATTTCATTAATAAGGTTAATGTTTTCATGAAACTGCTTTTCTTTTTGTTCCAATAGTTTCAGAGCTGCAATGTGTTTTAGGTGCTGCTCGTGTTCCTCCATCATAGTTTTGGCTCTTTCATTAAATTCCTTTTTAAAATCCTGTAAGCGCAAAAAAGGAATGACAGAACCGATTAAAAATTGATGCCAAAATTTTGTTTGCCACAAACTAAAAGCAACAAAATAGTAGTTCTCGCAATCCTCTTCTTGTTGGAAGATGATAACGAAACTGTTCGCATATGGCTCTTTATTGGGCTTTCCGCTGTTCATCCCTTTGTTCAGGATAAAAATGTGAGGTCTTGCGTAGGAAGTACCTATTCTGTGTGATTTAATGATGTAATTCGTCATGGTTCCGGCTTTACGTGAAGTGCTCCGCTATGCTTCGCACACAAAATTTTTTCAAAAGAAAAAAGAGAAAAAAAGAAAGCCGGTCGTCCAAGTGGAGGGTTTCAAAAAAGCAAGTTTTTCGGGTAAAATACTACCCGAGTAATGAACGAATCAGTAATCGTCTAATTGAAAATTTAATGTGTTTGGAATTGCTTGGGTGGAGATTTTACCCGAAACCCGTAGGGCTTGAACTTGCTTTTTTGAATACCCGGAACTTACCTTTGCAGTCTTTTTTTATTTTTTTTTTTTTGATTCCGAATTCATTGTTGTTTTGAAAGATGGGTGGGAATCCATTGCAGGATTTGGGAAAGGGTATAAAATTCCGGAACGGATTTTATACTCTTTCTTTTGTTAGGATTTATGGGTGCCGAGAATAGGCTGCAGCAATCAGGTTGTTATATTCAGAAGTATTGTTGTAATGTACTCGGGAAGGCACTCATAAAAGCTATGCCAATACTTCCTTAATATTAAATGAAGATAAAGAGGTGCTTTATTTAGGTTTTGAGTAAAGACCTGAAACTTTTATGAGTAATATATTGGAGTTTAAAGGTATATGTAGATTTTCTATAATAGTAACATTATTACTAATTTATATTCTTAAAATAGATCAATTTGCCATTTATGGATATTTCTACAAATGAATATTCTGTGTGTTCTTCATCACACCAATAATTTTTGAACTCTCCATTTTTGTATTCATATACATAGTAGGCCTTTAAATAATAGAATTTTATTCTACTACCGTCTATTTTATGGATAATTTTTATTTTAGAATCATCAACACTTATGTCATTAAAATAGTGCTCGTTCTGATAAATGGTGGCTTTTTTTATATAGATATTAGTTAATGCATCTAATCCAATTTTTGAAATAATAGTTTTGTTTTTTGAACCCAAATAAATTGGCCTATTATAAAATTTTCGTACTTGATATTTGTAATTATCATTGCGAAGTTTTCCTTCGCTTTTATGTTTAAAATCAATATTACCCCGACCATAATCAAATACTACTATATGTTCATCTTCAAATAACTTAATCGTATCTGATAAACCTTTAGAAAATGCATTTTTTGATAGAAGAACAGAGCATAACAATGTAAGTAATTGAAAATATCTTTTATCCATATATTAGCTGTATAAAGTGGTGAAACCTTTATGTTTGATTATTTCATAAATCCAATCAACTGGAATATCATCGATACCATAAATTAACCCTGCCATTCCACCTGTTACAGCACCGGTTGTGTCGGTGTCATGACCTAAATTGACTGCTTTGAGTACTGCGTCTTTGTAGTTGTTCGTAGTTAGGATACACCAAATGGAAGCTTCTAATGTATCTACTACATAACCTGAACTCTTGATACTATCTTCTTCAAGTATTGAAATATCTTCCCATAGTAAGCGTTTGAACTTTTGAATTTCCAGCGGATTAATATTTCTTTTTTCAAAATAGTTAGTGATTTCTACTTGCAGCTCCTTATACGCTTGATATTTTTCTTTTCCTTCGATTATTTTTTTGGCAAATTCTAAATAATAGAAACAAGCCATAACCGAACGAATGTGTGCATGAGTTATTGATGATATTTTTTTTGTCCAATCATACCGTTGGTGTATTTCCATCTCTTTGATATGGGTAATTAATGGTAAGATGCGCATTAAAGAACCGTTGCCGTTGTCCATCTCTTCAAAGCCACCGGCAAGTTCCGGTTGCGCGCCCTGTTCTAATCTTTCAATAGCAATTCTTGTAGCTATACCAATATCAAAAACCCATCCATGAGCGGTCCATAGGTTGTCGTTTTTCCAGGCAATGAATTTTTGAGCAAGTTTTTTTAAATCTAGGCCCTCATTAATACTCTCAGCTAAGCATAGTGTCAGCGAGGTGTCGTCTGACCATGTGCCTTTGGGCTGGTTGTGTGTGCCAAACTCCTGCATATCGGTTACGGGATTTTGTTTTAAGAAAGTTCGTGGTTTGAATTCTACAGGTACACCGAGAGCATCACCAATGGCAGTGCCTATGAGGATTTTTTGGAAGAGGTTATTTGGCATTTTTTTTTTTAATTTTCAAAGAAGTCCAATAGAGTTTCATTGTTATTCACTAAATCCCAGATATTTTTAATTGACTTTATATTAGTTTCACCTAAGTGATATTTTCTTAAAAAATAACCCCATTGAAGTCTTCTAAATGAATTTATATCAATATTTTCAATATCAAAATTGTTATTTCTATTTAATATACCTTGAATTGATCTGCGTGTGCTGTTACTTGGGCTATATAAATAAATCAAATTGAATTTTATATTATCAATTAATATTTCTTTCACAAAGCCATCTTGATTAAAACCTTTCAAATTTCTATCTATAACTGAATTTTTTAACCAAGTTCCAACATTTTTA
Organism: Flavobacterium silvisoli; assembly: GCF_004329815.1. Lineage (GTDB taxonomy): Bacteria > Bacteroidota > Bacteroidia > Flavobacteriales > Flavobacteriaceae > Flavobacterium > Flavobacterium silvisoli. The sequence goes on along the minus strand of NZ_SJPE01000015.1, from coordinate 42,880 downwards.
TTATTATCATTTAAATTTCCTATTCTACTTTTTCCTCCTGATGTAATAAAAATGTTTTCAATTTTTGAAAATTGACATTTCAAATCAATTATATTGTTATAAGATAAAACTGTTAAATCTCTATCAAGGTTGCTATTTATAGGATTTCTATCAATTTGTTTTAAAATGTCAGTAATGCCAATATTATTTATTTCTAGAATATTTAATCTATTCTCTAAAGTATTTATTTCAAATTCTAAAATTTCACCTAAACAATTCCAAAATTCGTTTACGGAACTTCCGTAAAAAAATTCAAAATTTTCTTGATTTTTGTTCCCAGTTGATATTTGCCAAATTGGAAATGTACCAAGAAATATGCTCTTGGTTTCTTTATTTGGTATATAACCGAAGCTATCAATATTATTAATCCATTTTTCATGTAAACTAGGATTAATAAGATTTTCAAACCATCTATTGGTTGTGAAAGGGTGTTGTTCAGGCATATTTTAAAAAATTAGTTTATGTTTTATTTCTTTTTGTAGTTATTACTATCCAATTAACTTATTATTCTCCTCCCAAATTTTTAAAAGGTGTTTATCGTAAGGTAAAATCATAGTAGCTTTAAAATCTTCTTTGTATTTAAAATTATCATTAACATTATTCATATAACTGATGTTGCCTTCGAAAACCATGAATTTTTCATCCCAAAAAAGGATAAAATCACAAAAGTTTTGACCTTCTTTTAATTCGTAATAACCGTTTTCTTTGATGTATAGTTTTCCTGAAATCATTGAAAACATTATTTGAGTACCATCAAACATAGTGTGTTGTACAATTAAATCCTCACGCAGATTATATTCCCTTTCAATTATAACCATCTTTTCAAATCTTTTCTCTTGCAAATAATTATAGTTGGTACCGGTATATCTTAAAAGTGCTTTGGTAGTAAATACCATTGATGGTTTATTAATTTTTATCATATACTTTAATTTAAGAGTGCTAATCGATTTTTTTCTTCACTGGATAATTTGGCAAGCGCTATCTTATATCTTTCATCAAATTCCTCGTCAACAAATGTATCCTTTATGATATCAAATGAAAAAGTGAATGAGTTTGGTATTAAATTTTCAAATTCAAAATTCCAAAAAAAATGTTCCAGGATATTGTTGAGCATTTTAAAATTGTATCCAATAATATACTTATCAAGAATATATATAGTGGTTAGTTTGATATCTTGCTGATTCACATTAGCGATATCGAATTTCTTAAACTCATTAATTATAAGTTGCCATTTTGGATTAGAAGGGATAGATAACTCCTTTAAAGTAAATCCCAAATCCTCTACATCGATTGCTGTAACATTTACTATAACATTTAACTCTAAACAATCATTTGATTTGAGATTATATTTTCTTAAAGGGAACAAACCCAAAGCTGTCTTGGAATCAGAATGATTTGAGTTAAAAATCCAATCGATTAGTACAGACCTATATAATTCTATTTGTTCAATCTTTATTGGTTCACAATATTTCTTGATCTTGTTTTGTAAAGAAATATTAAAGGTGATTTCGGGAAATGTTTTCTGAAATACTTTACCAATTATTACGTTATTGACAATATAAAGTACTTGTATTTGATTGCTATCATTCTTTTCATTTCGTATGGAATTTCGAATATAATTTCTGGTATTGTCATCAGTTATATAATCTGTTGTTGACAACCAAAGCTCTAAGCGAGCTATCGATAAATTATTAAAATCTAAGCATATTATGTTGTTTAGCACACCCATGTATTGGAATTATTCTACAGAAAATATTAAATATACCAGCTTTAATTGGATGAAAAAAAACATTATTTAAAAATAAATCGATTTTGAAATTCCTAATAAAAATTGCTTTTTTTTTACAAGATGTATTCTGGCAAGTGTATCATTTTTTATTTGCTTAGTGTGGGGTTTCTGATTGATTTCATGGGCAGCCGATGCCTTGCAATAAGTGTACATTATGAAGTATTTAGTGAGTATTAAATATATTATGGAATTTTGTGGCATTGGTTGGCCGTGGAAGCAATTTATTTAGTTGTTGTGAGCAAATGAAAAATGATACTCTTGCTTGGTATTTGGTTTTATGGGTGCCGGGAGTAGTGTGGAGAAATCAGAAGTTGGTTTTCAGTTGTTTGGTTGTAAAATAATCGGGAAGGTACTCATAAAAGCAACGTCCTTCTACAAGCTCAGCATAGACCTCACTACCGATTTAAACGGTTAGCTGATAAAAACCGCTACTCTATTCGTGATTAGAATTATTGATAACTGTATTGTTTCAACTGAAATTGAAAAGGTTCTCTATGGTGGTGGTGAATGGTGGTTTTTTTGACAGCTACATTTCGACAACCTTACCATTTTAGGGTCAGTATAGCTGTTAAAAAAGTTGCCATAGAGCCACCACCTCTTGTTCTTGTTTTGCAGAGGGTGCGCGGCTTTTTTACATAATGTTATTATGGTCTCTTTAGAGCCATAATGCAACATTATGTAAAGAAGCTTGGGAGAAAAAATTACCGGCGCAAGTCACGGAGTGTACGTGTTTTTGTTTTGTGCGTTGGGCAAGCTCTTTGCCTGGCGGCTAACTGATTGGCATTGTTTATAGTGTGATTACAAAGCCGGCAGGCAATGTGCTTGAAGAGGGAGGGGACAAAAACTGTGACGGTAATTTTTTTAGGAGCGTGGGGAAGGGGTGGCAAATAAAACTTAAACGTCAATTCAGAATATGGAGCTAGTTAGATGTATTATTTTAAGCAACTGAAAAAATTTGGAATAGTAAAGAATAGTTTAAATGGAATTTTTTTATATTTGTCTCAGGTGTTTTTGGTGTGCCTGCTCGTTCGTGCAAAGATTTTATCAACCAATAACGAGATAATATAAACCTTCAGAGCTTATTATCCTACCAAAGTATACGAACGCAAAATCCCAGGATAATAATCTTTGAAATAAAGGATTATATTATGAACTCTATTGACTACTTCAAACTTCAAGCAAAAAATCTTTACAGAGATTTTAAGACCCAAACTCCTGTCGTTGGTAAACCGAAAGGCGGTTTTAAGTATGACTATTCCCGGACGTACTTTCAAATTTATGATATCATTTCGGACTTCGATATCGATGAAGACAATTTTACTCTTATGAATGCACAGCATGTTATTGCCAAAATAGCCGGCTTTGATAAATGGAATACCCTCATAAAAACTGAGGCATCAGAATTGGAGCTTACGAAATTATTATTTGAGCATCAAGATAAGATTGATTCGATTACTTGGGATTTATATATTGCCGACTGTCAAGCCATGAATGAAGAAGAACTCGACGCTGAGATGCAAGTAGAAATCTTCAAACAAGTCGTTATCGAAGACAATCTTTTTAACATGGTAATAGATTGTTATCTTATAACGGGCGATGTTAGGAAGATTATACGGAAAATTAAGCAAGAAGATAAGCATAAATCTCAAATTATGAAGAATGATAGTAAACACACCAGCATTTCTATCACGTGTGGTAAAACCACAGATAGTTTTGAGCAATTGCAGTGTAAATCGTCAGCAAAAAGTGGACTGATTTAGGTCAAAACTAAGAGAGTGTTTTCAAAATCTTTAAATTTGAATTATCATGAAAACACCAAAGAAAAAAACAGCAGAAAACTTCATTAAAGACATTCGCAGAAACACCCGAAGAATCTTTTCATCTGAACAGAAAATCCAAATCGTAATGGAAGCTTTAAGGGCAGAGATGTCTGTCGCTGAATTATGTAGAAAGTATTCCATCAATGAATCTCAGTTTTACAAATGGAACAAAGAGTTTTTAGAAGCTGGTAAAAAGCGTTTAGCAGGTGATACCACAAGAGAAGCTACCAGTGATGAAGTAGCAGAACTCCGAAAAGAAAATCAGCGTTTAAAAGAAATGGTTGCCGATTTGGTATTGCGTTACGATGTCGTAAAAAAAAGCTTGGACATGCTGGATTAACTGAAAAGTTCAAAAAATATATGCGACTTACAGTATCCGAAAAACAAGAGATTATTCACATGGTTACACGTTCTGAGATTGGCGTTAATCGAACACTTCGTGAGATTGGAATCAACAAAAGTACTTTTTACAATTGGTATCACGCTTACAGTGAAAATGGTGTTGAAGGATTAATTCCAACCAAAAGAGCGTCAAACAGGCAATGGAACAGCATTCCGCAAGAACAGAAGAATTTAGTTGTAAAATTAGCTTTAGATTATCCTGATTTATCATCCCGAGAATTAGCCTATAAAATGACTGATGAACAACAAATATTTCTATCCGAATCTAGTGTTTATCGTATCTTGAAGGCAAGAGGATTAATCACAGCTCCAGCTCATATTTTTCTGAGTGCAGCCGATGAATTTAAAGATAAAACAGGCTTTGTTCATCAAATGTGGCAAACCGATTTTACCTACTTTAAAATTTTGGGATGGGGTTGGTATTACCTAAGTACCGTTTTGGACGATTACAGCCGATATATTGTACATTGGGAGCTTTGCTCAAACATGAAAGCCGATGATGTAAAACAGACTGTTGATACGGCTATTAAAAAAGCAAAATTGATGACTAAACAAAAACCAAAACTCTTGTCAGACAATGGTTCGTGCTACATTGCTAGCGAATTAAAATCGTATTTAAAAGACAATTATCAAATGGAGCAAGTACATGGCAGACCCAATCATCCGCAAACACAAGGAAAAATTGAACGCTATCACAGAACCATGAAAAACGTCGTAAAACTTGATAATTACTTCGCGCCTGAAGAATTAGAAGCTGCTTTAGAAAAGTTTGTTTATCGATATAACAATGAACGTTATCATGAATCATTAAACAACTTAACCCCGGCAGATGTCTATTTTGGAAGAGGAGAATTAATTTTAAAAGAACGCGAACGATTAAAGAAAGTGGCAATTATCAATCGCAGAAATGAGTACCAAAAATTAAAATTAACAGCAACAAACAAAAATCATTTATCTTTGAATTATTAACTAAATACTCTCTTAGGAAAAGTCCAAATTAGTTTGAATACGTACAAACATTCTATTGTTTTTTAGATGTAGTTTGTCAAATAAATAGCAAGCGAGGGGGCCGGCAGCCATACCGGTTGCAGCTTCTTCGTCAATTCCGTATCGAGGTGCAAACATTCTTGTACTAGCGACCCTCTCGCGATGGCTTGTTTCTGTACAAAAAATATAGAAACCTACTAAGTCCAACTCTTCACTTATTTGATTGATTAGGTCATAATCTGGTTTTATATTTTTTAAAGTAGTCGCGTTTTTTACAGGGACAATTATGAAAGAGTTACCAGTATTAACTAGAGAAATAGGCGCTTCAGATAATATATCATTACCTGTTATTCCTAATGACTGTAGAATCTTTTGTTCTAAAGCAGGAACTTCTTGATAATAGGGTGTTTTTTGCTCCATAAAAGCAAGATTTTCAGTGATTAAAATATCTCTGGTCCCGTCAATGGTTTCTTTGGAAGAAATTGAGTTTTGAATTAAGTTTAATTGCGATAGGTATGAAAATACAGCAATCGTAGCATGGCCACAATGGGCAATTTGTCTTTTAGGAGTAAAAAAGTCAAGCTTGAAGTCGGCAAGTGTTGATTTTGATACAAAGGCTGTCTCTGACAATCCTATTTTTTGTGCTATACTTAACTTTTGTTTATTACTTAAGTGGTCAGCATTGAGCACTACACCAGCAGAATTTCCCCCTGCATTGTTGTCTACAAATGCATTGATGATTTGAACTTCTGTTTTTAAATTATTTTCCATATTTGATTATTAATTGTTTAGTATGTGTTTATATCCACTAGTAAGCCAAAGGAATTTATCTTTTTGATTTGACTTTTCAATTTCATTTTTTAATGATTTTACTGATTGTTTGAAATGCCACCATCCCTCATAATGAATTGGAATTATCTTATTTGGATTTAATATATTACCAGTTGCAATAGCTTCCTCGCCATTCATGGTAACTCTTAGATTTCTTTTCAAATAGGGAAAAGCACCTGCGCCTAAATGTAAAATGGCAACATCAACTTTTTTTCTCTTTTGAAGTTCATATATTCCTTCAAAAAGGACAGTGTCACCGGATATATATATACAACCATTTTGTTGTCCTTCCCATTCAATGGTAAAACCAATGACTTTTCCCATTACCTTATCCAGTCTTTTTATATTGGTATGTTGGGCTGGGATGGCAGTTATTTTCAATCCGTTTACTTTTTCGTTATTTACTATAAATTCATCCCAATTGTCAAGTCCTATTGTATTGGTGTTTTTTAGTCTCCTCTCAGCATCTTTAGTTGATAAGACTGTTTTGACCGTTTTGATGAAAGCTCTACCTTTTTTATCTAAATTATCGCTATGGTGGTCATGACTTAAGAGTACTAAATCGATTATCCCTATTTGTTCAGGAGTAAGAGCCGGATCTACATATTTTTTAGAAAATGCAAAAGGACTGCTCACATACTGGGGCAAGACTCCGTCTTTATTATTTAAGGTCGGGTCGGTTAAAATCTTAAATCCATTAATGTCTAATAGCACGCACGCCGTGTCTATATGGGTTATTGTTACTTTCATATGGTTTGTATTTAAATATGAAGCAAAATTCCATTTAAACAGTAAGTTGACAATTGACTTTGGTCAATTAATGCGTTTGCGTATTCGGCTTAACGTTTCCGGCACTACGCCGAGATAGGAGGCTATAAATTTTAAAGGGATTTGAAGAATGTATTTGGGCTGTTCCTTGAGCAGTTCTTCATATCTTTCCTGAGGTGATTTTGTTAACAGATTGATTTCTCGTTTTACTTTTTTGGACAGTAGATACTCGGTTGCCAGACGGCCTAGTTTTTTTGTCATTTCACAGCTTTGATATAGAGCCTGTAAATCCTGATGTGTTATGGAGTACAACTCACAATCGGTTAAAGTTTCTATGTAGATTTCCGTTTTTGTTCGATTGTAAAAGGAGTCGTAGGCACAATAGAAAGAATTTTTAAATGCAAAATCAATTGTAATTTCCTTGTCTTTTGCCACCACATAGTATCTGACAATACCGTCGGCTAAGAAAGACAAATAATTTTCAATTTGTCCATGGGCAATAATAATTTCATTTGCTTTAAACCGGCGGATTTTAAGTTTGCTTAAAAAGGGTTCTAATTCTTTTTCATGGAAACCTATTTTTTCGAAGTACGTAATTATTGATTCCACTTGGGTGTATTATTTTATTCGAATTCTGAAAAGTTAGAATGTTTAAGTAAAAGTACAAAAATGGATTTATTGTCTTACTGAACAAATTCTTTAATTGATTTTACAATTGGTAATATTATGGAAGAATAGCTGGAGCTATTTCAATAAATGTGAGGTTTTTTTAGGGCCGTTGACTTTGAGTTTTAATACTTATTTATACGGTTTGAGGTTGTTTGTAGCTTCTTTTTATTATAAAACACATTTTTATCCTATTTTTTTGTTAAAATAAAGGATTTGGAAACACTCTTTTAGTTTTGTCTAAACAGCACACTTTTTGCTTACCATTTACACTGTTGTAAAACTATTTTTTTGATGAGTTTTTAATTATTTTCAAATTAGTTTTGAAGCTATGGCCACTAGTGTTTGTATTCCTTTATCAATATTGTTAATGGCTCTAGCTTTAGCTTCGTTACTTTTTGTAGCATCTTGTACTTCTTTTAAAATTGTAACTAAATCCTGTTTACTGATTCCGGTATCAAATATTAATTTTTGGATTTCATTATCATTTAATCTTGTTAGACCGGATATTTGATTTGAAAAATGTTCATCTGTACTATTTGCTGCATTTTCTGCAATTTTGTCCCAATCTATTGGCATAATTTCTAAATTTTATTTGTTTATTAATTTGTTTACACTAGAATTCAAATTGTTAATATTCTCTCCCCAATCTCCTGTATCCTGTATGAATTTGTCAATAGTTATATCTAATTGATCAAAATCAATTTTATTTTGTGTCAGTTGTGATACTTGTGAATGAAGTTTTTTCCTTTCTTCATCGACTTTAACTGCTGACTCCAGTAATTTTTTTAACTCATCGCAAGCTGTTTTGTATTGTTGGAAATCGGTATTTAATTTATCAATAATTTTAATTCTGTTGGATTCAAGAGTATTTTGCATTGCATCTCTTCTTTCATTTAGCTTTGGAATTACACTTGTCATAATGTTGGTTAGCTCGATTTTAAAATCTGTATTTTGTGGAATTTTTTTTATGAATTCTTCAATATACTTGGGAGTATAATCCAATTTCATGAATTCATCAATTTTTTTTCTTTTCTCTTTAAAGATTTTATTTGTGAGCATTACGTTTAATGTATGCATTCTTTGACCTTCTATTTGAATATTATTCATGAGATCTATTGATTGTGTAGGTATTTTTGAACATGATGCCAGAATAATACTGATGATTACTATAATTACTTTTATTTTAATTTTCATTTTAGTTTTGAGTTTAATTAATTTATAATTAACATTTTTTTTTGTAATCGAAATAAAATCTCCGAAATAAGTAAATAAATTTAATTTCCAAACTCAAATTAATCAATACGTATTAATACTCAATTTTTGTGCCTGATTAATCATAGTTGCGCTTTGTAACCGCAACTATGATTAAAGATGGTAATTGACTAATTTGATTCTTTTAATGATTCATTTGGTTTTAAACTGCGATATCAATAGGTGATAATACGTATTTATTGACTGTAAGAATTGATTTTTATGCTCAATTTTGATGTTGTGAGTCTTTATAATTATTTAAGACAATCAAAAAGTAAGTATAAATACTTATTAAAATAAGTAAAAACATATATTTTTAAATTTTAGAGTGGCTACTACTTTCGCTTTTTATTAACGTAAAATATTTAGTTTATGAAATTAGATGAAAATTCAGGAGAGCCAATCAGCCTGGAAGAAGCGAGAATTTATGTAAAAGACTTTAAGGAGAAATTTCCAGAGGAAGTTAAGGCTTCATATATGGGAAGAGTAAATTTTATGAAGTTATTAGAACAAAAGGATTGTATTGGAATACGTATCTATAATGGTTACGATGTTAAAGAGGAGAGATTAAATGTTGTTCTTGTTGGGGTTGATTTTGAAGGTAACGATATGACTAACGGGTTAATTATGGATAGAACAGTTCCATGTCCCAGTTATTGTGATAATAAAAGTGCTTTAATATAGTTAATTCTCTATATTTGAAAATTGAACTAATCTTTAGTATTAAAGATTAGTTTTTTTTATGCAAGAATTTTTATATATTATATCAAACTTTGTAGGTGTTTTGCCTTTAATCTTTTATCTCTACCGGAAAGAGAAAATCATCAATGAATTTAAGACTCTTGTTCCTATTTTAATTTTAAATTTTTTTTCATCTGTTTATGAAGTTGTATTCACCTATAAATTACAAATAGATTCTGAATATTGGTTTAGGCTCTATCTGTTTTTAGAATATTTCTCTATTGCTTATTTGTTTTGGAAGTTGTTTGAAGGGACGTTTTATAAACGACTGATTTTGATTTTTTCTATTGTCTATGTTGTTTTTTACATTTTGTTGTTGAAAAGTTGGGAGCTTCATAATAATTTACAAACTGATTCCTATCTAACCGTTTACACTACTTTTTTTGTTTATGTCTTAAGTATACTTTGGTTTAGAAAAATATTTATCAAATTTGAATATGATAGTTTGATTCACTCACCAGTATTCATAGTTATTTCTGGTTTGTTATTGTATATGTCTTCTACGCTATTTTTGTTTTTGATGAGTGATTTTTTATTAAAGGATATACGGTATGATTTTTTAGATTTTTGGAGATTAAATATTGCTATGTGCATTTTTTTTAGATTATTATTACTAACTGCTGTTTTTAAAGGATATAGAAGATGATTCCCGTATTTTGGATAGGCACTTTTATAATGCTGTTTTTGGCGGTAAGCTTGATTTTGCTGGTAATGTTTTACCAACGGAATTTGCATAGATATAAATTACATGAGTCAGAGTTGCTACTAAAAGCTTCATTGGAAAGTGAGCGACTTGAACGTGTCAGAATTGCCAATGAGTTGCATGATGGCTTGCAAGGAGACTTAAATGCGATAAAAAATTTTGTTTATATATTAACCAAGAGCCATGATCAAAACGATATGGTTTTTGTATTGAAAGAGACAAAAACAGCTGTTGAAGCTGCTATTGAAACAACAAGATTATTATCTCAGAAATTAATGCCTCCTTTACTGGAGCAAGAGGGGTGTGGTGTTGCTATAGAGAAATACTTTTTGAATCTTGAAAAAGCTACGGGAGTGAAGTTTATTTTTAAATCTTTAGATAATGATATTAAGATTCCAATATCAAAGGGCTATGAGTTGTATAGAATAATACAAGAATTTACAACCAATGCTATAAAACATGGTTTGATAAATGAGTTTATGGTTGTAATTTATGGGGATACTACACAAATTATAGTTGAGTTAATAGATGATGGAATAAAATTTGATTTTTTTGAATGTTATAAGTTGTCTCAAGGCAGCGGATTACGGAATATACAATCTCGTTTAAAATTTATTAAGGGAGGATTGATTCAACGCTCTGTGTTAAATGGCAACCATTTTGAAATTAGAATCTTAAACCCTTTAAAGAATGATTAAAATTGCCATAGTTGATGACCATCAACTTTTTAGAAAAAGTTTAGCTTTAACTTTGATTAGTTTTGGTGAAATTCAAGTAGTTTTTGATACAGATGATGGTGCTAAAATGTTAGATTTTTTGAGAGAACATACCGTAGATATAGTTCTTATAGATTTGCAGATGCCTAGAATGGATGGTTTTGAATTGTGTAGTGAGATTAGAAAAAACTTTACAAAAATTAAGGTATTAATAGTTTCTCAATTAACAACTAAGGAAGCTATTCATAAGGTAATGGAATTAGGTGTCAATGGTTTTTTTACTAAAAATTCACCTCCCGAACAGTTGGAACAAGCAATTAAAAGTTTAGTAGAAAAAGAGTATTACTTTGATATTGAACTGTCTTCCGTTTTGCGGGAAGCTTATTTATGGGAAAAAAAGTTTAGAGATGAAAATAAGTTTCAAGGACAGATTAATTTAACAAGACGTGAGATAGAAATCTTAGAGCTTTCAAGTTTGGAAATGAGTAGTAAAGAAATTGCAGAAAAACTATTTATAAGTGTCAGGACAGTTGAAACGCATCGTGTTCATATCATGGAAAAAACGAAATCAAAGAACTTTATTGGATGTATAGTTTTTGCCATAAAAAATCATTTCATATCTATAAACTAAAAACTTGCTACAAATATATTCGGGAATTATTTAAATAAGCAAGAAACTTTTTAGCTTTAATTACGTGTTTATACTGATTGATTTCTTTTTAATTTCCATATTATTTTGGGAATAAAAAATGAAAATAAAGAGAAAACAAAGGCAAGCCGTTGTCATAATACATGGTATTGGCAACCAAATGCCAATGGAAACTACTAGAGAGTTTGTAGAAAACATCAAAGATAATAGTGATATTTTGTACAGTAGCCCTGATCGTGAAGCAAATTTTTTTGAAACTCGCAGGCTTAGTTTGAGCAGGAAAAAGACGGATTTTTATGAATTTTATTGGGCAAATTTAGTGAATGAGCCAAGTAGCTCTGATTTGAGAGAGTGGATAAGTGTTATTTTATTCAAAAAAGAACCATCGGTCAGGGCTAAGAAATTAGTTGTAAAGATTAGAATTGCTATCGTTGCATTGGTATTACTGTTTAGTTTTTTTCTTGTTACAGATATTTTGAAAAGTTGTAAGAATGGAGGGTTTTCTGCATGGAATACCGGAACATTTACAATCGGTACTTTTTTAGTCATACGTTTTCTATTACCAAGAATTAATATTAAAGCTGCACAAACTGTGGGTGATGCAGTTAAATATTTAACGCCATCTCCTCAAAATATTGATTCAAGATTTAAAATTAGGCAAAAAGGCGTTAGTTTATTAAAAAAATTACATGAAAAAAGAGATAGAAGCGGAAATTTAATTTATTCTCGAATTATAATTGTTGGTCATAGTTTAGGAAGTGTTGTGGGCTATGATATTATTACTAATTTATGGCATGATTATATTTACAGTTACGTTCCCGGAAAAGCACCAGTTCTTCAGCCTATATTAGATGAAATGAGTACACTAATAGTAGATCATCATAAAAATAAAAATGAGTTTCCGTTGGAAGCATATAATCAATTACAGCAAAAGCTATATGATGAAATCAAATCACTTGGAAATCCATGGTTGATAAGTGATTTTATAACAGTGGGGAGTCCATTGTGCCACGGCGCTTACATCATGGCTAAGGATAAAGGCGATTTTGAACGTAGAACAAACTACAGGGAATTACCTTTAAATCCCCCGAAAATTGAGGTTAAATTAAAAGATGGCAACATAGTAAAAGATTATAAGAATGCCATTTCTTATGAGGATAAAGTAAATAATAAAAAAGGAGATGATGTTGTTGTAAAAATTATAAATCATTCCTCTCAGTTTTCGTTTATAAGATGGAGAAATATTTTTTTTAATAATGATTATGTGGGAGGTGATTTGAAAGAGTATTTTGGTGAAGGTATCAAAAACGACATGATTATACCTAAGGGCTCATTCATGAAAAGAAATTTACCTTGTTATTCGCATACGTATTATTGGGATAAAGATCAGGTTGAGACAATAGCATTATTCAGAGAATTACTTTTTGGAAATGAATAACAGAATCATTTCATTAATTGATGTTACCATTTTTCAGGAGATACTAGATATTAGAGATTGCGTATTAATACGGATTGTTTGCTGTTTTTTTAAACACTAGTTTTATTTAAAATTCACACTTTAAATACAGCATACTATGGCCTACGATTTTTCTATCTCGAGTTCTGTTCTTTCAAACGGGAGGACTTCTTATAATGCTCAATTACTCAATAGTACTGAGCCTAAATTCACTTTTGCTTATAGAACTGCCTATTTAGATAATTTCGGATTATTTAATACAGGAGTTAATAATGGTTTAGTTTATAAGCCTGAGGATTATGAAAAGGATTATGGTTTTTGGGCTTATTTTATTTATCCGACAGCAATGGCAGAGAGTCGAGGGTCTTTTGTTTGTTTGAATACTTATGACAGAGCAAAATTTACATTCACTTTTATGCAATATGCTGCTCATGTCCCTAATGGGGATTTTGTTAATTTTTTTAAGTCATTATTGGGTTTGCCTAACGCTAAAGAATATTTTCCTAAACTCATACTTCAAAATAATCAGATTTTTTATCGTAACTCTTCCGGTGTCTTAAATTTACTAGAGACTAATAGTAGCAGTCAGGCGTTGATGGATTATCTAAACCCAACGTTAACAGAGATTGATCAACAAGAATTGATTTGTGCTGCCCGTTTTGTTCATTGGGCTACTAATGACATTGAACATCGTAAAGTTCAGGTGGAGACAGCTGTTAATATGTATAAAGAAAATATGTTGGAATATCACAAGCGTTTCGGTTTGGATGGGGTTCCTGCCAGTGTTTGTCAGATGATTTGTGACATTCGTCATCAAGGTAGAGGAATGAATGATAGAATTGCACTGGCTCTAAATACTAAAGGTAATTACGAAAAGGCTTTTTCTAATTTATGTACTATTGGAAATACTAATTATCAATCAAGGATTACAACTGTTAGAAATACCATATCAAAATTGAAAGCTATTGGTAAATTTAATAAAATATATGACGCCAGAAGAGCAGAATTTGTTTAGCAAAAGTCAACTGAACAAATTTTTATGATAGTTGTTCAATTAAGGTTTAACTACTTTGTATAGGTGAATGAAATATTATTAAGATAAGGAATAAAATATTTTGGTTATGATAATTAAGAGAGAAATTAACGGCACTCAAAAGATAAGATTTTCAGAAAAAGAGGATACTGCTTTGAAATTTATTTTATCACTTTCTGTAATGGGAATTGTTTCAATTATGATTTTTGCATTACAAGAATTGTGTTATAATACTGTAGCAGTTAAAGATAGTTATTTGCCTTATTATATTGCTATATCATTGTTAATGGCGGGAGCTTCATTTTGCAGTGGAAGTTTAATGGGTTTTTTGTTTGGGATACCTCGAATGGCTATTGAAAATAATTCAACAAGATCAGATCATTCCAATGGAGGGTATATAGGTAATGATAATTTATTACAAGTTAGTGATTGGTTAACTAAAATAATTGTTGGAGTAGGATTAACCCAAATGTACGCTATACCTAGAAGTATGTATTATTATGCGAGTATTTTGTCAAGCAATTCAGGAATAAATAACGTTTCGTTCGTTTTATTTGTTTTGATTTATTTTGGGGTTTTAGGTTTTTTATTTGGCTATTTATGGACTAGATTGTATTTTATTAAATCTTTAATTAATTCAGATAACGGTATAAAAGAAGGCCTTACACAAGCTGTTCAGAAAATTAATTTACTGCAAGACTACATTAGTACAGGTGTACAACAAGCTGGTCAGAGCCGTTCTAATGATGATCCGGAAAAGGGCAAATGGGGAGGTCTTTCTACTTCTAATGAAAGAACGATAACAGCCAGTGTTACAAATTCAGAAACCAGTACAGATTATTTTAATATTAATTTAGAGGTAAAGAGTACTGATTTAGCTAATCCATTGAATGGAGATGTAAAGTTTTATTTACCCCCTTCTTTTCAAAATCCAAATCCTGTTGTGACTACAAAGGACGGAATAGCTACGTTAAATTTGTTGGCTTGGGGAGCATTTACTTTAGGAGTAGAATGCGATAACGGTAAAACAAAATTAGAGCTTGACCTTTCAGAGCTTAGTGGGGTTCCAGAATTATTTAAATCAAGATAAAATTGTAAACAAAAAGGAATCTAACAGAAAATTGTTTTGGATAAGATTTAGTGATTTGAACAGTATTCTTAAATCAATTTGTCTTATGTAGAGTGTCAAAATTAAATACTCGTAGATCAACATCAGCTTATTAAATCAGAATGGCTTTTCATTAAGAAAAGTCATTTTTATTTTTAAGTATTTCTGTGCCAGATTTGAGTAATTTTTTATTTGATGAGTTCTTATAGATTACCTTTTTTAAAAAAAATTACGTGTTTATACGCATTGTTTAACGTTTGGTTTACTTCTAGTTTTAACCCAAGATTAAAGTTGAATTATTGTTTTTTATTTCGATAAAATAGAGTAGTGAATTCAGCAAATAATTAATCTGTTAAATTAAAAAAAATAATCAGAAAATTAATTATTATTTATATGAGTACAGAAATTAAAAACACGCTCTTTAGTTTTGTAACTATGAGAGCACCAGGATTAGTAGATGATAAATCCAAACAAAATAGGTTTGTTTTTAGACAAAAAGAATTATCAGGTCCTTTTGATGAAGCTGTTGCTAACAGAGGAAGCAGCACAAAAATGGAAGTGATGAAATCTGTAGTTCCTAACCCATTATTTACGAGTGAGAAAGCTCTTTATGAATTAAGTAGCGGTTTATATGATTTTTCTATTTGGATTGCCAGAAATCGTTCTGATTTTAATAAAGAAGAGTTTTTCAGAATGAAAGAAAATGCAAGCCCATTGAATAACGAAAATCTAACGGCATTGTGGAATAACTTATTCTATCAAGTAATTAATCAAAAAGATTTTTACGTAAAAGATGCTATTATGCATATGCTCGTTGGAAATAATCTTTTATTAAATTACAATGATGATAGTTCCATTTTATCGGATTTAATGCACTCAACTGTTGTATTGCCAAAGTCATTATTTATTGAGGATATTCCTGCAGCAACTTCAGCACGATTAGCAAAAAGTGGAGAAGTAGTGCCTAGTTATCCTGATATAGACATGTTGAAAACTCAAACTATTGCTGCTGCTAATTTGATGATTGAGGGATGTACGAAATTATTGAAAGAGTTGGTGAGAGTTGAGAAGAAATACTTAAAGGAATATGCTTCCGAATACAAGAAACAGAAGGATGCTTATGATTTGAAATATAAATCCCAATGGGATTCTTATTATAGGGAATTAGAAGAAGCTAAAAAAAGTTTTTGTGCTGTAAGGGATCCCAAAAACCCTTATGATCCGACTAATCCTTGTGATCAACCTCCTTATGTAGCGATGCCTTCGATTCCGGGATTTGAGTTTGATTTTAGAGATGCACTAGATATTTCTTTTTTACGCTCTAATTTGAGTGAGGCCAGTTTTGCTATTTTGATGGATTTAGTAGGAATGGGTGAAAATTATGCCAGCGCTAAATCTTCTAATATTACTATGACAGGTACCATTGAAGATTTTGAAACTTTTGAAGATATTAGCAGATTAGCTAGGAATGCAATTACAACGGCCACAAACAATGCTTACGATTCTACGCCTGTAAATGCCCCAGAATACATTAGTTATGGAGGAGTAGTGGTTCCTTTGTCAAAAAGAACAGTTTCACCATTTGTTTATAGTTTATGTTACAAAAAGGTACCAGCCAGCAATCTAAGTTCAATTAATTTTGATTTAACTTTTGATGTTCCCGATTCTTCATGGCGTGTTACAAATTTTTATTGTATAGCCAGTTTTACGGAAGGAGAAGATCAAAATGGCGGTTCATCCAGTCCTTACCCATTTATTCCTGTAGATCAAAAAATTAGTATTACTAACATTTTTTCAAATACAGGCATTGAATCCAATCAATTTAGGATGCTAACAAAATTACATGGAGTAATTACTTTTGCTAATGGGTGTACAAAAACATTTACTTATGAAGGGAACTTCACAACATTGTGTGTAACCGGTACGTTAGAAGGTGATTGTATTAAAAAAGAAAGTCCTACCGCTCCTTCTGATGACGCTAATTTGTTTGTTCCTAGCGGACATGGATTTAAACAATTAGGGATTGCTGATTATAAAGTAGTTGAGCAAACAATTCACTGTTATGTTGAGGGTGAGGTTGCACATATTGAAAATGTAATGGCAAGAGAACGAAGAGAGAAATCAACAAGACGATTATTAAAAACAGAAACAACCACTAGTGAAAAATCTGAATCTGAGAGAGAAAGTACAACAGATACTGCAACGACAGAACGTTATGAAATGCAAAATGAAGTTTCTCAGGTTATTCAACAGTCTAAAGATTTAAGTGCTTCAACTGATTTTCATGTAAATGGAGAACGTTGGAGTTTAAATGCAGGAATGGGTATGGCTTCTCATTCTTCAAAAGAGCAAAATACTCGTCAGGCCATTACCAATGCTAAAGAAATTGTTCAAAAAGCAACTGAACGTATCACTACTAAAGTACAAACAGAACGTATTCAAAAGATAACTGAAGAGTTTGAAGAAAATAATATTCATGAGTTTGATAATCGTAAAGGAGACAAACATGTAGTAGGTGTTTATCGTTGGGTAGATAGAATTTACAAAAATCAAATTATCAATTACGGTAAACGTTTAATGTTTGAATTTATGGTTCCTGAACCTGCCAGATTGCACAAATTAGGTATGGTAGAGGATGTTCAAGTTCTAAATTCAATTCCTAAGTTAACAGAACCAATAGATCCGAGGGTTTTTGATTTAGCTAATGGTTTGTCAACTAACCAAAGTATTTCGAACCTATCATTGAACTTAAATAATTTTACACGAGTAAATGAAACACGACTTAAGTATTGGGCAGCCATGTATAATGTGGAATTTAAGCCAAAACCTGTAGATGTACTATGGGCCGGAAAGACAATACATAAAGGAAGTGAAGGTTCCGATGATTATGTAGAAATTCCTAAAGGATATCGTTTCACAAGATATAGAGTAAAAACATTACACAGAGGTGGCGGTAGTCAAGGAAATGCAGGTTTTGGAATTAATGGGGTAGGAGCATATACTAGTCAGATTGAAGGAGATTGGCCAGGTATACCAAGTCCTATAACTGGCATTATACCGTACACATCTGTTGGAAGTAAGTTGTATCAAGGGAAAGTTCCGGTTTCCGGTTTTTTCAGAAATGCAGATGCAGGTTATGTTCATTTTGATTTGGAGTTTGTTTTAGATGATTCTGCACTCAAAGAATGGCAACAAGAGTGTTTTAAAGCCATCATTGATAAGTATGAGGAGGCTAAAGCAGATTTTGATGAAATAATAGGCAGAGAAAAGGAAACAGCTATTGAAAATAAAGAAACTAACCCTGCGTTTTTCAGACAAATGATGAATTTGGTTTTACGCAAAAATTGTATCTCATATTTAATAGATCAAACACCGAATGCAAAGAGAACCTATGGTAAGGACATGTCTAATAAAAAAGGATTCTTTACTGATTATGAGGTGAATGTTGATGCCAATTTAGATGATTATGGTGCTTTCGTTAAGTTTATAGAACAGGCTTTTGAATGGAATATTATGTCCTATTCTTTCTATCCTTATTATTGGGCAAATCGTGATAATTGGAAGTCTATGTATCAATTTAATGAGAGTGACGATCCGTTGTTCCGTAGTTTTATGCAAAGCGGAATGGCCCGCGTTATAGTAACGGTTCGTCCGGGCTTTGAAGAAGCTGTACGTTTTTATATGCAAACCGGTAAGATATGGAATGGAGGAGAAGTACCTGTAATTGAAGATAAATTATTTATTTCTATTGTTGAAGAATTGCGTGAGACTGCCGGTAAAAAAGAAGGTAAAGCATGGGCAACCCGAGTACCCACTTCATTGACTATATTACAAGCCAACAGTATTGGGCTTGTTGTAGAGAAGGCTCTGCCTTGTAATTGTGAAGATCTTAATGATTTTGAAGATCCGAAAGCAGTACCTTGTGGCGATAGTTTTACTTTAACTAATGCACAAATAAATGGTGCTACCAATACATCCAAACTGTTTGGTAAAATTACTGGAAATGAAGGTTTAATTTCTAGAATAATGCTTAAAACTTCTGATAATTTGCTTCAAGACATGACTAATACCGATGCAAACGGCGAGTGGGAATTGAAAAATATCCCAGCAGGAACTTTTACTTTATTCTTGGATGCTTTGAATGTTTTTCCCGATACAGATTTTGTGATAGAATCGGGTGAAAAAGAACAAGACATTAGCCTAGAGGTTAATGAAATTCTTGAGGTAAATTTAAAAGTTAAAAAACGTTAATGCTAATTATTCTTTTGCCAACTTTAACAGGTTGGCAAAAGATTTTTAAATTTATGCTTAATGATAAAGAATATCAAATTATACAAACAATTGTTGCGCGGTAATGAGTACATGGTAATAGCTACGCCCGAAAGTTATGACTCCAAAACACAACGCATACTGGTATCGGTAAACAACAAAGTGGTTGAAGCCATCTATAGCCCACAAACCAAAAATGCAACTGCCAAACTAGATGTGCCATCAACCAATGCTAATCATCTGTTAGCTTCACAATTGTCTCAAAACCCCGATATGCGAGTAAAAGTTTTTGTCTATGATTTTATAAAAGACAGAATATTAGAAGCAAAACTACAAGAGTTTGGATTAAATGTGCAAACCTTTGATTATCAAGCTACGGATGAAATGGTTGGTACTGCTCCTGTGATATTGGGAGCTTTTGATTTAAAGGTATTGGCGGAGAAAGCGAAGAAGGAGGAAGGAATAGTTGAAGATTATTTTGTAAAGGCATGGTGGACAGATGAAAATGATTTACCAATAAATGAGGCTTTGCTTAATGATACTGTGAAGTTTCATATAGAAACAAAAGGAATTCCCAATAATGAGATTGTTTTTGTGACACTTTATGATGACGATAGAAGAGTAAACTTAAAAGAGGATGGAAAGAATGATAAAATGAAACTAGTGTACTCTAGTAATGGCAAAGAGGTAATCTTTGCAAAAGTTAAAAACAATAAAGTAACTTTGAAACTAACATTAGAAAATTTTGACTCGTTTCTTAAAAAAGAATCCGATGGGACTTTAGAGTTTTTCTTTGCTTGTAGTTATGTAAATCCAAAAACTAAAATTAGTTATAATAAAGATTTACCAATAAACCCTAAAGATTACTTGAAAGTAAAAGGAATGCCTAAAATTATTTTTGTGAATGGGCAGTGGAATATAGCTTATCAATTACCTTTTGATTGGGGAGAATATGTTGGGCCTACCAAGCCTAAAAAGCCTTATTGGAATAGTGGATTTGACAACTATACAATTGAATATTTAATAAATCAATTTTCTATAGATAAAAAACAAATTCTAAATAATAAAGTTTTAAGCTCGGAAGAACTTGAAAAAAAGAATTATATCCTATATTATGATGGTTCTAGTAAATTAGCTGTTGACCAAAGTGGCGCTGATAGGTTCAAAAGTGGGTATGATTTTGCTAGTGCAAATTATACTGATATTATAAAAGGATTGGGCAACGATGCTATTTATTTTGTCTCCCACAGTGAAGGTGGGGCTTATGCAGCAGGTATGGCTGATTTTCTTTTTCAAAAAGGACATACAATAGGAGAACATATATTACTATCACCAGACGAAGCAGACGAATTCGAGATTAATCCTGCAATACCAAGTTATCAATTGTTGTATATGTTTTTCAGCTCTGTATGGAACCCAACTGCAACCATAGCAAATATTGAAAAATCTAAACTATTTAATAAAATATTTAGACTTTGGGGTACTTATTATGCCATAGTTGATTGGGTGGTTAATGAATATAAAATTAAAGGTATAACAAAAATGGGGATTGCTCATATTCAAGATTCTGGATGGACTGGAGTGCATGGGTGGACTAATGGGACTGATGTTTTTCAAAAGGTAGTAGATTTGAAAGAAGTAACAACTTTTGAGGCTATTGGCGAATATGATGATAAAGTATATTCAGGTAAACAACAGAGTGAAACCACCAATAAAACAAAGTTTTATAGAATAAATGATGAATATATCGTGTTTAATTGTCCTCCCATTTTAAAAATAAAATAATTATGAAGTTAAAAAGAATATTACTCTTAAGTATCATATCATGCATCTCCTTATACATATTATATGTATTTATACTTTTCATTTTTGCTTTCGGACATGGCTCAAGAAAATATGTTGAAGTACCAAAAGAATTAAAAGAAATAGAGAAAAAAATTCAATTAGAAACTTATGGGGGTAATTCTTTTTTTGGTTCTATCCTAAAAGAAGATATTGAAAAATGTCATTATAATTTGGATTTATATATATATATATATAATGATTCTATCTCAAAATCAAAAGAACTACTTGATAATTATGTTAATACAGTTAATAAAAGAGTTAATGAAAAACTGAAAGATAAAAAATGTATTGATAGTTTAATAATAATGGTAACTTCAGATTATAGCAAAGCGAAAATAGATTCTCTAAAATCAAAGAGGTATAGATATTCGTTTCCAATAAATTAATGGCATAACAAAAATGGGGATACTACACGAACAATTTACAGGTTGGGATGGAGTTCATGGGTCAACCATTAATAGTACTACCTTTAAACTAATTGAAGTACTAAAATCTATTCAAGTTCAAAAGGCATTGAATAGCAAGGGAAATACCGTTTATGTAACTAATCCTGTTGATGAAAGTTGGTATAGAATCGATGATTATATACTATACAATAAGAGAATAGACTTATATCCTAAATGGAATACGAGTTTAATTGAATATTTTGAAGAAAGACAAGATTGAAGTATGAAAAAAAAAATAATTATTATAGCTTCCTTTTTACTTATTTGTGTGTGTGTGTTTATCCTAAATCCCTTCTTTTGGGGAATGCAATCAAATAAAGTAAAACAACCTGAGCTTTCTAAAGATGAAAAATTACTATTTAGTGGTTTAAAAAAGCTAAATGGTTGTGAAATTAATAGATTTTATCATAATTATTTTGCAGAAGGTGATACCTTAAATTTTAAGTATAAAAAAAATGATTTTGAATATTGTGTAGAAATTACTAGTTCAAAAAAAAAAGATTTAATTCTAAATAATGATTCTACATATAACTTAGCCTTATTACTTAAAAATACTATTTTGAAAAGAAATTGTAATTTAAAAAAAATTAAAATTTATAAAGTACTCATTATGCTGAAAACAAAAGAAACTGAAGAAAACAGAATTTTTGATTATAGTTATGATTATGATTGCAATAAAGACAAGTTAACAGAATCAAAATAAAATTATGAGAATTATTCAAAGTTAATGATATTACTTTTAAGAAAGTGAACCCGATAGCAAGGATTTAAAAGAAGTAAAAACTTTTGAGGCTATTGGCGAATATGATGATAAAGTAGATTCAGGAAAGCAACAAAGTGAAACTACTAATAAAGCAAAGTTTTGTAGGCTTCAGGTGGAAAAGTTTTGACGTGCAACTGCGATGATGTGAATGAATATAGGTTTGAAAACCAGGAAATGATACCTTGCAATGATAGTTTTTATATAAGCAATGTGCAGATAGGCGGCACAATCGGAAGGGCCAAATTGTTTGGGCGGATTAGCGGGTATGATGATTTTACCGCCAAAGTGATGCTTAAAACCACTGACAGTTTAGTTCAAAATGCCACGAATACCGATGCAAATAGCGAGTGAGAATTGAATAATATCCCAGCAAGAACTTTTACTTTATTCTTAGATGCTTTGAATGTTTTTTCCCGATACAGATTTTGTGATAGAATCGGGTGAAAGAACAAGACATTAGCCTAGAGGTTAATGAAATTCTTGAAGTAAATTTAAAAGTTAAAAACGTTAATGCTAATTATTCTTTTACCAACTGCAACGGGTTGACAAAAGATTTTTAATTTATACTTAATGATAAAGACTATCAAATTATACAAACAATTGTTGCGCGGTAATGAGCACATGGTAATAGCTACGCCCGAAAGTTATGACTCCAAAACACAACGCATACTGGTATCGGTAAACAATAAAGTGGCGGAAGCCATCTATAGCCCACAAACCAAAAATGCTACTGCCAAACTAGATGTGCCATCAACCAATGCTAATCATCCGTTAGCTTCACAATTGTCTCAAAACCCCGATATGCGGGTAAAAGTTTTTGTATATGATTTTATAAAAGACAGAATACTAGAAGCCAAACTGCAAGAGTTTGGATTAAACGCGCAAACCTTTGATTATCATGCCACGGATGAAATAGTTGGCACCGCTCCAGTAATACTTGGTGCTTTTGATTTGAAAGCTTTGGCGAAATATGCTAGAATAGCCAACGGAAAAGATGTGGTTATTAATGGATATTGGTCTTCGGACAAGGAAGGAAAAAAGAAGATTACAAAAGCCAACTTAGGCAATCAAGTTTTTTTTCATATTCAAACAAAAAATATTGCTGATAACACAAAACTTATTTTTCGTTTATCTGAAAACGATGGTCTATTAAAACCCACCACTAAATTTCCTAAAGTAGTAAAAGATGAGGATTCGCAAAAAAATAAAACAGTAAAAGCAGAAATAGATAAAGCGATTATTATAAAAAACAACAAAGCTATAATTACACTTGCTTTAGATGAAAATTGGGCAAATATGATAGAAAGTGATTGGGGAACAGAAATTGAATTGCAATGGAAAGTGTATTCTAATTTCTTCGAAAAAACGATTCCTGCTATTCTAAATGTTAGCCACTCAAATAAACATTTATTTTTAAAACCCGCTTATGAAAACTACAGCCTACCCGAACTTTTAACAAAAGAAGGAGACGCAATAATTTTTTCTATTAGCGATTTTGCTAAACAGGAAGTGATAGATCAATTAATGGAATCAGCTGGTGAATTGGCAAAAAAACATAGATACAATTTGGCAACGAGGGTGTTAAAAAGCGGAAAAATTGCTAGCAATATTGGAGAGGTTTATGAACGAAAAAAAGCCATTTATACCTATAATGTTTTTACTAATGAAGGTAAAGAAGTAAAACTGGTTAAGGCTTCCAACTTTGGTTTTAAAAATAAATATGTAAACAATGGCAAGCTCGTTACTACAAAAGGAATAAGCCAGATAGATTATTTTGCCAACATTGGTTTAAAAAACAATGTTTTAAAAGCCGCCACAGAAATTACCCAAATTTGGGATATTTTTGATTTGGCCAGAGTATTCTTCCAAGATGATTTTAGTGAACTTCCTCTGGGTTATTTAGGCAATCCTATTAGTTTTGCTTATGCACTATTGAACGAAGCCGTTATAAAACCAACCATACAAGGCATAAAAGACGATTGGAATAAAGGACTTGAAGAAGATTTTGAAACTATTTATAAACCAAAAGGTTTAGAGGCTTGTAAAGCTTTTTCAAAAAACAGAAATATCAACTCACCAATTAAATTTATAGATATTTTTACACCTACTTTGCAAAAACTATTAAAAAATGAGTTTTTAAGTATAGATGAGTTATTAAACTACAATAGTAAAATTGAAGAAAGTGAATATAACAAATCAAATAATAAAAATCCTTTAACTCATACGATTTTTTACAAATATGAAGAAAACAAGTATGGTTTAAATAAGGATGCATTCATAAACTGTATCTTTATAAACGACAAATTTTTAAATGAATAAGCAATGAAAACTATTATAGCTGTTAATATTATTTTTTTTCTTTTAAGCTGTAGTCCAAATTTCCAAAAAGACTTTACAGTTTACAGAAAAGATAAAACGTACAAAATGTTAATTAATTATACTAATGATAGTAAGGATTCGATATCAATTCATTGGTTACAGTCATATCAAATTGAAAATAATACAAATAGAGATGTAAAATTTGATTGGATTAGAAAAAGACCTGAATATATCAGACAGATGGAAGAAGAAAACATTAATGATTCTTTGGTATTGTTTAATCGAAAAATTTTAAAAAAAACAAAAAGAGAGTTATTGGTTAATTGTTCAAAAATTGTTTCTGTTAAAAATATTCCAAATAACATAACTGACAATAATCAAATTATGTTTTCATTTAGAGATTTTAAAAGCAATATAACTCATATTCCTCAAGCACAACTAGAATTCCAAAAAAGCATTTATTTTCAAAACATCTTAAAAGAAATTGAAAACGACTCAATTGCCATTGTTTTTCGTGATACAGTGACAGATGATTATTTTCAATTTAAAGGTATTGTGAAAGACAAAATGCTGAAGTTTTCAAGGTAATTGTATTTTGTTTTTATAAAAAACCGATATGTGGGTAAAAGTATTTGTGTATGATTTTATAAAAGACAGAATACTAGAAGCAAAACTACAAGAGTTTCGATTAAACAAACAAACCTTTGATTATTACCCAAAGGATAAAATGGTTATACAGTTCCGATAATTCTTGGTGTTTGGGATAAGAAAGGTTGTTGAGAGAGCGTGTAAAATAATATTAGATAACTTTGAGGTTAAAGGAGGCGATTTGATTGATAGTAAAACACTTTATCAGATTGCTATAGAGGCGACAAAAAATTAATTGTTAATAAAGCAATAGCCAAAGAATCTATTGATTATCTAGATAAACAACTTGAAAAGGGGTAACCTATTATAGTTGGAGTTGATCATACTTATAAATTTAAAGTAGGCTTTAATAATGATGCAACTACAGGTCATTTTGTTGTTATAGTAGGAAGAGATTATAATGAGTGAAAACTTTTTTATCGTTTTTACGAAGTAGGAACCTCATATGATTAAGCATAGACCAAAAAAATAATTATTGATAGTATTGAATATGGATACAGTTTATATCAATAAATTTATCAAAGGCAAAAATAATTTGATGTTGAAACTATCACTCATTAAGAAAAATAGATTTTAATTTATTAATGTTATTAATATGTAATTGTAAATCAAAGAGATAAATAATTTTGTTGTCTTCTTTTCTGAACATTTGTGTCAATTCGACAAAATCCATGTTTTCACACATTAATTTTTCGTTTAACAAATCCTTTAGCATTTTATTGAGTCAGTTGTGATAAATTATCATTGCATGAATATGTGATGAAGTTTGACGGGTAAATAGCGATATCAATTTTTTTCCGACTTTCATGATTCTAATATATTTAAAGCCTCTTTTTTACGAGTTATATCCTGTAAAATCTATGGTTTTTCTACAGCTATTTTTATATCATCAATATACTGTTGAGGTTTTATTACTGCTGTGAATTTCCAATCTCTTAATTTTGGGGCAGTCTTTTCGAGGTCAATTGCTTTTTGTAAGAGTTCCTTATTGCCACTGGCCGTAATGATTAACTGGACTTTTTGGTTTTTGAATTTTGGGAATATCAAGGTATACTCCATTCCACGGAAGTAAAACTGTAAGTGCCAATCTAACCAAAACAGATAGTATGTTTGTTCTTTTGGGTTTAAATCTTTTAGATTTTTAAATTTATTTTTATGGTTAATGAACCAATCCCAGAAATGATTTGCATTATTTTTCATTTTTATTTAGCGTTTGTCTTTAGTGTTGCAATCGTAGGCAATCAAATTGAATAGTTCCCGCATTCGGCTTCTTACTCGATTTCCATAGAGTGCTTCAATTTCCGAAGCTGATAGGTTGGTGGTAATATGTGTTTGGATGCGTTTGCTGATGTAGAGGTCGTAGCGGCTTAAGAGGATTTCAGCCATAACGTTACACTCGTTCCCATAGTATTTGATATTACTTTCTAATCCTAAATCATCAAAACAATAGATTTTGGGATCAAGTTGTTGCTGTTTACCTTTTGAGTAACGATGTATTACTTCATAGCCGTCTTGAATAAATTCAAAACTAATATCTCTGCAGGGTTTAATTATGAATTTATATCCCGTAGGTGTGAGGTGTTTCATCAATGTCATTAGTGAGGTTTTACCACAACCAACAGGTCCGGTAATCAAGATTCCCTTGTTTAGGTTGATGTTGAATTGAAAGCAAGCTTGTTCATCTTTTAAGAAATAGGCGATGAGTTTATAAAGTATCGGGTAATCTTCATTGATGATTTTGAAATGGTTTCCGAAGAGTTCACTTCCTTTAGCTTCAAGCCAGGTGATTATTTCGGGATATGTTAAGTTAGTCTTCATTTTTAATTGTTTGAAGTTTATAAGTTGCTAAGTGAGGCACTTCGACAAGCTCAGTGTGACAGTTCCATAAGATATTCTGATTCGGTCACTTAGACACCCGCTCTGTCCTCAGTTTAAGCTTAGCTCAGTCTGATAATTTTGTGCTATAGAGGTTCTGCATAATTTTTTTCTATTGATGTACTCAAATGATTTGTTTTGGATAGCTGGATGGCATTTGGTTTTTGATTGAAAATAAACGTTTTATTTATCCAGTTTTGTGCTGCTGCCTGCCAATCGACCATTGGTGCTTTTCCGCCAATGAGCCAGCCGTTACTCGCATAGTAGTTGTAGAATTTTTGAGCTTCAGTTGCTTCAAACTTTTGCTGCTTGAAATAGTCTACCACTTTTTCCAATGCCGGACTCTCGACTTCACTCAAAGTCATGTTTTCTTTTTCTTTTTTGGCGGAACTTTTTTCTTTTTTAAAAACTTCCTCAGTACTTTCATTTTCGTTCAAATTTGAGTGGGCGGGTTTACTCTCGTTTTTATTATTTGAACTGTTTCTACTGTTTATAAAAGGTACTATTGCTTGTTCTGTACTTGTTTCCTGCCTGTTCTGTACTTGTTTTGATATCGGTTCAAAAGAAGGTTCATTTTTTGAACTTGTTTTTGATTGTGGTTTTAGGTCTTCGGCGAAGTTGTACATTATTACATGACTGCCTCGGAACGGGTTGTATGAAGGCTCATATTTAATATACCCTAGGGCATGCAGGTTCTTCAGACATTTGTGGTAGGTTGCTTTTGAACTTATTTTACTGATGCGCATGACCTCATCGCGGGAAATGCTGATTGGATTTTTGAAACGGTTGCAATTCCAGAATTGGAATAATGAGATATATAGACTTACATGAGTTGGGTTGAGTGTTTTGTCCTGGATTACTCTTTCGAAGAAGCCGGTGAGGTGTTTAATGTAGTTCATTGTGGTGAAGTATTAAGATAGGAGTATTAAGTATTAAGACATGTTCTCGATATGATTTTAGTAAAGCTAAAATCACTCGAATTTAAGGATGAGGTGGGTTCCGGCTTTGGGACTGGCGGAGAAGGTTGGTTCCCGCTTTCGCGGGAATGACAGTTTATTTGAAGTTTGAAGGTACCTTATTCGTTGACAGGAGTTTTTCTATATCGGTGTTGTCGTAATAAAGGATGCCTCCGATTTTTGTATAGGTTAGTGTTTTATTGATGCGGAGGGTTTGTAGAGTGCCGGGTGAGATGTTTAAAAGTTTACGAACCTCTTTGGATTTAAGCCACTGCTTTGCTGGTTGAGCATTGGTTTTTAGAAACTCTTTTAGGTCGTTGAGTAGTAAAATGCGGAATTGGTTTAAATCTTCCTTTGTAATAATTTCGATAGCCATAACTTATGTTTTAGATTGTTATGATGCAAAATTGTAGGAGTTGATTTGAATTATATCACAAGTTAATCACAAGTTGTGATGTAAATATTTTAAAGGGGGAATTTTCTTTTTAGTTCCCTAATAAAAAAAGTAGGGGGCATGCCTATCTTGGTATTAAACGCTTTGGTGAAATTTTGAGTTGAACCAAAACCAGCTTCTTCGGCAAGAGCCTTGTTGGTATAATTTCGGTATTTATTTTCGGACTGAAGCAGTTTAATGATGTGATCTATTTTTAAGTCGTTTATGTATTCAATAGTTTTTTTTTGGCGGTATTTCAAAATAATTTTGGATGCATATTTAGTATTTGTTTTTAAATGAGTTGCTAATTTGGTTTGACTCATATCTTTCTCTAAATATTTTTTATTTCGCTCAAATTTTTCAAGATTTTGAAGTATAACTGTTATTAGTTCCGGGTTTATGTCCAGTTCATTTGTTTTAGTTATATTGTTTTTCGATTGTAATTCTTTTTTTATGTGATTTTCTGTTTTTGGCAAATTTCTTTCATGCATAAGCTCTTCAAACTTCAGTTTGTATCGCTTCTTATTTTTGTAATGACGATAGCTTAATAGAACAACCGACATTGAAAGAAGTGCTGTTGTCCAAAAAAGTATGCGATTATTTGACTCAAGTGATTTTTCCAGATCTTTCTTTTTAGAAAGTAATTTTTTTGTGTCGTATTCTTTAAATATTTTTAGAGAAAGATATTTGTAGTTGTGGTTTAATATACTATCTACCTTCAGTAGTCTGTTTATGTAGAGCAGTTGTGATTTATCATCTTTTTTCTTTTTGTAGTAATTGATTAACCATTCGTAGTTTTGTCTTATATCAGGTCTGATGTAGTTATATTTTACAAAAATACTGTCGACTTTATTGAACATGATAACTGCTTTGTCGTTGAGACCTAACTTTGAATAGCTTTTTCCTAAATAGTACCATGCTACCGTTTGGTTAGCAAAGTCATCTTTGTTTTTTAATAAAGGAATAACTTGAATTAGTTCTTTTATAGCTCGTTGGTACTTTTTTTTGAAGACCATGTTAACTCCTTCGGAGTGTTTGAAATAGGGAACTAATTCATTATTGCCTAGTTCCTTACTTTTTTGAAGCCCCAATTGATTGTATTGAGAACAGAGTTCGTATTTGTCAATTTTGTTATAGCATAATCCAATAGAATGTAATGAATTAAGATAGGCTACGTCATTTTCTTGTTCAAAATAAATAATGCACTCTTTGAACAGAGCAATTGCTTCATGGTAAAAACCGAGATAATATTTTGTATGTGCAATGGAAAATTTCACTTTGTAGATTCCGTACTGATTTTTGGTTTGTGAGAGATATGAGTCTGCCAGGATATAGTTGTCCAGTGCCATTTTGTGCTCTTTTTGATCATAATACAATATTCCTCTAGTAAGATAGGCCTGCCCAATCAAATCGAAGTTTGCTGAAAGTTTTGCAGCATTAAGCAAGCTGTCAGCGTAATTCATTCTCCATTTTTTATCAGATAAATACATAATGATTCGATATGCTTTTGCTAATTCCTCCCAATTTGCTTCCAGTTTTGAATTATTAATTAATACCTGAAGCTGTTGCTTAGATTTAATGGAATCTTTACTGTCTGCATAAATTATTGACTTAATATCATTGTTCTTAAATGAGCCTAATGATATTCCTTTATTCAAACTTTGAGCGACCAATATTTGACCTGCTATCACGAAAAAGATGACGTACTTATTCTGAAACAAAAGGTTATTATTAAAACACATTTTTTAGTTGGTTAAGGAGAATTAAATGTAGCTAAAATATTAAATATTTTTCAGATGCATGATTTCAAAAACAAAGAGTATGACGTTAGTATTGTTTGAATATCTGTTTTTGAACGATTGTATTTTGGGCATTATTGATGATGTATTGAATTCCAGAATTACACACTTTAAATTCTGGAATCAAGTATTTGATGGTTTGTAGGGCTTGAAGCATAAGGATAGTTTTGTCATGAATTCAAAGGGATTTGATTATTTCAAATCTGACCTAATTGTTCAAATTATCCCGGGAGAAATGAACTGATGTAACAACAATCAGTACCATTTTTAAAACATTAACCATTATGAATTTTTTTAGATTATGTTTAATTCTGTTTCCGTTTTTTTTATCATGTAATGAAAACCATTTTGATTTAGCAAAAGAGAGTAGTTTTCACCGATATGATTTTCAAAGTTCTGATTCAATTCCGGCCAATAAAAATAATCCGTTTGACCGTGTAGGGAAGATTCACAATGAAATCTTATTTTCGTATTACTATAATGATAATTATCCGTCAACCATTCCGGAAATTATAACTACTGTTACCAATATTGCGAATATGACACAATCTTTTAGGGTGTTAATAAAAGAAATTCCTTATAATTTTTGTTCTACTGAAAGAGTTGTTTATATTGCATCTAGGTTGGAGAGTTGTCAAAATGAAATTATTGATGCTTCACTTGAGAGTATTGAAGCTAAAGAAAGTTTAGATAATTTTATTTCTTCTTTTTTGTTTCTTTGTAATAGCCAGGAAGATTACAGTTCGATTCATGATTATGTTGTCTCATATGAGAATGAAGTTTTAGAAAACGCAAAGTATTCGGAAAAGGAAAAGAAAGTGCTATTGATTACAACCTCTATAGCCAGATATTCAGCTTATGCAAAAAAGAAAAAGCCTAAAAAAAATAAAGATCCTGAATGGGCTCTGATGGTGGGGAATATTCTTGCCTCTGTAGACGGTGCAGATGAAAGTGAAGAAGAAGCTATAATGCGTGCTGTTGTAACCGGGATAGTTGAGAACAAACTATAAAAGTTAATTTAAAAATACGTTTCAAATACCACTTTTGAGAACCTCTCTTCGGAGAGGTTTTCTTTTTATTATTTCTCACTGTTTTCAATGCGAACCAACAGTTTTTCTTTGAGTGTATTGAGAAAAACAGTTTTATCAATTGTTTTGCGATTACATATTTCAAGGAATGTGCGATTGAACTGGCCTAATTTGATATTAAATATTGTTTCAAAAGCCAGTGCAATTTCTTTTAAACGAATGTCACCATTATTAATTACAGAATCTGCATGTAGTGCGTATATTAGTTCCACTAAGGCTACTTTTGACCCTGTCCATTTTAAAGAATTACCATTTTTATTTGTTATTTGAGGTTTAGTGAACCTGAGAATTTTTATATTATTTTCGAGATGATTTATTAATTTTTCATTTGCCATAATCTGGGCCACTTTGTAGTCATGAGAAGTAGAGAAGTTATAATCTGATTGAAAATAGAAGCTATCTAAAGTTAATCGGATATCGTGTTTTTTCCTCAAAAAATATTTTTTATCAAGATAATTGTTTTGTGATTTGCTATATTTTATGAATTCGGCATTTTCTTTGAAAAAATTGTTTAATCTTTTGATATGGCAGCTGTAGTGCCTTTTTAGTGCTTTCTTGTGTCCTATAGGCTTGTTTAGTTCAATATTGTAAATTTCATTATAATATATAAGTATTGAAACAAATTTTGGTTTTAGTGTTTTGAAAAATTCTATTTCTTCGTGTCTGCTTTCGAATTTGTATTTAATGAAAAATGTTTTTAATTCTTCCAGTTTTTTTATTGATATCAAGACTGCCTGTTCAGCATACAATATGGGTTCTGGGTATGATGAATGGACTACTTCTAATTGATTATTGAGTTCTGAAAGCAGGCTTGAAGTAAAAAATTTCATAAGATATGCCAATTGTATTATTTTGCAAATCTATTTTTTATGCATTGCATTATACAAATCAGAATATGCCTTATTCCTGAATTGAATAGTATAAATTCCAGAATTGCATACTGTTTATTCAGCAAAGAAATATTTGTTTTAGTAATTATATTTTTTGGCAGTTGTTTCTTGAGTTTTACTTAACAAAAATATTTTCTAAAATTTAATAGGATAACAGAATAATATATATTGACAGATAAGTTCAGGTTTCTGAAGGAATGGTGAGTTTTTGTGATGTTGTTTTTATTATAAACTATCAATCATTGCATGACTGTATCTTGTTTTGAATGTTTATGCCGGACTACTTTTTATATTTCTTGATAGAAGAATCCGTATTAAAAATATTATTCATTTTCAGAAAATGAAACTGTGCTTTTAAAGCTTATTACAAGATCCTTTTTATAATTTTAAAACAAACAAACGACACAATTTAAATAGAGAGAAGACTTATTTACATTTTCTAATCCTTAAGTTCTTTGATTTATCTGATATAATCATTAATTAACCAGACTAAGTGTGAAGAGACAATTATTTTAAAGAAAATAGATTTTATAAAAAAAGCCGGAAAATAGTTTCCGGCTGTTGTTTATCTTTAATAAATACTGCTTATTAAATGGTAGTTAAATCTTGAACTCTCATAGCTTACGTATTTAATTGATTTTTTTAATAAGTTCTCGCAATACTGGTGTAAATTTAGGTATAAATATTGTAACAGCAATATTTTTTTTAAAAAATAGATTCATTCTTTTTCTTCTTTTTTTGATTCTTTGAAGATTTCATTTATTTCCAGTCCTGCTAAAGCTGAATCTTTGAGTGCTTCACTATATAATCCTTTATCTAATTCGAAAGCTTTTTTCAATTTCTCTTTTGCCTTATCTTTTAATTTCAGTACGTATTCATTATCATCAGTATCACAAAATTCCAAATATTCCCTGTAGTAGTTACAAGCTAAATTATAATGTGCCGGTGCAAAATCAGGATTTTCATTAATGAACTCTTTTAAAATTCTATTTGAGTTGTCAAAATCTTTTAGATACTTGCTTTTGATAAAACAAGAATTAAGTAAACTATATTTATCTTGTTTATTTCTGTAATAAGCACTTTCATAAGCTTTAGCTGCACTATCGTATTCTTTGAGTGCTAGCAAAAATTTACCCAATCTTTTTGTTAATAGTGGTTCTAATTTATTTAGGCCGTATTTAGATACATATCGTAAAACTCTTTCTTTTGAGGCATTATCAATTTGTGAAAAATCAGACTTTAATACATTGTCAATATTATCAATGTTTAGTGGGTTTGGATTCATTGATTGTTCGCTTAACAAGAAATCAATGTTTTTATCATTGATTACTAATTCTTCAAATATAGTTGTTACAGACAGAATGTATAGGACAATAAATCCCAGAACAAAATAAATTCCCAAGATACTACTTATAATTACAACATGGCTGTCGTCATGTTGTATGAAGTATGAAATTTTACGTACTATAATTTGTAAGTAAATGAAAATATCTTTTAGCTCTATTAAAGTTACCCCAACAATTATTTTTGTCAACCAACTGGTAATTTCTTTTAGCGAAGAGTTTCTTTGATATTTTTCGTTAAACTGGATATTGTTGTGAGCAGGAAAACCGAAGAGAAAACCAAGGAAGCTACCTATTAAGAAACTAAAAAGTTGTAGTAATAATAGAGTGCTTGCAATTTTAATAAACTCTGCAAAAGTATTTGAATTCAGAGAATATGATACTACAAAAATTGAGGTCACTCCCAAAAGTATGCAAGTATAGTTTAGATACTTATTGTGACATATATTGATTATTTTTTTCACAAACAATTACTTATTTATTAATAGTATTTAAAGATGGGTATTGAATAAACAGAAACGACTTTTAGATAGTTTCCAAAAGTCGCTTCTGCTAGTAATAATTTATTTATTCTTTAACAAACTTCGCTGATAAGTTTTCAATTTTGAATATGTATAAACCGTTTGATAAACTTTCTACATTGATACGGTTTGTATCATTGTTGAGATTATCTTCTAATATAATCCTACCGTTTAAATCTAAAATTTGATATTTGCTATTTGTTAGATTTTTATTGATTAAATCAACATTTAAAGTATTTTTTGTCGGATTTGGATAGATACTTATTAGCTTCTGGTTTTCGAATTCGTTGACAGATAGGTTATCTGTACCTAAATATCGGGCAATTGCAAAATCGTTTCCGGTATATCCAACAGCAATGATTTTATTGTCGGGTTGAATAACCATGTCAAAAGCCTCATTCAAAGCGTTGGCACCAAATGTTGTTGTAACTTTACCATCGGTGTCAAAACTAGTATCGATAGTATAATTTGCATTTACCCTTGCTAAAGAAAAAGTTCTATTTGTGGTGGAGCCCGTTGATCCAACCAATACATATTTACCGTTTATGTCTTCAGCTAATCCATAAGGATATGATTTATCTAATGCGTTAAACGGAATTGAAATTTGATTTGATGTACTTCCTAAAACACCAGATGGAGCAATTTCGAACATGGCATAGGCATAACTTTGGGCTGAAACATCACTACTTCCTCCAACTACAATAGTGTTATCGGATTTTAAGATCATTGAGAAAGCTCTGTCATTACCGTTAAATGATCCATTAAATTTATTTACGCCATCAGTCGAAAATGTTGTATCCATTGTTCCGTTAGAGTTAATTCTGCAAGCCCAATTATCGTTACTGTACGACATAGTTGGAAAATCACTCCATCCGACAGCAGAAATTTTCCCATTTGATTGGACAACCAAATCCTCAACAGTCATTAGATATTGATTATCAAGGCTGTCAATCTATAATAATTTAATCCCTGTAGTATTAAAAGTTGTATCCAATATGCCTGAACTAGTATACCTTGCTATAACTGGTTTTGCTTTATTTGTTGTTACCTGTGTATTTCCGCCAACAATTATGTTTCCTGTCAAAGCATGTATTTTTATTACTTTGATTTCACTTGCTTGAGTTAGTTCAAATGGGGTTAATGTTTTTCCTGCTGTTCCAAATGATGTATCTATGGAACCGGTTGTATTGTATCTAATGAGAGCCGCTTTTTTTTGACTACCATCGTCACTATACCCAGCAACAATTATTTTTCCGTCACTTTGAATTGCAATACTGTAAGCAACATCATCACTTCCTAACTGAATATCAGTTGTTACTATACCTCCGGTTCCGAATGAAGTGTCTAAGGTTCCATTAGGATTGTATCTGACACAAACAAAATCTTTGCCAGTTGCTGTATTGGTTGTTACACCTACAACAACAATTTTACCATCTGATTGTAATGCAACACCATAGGCTTTATCAGCCCCTGAGTTTATAGATGTGATTACTTTTCCAGCATTACCAAAGCTAGTATCTAAACTTCCAGCAGATTGAGAATGTGTATTTAGGGCTGCAAGTATTAATCCGAATTGTAATATTCTTTTCATTATTGTCTTTTTATTTTTGTCTATTCATTTTTTAATTTTATAACTTATTTATTCACTTTTCTGTAATTATCATCATATTAATATTCAAGTTTTTACTTAAAGTGAATGTACGTATAATCTATTATTTTAAACTAATCCAGCATTCCAATTTTTTGCCACAAAATCATTAAGTTCATCTCTCATGACCACGCCGCTTATTTGAGGGAGCCTAAGTAATTTTTCAACTTTTTGAAAACTCTCCTTTGTTTTAGGCACATTATAGTCTTTAACAAAGGCATCACAAAACCAAACAACTTCGTAGAGCTCTTTCTTGTTTACTCTTTCGCGATCACGAATTGCTGTGTAATTTGGATTGTCTCCTTGAGTAGTAGTATTAACATAATCATCATTGACCAAGTCATTTTCATCGTAGTTTACCATAATTTATTCTCGTTTTTTATTATTCTTTTTGAGTATTAATCTTTATGGGTTATTCAAATTTCTATTGTGATTTTTTTGCTCGATAATGATTTTTCAACTTGAAATCAAGTGATATGAAACTTTGTTTACCCTAAATATTTTTATTTTCTTTAATTATTTTATCGTTCTATTTTAATAAGAATAAAATAACACTCTGATTAAATCAGAGTGAGACAAATTGACAATAATATAAATGAAATTTCAATACGTATAAACACGTAATTTTATTATTGTATTGAGGTATAATTGACTTTGTTATTCTTTTATAATTGTTTACGGAATTGTCATTGTACATTTAGGGTAGCTCATGCAATCTTAAAAAAAAAGCCAAATTTTCAGTTCTTTTTGTCATAAAACTGCTTTTGCAACTTTTGTAAACTATAGAGCACTCTAAAATTTCAATATTGTTAAATGTTTGATTGCAGATTGGATAATTTGTATAGTCCAAAAAATATTTTTTTTTAACATGATTATCTCTAATTATGAAATGTCCTATCTTACAATACGGGACATTACATTATTGGCCTCTAAACCTTTTGATTTGTGTCAGTGTAGATTTTGTAATACTGTGTAATCAAAAAATACAATGCGTCTTCCTTTTGTTATAAGTTTATACATATTTTTTGTGTTCGCACCTACCGGTTGACACAAAAAAAATATTGTCCAGTTAAAGTCAGAATTCCTCCAAATAAGAAGTAGCAATCAATTTATATTGTGTAGGTATTACAGTTCTAAATCTTTAATTTACAAAGTTTGGTTAGCACACAACGTACCACAACTTCATATAGTAGTGATGACCGCTAATAGATTAATCTCTATTAAGGATATATTTCTATTTTATTTTTTGAAAAAAGCTTTTTCCATCAATTCCTGCTCTGCTCTTGAAATACCTATGTCTTTTGCTATTGATTTCCAGTTGCTTACTGCTGTTGTAGTTTGATTAATTATTTCCTCCATCTGGGAAGCGTTTAGGCGGAAATATTGACCTACACTTTTAGCCAAGTCAAAATCTAGATTATTATCATCGGTATCAATATTTAGCGACAAACCATCCTTATCTATAGAAGGATTAAGATCATAGGCCGGTGATAAAATCCAGCCTTCCTTGGTTAATATAAAACCATGGTTACGTAAATGATCATCCGTATTTGAAATAGCAATATTAAAGATGATTCTCCGCCACAGTTGGTGTAAATTTGTTTCTACGTTAGCTCCATTATTACTTATAAATTCGGCAATATCCAGATAACTTGCCGGAGTATTACGAATTGTATCTTCGTTGTTTCCGGTCATAGTCATAGCCGATGCGAAGTGAATTCTTTCTCCATTTTCTCTGTCGAAACGTTTCGTGAAAAATGTATGGTGTTTGCCCAATATTCTTTCAATGCGACACGGTGCCATTTCTATACCGGAATTTGAAGCCAGTATATATGATAGATATTCCCAAGCCGCTTTGTTTATAGAGTCTGTTTTAGAAGGGAATTTTGCAATCCAAAGACTTTTATCATTATTTAAAATATTGGCTTTTGGTCTTGCACCACCCAGCGATGAACCCGGCGCCATAAGTACCGATAACCACCTGTTTACATCTTCATTTTCGGTGTCATTTTCAAAGATATGTGCTGCGTTTTGCAATTCTCTAATTGATGACCAAGGTGGAGTAGAAGTAGATTTGTTATTGTCTAAAAAATCACCATTTGGGTTAGTTTTGAATCGCAATGCTCCCATCCGGCTTTCGTCATATACTCCTAGCAGAAAATCGATGTCATAGAGTGTTTTTGGTTTTTCATTGTTCTCTTTTGCTGATTGTGCTTCTCTGCGCTTCATTAAGGTACGTCCCCATGTATCGGGCATACTATCTAAAAATATCCCGAAGTTTTCTTTTTGTTTTGGATATTGTGGTCCTCCGTATAATTGTATGTCCGGATCAAGCAAGAACATTTGCCCAGTCTTGAGCCAGTCATTATCATACTCAAAGCTGAATGCTTTTTTTCCTTTCGCCTGTTGTGCTACTAGTATTCCAATGAGTTTTGGTTCGGGCATTCCCTTCCAGTGGGCGTAGACGTATATCTCTGTTTTTTTAGACATCTTAGATTTTTAGATGGTTAGATTTTTAGAATGTTCTCGATTAGCTTTGCTCTATTCGGCTACGCCTCGGGTCACCCCGATTGTATCGGGTCACTCGAACTGACGTTTTGTCGCTATTTAAGGAGTTCAAGGTCTTGGAGTTTTCTTCCTAATTCATCATCGGCAGCGAGTTTAAGAAAATCATCCTGTAGTCCTAATACTCTCAGTACATTAAAATAAGCCCCAATAGCCACACTAGGATTACCTTTTTCTATTTGATATAAAGTAGTCCTCACAATATCTGCCCGTTCTGCTACCTGAACAGCCGTAAGCTTTCTTCTTTTCCTAGCTAACTTTATGTTTTCACCCATCTGTTCTAAGGTCATTAGATGCTTAGGAAAAACGATTTGTTTTTTTCTGTTCATTTTACTAAATGTTCATTATTATAGACAAAATTAGTATTTATGTTCATAATAACAAACATTGTGTTGTTTTTTTATTTGCATTATTTCCTAGATGAGTATCATATTCAGGTTGAAAAAGTAGTTTCATTAGTGCTATTTTATTATTTTTATTTTAAATAAGAACATTAAAATTATGTATTGCGGGAAAACTACTAACATGACCTTATCGAAAAGACTAATTTCACGAAACTTTGGTTAGTTTATTAAATTCTTTGTACCCGAACACTTTTGTTTGTTGTGCTTTTATAGATTTTAAAAATCAAGTTTAAGCACTTAACTCTTTTTTTTTGTAAAGTTTAATTTTACACTTCCTATAACTCTATGTCTAAATTTTCAGGATGAAAGCATCGGATGGTGATATGGTTCTTTCGGAACAGTAATATGTTGACTCTTTTTCGGATTTTTTGATACTCAGGATTTATAATTATTATCTCCCTGATTGATGTTTCAGGTGAAAAAACTCCGTTAAGCAACAAGGTTAATTCTGCATCCAAAGGGTCTAGTGAGATACCATAAAGAATTAGGCTATTTGCCTCCTTTAGGAAATTATAAGTTGTATAGTGTGCATATCCTATTTTATCATTTTCTTCATCACTCCTGTAGTTTTCCATAGAGGTTTCGGAGGGTAGGTAGAGGTGTTCGTGCGACTTAATGCTGCCGTGAATATGAAATACTTTAATACTTTGAATATCATAATACCTATCTTTAACCCAGCGGTCAACTTCCTTATCTATAACGGTGTCCCAATTTGTAGTTACAATTCCAAATAAATTGCTTGGATTGGATAAAACGAACCTATCCAAAATAGTACTAAATTCTTTTCTCGGTTTTAGTATTCCTGTTTTCTCGCCGAGTTTCAATGCATCACAAATAACTTCTTTAAGTAAATTAATTGATTCCAGTTCTTCTTTTAACTGAACGATACCCTTGGGCGATTTAGAATACAGACGCAAAGCACAGATGGATTTAGCCAATAAGATGTTGATACTATCTGCATCTGTTTCATGACCATTAATTGGTCTGAAACAATTTAGGATGGGCTCCCATGCGTTCTCTACTGCGCCGGCACCAACCAGAATGGCTATTTTGTTATTATCTGCTGACATTGAATTGATGTTACGTTTTTTGATTTCAAATATGGCACATTTTTAAAAAGGATTTGGAGATTGTGTTTTCCTGATGTCCTAATTTATATATCAAAGATATATCTTATATTTTTGTAAGTTTGATGAACCATATAGCAAAGGACATCAACCAACATTATGAATACTACACTTCTTGAACCGAGAAAAGCCATTAATAAGGCATTTTTAAAAATAAAACCGAGCAGAAACTTTATTGAACTATTCAAAAATAATCTTATTGATCTCCTTGATACTATTAATGAAAAGGAGTCAGAGGAGTTTCATAAAAATCTTGTCATTTCATTTTTGAAAAAAACATATTATGAACCCAATTATTTTGTTAATACCAAAGGGAAAAATGATTTGGTTATTCATAACGGTAAAGAACCTTCTAGTTTTGTTGGCGTAATCATTGAGGCAAAAAAGCCAACTAATAAAACAGAAATGATCACTGTCTCAAATTTAAATAAAAAGGCGCTTCATGAATTGGTTTATTACTATATGCGTGAACGTATTGTGCATAAAAATACTGAGCTCAAGCAACTAGTTGTTACCAATATTTATGAATGGTTTATTTTTGATGCACAATTATTTAATAAGCAATTTGCTGAGAATAAAACTTTTGCAAAACAGTTTCTTGATTTTGAAAATAAGAGAGCTTCCGGTAGCAGTACCGATTATTTTTATAATGAGATTGCAGAACCTTTTATAGCTACATTACCGGCAACCATTGAATTTACTCATTTTGATATTCGTAGTTATGATAAACCTTTGCGAAATGCTAACAAAGAAGATGATAAGCAATTAATTGCTCTTTATAAATTGTTGTCACCGGAGCATTTATTAAAACTTTCCTTTTCAAATGACAGCAATAGTTTAGATAAAAATTTTTATACTGAATTATTGCACATTATCGGTTTGACGGAAACAAAGGAAGGTGGCAAAAAACTAATTCAACGTAATAAAGAAGGTCAACGATTTTCGGGCTCCTTATTAGAGAACGCCATAATGCAATTGGATAGTATGGACAAATTGTCAAGACTTGACAATCCGAAGCATTATGGCGAGAATGACGAGCAACGCCTTTTTTCTATAGCTTTAGAGTTAACGATTACGTGGGTTAACAGGATATTGTTTCTGAAACTATTGGAAGCACAATTAATATCGTATCAAAAGGGTAACCGAGACTATTCTTTTTTAAATGCAGAAAAAATCAAGGATTATGATAATTTGAATACCTTATTTTTTCAAGTTTTGGCTAAAAAGAATGATGAAAGAAATACAGATGTAAAGCATTTATTTAACAAAATCCCTTATTTGAATAGTTCCTTGTTTGAAATGACTGATATGGAGCATCAAATGTTCCCAATATCTCAGTTGGAAGATAATAAGATGTTGCCATTACTTTCTTCAACAGTAATTAAAGACTCGCTTGGTAAGAAGAAGACTGGGGAACTGAATGCGCTGCATTATTTTTTCTCATTTCTTGATGCTTATGATTTTGCCAGTGAAGGCTCAGAAGATATACAGGAGGATAATAAAACACTGATTAATGCGTCAGTACTTGGTTTGATTTTTGAAAAAATAAACGGGTACAAAGATGGCTCTTTTTTTACTCCCGGGTTTATAACCATGTATATGTGTCGAGAAGCCATAAGAAAAGTGGTAGTACAAAAGTTTAATGAAGTTAAGGGATGGGATTGTAAAACCTTTATTGATTTACAAAATAAGAAGTATGATATTGAAGAAGCCAACTATATTATAAACAGTTTAAAAATATGTGACCCCGCTGTCGGCTCCGGACATTTTTTGGTTTCTGCTTTGAATGAAATCATATCGATTAAGAGTAAGTTAGAAATACTATGTGACAAGAAAGGTAGGCTTTTAAAGAATTATAAAATCATTATAGAGAATGACGAACTCATGGTGTTTGATGACAGGGATGGTAGTTTTTTTCAGTATAACCCAATAAGTGAAGAAAGCAGAAGAGTTCAAGAGACTCTCTTTACCGAAAAACAAACCATTATTGAGAACTGCTTATATGGTGTCGATATTAACCCCAATTCTGTTAAGATTTGTCGATTACGCCTTTGGATTGAATTATTGAAGAATGCTTATTACAAAGGTCCTGATTATAAAGAATTAGAAACCTTACCTAATATTGACATCAATATTAAGGCCGGGAACTCATTAATATCACGATTTCCATTAGAATCGGATTTGCAACACGCACTTAAACAAAGTAAGTGGACTATTGAAGGCTATAAGGAAGCCGTTACTACTTATCAGAATGCAGAGAGTAAAGAGGAGAAGCGAGAAATGATGGATTTGATTAAGGCCATTAAAAACAATTTTGAAACCAATATAGATGATCCCTTTAAAAAGAAAATAGCTAAAGCCAGGGGAGAAGTTGATGTGCTGAAAACTAAAATAAACACCGCTTTGCAATGGGGCGAACCAATTTCTAAAGATTTAAAAGCCAACTTAAAAAGTGCCGAAAGCAAGTTGGTTAAACTTGAGAATGAAAAACAGAACATTCTTAACAATGTTATTTATGAGGATTCGTTTGAATGGCGGTTTGAGTTTCCGCAAGTATTAGATAATGATGGTAAGTTTATAGGTTTTGATTGTATTATAGGTAACCCTCCTTATATTCAGTTACAAAAGTTAGGACAAATAAGTACGGACTTAGAAAAGATGAGTTACGAAACTTATATCAAGACAGGTGATATTTATAGTTTGTTTTACGAATTAGGAATCAAGCTTTTAAAACCTAAGGGGTATTTGGCATTTATAACCTCGAATAAATGGATGCGGGCTGCCTATGGTGAAAGTCTTCGAAAATACTTTGTTGAGAAGAGTAATCCAGTCATATTGATTGACTTTGGTGGTGTCCAAGTTTTTGATACGGCTACTGTTGATACCAATATATTGATATCTGAAAAGGCAAAATATGAAGGAGAAACAAAAGCTTGTATTTTAGATAAAAATTTTAGTATAAATAATACCAGCGATTAT
>NZ_SJPE01000014.1 GCF_004329815.1 Flavobacterium silvisoli | reverse complement strand
TTGAAGCTAAATCAGATGCCAGGATTCCGCAATCTCCTTCGTTAATCAAAACACGATACTGAGTGCCTTTAGCAGGTAAAGTAGACGTTTTGGTAATGCCTAAGGTAGCCGTGTCGTAGTT
Organism: Flavobacterium silvisoli; assembly: GCF_004329815.1. Taxonomy (GTDB): domain Bacteria; phylum Bacteroidota; class Bacteroidia; order Flavobacteriales; family Flavobacteriaceae; genus Flavobacterium; species Flavobacterium silvisoli. The sequence goes on along the minus strand of NZ_SJPE01000014.1, from coordinate 67,770 downwards.
AGAATACACAGCAGCGTTAGCAGCGGTAATGGTAATCCAAGCCGGGTTCGGGTTAGCTGTAGTTGGCACTCTATACTGCCACGAATAACTTGAAACCGGTACATTTGTGGCAACAGACATACTAGCGGTAGAGCCTACTGCTCCACAAATATTAGTTGTAGCCGGTTGTGTAGTAATACTATAAGAGTTTATAGTCAAGTTCAACAACTCGGTATGACAACCATTCACAGATGAATAGGTACCTGAAGCTGTATAAGTCTGACCGTTTTCCAACCAAGTATAACTATCACAGGTCGAAACTGTAGTAGTATGCGTTGAAGATGGTGTAATAGTCAAAGCTAAAACCTCTGTAACACAATTCGTTGTAGTACCCGTGTAAGTTCCTGAGGCAGTATAAGTTTGATTGTTATTTGCCCAAGTGTAACTGCCACATGCTGAAACAATATTCGTATGCGTTGAAGGTGCGATAATAGTCAATACTAATGTCTCTGTATGACAATCACGTACACTGGTATAAGTACCTGACTGAGTATAATCTACATCATTAACAGCCCAGTGGTAAGTACCACAGGCTGATGCTGTTGTTGTATTACTCGTCTCAGGTGTAATGGTTAATTCTAAAATCTCTTCATTACATCCTGTTACTACTGTATATTTACCTGATTCCGTATAAGTCACATTATTAACCGTCCAAGTATAGCTTCCGCAAGCAGCAATTGGGGTAGTATGACTGGTTCCTGAATTGATGGTTAAATTCAGGTATTCGGTATGACAACCATTGCTGTAGGTATAATTTCCTGATGCTGTATACTCTTGGTTAGTAACCGACCAAATATAAGTATCACAAGCCGTAGCAGTAGTGGTATTGCTGGTACTCGGAGTAATAGTCAATGCCAAAGTCTCAGTATGACATCCGTTCACATAAGTGTAGTTTCCAGATACGTTATAAGTTTGTCCGTTGACAGACCAAGTATACGAATCACAAGCCGAAACAGTAGTCGTATGAGTTGTACTTGGCGTAATTGTTAAAGCCAATGTTTCAGTATGACATCCGTTAACATAAGAATAATTTCCTGAAGCCGTATAAGTTTGTCCGTTACCGGCTGTCCAAGTATACGAATCACAAGCCGAAACGGTAGTGGTATGAGTAGTACTTGGCGTTATAGTTAAGGCTAATGTTTCAGTATGACATCCATTCACATAAGTGTAATTTCCGGATGCGTTATAAGTTTGTCCGTTTACAGACCACAAATAACTGTCACAAGCGGATATCGTAGTAGTATGAGTAGTATTGGGAGTAACTGTCACTGCGATAGTATTTGAAGTGGCAGCACAACCATTAGCGCTTATTTCTTGTACGGAATAATTTCCTGAGGCAGAAACCGTAATACTTTGAGTAGTAGCACCGGTTGACCATAAATAGCTTGGCCCTTCACTAGCGGTTAACGTTACACTACCTCCTTCACAGAAAGAAGTGGCTCCTTCGGCAGTGATGGTAGCTGTAGCAGCCTCACAAGCTATACCTGTAACCACAAAGTTATCTATTCTACTGCTACCTGTGGATGCGACTGTACCATTACCGATAGAAGTTGTATTTACATCAACTAATCTGAAATAGATAGCTGATTTATTATTCAATCCGTTAATCGCACTTAAATCAAAACTTCTAACCGCCTGAGATCTAAATGTGCTGGTCGTCCAAGAACCGCCATCCAATGTATAAGTTCCTCCCGGCAAATCAGTATAAGAAACTCCGTTTAAACTGTATTGAGCTTTAAATGTTGAAGGCCCTGTACTACTGCCTGTTTGATCAAAAGCAATGGCAATGCTATGATAGCCCGAAGTATTAACTTTGAATTGCCAATAATCGTTAACTGACCAGTTATTGGAAGAGACTGATTTTCCGGAACCATTTCCTGAAGGGTTTGACCATGTCGATGAATTGGCATGATTGGCACTAAACAAACTACCTGAGGTTTGATCTCCTTGGTCAGCAATAGCTGAACCAACGGAAACAGTCGGAGTCGTTCCGGTATTGGTTGTTGTTACCCCTTCAAAGGTCCATTTAGCAATAGCTGTCAACACTAATTGTGTTTGTGCTACATCTGCAGCAGCATTATAATTACTGTTACCCGGTTGTGAAGCTGTAATAATAGTACTTCCTGCACCAACAATAGTAACCACATTACCGGTGATAGTAGCAACTGCAGGGTTTGAACTCGAATAAACTACCGAAAGTGCAGAAGATGAAGATCCGTTCAAAGAGAAAGTAGAATCTGTGGTCGTACGGTTTACTAAAGCATTAAAAGTAATCGTTTGATTAGCTTTACTGATGGTAAAGGTCTGCGCTACGTCAGTAGCTGCATTATAATTACTGTTACCGGCTTGTGAGGCTGTGATAGTTACCGTACCGGCACCTACAATAGTTACAGTGTTTCCGGAAACAGAAGCAATCAATGGATCTGAACTTGTGAAAACAATTGGAGAACCTGAATCACCTCCTGTTGCCGATACTGTAAACGGAGCATCACCATAGGTTTTGTCTGCTAGTGAACCAAATGAAATCACTTGATTAGCCATTAAAATATCAGCTGACAAGTTGCTAGGTTGGGTTAACACATATCGATCTGCCTGAGCACCACCGATAGAAAGATTAGCCGTTACTGCAATACCTGTTCCTGCATTAGCTGTAGCAAAGGCAGCAGCATTGCTTAAAGTCACATCATCTGTACCTACTACACCCACTAAACTAGCAGTTAGAACAGCAGCAGTTGTGCCATCATAGGTTTTATTGGCAACGCTTACGTTTACAACATCCAATCCTTTTTTAGCCACAACCAAAGACTGAGCTACGTCCTGAGCCGGATTGTGCGAACTGTCTCCATCTTGTGATGCCGTAATGGTTGTAGTACCCGGTGCGTGAATGGTCACTGTATTTCCTGAAACAGATGCTACCGCAGGATTAGAACTAGTGTAAGTAATTGTCAAACTTGAATTAACTGAACCTGTTAAAACAAATGGTCCGTCACCGTAAGTAACAGGAGATAAAGGACCAAAAGTTATGGTTTGATTCGCTAATGAAGTATTGATAATATTTTGCTCCTGATCTACTGATGCAGCCGCATTATAATTATCATTACCGGCTTGTGAAGCTGTAATTACAGCAGTTCCCGGAGCAACAATAGTAACTGTATTTCCACTGATAGTCAATACTGAAGGATTAGAACTTGAGTAGCTAACCGGCAAACCTGAAGAAGCTGTCGCTCCTAAAGTAAATGACCCGTCAGTATCATTTTTAGGTGAAAGTGTTCCAAACGTAATGGTTTGATTAGCTTTATTAACAACCAATACCTGGTCCACTGAAGTAGCAGCATTGTAGTTATCATCACCCGTCTGAGAAGCAGTAATAGTGGTTGAACCCGCCCCTACTATAGTTACCGTATTACCGGAAACAGTAGCTACCGCTGTATTCGAACTGCTATATGAAACCGGCAATCCTGATGTGGAAGTACCATTCAACGTAAAGGCTGCATCTCCATAAGTTTTTGAAGCCAAAGTATTGAAGGTGATAGATTGTGTACCTTTGGCAACAGTAATAACCAATGTTTTAGTATCAGTTCCTGTTGGATTGGTAGCACTTAACGAAACAGTAAATGTTCCTGCTACTGTTGGTGTTCCTGTAATAGCTCCCGAAGTGGTATTGATAGACAATCCGGTCGGTAAACCTGTTGCACCATAGCTTGATGGGTTATTACTTGCTGTAGTAGCATAAGTAAACGACGTACCAACAGTTCCGTTAGCAGTCAAAGCACTGGTAATTGATGGAGCCGGCACTCTGGATATATATCCATTTAGTGTAATATTATCCAATCTTAAATCACCTGAACTATTTCCTCCCCATCCATATATTCTAAAGGTAATTGTAGTCGATTTATTAGTAAAAGATGCACTGTCTAGTGTTACTGATTTATTAGCTGATGTTGTTCCTACTGTAAAAGCAGTGATCAAATCTGCGGTATAATTATCGACGCTTGATCGAACCGTAGCATTGGTCGCACCGGCACTTGTTCTAAGAATATCAAAAGTTAAAGAAGTCCCATTTACTAAGTATCCTGCATTTGGCGTAACGGTAAATTCAACATAACGTGAACTACTGAACGCAGTACCCCAACTTGAACCTCCAACGCTATATGAAGTAGTACCACCATTGCTATTACAAGCCTGACCTGTAACAGTGGCAGCACCAAATGTCACATTGCTCACAACATTACTTGCCGCACGCGCAGCTGCAGAACAAGCTGTACCGGTAAAGGTATAAGTAGCCAAAGCAACAGAACCTTGAGTAACCGTCAACGTTTGCGTAACCGCCGGAGCTGCATTGTAATTAGCATTACCGGCTTGGTTAGCGGTGATGGTAGCAGTACCCGGACCAACAATAGTCACTGTATTTCCACTGATAGTAATCACTGAGGTATCAGCCGTTGTATAAGTAATAGGCAGACCTGAGCTGGCATTCAATGGTAACGTATACGAAGTCGTTGCTGTGGTTTTAGCATCAGTAGAGGCTAAAGAAATAGTCTGATTGCCTTTAATAATTTCAAAATTAAAATCAGCCGAAGTAGCCGCTTCATAGTTAGTATCAGCAGCTACCGAAGCCACTGCTTTGTATGTTCCTACATTAGTAGGTCTGGTAGCGCTTGGTCCATAAGTAGTAAGCGAAACACCATTATAGCTATAGGTAATAGCTCCTGTAGAACCGGTAACACTGGAAGTGTTGGGTCCTTGAGCGGTTCCGTTGTAAGTAAAAGTAAGAGTTCCTGTAACAGCTATAGAAGAAGCCGCTTTATTGATAGTAGCCGTTAATCCTGTAGGTTGAGCTACAGTATAGTTTCCGGCAGCAGTACCATTCAAAGTAAACCCTAAAGCGGTAATCGGTTTAGCAGCACCTGCATTGGCATTAGCAAAATTATAAGTAACTGAAGTACCGTTTAAAGTAACATTATCTGATCCTACAACCCCGTTTAAAGTAGCGATACCACTTACCGTAGCAGTAGTAGTTCCGTCATAGGTTTTATCGTTACCCGTAAGACCAGTGATGGTCAATCCTTTTGGTGTTACAGTACTCGAAACCGTAGCTACATTTAAAGAAACAGCACCGGCACTGCTCACCACAATATTTCCTGAATAAGCACCAACAACTGTGGTAGCTGCTAAACGAACAGTAATAGTAGTAGAAGAAACATTTCCTGAACCACCCACTGTAACTGTACTCGCAAAGTCTCCGCCATTTGAAACTTCAAATCCCGCTGGAGCGGTTACTAAAATCCCTTCGTTTAATGATTGTCCGCTTACAGCAAAACTAGTCGTTCCGCTGGCAGTTCCGTATACGGTTGACAAACCATTCAACGTTCCGCTGGTGAACAAAGTTGGTGTAGTCGCGATGATATCTGCAAATAGTGTTGGCTGTGTAAGTGTATAGTTTCCGGCTTTAGTGCCATTCAAACTGTAACCGGTCACATTTACCTGTTTTCCATTGCCTACCGAAGCCGATACAAACGAAGCTACCGGAGTTCCGGTTAATGTTACATCATCCGAACCTACTACTCCCACTAATGAAGCTGTTCCGCTCAAGGTAGCATCAGTCGTTCCGTCAAAGATTTTATTGTTGGCTGTAAGACCACTAATAGTTAATCCTTTGGCTGTTACCGTTAACGTTTGGGTAGCTGTAGCAGCATTATAGTTACTATCTCCGGCCTGACTGGCAGTAATCGTAGTAGAACCTACTCCTACTATGCGAATAGTTCCTGAGATAATATCAGCTACAGCCGTATTGCTTGAAGAATACGTAATCGGATTAATTCCTGAAGTGGCTGACGTAGCTCCCGGAGCGTAATCGGCCGTACCGTATACTTTTGAATCGGTAGCCGCAAAAGTAATGTTTTGATTAGCAACCGTTACGGTAATGTCACCATTCACATATGTAGTTGCATTATAATTGGCTGAATTGTAAGTAGCTCCTGTACCCAAAGTCAGACTTGAAGGCACGACGCTACCGGTATAACTACCAACAGCATCCGTAGAAGCAGCACCCGAACCGTAAGCTACATTTACGGTAGCTCCGGTTCCTAAACCGTCTGTATATTTCAATCCGTTAAACGAGAAGGCTATTGATGTTCCGTTACTCAAAGTAGTTCCATAAGATTTAGAAACATTGTTGGCGGTAATGGTAATACCGTTGGCTTTGTTTACCGTTAAAGTAGCCGAAGCAGAACCCGCATTATAACCGGCAGTAGCAGCCTGATTTACAATCATTGTTGTTGTTCCGGCTCCTTTAATCGTCACGGCACCCGTACTGCTGTTGATGGTAGCTACAGCCGTATTAGTACTGGTATAAGACATAGCTCCACTACTATCAGAAGTAGCCGTCATGGTAACACCTGTATCTCCGTAAGTAACCGTTTGGTTATTATAGGTTATTGTTGGATTTACTAACGGAACCGGACAGGTAGCACTGATTGTAATGGCTCCCGGTGTTTTAGACGAATCATACAATCCACATAAAACATAGTATGTTGTATTAGCAACAGCCGTAAACGTTACCAATGAAGACAACGTATTTGCTGTACAAGCAGTATTATCGTCACCTGACCCGGCACAAGCAGCAAAACTTGTACAAGGTGTTCCACCGCTGTAAACACGAAGATAAGTATCAATCGCTGTAGCTGTCGGACAAGTTGAAATTGTTACCGTTCCTGCAGCAGTAGGCGTTACTTTAAACCAAATTCCTTTAACATTTCCGATTGTTGAGGTTGCGGAACCACAAGTTATCCCTGGTAATGCATCATTAGTAGCACTGGTATTATCTACTGTTACCGAACCGCCACAAGGAATTGTCACAGCCCCGGCACAAGTATCATTAGCTGGTGCTGGTGCCGCAATATTAAACGCGCTGGAAGTAACTCCTGTCAATCCATTACAAGAAAAAGCAATGGTAGCTCCGGTCACTGCCGCTGCACTGGTAGCCGTTAAACCCGAATAAGTAGTGGTACCACTTACCGCAGCAACGCTGGTTGTCCCACCAAGTGTCCAAGTCCCTGCCCCTACAGCAGCCGTAACAGTGGCAGTACTGGTAGTAGTATTTCCGTATTGATCGACTATAGTTACTTTAGGTTGTGTAGCCAGAGCCCCTCCATTAGTGGCTGGTGCCGCCGGCTGAGTATTCATAGCCAATTTAGTAGCCGCTCCTGCCCCTATAGTTTGAGCTATTGTGGCGTTGGTATATCCTGTTGCCACAATAACAATGTTTTTAGCTGTTTTCGCTGTCTGCAATGCAGCAGAGGCAGAAGGAGTAAAAGTTATTTTACCAGCTTGTGTTTTATCATAAGCACCTGAAGCAACAGTAGTACCATCATAAGTAATAGATGTAATAGCTGATCTCCAAGCAGAATCATCAGTAAACGTAACATCAAACGGCGCATCTACCGTAGCTCCGGCAGCCGCTGTTAATGTTGGTGGGGTTGCTCCGCCTGGAGCTAAAGTAGTTGAAAAATCATCTATATATAAAGTAGCTCCCGTTCTGTAAATTTGAATTTTATTTACACTAGAATTATTTACAGTAATTGTTCTCAAAGTTTTTGTAGTACCGATTGTAAAGGGAGAACCAGTTGCCGGTGACCAAGTAGAGCCATTATCCGTTGAAATATTAACTTGATAAGCCCCTGAAGTTGTACTGGCAGTAACGTAAAAAGAAATTGTCCCAACACCTCCAACTAGTGTCGGAGTAATCAACTGCGACCCTGTAGCACTTTGTAATTGGGCACTCTTTGTCCCCCCATTAACTCCAGTTGTCCCTGCAATTACCTGTAGTACTTGCCATGAACCAGAAGATAGTGTCCTCGTAGTGAGCGTAGCATCATAACTTGAAGGAAGTCCCGATTCGAAACCTTCAGATATTTGCCCATATCCCTTACCGGAAAAGAACAAAAACAAAAAAGCAAAACTCAACACGTGGAGGAGCCTCGCATTCTTCAATAGTAAAATGTTTTTCATAAATAAATATTTAATTCAAGGTCAAAAATATAGATAAAAAAAGGCTCTGCGGCAAAAAGATATTAACTAATTGTTAAGTATTTAACGGAAATTATTTTATCGGTTTTATGTGTTTTTAGTCGATATTTTTTTGTAATCTTTTTTCTATAATTAAAAAACTAAATTTTACAACAAAAATTATTTAAAACTATTCTTATAGAATAAATTTAAGGTTCGCTATGTATTTTGAAAGGTTCTTACAACATGAATAACATTTACACAAAATATCTAAACAAAAATCCCCGTCAGAAAACTGACGGGGATTTTTTGTAATTTATAATAAACTATGGACTTATCGAATAACTTTTTTAGTTACCACTGTCCCTTCTTCAGAAGTAATCTGTACTAACAAAACTTCATTGGTCATACCGGCATTTACCGTTGTTTGACTGGCATTTATACCTTTTCGCTCCAACAGCAATCTTCCTTGAATATCATATACTTTTACAGTATTCATAACAGCTGAACCCGTATTAATAACAAACTCGTTAGCCGTGTTTTTATAAATCACCACTTGGTTGGCATGGAAAACCGGAGCATCATACCCAAGGGGTAACTGATACAACACTTCAAATCGGGCATCATAGCTTCCGGCTGTGGCAGAAAATGTATAGCCTCCGGTATGCAAATCATGAATGACTCCGGTGATGTTATCTCTTAAATACACCGGTTGATCCGCGGCAAACAAACCGTCTGTATGATCAATGGCTATGGTGTACTCACCGTCAGCATCGGTTTTAAAATACATCGGAACTACATCGGCAGCATCAAAAGGCAAGGCTCTTCCCTGAATAGCATACGGTGTGGCATCGATTAAAGAAGCAAAAGCAATACCTCCGTCATTAATATATTTACCATCAATCGTCGGGTCTATTCCTTGTGTGGCATTAGTCATATATCCTACCATAGTTTGTGAAAACATCCCGGATGCATTGGTTGCGTTCAACCAAATACGGTTTCGTTCTACAGCTGCCGTTTTAAAGAACTGGTTGGCATGATCATCGATACGCATGTTATTGGTAAAATTAACCGTTCCGCTGCCGGTTCCTTCAACGAAAAACCCTTGACCTACCTGAATCACATCATTCGGGTCTGAAGCATAAGGCTGTCCATTACCTACAAATCCTCCCAAAGTCCAGGTACAGTAAGACGGGTTAGCAACATTATTTGTTTTTCTCCAAAAATACAAAGTTCCGGTAATCGAAGAAGTATTGTTGGCATCACCAACAAAAGCGGTAGCATCGATAGGTGACGGATAAGGATTTCCAACCAAATTAAAACGCTTTCCGGCTCCTCCGTCAACTAAGGTATAACTGTAATCTCCATTATTAGGAACTCCTGCAAATTGTCCGGTCCAAACCGTCGGTGTGGTCGGATGGTTATTCGGCATTCTGATTAAATAACCCGTTGCAGTGGCAAAATTGGTCGTTGACGGATTCACCGCCGTATACAAATTGGTATTATTAGTGGGTCCCGGTGGATTTACTGAATCATAAGTCGTATAAGTATAGAAACGGTTACTCAACGTTTGAGGTGAAAAAGCCTGTAATTGCTGATTTGCAACAGGAGACGACCATAAAGTATAATCCAATCGCATCAAAGGCGAGCTGCTGCGCTTAATAATAATAGCACCCGAGTTGGCATTGGTAGTACCGCTTTGAATCAAATTGGCGTTGTTATTAAAAGTAACCAAACTGCCTGGTACAGCTGTCAAAGCCCCACTCAAAGTAACGGTATCACCCGATGAAATAACCACCGTAGCGTTATTGTTAATAGTTAAAGAACAAGCCTCAAGATTAACCCCTCCGGAGATAAACGAACTTGAAATGACCGCTGCTGTAGTACTGTTTGGCGCTCCGTTATTCCATGAACCACTGCTCCAAGTAGTGGTATTAATATCAACACTGGTATAAGCCGAAGCCACTTCTGAACAAGAACCACTTTGAACGACAGCTCTGAAACGCGTAGTTTGAGTTAAAACTCCGGATGTATAAGTATCTGTAGTATTGGCGATAGTACTCCAGGAAGAGAACGGACTAACCGAAGACTCCCATCGAACAATAGTACCGGTATAACCGGACAACATTAAAAGACCACTGGTAGATCCGGCACAAATAGGAGTACCTCCGGTAACTGAACCAGCTACCGTAGCAGCATCAACAGTAACCGTAGTATCGGCCGAGTTAGCTTCAGAACAAGAACCACTTTGTACCACGGCTCTGAATTTGGTAGTTTGGGTTAAAGCTCCCGAGGTGTACGTAGAGGAAGTATTGGCAATTGTAGTCCAGGTAGAAAACGGACTCACCGATGACTCCCAACGCACTACCGTTCCTGTATGTCCGGACAAAGTCAGCAAACCGCTGGTAGAACCACTACAAACGGTGGTTCCCCCGGTTACCGATCCTCCCACTGAAGTTGGAGAAACAGTAGCTGTAACGGCTGTTCTTGTTAATGAAATACAGCCTGAAGTAGTATTTCTGGTTTGGGCATAGTAAACAGTTGTTGAAGAAATACTTGGTGTAGTAAACAATGTAGAACCGCTCAACAACAAAGTTCCTCCTGTAGAAGCATCGTACCAGTCAACAGTCTCTCCTGCACCAACAGCTGCAGATAAGTTAACCGTTCCTGAATTACAACGTTCCCCATCTGTTCCGACTGGAGCATTTGGAGCAGCGATAACTGTTAAAGTTCCATTGATATAAGTAATGCTGTAGTTACTAGCATTAAATGACCCTCCGGTTGCGGCTGATGGAACAATAGCATAACCCCCTGCTACTGCACCCGAAGCAGCTCCTGAGCTGGTTAAGGTTACTCCTCCGATGGTTTCGCTGTTTTGCAATCCACTAGAAGTAAAGGCAGTAGTTCCAAAAGTATAGGTTGTTCCCTCACATTTTGAAGCATTATCTGCTGTAATAGATAAAGCAGCTGCATTTACGGTTAAAGTTCCGTTATTATAAGTGATATTGTAATTGGCTGCGTCAAATGTCCCTCCTACAGCTGAAGAAGATACTATACTGTAACTTCCTACCGCTGCGGTATTCACCGCTCCTGTGCTGGCAATAGTGATAGAACCAACAGTTTCGCCATTCTGCAAACCACTCGAAGTAAAGTCCGTTGAGCCTGAACCTACAGTATACGTCTGACCATAGGTTTTACTGCCGTTATTGGCAGTGATGGATAAAGATGCCGCGTTTACGGTTAAAGTTCCGTTGTTATAAGTAATACTGTAATTGCTTGCATTGAATGTCCCTGCTGTAGCCGCAGTAGGAATTATTGAATAACTTCCCACTACAGCGGTACTTACCGCTCCTGTGCTGGCAATAGTAATCGAACCTATGGTTTCACCATTTTGCAAACCACTCGAAGTAAAGGCCGTTGAACCCGAACCTACCGTATACGTTTGACCGTAGGTTTTACTGCCGTTATTAGCTGTAATGGATAAGGCTGCTGTATTTACAGTCAAAGTTCCGTTATTGTAGGTAATATTATAATTCGCAGCATTAAATGTTCCTGCTGTAGCCGACGAAGGGACTATGCTGTAACTGCCTACTGCTGCTGTATTCACCGCTCCTGTACTGGCTGTAGTAATCGAACCTATAGTTTCTCCGTTTTGCAAACCACTCGAAGTAAAGGCCGTTGAGCCCGAACCTACTGTATAAGTCTGACCATAGGTTTTACTACCGTTATTGGCGGTGATGGATAAAGGTGCAGCGTTTACGGTTAAAGTTCCGTTGTTATAAGTAATGCTATAATTCGCAGCATTGAATGTTCCTCCTGTAGCCGATGAAGGTACTAGACTGTAACTTCCTGCTGCTGCTGTATTGACAGCTCCTGTACTGGCTGTAGTAATCGTACCTAAGGTTTCGCCATTTTGCAAACCACTCGAAGTAAAGGCCGTAGAGCCCGAACCTACGGCATAAGTCTGACCGTAAGTTTTGCTGCCATTATTGGCAGTGATGGATAAAGCTCTGGTTAAAATTGAAAAAGCAGTAGCGGCAGAGCTATTTGATTTATAAAACCCGTCTGTACTGGCTGCAACTGTTACGGTTACAGTATAAGTACCCGCGTTAGTCGGCAGTGTGGCACTAGGCCCATAAACCGTCCCACCCGTTCCGTTATAGCTGAAAGTATAACTGGTTCCGGTTCCCGAGTTGGTAGCAGAATTAGGTCCTTGAGCCAAACCTGTATACGTGTAGGTTCCAACCGTTGGAGTGACTGTAGGAGTAGTTCTGGTATCAGTTCCGATACTTAGGACTCCCGTAGTAGCGGTAAAGTAAGTGTTATTTTTATAAGTAGCTGATGATGATGTGGAGCCCCAAGTGCCTGAATTTACACCCAATCCCCCAAGCGTTAATGTACCAACTGAATGAGTAAATCCTGTTCCCAGATTGGCCACTACTCCCGATGCAATTGATAGATTTGCATTAATTGTAACTAGTGAACCGAAGGTTTTAGTTCCATTATTACTTAAAGATAAATTATTAAACGTTGAACCTGTTATTGCTTGCGTTGTCCCATTAAAATTAATCGTACTGGTACCGGGCGTAAAAATTGCTGTTCTTGACCAGTCTCCTCCTACATTGATAATTTGTGTGCCTGACAAAGTAAGATCCGCATTAATAGTAATAGTCCCCGCTACAGTTCTGGTTGCACTTAGTGTCCAAGTTTTAGTTCCTGTAGTTGAAATAATTAAATTATTATAATTACGATCTGTAATAACACCCGTATTATCAGTACTTCTATAGTATTCTACTGTTCCTGCCGAAGCAATGTTTTCACTCCAAACCCCACCTGATTGGGTTGACAGAGAAGCATTGGCAGCCGGTCCTACCCCAACAGCATCAATTGTTTTAATCAAACCGGCTGATCCCATAGTCAAAGTAGAAGTTCCCGAAGTACCGGTTCTGATTTCACCGCTGACATTAGAAAAATCCAAAGTTCCGTTTACTAATAGCGATGCGCCTCCTGATATTGTATGTACTAAACTTCCGGGATCAAAAGTAGCACCACTGTTGATCGTAATTTTTGATCCTGACGCTATAGTTCTTCCTGAACCCGCCATAGTTATCTTCCCTGTGTTGGCGATGACTACTCCTCCCGTAGCCGAAAACGTGGTTGGCCACTCAATACCATTATTGGATGTGGTGTTAATCGTTCTGGCTGTAGCTGTATTGTATTGCAGTGTTGCAGCAGAGCCATAAGTTGGTGCTGCTGATGCAGTGGCTGTTCCTTCCATAGACAACACTCCGTTAACAGTAATCCCTGCAGTCGTCTTCACACCACTATTGGATAGCGTTAAATTCACATAAGGGGTTGGACCCGGTATAGCCGGTACTGTTTGTGTTACACCATTAAATTCAAATGTACATGATGAACCCAGACTATAAACAACATTACTAGAATTAAAAGTAGTGGTCCCTGCAAATTGTATTGTCCCATTAACTGTAAGTCCTGCTTTTCTGTTTCCTGTACCTGCTGTAATACTGAAAGCTCCACCAACACTGAGTGTAAAACCCGAATCAATAGTCAATAGTGTTGTTTGATTATTGGAGTTTCCGTTAATAGTTAGCGTATTACATGCTGCATTTGCGGCAACAGTAACATCATTATTACTATCAATAGTAACATTATCATTTGAATCGGGAATACCGTCAGCATCTGTACCACTAACTAGAGTCCACGTTCCACTGGACCCCCAGTTACCAGTTGCATTTGACGTAAAATTTGCCTGTCCTTGAACAGTAGTATATCCTAGTAGCAGAAGTACAACAAACAAACTTCTGCCAATTAACCCTTTTAATCGAATAGATAAAAATGTTTTCATACACAGGTATTTTAAATGTTAGATTTGAGTTTCAAATTTTGAATAAACTTAATTCTGATGTCGTTAGACAACAAACATTCTTGACAACTAGCACAAATAGTCGTTCAAAAACAGTATTTTACAAAAAAAAACACTATATCAAAGTAGTGATTTGCGCATTTCTGCAACAAAGAAAACTATTGTTTTTTTGGAAACCAAATTTTTTATCGACAAAACACACTTTTTTGTAGTTGAAATGCACGTATTTAAATACCAAATTCAGCTTAATATCGACAAATGGTTTAAATTACAAACAAAATTGTAAAATGGGGTTCTCTACCACATTTCATATTCAGAGTCTGAGAAACAATATTTACCGTCTGTTTAAAGTTTACGGTATTCTGCCAAAATAGCCTCCCAAACTACTTTTTGGTCATAGCGAGAAGTAATCATGGCCCTTGAATGGTGCTGCAGTCGGAGGTAATAGTTGGTATTTTCTAAGAAGAGTCTCATTTTTTCCAGAAGAGCTTTTTCATTTTTTACCGGAATAAGGGTTCCGTTGATGCCTTCTTCAATAATCTCGTTGCAACCGTTTATATCGGTAACAATACAAGGCAACCCCATAGCACCGGCCTGCATGACTACATTGGGAAATCCTTCGCGGTAACTGGGAAATACCAAAGCATTGGCAATAGCCAAATAAGGACGAACATCGTTTTGAAATCCAACAGCCCGTATAGCCGAATTGTGATGAATCCTTGCTAACGTTTCGGGCAACAAGGGGTCTAAATCGGTTTCATAATCCCCTACCAAAAGCAGTTTACAATTAGAAACAGCCGAGTCACCCTGAGTTTGTCGAAGGGCATCAAAGGCACTAACCAACTCATTGATACCTTTATCTTTTACCAATCGGCCAACAAAAACAAATACAAAATCGTGCTCATCGATAGCGAGTTCTTTTCTTAAAGCGGATTGAGTTGCCTCAGAGAAAAGTGCCGGATCGAAAACGGTAGTATCTATGCCGTTGGAACTCCCGTTGGCAATGACCTTCAATTTAGAAGGTTTACAATAGTTGTTCTGTATGATAATGCTTTGCAATCCATGAGAATTAGGATAAACTTGGGTAGCGGAAGCATAAGTCAGTTTTTCAACAAAATCGAGTATTTTTCTTTTCATACCGGTGGTTTCCAGAAGCGGCAAACCGGCTACCGTATGCAATCGGTGCGGAACACCGGCCAATCGGGCAGCAAGCATCCCAACGATACCGGCTTTAGGGGTATGCGAATGAACCATCAGTGGCTTTTCTTTTTTCAAAAACCAAAACAAACGAAAAACAGCCATCAAATCGGCTATAGGAGTAATCTTTCTTGACATTTCAACGTGAAAGGTCGCTACCCCTTCTTTTTCGCCTATCTTATCCAGACCCGCTTTATCCGATGATACGGCAATCACTTCGTAATAAGCGCTCATAAAACGCAATTGTCCGTTGAGGAGTTTGTCCAACGAAAGAGGAACAGTGGTGATGCGGATAAGTTTTTGTTTTTCCATTTAGGTGGTGGTCTTGCGAAGCGATAGCCCTTGTTTGATGATGCAAAATAAAGCAATTACGGCAAAAGGCTGGTACATTATTTTGGTCCGCATAAAAATCCCAAAATTGGCATAGCGCTGTATGTATAATAAAGAGGCAATCAGAACGAATAAAAAAGTGATTTGCATCCATGCGGGAAATGCAATTTTGGGATAGTATCGGATGACAATGAGCAAAGCCAAACCGTAAAGCAAAAGCAGCAAAGTATTCTCTGCAGCGGAAAAAAATCCGAACACCGATTGGACTTCAAAAAAAAGCGGTCTGAAATTGAACGAAAACAAGCGATAGAAGTACGTATAATCCAGCATAGGAACATACCCCCCCGAATTTTTAAACGACAGTATGGAATACTCGTTATAATAGCGTATTCTGTTCCAGTCCAAATACCTGATTTTTGTTATTTGCAAAACCATGTAACACAAAGCCCCAAAAACAGAAACTGCTGCTGTTGCCAAGATTAGCCTGAAGCGCAAAGAGTACTTTTTTTGAAACACGAAAATCAATACAGCTGCCAACAGTAACATAAGGGCTACGTGAGGGCGAATGACAATCAGCAACAAACTGCCGGCAATAAAACTGAAGGTATTGTATTTTTGGATAGTCAGAGCATAAAACACACTGGCAATTCCCCAAAAAACAAGAGGTTCCTTGCCTAGCGCAGCCGTCCAGAAGTGCAAACTGGGAAACAGTAAAACAACCCACAAGATATTGATTCCTTTATAGGATACAGGAGAACCTAACACCTGTTCTGCCCATTGCATCCATTTTAAAATCCCGAAAAAACCTATGCATCCATACAATAAAAAACCAAACCACAGAGGCAATCCAAGTTTAATAAAAGGATAATTGAGGAAGAGGATAAAATCGGTACCGTAATTGAGAAAATAAACCCACGATTTATGATGACTATAGTTGGTGGTATGCCAATAAAGCGGTGCATCTCCTCCTTTAGTTACATAGTACTGATACGAGATCAATACAAAAACTAAATGATAAAAAAAAAGCACTATGGTAAAGGTACTTTTTTTCATTTTCATTGATTTAAGGAAGCCTTACGCTCCATCATTATTTGCTTTTGATAGGAAAAAGACCAAAGCAGGAAGATGATTAATCCCGGCAAAAACATGTTCCGCATTCTAATCATAATACCCACATTTCCGAGTGACTGGCTAAATGCCAAAGTACCTATAACCAGGAACCACAACATCCCTTGAATGACCAAAGGTGCTTTTCGGTATACTAAAACGGGATTATTCCGAAGTACCTTTATGGTTAATAGCAGTAATAATAAATTTTCAAAAGAAGCCAAAACAGCCGGAATTCCGTTAATATCAAAAAACAACGGACGGTAGAGAAATGTAAACACCTTTAACGGGAATGGATAAGAAGAGATGTTGATAGCTGATCCAACGTGTTCTCGGCTCAACACTCCCGATTTATAGTCGGAGAATTCATCAAAACTTTCTACTGATGCCTCTTCTATTTTGGCAAACTCCATTACTGAAGGCAAAATAGTCACACTGACTCCAATCATCATGGCAAAAAAAACAACACGCTGAAAAACAGACACCTTTGACGTTAAAAAATAGGCCATTCCATAGGCCAAGAGCATAAAGAGCGTCATATGAGGTCTCACAAAGTAAGCAAGTCCTAACCCTAAAATCAAAAAAGGCATTCGCTGAATGGGTTTAATGACCCCATACATAAATACAGCTATACAGAAGAACAACAAAGTATCTTTACCCACGGCACAACTCCAAAAATGAAGGTTAGGCAGAAAAAAAAGTCCCGGAAAAAGATAGTAATTTTTGAACTTTGAGTTATACGGAACAAAAGTTTCAGCAATCACATAAAAATAAACCAATCCAATAAATCCAATCAAACTGTACATTAGGGTTCCGGTAAAATAGGAAAGCCCCAACACATTAGCCGGAAGATAATTAAAGGCATGAATAAAATAGGTCCCCTGCTCTTCTGTCAAAGAATAAATAAAATCCTCATGATTCATCAATTTGGCCTGTTTCCAATGCCCTATTGAATCCCCAAAGACAAAGAAGTAATAATAAACTGCAAAAATTAAATGGTACAAAAACAATTTTCTAAGTGTTTTTATATCTCCAGCAGATAGCTTATCCTTAAACCGGTTTATGAATAAGAATCCCAGAGCAACAAATAGTATGCAAAATAATATATCCATTATTCTAATTTAACGGTTTAGATTTCACAAAGTTAATAGCTCTCTTTTCAAACACCAAATAATAGCAATACCCCATTAATGAGGATAAGAACAATACCAAAAACAATGCTAATATCAAGCTCACAGAAGTAGTGATTTTGGGATAAAACCTAAGAACAATCATTTGCAAAGGGTTATGAATCAAATAAATAGAATAAGTAGCATTTCCTATCATCATCATTAAAGCCTTTTTATTAATTTTTTTATTAAAGTAAACAATCGCAATATAAATCATTCCGAAAACTGCTGCAGCAAATACCAGGTTTATCGAAAATGAAAAAACCTGTAAATTATAAAACTTCAGATATCCAAAAACAGCAAAAGCGAAAAAGACAAACAGCAAACCCAGTAACTTATTAATCTTTATTCCTTTAATGATGATTAATGCTAATAAATATCCTAAGACAAATTCAATATTGTACGGAGACAGTAAGACTTGTATAAAAGGATTATTTAAAAAAGTAAGCGAATGTAAAGACGTGTAATTGAAGAGCAAAACAGATACAACCCAAACTAATACCAAATAGTTCCAAATCTTTCTGGAAAAAAAAGAAACGCTGAACAAGAGGTAAAAACACAATTCAAACGAAAGTGTCCAAGCAACCGATAAAGCCGGATTTCCGTGAGGGATTAGAGTAAGTGAAGTTAAAACACTTAAATCTCGACTACCATTGGAAAATGAAGGTATAACTGTGTATAACAACAACATGAAAACTCCGATGGGAAGATAAGGAACATAAATTCGTATCAATCGGTTTTTCACATAATCTCTAAAGGCATTCGGGTCATTGTATTTAAAATGAGCTGTATAAACTATGATAAAGCCCGACAATACAAAGAAGAAATCAACACCATATTTGCCAACAGCCCCTATAAAACTCAATAAAGGAGAATCGATTTTATGATAAAATTTTAGCGAACCTACCGAATGGTGAACTACAACCATAAGTGCAGCTATGCCTCTGAATATCTGTAAAACATCAAGATATTGACTTTTTGTATTAACAGTGCTCATGAATTAAGGATGGTTATTAATGGTGTTATTTTACTTTGAATACTATAATGTTCTTCCACTATTGCTCTTCCCTTTTTCCCCAATTGCTTTCTGAGCTCTTGATTCTGAATCAATACGATGAGTTTTTCCAACCACTGCTCATGAGTTGTAACTAAAAATCCATTCTCTCCCTCTTTTACCACTTCTTTATTCATCCCTACTGCCGAAGCTATTACAGGCACTCCGCACCCCATGTATTGAATCAGTTTATAGGAACACTTCCCTAATTCCCAAGGGGTATTCTCCAAAGGCATAATACCTATATCGAATTTTGAAATCAAATCAACCTCATGGGCTTCTGTCCATGGTATATATTTTACTTTTGAGCCCAATCCAATATCTTCTTTTGCGCCAATGATATGGAGTTCAACATCATATTTATCAAACAATTCAACAAATACCGCTCTGATATTTTTAATATATTTAAAAGTAGTAGGCGAACCAATCCATCCTATAACAACCTTGTCGTTTACATCTTTTTGTACAAAATATTTTTCAATATCAATTACAGTAGGCTGAAGAACAATATTTTTTGCTCCTGCATCGTTGGCTCTTTTGGCCAAATAATTATTTCCGGCAACAACACAACCGCTGTACCGCATAACATTATCAATCTTGTTTTTCAGAAAAAAAGAAAGTAACCTGCTGCGGCTCAAATCATAATTGTGAAATATCGCATCATCATAATCTACTATGTATTTCACATTCAAAAAAAGTAAGATTCTTTCAAACCAACTGAAAAAGTAGGGAAACAACTCCTTTTCGATTACAATTTTGTCATAACGAAAAACCGTAAAAAGCACTAAAAACCGATTCCAATAACATTTTAATACCGTTACTGCCGATGTCTTTTTACCGGAATACAAATCAATCAGATACTTTTCGGAAAACAACGGGCTTACCGCAACCTCAATCCCTTCCGATTGCAAAAACGGAAAAAACTGATAACTCCTCAAACGGCTGCTGGCTCCGTTCCGACTGTATTTGGTTAGGTATAATACTTTCATGCTTATTTGTTGGGCGTCATCAGAGTTTGGCAGTAAACTTAGTCATTTTCTAGGACAAATAACGTCGGATTATGACTTCATAGCTACCAAAGATAATATCATCCGAAAACCGTTCGGCTCCATATTGGGCTATTTGCGCTGCGGTCATCTGAACATTTTGTTGCAATCCATTATACAAAGTCTCCGCTAAAGCTTCCGGATTTTGGAATTGGCAAAGCCAGCCGTTATGGCCGTGTTGAATAACCTCAGCGTTGCCTCCCGGACAATCTGTGGCAATAACCGGTTTTCCCAAACAAAATGCTTCTATGATTACATTCGAGAAACCTTCATACAGCGACGAAGAAACCAAATAAGACGACTGTTGTATATAGTGATAAGGATTGGATTGATGCCCCAAGAGGAAAACATGATTTTCCAGACCACATTCTTGTATCTGGTGCTCAAGCTCTTTTTTAAGATTGCCTTGTCCCAAAATCGCAAGAGTAAAAACACAACCGCGCTTCATGAGCAGTTCACAAGCCCTTATGAGTGTCGGGTAATCTTTTTGAGTATTTAGTCGCCCAACGGCTACAAAAGCATACTGTTTATCGACCGGTTGCAGTGCTAATTTTTGTATGTGAGCTATCTTAACAGGGTTGTAAATAACCGATGAAGAAACCGGTTGCACACCGGTCTCTCTGATATAATCTTCAGCCATATAATGACACTGAAAAATGACATGATCAGATTTTTTGGCTATTATTTTATTGGCCCAAATGTACAAACTGCGTTTGAGGGCATTAGTAAACAAAAGTTTCTCAGCCCCAATGGTATTTCCTATTCTATTGATTATAACTGTTCTTTTAGGCAAAAAAGGCTTTGCCAAACTAGTCGTCAAACTCGCTCCTAAACTGCCAAATACAATTTTAGGTTGTTTTTCACGACAGAAACGGATGAAAGAAACAACCGATTTAGTGGCGCCTTTGGTGTGGAGTTCAAAAACAGGAATGGTATCCGGAATCTCCTGTAACAACGGTCCTTCTTTTCTAAATAACAACATAGCCAATGCTTCATCAGGATGTAGGCTGTGGTAACGCACCAACAAATTAAGCATTACCCGCTCAGCACCGCCTGCTCTGAGATCCGGAAGAAAAAACACTATCATTGGGTATTGTTTTCTATAAATTTAACCATAGTTGCTATAGTATTGTATTGACCATTGTAGCCGTCATTGAGCCCTTTTTGCAGGGTCGCATAATCCAAATACTGCCACAATGCACTCTCGTGATTTTTCATCAGATAATCTTTTGAGAGATCATTAGTATTCTTCGCATATTTTTTGCGAATTCGTTGATTGGTATCGCCCCCGAATAATTTCCAGATGAGTTTTGGCAGCGTTGGAGCTATATAATTCAAGGCTTTTTGAAACAAATTTTTTCCGAATTCATTACGAGCCGTAAGAATTGGAGCATACGGAACCTTGCCCTCTGTCAACTCATAATAGAGTCTGAAATGAATACCTTCTTTGAGCGTGCGTTGCAACTGGTTCTTCGTAGCGCTAAAAACACACTGATTAAACGACTCTATAGCAAACGGGGCAAAAATATCTTTGTTGACATTCCCGCGTTGAGAATAAACAAAACCTTGTTCTCCTCTGAAACGTTCTAAATGAAAAAAAGCCGAAGCTAATAATTGTATATAGTTTTCTTTGCTTTCAAAAACCTTGTATTTATTGTACAAGTAATACTCAATCCTGTCGGCCAATTGCTGGGTTACTTTCTCAGAAACCAGCGGGTGTGTGACCAACATCAA
Source organism: Flavobacterium silvisoli (assembly GCF_004329815.1). GTDB lineage: Bacteria > Bacteroidota > Bacteroidia > Flavobacteriales > Flavobacteriaceae > Flavobacterium > Flavobacterium silvisoli. The sequence continues at coordinate 46,203 of NZ_SJPE01000014.1, read as the reverse complement.
AGCATAGGATGAAATAAAGCTTTTAAAATTTTCTGTTTTCAAATATTTCAGTTTCTTTTCACCAAATTCCCAATCTGTGTCGGCACCATTACCCCCTAAACTCACTTTAAAAGAATCATCCGTTTCAAAAAAACGCCCAACGGATTGATCCAAAGCATTTGTAAAAGCATCTCCTTTGGAATCTTTGAATTCATTCAAAACCGGGGTAAAATCGTTTAGTTTAATTTCTAATTCAAATTTTTTATGAGGCACCCTAAATTTTCGGCTTAAATAGGAAGCAATCCATAAATCAAGTTTTCCTGCCCGATTATAGGTATACGTTTCCAGACTTTTTCCTTGGGTATTGTAGAAAAAACTCAACATGAGCCTCCCGTCAAATCCTCCTGATACTCCTATAGCTGTTTTGTGAAAATTTCTTAAATAGAGTGCGGCATTTTTGTACTCGAAAGCAGTTTTCTGAATGTTATGCTCAAAATTATTTGCCGGCACCAGAAGTTCGTTAACATCTTTATAAGAGGCTACTTTCATAACGCCTTCCTGAATGGTTAACATACCGTATTCCGGCAGTGTGAATACCTCTTTAAAGAGTGTATTATACCCCGGAAAAACACCAAATCTGCTGGTTAAAAAATCGCTTAAAACCTGTTCAGGATTGGCTGTTATTGCTTTGGTCGCCTGAAGTAACTTAAGGTAATTGGTGACGTAAATTTCATTCCCTTTTTGAAAGTAAAAAACCTTGTGAAAGCCGAAATTATCTCCGCTGCAAACAAATTGATCTTTGTTTAACTGAAATAATGCATACTGCCCATTGTACTCCTCCGGGGTATTGCAATCAATGTTTTTTATATCCCGGTAATCTACATCGGTAGTATTCTTACCAATCAATAAGCCTGAATAGCCCTTAAGGTTTTCATCATCAGACTGAAGGTATCGTTTTTGTGATTTTTCAAACTTGGTACAAAAAGAGACCAAATGGAAATTACCAAACTTTTTTTGATAAATTTCTTTTAAATGTAACTGACTTATTTGTTGGGTGATATTGTTGGCTTCGCTTAAAAAATCATCCGAAAAGCTACTCGCCCCATATTTTAATATCCAAATGTGCATCCTTGCTCCAATTTAATTTTTCAAATAGTTAAAGGGCACTTATCTCCCAAATTCCCATCGATTTATCTTTGTTCAGTCCATTTCCTTCGGTACAATTTTCATTAATGATTAAAAGCGGTTTTGGAAAGTTGAATGGTTTTTTTTCCAAATTTATTTTCCGCCAATTTCCAGTGACTATATCTGTATTTTTATCACACTCTGTAAAAGTAGTAGTCATTAAGTATTTACAGCCTGAAGATTTAATATTTTGTATAGCTGAAAAAATATTATCGTATGACAGATGCACTAAACAATCTCTCACGAAAATAAGATCACTCTGAGGTAATGGATCTTTAATTAAATCAACAACTTTAAACGTTACATTGGTTCTATCTTTAAAATTCTCACTATTTCTTTTAATCAAATCTTCTACTATGTCTCCACCGATGTACTGGGTTGAAGGCATATTAACTTCTTTCATCCAATTAAAGTCACCGCAAGGAACATCTAATAAACTAGTGATTTTTTTGTCAGATATTATTTCTTCCAAATCTTTTATCAATGTTATAGTTTGATTGATTTCAGAACCGCCACCGGAAATACTTTCTTTGCTGTTCCAATGATTAGTTTCATAAATATGTCGGAACGTTTCTTGCGGACTCATGTCTCTGAATTTAGAGAGTTTTTTTCTTCTCCAATTTATGAACCATGAAGGGATAATTTTTTTTAACTGGTTTTTCATTTCATTTTTGGTTTAAAACACAAGACTCGTAGTAAATTTCCGTTAAACGAGTCAGCATTTGGTTATACTACTAAAATTTATTTAAAATTCGTTTGAGCAGACTTGGTTTATACTCTACATAAGGTTTCCAAGCTGAAAAATCCAAAGGCAATTTATCGTTCGTTTTTTGGAGTACGCCGGTGAAAACAGTGTTGTACTGATTTAAAACAGTTGCCAAATCAAATCTGTTTTTAACGGTATTTTTAGCACCATGCTTCAATGCTTTCAAGAGATTTCTATCAGAATGTAATAACATTATTCTGTCAACATACAAAGTAACATCATTATTATCAATTAGGTACCCGTCAATCTGATTCGTAATAATGTAATCCGTCACTCCTTTTAACCGGTTGGCCACAGGTACTACTCCTTGATTCATACATTCAATAATGGTTAATCCAAATCCCTCAACTGTAGACGGAAATAACTGAATATCCCAATCTTTCACAGCCTTATTTATGTCTTCCTTATCTAAATTTCCGTGGTCTTTATAAATAATATTTTCGTTATTCAACTTTTCAAGTAGAAGTGCTTTATCTTCTCCTCCTCCAACAAGTTCAAATTCATATGGAATAGACAACTTTTTTAAAATTTCAGGAAGCAAAAAAATATTTTTATGACCTTGATGCATTCTGCCCAAATAACCTAAACAAAGAATACCGTTGTCATTGTATTTTATGTCATTGTCATCCAAAGTAACTCCATGAGGTATCAAGGAAACATTTGAATTGAAAAAATCAAAAGGAATCCTTTTTTCTATTTCTTGCATTTGCTTTGAAGAAATGCATATGATTTGGTCAACATATTCTATATGAGAAGTAACATATTTGTATACTCTGGGTGTATCACTGTTTACAATTTGTACAATTCTGGTTTTTTCATTCAGAAAAGGAATTAAAGAGACAACAATGGGCGAATTCATTGGAATAATGATATCAAAATGCGCATTTTCAATATAATCAAACACTATTTTAGCCAAGTGTGTTTGATCTTTATTTTTATCTAAATCATTACCCAAGTGAATAAAGCTAGAGTCACATATCAGTGAAATATCAATTTTTCCTACACCAATTAAAGAAAATTCAAAATCTTTTAATCCATGCTTTAAATAACAATAATGGGTATAATTACCGCCTGATAAGGGTAACCCAAAAAAAGCTATTTTCTTTTTTTTATCGGACATTTCTATATTTCATATAATATTTTTTACCTAGAAAACTCAACACTAATTTACCCAAAATTGCTAATCGGGAGGGATTGTATTTATAAGACAAAAGGAAAGCCTTCCATGCCTTTATGGCATTTCCGTTTATTGCATGTAATTCACCTAAGCGTTCCTGAATCTCACTCCACCTTTTGGTGGGATTTTTTAAATTTTCAAAGTATTTTTCTATGAATTTTTCTAAAAAAAATAACTTATCGGATTGAATCCTACTCATTGCGTTAGAATGAACATAATAACTCATCAGAACTTCATCTGTGTAATCAACAGTAAAAAATTCCGACAATCTGTAATAAAACTCAATATCCTCTCTTGAGCGGAAAGCTACATCAAATCCACCTATCTTATCTACAGCTTCTCTGGAACACATTACCATAGAGGGCGGGCCGATATGATTCAACCCTAAAATCGAGCGAACATTCCCTTTGTATTTTGGATAAACAATAGTTTCTGTACGAGTTTCAACATCTATTCTTAAAAAAGCACTATAAACAAGCCCTACATTACTATCTGAGTTTTTGAAAATCTTTAATTGAACTTCTGTTTTTTGCGGATGAAATTCATCATCGTCATCCAAAAAGGAAATGTAGTCTCCTTTTGCGTTTAATAACCCTGTATTTCTAGCAGCAGACAAACCCTTATTAGATTCATGCTTTAGATAAATTATTTTTTTATCGTTAATTAATCCTTCCAGTTTTTGGTGTGTTAATTTCCGACTTTCACTATTATTGTCATTATCATCAACAACTATAATCTCAATATTCTTGTAGGTTTGATTTAAAACAGAATCTATAGCCCGCATCAAATAATCAGAGCGCTTGTATGTTGGAATAATTACTGATACCAGTGGATTCGTTATCATTCTATTTCAATTAATTTAGAATTGTGAAATTTATGGTTTATTTTCTTGCCGAGGATTGCAGAAACCATTTTTATTTTTTCTGCCAATTCCCCTTCATTAAAACCATAAAATTTTGTTTTGTGATATTCTATATTTTTCCTTTTATGAGGCTTTAACATTAAATATAATTTTGTTTTTAACATTTCCGTAAAGTATACTTTTTGGATGAATGCTGACGATATATTCTTGTTTTGTGTGTGTTGTTCTTTTTCTGTTATTAATTCATTAATGACTTTTAACAGCGATTCGAAACTGTCCTCATTGAAATTATAAAGCAACTGATTTGCCAGCTGACTTTCAAGTTGTCTTACAGGCGCATTCTCATTTGCCTCCATATTGTTTAAATATGACACTACCTCGTTAATTCCATTTGCCTTAACCCCCATTTGATTAGGCAACCAAACATCATAATCCTGATTGACATGAGTTTCAAAATTAATCACTAATTTGTTGGCTAATGTCGCTTCTATAGCCGTTGTACACCCATCGTGAATTATAGCTTTTGAAGCTATTATCCAAGGAAGAATCGGCCCATCATGACTTACAAAAATATTATTAACTCCCACAAAAACAGTTTTATAATATTGATGATTTTCAGAAGGGTGCGGTCTGAATACAAAATTCAACTTTGGGAATTTTACTGCTAATTCATGGGTAAGACAAACCAAATCAATCATTTTTTTGGAAGAATGACAAAAGAAATTGACACGTTTTAATCGTTGTGTTTCATCAGCAACGTTGTAATCTCCTTTTTCTGAAAATACATGTTCTAAACCTAATCCGTGATTTGCCATGCCATAATTACCGTTAATCAGGACAAAGTTACCGTATGCTTTTTTCAATATTTCAACTTTTGAAAAATACAAGGAATGCCATTTTTCCTTGCACAAATCAAATCGTGGATGTCCGGTAGTAATGACTGATGATTTAGGTCTTCTTGCTTCATCTATTCTTTTTTGGAAATCACCCCAAACACAAATTTTATCATTCTCATCAAAAAAATCGGTGTTGTATTGTGATTTTAAAATTCGAATCCAATCTGCCTCCTTACCCGGAAAAACAGCCCCTTCTTCGTGTAAATATATCACGTCAAAATTGTATTTTTTCAACAGGTGATACTTCTCCCCCTTCTCAAGATCAGAACGTTTATTAAAAATATTTTTACCGATGTATAGTCCACCATGTGGAATTTTCGGAACTAATTTCATTAAAAATTCGTGCTGACCAATGTATACTTTATGCCCTTGATTGGAGAGAAAACCTGCCAAAACAATTTTAAAATCAATTTCTCTGTTAATGGTTTCAATTGGTAACAAAATGTTCATACAGTATTTTTTTTTTGGTGTCTCCTCTTTGAATTTAGATGCTGATTTTAAATATCGTTAAAAATAGCTAAAAACCTCATAATAAAACCCTTATATTTAACTGATTTTTATCTTTAAAAACTTATTATTCTTGAAGAGATTACCGATGATTTTTTTGTTAAAGACATAAAAAAGAAATGCCGTTAAAACAAAATAGATGAATCCGAAAATCATAATAGAAAATAATGCCGGTATATGAGCAAACAAAAGCTTAATACAAAAATTCAATCCAAACCCAGCCAAGGCATGAATTAACATTAGGAATAGCAGAGAATACAATTCTTTTTTAAACGAAAAACTAAGAATACGGCTGGTAAAATAAAAATAAGTTACAGAGGTTAATATGGTTATTATAACAATAAGCCATAATATTTGAGGCAAATCGTAAAAAGATATTAAAGAGAAAATCGTAACTAAAACGACGATTTTAGAAATCAGTTCAATTTTAAAAAAAAGATTGACTTTATTCTTTACTTTAAAAATACTTTGACACTGTCCGTTTATTGGAAAAAAAGTACTCCCGACTGCCGCAATTTTCACATAAGGTTCCATTCCAAACCACTTTACCCCTAATAATAACCTTATAATTTCATGAGCCTGAAAATAAAAAATTCCGTTGACAATCAAAATTAAAAAGGTTACGGTTTTAATGTTTTGAAGAACAATTTTCTTTAAAGGCTTTGTGTTATTTTGTAACTTAACTAGGGTTGGATAAAGTCCCTTTAAAAAAGGTCCGTTTATAATATCTATAGGTGTATTTTGCATACTGGTTGACTTGGAATACAAACCTAAAGTAGTCGGCGAATAGGCTTTTGCATAAATTAAATTCAACGATTGGGCATAAAATCTGGAGATTAAACTTACTCCCAACAATCGTACTCCGAATTTATAAAGAGGTAGTACCAATTTAAAATCAAAAACAAAAGATGGACGAAACCGGATGTTAACAACTAACAGCAAAGAATAAATAAATACATTCACCAATTGCTGAACAATTAATGAAACGATTCCAAAGCCGTGATAAGCCATCGTTATTCCTACCAAAAGACTGATTAAAGACGCAGGTATTCGGGCCTTTGTTATTTTTTTTATTTGCAAATCCTTTATCGCCTTAACAATTTGAACTAATCCAAAAGCTTCAATAATAAGGGTCAACGATTGCAATCTTATATAAAAAGAAAGGTTTTCGTAGCCATAACTATCCTGTATGTAAGGAGCCACAATAAAAAGACAGGAATAAATAAACACAGACTTACCCATGTTCAACCAAAAGACGGAAGAATAATCAACTTCAGTAACTTCTGCTTTTTGAATCAAAGCTTCTTTCAAACCTGAATCTATGAAAAGAGTAGTCAACAAATAAAACACATTCACTATAGCCAAAACACCAAAAGCTGAAGGCTCCAACAATCGAGCAAGAACCAAACTCAGAATGAAACTGACAACCTGCAGACTAATGGACTCTATAAAAGACCATTTCACATTGGAAACTGTGGCTTTTTTAATACTCATAGCGAATTGTAGATAACCGTAAGTTATTCTTTTATTGAATTATTTAAAAGCTTATACTTCATTTCTGCCAATTGCCAATCAATCAAAGAATCAATATCCTGTATTTCGGTTTCGTCCAAAATAATTGAGGCCGTTTTATCAGTAAACAGGGAATCCTTAATGGTTGCCGGGGTGTACCAATACCATTGACCGGCATCGTGATAATATTTTTTCAGGTCTTGGGATCGACTGTTCATGTATTGGTTCCAAACCATACGCGTTATACCATTATCAATCTCAACCGCGCGTAACAAAGGATAAGAAAAAGGAACAATAGGATATACAACATCCAGTTTTTGACTGATTAATAAGTCATATCCTTCCTTGAGTTTGGCAATACTAATAAGGGGTGCCGTCGGATAAATACAGCAAATGCAGTCAAAAGTCAGATTCAGCTTTTCCTTGTAAACTGACTCCACTTCTTTAAGTACGTCTAGCGTAGTTGCATAATCATCCGCATTTTTTTCGCTGCGCATAAAAGGAACTTTAGCGCCGTATTGCTTGGCTACTTCTGCAATTTCAGAATCATCGGTAGACACCATCACTTCATCAAAAAGCCCGGACTGTAAAGCGGCTTCTATCGAATAGGCAATGATGGGCTTCCCTAAAAAGTTCTTGATGTTCTTACGCGGAATTCTTTTGCTTCCGCCTCTTGCCGGAATAATGGCTAAGTTTTTCATTGCAGTAGTTTATTTTTTCAAGTATTCTGAAGCCAACAAGGAAATCACATATGAATCCCAGTATCGCCCTTCGCTGAAGGCATTTTGTCTTAACATGCCATCAACATGAAAATGGAATTTGTTTTTGAAAAAATTCAGTTTCTTCTCGTCGTATTCATACAATTCCATCCAAATTTTATTCAAATTCAAATCTTTAAATCCGTAGTCAATCAATACGCTGGCGGCATCTGATGCATATTTGTCATCCATATACAATTCATCATGTCCGATATAAAATGAAAAGTCTGCCGACCTGATAATCCAATTGGTATATAAAAGTCCACAGGCGCCGAGAGGTTTATTGGTTTCCAAATCAACAATAACAAACATAAAATCGTTTGGACTGCTGCAGGTTCTGTTAAACCAAGCTTCTTGATTGAACAGATTGAGTTCTTTGTGCTCTCTGAAATTTTTTCTGAAATGGGGAATATTTCTCCAATCTCTCAAAAGAATCAAATCCTCTTTTTCTATGGCTCTCAGTCCGGTGTATTTCCCTTTTAACATGACTTTATTGTATGTGATTTTTAGTAATGTGTTCTCCCTTTCCCAGAGGTTGTGTCAATTTTTTACCAATTAATTCATCAATTTGGTAAGGTGAAAATCCATCAGAAGGGATTGGTCGCAATGCTTCTAAATCTTGTTTTTCTATAATTTTTCCTACCGGCAAATCAACCGTAGCACGTAATGATCTTCTTTGTACAATCAGAGATGTTTTCTCATTCTCCTCAATTCTTTTGATACCATCGCCTAAAGCATAATAAACCTCGTTAGCATTGTCTACCATTTCTCTCCATGTCTTCGGATTCATAGCAAACTTATGGTCAGGACCTTCGTGCTCATTGCTGTCGGTAAAGTGTTTTTCGATGACCACAGCTCCCAGAGCAACCGCTCCTAATACAGTGGCATGTCCTAAGGTATGATCAGACAATCCTAAAACCGCATTGGGATAGCGTTGCGCAAAATCTTTTAAAACATTCAAATTAACATATTTATACTTGTCCTTATCCAAAGTATAATTAGTGTTGCATTGCATTAATACAATATCGTCGGTCAAAGCCTCAAGAGCAGTCATGGCTCTTTCTACATCTTCCATTTCAGAAGCTCCGGTAGCTATAAGGACAGGTTTATTCTTTTTTGCTATGTGCTCAATAATTTCAATCCAGGTGATATCACCCGAACCGATTTTGTATAAATCTACATATGTATCAACCGCATCTACCGATTGAAAATCGTACGGACTGGTAAAAAAATCAATCCCAACTTCATCACATTTCTTCTTCAATAAAGGTGTCCAATCGAGTGAAATACTGGCATCTTCATAAACTTCATAAACACTCTTCTTCCATTTGGATTGGTGGGACAGTTGTGTTCCCAAATTTTCAAAACCCACTCGGCTCACAATTTTAGCCGCTTGAAAATTTTGAAATTTAGCAGCATCAGCTCCGGCCTCTTTGGCCAATTCAATCAACCGGTAAGCCTTATCAAGACTACCATCGTGGTTGGCACCAATATCGGCAATAAAGTAGAGTGGTTCACCGGGTCCTATAACTCTGTTTCCAAATTTTATTTTTTTCATACGTGTTATTTTAATGCTCTTAAATCTTTTTCCAACATAGAAAAACCCGAATGAAAAGAAAAATCAAAGTCTTTCATTACGGATTTAACAGTATCATTTTTTAAAGTAGTATTTAAAGCTCTGGGAGCTACAAATTCTTTGGGATCAAAGTAAACTTTGTTCACCTGAGTATTCTGAAAACCAAACGTTTCTGCAATTTTCATCAGGAAATCGTATTTTGAGAGTTTCTCATCAACGGCGACATTGTAAGTACCATAAGGAATGTCTGAGGCAATTAATTTAGCCATAAAGGCCGCCAATTGCCCTACATACATTGGGTTGAAAAACATATTGTCAAAACCATTAATGGTATTTCCCGCTTGCAGCTCTGTATACGCCCATTCGAACAGAGATTTTTTCATAGGTTGATTAAACCCATAAATATTAGTACGAAGTATATAGTAGTTATCCGTAAATGTTTTAACCGCTTCTTCTCCCAATAGCTTTGTTTCAGCGTAATAATTCAAAGGGTTCACAGCAGAAGTTTCTGTATAATCTCCGGCTTGTCCATCAAAAACAGCATCAGTTGAAACATAAACATAACATCTGGCATTCAGCAATTTTACTACATTTTCAGCTGATTTAACATTGGATTGAAAGGCCAATGCCTTATCGGTTTCACACAAATTAACATTGACTTCGGCAGAACAATGAATGACGGCATCAAAAGAGAGTGACTGCAATGATTCCATAAAAGTTTCAGAAGTCAAATCTCCATGATGCATTACTACACCTTCCAACTCATATCCGGGCTGACGGGAAACACCGTGTATTACATACGGTTCATTGTGTTTGAAATGAGCATACACCGCCTTACCCAGCATGCCTGAAATTCCCGTTATCAACACCTTCTTCTTCATGTTAGTGCTATTCAAATGTTGGGTCTACGTGTTCCTTTATTAGTTTTCGCATACTTTCAACAGTTTCCCATTCGGTATTGTCTCCCGAGTTGTAGTTAAAACCGGCAGGGACTGGTTTTGCATTAAAATGAAGTATGTATTCACTAAGATTAAATCTTGGCACAGACGGAAGTATGGTGTAATATTTACCCAAATCATAGGTGTAAAAAGAGTCTGATGCAGTAATCATTTCTTCGTGTATTTTTTCTCCCGGTCTTATTCCAACCACTTCTATCGGACAATCAGGCGCAACAGCTTTGGCCACATCTGTAATGCGGTATGATGGTATTTTCGGTATAAAAATCTCACCTCCCCAGGCATGTTCCATAGCATGCATCACCATGTCTACTCCGCCCTGTAGTGAAATATTGAAACGGGTCATCGTCGGATCGGTAATGGGTAGTTTTCCTTCTGCTCTTTTCTTAATAAAGAACGGAATTACAGAGCCGTTGGAACCCATTACATTTCCGTAACGAACCACAGAAAATTTAATCGGATTTGCGCCTTTGATGTTGTTGGCGGCTACGAACAATTTATCTGAAGTCAGTTTGGTGGCTCCATATAAATTAATAGGTGCACAAGCCTTATCTGTAGATAGTGCTACCACATGTTGTACTCCGGTTTCCAAAGAAGCGTGAATCACATTTTCAGCACCGCCAATGTTAGTTTTAATACACTCATCGGGATTGTACTCTGCCAAATGTACATGTTTCATAGCAGCCGCATGAATTACATAATCCACATCGCGGAATGCCCTTACCAAACGCTCTTTATCCCTGACATCACCAAGCAGGAAACGAACTTGCGGAAATTGACCCGCAGGATATTCCTGGGCCATTTGAAACTGTTTCTGCTCATCTCTGGAAAAGATGATTAATTTCTTCACTTGTGGGAAATGAGTCAGAATGTGTTTGGTTAAAGCCTTTCCCAGTGACCCGGTTCCTCCCGTTATAAGAATCGTTTTATTATTTAGCATTTTTCTATTATTGCAAGATTATATATTATTTTACTTTATTTATTACCAATTAAAAAAATTGCTTATCGTAAATCTGCATACTTTTTATACCAATCTACAAATTCGCGTATACCTTTATCAATAGAGGTGTTGGGGCAGTAGTTAAAATCTTTTTGTAAATCACTCACATCTGCCCAAGTCCGCTCCACATCACCGGGCTGCATCGGTTTCATGGTCTTGATTGCTTTTTTACCGATACATTTTTCTATGGCTTCAATAAAATCCAACAGTTTAACCGGTTTGTTGTTGCCAATATTATATAAGGCATATTTTTTTGCATATTGGGTATGGGTTAGGGTAGCTACAACTCCTTCAACAATATCATCAACATAGGTAAAATCTCTGTAAAGTTCACCATTATTGAAAACATCAATAGGTTTATCGTTTAAAATTGCATTGGTAAACAAAAACATGGCCATATCCGGTCTGCCCCAAGGACCATAAACGGTAAAAAACCTAAGACCAATACTTTGAAAATCAAACAAATGAGTATAGGTGTACGCCATCAATTCATTTGATTTCTTGGTCGCGGCATAAATACTTATCGGTTCGTCTACCGGGTCAGCGGTTGAAAAAGGAACAGATTTACTGTTTCCGTAAACACTGGAACTACTGGCATACACCAGCTTTTTAACATTATTATGCCGCATACACTCTAACAGATTGATGAACCCAACAATGTTACTCTGAACATACACCATAGGATCTTCTATGCTGTATCGGACTCCGGCCTGAGCGGCTAAATTACATACCGCATCAAATGAATATTCTTTAAAAAGTATGGGCAGATTCAACTGATCTTCCAAATCCATTTTTATAAAATGTAATTGATCCGGATGTGTTTTGCTCTTCGAAATCTTGTGTTCAAAAACATCAGTCACTCCCAACTGCTCTAAACGACTCATCTTTAAATTGATATCATAGTAACCGTTGATATTATCCAAACCAACAACCTGATGTCCTAGGGCAATCAATTTTTTGCTCAGATGAAATCCTATAAATCCGGCGGCACCGGTTACTAATAGTATCATTTTAAATCAATTATAATTGCAATCAGGATTGCTGTTTGTCATACTGTTGTTCATAGTACTTCTGATAATCTCCCGAGGTCACATTTTTCAGCCAGGCCTCATTGGCCAAATACCAATCGATGGTTTTTTCCAGCCCTTGCTCAAAGGTTACCGATGGTTCCCATCCCAACTCTTTATTAATTTTGGAAGCATCAATAGCATAACGCAAATCATGCCCCGGACGGTCTTTTACATAGGTAATTAATTTAGCTGATTCCCCATCGGCACGACCCAGTTTTTTATCCATCTGCTGACAAAGCAATTTAACCAAATCAATGTTTTGCCATTCGTTGAAACCACCAATGTTGTACGTTTCATGATTTTTACCTTCGTGGAAAACCAAATCAATAGCAACCGCATGGTCTTCTACAAAAAGCCAGTCACGGGTATATTTGCCATCGCCATAAACCGGCAACGGTTTATTGTTGATGATGTTATTGATAAAAAGGGGAATCAATTTCTCCGGAAAGTGATTAGGCCCGTAATTATTAGAACAATTGGTAATCACATAAGGCAATCCGTAAGTCTCACCATAAGCCCGAACAAAATGATCAGAACTGGCTTTTGAAGCCGAGTAAGGAGAATTCGGGTCGTAAGGAGTGGTTTCAGTAAACAAGCCTGTGGCTCCTAAACTTCCATACACCTCGTCAGTAGAAATATGATAAAAACGCTTTCCTTCGAAATTGTCTTTCCAAATGGCTTTAGCAGCATTCAACAAATTCATCGTCCCGATAACATTGGTTTTTACAAAAGCCAACGGATCGGTAATGGAACGGTCAACGTGGGACTCCGCTGCCAAATGCAACACGCCGTCAAACCGGTGTTTTTCGAATAAAGCATGGATAAAATCCGCATCGGTTATATCTCCTTTTACAAAAGTATAATGGGGTGCATTTTCGATGTCAGTTATGTTTTCTAAATTTCCGGCATAAGTCAAAGCATCCAAATTATATATTTGATAATTTGGGTACCTATTCACAAATCGTCTCACCACATGAGAACCTATAAATCCTGCTCCACCAGTAATCAATATCTTTTTCATCTATAAAAATTTAACTAAAATATTCCTTATTTAAAAAACTCAAAACCAACAACCACTCCTTACAATTTACCGTCTGCCTTATCTTTTAAAATTCCTTTTACATCAAATAAAACACCGTTCGGTTTTTTGAGTTGAGCAAAATCGAGAGCTTCAAATTCTTTATGAGCTACACCAAGCACCAAAGCATCGTAGGTGGCACTTGGCAACTGGTTGGTCATTTTTAAGTGATACTCGTGCATCACTTCTTCCGGATTGGCCCATGGGTCAAAGATAGTCACTTCTATACCGTAATCAGCCAAAGCCATCACCACATCTACAATTTTAGTATTGCGTACATCCGGACAATTTTCTTTAAACGTGAAACCCAACATCAACAATTTTGCTCCGTTAATAGTTACGCCTTTTTTAATCATCAACTTTACTACTTGTGCCGCCACATATTCGCCCATACTGTCGTTGAGGCGTCTTCCGGCCAAAATAATTTCGGGGTGATATCCCTTCTCCTGAGCTTTTTGGGCTAAATAGTAAGGATCCACACCTATGCAGTGTCCGCCCACCAGCCCGGGTTTGAACGGGAGAAAATTCCATTTCGTTCCGGCAGCTTCTAAAACAGCGTGGGTATCGATTTCTAATAAATTAAAAATTTTAGCCAGTTCATTTACAAAAGCAATGTTGATATCGCGCTGTGAATTTTCAATCACTTTAGCAGCTTCAGCCACTTTAATGGAAGGAGCCAAATGCGTCCCGGCGGTGATGACTGATCGGTATAAATCGTTTACTTTCTGACCGATTTCGGGAGTGGAACCAGAGGTTACTTTGAGTATTTTCTCTACGGTATGTTCTTTATCTCCGGGGTTAATGCGCTCCGGAGAATAGCCTGCAAAAAAATCAACATTGAATTGCAAACCGCTTATCTTTTCCAAAACCGGAATGCATTCCTCCTCAGTAACACCGGGGTATACCGTAGACTCATAGATGACTATATCTCCTTTTTTCAAAACTTTTCCAACCGTTTCACTGGCCTTGTAGAGCGGAGTCAAATCGGGACGATTGTTTTTGTCTACCGGAGTAGGAACAGTTACTATATAATAATTACACTGCTTAATATCGTCTAAATTGCTACTGCAAAAAAGCCCTTTTTCCGCTGATGGCGAATCGACCAATACCGCTTTCAAAGTGGCTTCGTCTACTTCAAGTGTAGCATCGCAACCCGAATTCAAGGCTGCTATCCTGTCTTGATTGATATCAAACCCAACAACTGCATATTGGGTAGCAAACAATCTTGCCAAGGGCAAACCAACGTATCCGAGTCCGATTATTGCAATTTTTACACTCATATTTTTTAAAAAATTAAAATTGATGCCATTCCCTGAGGCCTATCTGCTTCCTATGGATTGATAAACGAATCCTATGGCTCTCATTTTATCGGCGTCTAATAAATTCCGGCCATCAAAAACAAAAGCCGGCTTAAGCATATTATCGTAAATCTTCTGCCAATCGTATGCTTTAAATTCATCCCATTCGGTTAAAATAGCAATAGCGTGAGCATTTTGGCAAGCTTCATAAGCATCGCCGGAGGCCATCAGGTACTTTTCGTTTTCTGCCGGAGTTCTTGTGTCCAAGTAATCTAGATCAGACAATGCCTGTTGATAAGACACTTTAGGATCATACAAGGCCACAGAAGCTTGTTCATTAATCAAATCATCAGCCACATAAATAGCAGCAGATTCACGCGTATCATTAGTATCTTTTTTGAAAGCCCAACCTAAAAAGGCAATCTTCTTACCCGATACGGTATTATAAAGTGTTTGTACTATATTTTTTGAAAAACGTCTTTTTTGATGGTCATTCATAATAATCACCTGCTCCCAGTAATCAGCCACTTCATGCAGTCCGAAAGCTTTGGAAATATAAACCAAATTCAGTATGTCTTTTTGGAAACAGGAACCTCCGAAACCTACAGACGCTTTTAGAAACTTAGACCCGATACGACTATCCATTCCAATGGCTTTGGCCACTTCATTCACATTGGCTTCTGTCTTTTCACACAGCTCTGAAATTGCATTGATGGATGATACTCTTTGCGCCAGAAAAGCATTGGCAGTCAATTTTGACAATTCTGATGACCAAACATTAGTTTTTAAAATGCGGTCTTTCGGCACCCAGTTAGCGTAAACTTCTACTAAAGCATCGATGGCTTTTTGCCCTTCAACAGTGGTCTCGCCTCCAATCAATACTCTATCCGGATTCAACAAATCGACAACAGCAGTTCCTTCGGCTAAAAATTCGGGGTTGGATAGAATTTGGAATTGAACTCCGTTACCGGTATTGTCCAAAATACTCTTAATAGCCTCGGCTGTTCTGACGGGCAAAGTTGATTTTTCTACTATGATTTTATCATTTTTGGCTACTTTGGCTATCTGACGGGCACACAATTCTATGTGCTTCAAATCGGCCGCCATTCCTTTTCCGGTTCCATACGTTTTGGTTGGGGTGTTTACCGATATGAATATCAATTGAGCCTCATCAATGGCTTTATCAACATCGGTAGAAAAAAATAAATTTCTCCCACGGGCATGAGCTACAATCTCATTCAGTCCCGGTTCATAAATAGGGATGTTGTTAATGTCTTTATCATTCCAAGCTGCTATTCTTTTCTCGTTTAAATCAACCACAGTCACTTTAATATGTGGGCATTTTTCGGCGATAACTGCCATAGTCGGACCTCCTACATAACCGGCACCAATACAACAAATGTTAGTAATATTCATTCTATTTTTATTATTTCAGATTTTCCCAATACCATTTCACCGCTTCTTTCAAACCGTCTTGAAAGGGAAATTTGGGATTATAATTAAGTAATTGTTTTGCTTTTTCTATACTGGCCAACGAGTGCGGAATATCTCCTGCTCTATTGGGACCATAAATTACGGGTATTTTGGCTATCGCTGAGTCAAAATCAGACAAGTACTTTTTCAAATACATTACCATTTCATTCAGTGTCGTTCTGTCGCCAACCGCGGTATTGTAAACCGTGTTGACCGCCTCAGGATTTGTCGTAGTCATAGCCAATTCATTCATTTGAATCACATTGTCAATATAAGTGAAGTCTCTTGAATAATTTCCGTCACCATTGATGACTGGGCTTTGATGTTGCATTAACTGCATCACAAATTTAGGAATTACGGCGGCATAAGCACCTTTAGGATCTTGACGTCTACCGAAAACATTGAAGTAACGAAGACCTATAGTTTCTATCCCGTAGGTTTTGCTGAACACATCAGCATACAGCTCATTAACGTATTTAGTGATAGCATAGGGAGAAAGCGGTTTACCGATTACATCTTCTACTTTGGGCAATTTTTCTGAATCCCCATAAGTGGAAGAACTGGCTGCATAAATAAACCGTTTTACACCGGCATCTCTCGCGGCAAGCAACATATTCATAAAACCGGTAACGTTCACTTCATTGGATGTAAACGGATCCTGAATAGATCTGGGCACTGAACCCAAGGCTGCCTGATGCAACACATAATCTATACCTTTCACTGCTCGGGCACAAGTCTCAGGGTTTCGAATATCGCCTTCAATAAAAGTAAAATGAGGATTGGATAAAAAAGGTTTGATATTATGATGATGTCCGGTGGCAAAATTGTCAAGACAAGTTACTTTATAGCCTTTCGCTAAAAAATATTCGCATAAATTAGACCCTATAAATCCGGCTCCGCCCGTAATAAGTACAGTTGTGTTAATGTTTGTCATTATTTCTTTCTTTTGAAAAGGCGGTAATACATTTTTGCAAAGAATCCGTTTGGTTCCTCATCTTCATGGTATCCGCTTCCGTATCCGTAGCCATAGCTATAACCATAACCATATCCGTAACCATACCCTACTCCGTATTTAGCTTTATTTTCATAACCGTTAAAAATGATGCTGATATTGTTCAACTCTCCTCTTTTAGCTCTGTTGTTCAACAAAGTAAGCATTTCTTTTTTGGTGAAATTTTGTCGCACAATGTACAACGTAACATCGCAAAACTGAGCTAACTCCAAGGCATCGGAAACCAAACCAACCGGGGGCGTATCCAATATGATGTAGTCGTAATTTTTCTTAAGCTGAGCCATCATTTCTTTCATGCTATCACCAAGAATTAATTCGGATGGATTTGGCGGTATAGGTCCGGATGTGATTACATCAAGATAAGGGACATGGGTATGCTGAATAACTTCTTCTAATTTTTTTTGTCCAATCAGATAATTGACCGCTCCAATATCGTTTTTGATATTGAAATCGTCGAAAATTTTCGGTTTTCTTAAGTCGAGGCCTACTATAATTGTTTTCTTTTCACTCAAGGCAAAAACAGTTGCGATGTTAATCGAACAAAACGTTTTTCCTTCTCCGCTGACAGAAGAAGTAAGCATCAGTGTCTTTGCTCCTTCAACGCTCTGCTTTTTGTACAAAAACTGTAGGGAGGAACGAATCGCTCTGAACGATTCAGACAAGGCTGATTTAGGTCTTTCAAATACTGACAAATTAGAGTCGGAATGTTTTACTCCTATGATTCCCAATAGCGGGAGTTGTGTCAGCGTTGAAATATCGCCGATGTTTTGAATAGTATTGTTGATGAAGAAAATCAGGAACACTATTACGAGCGGAACCAAAAGACCCATAAAAAAAGCCAATACATAATTAACGCTTGTTTTGGGCCCCAATAAACCACCCCCAACATCTTTAGCCGGATCAATAAACTGTATGTCCGAAAGATTTGCTGCCTTAACAATAGAAGCTTCACTTCTTTTTTGTAAAAAAGTGTTGTAAATATTGTTGCTCAAATCATATTTTCTGGAAATATTCAAATACGCCTGATTGGTTTCGGGCATTTTTTTGATTTCGGCTTCCAATCCGTTAAGTTTGGTATTAACCGAATTCAAATCGTATTGTAAAAGCGTTTTCAACGAATTGGCATTTTCCAACAAAACCTTTTTTACCGAACCGATTTCATTGTCAATACGCTCATAAAAAATTTGTCCTTTAGCAGAATACACCAGTTCTGATCTTTGAATGGAGAGTTCAATTAATTTGGCTACATTTGTGCCTATGTTAGGCTCCGAAATCCCCGCTACAGTTGGCGCCGGTAATTTTGAATAATCAACACTGTTTCTCAAATAATCTTTGAGCTGGTTCAGGTAAGCAATTTTTCGTTCTACCTCATCTTTTCGGGTATCGAGTTCAAATAACTGACTCTTAAAATTAGCTCCTTTGTCTTCTACATCCAGTATGCTGTTGTTTCGACTGAAATCTTTTAAATCATCACCCGAGTTTTTCAATTGCTTCTCCATTTCAACCAATCGTTCATCGATAAAGTTGATGGTATTTTCGGCAAATTTATTTTTGTTTTCGAGTTGTCGGTCAATCAAAACATTTACCGTTGCATTGAGGTAATCCACCATTCTGTTTTTGTTGGTTCCTTCCATTCCCAATTTCAGGATAGAACCCGCTTTTTCATCTATGATTACTTTGATGCCCTGATATCTTCCTACCGTTTCATCAAATGGATTGAAACGAACTAACACTTCCTCATTCAACGCTAAATCAGCTTTTTCATTCAAATCGAGGCGCCAGTGGAGAAACGGTAAGTTTACAGTTTGTCCGACTTTAAATCTTCGTATGAATTGCTTGACAGGCACAGTGATGGGTTTCACCGAATTATCGGAATATCTTACCACACTCTGATTGCTGTTCTGAAAAGGTATGGCAATCTGGTATGTATCACTCGAAATCATTTTAACCGTGATGAACTGAGAGAGCAGTTGATCCTGATTCTTGTCTAACGTGATTTTAAAAGGAGCGTCACCGTAAACGTCTTGTAAAAAGTACTTGGTTTGTTTGAAATAATCTACATAAAACTGTAATTTGTCAACCACTAACTCGTTGTGAGATCTTGATTTTAAAGTAGTTGAAATCATCTGAACTTTATCAGAAGTTCCTCCCCAATTAAAAACCAGGCTGGTATTAGTGGTAAAAAACGGATTGTTCTCTTCTTTAATGGCTATGGTAGTTTCAATACCATAAATTTTTTGTTTTCTTACGTTCAACTGATGCGCTATCGAGAAGGCAATAATTAACCCTATCACAAACCATTTCCAATAACTGGTCGTTTTGATCAGGAATCCTTTAAAATCAAAACTGTTTTTGGTATCAAAAAAAGAAAAATCCTTTATGTCGAGCATGACAAATGAGTGTTAATTTTTAAGTAATAAAAAGGTGGTGGTTGCCAAAGACAAAATCGTAATGATGGTTGACAACGACTCTATACCGGTTTTACCGGTACCCCAGGTTTTCTGTTTTAATGGCTTGACATATATGTAATCGTTGGGCTGCAAATAAAAACAAGGCGAATTAACTGCATCGCTACTGGTTAAATCAATACTGAATGTTTCGCTTCCTTGCGGATATCTTCTAATGACTTTAACATCTTTACGATCACCGGTAACAGTAATATCGCCGGCATTCGCTATAGCCTCCATGATGTTTACTCTATCTTGGTAAAGCACTTTGGTACCTGTACCCGACACTTCTCCGTTGATGGTGTAACGGAAACCCGCCAGTTTTACAATCACAAATATACCCGCTTCCGGTTTGAAATACTTTTCTGCTAATACCGACTCTAATTTTGTTCGAACCTCCTCTACCGTAAAACCCAGAACATTCAATTCTCCGATTATAGGAAGCCTGATATTGCCGTGATCATCAACTGTATATCCGCTGAAATAGCTGCTTTGTTCGGTAACACTGCTGGCATTCATGCTATTGGTTGAATTGAAAATCTCTACTAATTTAGGGTCGATAGCTTTTATCGTAATACTCAAAATATCATTGGTTTGCAGACGATAAGGCTTATTATTAGAGGGAGTCACCGAAACAGTTGAAGCATCTTTATTGTTTTGTAAATAAATCAAATCCTTAGTAGGCACACAGGAAACCATTAAAATACTCAGAAAAACAAATAAAAATAATTTGGGTTTGTTCATTATTTTTTAAAAAAAATTAGCAAACAAAGATAGTTTTTCAATTGTAATTACAAAAATGTAACGAATGATTATTTTGTTATGTGTTTTTTAACGAATTCTCAAACGGGACACGGTTCAGAATACTTCGCCCAAGAGTAACTTCGTCAGCATATTCCAACTCATCTCCCACTGCAATACCGCGGGCAATGGTTGATGTTTTAATTGGGTAATCTTTGATTTGTTTGAAAATGTAAAAATTGGTGGTATCACCTTCCATTGTTGGGCTGAGTGCAAAAATCAATTCTTCCACGTCTCCCTGTTTTACTTTGTCAACCAGCGAATTTATTGTTAACTGACTCGGTCCAACTCCGTCAATGGGTGAAATCTTACCGCCCAAAACATGGTAAACTCCTTTGAATTGGTTGGTATTTTCAATAGCCATTACATCGCGTACATCTTCAACTATGCAAATAATATGGTGATTTCTCTTAGGATTTTGACAGATGTCACAAACCTCAGCATCCGATATGTTATGACAACTTTTGCAAAGCTTAATCTCTTCACGCATAGCCATAAGCGCCTGCGTCAAAAACCGAGTCTGGTCTTTGGGTTGTTTCAACAAATGCAACACCAATCGAAGAGCGGTTCGCTTTCCGATTCCGGGCAACTGAGCCATTTCGTTTACTGCTTTTTCAAGCAATTTTGATGAAAATTCCATGCGACAAAAATAGGCAATTTGAAAAAGAATCGATTTGAAAATTTGAAAATGTTAGGCTCCGGATAAAATCATTTTCAAATCATCAATTCTTCCGATTAACTCGTTAATTTTTGTATTTTGGCTTCCGATAAAAACATTGTCTATGTCACCAACCACCATTCTTATCATCATCGTTGTTTATTTTGGATTACTGTTGCTTATTTCCAATATGGTCAGCAAAAAAAGCTCCGACAATGACACTTTTTTCAAAGCCAATAAAAACTCAAAGTGGTATCTGGTAGCCTTCGGAATGATAGGAACGGCGCTGTCTGGCGTCACCTTTATCTCGGTACCGGGCGAGGTGGGCAATCCCGATTTACAGTTCAAATATTTCCAGTTTGTTCTGGGAAATGCCATCGGATTTTTAATTATAGCCAAAGTATTGTTACCGCTATACTACCGCATGAATCTGACTTCGATTTACAGTTACATCGAACAGCGTTTGGGCGTCATCAGTTATAAAACAGCCGCCTCAATCTTTCTCATCAGCCGAACCATTGGCTCTGCCTTTCGATTGTATTTGGTGGTGATTGTTTTGCAACGATATGTATTTGACGCTTTTCAGGTTCCTTTTGCATTAACCGTTTTAATTTCCCTCGGCTTAATCTTTGCCTATACCTACCGCGGCGGTTTGAAAACCATCATTATCACCGATACTCTACAAACTTTCTTTTTGGTTGCTTCGGTATTTCTGACCATCATTTTCATTTGCAACAGTTTAGATTTTGGCGCTTTTCAGGCTTTTGAAGCGGTGAAACAAAGCAACTATTCTAAGGTTTTCTTTTTTGAAGATTATTTAAAAGGCAATTATTTTTGGAAACAAATTCTGGGCGGCATCTTTGTAACCATTGCCATGGTAGGTCTTGATCAGGATTTGATGCAAAAAAATCTGAGTTGTGCCAACATAGGCGAAGCGCAAAAAAACATGTTTACCTTCACCGGAATCTTTGTCATCATCAACATCTTTTTCCTGAGTGTCGGCTCTTTACTGTACATGTTTGCCGAGAAAAACGGCATTCAGGTTCCTATGGTCGATGGGGTGGCCCGCACCGATTTTCTGTTTCCCGAAATTGCACTGAAATCGTTGGGAATTGTCCCGGCAGTGGTATTTTTATTGGGATTGACTGCAGCGACTTTTGCTACCACCGACTCAGCGTTGACGGCTTTAACGACTTCATTTTGCGTGGATTTTTTAGGCATGGATAAGACCGAAAATCAAAATAAACCCAACATCGTGAAAACCCGCCACATGGTACACATTGGGTTTTCGTTTTTGATGTTTTTGGTGATTGTGATATTCAATGCGGTAAACGATGCTTCGGTGGTAAAGATGATTTTCAAAATCGCTTCCTATACTTACGGACCGCTTTTAGGATTGTACACTTTTGGTTTGTTCATGAAATCCAAAACAGTGAAAGACAACTTGGTGCCTCTGATTTGCGTGATTTCGCCAACAATTTGCTTCTTTATAAGCAAATATTCCGCAGAACTTTTCGGCGATTATGTTTTTGACAACGAACTAATCATTGTAAACGGATTAATCACGTTTATCGGTTTATGGCTGATCAGCAAACCTGCCACCGGGAACACCCGGTATTAGTATTGATTTGTAGCCAATAAAACCAGTGTACAAGCGACTTCTACTTGTATCCCATTGGCTTTCAACAACTGGTAAAATTCCGGATTCTCTGTACCGGGATTGAATATAACGCGTTTCGGCTTGGTTTCAATAATGTAGTTGTAATACTCGCGCTGACGTGTCGGATTTAGATACAACGTTACCGTATCAATATTTTTAAGCGGAATGGATTTGGTGTGAATGGTAACTCCGGCTACTTCGCCCGTGTTTTGTCCTATGGCCAGTACTGTATGTCCTTTTTCAACCAATTTGTTGATGGCTATATTAGCGTAGCGTTCGGGCTTTGTTGTAGCTCCCAAGACGAGTGTTTTCTTATTTTTCATGATTTTCATTTCTATGTATCAAAGATAATGGTAACTTTATAAATCGGTTGGTTTATTTAACGTCTATTTAATAGTTAAACAAGAAGTGCCGATTTATCTTTACCAAAAAAACTATGGAGTTATTTATTTTTTTATTTGCCGCACTATTTTCAGTATTGAATCCTATTGGTACAGTTCCCATTTTTGTTGGGTTAACACAAGACTATTCCAAAAAAGAACGATCAAAAGTATCACTTTGGACATCTATTAATGTTTTCATCATTTTAATCATCTCCTTTTTCGTAGGGAAATATGTCTTAGAATTTTTCGGAATTACCATAACAGCACTCCGAATTGCAGGCGGTATCATTATCGCCAGTTCTGGTTTTTCGCTTTTGAATGGTAAGTTCAGCAAAAACAGGGGAATCAACAAAAAAGTAGCAGAGGACATTCAGGGTCGAAATGCGATTGCCTTAACGCCGTTAGCAATGCCCATGTTGGCCGGTCCGGGTTCTATTTCTTTACTGATTGCTTTTTATCAGGAACACAATACTACCAATGAAATTATTTATTCCTGTCTGGCAATTGTTGTGGTAAGCATTCTTATTTACATTATTTTGCACAGTGCTCATTATTTGGCCAAATTCTTGGGAGCATCCGGTATTGTTGCCATTTCACGCATTGTTGGGTTCTTAACCATTTCTATCGGAATTCAGTATATCATCAGCTCGGTTTTGGCAATCATCAGAGGAATATAAATTAATCGTCAATAAAAAAATCCCAATATCAATTCAGATTTTGGGATTTTCTATTTTTAAATGGTTTCGTATTTATTCTTTTGGTAAAAAAATCTCCGCCATCATGCAACGGGCACTTCCTCCCCCGCATGCTTCAATCGTATCTAAATTGGAATGAATGATTTCGACATGAGCTTCTAATTGAGCAATTTGTTTTTTGGTCAGGCTTTTATATGCTGCTTCACTCATGACCAAAAAGCGTTCGTCATTTTTACCTTTTACTTCCAACATATTGCCGGCAAAATTATTGACTTGATCCTCGGTTATCAAAATCACCTCTTTGTCATCGCCGCGAAGACTGTCTAACACCATCTTACGTTCTTTTTTGTCATCAATACAATCAGCACAGATTACGGCAAACGTATCGCCCAAACACATCATGACATTGGTGTGATAGATTAGTTTTCGCTCTCCATTTACAGTCTGAAAGGCTTCAAAAATGACAGGTGTGAACTCGAAATCTTCACAAAACTCTATCACTAATTCTTCGTCGGCCCTAGGTGACAATGCACAATAGACCTTACCGTTTTCGCGATCGAGGAGCAAGCTACCGGTTCCTTCCAGAAAAACATTATCTTCTTCTGCCAAAGTATAATCCATGATTTCATTAATGATAAAACCTTGATCTTCGATAATATCCAAAACATCTTCTCTTCTTTCGGCACGACGGTTTTCGGCAAACATGGGGTACAGCACTACATCGCCGTTTTCGTGAAAGGATATCCAGTTGTTCGGAAAAATACTGTCCGGTGTATTGGGCTCTGGAGTATCTTCTACCACCACTACGTTGACTCCAACTTTTCGCAATTTGTTAACCAAAGCATCAAACTCGGCCTGTGCTTTGGCATTAACCGTTTCCGGCAAGAGCCCGTCAAGCACTTTCTGATAGTAATTGTTTACAGCCGTTTGTTCATTCATGCGAAACGCCACCGGGCGAATCATTAATACGGAGTTCGTAGTTTGTTTCATAGTTACTGTTTTAAGACTCCGGTTACCGCTTCTAAAAGTTCGAGGGTAACTTCGGCCATTTTGTTTACTTTATCGTCTAAACACGGGTTGACTTCAACTATTTCAAGACAAACTGTTTTAGTTTTTTGGGCCAAAGATGTCAAAATTTCTTTGGCTTCCTCGGGTGTTAATCCATTAATTACAGGAGTTCCTGTTCCGTATGATGTCATTTCGGGATCCATTGAATCCACATCAAAAGAGACATACAACAAATCGCAGTGTTTTAACTTTTCATCGATTTCATTTATGATCTGCGCTACCCCTTTTTGGCGAACCTCATCCACTTTATAATTCCTGATATTGAAACGCTCGAGTAATGCATCTTCTTGTTCTTCGGTATCGCGAACCGCTATATATACTAAATTTTCCGGTGCAATTTTAGGCGCTATCCCTCCCACGCTTTTCAGCTGATTCCAAAATTCTTTCGTGGGTGTATTGACCTCATTTTTTTGGCATTCCAAATTATCAATATTCAGTGCAGTAGCTAAGGGCATGCCATGAATATTTCCGGTAGGGGTCGTATAAGGAGTGTGTATATCGGCGTGAGCGTCAATCCAAACTACGCCTAATCTTTTATCGGGGAATGCCGATTTGATTCCGGCTATGGTTCCTCCTGCCGAACCGTGGTCTGCTGCCAAAACCAGTGGAAACTGATTGTTTTTTAACAATATTGCAACTTCAGCATTGAGTTCATTATATACCTGTAGTAATCCATCGATGCGCTTGGCAAATTCAAAAGAGGTTGGTTTATCTAACAGTTCATTTACACATTTGATTTTTTTGACCGTATGTTCTCCAAAAACAGGACTTCCCTTTTTCCTGGCAGCGGTCATAATGGCTTCGGGGCCTAATGAAGCTCCCCGTGAACCGGCCGTAATTTCAGATTTATTGAGTAAAAAAACAATCTCTTTGTTCATAAAAAATAGGTTTGACCAACATTGCATGGCAACATTCCGGTCTGTTTCGTTGTGAACAAATATAAAAAAGCTTCCCGGTTAGGAGAAGCTTTGTTTATAATATTTTGGAAGAAATTATCTTTTATCCATTGGTTTGAAATCTCTCAAAGGATGACCGGTGTAAATCTGTCTCGGTCTACCAATTGGTTCCTTGTTGACACGCATTTCTTTCCATTGGGCAATCCAACCCGGTAAACGACCGATAGCAAACATAACCGTAAACATATCTGTAGGAATTCCTAAAGCGCGATAGATAATACCGGAATAGAAATCAACATTTGGATATAATTTTCTGGATACGAAATAATCATCAACTAAAGCGGCTTCTTCCAGTTCTTTGGCAATTCTCAGGATAGGATCATCTACACCCAAGTTTTTTAATACTTCATCGGCTGCTTTTTTGATGATTCTTGCTCTTGGGTCAAAGTTTTTATACACACGGTGACCGAATCCCATCAAACGGAACGGATCATCTTTATCTTTGGCTTTGGCCATATATTTTGCAGAATCGCCACCATCTTTTTGAATGGCTTCCAACATTTCCAATACGGCTTGGTTAGCACCTCCGTGCAATGGCCCCCATAGCGCAGAAACTCCGGCAGAAATAGAAGCAAACAAACCGGCATGAGAAGAACCTACCATACGCACTGTTGATGTTGAACAGTTTTGCTCGTGATCCGCATGTAGGATGAACAATTTATCTAACGCATCAATTACCACCGGATTGGTTTTATATGGTCCGGTTGGCAATTCAAACATCAGGTGTAAAAAGTTTTCTACGTAGCCTTTAGTGTTATCGTAATAATTCAATGGATAGCCCATCATTTTTCGGTACGTCCATGTGGCAATCACTAGGAATTTACCCATGGTTTTACACACAGCATCGTACATTTCTTTTTCGTTTTCAACATTAACTACTTTAGGATTGAAAGCCGTCAATGCGCTGGTAAGCGAAGACAAAACGCCCATAGGGTGAGCGGTTTTCGGAAAACCATCGATGATGTTTTTCATTTCTTCGTTAACCAAAGTATATTTGCGAATATCGTTCTCAAATTGTTCCAATTGCGCTTTAGTTGGCAATTCTCCGAAAATAACCAAGTAGGAAACCTCAAGAAAACCGGCCTTTTCGGCTAAATCTTCGATGGCATAACCACGGTAACGAAGAATACCTTCTTCACCATCTAGGAACGTAATGTCACTCATACAAGACCCTGAGTTCTTATAGCCCGGATCCATAGTAATCGCGCCGGTTAAAGCGCGTAATTTGTCGATATCAATAGCCGTTTCATTTTCGCTTCCGGTGATTATAGGAAACTCGTATTTTTTGCCATCAAATTCTAATATTGCTGTTTTAGACATAATATAAATTAGGGAATTAAATCTGATTGTTTAACAATTCAACAAAATTAGGGAATTCGAAATGAAATAAAAAAGAATTACGACAACGTTTTCGTTAAATTTGTGATAATTTTTGCAAGGTTGGTATAGGTCAAAAAAAAGGCGCACAAAAGTGCGCCTCTACCACAAT
This sequence comes from Flavobacterium silvisoli, assembly GCF_004329815.1. Taxonomy (GTDB): domain Bacteria; phylum Bacteroidota; class Bacteroidia; order Flavobacteriales; family Flavobacteriaceae; genus Flavobacterium; species Flavobacterium silvisoli. The sequence goes on along the minus strand of NZ_SJPE01000014.1, from coordinate 18,941 downwards.
TATTTCAAGTTTATTCTTTAACCACTTTTTCTACTTTCATTCCTTTTTCGGTTATTATCTTGATGAAATAAACTCCTTTGATTTGTGCACTCATGTCAAGTGCTGCTCTGCTTTCGTTGGTCAGTTGCTTTTGCAGTAATCTTCCTTGTACATCATACAACTCGATTGATTTCACAGCAAACTGACTGGTGATGGTAACCGTATTTTTTACCGGATTCGGATAAACACTAATGGTAACATCCTTAGGAAAATCAGGAGTATTCAAAGATTGGAATACCGTATCAGCATTATTGGTTGCAACCGGAAAATTGTAATCGAAATAAATATTCGCCTTTTTGCTAACCATATTGCCCTGCACCAAAGTATTTTTTGATTTAATCTTGAGTAAGATATTACCATGTCCGCCGGAGTCTAAATTGATATTTTGGAAAATGAATTCAGCTATATTGTTGGTGAGTTTCGCATTTACCAGATGGGAACTGTTTAAAACTTGCAAAGAACTCAAATCGTATTTAGTTGTATCAATTACTTCTTTCACTACTATATTTTCAGCTTCAGCTGTACCGGTATTTTCAAAGTTGATGATATAGTGCAAATAATTACCTATTTCGGAAGGTGGAATTACAGCTCCTTCTAAACATGTAATATCATTAGGATCAAACGACCCTACTACTGTTTGGTTATATTGAAAAGTATTATCTGCGGGAAACTCATCTCCGGCAATAGGATTGACAACGGTCGTAAAGTGTAATACATCACCAATGTTCACTGCAGGGGTATCCGTTGGTGCATTCACATGTAATGTCACATAGAAACTTCTGTTTTCAAACGGTAATAGGTTAGCATAACTCCAAGTCAGCAAACCAGCACTTTGCGCTGTGAGAACCTCAGTAGTTGATACATAATCTAAAACATTGTCATCATATGCAAAAGTTACATTACCTGACAATGTTTGATTGCCTTTGTTTTTGTAAACCAATTTATAAACGGCATCAAAACCGGGACGTGCCGGCAAAACCGGCGCCACAATTACTTCAACATCAGGATGAATACCATTGGCTGTGATGCAAAAATTTCGTGTCACTACATTGTTATTAGCATTTGCAAACGAAACAGTAGTTGTTGGCGGCGAAAAAGCAAACCAAGTTGGGTTTTCAACTGCGGGAGTTACAGTAAAATTTCCTGTTTGGGTGTAGAAAGTGTAGTTACCAATAGAGTTAGTGAAACTTGCGCCGGTATTCGTCCCGTCATTAATATTTACTCTGATATTAGATTGAATATCATCCAAAGCATCACAACCGTTATTATTATCATCAATAGTCATAATACCTGTGATGGTATTGTATAATCCTCCTGGATTAAAATTACAATAGGTTGACATAAGCGATCCTGAATTAAAATCAATAAAGGAAAAAACATCGCCTTCATCCAAACACAAATATTGCTGTTGATTATTCAAAGCACTAGAAAAGAAGTCGATATTCGGATTATTAAATCCATTCTTAAAATTTACATGTGTCAAATTGGCATTATTGTTTAAACTTATTTTATAAACAGATGGTTCCAAAACATTTCCTGAATTGATATACGGCATGTAAGCAACCGTAGACAAATCAATTGATGAAATATTACAGTTTTGAATGTTTACTTTATAACAATGCGGTAAGTTTACTAACTCAACATTAGTTAGGAATGCATTATATCCAAGATTAACCGAAAGCAAATTAGGTTTATTACTAACGTTTATAGAGGTTATATTAGTATAATTAATAGCTAATCCTTCTAAATTCTGTAAATTATTTACATCTATCGAAGTCAAAGGATTGTTAGCTATTCCTACACTTTTCAACAACGGATTGCTCGCAAAATCTATAGTTGTAAGATTATTTGCCCCACAGCCAAGAGTTAAAAGCCCAGGACATCCTTGAAGATTTAACGTACTTAGTAAATTTGAACCACAAGATAAAGAAGCAAGATTAGGATTATCAAAAATAATTGATGTTAATAGATTGTTTGTACAACTCAAACTAAGTAACGCAAAATTATTACTAATATCGAGCGTTTCTAAAGTATTATTACTACAATATAGCCATTTTAGATTTGTAAAATACTGTATTCCCTCCAAACTTGAGATAGTATTGCTGCTCATTGGACTTCCACTTACAGTTAAATAAACAATAGCTTCTGCCTCACTTACTTCTATCTCACCATTGCCGTTTGTATCAACTGCCGTATAAACATTAGGTGAAGCTGTACTATTTGGATTCACGTTCGATGCAATATGAAGAGTTGGACTTGCGCTTAGTAACTTCGCCTTAAAATTCACATCTGGTATATTCACAATCTGGGCACTTACGGTTCCCGAAAACAGCAACAGTAAAAAATATAGTTTTTTCATAATCGTTAGTTTCGTTTTGATTGTATTTTTCTTATAAAGATAAATTGGTTTCTAAGGTGTTGTATTGACAATTGAGTAAAGACTGGTTTTGAATTAGAATTTGCATCAACTGCTCAACTGTTTGATTAAAATTTCCTGTAACCGTTCCTTCTTTCGTTGTGAAATGGGAAGATTACTGTTGTCTGCCATTATCACATAACCTCCATCTTTTTTGATATAAGATTTCAGGTATGAAAGATTAATCAAATGCGACTGATGAATGCGCTCAAACCCGTGTTCGGTCAATAAATCTTCATACTCTTTCAGCGTTTTGGATATGAGCACCGGCTTGTTATTTTTAATGTAAAACTTGGTGTAATTGTCTTCGCTTTCACAACGGATAATATCGCTTACCTCAAACAAATGAATACCGTCAGAATTGGATAAGGCAATGCGTTTGAAATTATCAACTTTTTTGCGGATGTTTTCCAACAGCAAATCAATATGCGCCACACTGTCATTTTTATCGAGTACGTTTTTCAGTTTCCCGATTACTTTTTCCAACTCTTCTGGGTCAACCGGCTTCAGCAAAAAATCCAATGCACTGAAACGAAAAGCTTTAATAGCGTATTGTTCATGCGCCGTGATAAAAACCAGTTGCGAATTCAGTTTCCCTTTCTGATTTACAGCTTCCAACAAATCAAAACCCGAACCATCGCCCAAATGAATATCCAAAAAGACCACCTGAGGCGGACTGCTCAACAGCAATTCCGTTCCACTCTCCACGCTGTCTGCTTCTCCAATAATTTTAATATCGGGAGCATAGCGAGTCAGTAAAGATTTCATTCCGTTGCGCAAATTGTTATCGTCGTCTATTAATACTGCTGTTATCATTTTGTTTATTGCTTTATGCTGTGTTTTTGATTGAGATTTAATGTTTGTCATTGACATATTGAATCGGTAAATGCAATGTAACTTTGGTTCCCAATACTTCTCCGTGACTGTTTTTAACTTCATCCATTGTTACGCTGGCTTTTTTGTGGGTAACCGATTCAATCATTTCCAATCGTTTTTGGGTAATATCAAGCGCCATCGATTTGTGAGCCGCTACCGAATGTTCTTTTTGTGCTTTAGACTGTTGAAAACCAATACCGCTGTCTTCAACAGTACAAAGCAAACTTTCTTTTTCAATTTCAAATCGAATCGCAATACTTCCCATTTCTTTTTTCGGAATCACACCGTGTATGATGGCATTTTCTACAAAAGGCTGCAACAATAGCGGTGGCAACCCCATATCATCTTCAATTTCAATGCTTTTTATAATCGAAAAATTGAATTTATTATTGAAACGCAATTGTTCCAACTCCAGATAATTCTGCAGACTTTCTATTTCTTTATCAATCGGAATCAACGATTCTTTCGAATATTCCAACGTTAATCGCATAAGTTTGGAAAACTTAGACAAGTATTTGATAGCCGAATCGGTACCGTTTTGCACAATAAAACTCGATATCGAGCCCAAGCAATTGAAAACAAAATGCGGATTCATTTGTAAATGCAGAGCTTTCTGTTCGTATTCTGCCAATTCTTTTTGCAGTGTCAGCGTTTTTTTCAACTGCAATCGGTTGTAAATCAAAAATACTATCCCGAAAGCCAATAAAATAAACAGTATCACAAAAAAGATTTGCTGTTGGTGGCGTTTAGCTTCTTCGTTGTAAATGACTTCGCGCTTTTCCTGCTCTTTCTTTTGTAATGCTTCTTTCTTTTCGAACTCAAAATTCATCTCGGCACGCACACTGTTGCGTACATTTTCGTTGTTACTCAGACTGTCTTTGGCCATATTGTACAACTTGAAATGCCGCAAAGCTTCATCGGGCTTGTTTAGTTTTTCATAGATTTCACTCAGCCGTTTTTCAGCAAGTTGCACCTGCTCCAACACGTTGATTTTTTTGGCTAACGTCAACGAAAGATAAGTGTACTTGAGAGCTTCATTCCAGTTACGTTGTTCATAATAAATATCGCCTATGAAATAGTACGTATCCGAGAGCCCGAATTTGTCATCAATTCCGGTAAAAGTTTCAATTGCTTTAGTATACTGAATCAATGCTTCAGCAGGATTTTTGGTTTCCTTGTAATACAACCCCAAATTGTTATACAACTCTCCCAGCCCACGCTGATTCGGAAATTTTGTAAACAGTTGTTTCGCCTTGTTGTAATACTCAAAAGCTTTATCGTAATTCTTTTGTTTTAAGTAAATGTTTCCCACATTCGTTGTGGTAATCCCAACCGTGTTATCTCCCATCTTTTCCTGAATCTTCAGGCATTTGATGAAATAATTTAAGGCTTTGAAGTCATCTCCCTGCGATTTATAAACTACTCCTATGTTGTTATACACCCGGGAACATTTGGCCATATCTTTATCGGCTTCATAAATTTTAACGGCTTTCAGGTGGTATTGCAGAGCTTTGGCATAATTATTTTGTTCCGAAAAAACAACTCCCAAACTACCGTAAGCCCGGGCAAGTCCGTTATTAATTTCTTTGTTGTTTTCGTTGGAAGCATTGTCGATCGCTTTTTCAAACACAGCCTGTGCCTCAGAAAAAAACTGCAACGCTTGAGGATAGTTGCCCAAAAGAATATTTGAATTTCCTAAATTGAGTAGTGCATTACCTTTGGCAATAGAGTAATTAATTTTGGTTGCCAACTGCAGTGCTTCATTGGCATATTTCTGCATCTGTTTGGGATCACCTGCTTTGTATTCGTCAGCAATAGTATTGAGCAACTGAACTTTGTCGATATCATTTTTGGTTTTTTGCAAAACCAGTATCAGACTGTCGATTTTTTGATTTTGTGTCCAGCCAACCGTCGAAAAAACGAGCAGCGCATACAAAAGAAGAGGTCTTACTTTTTTCATTTATCCATTTTCAAATGTCTTAAACAAAAATAGCATTTCCATTTGGCTTACCCGGTTCAAAATTAGAATTTGAGCAGTTTCATCGAGAATTTGACCAAAAAAAATCCCGAGCTTTCACTCGGGATTCTTACTTTATAATTTGTATTCTTAAGCTTAAGAAAGGGCCACTTTTACTTGGTCAGCAGCTTCTTGGAATTGTACCGCTGATAAGATTGGCATACCTGAATTATCAATTAGTTCTTTAGCAATCTCAGCATTGGTTCCTTGTAAACGAACGATAATTGGCACTTTAATGGCATCGCCCATATTTTTATAAGCGTCAACTACACCTTGAGCCACACGGTCACAACGCACAATTCCACCAAAAATATTAATCAAAATGGCTTTTACATTCGGATCTTTCAGGATGATACGGAAAGCTGTTTCAACACGTTTAGCATCAGCAGTACCACCTACGTCTAAGAAATTCGCCGGCTCAAAACCTGCGTATTTAATCAAATCCATAGTAGCCATAGCTAATCCGGCACCGTTTACCATACAACCCACAGTTCCGTCAAGATCAACGTAGTTCAAACCAACCTCTTTGGCTTCCACTTCAATTGGATTTTCCTCACGGATGTCGCGCATGTCGGCAATTTTCGGTTGACGGTAAAGTGCATTGTCATCAATGTTTACTTTCGCATCAACAGCCATAATTTTATTGTCTGATGTTTTTAACACCGGATTGATTTCAAACATTGAAGCATCCGAACCGATGTATGCATTGTACAAACAGTCAACAAACTTCACCATTTCTTTGAAAGCATTTCCTGAAAGCCCTAAATTGAAAGCAATTCTGCGTGCTTGGAAGGCTTGTAAACCAACTGTTGGGTCAATTTCTTCAGTAAAAATTAAATGTGGAGTATGCTCGGCAACTTCTTCAATATCCATTCCTCCTTCGGTAGAATACATGATCATGTTTCTTCCTGTGGCACGGTTTAAAAGCACTGACATGTAAAACTCAGACGTTTCACTTTCACCCGGATAGTATACATCTTCAGCAATCAATACTTTGTGTACTTTTTTACCTTCGGCAGAAGTTTGCGGAGTGATTAATTGCATCCCGATGATTTGCTCAGCCAGTTCTTCAACCTGTTGCAGGTTTTTGGCCAATTTTACACCTCCGCCTTTTCCTCTTCCACCAGCGTGAATTTGAGCTTTGATCACATGCCATCCTGTACCTGTTTCAGCCGTCAATTGTTTGGCTGCAGCTACTGCTTCTACCGGATTGTTGGCCACAATACCTCGCTGAATGCGAACGCCATAACTGGCTAATATTTCTTTTCCTTGATATTCGTGTATGTTCATAATAAATAGTTAGTTTGTGAACTGCTGAAACCTAATTCAGCCAAATGTGCCACAAAAGTAATTAATTAGAACCAAACCAAAAAGAAATGTATACCAATTTAGTATATTTCTTGGTACCGGGATATTTTTCAGGGCAAACGCAACCTTTTTTGAGCAAAAGTATCTTTTATTAAAATCAAAAAACTATGAAAAAACTAATCACCCCTTTTGCTCTTTTAGCGCTCTTCCTCGCTACAGGTTGCAGCAAAGATTCAAATGCAGCCGCAATCAACTCAATTCAGGGAAGATGGAAACTGGTTAATGTGAGTGGCACTTTTGCCGGAATCAATAACAATTTTACTCCCGGAACCATTGTTTGGGATTTCAATCCAATCACCCAAACCGTAACAGTAGTCAACAACAACCCTGACCCTAATAAATGGGACGTACTCGAAACAGGAGTGTACAATTACCAATTGGTCAACAATCCGGAAATGCCTTGCAACGAAAGTCTGGAAATAAACGGCAGTTCCTACGGTTGCTTTTCAATATCAAATAACAGTTTGATTATAGATCAATCGGTAGCGGACGGATTTTTCATCACCCTAAAACAGTAACGGCAATTATTGTTATTTTCTTTGGAAACCAAAAGACGGAATACTTAGCTTTGTAAAAAATCAAAGTTATGCAACCATCAGAATTAGAAGCCTTAGCACATGAATTTGGCAATCCTTTGTATGTATACGATGCCGAAAAAATTGAATCACAATTCCACCGATTGACTAATGCCTTTTCCAAAGTAGAAAAACTTCGCATCAATTATGCGATGAAAGCTTTGTCGAATGTTTCTATTCTGAAGTTACTCAAAAATATGGGTTCCGGTCTTGACACCGTTTCCATACAGGAAGTACAATTAGGATTGCATGCCGGATTTACCCCCGATAAAATCATCTTTACACCCAATGGCGTTTCTTTTGAAGAAATAGAGGAAGCTGCTCAATTGGGTGTTCAAATCAACATTGATAATCTTTCGGTTTTAGAACATTTCGGCACCAAACACCCTAACATTCCTGTTTGCATCCGCATCAATCCACACGTGATGGCGGGCGGAAATGAAAACATTTCTGTAGGACATATTGATAGCAAATTCGGCATTTCGATTTACCAGATTCCGCATGTGTTGCGCATAGTGGAAAACACCAAAATGCACATCAACGGCATTCACATGCATACAGGTTCGGATATTTTAGACATTGAAGTCTTTTTGTATGCTGCCGAAATTTTGTTTGATACCGCCAAACAGTTCAAGGATTTGGATTTTCTCGATTTCGGCTCGGGTTTCAAAGTCCCTTATAAAAAAGACGACATCGAAACCAACATCGAAGAATTAGGCAAAAAACTAACCAAACGTTTTTTAGCTTTTGAAAAAGAATACGGTCGCAAGTTGGCTTTAGCATTTGAACCGGGCAAATTTTTGGTTAGTGAGGCCGGTTATTTTTTGGCCAAAGTAAATGTAGTCAAACAAACAACTTCTACGGTTTTTGCCGGAATTGACAGTGGTTTTAACCATCTGATTCGTCCGATGTTTTACGGTTCGCAACATGCCATTGAAAACATTTCGAATCCTAAAGGAAAAGAGCGGTTCTACACCGTCGTAGGTTATATTTGCGAAACCGACACATTTGCCAATAATCGCAGAATTGCCGAAATTCACGAAGGAGATATTTTGTGTTTCCGGAACGCCGGAGCCTATTGTTTTTCAATGGCTTCCAACTACAACTCGCGTTTCAAGCCGGCCGAAGTGCTGTGGAAAAATGGCAAAGGTCATTTGATTAGGGAACGAGAATCTTTTGAAGACTTATTGCAAAATCAGATTATGATTGAAGTGTAAACAAAAAAAAATACCGACGTATCGGTATTTTATCAACTTTTGAACGTTTGCCATTACTTATCCAGCACTTCCGAGAGTACTTTGCTTTCAGTACTGTTTGGCATGGTTATTTTTATTTTTTGTGCCAAAGTCGGAGCAATTTCTGTTATTTCTTTTTTGTCGTGTGTCTCCCCTTTTTTGATGTTCCAGCCGTAAAAAATACACGGCACATGAGTATCATAACTGTAAGTTGTTCCGTGAGAAGTTCCGGTGGGACCGTATTCGATATAACCGGGTTTGTCGAGTATGATTAAATCCCCGTTCTGGGTAACATCGTATCCTTTGGCAATGAAATTGAGGTAATAATCACCGCCTGAATTGGCCAGAATTTCTTCTTCCGTATACACTCTCTTCACCTGAGGTTGAGTCATTAAAAAGTCCTTGAACGCTTGTTTTACTTTTGGCAATTCTAGTCCTTTATTTTTGATAATTTCTTTATTAAAGAACAGATTGAAATTACTGTAATTCAACACTAAATCTTCTCCGAATGCGTTTGATGAAAACTTTTTCAAAGCGGCTCTGATTTCTTTTGTTTCCACATTAGTCACGTTGTATTTATGATCGTTCAGGAATCGGGCGTTTTCAGCACCGGCATGATCTGCTGTGAGGAATACCAAATAGTTGTCTTTCCCAACCGTTTTATCTAAATAATTCAAAAAATCAGCAATAGTCAAATCCAAACGCAAATAGGTATCCTGCAACTCCATAGAACGTGGCCCGAGTAAGTGTCCCACATAATCGGTTGAAGAAAAACTCACCGCCAGAAAATCGGTAATACTGTCTTTTCCCAGCGCTTCTTTTTCAATAGCTACTTTGGCAAAATCAGCCACATAATCATTCCCGAAAGGAGTACTGCGCAACACTCCCGCATCATTTTTTTCATACATGGCTTTCAAATCATACGGAAAAACCGGCTGTTCAGCTTTGTATAATTTACCTTCATACGGATTATTATCGGCCAAACTTTCGTCATAAGCTGCTATAGGTTTTAACAAATTCCAGCCTTTGTTAAGATAGTTCAAATATCCTTTTTGAGCATTGAATTCATTTACCCATTCCGGTAGTTTTTCTCCGTAAAAAGTACTGGATATGAAGTTTCCGATCTTGCTGTACCAAAATGCCCAATTGGCAAAATGTCCGGCCGGAAGAATAGCTCCGCGATCTTTGATACTGATTCCGATAACTTTTCCTTTGAAATTGGTAGACAACCGCAATTCATCGGTAATTGTAGTAGCCAGTAAATTTTTGGGTGACATGGCTCCCTCTTCTGGTGTTCCTTCACCAACAGTTTGCACTGAAGCATCATCGGTACAATAGGTTTCTTTACCTAACGCACGGCTAAACCACTCATTCCCGACGATGCCGTGATTGACAGGCGTGGTCCCGGTATAAATAGAAGCATGTCCCGGCGCAGTATAAGTGGGCATATAATTGTAATGCATGTTGTGGAAGGTGTAGCCATTGTTCATCAATCGCCTGAAACCATTATCAGAAAAATCGCTTTGAAAACGATAAAGGTATTCCATTTTCATTTGGTCAACAACGATACCGACAACCAATTTAGGTCGATTTTGTGCGGATACTGCTCCGGCAATACAACAAACAAGAAGCAACAGAAACTTTTTCATAAGAATACATTTGAATTACAAAAGTACTGAATCAGGATGAATGCGCATAAAAAAACAAAGGCCTCCGAACCCGAACGCCTTTGAAAAATTCCCAATTTTTAAACAACTATTATAACTAACAACTTATTTTAAAATCATAAACGTACATCTGCGGTTGGCCGCATGCTCTTCTTCGGTACAATCGTTTTTCGGACAAATGATAAGCGGTTTGGTTTCGCCATATCCTACCGATGACAATCGTCTTCTTTCAATACCGTTTTGCACCAGATATTCTAAAGCCGATGCCGCTCTTTTGTTGGATAACCTCAAATTATACATGGCCGATGCTCTTGAATCGGTATGAGAGCCAATTTGAATTTCCATATAAGGGTATTTTTTCAATAAATTGACCAAAACGTCCAATACCTGCGCTGCCTGAGGCTTGATATTCCATTTGTCTAAATCGAAATAAATGTTCTCCAAATCGATTAAAACTGTTCCGTCAGCTTTTTTGTTGATGATGTCTTCGGCATCGTAATACGATTCTACTTTCATCTGAAGATCTAAATACACTTTACCATTCTTGCTGGTTTCAAACTCTGATTCTGCCGGAATGTAGAAATCTTTGAAAGCCATGATTTTGTATTTCTTATTCGGCTCGGTATTGAACATAAAATCACCGTCTTTACCTACCAACACTTCATCCAACAACACTCCTTTATCGTCATATAATTTTACGGTTGAACCCGGTAAAAGCGCCAATGTTTTCTTGTCGCGCACTTCTCCTTCTACCAAATACTGTAACTTATTAGGCTCGCGTACAAAAGTATAGAGGTTATCGTCTCCCTCGCGGTTTGAAGCAAAATAGCCTTGATTTTTTTCTTCATCAATGATGTAGTTGAAATCATCCATTTCACTATTGATGGTAGACCCCAGATTTACAGGTTTGTCAAACTCAGTATCGCTGATTTTTTTGGCCATGAAAATATCTAGATTTCCACATCCCTGATGACCATCAGAAGCAAAATACAATGTTCCGTCAGTAGATATGAAAGGAAATTGCTCGCGGTGTAATGTATTTATTGTAGGTCCTAAATTTCGTGGTTGACCAAAGATTCCGTTTGCATCAATATCGACTACATATAAATCCATAGAACCCTGACCTCCGGGCATATCGCTGGCGAAATACATTTGTTTTCCGTCTTTGGTCAGACAAGGGTGTTCTACCGAATACTCATCATTGGAAAGCGGCAGTTTTGTGGCATAAATCCATTTTCCGTCTTTGAATTCAGCTTTAAAAATCTTTATGGTCGCAACCATTTCTTCACCAACTTTTACTTGTTTATCTCCACTTCGGTTGAAGTACATGATTCTACCATCGGGTGTAAATGTCGCATTACTTTCGTGAAATTTGGTATTGATAGGGTCCGGGAATGGCTCTATATTGGTCAACTGCCCTTTGTCATCGACGGTTGCCGAAAACAAATCCAAATACGGTTTTTCATTCCAGCCATATGATTTTCCCATGGCATTGCGGGTTGAGGAAAATGCTACTTTATCGCCGTAAAATGAAATACCGAAATCACCTTTATTTTTGTCTTTTGACATTATTTCCAATTTATAGCTCATAACCGAATTTCGGGAAGCGCTTTTCATGAAACGTTGGGTATTTTGTTCATAACCCAGGTACAGTTTCATGACACTGTCCCCTTTCTCAAAGTCTTTGGTCCCTTTTAAAGCATTGGCAAATCGGAAGTAAACTTCTTTTTCTATACTGTCTTTAAACGTGGTAAACAATTGCTTGTAGGCGCGAACGGCATTGCTCATTTGAAAATTGTAATAGTAACAATCGCCTAAATTCTGCAACACTTCTTTTGACGGCGCTACCTGTTCATAAATAGCCGCCGCCTTGACGTAGGATTTTGTCTGAAACAAACTGTTGCCATCTTTAACAGTGGCTTTCTTTTGGGCAAAAAGAGTCGTAATACTGCAAAAAACAAAAACTATGTAGTAAATTTTTCTCATCCTTTTCATTTTTAAAAGAATCTTGGTGATTTGTCATACCCTTTTCCGGAATCTTTATCTTTGCTTTTTCCTAAATCAAAAAGGACAAAAACCTCGTGCGAACCCGAGTTGAACTTTCTCAAATTCGTCAGGGTATAATCATACGAATAACCGATTCTGAGAGATGGCGTTACATAAAAACTGGCCAATCCGCTGACAGAATCATCCAGTCTGTAGCCTACACCTGCTTCGAATTTGTTATTAATCAAAACATTGGTGGTCAAATCAATTGAAACCGGAGCTCCTTCAACTCCCTTGGCCATGAAAGCCGGTTTTACTTTGAGGTTGTCATTGCCGTTAAAGGTAAAAACATAACCACCGGTCAAGAAATAATGTATGGCTTCAACACCCGTAGTGGTAATTCCCGATTGCTTTTCGAGGTGTTTTGTAGTCAGTAAATTGGGGGCAGAAAATCCAACATAATAGTTAGATCCAAATAAATAGGTTCCGGCACCAACATTGGGAAATGTTTTGCTGATATTCTCCTTAAACGCCGGATCTAAAGCGGAATCCGTATATTCGAATCCGGTAAAATCAGTACTGAAAAGCGTAACTCCTCCTTTCAACCCGAAAGATAATTTTGTAGTTTCTCCTAAATCTAAAACATAAGCGAAGTCAGCAAAAATGTTGCTTTCTTTCACCACTTCACCAATTTCATCATGTACTACTGACACTCCCATTTCAACTTTCTTAGACAAAGGTTTGTGCGCAAAGAAAGACTGAGTGGTGGGTGCACCTTTGATGCCTACCCATTGAGCCCGGTATATTCCCCCTAAATTAATCACTCCCGGATTATCTGTAGCATAAGCCGGATTGATGACACTCATGTTGTACATATAATGAGTAAACTCGGGATCTTGCTGTGCCTGTACCCAAGTGGAGTAAAAGGCAACGAATAGCACCGAGAGATATTGTATCGTTTTATGTTTCATAGTATTTCTCATTATCTGCTTAAGTATACTCTATCTTGATATGGTTTTCTGGCTCCGTCATTGAAGTTGATGATGAAGAAATAAACTCCGGTAGGCAATAAATTATTTCCTAATTTCAATCCTTTTTCGGTAGTAGTTCCATCCCAATTAGGGGTGTTAATATCTCCTTGATACACTTTGTTTCCGTAGCGGTTGTAGATTTCCAAAGTAAATTTCGGGTACAATTGCGCCAAGTTATCAATCACAAAAGTATCGTTGATGCCGTCATTATTCGGAGAGAACCCATCCGGTATTCTGATGTCTGCACAACCTGACAAATCAACTTCAACCGGTAATCGAGTTGCGCTTTCACATCCACTGGCAGCTACTGCAGCGGCGTAATATGTGATACCGTCTACCAACAAATCACTTTCATCGTAAACAGTACCTCCGGTTGGAGCATTATACCAGATAACTGTTTGTCCAAGAACCGGAACAATATTGGCCGTCAAATTCAACACCTTAGGACTATCGTCGTCACAGAAAATAAACCCATCCGGAATTAAGGTTGGCTCAGCTAAGGTAGCCACTGAGAAATTGGTCGCCAAGGTAAAAGTCAACGGACCTCCACATCCGGAAGTGGCATAAACTATAGAAGTAACGGTAATTGTTGTAGTCCCTGAATTAGCCAAAGAAGTTCCCGGTATAATAATCGAAGTCGTTCCGTTTACAAAGGCTACAGTCGTACTGACCGCAGTAGCTGTATTGGCTCCTGAGAGGTCATAAACTACAGTGTAATTCCCATTCGGTAAATTGGTAGCTCCTGTAACCGTTGCTGTACTGTCAGAGGCAACACAAGTATCCTGAACTGTTATGAGAGCTCCGGTTGCATCAGGAATAGCATTAATAGCAAAAGTAGCCGAGGCTGTTTCTGCCGGATTGGTACAACCGGTAAGCGATACAATCCCAATAATAGTTAAGGTATAATTACCGGTAGTTGTAAACATAGAAGCCGGGAAACTGAATTGACCCACACCTCCGATAACAGTTACATTACCGGTAGTTCCGGTAGCAGGATTTGGTCCCTGGATAGTATAATTGAATTGATAAACCGCATCAGGCAACCCTGTTGCATTGGCAATATTAACCACCACTGAACTTCCTAAACACACACTCGGGATGGTTAAGTTTGCCGGATCAATATCAGCCAAAGGCTTAACAGTGAGAGAAACCGGCACATTAACCAAACTAAAACAGGATGATGTATTGTCTGTTATTTTGGTAAAAGTAATCAAGGTCAATCCTGCATTCGGCAATACTGAACTTGGTATTAAAAAACTACCCGTACCACTCGAAATTGTCACTATGGTTTGCTGAGCCGTCAAAGTATTAGCTCCTGTAATATCATAGTCAAGTGTATAAACACCATCGGTCATTCCGTTAAAATTAACAATACCGTTTGCCCCTATACAGATTGAGGCTGCGGTAACATTCAGAGTTGTCAACTTTGGACTGGCTAAAACAGTGAATTGAACTGTTTCTGAATCGGGTAAACAAACACCATTGTTAGCTGTGTAAGTATACGAATAGCTTCCCGACACAAAGGTTACAATATTTACAGGCGAAGTAACCACCGCATTGCTGCTGTCTGTCCACACACCACCCGAATCCTGACCGGTTAATAAGGTATTCAAATCAAAAACACCCACAGAAGAACAAACGGAAGGCAACGGTGTGAAAGTTCCGGCATTGTTTTGATTGACTACGGTAAATGTAGTGGCTGCATCTTCATTATTGTTGGAACAACCAGTTGCTGTTGTTATGGCATTAATGGTAATGGAATAGTTGCCTGCTGTTCCTATCATGGCGGCCGGTATTGTAAACAAACCGTTTCCTCCTGTTATTGTCACATTTCCTGAACTTCCTGTCGTCGGATTTCCTGTAGGTATGGTATAATCAAATTGATAATTTCCATCCGGAAGATTTGTAGCATTAGCTATGCTTAACGTTGCATCACTTCCGACACATACAGCGGCCACTGAAAGATTAGCATTTTCCAATTGGACTACCGGATTGATAATGATACTACCGGTTACATTGGTCAATGAAGATTGGCAAGTTGTTGCGGTATTTTGAATAGATGTAAAACTTATGGTTGTTGTGCCTATTGCCGGGACAGTAGTTGTAGGTATAACAAAACTGGCGGTTCCTCCGGTTACCGTAACGGTTACGGTTTGGTTGGCTACAACATTGCTACCGCTCAAATCATAATTCAGGGTATAAGTTCCGTCAACCATTCCCGATAAATTTACTGTCACATCATTGGTTACGCACACTGTTGGTATAGTAATATTTGCATTATCTAATGCAGGATTGTCTAAAATCTCAAAAGTAACGACAGTTGGATCACTACTACCACAATCATTGCTTACCATGTAATAATATGAATAGCTACCGACAGTAAACGAGGAAATATCAATCGGATTAGTAATTTCGTTATCACTCATGTCATACCACAATCCATTTCCATCCGCATTTTGAATCAAAGTGGTCAAATCAATCGTTCCGACCGAATTACAAACTGGAGCTATTGAAACCGCCGTACCGGCATTTGGCAAATCAACTACCGTAATAGTGACCAAAGCTGTATCTGTAGTACATGGTGCCGGTCCACCCGTAACGGTATAAGTAAAATGATATACTCCCGGTGCAGTCAATGATGGATTAAAAATCGTTCCGCTCAACGCCCCAGTGCTATCGTCATCACTAAACGTTCCTGCATCGTATGAACTTCCTAAATAATTTATCAAATCCAATCCGGTGCTGTCAATACAAACACTGGTACCACCATCGCTACCGGCGTTTGGCGCTTGTAATATAGTTATCGAAACTGTGGCTGAAGCCGGGTCACACCCTACTCCGCCAACTACTGTATAAGTATAATCTCCCGAAAGTCCGGTAGCAGGATCAAACATATTTGAAACCACTGTATTGGATGAATCGGTCCAAACACCATTTGGTTGAGGAGTTCCGTCTAAAAGTGTCAGCAAATCAACCGGTGCTCCGTTGGAACAAAGTGTTTTTACCGTTCCTATACCCGCATCAGGCACAGGTGAAATAGATACGGTTATTACCGCCACATCATTATCACACGGATTTATCCCCGACAACGTATAAGTATAATCTCCAACCGGATCAGTTGATGGGTCAAAAATACCCGTAACCACCATATTGGAAGGGTTTGTCCAAACACCACCAAGTTGAGCATTAACCCCTAACTGGCTAAATAAATTATAGGGGGCGCTATTAGAACAAATTGAAAAAGGCCCACTGTTTCCGGCTTCGGGTCCCGGCGTAACCGTAACCGCAACAACCGCTACATCATCAGGACACGGCGCTGTACCCGCTACTGTATATGTATAATTTCCGGAGACAGCTGTAGCCGGATTCAAAATATTAGAGATGACAGCATTAGAAGGATCTCTCCAAACACCTCCTGTCTGCGGAGTTCCATTCAGAGCAGTGAATAAGTCAACAGGATTTTGATTTGAACAAAGTGGTAAATTTCCATCATTTCCAGCCTCAGGCGGCAAAACAACTGTTACCTGGACTGATTTTGAATCAGAAGTACACGGTGCAACTCCGGTTACTGTATAAGTATAGGTATTAGATAAATCCACTGCCGGATTAAACAATCCGGTACCGCTTGCTAAAGCTGGAGTCCAAACTCCCCCAGTTTGAGCTGTTGCTCCTAATAGCGTGAACAAATCAAAGGCTGCTCCCGATTTACAAACTGAAACCGGAGCAGGACTAACCCCAGCATTGGGTTGCGGGTTTACTGTTAAGGTTACTGTTTGGCTGAGTGGTTTGGTACAGCTTGGTGAACCCGAGGTGGTCACACTAACCAATACTACGGTCGTATTAGCTGCATAAGTCCCCGATAAAGTGGCGGTTCCAGAAGCATCTAAGACGATGGTTTGGTTGGCTCCTCCGTTGATGGTATATGTTACCGTAGCATTCGGTGTTCCGGTGAAAGTCAGGGTCGAACTGGTATTGGCACAAATAGTTGTTGGCGAAAAACTTGCCGAGGCAGTCGGGTCAATTACCGTTAAGGTTATCGTTTGATTGAGTGGTTTGGTACAGCTTGGTGAACCCGAGGTGGTCACACTAACCAATACTACGGTCGTATTAGCTGCATAAGTCCCCGATAAAGTGGCGGTTCCAGAAGCATCTAAAACGATGGTTTGGTTGGCTCCTCCGTTAATGGTATATGTTACCGTAGCATTCGGTGTTCCGGTGAAAGTCAGAGTCGAACTGCTATTGGCACAAATAGTTGTTGGTGCAAAACTTGCCGAGGCAGTCGGGTCAATTACCGTTAAGGTTATAGTTTGATTCAGTGGTTTGGTACAGCTTGGTGAACCCGAGGTCGTCACACTAACCAATACTACTGTTGTGTTGACCGTGTAAGTCCCCGATAAAGTGGCGGTTCCAGAAGCATCTAAAACGATGGTTTGGTTGGCTCCTCCGTTGATGGTATATGTTACCGTAGCATTCGGTGTTCCGGTGAAAGTCAGAGTCGAACTGCTATTGGCACAAATAGTTGTTGGCGCAAAACTTGCCGAGGCAGTCGGGTCAATTACTGTTAAGGTTATCGTTTGGCTGAGTGGTTTGGTACAGCTTGGTGAACCCGAGGTGGTCACACTAACCAATACTACTGTTGTGTTGACCGTGTAAGTCCCCGATAAAGTAGCGGTTCCAGAAGCATCTAAAACAATGGTTTGGTTGGCTCCTCCGTTGATGGTATATGTTACCGTAGCATTCGGTGTTCCGGTGAAAGTCAGGGTCGAACTGCTATTGGCACAAATAGTTGTTGGCGCAAAACTTGCCGAAGCAGTCGGGTCAATTACCGTTAAGGTTATCGTTTGATTGAGTGGTTTGGTACAGCTTGGTGAACCCGAGGTGGTCACACTAACCAATACTACGGTCGTATTAGCTGCATAAGTCCCCGATAAAGTGGCGGTTCCAGAAGTATCTAAAACGATGGTTTGGTTGGCTCCTCCGTTGATGGTATATGTTACCGTAGCATTCGGTGTTCCGGTGAAAGTCAGAGTCGAACTGCTATTGGCACAAATAGTTGTTGGCGAAAAACTTGCCGAGGCAGTTGGGTCAATTACCGTTAAGGTTATAGTTTGATTGAGTGGTTTGGTACAGCTTGGTGAACCCGAGGTCGTCACACTCACCAATACTACGGTCGTATTAGCTGCATAAGTCCCCGATAAAGTGGCGGTTCCAGAAGCATCTAAGACGATGGTTTGGTTGGCTCCTCCGTTGATGGTATATGTTACCGTAGCATTCGGTGTTCCGGTGAAAGTCAGAGTCGAACTGCTATTGGCACAAATAGTTGTTGGCGAAAAACTTGCCGAAGCAGTCGGGTCAATTACCGTTAAAGTTATCGTTTGGCTGAGTGGTTTGGYACAGCTTGGTGAACCCGAGGTGGTCACACTCACCAATACTACTGTTGTGTTGACCGTGTAAGTTCCCGATAAAGTGGCGGTTCCAGAAGCATCTAAAACGATGGTTTGGTTGGCTCCTCCGTTGATGGTATAKGTTACCGTAGCATTCGGTGTTCCGGTGAAAGTCAGAGTCGAACTGGTATTGGCACAAATAGTTGTTGGTGCAAAACTTGCCGAGGCAGTCGGGTCAATTACCGTTAAAGTTACCGTTTGGCTGAGTGGTTTGGTACAGCTTGGTGAACCCGAGGTGGTCACACTCACCAATACTACTGTTGTGTTGACCGTGTAAGTYCCCGATA
>NZ_SJPE01000013.1 GCF_004329815.1 Flavobacterium silvisoli | reverse complement strand
ATAAAGGGCAGAACCAGAATAAGTAAGATAGGAAATGCTAAACTTAGAAATCTTCTCTTTATGTGCAGCTTTACAGCCTGTAAATGCAATAAAGCCTGTAGAGAGATTTATGAAAGAATTACAGCAAAAGGGAAGAGTAAAAAACTGGCATTAATAGCTGTTTGTAATAAGCTGTTAAGACAGGCTTTTGCCATCGCAAAATCAGGAGTCGAATACAATAAAGAGTACAGAAGCCCTATGCCTAAATTTATTTAAAAAATATCATTTTTTATTTGGTTGCAAGCACAGTTCTTTGTTAGACACAGTTTATTTTAAACAGCAATAAATTTACCATTTTTATAATCTATATCTATAATTCTAAAACTCTCAACATTGATTTTCTCTAGGTCAATTTTATTAATGAATTTCAAAACCCTCTCTTTTCCTAATATTCTGAAATTGAGAAGAATAGATTTTTTAATTTTGCCAGCATCATTATAATGAACATAAATCAAGACATCTTTACTTCTTCCCAAACCAACATTTTCGCAGCTTATTTTTACAAATTGTGAAAACTCAATTTTTTTAGGAATGAAAAAATTTGATAAAATATGTAAATAATTATCAATGTAAATAACATAATTTATCTTTTTTAAAAAAAGGATAATGAATAGTACGGCTATTATAGCCGTTGGAATACTTAAAAAAATAAAAAAGGTATATATTATAAAAAATATGAGGGTTATTAAAGCAAATAATATTAATGATGGTCTGTTATAATAAATTTTTTCTGTTGAAAGCATACTAATAAATTGTGTCTAACGTTCCGCGGCTTCGCGACAGTTGTGAAGCCAGCGAACGAATTATTTTCTGTTAAAGATAAACGTTTTTCGTGAACACGTAAAAACAAAAACCAACAATTGCGCGAAACCGCTGTTACCAGCAGTATTTTTTTTCAATTACGATTTCATTCTTCAGCTACTATTCTTCAGTAATCATCTTTACTAAACATTCTTTTAACTATTATGATTAAAAACGATGGAATTAATATAGAAATATAAAGCCATAAATCTAAATCACGATATATTTTTTCACTTCCATAATTAAAAGGATTAGCTGTAAAGTAGATTATTAGTGTCAAAAATGAAATCAAAATGAAAATTAGTATGCTTTTCGGCTGATTTAGTTTATATTTAAGATTAATGACAAAATAAACAATCAAACAAATTACAAAGCTAATCATACTATTAAGAATCATTACAAAAGGAGCCATTCCAGCTAATCCTCCAGAAAATTGTGATGTGTATATAATATAGATAATATTCGAAATTATTATTACCGGAATTGTGTACAATAAATTTTCAAAAGTTCTTTTTAGTAGCATTTTTTCTAATATTGCTGGTAACGTTTCGCGGCTTTGCGACAGTTGCGATGCCAGCGAACTGATTATTTTCTGTTAAAGATAAAAGTTTTTCGTGAACACATAAAAATAAAAACCAGCAATTGCGCAAAACCGCTGTTACCAGCAGTATCTATTTTACGTTCAACTTTATAATAGAATCTTTTGCAAATACATTTCCATTTTCATCATATTCTTTGAGTACAAAATTCAAATTTAAAGTATCGTTTTCTATCTTCATTGGCACTTTGTCAAAGTCCACATTTTCAAAATTCAATTCAGCGACCTTTCGCTCAAAAATTAGTAATTCTTTTTTAGTAAACTCATAGTCACAACATCTGCCGAGTAAACCACCAAACTTTCTGTATATTGTTATATTTTCAACCTTCTGTAAACTTTCATTTGGAGCAAAAATGAATAGAAAAATTGATCCTAATATTGCCCCAAAGATTCCGTCTATAATCCATCCAATAAAAATCAATATTGGAGAAACTAAGTATAGGGAAAAATAAATAGAAATTTTTTGAAAAGGTTTTATGGTTTTAAAAAACAACAATATTCCGGTAACATAAAATATGATTTTTAAGCCAAAGGATAACTTTCTATTAAGACTAATGTCAAAATTCATTTGACACAAGAAGTTAATAACTAGAAGAATGACTAATGCTAGATGTATTTTTAGTAAAGTCTTTTTATGCGGTTTCATGTGATATTGCTGGTAACGTTCCGGCGCTTGGCGAGGTTGCGAGCCTCGGAACCGTTTATTTTCGGTTAAATTAAAAATTTATTGCGAAATGAAAACGTGAATTTTACCGCATAATTCGCAATCTCGCCAAACGCCTGTTGTGCGTTCGGTTTTTTTAAAATTTATTTTCACTCTGTTTTTTTCGGGTTGACTTCCTTGCATAATATAGAAATTGATATAAAAACAAAACTCAAATAGATTGAAATTGGAAATCCAACTCCGTATTTATGAGCAAATATACCGTCATAAAATGGTATTAAGTATATTGTGAATATTGACATTATTGGTAATGATAGGATAACCCAAAATGCTTTCAAATTATTAGGGAAAGAAAATAATCGTCTAAGGATGAAAAAAATTAAAAGCCCATTTGCAATAATGGGAAAAACATATCCTGTCCAGTCCAATTTAGTAACAAACGAAATATAGGAACTTAGTGTTAATGAAATTACGAAAATAAACAAGCTTGAAATCAATAAATAAAATGCTGTAATGAAAAATTCAACTAATTTATTATTTGAGAAGAATAGTATTAATATGAAACTTGTTATTAATGATAAACCGGAAACGGTTAACAATCCTCGGTCATTTTTAGTGTCAATTTCGGCTGAAATAAACATCCAAGCCCATATAAGAAGCAAAGAAAAAGACAAGAATATTAAGTTTTGTCGTTTTGTAAAATATTTTATTTCAGTGCTTATTTTCATAATATTTTGGCAACTTTTGGTTTTCATCTCGCGGTAAACTGACGCACAACGTTTCGCGGCTTTACGTCTGTTGCGAGGAGCGAAGCAGCGTACTATCGGCTAAGATAAATATTATTACGGAAACAAAACGTGAATTTACCACAAAACTCGCAATGGCGTAAAACCGCTGTTATACACAGCAATTATTAAAGTAATCAAACTCCGCAATCCAATTCGACGCAAACTTTGGAACTCGGGCAAACCGAAATCTGGCAAGCAGAGAATTTTCCATAAAGCCCAAACGATTCCAAATAAAAAACTCGATAAAAAATCGAGTAGGAGAAGCATTTTTTTCGGCAAACTTTCAAAGCAAATTTCGGGAAATATTGTTGTGTATAACGGTTTGCGTGTTGCCGCAGTTGGCGATTTCGGAGCACTTCACTGTCACCCAGCACAAAAGTTTGATAGTAGCACTCAGCTTCAATATTGCACTTCACCGCCAATTGCGGCAACACGCTGTTGGCAGTAGTTTTTTTATCTTTTAATCTTTGAGGCATATAACAACTCTTCAATTGCCATTCTGTAATGCAATTTAATATTTTCAATGTCTTTCCTTTTTGCGTTATACTGTATTCTATGTGCTGAAAAATTTCCGATAATTCTAAAGCTGTCTAAAGTCTCAATTGCATCTTTTGAAAGTGTGAACGGTTTGTTGCTGCAAGTGTAGTTAATTATATAACTGAGATTTTTATAGCCATCATTTTCAGTAATTAAATTTTCTATTTGATGAGATTCATAGGAATGAATTAACAGAATCTCTAAAAGTCGTCTCATTAGAATTGCACAGCCGTCATAAATGTGATAATTGTAAGAAGCATTTATTTGCTTAGCTAAGTTTTCTATGTAGCCACGTGTTGACTTAGTTAAAATATCGGGAATAATTGAATCGTCTGTTTGAATTTCTTCATTGATTTTAATTGCAAATGAATACAAATCATTCATTGAATCAATGTATTTTCTAACTGGCACGTATGTGTCAGTTTTGGTACCCTTAGTGACATTCTTTGATGCTCTAAGGTCTCTTTTTAAGAATGTTTGATTATATTTTGGTAGTGAACATTTTGTGAAATACTCATTAATATCTTTAAGACTAATTTCTGATTCATTGATAATGTAGTTATACCAGACAAAAGCCGTAGCAAATTGAATTTTTGCAGCTTTGCTTTCAATTAAGTGTTGTACTATCTTATTAAGATTGTTCATCGATTTCTTCAGCGTCTATTGTAGTGTTTGAATCTGTCTTGGTTGTTCTAACCTTTTTTGTTCTTGGCTTACGCTTTTTAGTTGTTGTGTTGCCAGTTAAAATATTATTCGCCATTTCGCACCCATCAGGGGTAATGGATAATTCGTCTTCAGTTATAGTATTAAAAACATTCTTCTTAATAAGGCTTGTAAGATTTTGTGTCAGATTTTTTCTTCTTAAATCTGTCATTACATTGTTTTCACGGTATGAGTCAAGAATAGATTGTCTTGTGAAAGTGGATTTACCGTAATTAGAATTGTAGTATCCAATTATTACTAGTAACTCAGGTTCTGTCTTAGCTAGATTTCTAATTAGCACGTCTT
This sequence comes from Flavobacterium silvisoli, assembly GCF_004329815.1. GTDB lineage: Bacteria > Bacteroidota > Bacteroidia > Flavobacteriales > Flavobacteriaceae > Flavobacterium > Flavobacterium silvisoli. The sequence goes on along the minus strand of NZ_SJPE01000013.1, from coordinate 75,246 downwards.
TTATTGCAATAAAACTACCAGATGCTAAAAAGGTATTTGCACCATTAGGTAATTTATCTAAGTCTTTTGGCTCGGCTAATACAAGATTGTTTTGTTGATATTGGATATTTTGGCTTACAACTTCCTTTGGTTGATTCTCTGATTGAGCTATTAATCCATATTTGTCAAGCAAATATCTAATTACTCTAATTTTTGTCTTATCGTCAAGTCTTGATAATGCTCTTGAACATTTGTCAATTGCTTCTATTTCGTAATCGTCATCTAAATGTCTCATATTTTATTGTTTATCTGTTTTTAAAATTACTGCCAACGTTTCGCGGCTTTACGTCTGTTGCGAAGTAAGAAGCAGCGTACTATCGGCTAAGGTAAATATTATTACGAAAATAAAGCGTGAATTTACCACAAAACTCGCAATAGCGTAAAACCGCTGTTACCTGCAGGTTTTGTATCACCAACTTCCGTTTACTTCGAAAATTCCATTTTCCATTTTCTTTGAAGAAGTGATTACATAATTTCCAAAAGAAATAGCATCTAAGTTAGTTCTAATTTTAGGGTTTTTATCTGTTTTCCAGTAACCCATAAAACTTCCATTAAAACTTTCAGTTATAAATAGAAAATCATTTCCAATTCTTGTAATAGATTCAATTTCGTCATTTCTAATTTCTGTTTTTAAAACTTCCCAGTCACTAGTATTAATTCTATAATGAGCCAATAAACTATTTTCAGTATTAAATCTTTTGTTATTAATAATTAGTTTGCTGCTTTCAATAGAATCAAGATTTAAATCATAAATATTATATTTCATATATAATGACGCTATTATACTGGCATCTTTCGCAACAAATTTCTCTTTAAAGGAGCACGCTGTTATCAAAAGTAATATTAGTGTTAAAATTAAAATTCTCATTTACACAATCGTGTTTAAAACTTGCAGGTAACGTTTTCGGGCTTGGCGAAGGTGGCGATTTTCACCACAAATGTTGATGCGGAGAACCAAACTTTGATTGACCACAAATGTGTCTGCGGAGCACTGAACCGCCACTTTTGCCAAACCCGTGTTATAGGCTGCTCTTCTCTCCATTGTCAATGTCTGCTGTTATTTTATTGTCTTTAATTACTATGTCAACTTTGTAAATATAACCAATACTATTTGTCCCACCTATTGGCAGATATACTGTGTCCGCTTTGTCTGCACAACGTGTTACGAAATAAAAGCTTTCTGCTTCCCAATAATTTAATTTGAGTTTTGTTTTCGTGTCTGTTGTAAAATTGTCAACCACTTGCTGCTGGTCGTGATGGCAAAGAACTAATTTGTCAATTGTCAATCCTGTTTTGTTTGTAACAACAAATCTATACTGGTCTGGATATCGGTCAGCTAGTTTGTCCACTGAGTAAAAAAATATGAATGAAGCAATTGTCAAAAGAAGTCGTGTGACTTTTTGAGTTTTGGTCTGTAATGTTTTTAATGTTGTCGCAGCATAAATTATTAAACCTAAACTCGTCAGCCAGCCAAATATTTGAAAAGGTATAACAGAAAAAATGTCTATTGGTGTCTGATATGAAAGTCGCCAAAACCATAACAACACAATTGTCACTTGAGCAATAACAAGTAACTCTGTCAAACCGAATTTATGTAGTTTAGTTGTCGTCATTAGAGTAGCCTATAACTTGTAAATATATTCAGGTTTATGTAACTTTTTTAAAAAATAATACTGCAATATACAAAAAAGAGTATAAAATCTTACCAAAACTCAACCTAACAAAAAAGCCTGTCATTTGACAAGCTTTTCTAGTAAAGTTCATGATATTACTTATTCAGTAACTTTTCTAAATAAGCCACTTTATCCTTTTCAGCCTGTAACAATCGCTCATACAATTGTTTGTTCTCCTCATGCGCTTCCATTAACTTATCTAATGGGTTAAAGGTGCAATGGTTATTGAAAGTTCCCTTGCTGTCGTTTTGAAATGTGTTAAAATATGTTATCAATGATTCTTCAGTAAAGTTTTTAATGGCCTCAGCACTCACACCCAAAGCTTCCGCAATTTGAATCAATTTTTCCTCATCAACAGTCTCACTGTTTTCAATAGTAGAAATAGTCTGTTGGCTTACACCTATAGCCATGGCCAAAGCCTCTTGCTTCATATCTCTCAATTCTCTGATCCGGCTTATGTTTCGGCCTAAGTGTTTGGGTTGGGTCATTGTTTTCATGCGTAAAAATAGGCATTTAGGTTATCAATCAGCTTTAGTATCTCACTACGGTACTTGGTAATTTACCGCCGGCAACCTCAAGTGCTTCTCAGCCTAAGGAAACCATCGTTCTTACAAAAATAGCTTTTTTATAGCGGCTTAAAAATATTTTATCTCAAAAAACAAAAAATAGAGTGTGTAATTCACGAATTATACACAATTCCTAATTCTCAAAAGCTATCATCTTTCTTTCCAAACTCTTCGCTGTTTCAAACCTTGTGTTAATGTAAATAGGGGTTTACTGTCGTCTACTACAAACTTGAGGTTAGGCACATAAGCTGAGAGCTTGTTCAATTGCACAGCCATCGTTCTGTCCGGTACGCTCAACTCTATAAGGTTCCAGGTTTTTAACAACTCAAAATCAGCAGTATCAATTCTGAGTCCCAAAGCCTCAAATATAATTTTAACCTTGGCGTCATTCAAAACCTTAATTTCAGCATTCAATGCCTCCAAACTTATCATATAATCCTTTTGAATTTCTATCGTTGCCATAAATAGTGCTTAGTATTTCAAATATACAATTTTTCTTTCAATCATTAATCTCATAAAAAATAAAGAAATATCAACTTGTCTGGTCCTGTATAGCAAAGGCATGGATAAAGCATATCAACGGCATAGATAAAGCATCAATGGTGACAGTTTGCAACAAATTCAGTTCAGGGTTTTGAATCAGATGATTTCTGAAGTGTTTTTCCTTACCGTAAAGTCAAATACCAAGGACCACTGCAAACAAATTTGACTCACGTAATAAAAAACGCTACTTTTACAACCCAAACAACACTACCATGAGTCAAAAAGTATTGCTCACTTCAAAAGAAGTCAATATCATACTCCATCGTTTGGCTTGTCAGTTAATCGAAAATCACCTTGATTTTTCCAATTCTGTGCTTATAGGTATTCAGCCCCGCGGGGTTTATTTGGCACAACGATTAAAAGCATTGTTAGAAAACGACTATAACCTCAAAAATATTCCTCTGGGCTTTTTAGATATCACATTCTTCCGCGATGATTTTCGCAGAGGCGAAACGCTCGAAGCCAATAAAACGCACATCGACTTTTTAGTGGAAGATAAAAAAGTGGTTTTTATTGATGATGTCTTGTTTACCGGTAGAAGTATTCGTGCTGCGTTAACAGCCATTCAGTCTTTTGGAAGACCTTCCGAAATTGAACTTTTAGTATTAATAGACAGAAGATTCAGCCGACATCTTCCGATACAACCCGATTACAGAGGCAGACAGGTAGACGTCATCAACGATGAAAAGGTAAAAGTATGCTGGAGAGAGAAGGAAGGAGAAGATGCCGTATACTTAATATAGGATTTCAGTCAGGGTTTAATTAATAACACACAACTTACAACACAACAACAAATGTCCGAACTGTCAGTCAACCATTTACTAGGGATTAAGTACCTGCAAAAGCAAGACATCGACTTGATTTTTGAAACCGCTGATCATTTCAAAGAAGTAATCAACCGCCCGATAAAAAAAGTACCCTCGCTGCGCGACATTACTATTGCCAATATATTTTTTGAAAACAGTACACGAACGAAGCTCTCCTTCGAGTTGGCTCAAAAAAGACTCTCAGCAGATGTAATCAGTTTTTCTGCCGCGCAATCCTCAGTCAAAAAAGGAGAAACACTTATTGATACGGTAAATAATATCCTTTCTATGAAAGTAGATATGGTGGTCATGCGACATGCTCACCCGGGAGCCGCTTATTTTCTCTCCCAAAACGTAAAAGCCAGCATCATCAATGCCGGTGACGGAGCCCATGAACATCCGACTCAAGGACTGTTAGACAGTTTTTCCATCAGAGAAAGGCTGGGAACAGTAGAAGGAAAAAAAGTGGTTATTGTAGGTGATATTTTGCACTCGAGAGTAGCTTTGTCAAATATCTACGCTTTGCAAATGCAAGGTGCCGAAGTTAAGGTTTGCGGTCCCAAAACATTGATTCCGAAGCATGTTGAAAGTCTTGGTGTAACGGTTGAAACAAATTTACGCAAAGCACTGGAATGGTGTGATGTAGCAAATATGTTAAGAGTGCAAAACGAACGTATGGATGTGAATTATTTTCCTTCTACGAGGGAATATGCCCAACAGTACGGAGTAGACAAAAATCTGTTAGACTCGTTAAACAAAGAAATTGTCATTATGCATCCTGGACCAATAAACAGGGGTGTCGAAATTACTTCTGATGTGGCCGATTCACAGCAATCAGTCATCTTAGACCAAGTAGAAAACGGGGTAGCCGTTCGCATGGCAGTGATTTATCTTTTAGCTTCTAAAATACAGCAATAAAAAAGCCCCAAAATATCGGGGCTTTTTAGTTATTCTCTTTTCAAATTTCTGAGTTGTTTCAGCTTATCTTTTAAGATGGCTAATTCTTCTTTTTTGATTTCGATGTTTTTCATGACATCTTTCACCATCGGATTATCCGCTTTGGCATTGGCAAAGAATTGAATGTTATTTTCCAATTGAAAGATTTCACTCTGTACTTCATCAATTTTGCGCATGATGAATACTTTTTCATTATCCAGTTTTCGGGTGTCTGAATGAGCTAAATGATCAAGCTTATTAGCGTAACGGGCCATTTCGTTGTCTTTTTTACTGGCACTTAATTTTTCAAATAAGGCATCCAGAATTTTGTTGAATTTTCCCTCGATATGTCTGCGGGCAAATGGTACCTTACCAAAGCTTTTCCAGGTTTCGATATGAGCTTTGATGGCATCTAAATCGGCACGATGTTCTCCCGTGAGTTCAAATGATCTCATGGTTTCTAGGTAAGCCTTTTTGTTTTCAAAAGCGGCAACTTCCTCTTCATTAACTTCAGATTTTTGCTCTTTCAGCCTTTCAAAATACTCGTTGCAAGCGGCTCTGAATTCTGTCCAAAGTTTGTCTGAAACCTTTCTGGGAACATGTCCGATTGTTTTCCACTCTTCCTGAATTTGTTTCAGGAGTGGAGTAGTGGCAGCAAAATCGGTACTGTCTTTCAATTCAATGGCTCTGGCAACTAAGGCTTGCTTTTTACTTAGGTTGTCGTTTTGATCTTTCTTAATTTCTTTATAGAATGAATTCTTTGAAATATTGAAATTTCTAACGGCATTTTTAAAGGCAGTCCAAGTATCTTCATTGACTTCCGATGGTACTTTCCCGGTTGAGAAGAACTCATTGCGCAAGGCTTCAACCTTTTCAATTTGTGCCTGCCAAGCCGAATGTGAGCTTACTTTTTCATCTCCTAGGGCTTGTATTTGAGCAATTATTTCTTTTTTCTTTTCTAAATTGGCATTTTCCACCTCGCGTAGTTTTTCATATAATCCTTCGCGTTTATCGTGCATTTGCTTGGTTAATTCACTGAATCTGTTCCAAATTTCCTCACGGTGTTCTCTGGAAACTGGTCCTATTTCTTCTTTCCAAATGCGGTGTAAATCCTGTAATTCGCGGAATGCTTTGTTGATATCTTCTTCTTTCAGCAATTCTTCTACACGCTCAATGATTTTTAGCTTTTGTACCAAATTGTGTTTGAAATCCAAATCGCGGATTTCGCGATCTAAATGAAGAATATCATAAAAATTTTCTAAGTGAAAATGGTAATTGTTCCAAACGTGATTGTAGCGGTCTTTAGGAATTGGGCCAGCTACTTTCCAACGATCTCTGATGTCATTGAATTTCTTTAATGTCACAGGAATGCTTTCCTGACTGTGAACCAGGTTTTTCAACTCTTCCACTATAGCCAAACGGTTTTCCAAATTGGCTTTCAGGTTATTTTGCAGACTTTGGAAATGGCTATTTTTCTTTTCTCTGTATTGCGTATATAATTGATCAAATTTTACTTTCAACGGAAAGTGATAATGGAAATCTTCTGTAGTGTCAGGATTTTCGGCATGAAACTCTTCTTTTTTCTCGTCAATAAAATGATGGTATTTTGATAAGAAAGCTTTTTTCAATTCTTCGACATGGTCTTTTACCGACATTACTTTTTCAACCATCACCAGCTTAGAGAGTTCATCAACCAATTGCTCCATTGACAAGGCTTCGTAATCCAACATCGGAATGTCATGACGGTCTTTGAGTGACTCATCTTCGCTTTCTTCAGCGTTTACTTCATTAATAGCCGAAATAGCGGCTTGATTTTCGTTCTCAACAGGAAGAGAAACTGCTTCGTCATCTTCTGTTGTTTCTTCTTCGGCGGCTTCATTTACCGGAATTTCGACAGTTTCTTCAACCAGCGCTTCTTTTTCCGCTGCTAATTCAATCTCATCTTCGGTAAGAACTTTGGTCAGAGCGGGAGCTTCTTCCTCTGAGTTTACCGGTTGTTCTGCTTCTTGCAGAGGTGCATTTTCTGCTAATTCTTCATTAGCAATTTCTTGATTTTCAGTCGCAGTCACTTCCTGTGATTCACTGATTACGTTTCCATCTGCATTTTGCAGGTTATCATTCTTTTCTTCTAACATTTTATGAAATGTATTGAGGGTTACACAATTTGAAGGCGAAAGATAGTAAAGTAGTACTTAAAATTCAAAGGATTTCACAGTTTTCTCTTCTTTTAAAGCGTTGTTTTCGATTAAAAACAAAAAACGCTGTTGAATCTCAACAGCGTTTCTTTATACTTTTAAAGATAGGATATTACTAGTTTACCAAAACTTTTTTAGTTAATGATTCGCCATTTCCTGATAATTTCAAGAAATAAAACCCATTAGGCAGGTTAGTTATCGTAAAGGTATTGTCTTGGAATTCAGGGTTTTTAATTTGCTGAATTATTTGTCCGTTGATGGTAATCAATTCAATGCTGTCAACTGTGGTTTCACAGCTTATGGTTACAGTTCCGTTATTTGTAGGATTTGGATATACTTTTACAGAATTAGTCAAACTGAAGTTTTGATTATTTAAAGCGGCACAAGCAGCTCCCCAAATCTGACATACATATTCCGGATGGTCAATAAACGGGTTTCTGTTGTTTTGTCGGGCATAAATGGCATTATTTCTTGCAATTTCTTTAGCACTCACCGGATCTTGATTATTCCAAGTCAATAGAATATTAAGGAAAGTATTTGAAAAACTATGATTGCTGGTTCCGTCAAACATTGCTTTTACTGTGGATGAAGAAGAATAGAAAGTAGTCAGTTGATCTTCATATCGCGTTACAAAGTAAAATAATAAACGGGCAATATCACCTTTATATTGATCTACAGGTTCGAAAACAGTAGAAGAATAACCGGCAGAATATCCTGAGTTTAAATTAGGTCCTAATTTAGAACCGTTGGTAGAGGTCCAAGTCGGATTTTGTACAACACCGTATGGGTAATCATCTCTTTTTGCATTAACAACTTTATCTGCAGGCAGTACAAAATGAGCATCAGAATACATTGGCTGAACACCATTTCCGAAGTAACTCTGTGGTATGGTGTGTTCTCTGTTAAACAAAGCACATTCTCCGCTGGGGTTTGTGCCGTTATCCTGATTACCGCCGTTGGCCACTGTACCAAAGATAAAAGGACAATCAGAATACATATCCCAAACAGTTCCATTGCTTCTTACATCAGAAGTTTGATAGGTAGTATACAACCCGTTGTACCCTTGGTCAAAATGATTTTTAATAATATTGAATAACTGCGTTTTTAGTACATAGCCGGTTCCTGTGGCGCCGTTGTAATAACCATTGGGTATTGAAGCGGTGGCGTTAGTGTTTTTAGACTCTTGTTGTGCAAAACTAAGTAGCGTTACACTGAGTAATAATAAGGTTAAGCTTTTTTTCATTTTCTTTTTATAATTCTTTTTTGCGTTCTAATAATGCCATGTAAAAACCATCAAATCCACTTTCTTGGGCAAGAATTTTAGAATCTTTTACAAAGGTAAATTTTTTACCGGTCTCGGTAGTTAAAAAATGTTTTATTTGTTCCTGATTTTCAGAGGGTAACACCGAACAAGTAGCATAAACCAACTTGCCGCCCGGTTTAACTATTTTAGAATAATTCTCTAAAACTTCAGCTTGTACTTTACGGATATTATCAATGAATTCCGGTTGCAATTTCCACTTGGTATCGGGGTTTCTTTTCAAAACACCCAAACCGCTGCATGGCGCATCAATCAAGACTCTGTCTGCTTTTTCGTGAAGCTTTTTGATGACTTTAGTAGAGTCGATGATGCGGTACTCAATGTTGAAAGCCCCGTTTCTTTTGGCTCTCAGTTTTAATTGTTTGAGCTTGCTTTCGTACAAATCCATGGCGATTAGTTGCCCTTTATTTTGCATTAACGAAGCCATGTGTAGTGTTTTTCCTCCTGCTCCGGCACAAGTATCAACAACTCTCATGCCCGGTTGGACATCTAAGAAAGCAGCTACTAATTGTGAGGAGGCATCCTGAACCTCAAATAAACCTTCCTTGAAAGCGTCAGTAAGAAAAACATTAGCTCTTTCTTTTAAAACCAAAGCATCGGGTTGGTCTTTCAAAAATTCAGTTTCAATATTTAAATCCATCAAAATAGCGCGTAGCTTTTCTTTGGTGGTTTTTAGTGTATTGACACGGAGAATAACTTGTGCCTGTCTATTTTGAGCGGCAATTTCTTTGGTCCAAACGTCTTCTCCTAATTCTTTTACCCCCAATTCATCCATCCAATCGGGAATAGATTCACGATACTTTCTGATTTTGGATAATTCATCAAATCGGCCCTTGATTTTGCGTTCCGGGGTTCCTTCTAACTGTCTCCAATCCGGAATCGGATAGCCTCTTAAGACTGCCCAAACAGCAAATATTCGCCATAATTGATCGCGATCAAAAGGTTCCTTAACACCGGCAATTTCCATATACAATCTTTTCCAGCGAACAATTTCATAAATGGTTTCGGCTACGAATTTGCGGTCAGAACTTCCCCAGCGTTTATCTTTCTTTAAGGCTCGGGCTACTACTTTGTCTGCATATTCACCCTCGTTGAAGATGGCATTTAAAGAGTCGATGGTGGTGTAAACTAAATTTCGATGTAATCGCATGGTGTAAAAAAATCAGCCCGCAAAGATATTGCAATTTTGCAGATAAAAAAGAAGTATTCTTTAAAACCTTCTTAAAAAAGGCAGTAAAGAATACTTTGTATGAAGTTGATGGTTAATATTTTGAGTAGATGCGCTTCATGTCTATGATTTCAGGGGCATGAATCACCAATGGGAACTGTTCTATTTTAACAGAACTACTGTCTAAACCAAATCCTTTTTCTTCGGACAAACTGAATTTTTTCATGAAGAAATAGGAGTACATCACAATTTTTTCAAAGAAATTCAAATCGCTGTCGTTGGATAAAAATTTCTCAGATAATACAAATTTGAAATCACCAATAATATTATTTTTATTCAAAGATTCATAACGACTGGTAATGTCAACCTCACCATTTTTTACCATGTCTTTGATTACTTCTTTGAACATTAAATTGATTTTGGTGGGTTCGCGGAATCCCAGGTAAAAATCAATTCTGTACAAGTCATCTTTAATAATTTCATTTACCTTGAATTCTTTACGGTAAGGTTCGCTTAGAATGTTTACGTGAATTAACCAATATATATCGGCTCGTTTTGGTCTTTTTTGAAGAATAGAGTACATTACTTTTTCTTCTATTTCATCCACGCGATTCGAATTGGTCATGTATACTAAGTGAGTGGCATATTTTGGTATGGAAAGATCCAAACTCAATTCAGCCAATACCTTTTTATAATTATCAATTTTGACCATTTTAGTGTAGTTCTTGCTGATCTTTTTAGCCATATACCACACAGTCATAATACCGATTAAGATACAGGCAATGAACAAAGTCACATAACCACCGTGCGGAAATTTATCTAAATTAGCAATGAGAAAACTAAACTCTATAGCCAAGTATAAGGTAATTATTGCCCCGATGATGTACCAAGAGACGCGTTTCATTATTAAATAATAATTCAGCAAAATGGTGGTCATAATCATACACAATACAATTGCCAGTCCATAAGCGGCTTCCATATTTCCGGATTCTTCGAAGTGTAACACAATACCGATACAGCCTAATAAAAGTAACCAGTTGATAGAAGGAATATACAACTGACCTTTCAAATCGGTTGGGTATTTGATTTTTACTTTTGGCCAGAAATTCAGTCTCATAGCTTCATTTATCAGCGTAAACGAACCACTGATTAAGGCTTGAGATGCAATTACTGCAGCGCTAGTGGCAATTACGATACCGATAGGTTGGAACCAATTTTCCATAATTAAGTAGAATGGATTTGCATTCTTTCCGCCCAAATTGAACAAAGTATCACCTTGATGTTTAATTAAATAGGCACCTTGTCCGAAATAGTTTAAAACCAGTGTGGTTTTTACAAAAATCCAACTGATACGGATATTTTTTCTTCCACAATGCCCCATGTCTGAATACAATGCCTCAGCTCCCGTGGTACACAAGAAAACAAACCCTAAAACATAAAAACCGTCGGGATGAATACGCAGTAGTTCGTAGGCATAGTAAGGATTAATTGCTTTGAATACAGAAAGATTGCCTCCAATTTGAATGATTCCCAATATGCCTAGCATACTGAACCAAATCAACATCATAGGAGCAAAAAACTTTCCAACTAATTTGGTTCCGAATTGTTGTATGGTAAACAGCATAACTAAAATAGCTATGACAATAGGCACCGTATTCAAAGATGGATAAAATGTTTTTATTCCTTCTATAGCCGAAGAAACGGAAATAGGAGGTGTAATGATTCCATCAGCTAAGAGTGCACTTCCTCCTATGATTGCAGGAGCAATAAGCCATTTTATTTTTGTTCTTTTGACCAGAGCATACAAAGCAAAAATACCTCCTTCACCATGATTATCAGCGCTTAAAGTGATAAGCACATATTTTAGGGTGGTTTGTAAGGTCAGTGTCCAAAAAATACAGGATAATCCACCAAGAATGATATCCGGATTGATGACATGGTTCAGTCCAATTATGGCTTTCATTACGTAAAGTGGGGAAGTCCCAATGTCACCATAAATAATTCCTAATGTAACAAGTAATCCGCCTATGGTAAGTTTGCTGTGAAGCTGATGATTATGAGCACTCATAAATGAATATTAAAGGGGTACAAATGTACTGTTTTTTTTAAATAATTTTTTTTTACCTTTTTTATCTTTAGAAATGCAAAGATGAAAAAAAACACCACAATTTGTGGTGTTTTTTATAATGAATATGGCTCAGTATTTTTCTTAGCTTAACCTCTGCGGTTTCCTCCGTTATTTCCTCTGGTGACTCCCTGATTTCCAAAGCCTGAATTTCCTCTCTGACTTGAAAACTCTCTGTTCGATGCATTACTTTGCGGAGAATAATTTCTGTTATTACCCATTTGTGAACCATTATTTCTTGGCGATTCAAAACTTCTGTTGTTTCCTCTAGGTGTTGAAACATCAGGTGTTACATTTCTTTCATTTGAATAAACTCTTGGAGATGATTGTTGCGTCATAACTGTTCTGGGTGATTCTGTAACTTGACTGTTGTTTCTGTTTGATTCTAATACACGAGGCGAGTTACTTCTTGGGTCTGAATTGGTTCTCGGAGATTCGCTGACAGAACTATTGCCTCTGGTAGTATTTCCTCTTTGTTCCAAATTTCTTGGTGAATCATAATTCCTTGTTTCTCTTCCCGAATTCATAACCATCTCATTTCGGGTACCAACAGTTCTAATATTTCTGGTTTTATCCAATTCATATCGGTTGGCATAACTGGTGTTTCGGTGTTCGAATGAACGATTAGGATAACGGGTTTCATATGCATTTCCTCGTCTTCCTCGATAAGAATTGTAGGCTACTTCACATCTTCTGTAATTTACATAATTGTAGTAATGGTGATGGTTTATGCAAACACCTATATGGCTTCGGTATCTGAAGATAGGGTAAGGAGACCAGGCATAATAATAGGCTGGATAGTAACCCCAATACCAAGAAGAATAATAAGGGCGATAATTGCCAACCCAGAAGGAAGCATAAATTACCGGGGTAGAAACATATACCGGCTCATAAATATAATTAGCTCCATACATATACACATCGCCCACAACCTGAATCTGAACTTTGTTGTTTCTGTCTTTTTGAACTTCAACAGTAGCCACGTCTTGGTAGGTATCTCGACCCAGTACAGATTGAATTACAATGATATGAGCATTTCCTTCAACAGTTTCAATCACACGCAAATAGTCTACTTGATTGTCTTCGTTTAGGTCAAGGTTTGAAATTTGCATTTTCGGATCATTTAGTCTTCTTTCAAAATCAGCTAAATTTTCTGAATCTCCAAATATTGAAGCAACCGCTCTCAAATCTAAGTTATCACTAATTTCGGAACTGTTTGCAGTTACCGTAGTTCTGTCTTGAGCAAAAACGCTGGTAATACTCAATAATGACAATATCGAAAAAGATAAAATTGTAGTTTTCATAATTTAAGTTTTTTATTTGAATAGTTTTGTAACCGAACAACCAATTACTGTGCCATAGGATTTTTTCGAAATCTTTTTAACTAAATCTTAACTAGGTCTAAATTTGTATATTCGCTTATATTTCAAGCCTTCACAATGAAAAATAACTTTTTAAGTTTACTGCTTTTTTTCTTGCTCATTCCCAACAATGGGAGTTCACAAACTGATTATTGGGTTACAATTGATACAGTTTTGAACAAAAATATCAGCATCAGAGCGATACTTGTAGATGGAGATAAGTTATGGTATGCCGGCAATACTAATCAATTGGGATATTATAATTTTAAAACGGGAGAACTGTGCGAAAAGTTAGTTGAGAGTGATTCACTGAAATTGGAATTCAGGAGTATTGCTCAAAATTCAAAATCAATTTTTATGGCCAATATTGGCAACCCGGCTTTTGTTTTTAAAGTTGATAAATCTAACATGAACATCGCTAAAGTATATACCGAAAACCATGAAAAAGTTTTTTACGACAGCATGCAGTTTTGGAATGAATCAGAAGGTATCACTGTTGGAGATCCAACCGATGAATGCTTGTCGGTTATAATTACTCGTGACGGAGGTTCTTCATGGAAAAAAATAACATGTGCCAATTTGCCTAAAGTAGCAGATGGTGAAGCAGCTTTCGCCGCCAGTAACACAAACATTTGTATAAAAGGAACTAAGACATGGATTGTTTCCGGAGGTATGAAGTCGAGAATTTTTTATTCGGAAGACAAAGGTCAGACTTGGAGTGTTACAGATACGCCAATAGTTCAGGGACAAACCATGACAGGGATTTTTACAACCGATTTCTACAATGAAAAAACAGGAATAATTGCCGGTGGAAATTATGAACAACCTGAGCAAAATTTCCAGAATAAAGCAATGACCCACGATGGTGGAAAATCCTGGAAATTGGTTGCTGATAACAAGGAATTCGGATATGCTTCGTGTATACAATTTGTGCCTAAATCCAAAGGAAATAAAATAGTTTCGGTGGGAGCAAGCGGGTTGCATTATTCAACAGACGGAGGTAACTCTTGGCAACAATTGATTCAGGACAAAAACTTGTTTACGATTCGCTTTGTTGATGAACACACTGCTTTTGTAGCCGGTAAGAATAAAATTATCCGAATTATATTCAAAAAATAAGAGAGCTTACAGCTCTCTTTCAATTATCGTCCTAGTTTTTTGTCACGGTATTGTTGCAGTAATTTTCGATTGAAGTTTTCTTCTGCTTTTTTAAGTTTCAAAATTTTTATTGGCGAAATAACTCCTTTCAAACTGTTGATGAACTTCTTCTTGGCCTGGTATAAATCATCTTCCATGGCTTCCATTTGATTGAGCATCGCAGAGGCATCTTTTTCGGTTAATTTATAAAAAGAGTCATCATCCATGCGGTTGATGTAGGCTTTGAGTTTCTGTTTTTTAATTTCTTGTTGTTTGTCTTCAAAAGCATTGAAAAGAGGCCAGAACTTTGCTGCTTCGTCAGGAGTTAAAGCTAATTCATCAGTAATAAAAGCTACTTTAAGAGCTTTTATCTGTTCTCTTTTTTCCCGAAGACGACCATTCTGCGCTACGGCATTTATAGAAATTAAAACTGTAAGTAAAGCTAGTATTTTATTGATTTTCATAATATTTAATCTAAAATGTATTGTTCTAAATTTGAATTATTCTCTAAGACTTCCTCAATGTCTTTGTCTTGAAGTTTGAAATCGATTTTCATTTTTTCCAAATCTTCTTTATCCAATGAGTTGAGAATTTCGTCTTCTGTAATCGAAGCATTATTGGCTAAATAATCTTCTAAGACTGTTACATCGGCCAAGTCCTGTTTTAAAGTATATTGATGATATAAAGAAATCGACAGTCCTAAAACAACGACTGCAGCCGCTGCATAATACCATGTTTTTCTGAAACTGAAAACACCTACGAACTTCGATTCTTGTTTGGGTAACTGTTCTAAAACTTTAGTTGAAAATGAATCGAAATAGCCATCAGGGACCTTGAATCCTGTTGTTATCTTAGGGTTAGTATTTAAATTAAAATCGTTCATGGCTCTTTGACAAATCTTTGATAAAAAGGTTTAATTATTTTTCATATAATCTTCAATCTTTTTTGCAGCATGGTGATAAGAGGCTTTCAACGCTCCAACCGAAGTCCCCAAAATTTCAGACATATCTTCGTACTTTATTTCCTGATAGTATCTCATTTTAAAAACGAGTTGTTGCTTTTCGGGCAATAAAGCAATAGCTTTTTGCAGTTTAAGCTGAATTTCATTTCCGTCAAAAAAAACATCCGCCTTTAAATTATCAACTATTTTGCTTTGTAAAGCTTCACTGGTAGTCCCGTTACGTTTGGCTTTTTGATTGATGAATGTTATGGACTCATTGGTTGCTATGCGATACATCCAGGAAAAAAGCTTACTGTCACCTTTGAAATCTTTCAGGTATTGAAATACTTTTACGAAAGTATTCTGCAAAACATCGTCAGCATCATCATGATTCAAAACTATAGACCGGATGTGATAATACAACGGCCGTTGATAATCGTGCAAGAGCTTTTGAAACGCTTGGTTCTGCGTTTTCGGATTTAATAAATCTTTGATAAAATCCTTTTCTTCCTGCAAAGTAAAAATTTAAGCGTTGGAATAAATATAACTGAAAAGGTTTAATCTCTTCTTTTAAATTATGGGGTTTCTGTGGTTGGCTCAGTACTTTTTACTACCGGTGTAACGGGTATAGTTGCCGGGATTGCCGATTCAGCTTTTGGAAAAACGGGGATATATATTTCGGTTATCCACTTTGATGGTTGTTTTATGTCATCTATCGTTTTTACATAAACTTCGGTATATTTTCCGGCGAGGTTCTCGGTTAGGCCATTATCTTTTATGTATTTTTTTGCCTTAGACCATGCTTCCTGAGTATGTGAATAATCACCTACTAATGTGGTTTTAAGACAAGTAAAAGGAATAATTTCTGCTGAACTCACATCGCTCTCCGGGGTTACGAATATTTGCTCTCTTGTTGGGATACAGACTGAAAAAGTAACAAAATCATTAGCTGCATCATAACGGTCGTATTGGATGTATGGTTTGCCGGCCATCACCAACTTATTCTTCTTGAAAAAATGAACCATCCCCGACATCACAATCTTAATGTTTTTGGGTAAACTCTTTATTTTACAGGATATTTTCTGTTGCAAACAAAATCCCGAGTTACGCTGCACAATTCCATTCACTTTGATGGAATAGGTTTTCATCTCGTAATCAAGTGTTTTGTCGAGATTACGCAAACTTTTTTCAAATGTATCAGTCAGTAAATTTGATATGCCTCCTTTAAAAAAAGTGGTGATTTTGGTAAAAATATCAAGCTTTCCTTTGCCGTAAAGCGTTACTTTGGTTCCGCCAACAGTGTCTTTGAAAGTCCATGAGATATTGGCAGAGCTGCCGTTGCAACTTACTTTCTGCGAAAGACTGTCGTTTTCCTTCACAAAAACAGTTTTTACAGTCCCGTTATCTGACCCGTTTGTCCATGAAAAACTGGCACCTGAACCCACTGTTTTTGCAGGATAATCAAACTGAATATTGTTTTCTTTGGTCATATAAGAACCAAAAGATTCCCAGTTTTTATAATCATTAACATAATCAAAAACAGAAGATTTACGAGCTTTTACGATACTACTTTTGGTTATTTCAAAATTTCCGTTTTGGGTAGCAACATAAACCGTTACGCCTATAAATGCTAAGACAATCAGCAGGAATATGTATTTCAAAATTCTCATAAATCTCTTTTTTGTGACACAAAGTTATGAATTTAATGATAGGAAAATAGATTAGCTTTGATATTTACAGATTGTTTATATTTGTTTGTAACCAAATTCAATTGCATGAGAACCACCACCGAACTTCGAGGCATTTTATTCAGACATTTAGACGGAATTGTAACAGCTCCAACAGCCTATTCATTGTATAAAAAAGGAGTTTTGGATTATATTTTAGAAGAACAAGCAGTATCATTGTCTGCATTAACAGAAAAATTTAATGCCAATGAAGGTTATCTGAACGTGGCATTGCGGGTTTTGGCTTCTCAAGGCTGGTTAGTTCATAAAATTAATCCGTTAACAGATGAGATTATCTTTGCCACCAATGCTCAAAGCCTCATAGCGTTTTCGTTGGTTCCGATATACGAAGATGTGGTCAATTTGATGCAGTTTTCAGAGCACTTTCATCCTCGAAAGTTTGAAATCGAACCGTTTGAAATGTTGAATCATTTCTTCCGAAAGTTCAAAGACAATTATACTATTGTTTTTTCAAATGATGAAAATACACGAATGATACAACAGCAGGTTTTGTATCATATCGAAGGTAATTTGGTTGGACCAACCATTGTTATGCTGGGAATGACCGGAATGTTTCATAAGTATTTTATGGAAACTTCTTTTCGTCCGGAAGAGTTTCACAAAAATCCGGATTGTTTCAAAGAAATTTTAGATTTTTTAACGCATTTGAAATGGTTTACCAAAAAGAACGAGCATTATCAGTTTACCGAAGAAGGCTTGTTTTATGCCAAAAGAGCCACAGCATACGGAGTTACAGTTTCTTATATTCCAACCTTAAGAAAAATGGATGAATTGCTGTTCGGAAATCCTTCCATACTCAGAAATATTGGCGAGCATGAAACCGAATTGCACGTAGACAGAGAAATGAACGTTTGGGGTAGTGGAGGAGCTCATGCTGAATATTTTAAAATAGTGGATCAAATCATCATTGAATTGTTCAACCGCCCAATTGCCGAACAACCCAAAGGCGTTTTAGATATGGGATGTGGTAACGGAGCCTTTTTAGAACACATGTTTGATGTGATTGAACGCCAGACCAATCGCGGTAAAATGTTAGACGAACATCCGCTTTTCTTGGTAGGAGTTGATTATAATGAAGCCGCATTAAAGGTTACTCGTGCCAATTTAATCAAAGCCGATATTTGGGCCAAAGTTATTTGGGGTGATATCGGAAGGCCTCAACTACTGGCTGAAACTCTCAAAGAAGATTATAACATAGAACTGAGAGAATTGTTAAACGTCAGAACCTTTTTAGATCACAACCGCATTTGGGAAAACCCAAGTACAATAACGAAGGGCAGAATCAGTTCCTCTACCGGAGCTTTTGCTCACAGAGGTAAACGAATTTCCAATTCGGAAGTAGAGGATAACTTGTTGGAGCACCTTAAAAAATGGTCCCCTTTTGTTGAAAAATTCGGTTTGCTTTTAATCGAACTGCACACCATAGCTCCTGAATTGACTGCTTCAAACTTGGGAAAAACTGCCGCAACTGCTTACGATGCCACTCATGGTTTTTCGGATCAATACATTGTTGAAATAGAAGTATTGCATAAAATCGCTGCCGAAGCCGGTTTGTTTTCGGATGAAAAAGTATTTGCCAAATTTCCTAATTCCGAATTAGCAACGGTTAGTGTCAATCTTTTAAAAGGAAAATAATCTAATGTTTCATCGTTACTTTGATGACAAACAGTAGCGCAATAAAGAGAAGAAAAGCAATGAGGATTTTATAACTTCCTTTGTATACTTTGTTGTGTAAAGCTTTGTCTTTTCCGTAAGCAAAATAGGCTGCAATCACAAAAGCTATAAAAAACAAAGCGGCGAAAGTCCATTGACCGGTTGTGAACATTTATTTGAAATTTTCAACAAATTTACTCAAATGCATCGGATTGTCGTAATTTGCATTCACATAAAATTTCAGAAAAATGCAAAAACAACTCAATGCTGTAAAAGAATTCCACAACGCTTTCGGACTGGGAGTCAGTTATGAAATGAAAGGGGATTTAGGAGAACAAAAAAACCAACTTCGTTTCAATCTCATGAAAGAAGAAAATGAAGAATACTTGGAAGCTGTTCAAAACAATGATTTAATCGAGGTTGCCGATGCGCTGGGTGACATGCTTTATATTCTTTGCGGCACTATTTTAGAACACGGATTGCAACACAAAATAGAGGAAGTGTTTGATGAAATTCAACGCAGCAATATGAGCAAACTGGGGGAAGACGGGCTTCCTATTTATCGTGAAGACGGCAAAGTGATGAAAGGCCCCAATTACTTTAAACCCAGTTTTGAAACAATTTTAAAGTAAGAGCTATTTCTTATTTTCCAGATCGCTGATAATTTTTTTGATTGAGTCGACGCTGATTCTTTTGGCTCGGATGATTTTATCTTTGTCCAAAAGATAAATTACGGGAGTAGAGTATACGTCGTATTTTTCGACAGCATTGTTGTAATGGGCACCGTCATACACGTTTATCCATGGCAATTGATGCTCAGCAATGTATTTAAGGTATTTCTCTCCTTCGTGTTGCATGTAAACGCTGTATACTTTGATGTCTTTGTGTTCTTTGAGCAATTCGTCGTAAACGGTTAATAATTTTGGAATTTCTTTTTGACAATGACCGCAGTCAACATCCCAAAAAATCAGTAACGTATATGTAGCTTTTACATCGCTCAACTTGACAAACATTTTATTGACTTCATTCACATTTTTATAAAAAACATTGGTCATTTCTTCGCTGTTCTTGGCGTTTTCAAATCCCATTTGTTTCATTTTATCAAAATCCTCGGCCTTAATCATGAACAAATCCTGAGCCGGTGCTCCAATTAATAAGGGTTTTAATTTATCGGCACGTTTGATTATTCGTTCAATTACATCGTCATCATAAACTCCTTTGGCTTTGCCGGTTTTAAAATAGTTGTCTGACAGATAAACAAAAACTTTATCAAAACCCATGATTTCTGAGGTTTCATAAGTATAGGTGAAATGTGCCAGCAGTAATTTATTGAATAAACTTCCGGGCGTCGTTCTTTTCATCATTTTATCAATTTGGACACAAACTGAATCGGGTTGAATAGGAATTACCGAATCAAAATACTTCTTGATTTTTTTGAAGAAAAAAGGATTGCGTATGGTTCCTTCGTCGTGAAAATTGACAGCATCCCAGTAGTGATTTCTGTAGTAAGTAAAAGCTGCCATATCATCAGACTTAACGTCTTTGTTTTTTGGGATATTTTTTAAAACTTTTTCTAATTTGATATTGACTACATCGGCTATGTAAGTTCCTTTGTTTTTGGACAAAAAGTTTTCTTCGTAATCAGCTATGTTTTTTTCAAATTTTACCTGAACATCAGCTAAAGCCAAAGTGTCTTTTTTAGTTTGAAGCACCGTTTTTTGTTTGATTTCCTGAAAGTCCTTATTTTGTTTAGTAATAAAGCGGATGTAATCGAAAAATTCATTTTCCCGGGCTGAATTCAAAGCCTTTAGTTCTTTGAGCATATTTTCTCCTATTTCACTTGCAAGCTCTAACTTTTGGGTATCGTCATCTATAAAGAAATCAAAGAAAATAGACTTTTGCTGACTCACCAACGAATAAATTCCTTTGTCGAGTTTGCCTTTTCCTTTAAAAACAATTTTACCGTTTTTGATGCTCGTACAAGTGTCTTTTATCATGGTTTTATCCATTTGATAAAAGGTAAGGTAAGCCAGAGTGTCTTTGCAGTTTTTTAAATTAATGGTAATCTCATAATTTGTTTGAGCTGAGCCGTAGAGAGATGATAAACATAATGCAAAACCGAAAAGTAATTTTTTCATAAACACATTGTTTTGAATTCCTTTGAAATAAGCCAGTCAAAAATAATTTTTTTTTGACATAAATCAACCCCGGAAATTTTAAAGTTTCCTTAAAATGAAAAGAGGTACCGTGAAGTACCTCTTTTTTGGAATAGATATTTTTCAGATGTTAGGAAACGTCAACTGTAGTGGCTTCGGCTATTTTTTTGTAAGTACCGTTAACCAATTTTTCCCGAATGGCGTCAAAAGCTGTAAGCGTTTCTTCTATATCCGCCATAGTGTGTGAAGCCGTAGGAATCATTCTCAATAAGATGATGCCTTTTGGAATAACCGGATAAACAACAATGGACAAGAAAATACCATAGTTTTCTCTTAAATCATTTACCATCACCATAGCCTCCGGAATTGAACCTTCCAAATAAACCGGAGTTACACAAGTATTAGTATCTCCAATGTTGAATCCGTGAGCTTTTAATCCGTTTTGCAGGGCATTTACATTTTCCCAAAGTTTAGCTTTTAACTCGGGCATAGTGCGCAGCATTTGCAAACGCTTTAAAGAACCCACTGTTTGAATCATTGGCAAAGCTTTTGCAAACATTTGCGAACGCAGGTTGTATTTTAAGTAATCAATAATGTCTTTGTCAGCGGCAACGAAAGCCCCTATATTCGCCATTGATTTGGCAAAGGTTGAAAAATACACATCAATACCATCCTGACAACCTTGTTCTTCACCGGCACCGGCACCTGTTTTACCAAGAGTCCCGAAACCATGAGCATCATCAACCAACAATCGGAAATTGTACTTTTGTTTCATAGCTACAATTTCTTTCAGTTTACCTTGTTGACCGCGCATCCCGAAAACACCTTCGGTTATGAATAAAATACCGCCTCCGGTTTCATTGGCCATTTTAGTGGCACGTTGCAGGTTTTTCTCCATGCTCTCCAAGTCGTTGTGCTTGTAGGTAAATCGTTTACCCATGTGTAAACGTACCCCGTCTATGATGCAGGCATGAGCATCAACGTCGTATACAATAATGTCGTTTTTGGTTACTAAAGCATCGATGATGGAAACCATCCCCTGATAACCGAAATTCAATAAATAAGCCGCTTCTTTCATTACAAATTCGGCTAATTCATTTTCTAATTGTTCGTGAAAATTAGTGTGACCACTCATCATTCGGGCACCCATTGGGTAGGCGGCACCATACATTTGAGCGGCTTCGGCATCAGCTTTACGCACTTCTGGGTGATTAGCCAAGCCTAAATAGTCATTGATGGACCAATTCAAAATTTCTTTTCCGTGAAATTGCATTCTTGGACCCAGTTCGCCTTCTAATTTTGGAAATACATAATAGCCTTCTGCTTGTGAAGCCCATTTTCCTAGAGGACCTTTATTGTTTTGTATTCTTTCGAATAAATCTTTTACCATGGTAATTAGTGTTAAAAACGAGGCAAAAGTAAAGATAAATTTAGTTTACTCCTAATGTTTGAAAACATAAAATTATGCCAAATAATAAGTTTGGAACTAAGTGATTGCAAGCTCTACCAATGATTTGATATTCTCATACAACACTTCTTTATCAACGGGTTTAGAGAGGTATTTATTCATCCCTATTTCGAGTACTCTTACTTTAGTACTTTCCATTACATCAGCTGTTACAGCTATAATCGGAATGTTTTTATTTTCCTCGCCTGCATCTCCTTTGCGTATGGCAATAGTTGCTTCATATCCATCCATTACCGGCATTTGTAAATCCATCAAAACAATATCAAACGGGTTGCTTTTTAGTTTATTGACTCCTTCTTCGCCATTGTTAGCAAACACAACTTCGGTATTCATCCAATTTTTGGTAATCATTTTGATGACCATTTGGTTCATAATATTGTCTTCAACTACCAAAATTCGCTTGCCTTTTAGGTCATAATTGGTATTCGATTCAGGGATTACTGCTTTGGGTTTATCTTTTATGGTTTCAAAGTTCAAATCAATGGTACAAATGGTGCCTAATCCTTGCTGACTCCTAATATCAACCTTACCATTGTGTATGTCCACGAGGTTTTTAACGATATATAATCCTAAACCAAGACCGCCAAATTTTCGTTTATTGTTAATGCTTTCCTGTGAGAATGAATCAAAAATACTATTCATCTTTTCTTTAGGTATACCAATACCGCTATCGGTTACTTTCAGTTGAAGTTTGACCTGATTTTCTCCATTCGGAGTTGACGTTAATTCTATTTTGATTGTTCCTTCTTTAGTAAACTTAATAGCATTGTTAATTATATTATTGGCAATTTGTTCATATCTGATCGCGTCGCCAAGCAGGTTATCAGGTAAATCGTCAGACAGGAGAAATTTTATTTCTAAATCTTTTTCTTTAGAAGTGACCATAGCTGTGTTTTTGATATGTTCCATTGATTTAGTCAAGCTAAATGGCTGTATCTCTAATTTGAGCTCTCCTTTTTCAATTTTAGAAAAATCCAAAATGTCATTGACTGAATTCAGTAAGCTTTTAGAAGAATATTTAATAACATCACAATTCGACTTAACTGTTTGATTTTCGACTTCAGCAGCAATGGTGTCAGACAAGCTCATAATTGCATTGAGAGGTGTACGTAATTCATGACTGATATTAGAGAGGAAATACGACTTTAGTTCATTCATTTCTTCCGAACGTTGCAATGCCAAGGTTTGTAATTCTTCACGTTCGTTCTTGAGATTTCTGATTAAGTTAGCCATTGAAAGCGATAAGAACACCACTTCCAATCCTGTGCCCAATTTAGAGGCGTTTTCGGTCCAAAAAGTAAGAGGTAACAAACTGAAATTTTTTAGAATGAAAACCACAAAACCACTGATCAAAAAGAATATACCAACAGCGAAGAATCGATCGATAGTTTGCGTTCTGATATAAATTAGAGCTTGTGATGTAACGATAAGAAGTAATAATATCAATCCCAATATGTTGGCAATAGGATAGGCATATTGGTGATTTTCAATTAAAAATAAAGACAATAATAATAAAAAATCTAAAACATATATCACATAAAAGGCAGTATTCAGAAATTGGCTGTAAACTCTAATTTTGAGAAATACTTGTGCATATCTTCCCAAAAAGAAATTGGCAACACAGGCAAAAAGCAAAACAGCATGTAGGGATAACCAACCCGATTGTGGAGTGATAAATTGAAAAAAATAACCATCAACAGCAAACTGCAATAATCCGATGAAAACAACATACATGCTGTAATACAAAAAAGTATTATCGCGCATAGCAAAGAAAAAGAACAAGTACAAAACAGCTGCAATAATTAATATGCCATAAAAGAAGCCAAATATGAATTGCTCAAAAGAAGTAACCTCAAGTAAATTTTCCAAACTATGTAATATAACCGGCATTGAAAGCATTTCACCATCACTCTTTATGTGTAGATAAAATTGTTGTTTTTCGTGAGGTTGCAGTACGATTTTAAAAATGGTTTTTCGATGGTTAAAACTTTTTTTATCAAACGGAATAGCATCTCCGCTTTGATATCTTGTAATTTGATGATTGGATTTTATTGTGTAAAGCTCAGCTTTATCAGTAATGGGACGGGCAGTTTCAAAAAAGTATATCGTTTCCTCATCTGTAGTATTGACCAATTGGAATCGGAACCAAAAATTATGATTGGTAAAGCCAAAATCCATATTTTCACTTTTCATAGGTAAAAAATGAAGAGATTTGTTATGCAGGATTTGGCCTAAAGTAAAATTAGATTGCTCCACATCTATATATTCCGTTTGATTATGTATGGAAAAACTCTCGTTATTTCTTTTATTATTGATGATTAACTGTGCTGAAAGCGACTCAGCTGACAAGAAGCATAGTAAAACAAATAATGCAGAACGATAGAGTCTTTTAATCACGTATTTTGACGGCATATTTTTGGTTCAATTTATTAAGTAGGTTATATTGTATTTTGTTTAGCAATAATACTAAAAAGATAAACAATAATTATATTTCATATTCTTTAAATCAAGAATATGCTCAGATTTGCTAATTTTGTGGGCTAAATACTTCATTTATGCAACTCGTTTTCGCTTCAAATAACAAAAATAAAATCAAAGAAATTCAATTGCTGCTTCCCTCACACATTCAAATTCTGAGTTTGGAAGACATAGGTTGTTTGGAAGACATTCCGGAAACAGCCGACACCATTGAAGGGAATGCCATACTCAAAGCCAATTATGTTTCTGAAAAATATGGATACAATTGTTTTGCCGATGATACCGGATTAGAAGTTGAAGCTTTGAACGGTGAACCCGGAGTGTATTCTGCCCGTTATGCCGGTGAACAAAAAGATGCTGAGGACAACATGGATAAATTGCTTTATGAGTTGCAAAATCAAGCCAATAGAACAGCACAATTCAAAACTGTAATCGCTTTAAATTTATATGGTAAGCAAACATTATTTGTCGGAATAGTAAAAGGTAAAATTACAACAGAAAAAAAAGGTGACAACGGTTTTGGCTATGACCCAGTTTTTGTTGCTGAGGGGTACAGTAAAACGTTTGCCGAGTTGTCGATAGAAGAGAAGTCGGGCATTAGTCACAGAGGCTTAGCTATTCAAAAATTAATTGATTTTTTGAAATAAAAAATCCTCAATAAATTGCCTTACAAACCGCTTTTGATTGTGAATAAATCGTTAAATAGTTTAATTTATTGATTTTCAGTTAATTTTAAATTAGGGTATGTGGTATTTATAGACTACCTTTGCACCCAATTTAAAATACAATATGAATAAATTTGAACAATTAGGTCTGAATGAATCGTTACTGCTGGCGATCAAGGATCTAGGATTTGAGAATCCGTCAGAAGTGCAAGAAAAAGCGATTCCGGTACTATTGGAACAAAACACTGACTTAGTAGCTTTAGCACAAACAGGAACAGGGAAAACAGCAGCTTTTGGTTTCCCGCTAATTCAAAAAATTGATGCCGAAGACAGAAGTACACAGGCGTTGATTTTATCACCAACCCGTGAGCTTTGCTTACAAATCACCAACGAAATTAAACAATACTCAAAATATGTAAAGGGTTTACATACAGTGGCGGTTTATGGTGGTGCAAGCATTACAGAACAAGCCCGAGAGGTAAAACGTGGAGCACAGATTATTGTGGCTACACCCGGTAGAATGCAGGACATGATTAATCGTGGTCTTGTAAATATTAAAAACATCAATTACTGTATTCTTGACGAAGCAGATGAGATGTTAAACATGGGATTCTATGAAGATATTGTTTCGATATTGTCTGATACACCCGATGATAAAAATACGTGGTTGTTTTCGGCAACCATGCCGGCCGAAGTAGCCCGTATTGCTAAAAAATTCATGCACGAACCGGCCGAGGTAACCGTAGGAGCTAAAAACTCAGGTTCGGCAACAGTTTCTCACGAATTTTATGTGGTGAATGCCCGTGATCGTTATGAAGCTTTAAAAAGATTAGCAGATGCAAATCCGGATATTTTCTCAGTAGTTTTCTGTAGAACAAAAAGAGACACTCAGGCGGTGGCTGAAAAGTTAATCGAAGACGGTTACAACGCAGCGGCTCTTCACGGCGATTTGTCTCAGGCACAACGCGACAGCGTAATGAAGTCGTTCCGTGGAAGACAAGTACAGATGTTGGTCGCTACTGATGTGGCGGCTCGCGGAATTGACGTAGACAATGTAACGCACGTGGTGAATTATCAATTGCCGGATGAAATTGAAACCTACAATCACCGTTCGGGAAGAACTGGTAGAGCAGGAAAATTGGGAACTTCCATCGTAATCATTACTAAAAGTGAAATTCGCAAGATTCACGCAATTGAAAAAATCATCAAACAAAAGTTTGAGGAAAAATCCATTCCTTCCGGAATCGAAATTTGTGAAATTCAGTTACTGCATTTGGCCAACAAAATAAAAGATACAGAAGTTGATCACGAAATTGACAACTATCTTCCGGCTATTAATGAAGTTTTAGACAGTTTGTCTAAAGAAGAGTTGATTAAGAAAATGGTATCAGTAGAGTTCAACAGATTTATCAATTATTATAAAAAGAAGCGCGATTTATCCGGAGAGAAATCAGAAAGAGGTTCGGAACCAAGAGAAATCAGAGCCGGAGACCCAGTTCGTTATTTTGTGAATATTGGTGCCCGTGATGATTTTGATTGGATGCAATTGAAAGACTTCTTAAAAGAAACGCTTGATTTAGGACGTGATGACGTATTTAAAGTTGATGTAAAAGAAGGTTTTTCATTCTTCAATACTGACGGTGAACATACAGACCGTGTTATGTCTATCTTAAACGGATATGAGTTAAACGGACGTCGCATTAATGTTGAGATTTCTAAAAATGATGGTGGAAGCAGTTCAAGACGTGACCATAACGGTAGAAACAGTGGAGGTGAACGCAGAAGTTCAGGCGGTTTCGGCGGAAGACGTGATGGTGACAGAAAATCATCAGGAGGCTTTGGTTCGCGAAAAGAAGGAGGTTTTAGAAGAGAACCTGGTTCATTTCAAAGAGAGGAAAGAGCACCAAGGCGTTCTGAAAGCAATGACAGACCTGCAGGACGTTCTTTTGAAGCGGCTAAAAACAGAAGACCAAGAAGAAGCTAAGCTTTCAATCTAATATTTTCAACTCCGTTTTTGCTCAATATATTGAGGTGAAAACGGAGTTTTTTTTGGTGTATACCTCATTTTGTTAATTTTGTTCTAATTCTCTAAACAAACAGTAAATTATCTTAAAAGAGTTTCATACTTTTAAACCATCAAAAACAACCATGAGATATTTTACTGTTTTACTTTTTCTGTTATTTTCTCTAAGTGTTACGGCACAAGACAATCCGATTATTCAAAAGGTAACCGGAACGATTGTTAATGACAATACCCTGATGCCCATTGCTAATGCTAATGTCATCAATGTCAATAAAGTTAAAGGAGCTGTAACCAACAGCAAAGGTTTTTTTGAATTAGAAGTCAGTGTGAGCGACACGTTACACATTTCTATATTAGGTTATCAATCGTTGCGTATCAGAGTAACCAATGACTGGCTTAAAAACGGTACAGCTAAAATAATGCTGACCGAAAAAGCTATTGCCTTAGAAGAAGTTATTGTAAAAAAATATGATTTAACGGGCTATCTCGAAGTTGATACCAAATTAATTCCCGATAAGGAAAACTACCGCTACAGTATTTCGGGCTTACCGCAAGCGTATGAAGCAGGGGAGAGTTCGCCAAATGCTTTCACTAGAGTGCTAGGTTCTATTTTCAATCCGGCCGATATGTTGTATAATTTCTTTGGTAAAAAACCTAAAGAACTCAAAAAGTTGAAAGCCATGAAAAAGGATGATACGGTGCGCAACTTACTCGAATCCAAATTCGACAGAGAAACGATTTCGGTGTTATTGGGTGTGGATAAAAAGGAAATTGCAGAGATTCTTCAGCGTTGCAATTACTCAGAATCTTTTATAAAAACTGCGAACGATCTGCAAATCATGGATGCTATAAGTGATTGTTATGAGCAGTATAAAGTGTTAAAGAAAAATTAATTTATATTAATGGTGTGTTGCGGCTGTAATAACGCTCTTCGATTCTTTTGATATCTTTAATCGAATTCTTAGCCCAAAGCAGTCTTTTATTTAAAATTTCTTCTTCCGTCAGTTTCCAATTTACTTCCGATTGTCGCAAACGCGTGGTTATGTCTTGAATAATGATGGCAGCTGATACTGATATATTAAGGCTTTCAGTAAAACCAACCATCGGAATCTTGATGAACCCATCAGCTTGGTCTATAACTTCTTGTGATAAACCTTCTTTTTCGGTACCAAAAAAAATAGCACTCTTTTTAGTGATGTCAAATTCATGCAACATGCAAGAATCGTTGTGTGGAGTTGTTGCAATGATTTGATATCCTTTTTCCCGTAGAGAATCCATACAATTTTGCATGGTATTAAACCGATTGATGTCAACCCATTTTTGAGCTCCCATAGCAATTTGGGTATCAATTCGTTTCCCGAATTTTTGTTCAATGACGTTCAATTGCTGTATCCCGAAAACCTCGCAGCTGCGCATTACCGCACTGGTATTGTGCAACTGATAGACATCTTCCATAGCAATGGTAAAATGATTCGTTCGGTTGGCCAATACTGCAGCAAAACGTTCTTTGCGGCTATCGGTTAAAAAGTCTTCAAGATAAGCTAGGTAATCGAGGTCAATCATGGAATTAGTTTTGCCAAAAATAATAAAAAAGTGTAGTTTTAAATCAAATATAGTTAACGAACCTAAAACGATACTGTAAACCGTGAATAAAAAGAAATTAGTAGTATTAACCGGTGCCGGAATCTCAGCCGAAAGCGGTATTAAGACCTTTCGCGATGCAGACGGATTGTGGGAAGGTCATGATGTCATGGAAGTAGCGTCGTATGAAGGCTGGCTTAAAAATAAATCATTAGTACTCGATTTTTATAATCAAAGACGCCGACAGTTAAAAGAAGTAACGACCAATATTGGTCATTTAGTTTTGGCCGAATTGGAAAAGGATTTTGAAGTACACATCATCACGCAAAATGTTGACAATCTGCATGAGCAAGCCGGAAGCAACAAGGTATTGCATTTACATGGCGAACTGCTTAAAGCACGAGGTGATCATCCTGACGCAAAACATGTGTTGGTATGGGAAGAGGATATAAAAGTAGGTGATACCGATCCGGATGGTCATCAATTGCGACCGCATATTGTTTGGTTTGGTGAAATGGTTCCGGCTTTAGATGAAGCCATGCTGCTCACAAAACAAGCCGATTATCTGGCTGTAATAGGAACTTCACTTCAAGTATATCCTGCAGCCGGTTTGATGCATTATGCCCATCCTTCTGTTCCGGTTTTTTATGTTGATCCCCGACCGGCAAGTATCCATAATCTTTCAAATCCTTTAGAAGTTATAGCTATGATTGCCACAGAAGGAGTGCCGGTTTTAAAAGAAAGATTGTTGGCTTTGAATCGGACGGATTAATTACGAACAGATACAGATAGTTTGCTTATTTTCTGTTCGTCTGCTTTCTTTTATCTAAATCTAATGCTTACTTTTGTGCCACAAACAACACTACAAAACATGTCATTAACACCTTTAAATGCTGTTTCTCCTATTGATGGCAGATACAGAAGCAAAACCAAATCATTATCCGCTTATTTTTCAGAAGAAGCTTTAATCAAGTACCGAGTATTGGTTGAAGTAGAATACTTCATTGCTTTATGTGAAACCGAATTACCCCAGCTGAAAAATGTAAACCGCACGGTTTTTGATAATTTGCGTAACATCTATAAAAACTTCACCACCGAAGATGCGCTTTGGATTAAAGAAACCGAAAAAACAACCAATCATGATGTGAAAGCGGTGGAATATTTCATCAAAAGTAAATTTGAAGAATTAGGATTGAACGAGTTCAAAGAGTTTATTCATTTCGGATTAACTTCTCAGGATATCAATAATACAGCAATTCCGCTTTCGGTGAAAGAAGCTTTTGAAAAAATATACTTGCCGGGTCTGATTGCCTTGATTGCCAAGCTGAAAGAACTGAGCATGGAATGGAAAGACATCCCTATGCTGGCCCGAACCCACGGTCAACCGGCATCGCCAACCCGGTTAGGAAAAGAACTGTTGGTTTTTGTAGAACGTTTAGAGGAACAAATGCGATTATTGTTCAATATACCTTTTGCGGCAAAATTCGGAGGGGCTACAGGAAATTTCAACGCTCATCATGTGGCTTATCCTAATGTAGATTGGAAACAATTCGGAACAGCTTTTGTAGAAGAAGTATTGGGTTTACACCATTCCTTTCCAACTACACAAATTGAACATTACGATCATTTAGCCGCTTTTTTTGATGCTTTAAAACGAATCAATACCATCATTATTGATTTAGACCGTGATGTGTGGAGCTATGTTTCGATGGATTATTTTAAACAAAAAATCAAAGCCGGAGAAATAGGTTCTTCTGCCATGCCACATAAAGTAAATCCTATCGATTTTGAAAATTCTGAAGGTAACTTAGGCATTGCCAACGCAATATTTGAACACCTTTCAGCAAAACTTCCTATATCAAGGCTGCAACGTGATTTGACTGACAGTACCGTATTGAGAAATATAGGAGTGCCTTTTGGACACACGCTAATTGCTTTTGATGCTACTTTGAAGGGATTAAACAAATTACTGCTGAACGAATCCAAATTTGCCGAAGATTTAGAGAAAAATTGGGCTGTAGTGGCTGAAGCAATTCAAACAATATTGAGAAGAGAAGGTTATCCAAATCCGTATGAAGCTTTAAAAGGATTAACCCGAACCAATACAGTCATCAACAAAGAATCGATTCACGCTTTTATCCAAACTTTGGCAGTTTCGGAAGAAATTAAAACAGAGTTATTAGCGATTACTCCTAGTAATTATTTGGGAATTTAATTTGAAATTTGACATAAAAAGAAAGGCATAAGTTGAATCTTATGCCTTTTTCTTTTCTAAAATTATCTTGAATAATTAGGAGCTTCTTTGGTAATCGTAACATTATGCGGATGACTTTCACCAATTCCGCTGGTGGTAATCCGTACAAACCGCCCGTTTTCTTGAAGGGTTGGAATATCTTTGGCACCGCAATATCCCATACCGGCACGGAGTCCGCCAATGAATTGTTGCATGCTTTCGTTTAATTCACCTTTGTAGGGAACACGTCCAACTATTCCCTCAGGAACCAATTTTTTAATATCGTCTTCCACATCTTGAAAATAA
Source organism: Flavobacterium silvisoli (assembly GCF_004329815.1). Taxonomy (GTDB): domain Bacteria; phylum Bacteroidota; class Bacteroidia; order Flavobacteriales; family Flavobacteriaceae; genus Flavobacterium; species Flavobacterium silvisoli. Next base: position 44,125 of record NZ_SJPE01000013.1, on the reverse strand, counting down.
CGATCCTTTGAACCCTCCTGCATGGCTTCTACAGAACCCATACCGCGATAGGATTTGAATTTTCGTCCTTCAAAAATGATAGTTTCTCCCGGAGATTCTTTGGTTCCGGCTAATAAGGAACCTAGCATGACGCTATCAGCTCCGGCAGCAATAGCTTTTGGGATATCACCCGTATAACGAATACCTCCATCGGCAATAACCGGAACTCCGGTTCCTTTTAAAGCAGCGGCTACTTCTAACACTGCTGAAAACTGAGGAAAACCAACTCCGGCCACCACTCTTGTAGTACAAATAGAGCCCGGGCCAATTCCAACTTTCACTGCATCAGCACCATTTTCAACCAAATATAAAGCAGCTTCTGGGGTGGCAATATTTCCTACAACCACGTCTAAATCGGGGAACTTCGCTTTAACTTCTTTTAAAACAGTAACCACACCTTTGGTATGTCCGTGAGCAGTATCTATGATTACTGCATCAACACCGGCATGCACAAGAGCAGTAGCTCTCTCTATGGCATCAGCAGTAACCCCCAGAGCGGCAGCCACTCTCAGACGGCCGAATTTGTCTTTATTGGCAATGGGTTTTTGAGTAAGCTTAGTGATATCTCGGAACGTAATTAAACCTACCAATTTGTAGTTCTCATCAACCACCGGTAGTTTTTCGATTTTATTTTGTTGTAAAATGCCTTCTGCTTCCTGCAATGTTGTACCAACGGCTGCAGTTACTAAGTTTTGGGCAGTCATGACTTCGGTTATGGAGCGTGAGTTGATTTTTTCAAAACGCAAATCGCGATTGGTAGCAATTCCTTTTAAAATTCCGTTTTCATCAACTACCGGTATGCCACCGATACCGAATTCTTTCATCGCCATTTTAGCATCGCCAACGGTTGCTGTTAGGGGTAAAGTTACCGGATCGAGTATCATTCCGGCTTCGGCACGTTTCACTTTTCGTACTTTGGCCGCTTGTTGTTCAATAGTCATATTTTTGTGTAAAACGCCAATTCCGCCTTCTTGTGCCATAGCGATAGCCATCGAGCTTTCGGTTACAGTATCCATCGCAGCAGAAACGATTGGAACGTTTAAAGTAATATTCTTCGAAAATTTCGACTGTATATTAACTTCACGCGGTAAGATTTCAGAATAATTCGGAATAAGCAATACATCGTCGTAGGTTAAACCTTCTCCGACGATTTTGGAGTTGTGTGCTTTCATGTTGCAATTTGTAGTTGTAGTTAAATTGCGAGCAAATATAGTAAAAAATCTCTAAACTTTGACGGCTCAGGCTTTCAAAAATGAAATGATGAATTCGGTCATTTCACCTTCTTTGCTCTGAATATTGAGTAGCCCTTTATTATTAATCAGAAATTGCTTGACTAGTAGTAATCCCAAACCGGTTCCTTCTTCCAGCGAAGTTCCTTTTTCAGAAGTAAGTCTTTTGTTAAAACTCATGATTTCATCTATTTTACTCTGGTTAAAACCATTTCCAAAGTCTTTGATGTGAATCTTTTGGTATTTCTCTTGTCCGAAGAATAAAAAATATCAATACGGCTGTTGATAGGGGCAAATTTTATCGCGTTCGCAATGATGTTCTGAATGATGATGCGGGTTTGCCCGATATCGGCTTTGATGAAAATATCTTCGTTATAATTGTGGTTGAAACTTACTTTCTTTTTTACCACTTCAGCATAAAATGAACTGATAGACTCTTCAGTAATTTGATTCAGTATTATTTTTTCAAAATGTACACTGGTTCCGTCTATTTGCGAATTAGCCCAATGCAATAAATTATTAAGTACCAGCGAAGTTCCTTTCACTTGTTTCTGAAGCTGTTCAAAAATAAAATCCTGTTCTTCTTTTGTTAAATCGTTTTGTTTGTTGAGTTCTATCACCTGAATGAGTGAATTTATAGGAGTTTTTAAATCGTGTGAAATAACAGAAAACATCTTATTTTTAGTTTGATTCAATTCCTCTAAAGCAATATTTTGAGCGGTAATCATTGATTGTTGACTCTGAATCTCACGGTTTTTAATTGCAATTTCTTTGAAAAATTCCCCTCTTTGTTTGGTATATTGGTAATAATAATAAGTGAAGATGGACAGCGATACCAAAAGAATGATGACGAAGCCTACAAAAATTCGGGTATTATTGAGCTTTTGTTGTGCTGTTTCAGCCTTGGCCGCTAATTTTTCGTTTTCAGATTCTTTGGCTTCTAACTGCAGGATGTTGACCGCCTTTATTCTCGATTCGGCATACAAAGAGTCATTGTACCTTTTGTTAATTTTAAGGTATTCATAGGCTGATTTATAATCATTCTTTTTTCGGTATATATTGGATAAAATTTCTGCCGAACGGGCTATGTCCCATTTGGCTTTTACTGTTTTAGCCTTTTCAAAACCCTTTAATCCAAAATCAATGGCTGCTGGATAGTCTCCTTTTTTTAAGTAAACTTCTGAAAGGCCTGATAAAGCATAAGCTTCTTCCCATAAATTAGGTTTGACTTTATCATTCAGTACTTTTTGGTAGTAATATACCGCCGAATCAAGATGGTTCTTAACATAGTGGGTATTGGCTAACTTATTCATTGCCATTTGAGAATCTTCCTCAAATTTTAATTTTCGACTTAATTTTAGGGATTCTGTAAAACTTTCATAAGCTTCATTGTATAGGTTTAAATTAGCTTGAGAAACTCCCATATTCAAAAGATTTTTTATAACGAACGAATGATTCTTCAGTGCCCTGCAGATAGCAATTGATTTTTTGAATTTTTTTAATGCTTCTTCATCTCTGTCATAACTTTGTAAAATAATACCTTGCCCCATCAAACATTTTGCAACTCCGAGTCTGTTGTTTTGAGCATCATATATTTGAGCTGCTTTAATGTAGTGTTTCAAGGCTACGTCATACGAACCGAAAATATAATAATTGGCCGCAAACTGAAATTCTACATCAGCAATTGCATTTTTGTCATTAAGTTGATGGGCTATTTTGTCGGCTTTCGCCAAATAAAGTTTGGCAGTACTGAAATCGGAATAGGTGTACTTTTTAGATTCCTTCAAGTAGAAATTAATAGAATCTTTAGGGTGCGGTGTGCCGAAAACTGTGTTTTGAAATGCAAACAGGCACATTAACGCTAAAAACGAAAAGCGAATGATTTGAGACAAAAGTTATGATTTTGAGTTAGGGGTTATAAATGTACAAAACTATTGCGCTCAAGCCAAAGGCTTAGTGAAATTTCCCGAATAATTTGGATGCCTCATTGTAAGCACTTTCAAAGCTCATAGGACTAGCATTGGTGTTGGCTCTTTTTTCGGTAAAATAGGAGAGTAACTTTTCAGTAGGCATGTTGCCGGTCAGGTCGTCTTTGGCCATGGGACATCCGCCAAATCCTTGTATGGCGCCATCAAAACGCAAACAACCGGCCTGGTAGGCAGCATCTACTTTTTCGTGCCATTTATCGGGAGTAGTGTGAAGGTGGGCACCAAACTCAATGTTAGGATACTTCGGAATCAAATTAGAAAACAAATAGGTAATTACATCAGGTGTAGAACTGCCAACAGTATCCGAAAGCGAAAGAATTTTAACCCCCATTGTAGCCAGTCGTTCTGTCCATTCGCCCACAATTTCGACATTCCATGGGTCGCCATAAGGATTCCCGAAACCCATGGAAAGGTACGCTACAACTTCTTTGTTAGCTGCATCAGCAATATTTAGTATTTCCTGTAAAGTCACCAAACTCTCAGCAATGGTTTTATGTGTGTTACGCATTTGAAAGTTCTCAGATATTGAAAACGGAAAACCTAAATATTGTATTTCTCTATGAGTGGCCGCTGTTTGGGCTCCTTGTGTATTGGCAATGATAGCCAATAACTTACTTTGAGTTTGTGATAAGTCGAGTTGTGCTAAAACTTCTGCCGTATCCTGCATTTGCGGTATGGCTTTGGGTGAAACAAAACTCCCGAAATCGATAGTGTCAAAACCCACCCGCAACAATGCCTGTATGTACTGTACTTTTATTTCGGTAGGGATAAACGTTTTGATGCCTTGCATGGCATCTCGTGGACATTCGATTATTTTAACTGTTGTATTCAAAAGGAATCGGGTTGCAAAGGGGCTAAGTTACAAAGTTTTTTCAAGGATTTTTCTATTGATTTGTTTTATCAGATTCGGTCCTTCATATATAAAACCGGTGTAGAGTTGTACCAATGATGCACCGGCATCTAATTTTTCCAAAGCATCTTCCGCCGAATGAATACCACCCACACCAATAATAGGGAAAGCTTTATGACTCTTTTCTGAGAGAAAACGGATTACTTCGGTAGCGCGTTTGGTCAGCGGTTTTCCTGATAAACCTCCGGTTTCGACTTTATTTTCAGACTGAAGTCCGTCACGAGAAATGGTTGTATTGGTAGCGATAACACCTGCAATTTTAGTTTCCCTAACTATATCGATTATATCGAGCAATTGTTCGTCTGTTAAATCGGGTGCTATTTTTAACAAGATGGGTTTTTGTTTTGGTTTGTTTAGGTTTTGATTTTGAAGGGTTTGCAGTAAAGTAGTTAACGGTTCTTTGTCCTGTAATGCCCTCAGGTTAGGGGTGTTTGGAGAACTTACATTCACTACAAAGTAATCTACATAATCAAACAAAGTGTCAAAGCAAATCAGGTAATCGGAAGTAGCATTTTCATTTTCGGTGACTTTATTTTTACCGATATTTCCTCCGATAAGAACACCTTTATTTTTCATCAATCGCAGTACTGCTGCATCCACACCGCCGTTATTAAAACCCATTCGGTTGATAATAGCATTATCTTCTTTTAAACGAAACAGTCTTTTTTTGGGATTTCCATCCTGTGGTTTAGGTGTTAAAGTTCCTATTTCGATAAATCCAAATCCAAAGAGCGACAATTCCTGATACAATTTGGCATCTTTATCAAATCCGGCGGCCAAGCCAACAGGATTTTTGAACTTCAAGCCAAAAACTTCTCTTTCCAAGCGCGGATCATCAACCTGATAGAGCCACTTTAAAAGCGTTGGAACAAAAGGAATTTTAGTAATCAATCGGATAAAAGAAAAGGAAAAGTAGTGGACTTTTTCGGGATCAAACCAAAAAAGAATGGGACGAATGAGTAGTTTGTACATGAGTTGTTGTGTTGTTGCGCAAAGGTAATAAATGATTTGAAAGTTTGAAGAGGTGTCAATTTGAAAAATGACTGATTCCATTACAAACCCATAAATTTATCGTTGATGCCATTATTTTCAATTCTAAATTTCTTAATTTTCAAATTTTCAAATTACTTTAGCGATTCAATAATTACAAAAATGATTTCAGAGCAACAGTTTCAGAGAGAACTAGATATAATTATACAAAACGGTATTCGTGAAGATATTGGTCCCGGCGATTACAGTTCGTTGGCGTGTATTCCGGATACTGCAAAGGGAAGAGCCAAGCTTTTAGTGAAAGACAACGGTATTATTGCCGGGGTTGAATTTGCCAAAATGGTTTTCAAAAATGTAGATCCAACCTTGAAAATGGACGTTTTCATAGAAGACGGAACTCCGGTAAAACCAGGCAATGTGGTTTTTCACGTTTCGGGCAGTTCTCAATCGATATTAAAAGCCGAGCGATTGATGCTCAATTCGATGCAAAGAATGTCGGCTATAGCCACCAAAACTAACCAGTACGTTAAGCTGTTAGAAGGTACCCAAACCAAAATATTAGATACCCGTAAAACCACGCCGGGTTTTCGTGCCTGCGAGAAATGGGCGGTAAAAATTGGGGGAGGAGAAAACCACAGGTTTGCGTTGTATGATATGATTATGCTAAAAGACAATCACAACGATTTTGCCGGAGGTATTACTCACGCCATAACCAAAACCAAAGCGTTTTTAAAACATCACAAACTCGATTTAAAAATCATAGTTGAGGCCCGAAACCTTGATGAAATTGAGGAAATATTACAAAATGAAGGCGTATACCGCATCCTTATAGATAATTTTAATTTTGAAGATACTCGAAAAGCTGTTGCCATGATTGGTGACAAGTGTCTGACCGAATCTTCGGGAAACATTAACGAAAGAACCATACGTCATTACGCTGAATGTGGGGTTGATTACATATCATCAGGAGCCTTAACGCATTCTGTTTATAACATGGACCTCAGTTTAAAAGCATTTTAAATGACCGAAGAATCAGATAAATTGATAAACCGACTACCGCTGGTCAAACAACTTGTTGCTTTGCTCAAAAGAATTAAGTTACCATGGCTGCACGGATTGTCATTTTATGAATTGCTTGATTTATACACAACCGGAATTGTAGAAGGTGCTATTTCCTACCGAGCAGCAGCTATTGCCTGGAGTTTCTTTATGGCCCTGTTTCCGTTTATGCTGTTTATCCTGAATCTTATACCGTATATTCCCATACAAGGTTTTCAGGATGATTTCCTTGGATTTGTGCACCAAAGTGTACCACCAACGACCTATGATGCAATTTACAAAATCATCAATGACATTTTACACAACAGTCACAGTGGTTTGCTTTCAACGGGATTCCTAATGGCAATTTTGTTGATGACCAACGGGGTGAATGCCATATTGGGCGGTTTTGAGAGTTCGCATCACGTACACATTACTTCCAAACGAAAATTTTTCCGGCAGTACTTTGTAGCATTGGCCCTGTCCATATTACTGTCGTTGCTGTTAATCATTACCGTTGCAGCTATAGTGATTTTTGAGGTTTTCATTCAAATGACCAAAATTCAGGATGTTTTATCCGATAATATCCCACTGATAGAAATGGGGCGATACATTTTTGTCATTTTAATGATACTGATTGCTACTTCGCTGCTGTTCAAATTCGGAATCCGACACGACAAAAAACGGTCTTTTATATCTATCGGCTCTGTATTTACTACCATTTTGATTATCATATCATCCTATTTTTTCGGAATTTGGGTTGTAAAATTTTCAAAATACAATGAGCTGTACGGCTCCATAGGAACCTTGTTAGTAGTCATGTTTTACATTTGGATTAACTGTATGATATTGCTTTTAGGCTTTGATTTGAATGCTTCCATACAACACATCAAACGCGAAAAACAAAAAGAATTAGAAACCAAACCATAGGCATCTTTTACAGGTAGTTCCTGCCTTCCGCACTACACGGTAGTTGCTGCAGTCAGGGTTAAAAAAACAAACGGTTCGCATTTTTTTAAATCATATATCATGCTTTTTTTTATTGAAGTTATCATTCCGCTTTCACTTCCTAAAACCTTTACATACAAGGTTTCTGAAACTGAGTATGCTTTTATAAAAAAAGGAATGCGTATAGCTGTTCCCTTTGGTAAAAACAAAATCTACACGGCATTGGTTATCGATTTACATCAAACAGCACCAACGCTCTACGAAGCCAAAGAAATACATCAAATTCTGGATGAACAGCCCATTGTCAATGAATTTCAAATCAACCATTGGTTTTGGATTGCGTCCTATTATATGTGCAACATCGGCGATGTATATCGCGGTGCTTTGCCCTCGGCATTGTTGTTAGAAAGCGAGACCATTCTTTCACAACGTCAGGATACTTCTGTCAATCAGGCAGACTTATCCGATGATGAGTTCTTAATATACGAAGCGCTCCAGCATCAATCTTCGCTAAAGATTCAGAATGTAATAGACATACTGAACAAAAAAACAGTATTGCCCATTATTCAAAAACTAATCAATAAAAACATAATTTCTTTACAGGAAGAAATTCAGGAAGAATACAAACCAAAGCTCATTCGGTACATTCGTCTGCACGAACAATACCAACAGGAAGAAAAACTGATTGAGTTGCTGGATAATTTTAATAAAAATGCCAACAAACAAAAAGAGTTGGTCTTGCAGTATTTTCAGTTGCAAGCTCTGGAAAAGAAACCCATCTCAGTCAAACATTTAACAGAAACCGCTAAAGCATCAGCCGCCATTGTCAAAGCATTGATAGATAAGCAGGTTTTTGAAGAATATTATCTTCAGGAAGACCGCGTTAATTTTCATAAAAATAAAGTAGACTACCAGCTATCATTGAGTGAAGCACAACAAAATGCGGTGAATCAAATTGAAGAGGTTTTTGTCGAAAAAGAAGTTTGTTTATTGCACGGAGTAACCTCCAGTGGTAAAACCGAAATCTATACTCAGCTCATTGAGCAATATATAAATCAAGGAAAACAAGTCTTGTATTTGCTGCCCGAAATTGCCTTAACCACACAATTGGTATCGCGTTTGACGCAGTATTTCGGAAACAAAGTAGCTGTTTTTCATTCTAAATACAGCAACAACGAACGCGTTGAAGTTTGGAACCAGGTTCTTGCTTCCTCCGAAAAAGCTCAGATAGTAATCGGGGCCCGGTCGGCTTTGTTTTTACCTTTCTCCAATTTAGGATTAATCATCGTAGATGAAGAGCATGAAGCTACATTCAAACAACAGGATCCGGCACCGCGTTATCATGCCCGTGATGCGGCCATTGTACTGGCAAATGCTCATCAGTCTAAAGTGCTTTTAGGTTCGGCCACGCCAAGCATTGAGACTTATTACAATGCTACTTCAGGAAAGTTTGGTTTGGTTACCTTAAAAGAACGATTCGGAAAAGTACAACTACCCGAGATTCAATTAGTAGACTTAAAGGATAGTTATTTCAGAAAAAAAATGAAAGGACACTTTAGTATCACCTTAATCGAAGCTATTACCGAAGCATTCGCGAATGGTGAGCAAGTAATATTGTTTCAAAACCGCAGAGGATTTTCGCCGGTATTGGAATGTTTGACTTGTGGCCACGTTCCGCAATGTCCGCAATGCGATGTGAGTTTGACTTATCACAAGTACAAAAATCAATTGCGTTGTCATTATTGCGGGTACAATATGGCTAAACCCAAAAATTGTCACGTGTGTTCAAGCGTTGACATAGAAACTAAAGGATTTGGTACCGAGCAAATCGAACTGGAATTAGCCGGATTGTTCCCCAATAAAAACATCAAGCGGATGGATCAGGACACCACGCGCGGGAAATACAGTTTTGAAAAAATTATTGACGGATTTAAAAATCGCGAAATTGATGTTTTGGTAGGTACTCAAATGTTGGCCAAAGGATTAGATTTCGACAATGTTTCGTTAGTGGGCATTATGAATGCCGATAATATGCTCTACCATCCCGATTTCAGGGCTTTTGAGCGCAGTTATCAAATGATGACCCAAGTAGCGGGCAGGGCAGGGCGCTCTGAAAAAAGAGGTAAGGTTATCATTCAAACGTACAATCCGCTTCATAATATTATACAGCAAGTGACCAATAATGATTATGAAGGCATGTACAAAGAACAATTGTACGAGCGAAAGATATACTACTATCCGCCATACTATCGCTTAATCCGATTAACCGTGAAGCATCGCGATTTTGAAAAACTTAAAGAAGGTTCGGTGTGGTTGTATCAGGTATTGAAACAAAATCTGTCTATTCCGGTGCTTGGACCCGAGGAACCGGCCGTGAGTCGCATTCGCAATGAATACATCCGTACAATCATGATCAAAATTCCGGCAGAAACGTCTTTACAGGCCACAAAAAAAACTATCCAGAAAATACTGAATAGTTTTGATTCGGTTGCGCAATACAGAACTGTTAAAGTTACTGTAAATGTAGATTTTTATTAAATAGTTTTAAGCAATAGCTAAAGCTCTGATTAAATCTTCTTTCTTATTTCGGCTCAAAGGAATCTTGGTAAGGCCAATTTCGGCAAACTTACTGTTGAAACGCTCTACTTTATCTATATTAATGATATAAGATTTGTGAACACGAATGAATTTATCTTTTGATAAATCTTTCTCAAACGATTTCATAGTAGAAAGTACTAAATTGCTGTCGTCTTCGGTAACTACTTTTACGTAATCGCCATAAGCTTCAATCCATTTAATCTTATTGGTATACACTTTGAGTTTTTTGAGATTACTTTTAATAAAGATGTGTTCACCTTCTTCTTCCTGATTTTCTTTTTTAAGCATGTGAAAATCCATAGCTCTTCTCACAGAAGCATTAAAACGATCCAACGCTATCGGTTTCTGTAGGTAGTCCGTAGCGTCATAATCGAATGCTTTCATTGCATATTCTGCTTTTGACGTGATGAAAATGATTTGAGGTTTTACTTTCAAACCATCCAGAAAATCAAATCCACTGATGACCGGCATCTCTATATCTAGAAATATTAAATCAACAGTATGAACCGACATGCAATTTTTTGCTTCAATTGCATTAGAAAAATCACCAACTAAATGTAGATTCGGGTGATTATTTACTAGCTTTGCAATGATCATCCTTTGGATTGAACTATCATCAACAACAACACAATTTAGTTTCATAACTTTACTTTTATAGATTTGGTGATGTAAAAATATATAGTTTTTTTTAATCTACCTAACATTTTATCGACTTTTTTTGCTTTTAAACGGAATTTTATACTTTTAGACGATTTGTCCATATTTGCTATGGTTAATTGAAAAGTATTTTATATTTTTGCGCCCAATTTAAAATTTTAATCATTTTATTATGAATCATTACGAAACTGTTTTCATTTTAAATCCCGTTTTATCTGAAGTTCAGGTAAAGGAAACAGTAAGCAAATTTGAAGATTTTCTTACTGCAAAAGGAGCTAAAATGGTATCAAAAGAGGATTGGGGCTTGAAAAAACTAGCTTACGAAATCCAAAACAAGAAAAGTGGTTTTTACCATTTATTCGAATTCCAAGTATCTCCTGAGGCTTTAATCGCTTTTGAAACTGAATTCAGACGCGACGAAAGAGTAATGCGTTTCTTGACTGTAAGTCTTGACAAACACGCTATCGCTTGGGCAGAAAGAAGAAGAGCTAAATTAAAAGAAACCTCTAAAGCTTAATCATCATGGCAAATTTGCAACAATCAGCTTCAGGAAAAAAAGACGGAGATATAAGATATTTAACGCCTTTAAACATCGAAACCAACAAAACTAAAAAGTATTGTCGTTTCAAAAAATCAGGAATCAAATATGTAGACTACAAAGATCCTGACTTCTTATTGAAATTCGTTAACGAACAAGGTAAAATTTTACCACGTCGTTTGACAGGAACTTCATTAAAATACCAAAGAAAAGTATCGGTAGCTGTAAAAAGAGCCCGTCACTTAGCTTTAATGCCATACGTGGCCGATTTATTAAAATAATTAACAAACATACAGTTGTTGGTTTTCTGTAAAGAAACCTAACTTCTATAAAAAAGGACAACAACATGGAATTGATCTTAAAACAAGACGTTCAAAATTTAGGATTTAAAGACGATATCGTAACAGTAAAAAACGGTTACGGTCGTAATTACTTAATCCCGCAAGGCTTTGCTACTTTAGCAACTCCTTCAGCCAAAAAAGTTTTAGCTGAAAATTTAAAACAAAGAGCTTTCAAAGAAGCCAAAATTGTTGACGATGCTAAAAAATTAGCTGAAGCATTAAAAGCTTTAGAAATTAAAATCACTGCTAAAGCAGGCGGAGAAAAATTATTCGGTTCGATTACCAACATTGATATCGCTGCAGCTTTAGAAACTGCCGGTCAGCCTATCGACAGAAAATTCATCACCAGCGGTGTAGTAAAACGTACCGGTAAATATGCTGCTACTGTGAGATTGCACAGAGAAGTGGTTATCGAATTACCATACGAAATTGTAGCTGAGAAATAATATTTCACGATACAAACACAAAGTCCCGATGCAAATCGGGATTTTTTTTTGAAGCTTTTTCCCGCTGTCCGCGCTACACGGTAGCTTGCTCCCATCGGGGCTAGGGCAATACCCATACTAATACAACACGTCATAATTTATGAAGTATAAACGATTAACCAAAGAACAATTCGAAGCCTTACATCAAGAGTTCAGCAATTTCTTGGCTACACAATCTATAGACAAAACCGAATGGGACGCCATCAAAGCCAACCGACCCGAAGTAGCAGAACAGGAATTAGACGTGTTCTCCGATCTAATTTGGGAAGGCGTTTTGACCAACGCCCATTATTTGGAACATTTTTCCAAAAATCATATTTTTCTTTTCCATTGTCAGGAAAAATTAATTCAGTCCATAGTGCTCAAGTCACTAGAGCCCGAAATTGATTTCATGCAAAAAGAAGGATTACAATGGCTCAGCGATAATTTATTCACAGATACCGTAGAAATACACTTAGGCAAAAAAGAATACGACCAGGAGCGAAATGCGGCTATTTTTGATTTGATAACACAAGGAGCAATTTTAAGTGACGGACAGTTATACCTACAAATCAATGGAATAATTCAATCGTAAAGTTTCCTTCTTTATCAAAAAAATATTGGCTATTTTAGTGCACACAATTTGCAACTATAATAGCCAAATTTCTTTTTATGGATATCTCAAAAGTCATTCAGGATTTACGCGACGAACTCAACCAGCACAACTATAACTATTATGTGCTCGACCATCCTACGATAAGCGATTTTGAATTCGACCAAAAACTGAAGCAGCTTCAGGAATTAGAAGCACAACACCCTGAATATTTTGATGAAAATTCACCTACCCAACGGGTTGGTGGTGCGATAACCAAAAATTTCAATACCGTTGTTCACGACTATCGCATGTATTCTCTCGACAATTCCTATTCCAAGGAAGATTTGATTGATTGGGAACACCGCATTCAAAAAGTGTTGGGCAATGTGCCGTTGCAATACACCTGCGAATTGAAATACGACGGCGCCTCCATAAGCATCACCTATGAAAACGGCAAACTCAAACGCGCCGTCACCAGGGGAGACGGTTTTCAAGGCGATGATGTAACCACCAATATCAAAACTATAAAATCGATCCCCTTACAACTCAAAGGTAATTTTCCCGAACGGTTTGACATCAGAGGCGAAATCATATTGCCTTTTGAAGGTTTTGAAAAAATGAACCAGGAGTTGATTGAAATTGGGGAAACGCCTTATTCCAATCCCAGAAATACCGCTTCGGGAAGTCTGAAATTGCAAGACAGCGCTGAAGTAGCCAAGCGTCCGCTCGAGTGTTTGTTGTATTTCATCGTGGGCAACAATTTAAACATTAAAACCCAATTTGAAGGTTTGGAAGCCGCGCGCAAATGGGGATTCAAAGTGCCCAAAGAAGCCAAATTGGCCCATTCACTCGAAGACGTTTTTGAATACATCAACTACTGGGACACACACCGCCATAAACTTCCGTACGAAACCGATGGGGTGGTTGTAAAAGTAAACGACTTCAATTTGCAGGAAGAACTGGGCTATACCGCAAAATCACCCCGATGGGCGATAGCCTATAAGTTTAAGGCCGAACAGGTTTCCACCAAATTGAATTCGATTTCGTACCAAGTGGGGCGAACGGGTTCCATCACGCCGGTAGCCAATTTAGAACCCGTGCAACTGGCCGGGACAATCGTTAAACGAGCATCGCTGCACAATGCCGATCAAATTGAAAAGCTCGACATTCGAATTGGGGATACGGTTTTTGTCGAAAAAGGCGGTGAAATTATCCCCAAAATTATTGCGGTAGATTTAACAAAAAGAACGGCCGATGCTGTTCCTACGGCATACATATCGCATTGTCCCGAATGCAACACAGCATTAGTCAGAATCGAAGGAGAAGCCAATCATTACTGTCCAAATTTTTATGGTTGTCCGCCGCAAATTATTGGCCGAATTCAACATTTCATTTCGCGCAAAGCGATGGATATTGAGGGATTGGGCGGCGAAACGGTGGCTTTACTCTACAACAATGGTTTGGTAAAGAACTATGCCGATCTCTACGAATTAACCGTAGATCAAATTCTTCCGTTAGAGCGTATGGCTCAAAAATCGGCAGAGAACTTAGTTAATGGGGTTCAAAAATCAAAAGAAGTTCCGTTTGAGAGGGTGTTATACGCCATCGGAATTCGATATGTGGGAGAAACGGTAGCCAAAAAATTAGCCAAGCATTATAAAACCATCGATGCTCTGAAAAACGCAACTTTGATGGATTTGGTTTTGGTGGATGAAATAGGTGAGAAGATAGCCCAGAGTGTTCTGGAGTTTTTCAGCAATCCCGACAACGTGAATACTATGGAACGCCTGAGACATTTCGGACTGCAATTGGAACTTGTAGAAAAGCACAATCCGAATGCGACCAACATTTTGGCCGGAAAAACATTTGTAGTTTCAGGCGTGTTTGAAAAATTCTCAAGAGATGATTTGAAAAAAGCCATCGAAGACAACGGGGGTAAGGTTGGCAGTTCGATTTCGGCCAAAACTGATTTCGTTGTAGCCGGTGACAATATGGGACCTGCCAAATTGGAAAAAGCCAATCAGTTAAAAATTCCAATCATTTCTGAAACCGATTTTTTGGAAATGATCAGCACCTAAAAAATAATCCTTTTTGAGCGTTTGATTCTGAAATATTTAGCTTATATTTAGAGAGGTTTTTTAAATATATTTCGGGTTGTTTCGTTGCTATGAAAAAAGGAATTGTCGATTATTTTAAGAATTTAGGAAAAAGTAAACTGTCAAACATTTTTTTGTTGTGTTTCCTTGTGGTTTCTGTGCTTGAAATTATGGGAGAATACAATGAAAACAAAACGTTGGTTTGGGCAACCAAACCATTAATTCTTCCTTTATTAACCGCTTATTATTTAATAGTTTCCCAGAAAATAAACCAGCTTTTTATTGTTGCCTTGGCTTTCAATTGGGTGGCTAATTTGTTATTTATTCAAAATACCTTCCAGTTTATTGTTTATGGGGTTTTGTTTTTTGTGATTTACAGAATATTGATAATTTACATTGTTGTGAACAAAGTAAAAATGCCTAGCCTTATTCCTTTAATCATTGGGTGTATCCCGTTCGCCTTTATTTATATGTCGGTAACAATATTTACTTATAATGCCCTTGGAAACGGTGTTTATTTATTTTTGCTGCAAGGTGTTTTCACCATTTTTTTAGGCGGATTCAGTCTTGGAAATTACATCATGGATTCTAATAAATCCAATTCATTGTTGCTCATAAGTACTTTGTTTATGGCTTTTAATCAATTTGTTTTTTTGTTGAAACTTTACTACGAACAAGTAAATGTGTTACAAGCTTTTGCAATGCTTTTGTTTATTGCCGGGCAATTGTTATTGACGTTGTACATGTTTAACACCGAAAAAAACATCCAAAGAATAGAGCCGATAAAAACTAAATAATTTGGAAAAACAATTGCATGCAAAATAGAAATGACATCATAAAAACATTAACGTTTTGCTATTTTCTCATAGCAGCTTTTGAAATCATTGCCGAATATGTAATTGCCAAATCTTTTATCTGTACCTTAAAACCGTTGATTACATCAACTCTGATAGTCATTTATTGTTTAAAATCTGATAAAAAAAGTAAACTGTTTATTCTTGTTTTAGGGCTATCGTTATTGACAAATATTTTATTCATTCCCAATACACCTTCTTTTCTATTTTATGCTTTAGTCGTTTTCAGCATTCACAGGATGTTGGCAATTTACCTGATTTTTTCTTTGCAAAAAATTAAAGATTTCATCCCTGTTGCAATTGCGACAGCTCCTTTTTTATTGATCTTCTTTTACTTGTTCATGGAAACTCCTGACATACCGGAACAAAGCTATTACTTGTTAGTGATACAAAACGTATTGATTTCGTTATTTGCCGGTATTTCGTTGTCGAGTTATGTGATGGACGACAACAAACAAAATTCCATTTTATTAATAAGTGCTTTGTTGTTTGTAATGCTGCAGTTTTCTGTTTTTATAGAAAAGTATTTCTTAACAAATGAATATCAGGAATTCTTCCGTCCTTTGGCCATGACCTTTAACACCTTGGCATTTTTTACATTTTACAAATACGTTATCACGGCCGAAAAATCAGCTGACAATGATTGATCTACCCGACGTTATTTTGGTTTTATCATTTTCAAAATACACATCAATTCTACCGAGATTCACTCCGTAACAGCCTACCTGATTTACCAAAACATCCTGACCGTCAGCATTTTTTAATATTGTCGGTTTGTCGAGAAAAGTATGGGTATGCCCCCCAATGATGAGATCAATGTCTTTGGTTGATGTGGCCAGCTTGGTATCGCATATTTTGTCGGGTTCATCTTTGTATTTGTACCCGATATGAGAAAGACAAATGACTAAATCGCATTGTTTTTCATGCTTCAGGATACGAGCCATATCCTGAGAAACGCCCACGGGATCATTGTAAACGGTTTCCTTACTGTTTCGTTTGTCTACTAATCCATCCAGTCCTACACCAAGTCCGAAGACACCCACTTTAATTCCGTCTTTGTTCAATATCTTATAAGGCTGAACATGTCCGTTCATGATAGTGTTTTTAAAATCATAATTGGCAGAAACAAACTCGAAAGTGGCATTGGGTAATTGTTTATACAAGCCTTCGATACCGTTATCAAAATCGTGATTGCCAATGGTCGCCAAATCGTATTTCATCATGCTCATCAGTTTGAATTCCAATTCACCGCCATAATAATTAAAATAAGGAGTTCCCTGAAAAATATCTCCGGCATCGAGCAGCAATACATTTGGATTTTCTTTTCTGATGGTTTCTATCAGAGCAGCTCTTCGTGCCACACCGCCCATACCCGGATTTTTAGGATGATTTGGCGGAAAAGGATCAATGTAACTGTGCACATCATTGGTATGAAGTATTGTCAGGTGTTTGGTGTTCGCAGCTTTAAAACTACTGAGTGATAAACCACTGACTCCCAGTAAAGCAGATGTTAAAGCTGTATTTTGTATAAAGTCTCTTCTTTTCATTGATGCTGGATTTATTAGAACATTTTAAATAAAATGCTTTGCATGTTTATTGTTCTTTTGTAATTCTGATGTCTTTGTTAGCAGTAATGGTCTTGTTTTCTTTGAAATAATCGATGATGATGTTTCTTAATTTATAATCTAAATCGAATTTTTCAACTCCTTTTTTAAAGAAGTTCATGTTGTCGCCGCCATTTGTCAAATAATCGGAAGTGGCCACATAATAAATTTTGTCATTAACTAAAGGCATTCCATTTACCATAATATTTTTGGGTTGATTGTCCTTGCTTATGGTAAAAGTCAATCCTCTCAACGGATGTGGTTTCTTTTCGGATATAAAGTAATTTACGAGTTCCAAAATTTGTTCACCTTTCAGAGCCACCACAATAGCACTGTTTTCAAACGGCATGATTTCGTAAGCGGTTCGGGCTGTTACATCACCTTTCGGAATAATGGTTCGAATTCCTCCGTGATTCAACAGGCAAATGTCGATCGCCTTTTTTTCTCTTATCTGAAAAACTTTATCTGATTTCTCAAAAGTAATGTCGGCCAAAAAATTCCCCATGGGCGTTTGCCATTCACCAGTTTTGTCAATAGTTACCGGGGCATTGGCCAAAACCAAATTTAAATCGGCATCAATTTTATCGCGATAGGGCTTGATAAAATTTTCTATATCAGCTACTTCAGCATTTTTATTTGTTATGCCTATTTCTTTGCCTTCAATTCGGGTTACAGTGTATTTTTTTTCCGCACAAGAAAGGGCAATTGTAAATGTTAAGAATAAAACAAAAAGTTTTAAAACAACCGCATAGTTTTTTAGCTTTGTCATCGACTTTGGTACTAATTTTAGTAAATTTGTAATTCAAGTAAAAGTAGTATGTTTTTAAATTACTTCAAGGATTTTTCAACAAAAAAAATAGTTAAAAATAGCTTATCAAATGTTAAACATTTGACCACCGACGGCCTTATAAAAACGGTCGGAATTGTTTTTGATGAAACTTACTTTTACGAAAGAGAAGCTTTGGTACAGGAATTAATTCAAAACGGAATTGAAGAAAACAACATCAAAGTTCTGGTTTACAAGGATAAAATCAAAAAAAATGAAACTTTTGAGTATCCGGTTTTCAGTCATAAAGATTTAAGTTGGCATGCTACTTTTGACAAGAGAGAAGTCAACGATTTTATAAAAGAACCTTTTGATTTATTAATCAACTATTACGATACTGAAAAAGTGGCCTTGCTTTTAGTATCACACTTGTCAAAAGCCGGATTTAAAGTTGGATTTACATCCATAGATAAGCGATTGAATCATTTTATGATTAATACCAATGCCGAGAATTACAAGGTTTTTATGGATGAATTATTCAAATATTTAAAAATACTAAACAAACTATAACATGCAATCACTAATTGGAACCGGAGTAGCTCTGGTTACTCCCTTCAAAAAAGACTTTTCTGTTGATGTAGAAGCATTAAAAGCCATCGTTAATTTTCAGATAGATAACGGAATTGATTACCTGGTAGTACTCGGAACCACAGCCGAAAGTGCTACTTTATCAAAAGCAGAAAAAGAATTGGTTATAAAAACTGTTGTTGAAGCCAATAAAGGAAGATTGCCTCTGGTTTTGGGGGTTGGCAGCAACAATACTCAAGAAGTGGTTGAAGAATTGAAATCGCGCGACTTTTCAGATTTTGTAGCAATACTTTCTGTTTCTCCATATTACAACAAGCCTACTCAGGAAGGAATTTACCAGCATTTCAAAGCTGTAGCTCAAGCATCACCGCTTCCGGTAATTTTATACAATGTTCCGGGAAGAACTGCCAGCAACATGCTACCGTCAACGATAATAAGATTGGCCAACGATTTCAAAAATGTAGTGGCCGTTAAAGAAGCAGCCGGTGATCTTGTTCAGGCCATGAAACTGATTCAAAACAAGCCAAAAGATTTTCTGGTAATTTCGGGTGATGATATGATTACACTCCCTATGGTTTTAGCCGGAGGCGCAGGAGTTATTTCGGTTATTG
Source organism: Flavobacterium silvisoli (assembly GCF_004329815.1). Lineage (GTDB taxonomy): Bacteria > Bacteroidota > Bacteroidia > Flavobacteriales > Flavobacteriaceae > Flavobacterium > Flavobacterium silvisoli. The sequence continues at coordinate 25,271 of NZ_SJPE01000013.1, read as the reverse complement.
GGGAAGGTTTTCCAAAACAATTTTCAGAAATGGTCCGACTGGGTTTGAACAGAAGAGTAGAAGATGCTTATAAGATACACTATCTTTTGGCCGATGCAATTGATATGATTTTTGAACAAGGAAATCCTGCCGGAATTAAAGAAATATTTAAATCATTGGGATTATCAGAGAATACGGTGCGTTTACCATTAGTAAATGTAGATGAAAATTTGGCCAAACGCTTGGATGATTTTACTGTTAAAATTTCAAAAATGTAGTTTTTCGGAAGTCGAAAAAAATATTTTGTAGTCTACAATTAATAACTAAATTTGCAGTTGCTTTTTAAATCACTGATGTCGTTTAGAATAAGCTGAATTAAACCGAAAAATGAAGAAATTTTTAGCCCTGTTTGCAGTAACCTTGTTTTTATCGTCATGCAGCGAGTATCAAAAAGCACTAAAGTCGGAAGACGTTGCTGTTAAATTTGTTTCTGCTACAAAAATGTACGAAGCAAAAAAGTACAACAAAGCCATACGATTATTTGAACAAATTGCTCCGGCATACAAAGGTAAACCTCAGGCTGAAAGGATGTTCTACATGTATTCTCAAGCTTTATACAAGACCAAACAATACTATTTAGCCGGTTATCAGTTTGAAAATTTTGCAGCCAGTTATCCCAAAAGTGAGAAAATGGAAGAGGCTTCTTTTTTAGGAGCCAAGTGTTTCACAGAGTTATCACCAGTTTACAGTTTAGATCAAACCGATACTTATAAAGCCATTGATAAATTACAGAATTTTATAGATGCTTATCCTAATTCACAAAATTTAGCCGAGGCGAATGTATTGGTCAAAAATTTAAGAGAAAAACTGGAAAAGAAAGCCTTTGAGAATGCCAAAATTTATAATAACATCAGTGATCACAAAGCGGCAATGGTAGCATTTGATAATTTTTTAATTAATTTCCCGGGAACCATTTACAAAGAAAAAGCATTGTATTTCAAGTTGGACTCAGCTTATCAATTAGCCATCAACAGTGTTCCTTCAAAAATGGAAGAGCGATTGAAAAATGCCAAGCAAGCTTATGTCACTTTACTGAAATACAAAGCGGACACTCAATACAAAGCAAAAGCTGACGAAATGTTAGCCCGAATAGACAAAGATTTACAACAATTTTCTAAATAAACAAAAGTCATGGATTTAAAAAAGACGAACGCACCGGTAAATACTATTACCTATAATAAAACTCTGATAGAGGAACGTACCGGTAATGTTTACGAAGCAATAACAATAATGGCTAAAAGAGCAAACCAAATCAATTCAGAAATTAAAAAAGAATTGACTGAAAAATTAGAAGAGTTTGCCACTTACAACGATAGTCTTGAAGAAATCTTTGAAAACAAAGAACAAATTGAAGTTTCTAAGTACTACGAAAAATTACCAAAACCACATGCATTAGCCGTTCAAGAATGGCTTGATGACAAAATTTACTACAGAGATACTACAAAAGACTAATTCTTATGTCTGTTCTAAGCGGTAAAAAAATAGTACTCGGCGTTTCCGGAGGAATTGCTGCTTATAAAACAGCTTCATTAGTCAGATTATTTATAAAAGCCGGTGCAGAAGTCCAAGTGATTATGACACCGGCTTCTAAGGATTTTGTAACTCCGCTAACGCTATCTACTCTCTCTAAAAATCCGGTTCATTCCACTTTTTACAATGAAGACGATGAGAATGCTCAATGGAACAATCATGTTGAACTAGGTCTTTGGGCTGACTTAATGTTGATTGCCCCAACCACAGCCAATACTTTATCCAAAATGGCCAACGGGAATTGCGATAATCTGTTAATCGCGACCTATTTGTCAGCTAAATGCCCGGTGTATTTTGCTCCGGCTATGGATTTAGATATGTACAAGCATCCTTCTACCATTGCCAGTTTTTCGCTTTTGCAAAAGTTTGGAAATATCATGATTCCGGCAGAATCGGGTGAGTTGGCCAGCGGTTTATCCGGAGAAGGCAGAATGGCAGAACCCGAAAACATTATTGCTTTTCTGGAAAATGACTTAGAAAGTAAATTACCGCTTCGCGGAAAGAAAATCTTAATTACAGCCGGTCCAACTTATGAAGCCATTGATCCTGTTCGGTTCATCGGTAATCATTCAACGGGGAAAATGGGGTTTGATATTGCAACCCATGCGGCCAACCTTGGAGCTTCAGTAACTTTAATCACAGGCCCTACTTTTTTAACTGTAAAACATTCCAATATTCATATTATCAGAGTCACTTCGGCTCAGGAAATGTACGAAGCATGTCATCAGTATTTTGATCAAAGCGATGTGGCTATTTGTGCCGCAGCCGTCGCAGATTATAAGCCTAAAGTTGTAGCGGAACAAAAAATCAAAAAAACAGAAGCTGAATTTTCCATCGAATTAGAGAAAACCAAAGATATTTTAGCTTCATTAGGACAACAAAAACAAAAACAATTCCTGATTGGCTTTGCTTTAGAAACGGAAAATGAAATTGAAAATGCAAAGTTGAAAATTCAGAAAAAAAACCTAGATTTGGTTGTTTTAAATTCGCTACGGGATGAAGGCGCCGGTTTTGCAAAACCAACCAATAAAATTACTTTTATTGATAAAAACTTTGCCATTGAAACCATGCCGTTAAAATCAAAAGAAGCCGTTGCGGGAGACATCATCAGTAAAGTAATTTTGCATTATGAAAAAAATAGTTAGTTTTCTTTTTTTGTTTTTTGTTGGAATGGTACAAGCGCAACAATTAAATTGTACCGTGCAGGTAAATGCAGCCAAACTGGCCAGTACTAACAATCAGATTTTTAAAACCTTGCAAAATTCAATCAGCGAGTTTGTAAACAAAACAGATTGGACGGGAGAAAGCTACAAGCAAAATGAGAAAATCAACTGTTCAATGGTTATCATCATTGACAGCTATGATTCAAACCAGTTCACCGGAACAATTCAAGTACAATCAACCCGACCGGTTTTCAACTCTAATTACACCACGCCGGTTTTTAATTATAATGATAAAGACCTGGCATTCCGTTATATAGAATTTGAAAATCTCAATTTTAATCCCTCGAGTTTTGATTCGAATTTAGTTTCAATTTTGGCCTATTACAGTTATATGATTATTGGGTTTGATGCGGATACTTATGCTTTAAAAGGGGGTAAAAACTGGTTTGATACCGCTCAACAAATCATGTCTGTAGCTCAACAGGGCGGTTACAAAGGTTGGAATCAAGGCGACAGCAATCAAAACAGGTATTTTTTAGTTAATGATGTTCTTTCCGGTACATATGATTCTTTTAGAGAAGTGTTGTATAAATACCACCGTGAAGGTTTAGACACTATGAATACTGATTTAAAAACAGCTAAAGAAAAAATAATAGAATCCATCAATACTCTTAATGTATTGTATAAAATTCGTCCCAATGCCTTTTTGACAAGAGTATTTTTTGATGCGAAAGTAGATGAAATCATCTCGATTTTGTCAGGAGGGCCAAAAGTACCTTTGGCAGACACTATCGATACTTTAAATAAAGTTTCTCCCATCAACTCTAGTAAATGGGCAACCATTAAGTTATAATCAGTACCTTTACTTTTTAAACTTTTCCCTCTTTTTCCGAACATGATTACAGCGCTTTCAATCGAGAATTTTGCATTGATAGAAAAATTAAATATTGATTTTTCCAACGGTTTTTCAATAATTACCGGAGAAACAGGAGCAGGAAAATCAATACTTTTAGGTGCATTAGGCTTGGTCTTGGGCAAAAGAGCCGATTTGACTTCACTTAAGAACAAAGACGAAAAATGCATAGTAGAGGCCCATTTTGCTATTGGCAAATACAACCTCCAATCGTTTTTTGAATCCAATGATCTAGATTATGAAGAGGAAACGATTATTCGTCGTGAAATTTTACCTTCAGGAAAATCAAGAGCTTTTGTTAACGACAGTCCGGTCAATCTGCAGCAACTGCAAGATTTGAGTTTTTACTTAATTGATGTTCATTCGCAACACCAAACATTGGAACTCTCTGAGGAAGAATTTCAGTTTACCATCATAGATGCAATTGCTAACAATCAGGAATTGATTGCTGACTTTCAATTGATTTTGAAAAAGTACAGAGCCGCTAAGACTGAATTGGAAAACAAAAAGTCAAGTCTTTCCGGTATTCTAAAAGAAAAAGATTATAATGAGTTTTTATACAACGAATTAGCGTCAGCTCAGCTAAAAGCCGGAGAGCTGGAAGAATTAGAACAGTCGTATGAAGCTTTAAACAACGTAGAGTTTATCAAAGAAAACCTTTCTGCTTTATTAGCACTCGCAAACGATGAGGAATTTGGACTGCTGAAAAATTTGAAAGAGTTTCGTTCAACACTTCAAAAAAACAGTAACTTTTCTGCTGATTATGGTTTGCTTTATGAAAGAACCAACTCGGTTTTAATTGAGTTTGACGATATTGTAAAAGAAATAAATCGTGCTTCAGAACTGGTTTTCAGCGATCCCGAAAAACTCGAATTAATCAATCAAAAATTGCAGTTGATTTACACGCTGCAGAAAAAGCATCAGGTATTGACCGTTGAAGAATTGTTGGGAATTCAAAACGAACTCGAAAATAAAGTCGTTTCAGTGGTGACTTTGGAACAAGAAATTGCGAAACTGGAAAATACAATTACTGATTTTGAAAAACAATTAGACGGTATTGCCGATAATATAAGCAAAAGCAGGAGGGAAGCCATTCCGGTTTTGACCGAAAAATTAATAGCAATTCTGGGTCAACTGGGGATGCCAAATGTAAGGTTCAAAATTGAGCTTATGGCAGCACGTGTTTACCACAATAACGGAAAAGACACCCTTCAGTTTTTATTTTCCGCCAATAAAGGAACCGATTTCGGATTATTGAAAAAAGTGGCTTCAGGCGGTGAAATGTCGAGAATTATGTTGGCGGTAAAATCTGTTTTAGCACAATATTCAAAATTACCAACGATTATTTTTGACGAAATAGACACGGGGGTTTCAGGTGAAATTGCCAATAAAATGGGTGAGATTATGAGAGATATGAGCCGAAGCATGCAGGTTTTTGCCATTACTCATCTTCCGCAAATTGCTGCCAAAGGAAATTGTCATTACAAAGTATTCAAAACAGTATCGGGCGAAAATACCATTTCAGAACTTAAATTATTGAACACAGAAGAACGCATCAGAGAAATAGCAGAAATGCTTTCAGGTAAAGAAATTTCGGATTCGGCATTGAATCATGCAAAAGCATTGCTGAACTAACCGTTTAAATTTACTACTTTTGTGCCACTTTTTAACTAAAATTTGCAACTTAATTTCAACAGAATATGATTATAGAACCAAGAATGCGAGGATTTATTTGTCTAACAGCCCATCCTGATGGTTGTGCGCAAAGTGTTAAAAATCAAATAGCTTATGTAAAATCAAAAGGTGCTATTGATGGTCCGAAAAAAGTTTTGGTTATCGGAGCTTCAACCGGTTTCGGATTAGCATCGAGAATCACCAGTGCCTTTGGTTCAGACGCTGCAACTATTGGCGTTTTCTTTGAAAAAGAACCTGCAGAAGGAAAAACGGCTACACCGGGTTGGTACAATTCAGCCGCTTTTGAAAATGAGGCTCATAACGCAGGATTGTATGCCAAGAGTATTAATGGTGATGCTTTTTCAAATGAAGTAAAGCAGGAAACCATTGATTTAATCAAGGCTGACCTGGGGCAAGTGGATTTAGTAATATACAGCTTAGCGTCTCCGGTTCGTATGCATCCGGTTACCGGGGTGTTACATCGTTCTGTTTTAAAACCTATCGGAAGTACATTTACCAATAAAACCGTTGATTTCCATACCGGAAACGTAAGCCAGGTTACTATAGAGCCGGCTAATGAGGAAGACATTAAAAATACCGTTGTTGTAATGGGAGGTGAAGATTGGGCTATGTGGATGGAAGCTTTGAATAAAGCTGGTGTTTTAGCTCAAGGAGCTACTACTATAGCTTATTCATACATAGGGCCGGAAGTTACTGAAGCTGTTTACAGAAAAGGGACTATCGGCAGAGCTAAAGATCATTTGGAAGCTACAGCTTTTGAAATTACAGACAGTTTGAAATCAATAGGATGTAAGGCTTATGTTTCGGTTAACAAAGCATTGGTAACCCAGGCAAGTTCTGCCATACCTGTAATTCCGTTGTACATTTCACTGCTGTATAAAACCATGAAAGCCGAAGGAATACATGAAGGTTGTATTGAACAAATTCAAAGACTTTTCGGAGAAAGACTTTATACCGGTAACGCAATCCCTACAGATGACAAAGGAAGAATCAGAATTGATGATTGGGAAATGAGAGAAGACATTCAAAATCAAATCAAAGCTTTGTGGGAAACAGCCACAACGGAAAATCTGAATGAAATTGGAGATTTAGCCGGTTATAAACAAGACTTTTTAAATCTTTTTGGTTTTGGATTTGATGGAGTGGATTACGATGCAAACACAAACGAAATGGTGCCTATTCCAAGTATCAAAAAATAGTTTAATTGTTAAATTAATAGTTATAACCTTTAAAAGCTCACAAATTGTTGTGAGCTTTTTTAATAATTTCTATCTTTATAGGCAATTAACTTTTAAACTATAACTTTTATGAAAAAAATTACATTTTTGTTCTTTTTTCTTCTTGGAGGGATTTTGTCGTCCTCTGCTCAGTTTAGCCAAAACTTCGACGCAGGTACAACAACCCCGGCAGGTTGGACAGTGAACAATGGAGGAGATCCAAACACTTGGACTTTTGGCGTTCCTAATGTAGGCACCGGAAACAGCGGTACCAACGTTGCGAAACTTATTTATGGTTCAACGGCTCACGATGATTATTTGATCACACCTCAATTTACCGTTACTGCAGGTGTAACAGATTTTTTGACGGTTTGGGCTAAACAAAGATCTAATACCTTCCCGGAACCTTTTGATATCTTATTGTCAACTGCAGGTACAGCAAGCTCAGATTTTACTACTACTATTGCCAGTACAGTTCAACCCAATACGAATTGGCAAAAGTTCAGCTATCCCTTAACGGCATATTTAGGGCAAACAGTTTACATTGCATTCAGAAGTACAACTACTGACGAATGGGAACTGTATCTCGATGACATCTCTGTTGGGGCTTTACCAAATCCGCTTGATTTTGTTAGCTTACAGTCACCTGCAACTGCAACTATTCCACAAGGTGGTAATGTTACCGTTTATGGACAAGTATCTGAGGCTGGTCTTACAGATGTTACTTCAGGACAAGCTCCAGGCATCCAAGCATGGGTAGGATACAGTTCAACCAACACTAATCCAAACACATGGACTAACTGGACTGCCGCAACTTTTGATATGGAAGTTGGTAATAATGACCAATACAAGGCTACAATTGGTTCGACATTAACCCAGGGAACCTATTATTATGCCACCCGTTTTTTACTAGGTAACGGAAGCTATTTTTACGGAGGAATTAACTCCAGTGAGGATGGTTCTTTTTGGGACGGAACTACTTTTTTAAGTGGAGTCCTTACTGTTACACCACCACCACCACCAGCAAACGACGAATGTTCAGGAGCTATTTCTTTGACTGTTAATCCTGACTATTTATGTGGAACCGTTACGCCGGGCACTGTTGTAGGAGCAACTGCTTCAAACGTTGATTCAGCTGTTTGTTCAGGAACTGAAGATGATGATGTTTGGTTTTCATTCGTTGCAACATCTACTTCACATAAAATCAGTATTTTGAATGCTTCGGGCTCTACAACAGACATGTACCATTCTTTATGGACAGGTTCTGATTGTAACAGTTTGACTTTGGTACCAGGTACCTGTTCAGATCCTGATAATAGTTTTCCTTCAGGTTTAACCATAGGACAAACTTATTATGTAAGAGTATATACCTACACAGCTACAACTGGTCAAAATACCACATTTAATATTTGTATTGGTACACCACCACCACCACCGGCCAATGATAATTGTTCAGGCGCTGTTGCATTAACCGTTAATCCGGATTACTCTTGTGCAGTAGTTACACCTGGAACTGTTTTAGGAGCAACAGCATCGCCTGTTGATGCTTCTGCTTGTTTTGGAACTGAAGATGATGATGTTTGGTTTTCATTCGTCGCCACATCTACAAATCATAAAATCAGTATCTTGAATGCTTCGGGTTCTACAACAGATATGTACCATTCATTATGGACAGGTTCTGATTGTGGTAGTTTAACATTAGTTCCTGGAACTTGTTCAGATCCTGAGACTAGTAATCCAAGTGGATTAACAATCGGTCAAACTTATTTCATAAGAGTTTACACTTATACCGCTACAGGTGGTCAAAATACAACTTTTAACATTTGTGTAGGTTCACCACCACCACCACCAGCGAATGATGATTGTTCAGGAGCTATTGGATTAACTGTAAATCCTGATTATTTGTGCGCTGTAGTTACTCCGGGTACAGTTGCAGGTGCGACTGCTTCAAATACTGACACTACTGCATGTTCAGGAGCAGAAGATGATGATGTTTGGTTCTCTTTTGAAGCAACAGCCACTGCACACAGAATCAGTCTTACTAATGTTTCCGGATCTGCAACAGATATGTACCACTCATTATGGACAGGTTCTGATTGCGGTAGTTTAACTTTGGTTCCGGGTTCATGTTCTGATGCTGACACTAGTAACCCATCAGGATTGACTGTTGGTCAAACTTATTTTGTACGAGTTAATACCTATACTGCTACAGGTGGCCAGAATACTACTTTTAATGTATGTGTCGGTACACCACCGCCACCGCCAACGAATGATGATTGTTCAGGCGCCATTACAGTTGCTTGTGGTTCGACGACTTTAGGTACAACAGAAGGAACAACCAATGAAGGTGTTGCTGTTTGTGGCATCGCTAATGTTACAACACAAAACACTAATGGAGTTTGGTATAAATATGTTGGAGATGGAAGTACAGTAACCGTAACAACTTGTTCACCAACTATAACAACAGGTGATTCAAGACTTGCTGTATTCACAGGAGCTTGTGGTAATTTGAATTGTATCGGCGGAAATGATGATTTGCAAACAGCAGGATGTTCTACCAATACATTGGCTTCAGGTGTAACTTTCAATACTGTTGCCGGTACTGATTACTACATATTGGTTTATGCTTATACTTCAAATGCATTAAACTTTGCTTTGACAGTAAACTGTGCTGCAGCATGTACTCCTGCTACAACCAATGATGAGTGTTCAACAGCTATGCCATTAACATTAGGTACTACAGTGACAGGCGCTAATAACTTATGTTCAACTGCGAGTTTAGATACAGCTTATCCAAGTTGCGGAAATCAATTCTTAGCCTATTATGATACTTGGTATGTGTTTGATTCTGCCTCAGCTACAAGCATTACTATTTCTTTGGCTAATCCGACAGGTGTTAATGGATATGCGTTGTATAGTGGTAACTGTGGATCATTAACTATGGTTACAGGATCTTGTACTACAACAGGAGGTACTCTTGCTCTAACAGGTTTAACACCTGCAACTACTTATTACTTAAGAGTATTCTCTACATCTCCTTCAAGCAGAGGAACCTATGATTTGACTGTTTCTAATACTTTAGGTAACAATTCATTTGATAACGGAAGTTTTACTTACTATCCTAATCCGGTGAAAAATGTTCTTAATTTATCGTACAACCAAGCCATATCAAATGTTGAAGTATTCAATATGTTAGGACAAAAAATGAGTTCAAACAAATTTAATGCGAATGAAGCTCAGGTTGACATGTCACACTTATCTGATGGAGCTTACATGGTAAAAGTAACTTCAGATGGACAAGTAAAAACAATCAAGGTTATCAAGCAATAATCTTATATAATTCTATTTAAATTTAAAAACCACCTAATTATTTAGGTGGTTTTTCTTTTTAATAAAACTTATCTTTGATAAAAATTTTAGCATGTTGTTTTCAATAATTATACCGGTTTATAATCGTCCAGACGAAGTTGATGAGCTTTTGGAAAGTTTAGTGAAGAGTGATTATTCTAAAGAATACGAAATTGTAATTGTTGAGGATGGCTCATCGGTAACATGTAAAGAAGTTGTTGAAAAATATCAAGACGTATTAAACATCTCTTATTATTTTAAAGAAAATTCAGGCCCGGGTGATTCACGAAATTACGGTATGAGAGTAGCAAAAGGAGACTATTATATCATTTTTGACTCTGATTGTATAATACCTAAGCAGTATTTATCGGAAGTTGAAAATGAATTGAATGCTAATTATGTTGATTGCTTTGGTGGTTCTGATGCTGCACTTGATTCATTTTCTAAAATTCAAAAGGCCATTAATTTTGCCATGACTTCATTTTTAACTACCGGCGGTATCAGAGGCGGATCTGAAAAATTAAACAAATTCCAACCGCGCAGTTTTAATATGGGTATTTCTAAAAAAGCTTTCCAAGCTTCTAATGGTTTCGGAAATATTCATCCGGGAGAAGATCCTGATTTATCCATCAGGCTATGGAAATTGGGTTTTCAAACAAGATTGTTTTCAAGAGCATTTGTATACCACAAAAGAAGAATCGATTGGGATAAATTCTCGCTGCAAGTGACAAAATTCGGAAAAGCCAGACCAATTTTAGATTCTTGGTATCCCGAATATAGTAAGATCACGTTTCTTTTTCCTTCTTTATTTGTTTTAGGATTTGTTTGTGCACTATTCTTGTTTTTATTTGGCATTGAATTTCCTATACTCTGCTACGCCTTTTATTATATTTTAATTTTTGTTTTTGCCAGCATTGAAAATAAAAGTATTGAAATTGGACTTTTGGCCCTGATAGCAGTCACAAAACAATTTTTCGGATATGGAAGAGGCTACTTAATTTCTTTTATCAAAATCAAACTTCAGAAAAGAAAACCGGAAGAAGCATTTCCGGAGTTATTTTTTAAAATAAAATCATGACCAAAATAATAGGACTGACCGGAGGAATAGGGAGTGGCAAAACGATGATTGCAAATTATATGAAGTCATTAGGTATTCCTGTTTATATTGCCGATGATGAAGCCAAAAACTTGATGGAGACCAGAGAAGTTATTGATGCTATCGTCAATGAGTTTGGTGATGAGATATTTGTGAACAACAGTCTCAACAGAGAAAAATTAGCTAAAATTGTCTTTACTGATCCGAATAAACTTCAAAAACTCAATGCTATTATTCATCCGGCTGTTAAAAAACACTTCGAAACTTGGTTGCATCATCATAGTACTTATCCGTTTGTAATAAAAGAAGCTGCAATATTATTTGAAAGCGGAAGCTATCGCGATTGTGATGCTGTAATAACTGTAACCGCTCCCTTAGAAACAAGAATCCAGAGAGTCATTGCACGCGACAAGACCAGTCGTGAAAACGTTTTGCAAAGAATGCAAAATCAATGGACCGACGAACAACGCATTGATCAAAGCGATTATGTAATTCATAATATTTCTGTTAAAGAAACCCAAAAACAAACTGATAAAATTCTTAAATTATTATAAAATCAATAATAATAGAATGAGATGTTAATGTTTGGTTAATGTATTTATCGTATAAATGTTAAAATGCTAAATTTGTTTGATGAATAAATTGTTTTTCCGATTACTTGTCATTTTAATGAGTTTATCCTTAATAGGTATAATACTTGTTCAGGTATATTGGTTTGATAAATCGTTTGAGAACAATCAGGAGCAATTTAAATTTCACGTAAAGCAGGTTCTTGGTAATGTTGCGGAAAAGTTGAATAATAATGAAATGTATACGTATTATGAACGTTACAATCATTTAAAAGACAGTACCGGTAAAATTCCGGATAAAAATGATTTCTTAGAATTGCGTCTTTATCAAAGAGACACCCGTACTAATGAAACTATTATCTATTCCAACAGCATCATTTCTGAAGACTATGGCATTACATCATCGTTCTTTGATACTAAAACGGATACCGTAAAAAAAATTAAAAGTTTATCTGCCAACAGAAAAACTGAAATTTATAACAAAGGTAACATCGACAATCTTTCTGCCAATCACACCATTACGCCCGATATCAAAATTGAAAAAAAGGGGCGTACTGACTTATTAGACTCTCAATTTGAAATGGTATTTAAAGACATTGCAGCTTTAAAGCCCATTCAGGAAAGGGTTTCCAGTGAAATGCTGCAGAAATTGCTTTTTGAAGAACTCAATAATTACGGAGTAAAAACTCCATTTGAATTCAACGTTTACAGCAACGGATTAGCCACAAAAATAAAATCGGAAAAGTTTAAATATGATAAAGAATCTACCTATTCCATTCCCATTTTTATTGATAATGACGGAGTAAATAAGTACCAGCTACTGGTAACTTTTCCACAAAAAGAGAAATTTTTATTCTCAGAACTGGTTGGTATTTGCATATTGTCAATCATTTTTACCCTCATCATCATTATCGCTTATTCAAATGCTTTGAGTCAGGTAATTAAACAGCGTCAGATATCGGAAATAAAAACCGATTTCATCAACAACATGACGCACGAGTTTAAAACACCTATAGCAACGATAAATTTAGCTTTAGACGCCATCAAAAACCCAAAAGTAATTGAGGACAAAGAAAAGGTTTATCGCTATTTGCAAATGATACGCGATGAAAACAAAAGAATGCATGCTCAGGTTGAAAACGTATTGCGCATTTCCAAGCTGGAGAAAAAAGAGTTAGAAATCAATAAAGAATCCAATAACATCCATGACATCATTGAAGACGCTATAGAACATGTTAACTTGATTGTAGAAGACAGAGGAGGAACCATTACAACGCATTTTGAAGCCACCAGAAATACTGCTCTGTTAAATGATGTACATTTTACCAATGTTATTGTAAATATACTGGACAATGCTATTAAATATTCGCCATTAGCACCGGTAATTGATATTTACACGGAAAACGTTAAAGATTTTATCATTATAAAAATTAAAGATCAGGGTGCCGGTATGACAAAAGCGGCCCAAAAAAGAATATTTGAAAAATTTTATCGCGAACACACCGGTGATTTGCACAATGTTAAAGGCCATGGTTTAGGCTTGGCTTATGTAAAAAGAATACTGGACGATCACAACAGTCAAATAACTGTTGAAAGCGAAAAAGGAAAAGGAAGCACATTTATAATTAAAGTCCCACTCATAAATTAACATATATGGAAACAAACAAAAAAATTCTTTTAGTAGAAGATGACCAGAACTTCGGAATAGTTTTGAGAGAGTATCTGACTCTAAATGATTTTGATGTAACCTTAGCCAAAAACGGCATGGAAGGTTTTGAAAAGTTCAAAAAAGACAATTTCGATTTGTGCATTTTGGATGTAATGATGCCTTACAAAGACGGTTATACTTTGGCTAAAGAAATAAGAGAAAAGAACAAAGATGTGCCATTGATTTTCTTAACAGCAAAGTCAATGAAAGAAGATGTAATGAAAGGATATAAAGTTGGTGCTGATGACTATTTAAACAAACCTTTTGACTCTGATGTATTGTTGATGAAAATCAAAGCAATCATCCAAAGAAAGTCAGCTGAAAATAAAAATGAACCGGCTAAATTTGAATTCCAAATAGGTAAATTCCTTTTAAATTCAAAGTTGCGTTACCTGAAATTCGGAGATCAAGAGCCAATCAAATTATCACCAAAAGAATCTGATTTGCTGAAAATGATGGCTACTTATGAAAATGATTTAATGCCAAGAGAATTGGCCTTAACCAAAATTTGGAGAGAAGATAATTACTTTACTTCCAGAAGTATGGACGTTTACATTGCCAAATTGCGTAAATACCTCAAAGAAGACCCGAACGTAGAAATCCTCAACATTCATGGCGAAGGATTCCGATTGGTAGTAAAAAAATAAGAAGAGGCTCTGGGAAACCGGAGCCTTTTTATTTTAAGTGTAACTGTAAAGCAAAATTAACTTTGTCTTCCCTATGAACGGCAAACGTTACTTGGCTTTCTGAATGGTGACTGCTTATGGTTACTGTGTCATTAAGAGAAACTTCTTTTAAATAATTCATTTCAAAACTCTCAATTTTTTGATTTTGAATTACAGTTAAATCCGCAGCATCCAAGCACCATTCTAAATACTTCACACTGTTGGCATGATTCACTATGTCTAAATCCGAAAGTTTTATCGTATGAGTGGCTTTGGGCTGCATTACATGTTGAAAATCGATTTTAGTAAAAGGATGTTGAGTAGCTCTGATTGGATATTTTTCAAAATGTTCATGCGGAAGAGCTAGTGATTCAGGTCGACGGGTATCGGTATTGAATACTGCCCAAAAGGTTTCGCATCCAATAATTTTTTCACCATTAAGATATACTTCCAAACAACGGATTGAACGGGAATTTTCCAATGAATTAATCCAGGTTTTTACCGTAACTGTATCTTTCCATTTTGGCAATCGCTTTATTTCAACCCGCATTCGGCTTAAAACCCATGCCTGATTATGTAGCTGCATGTCGGTAAAACTAATACCTCCTAATTCTGCATGTAACCCCGCAGTTAATTGCAGAATATTGCATAAATCGGTATACTTCAAGTACCCGTTGGGGTAACACTGAAGAAAATTGATGGTCCAATCCTGTTGCAATACAGAAGTAAAATTAGGTGCAATTGGCATTATTTAGTCTTAGATTGAATGTAATTGATGATTTTTTCTTGCTCGGTTAAATAATCAAACCAAACGGCATTTTCAGTTCTTTTAAACCAAGTCAACTGGCGTTTGGCAAAACGTCTTGTGTTTTTCTTAATTTCTTCTATGGCAAATTTCAAACTCACCTTACCGTCAAAATAGTCGAAAAGTTCACGATAGCCAACCGTTTGTAAAGCATTTAAATGTTTGTACGGATGCAAGGCTTTGGCTTCTTCTAAAAGTCCTTCCTTTATCATGATATCAACACGTTTATTGATTCGGTCGTACATAACCTCTCTTTCGGCTTCTAAACCTATAATGATAGGCATGAAGTGTCGATTGTTTTTCTTTTGACCTATAAAGCTCGAATAGGGTTTACCGGTTCCTAAACATACTTCGACAAAGCGTTTCATACGTTGTGGATTCTGAAGCGTTTGAGGATTTTCGGTCAGCAGTTTTTGATAATATTTGCCGTCAAATTCTTTCAACTTGTTTTGGAGGTAATCAATTCCAAGTAATTCAAAATCAGAATTTATTTTACTTCTTATAGTTGATTCTATATCTGGGAAATCATCAAAGCCTTTCAAAACGGCATCAACATACAGTCCCGATCCGCCAACCATGATTTGAACGTTGTTTGCAGAAAATAACTCGTCCAGTTTAGTTATAGCTTCCTGTTCAAAATCGCCCACAGTATAATTTTCAAAAATCGATTTGTTTTGTATGAAATAATGGGGAGCAGCATCCAATTCATCTTTATTGGGAGCTGCAGTTCCGATGCTCATTTCTTTAAAAAACTGTCGGCTGTCACAGGATAGAATACTACATTCGAAATGTTTTGCCAATGCAATGCTCAAGGAAGTTTTCCCTATGGCTGTCGGTCCGATTATGGTGATTAGATGATTCATGTTTTTAGCCCCGATAGGAGTGGCATCCTTTTGTTGTTCAACAAAAGATATAACGGATAGCGGGAAATAGCTTCAAATATTAAAAATTAATAATCTTCATAACCTTGTGACGACGCAAATATCCTTGGATGATGGTTCGTGTGTCGCGGTTGTTTTGCATCGGAATGATTAGGTTTTTGAGGATTTCGATGTTGTTCACTTGGTAATTCAAATCGAAGAAACAATAGCCTTTATAAATTCCGTTTTCAATTAAAACAGCACTGCGTTCATTCACATTTCTACCGCGATCAATGATGACCATATTTTTGTTTTCGAATTTCATTTCGTTGATGAATTCTTCCACACGCTCGTTGTATTCTTCGGGCGGCTCCTGGTTCAAACAAGCGCCTTTGCACTCTTTGATTTTAAGTTGAAAACAACCGTTTTTAGTTTCGTATAATCCGTTTATTTTTTGGCATAATTGATGCTCGGCAGTAATTCGGTGCAACAAATTCTTGCCTTCCTGCATAGAAGTAAAGGAGGTAATTTCTTTTTTTCTGCCATCGGCTTTTTGCACTTTCAGAGCCAAATATCCATTCGCATCTTTTTCAACATACAACGCGTATTGAAAAATGGTTTTGCGTTGCGCCCGATTGTATATGGGCTTGTTGATTTTGATTTCTTCACTTTCTTTGAGCAATGCAATCAACTCGCTGCCGGTTTCCTCATAAGTTACCGCAAACACATCACGCTGAATTTTTTTGCTTTTGCCCGAAGTTCCCGTAAAATGCTGGTTGATACGTTTCTTAATGTTTTTGCTTTTACCAATGTAAATCAAATCACCTTTCTCATTGTGAATGTAGTAAATACCGGTTTTGGTTGGCATACTTTCAACAATATCAAGCAATTTAGGAGACAATCCTTTTTTGATTTCGGCTTTGATTAAACTGATTAAAATTTCTTTCTCTACATCTTTTGCCAAAAGCATCTTAAACAGTTTAACCGTTGCCATAGCATCACCACTGGCACGATGCCTGTCGGTAACCGGTATGCCTAAAGAGCGAACCAATTTTCCTAAACTATAAGAGGCCTGACCCGGAATCAGTTTTTGTGATAATTCAACTGTACAAAGAGTAGGTTTGACATAATCATATCCCAATCGGGAGAACTCCGTGCGGAGAATTCGGTAATCAAAAGAGGCGTTGTGTGCTACTACAATACAATCCTGAGTAATTTCTATAACTCGTTTGGCTATTTCATAAAACTTAGGTGCAGAGCGCAACATGGCATTATTGATGCCGGTAAGTTTTACGACAAACGGCTGAATTGGCTTTTCGGGATTAACCAAGCTGATGAATTGATCCACCACTTCATGACCATCAAATTTATAGATGGCAATTTCAGTAATGCCTTCTTCGTTGAATTGGCCTCCGGTGGTTTCTATGTCGAGTATAGCGTACAACTTATGTGTTGGATTTTATCTGTTGCCAAAGATACTACTTCCTATGCGAACCATAGTACTGCCACATGCTATAGCCAATTGGTAGTCGCCGCTCATACCCATAGACAAAGTATTCAGCTGGCAGTTGACACTGTTCAGCGTTTTGTATTTATCAAAAATCGATTTCAGATGTTGAAATTCTCTTATTATTTGTTCTTGATTATCAGTGAAAGTAGCCATTCCCATCAATCCAATCACTTTAATTTTTTCCATAGCTTTGAATTCTTCGGAATTCAGTAATTCTTCCAGTTCATTTTCGTTCAAACCAAATTTTGTTTCTTCTTCGGCTATGTGAATTTGTAACAAACAATGGATCGTTTTTCGCCAACGAACCGCCTGACGATTGATTTCTTTCAGCAATTTCAAACTGTCAACTCCGTGAATCAGTTTCACGTAAGGAACCATATACTTCACCTTATTGGATTGTACATGGCCAATCATATGCCACTCGATATCCTTTGGCATTTGCTGCCATTTTTCGGTCATTTCCTGAATCTTATTTTCCCCAAAAATGCGCTGACCGGCTTGATAAGCTTCCATTAAATCAGTAACGGGCTTGGTTTTGGAAACAGCCACCAAGGTTACATGAGAGGGAAGTGAAGATTTTATTTCGAGAAGATTGTCTTTAATTGACATTTGTTTTCTGATTATAATTCATAAACCATTAGTCCGCTTCTGAACTTTGGTTCAATATAAGTGCTTTTGGGTGGCATGATTAAATTATTGTCGGCCAATGCTTTAATCTCAGATATATCGGAAGGGTAGAGCATGAAGCCTACTTCAAACTCACCTTCATCTACTAGTTCTTTAATCGTCAGAATGGATTGTTTTCCGGGGATGTACTCAATCCGCTCATCATTTCGTAAATCTTCAATACCTAATAAAGGTTGCAGAACTTTATCATACAAAATTTGCGCATCGAGGTTTTCCAGAATTGACGGTTGTTTGTTTTCTTGTTTGTAAAAAAGTGCATAAAAATTCCCATCCAAGTACATTCCGAATTCGAACTTGCTTTGTGGCTTCCACAATTCCTGTTCTTTATCTTTTATGATAAAGTTTTCGGCCAATTTTGTCAAAAAATCTTCTTTAGAAAAGCCATTCAAATCCCGAATGATTCGATTGTATTCGTAGATTTTCACATTGCTTTCAGCAATGAGAAAACTCATGAAATAGTTTAAATTCTGGTTGCCCAAATGTTTGTCTTCGTCATACAATAATTCGGCCGAAGCAGAACGGTGATGCCCATCGGCTATATACAACTCAGGTATATTTTCAAACTGTTTGGTCAGCCAATTGATTTCATCATCGGTATCAATTTTCCAAAGTTGATGTTTTTCTTTATTGGTGGTAGAATAGTTGTAAATAGGTTGGCTTTTTTTCTTTTTATCTATCCAGTCGTTCAGGATTTGATTATCAGGATAAGTAATTAAAACCGGCTCAGTATTGAAACCGGTTTGATGCAAGTAATCTTTAAAATATTCTACCCGATATTGCAGTGTGTCTTCGTGCTTTTTGATGACATTATTCTTGTAATCTTCAATAGAAGTGCCGGCAACAATACCGGTGAACGACTGCGCTTTAGTCTGAATTTCATAGAGAAAGAAAACTGCTTTGTCTTCTTCCATAAAAACACCATCTTCTTTGAAGTCCTGGTATTTATGAGCTACTCCTTTAAAACGCTTGTCCAACGTGATTTTTTGCGAATGCATATAAGCCGGATTGATGACATGCAAAAACGAATACGGATTAAAACTCAACCAAGCCGCTAACTCAGCCGAACTGTAATCGTCATAATTTCTGCAAGTGACCAATGCAACTTTATCGGGCGTAGGGCGAACCGCTTTGAAAGGAATTATTTTACTCATTTATTGAATTGATAATTACGAAAATTGTTTTGCTACTTTCTCTGCCTTTTTTGATTCGGAGTAATCGTAAAATCCTTCACCGGATTTAACGCCTAATTTACTGGCCATTACCATGTTTACTAAAAGCGGGCAGGGAGCATATTTCGGATTTTTAAATCCATCATACATTACGTTCAAAATAGAAAGACAAACATCCAACCCAATAAAATCGGCTAGTTGTAATGGCCCCATTGGATGAGCCATTCCTAATTTCATCACCGTATCTATTTCGCTTACACCAGCCACGCCGTTATATAATGTTTCGATGCTTTCGTTAATCATTGGCATCAGTATTCTGTTGGCCACAAAACCAGGGTAGTCATTTACTTCAGTTGGAGTTTTACCTAATTTTACCGATAAATCCATGATGATTTTTGTTACTTCATCAGAAGTGTTGTACCCGCGAATGATTTCAACCAATTTCATGATAGGCACCGGGTTCATGAAGTGCATCCCGATTACTCGTTCCGGATGAACCACCTGAGCGGCAATCTGAGTGATAGAAATTGAAGAGGTATTAGTCGCCAAAATCACATTGTGATCACATACCTCGCTCAGTTGTTTGAAGATGTTTAACTTCAAACCTACATTTTCTGTAGCGGCTTCCACCACTAAATCGGCTCCCACAACACCGTCTTTTACATCAGTGTAAGTGATGATGTTGCTTATGGTTTTGTGTTTATCTTCTTCTGTAATACTTCCTTTGGCTACCATTCGGTCTAAATTGGCAGCGATGGTCGCCATGCCTTTTTCCAGTGATTTTTCGGAAATATCAATTAATTTTACGGTAAAACCGCTTTGAGCAAAAGTGTGGGCAATTCCGTTGCCCATTGTTCCTGCGCCTATTACAGCTATTGTTTTCATTGTATTAGTTTAGTTTGTATTTTGTTTCATTGAATCGATGATCATGTAGGCTACGCGAAGAGCTTCTGTCCCGTCTTCCAGTGTAACTATAGGTGTGGTGTTGTTGGTAATGGCATCGGCAAAGGTTTCCAATTCATCTAAAATGGCGTTGTTTTGATGCACTTCGGGATTGGCAAAATAGATTTGTTTGCGTTTGCCTTCGGCATTTTGTAAAATCATATCAAAATCACCGGGAACTTCGGGAGCATCTTTCATTTTAACCACCTCACAGGTTTTATCTAAATAATCTACCGAAATATAAGCGTCTTTCTGAAAGAACCTCGATTTACGCATATTCTTCATCGAAATTCGGCTCGAAGTAATATTGGCTACACAGCCATTTTCGAATTCGATACGGGCATTTGAAATATCGGGGGACTGACTCAACACTGAAACACCGCTGGCATGCACCGATTTGATTTTGGATTTTACCACGCTCAAAATTGCGTCGATATCGTGAATCATTAAGTCTAAAACCACCGGCACATCTGTTCCGCGAGGATTAAATTCTGCCAATCGATGCGTTTCGATGAACATCGGATTATCAATCATGTCTTTTACTGCCGTAAAGGCCGGATTGAAGCGTTCAACATGTCCTACTTGTCCTTTAACGTTGTATTCTTTGGCCAACGCAATAATTTCTTCGGCTTCTTCAACAGTGGTGGAAATGGGTTTTTCTATAAAAACATGTTTGCCCGATTTGATGGCTACTTTGGCACATTTATAATGCGAGAGGGTAGGAGTAACAATATCAATAACATCAACAGCGTGGATTAGCTTAGCAATCGTATCAAATTGTTTATATCCAAATTCGGCTTCAATTTTAGCACCGTTTTCATGATTTTCGTCGTAAAAACCAACGAGTTCGTATTTTTCAGATTGTTGTAATAAACGCAAGTGTATTTTTCCGAGGTGACCGGCACCTAAAACGCCAACTTTTAGCATAAAAAAAAATTTTACCAAAAATAGAAATTAATTGATAAATGGGAATTGATAATTGATAATTTGTTTTCTATTTTTACCAAATAAATCCCAACCCAAATTGAAAGATACCAGTAAACATCAAGGACTTCGAAATCAATTAGCTAAGCAATTGGAAGAAAAAGGAATTACGGATAAAAATGTTTTAGATGCCATTCGTAAAATTCCGAGACATTTGTTTTTGAATTCCAGTTTTGAAGATTTTGCTTATCAGGATAAGGCATTTCCTATTGCTGCCAATCAAACCATTTCACAACCCTATACGGTGGCTTTTCAAACCGAATTACTTCAGGTTAAAAAGGATGATAAGATTCTGGAAATTGGTACAGGTTCGGGGTATCAAACTGCTGTTTTGGTGACTCTGGGAGCCAAAGTATATTCAGTAGAAAGACAAAACGAATTATTCAAAATCACTTCAACTTTATTGCCGAAGTTAGGCATTAGACCCAAACATTTATCTTTTGGAGATGGCTACAAAGGCTTGCCTAATTTTGCGCCGTTTGACAGCATTATAGTAACCGCAGGGGCTCCAATTATCCCGGAAGCATTGATGGCTCAATTGAAAGTAGGGGGAAGGCTGGTAATTCCGGTAGGCGAAAATGAGCAGGTCATGACCATGTTGATTCGCAAAAATGAAAGACAGTTTGAAAAGCACGAGTTTGGTGATTTCCGTTTTGTACCACTGTTGCAGGATAAAAATTAAAACGATTTTTTAATTCGGTCTAAATCGCGTTTGGTGTCTTGCTCTTTTAGACTCTCTCGTTTATCGTAGGTTTTCTTTCCGCGGCAGAGAGCTATATCTAACTTGGCAATTCCTTTTTCGTTAGTAAACAACTTGAGCGGAATGATGGTCAATCCTTTAGTGTCCATGGCTCTTTCCAACTTTTTCAACTCTCTTTTATTCAGCAACAACTTGCGTTCACTCTTTGCTTTGTGATTGAACTGATTACCATATAAATATTCATCAATTTGAGTATTGATGGCAAACAATTCATGGTTGTGAAACTCGCAAAATCCCTCGGTAATATTGGCTTTTCCCAATCGTATAGACTTAATTTCTGTACCGGTTAGGACAATACCCGCCGTGTAGGTTTCGATAATTTCATAATCGAACTTAGCGCGCTTGTTGAGTATGTTTACAGTTTTTAACATGGGATGGCAAATGTAATAAATTATTGCTGCAATTTGGGATGGAATTAGCAATAAAAAAAATAGGTGAACTATGATTTATATCAGTTTTTCGGCAAAATCTTCATTCTAATTTTGGTGTATAATTTAAAACCAATATTCAAAATGAAAAAATTATTAGTAGTAGCAGGAATTGCATTATTAAGTATAACTGCTCAAGCACAAGAAAAAGGTCAAGGTCTTAAAGGAGCATGGTGGGCTACCGCTCAATTTGGTTACCAACAAACAAAACAAGGAGATAATAAAGGCACCAATACTACCATTTTGCCTTTAGCCGGTTATTTCGTTACTCCATCCGTTACGGTAGGAGCCGGTGTGGGCATGATTAACATTAAATCAGAAAATGCCGCTGGTACTGCCGCTAATACTAACTTGCTAGTAGTAGAGCCGTTGGTTAGAAAATACTGGAATATAGCCGGTAACTTCTATTTCTTCGGACAATTGGCCGCACCGATTATTTCAGGTAAAGAAAAAGAAGCCAACACTAAAGTAAATCAGTATGGCTTGGCAATGTCGGGCGGTATCGATTTCTTCGTAACTAAAAATTTCTCGGTAGAGTTTTCGTATGACTTGGCCAACTTTACATCAACAACAATCAAACCGGATGGAGGAGACAAAACTACAGTTAACAATTTTTCGATTGCTCATGTAGCTTCTGCAGATCAAGCTTATATTGATGCTTTGGGAGGCAGTGCACCAAACTTGACCTCTCCATTATCTTTCGGGTTCAAATTCGTGTTTTAATTTATGAGTTAATAGGTTAGTAGTCTGATTTCGGTCGGACGCTAGGAACCGCCTTTCTTGATTGATTGGCGGTTTTTTTTATTACTTTTACGACATGCAAAACAACACCTCCAATAACCCGCTACACGGTATTACTCTACAAAATATGCTAGAGCAGCTTGTGGCCTTTTATGGTTTTGATACTTTGGGTGAATTGATTACAATCAGATGTTTTCGTGAAAATCCTTCGGTAAAATCGAGTCTGACTTTTTTGAGAAAAACAGATTGGGCCCGAAAAAAAGTAGAAAAACTCTACATAGATACCTTGCCTAAATTGAAAAACCAGTAATCATTTTTTAAAATTTCTTTTCAGCAAAGAATAGATTACGGTGTCCCAAAACTTACCATCCCAGTATTCATTTTCTAAAATATGAGCTTCTTTTACAAAGCCGTTTTTCTGTAAAACTCTTTCCGATGCGACATTGGCGGGATCAATAACGGCTTCAATGGAATGTAAATTCATTTGATTAAAACCATATGCAACAACCGCTTTAATGGCTTCGCTGATATACCCTTTGCCATTATATTGAGGCAAAGATATATAGCCGATTTCTGCCCGGTAATTTTCGGGTTGGATACGATAATGACCAATAATCCCAATGATTTTATTGCTTCCTTTGATGGTAATTCCCCAATTGATTCCGGTATTGTTTTCTATTTTTTCTTCAATCATAGCAATGTGTTCCAAAGCCTCTTCTTTGGTTTTGGCCAGCGGACGAGGAATATATTTCATCACCTCAGGATTTCCCCGCATTGCCAGTACTTCATCAACATCGTTTGTGTTCAGACGACGCAACAATAATCGTTCGGTTTCTAAATTTTGAAAGGGATGGAAGTTGATCATTAGCATAGAATTCTTTTGGATTAAATTTATAAAATTTCAATACTAAAATGATACTCTTTCTCAGAATTACTCTCTAATAATTGAATTCCTTCTTTTTCAGTAATAATTCCGGTAGAAGTAACCACATCCGAATAACCGGCCCATGGTTCGAGACAAATAAAGGGCGCTTGAGGTGGAGTCCAAATTCCCAAATTAGGAAAATCGTTAAACTTAAAATTCAGAATTGGTATTTTATTTTCAATAATTTGAATTTGTTTAGAATGTAACTTTTTAAAAATCAAGGCATCTTGTTCAAAAAGTGAATACGTAAGGGGTAAAAGATGGTCTTGAAGCTGAATCTCCTTCACATTTTCAGATAATAGATTGTTTTCCAAAGTATAGCTCATCAATCTTTCGTCTGATTCAAACCGCAAATGGTAAGTTTCAAAGGATTGATTCAGTGCAAAAGCAGGATGACCGCCAATAGAGTAGGGCATGACCGTAATACTATGATTGATTACTTTGTATGTAATTTGCAATTCACAATTGATGAGCTCATACGTCAGTTGCAATTCAAAATCAAATGGATAAATCAATTTTGTATTTGCATCAAATTGTAAACTAAACACTACTTTATCACTTGTTACGAATATCAGCTTAAAATCTTTGTCTCTGGCAAACCCATGTCGCGGTAATTCATATTTTTTACCATTGTATGTATATGAATTATTTTTCAGCGTTCCGACAATAGGAAAGAGAATAGGAGCGTGTTTCCCCCAATAATCAGGGTTTCCTTCCCAAATATACTCTCGCTCTGAATTGATATTTTGCAAAGATTGGAGTTCAGCTCCCTTGTTATTAATTGTTGCTTTTAGTGTTGAATTTGAGATGGTTGTAGTCAACTTTGAATTGTAATTTTAAACAGAATAATTTGTTTCGCAAATATATTTTTTTAATTTTATTCTGCCCATTAATCTATTACCAACTTAAATCTACAGACATGAAAACAAATTTCGAAACTATTGACAAGGAGAAAATACAACTTCTGTCATTTCCCTCTTCTGATGTTTTAGAATCACGTGAAGAAATTCAACAGCGTTTTTTTGATTTAAACAGAGCCCTAGCTTTAGGAAATTTAGAACATTCTAAAATTAAAATTTATTTTGAAGACAATCAATCCAAGAAAGTAGTTGAAACCACCGTTTGGGCAGTGACTGATCAACGGGTCATACTCAAACAGGGACATTCGATTCCGATAAACCGGATTTATAAATCAGCCTGATAAAAAAACCACTCTCTGGAGTGGTTTTTTAGTTTTGCAGGTATCCGATTAAAACAATCGAAAAACAATATATAAGTAAGAAATTATCTTATATAATAAAATAAAAAGTGTATTTCATCGATTTTATTTGTATTTTAAACGATAAAATATGTAGTATTGCTCAACCAAATCAAACAATACGTTCTGTCATTATTAATTAAATAAAGTGTTTGCCCCACATCTACTTTATTAAAAACTTAACCTACTACTATGAAAGCAAAAATGTTTAGAGCATTGTTGCCCTTAGCAATCGTGTTCGCTATGGTATCTTGTTCTT
>NZ_SJPE01000012.1 GCF_004329815.1 Flavobacterium silvisoli | reverse complement strand
CAAGTATTAGGAGCAGAGCGAGTAGGCGAAAACGTAGCTTACAATTACAGCACTGCAGAAAGCGCTTTCAGTGCCTGGATGAACAGTCCAACCCATAAAGCCAACATTGAAGGGAATTTTACCCATTTCGGAATTTCCGTAACCACCGACCCAGCCACCGGAAGAAAATATTACACCAATATGTTTATTAAAAAATTACCTTAATAACCTAGTGTACAAAGAGAAAATAATAGTTTGATTATTGTTTTGTTTGATTTTGACAGATCTAAAAACCCGCCTCTAAAGCGGGTTTTTTAGTTATACCATGTCTTCGGGTTTGACCCAGTTATCAAAATCTTCAGCCGTTACATAGCCTAGTCGTACGGCCTCTTCTTTTAAAGTAGTTCCGTTTCGGTGGGCTGTTTGTGCAATTTCGGCGGCTTTATAGTATCCTATTTTAGTGTTCAAAGCGGTAACCAACATCAATGAATTATCTACCAATTCTTTAATGCGTTTGCGGTTGGGTTCAATTCCGGTAGCACAATGTTCGTTGAATGATTCACAAGCTTCACCAAGTAAACGTGCTGATTGTAAAAAATTAGCAGCTATCATAGGTTTGAACACATTCAGTTCGTAATGTCCCTGCATTCCACCAATGGTAATGGATACATCGTTCCCCATAACCTGCGCACAAACCATAGTCAATGCTTCACATTGCGTAGGATTAACTTTTCCCGGCATAATAGAAGAACCGGGTTCGTTTTCGGGAATGAAAATTTCTCCTATACCGGAGCGCGGACCTGAAGCCATCATTCTGATATCGTTGGCAATTTTGGTTAAAGCAACAGCCAGCTGTTTCAGCGCACCATGACTTTCGACAATAGCATCGTGAGCGGCCAGGGCTTCAAATTTGTTGGGAGCAGTTATAAAAGTGTAACCGGTAAACTGACTGATGTAGTCGGCGACCTTGGTATCGTATCCTTTGGGTGCATTCAAGCCTGTACCAACCGCAGTTCCTCCCAAAGCTAATTCGGCGAGATGCGGTAAAGTATTTTTAAGGGCTTTGAGACCATGATTCAGTTGCGCGACATAACCGGATAATTCCTGTCCGAGGGTTAATGGTGTGGCATCCATCAAATGGGTTCGGCCTATTTTTACAACGTTTTTAAAGGCTTTGGATTTTATTTCTAAAGTGTCGCGTAGTTTTTCAAGATGCGGGATAGTAGTTTCCGAGACCATTTTGTAACAGGCAATGTGCATGGCCGTGGGAAAGGTATCGTTGGAGGATTGTGATTTGTTGACATCGTCATTAGCTTTTAAAACGGGTTCGCCTTCGCCAATTTTAAAACCGGCTAAGACTTGCGCTCTGTTGGCGATAACTTCGTTAACATTCATATTGCTTTGGGTTCCGGAGCCGGTCTGCCATATTAC
This sequence comes from Flavobacterium silvisoli, assembly GCF_004329815.1. GTDB lineage: Bacteria > Bacteroidota > Bacteroidia > Flavobacteriales > Flavobacteriaceae > Flavobacterium > Flavobacterium silvisoli. The sequence goes on along the minus strand of NZ_SJPE01000012.1, from coordinate 91,765 downwards.
CAATGGAAATTGATCATCTAATTTTCCGGCGAGGATTTCGTCACAGACTTGAGCAATGGCGTCTCGTTTTGTTGTGGAGAGTGCTCCTAAATCGCAATTGGTATAGGCGGCTGCTTTTTTCAGATAGGCAAATCCGTAAATGATTTCTTTGGGCATGGAGGCTGCGGCTCCTATTTTAAAATTGTTTCGGGAACGTTCGGTTTGAGCTCCCCAGTATTTATCGGCGGGAACTTTTACTTCTCCCATGGTATCTTTTTCAATTCTATATTCCATAATGAAGACTATAAGTTGTTAGTAACGTGAAGCCTAGCCCGGATGGTAACGGCATCCTTTTGGCTCGTTTTACGAGGCAAAAGATATAGTGGACAGCCGGAAAAAGCTTCTGAAAAGAATCCTTAAAATTACGGCAAAAAATGTGGATAAACTATTTAATAAAAAATGATTTTGTTTTTGGTCAGCACAATTATTAGGCTTACATTTGCTTATAATTCAAAAAAATTCCGGAAAACATGTTTGAATTTCAACAGTATTTAGGTTTCTTAGCATTCTTGACCATTTTAACCATTGGTTTTTGGTTGATGATGTTCTTGATCACGTTCATCGTTCCTTATTGGATTTTTGGTGGTGTGAAAGAATTATTGCAAGAAAGAAAAGCTAAAAGAGAAGCCGAACAAACAGCTTAGTACATACTGAGTGTTTATAAAAAAGTCCCGATTTATCGGGACTTTTTTTGTTTGCTTATCCTGGGAAATCCCCGCCGTCATCTTGTTGGTTGTTTCTTGGTTTTTTGTCTTTTTCCTTGTCGTTTTTCATTTTGTTGAAACGGTAGGTAAACGAAAGATTGATTTGACGTTGGCGCCATTGCTGTTCGCTGTAAGCATTTAAAGTGGCCAAGTTGGTTTCGGTGATTCTTTTTCGGGAATTGAAAACGTCGTTGATGTTAAGGGCAATAGTGGCTTTGTCTTTCAGAATGTCTTTGCTGAACGCTAAGTTTGCACTCAAAACACCTAAGCTTCTTCCTTGTGCATTGGTTTGCGGGGCATTGTAAGTAGCATTGGTTTGCCAATCGATTTTATAAGGTAAAGAGATTTTAGACGAAACGCGGGTAAACCAACTGGCGGCGGTATTGTCGAAGTTTTGGTAAACAGTAGCTCCGTTGTTTTCTAAGGTGTAAGAGTAGTTTCCTATGGTTTTGCTTTGGAAAAAGTTGAAATTTCCGTTGAGTTTCCACCATTTGTATGGGGTGTAATTGATGTTGAATTCAAAACCGAAACGCTCTTCCCGGGACAAATTGATTGGAGTAGACAAAATTACGGGCGTAGTAATATCAGCACCACCCACGATTTGAATTACCTGACCGTTTTCATTCAGAATATCGGCACCATCTACGACTGTTGTTACCACATAATTACCGTTAGGTCTTCTGATGAACTGGAATACATCTTTGGTGGAGTTAAAGTACATGGAAGTGGTAAAGGTTACTTTTCCCCATTTGTTCATATAGCCAATATCAAAAGCATCGGTTAGCGATGGATTCAAATCAGGATTTCCCTGAAAGATGTTTACGTTACTCGAATAATTCGAAAACGGATTGATGAAACGGGAACGTGGTCTTGAAATACGTTTGCTGTAATTTAACGAAATGGTGCTCTCTTCACTCAATTGATAAGTCAGGAAGGCACTTGGGAAAAAGTTGTGGTATCTTTTGTTATTGAAATCATTTGTAGTCAACAAGTTGATGTCGATATTAGAATCTTCATAACGCATACCCAGCAAATAAGAAAACTTATTGATTTTAGAACCAAACTGGGTATACAACGCATTGATTTTTTCTTTGTAATCGAGTTTGTTGGTGTAGTTAATATTCGGAATGTAATTGCCGTTTGTGTCTATATTTCCCACTCTGAAATCGGTCAGTAACTCATTGAAATCTCCTTTATAACCGGCTTCAAACTGACTGTTTTTACCAATTGGCAATACATAATCCGATTGGAACAGGTTTCTCTTTTGCGTCTGATAATTCAGGGTTGACTCCTGTTTGGTCGAATTGATATCTCCAAGTACGTAATCGGTAATGGTAGAGTCATCGTCGTCTAAATTGTTTGAAAAGGAGCCATCAACGGTTAGTTTGTGTCCGTCTTTTTTGAATTTTTTGGTAAAATTGAAAGCGTATTCTAAATTATTACTATACGTAAACTGGTCGTTGTATCGGTTTCTGATGTAATCGTTGTTGGTTTCGTAATTGTATAAAAAAACATTTTCCGGACTGGCTCCGTCATTTTTTCGATAATTGAACGAGTTGGTCCAGGTTAAGGATTTATCCAAGTACCAATCTAAGCCAATAGTATAATTCAGTCCTTTTCGGCTTCTTTCTCGTTTGGTTCTTTCGTTGATGGTTTTTTGAATGCTTCCGTCGGGATTTAGGTAGTCAGAATCAGTAAGTGAATTTCCGTATGATTTGCTGTCGTTATATCCAATAGTAGAAAAGAGATTGAAATTTTCGTTTTTAAAATTCAGATTGGTTACCAAACCGTAATTTCTTGGATCGCCAACTGTGGCAATGACTGTTCCGTTAACACCTTGATTTTTTCCTTTTTTCAGAACAATATTGATAATACCCCCGCCGCCTTCAGCATCATAACGCGCAGACGGATTGGTGATTACTTCAACTTTATCTAGGGCATCGGCTGAAATAGTTCTGAGAGCATCAGCAATGTTAATAGCATTTGAGGGTCTGCCGTCGATGAGAATTTTGACATTATCATTTCCACGAAGCGCCACGTTTCCATCGGCATCAACGGTTACAGAAGGAACATTGTCGAGCACGTCACTGGCGGTTCCACCTTTTACGATCATGTCTTGTCCAACGTTGTATACTTTCTTATCCAGTTTGATTTCTACCGTAGTTTTTTCGGCACGTACCACTACCTCGTTAAGTTGGGTGGCATCTTCTTCCAAGCCGATAGTCCCCAAACTGGAAGTTTCGGTTAATTTTTTTTGGGTAAGTGTTGTGGGTTTGAAGGAGATAAATTCCAGTGTAACATCATAAACACCGGGAATGATTTCAACGGAATAATCACCATTGTTATCGGTAATACCACCAAAAATCATTTTGGGATTTTTACTGTTTTTTAAGGTGACCGTTGCGTACTCGAGTGGAAGTTTACTGGTTTTTTCAATTACTTTACCGGTAATGATGATTTTGGCTCGCTCTTGTTTTTGCTGTGAAAAGGTTAGGAATGTGCTGCACAGTAGCAATAGCGTGACAATAATTTGGAATTTTCTCATTTGAAATTTTTCTTGCTTAGAACCGCAAAAATACATTTTGGTTTAAGCTCTATTTCACAAATCTTTGTTAAATAACCTTTGTTTAAGTTAAATGAAATCGCTTAGTTTATCAAGTTCACGACCAATAATAGCTCTATCTCCGTCAATAACTATAGGTCTTTCCAACAGTATCGGGTGTTGAACAATGGCGGTTATGATTTCTTGGTCAGAAAGAGATTTACCTTTGTAATGCTCTATCCAAATGGCTTCTTTTTGCCGAACAATGTCTATGGGATTGAGATTTAGTTTTTTAAGCAAGGTTTCTATTTCAACTGCGATTAACGGCTGGGTCAGGTAGTTGATGATTTCATATTCTTTTTGAGAATTGTCAAGAAAAGCCAGGCAGTTTCTTGATTTTCCGCATCTTGGGTTGTGAAGGACTTGTATCATCTTTTTTTTTCTGCAAAGTAATTGATATTAGTAGAAAAAAGTTAATTTAGGCAGGATAAAATTCACACGTATGTTCATAGAAAACGGGTTCCTCCCTCAGAATAAATTTTGGAAATACATTGTTGGTTCTTTACTGATTATTTTGGCCTCTACCATTGGTCAGATTCCGTTGTTGATAGCGGTTACCTTAAAATCATTTTCATCCGGTAAACCCTATCCAACGACCGATAGTGAACTAATGTCGTTTTTGCCATCCAATATGACTTTGTTTTTAATATTGCTCTCTTTTGTTTTTGCCTTTGGAGCCATCATTTTGGTTGTTCGGTATTTTCATAAACAATCTTTTTTGTCGGTTACCACAACCCGGAAAAGAGTTGATTGGGGGAGAATATTTTTTTCTTTTTCGGTATGGACAGTCTTTACAGTTGGGTCAACTTTATTGATGTATTACAGCAGTCCGGAGGATTATGTATATAATTTTAAGCCTGTTCCTTTTCTGATTTTGGCTGTAATTGCCATACTTATGATTCCTATTCAGACCAGTACCGAAGAATATGTTTTCAGGGGCTATCTGATGCAGGGATTTGCGCTATTAGCAAAAAACAGATGGTTTCCGTTGGTGATGACTTCCGTAATTTTTGGAGGCATGCATGTATTCAATCCTGAGGTGAGCAAAATGGGGTATATTATTTTAATTTATTACATCGGAACCGGCTTTTTTCTGGGTATTATTACACTCATGGACGAAGGAATGGAACTTGCACTGGGTTTTCATGCGGCCAATAATTTAGTAGGCGCTTTGTTGATTACTTCTGATTGGACAGCTTTTCAGACGAATTCAATTTTTAAAGACAATTCCACGCCATCCGTTGGTTTTGAAATATTGACACCGGTTCTCATTGTCTTCCCTGTGTTGTTATTTATTTTCAGTAAAAAGTACCATTGGTCTGATTGGAGAGAAAAGTTGACGGGCAATATTACCATTACAAAGCCAATTCAAAATACCGAAAGCAATGAATAGTCCAACTTATGAAAATGTGCACAATCAGTTCAAATGGAACGGATTTCATCTCAATAGAGAGGATTTATGCCGCGTGGCGTACAGTTTTATCAAAGAAGGAGAAGAGTATGAAAAACCTGTAGGCGATTTTCTACTGGATTGGTTTGACAGCAGCGATTATATAAAAATGCAAACTTCGGGAACTACCGGTAAGCCAAAGATCATCAATGTTAGTAAGCAGGCTATGGTACATTCGGCTATAGCTACAGGAGATTTTTTTGGATTACAACCCGGAAACAAAGCCCTGCATTGTTTACCCGTTAAATACGTAGCCGGAAAGATGATGTTGGTTCGCGCCATGATTTTAGGTTTGGATGTTGAATTCACGGCTCCCAGTTCTCATCCGTTACGTCATAATGAAAACGAATATGATTTTGTGGCTATGGTTCCACTACAGGCTCAAAACTCGATAGAAGAACTGTCAAGAGTAAAAAAGCTCATTATTGGAGGTGCTGCCATCAATAAAACCTTGGAAAAACAGTTGCTGAAATTAAAAACTGACGTATATGAAACTTATGGTATGACTGAAACCATTACGCATATTGCCGCTCGAAAACTTGGGGAGAAAGCCTTCACCGTTTTGCCGAATGTTACGATTTCTTATGACAAGCGAAATTGTTTGGTCATTCACGCGCCCCGAATTTCAGATGATGTGATCGTGACCAATGACATCGTTGAATTAGTAAGCGAAAATCAGTTTGTGTTTTTAGGAAGGATAGACAACGTAATCAACAGCGGTGGCATCAAGCTTATTCCGGAACAAATAGAAAAGAAATTGTCAAACAAAATCCATCAGCGATTTTTCATCACTTCAAAGCCGGATCACGAATTGGGAGAAAAGGTGATTTTAGTAGTAGAAGGAACCAAGCAGGATTTTGATGAGTCACTTTACAACGAATTGGATAAGTATGAAAAGCCCAAAGAAGTTGTTTTTATTCCCAAATTTAAAGACACTGCCACGGGTAAGATTATGAGAAAAGAAAGTCTGCTATAATTAAAAGGCGCTGAAAGAATTAACTCTCAGCGCTTTTTTGTTGTGTTTGTTAAAGTGATGTGTTATTTTTCCATTTTAAAATAATAATCAGCCGAATGTTTACCGCCTCCGTAAAAGGCATAAAACAGACTGATACCCAGAACAATCAAAGCCAAAACCAAGTTACCCACATTCATGTTTCCGAAGAAATTGATGAGTACGGCACCAACTAAAACCGGTAATTGTGCTATGATGGCCCATCGGGTAAGCAATCCGAAAATAATCATGATACCACCAACAATATGAGCCGCGGCGATGTAATGAAAGGCGAGCATGCCCCCCATAAAATTACTCACGGGCGCAATTAAATCTTCAAAATCCTGATTGTTAGTAATGAAGTGAGCACCTTTGTAAATAAAGAAAACGCCCAAGGCAATTCGGAGTGCATCCAACCAATAATTTGTGTGAGCATTTGCCCATTTGTTCAAACCTTTTACTGAAGTATCCATAATAACAAAGTTTAAAATTTACTCTAAGTTACTATAAATTAATTATATATGGTTTGTTTTTGATGAAAAATTAAGAACCTTTTAATTTACATTAATAAAAAAATCATTAGTCATAACTTCTACTTCGGAGAGTTTCTTTACCCTGTATTTTGAAGTTTGCCAATTGGTGGTTGGTTGTATTCTGATTTTTTTACCGTCAATTTTAATGTCAACCGGCATATCGAAATCAGTTACCATGGCAATCCACTGATATTCTAATCTGTTTTTGTTAAGGCGGTACTGCAATCTGGGAATGGTTCCGTAACGAAGGTATTGATTAAAAACATTGGTCAGATTCATTCCGGTTTCGGTATTGAAGAATTGAATGACTGTCTCGCCGTCAATAATTTGGTGACGGTAGGTTTCGGAAAACTTTAAGAGTATTTTCCACCATTTATCATCATCATTCACTAAATGACGAATGGTATTCAGCATCAGAGCTCCTTTTGAATACATATCGCCCGAACCTTCATGGTTTACGCCATATTTCCCAATAATAGGACCGTCGTTGTTTACTGTGGCTTTCAGTCCATTTACATAAATTTGACATGCTTCATACCCATATAGACATTCAACATAAACGGCTTCGCTGTAAGTGGTAAAACTTTCGTGTATCCACATGTCGGCTATATCTTTTGCCGTTATGCTGTTGCCAAACCATTCGTGACCGCTTTCGTGAACAATAATGTAGTCAAAATTCATGCCTATTCCAGTTTGGGATCTGTCGTGTCCGAGATAACCTTTTAAGTACATATTTCCATAAGCTATAGCACTTTGGTGTTCCATACCTAAATAAGGAGTTTCAACTAATTTATATCCATCATTGGCAAAAGGATACTCACCAAACTTGCTCTGAAAACAATCGAGCATCGGTTTAACTCCTTCAAATTGCTTGCGGGCTCTTTCTTCATTGTCGCGTAACACGTAATAGTCTAAATCAAGTCCTTTGTAGTTGTCGTGAAAATGAACAAAATCGGCAATAGTTACATTGATGTCATAATTATTAATTGGGTTTTTAACTTCCCAATCCCAACGTGTGTATCCGTTTTTTAAATCTTCAGACCCGGTTAATCTTCCGTTGGACACTGCGGTTAAGCCGTTTGGTGCGGCAATTTTTATGGTTGCACCTAAGTTGGGTTCATCACTTTGAGAATCTTTACAAGGATACCACAAACTGGCTCCGGTTCCCTGACAGGCTACACCTATCCAAGGCTTTTTCTGTGCATCGGAAGTAAAGACAAAACCTCCGTCCCAAGGAGCACGTTTTGCAATTATCGGTTTGCCTGAATAGTAAAACCGTATACTTTCCTGTGTGTTTGCCGTTAAAGGAGCAGTAAAATCGAGAAATACGGCATTAAATTCTCTTTGGTAGCTTATTTTTTTCGAATTGAGAACAATCGAATCAACCTGCATGTTTTTAAATAAATCAAGCTGTATTTTAGAAGTAGATTTCAGTACCTGAAACGTGATGTCATTATAACCTGAAATCGATTTATCATCCGGATTGATCTTGATGTTCAGGTCGTAACGCAATACATCATAGCACGTTCGTTCCGGACGTAATCCTCCTTGTAACGAATCTTTTCGTGTGAATTGAGCCTCTATTTGCTGAATTCCCAACAACATGAGAAGTACTAAAAAACAATTTTTCATAAGCATGGTTTTCAAAACTTAAATATAGGTCTTCGATTTTAAAAATAGGCACATGATTTCAATATTATCATAACTGTTTTTTTGATGGTAGCACTATTTTTATTGTCAGTAAAGAATAACGAATTGTTAAATGCCTTCTTTATCATTTGAAATAGTTTTAAGTTTGAAATTATTTCCTCAGAGATGAATCATACAATCGTTTTAAACATTCTTTGCGTTCAAAGTTCAATTACTTTGAATTATCTGCTTGATGATTCTTTTTTAAAAAGCTCTAAAGACTTCATCAAGTAGTCCCTGTCAGGCCCATGGCAGGGGAGTTTCGTTTTAATTACACGTAAAATATCAACAATTGTTTGTCTTTTTGGTGCTTTTGTGCCGAATTCACTAATGGGTTCGGTTGGGCATTTATGGAGCGCTGAACCTGACATTCGCTAAAAATAAATAAAATGAATCAAGATATTGTATTAACAACAGGAATTTATGATTTAATCAAAGATTTACTAAGACGTAAAAAAGTAACTCAATTTGTAGAAAATCAATTGGTCGTTCAATTAAAACGCGCAAAACAAGTAAGACGCAAAGAATTACCGCTTGATGTGGTTACTATAGATAGCAGAGTGACTATCAAAGACCTAGAATCAAACGAGTTGTACACTTATACTTTTGTTGCACCGGCAAAAGCTAAAAGAAGAAACAACACCGAATCTATTGTAGGTGAAATTGGGTTGGCTTTGGTAGGAAATAAAACCGGAGATCAAATAAAATGGGATTTCGGTGAAGGCGAAAAAGTCTTTATAATCAGTAAAGTGGAAAGAATTTAAAAGGGGTTATTATTTTACACTATAAACAAAGTGAGTTACCATACAAAGGACTCACTTTGTTTAAAACTCAGCATCTTTTACAATAGTTATTTTTTCCTTGCTTACAGGATGTTCAAAAGTCAAACGCTCTGCGTGCAAATGCAATCGATGAGCTTTGGTTCCGTACAAATCATCTCCAACTATCGGAGTGTTTAAACCGAATTTATGTGCGGCGTGTACCCGAAGTTGGTGTGTTCTGCCGGTAATTGGGTAAAAGTAAACTAAGGTTTGGTTTGCTCTTCGTTCAATGACTTCCCATCGGGTTTGTGCCGGTTTGCCGTATTCAAAACAAACAATTTGGTTTGGACGGTTGTCTAAGTCTACCCGTAAAGGTAAATCAATGATGCCTTCATCATTGGTGAGAATCCCATCCAACAAAGCTACATAGCGCTTTTGAATTTGTCTTTTGATGAATTGGGATTGCAGCTTTTTGTAAATTTCAGAGGTTTTGGCAATGAGCAATAATCCAGAGGTAGACATGTCTAAACGATGCACCACCAAAGGTCCGGTTGCATTCGGATATTTCAATTTCATTCGAGTGTATACTGAATCGGTCACTTGTTTCCCCGGAACCGATAGGAATTCAGTAGGTTTATTGACCAATGCAAGATAATCGTCTTCAAAAACAATTTCAATTTTTTTTCCTTCGGCTGAGTTGGTTTTAAAAGGATTGTCTTCTAAAACTATATCTTGGAGCATGTGATTGAGTATAGGTTCACATTTTCCGGTACAGGCGGGGTAGAACTGTCCGTGCTTTCTAACTTCCGATTTAGGCGATTGTCCCCACCAAAACTCAGCCATAGCAATAGGTTTTAAATCGTGTTGAAAGGCATAATGCAGCAGCTTAGGAGCGGCACATTCTCCCGCACCGGCCGGTGGATTTCCGTTGAATATTTCACTTAAACTTTTCAATTCCTGATGCTTATTCAGAAAAGCGTATTCTTTGAATAACTGTTGTTGCAAGGCAGCAGATTTTTGTCTGCGCTCTTCTTTGAGTTGGTTGATTCGGGTTGTAAATGGTACTATTGCCTGCGTCGCTTCCTCAATTTTATAGTGCCAATATTGGGTCATTTTTTTGAGCAAAATTCCTTCTTCCTGACTGGCTTTGTTGAGTGCATCTTGATCAATTTCTGTCGTTGGATTTTTTCTTAATTCTGCTCTTGCTTTTTTGCCTTCTTTTATCTTTATTTTTTGTTCAAAAATCTCTTTTTCAGATTGTTGTTTTGTTTTTTGTAAATTATTTATTGAATTTAAATAATCAGGAGATTGTTCTAAATTTTCGATTTCAGCATTGAGTTGATTGATGCTGATTTCTTCTTTTTTAAAGAAGCCGTCATGCTTGAGCATATCATAAACCGTAGGTACAAAAAAGGGGAGTTGATTGCTTTCGGCTAACTTTCCGGAAAAAGCCCACAGATAGCCTAAGTCTTCTTGTTGGTTTTGTACGACCAAAACGCCAAACATTTTACCGATAATCAAACCTTGTTGCGTGTCATCTATACCGAAATTATGTTCAAAATCGGTCTGAGATTTCAGGTAATTTTGAAGTTCTTCAGCCGCAATGATACACAATGGGTGTGGTTCGTAATAAAACGGAAAAGTAAATTTTTCGGGAAGCGGAATTCCGGCAATGCTTTTTTTAAATGTTTGAAATAAGGTTTTTTGCATTTTAATTTAAACCTGTATCACTCCCAAATTAAATTTTTTCTCAATAGGAGCGTGGTTAGCAGCTTCAATTCCCATGGAGAGCCAAGTTCGGGTTTCGAGTGGGTCTATGATAGCATCAGTCCATAAGCGGGCAGCGGCGTAATACGGAGAAACCTGAGCGTCGTATTTGGCTTTTATTTTGTCAAACAGTTCCTGTTCTTTCTTCTCATCTATGATTTCCCCTTTTGCTTTTAAGGATGAAGCCTCAATTTGCGCCAATACTTTTGCCGCTTGAGTTCCACCCATTACGGCCAATTCAGCACTCGGCCAGGCAAATATTAATCTTGGGTCATAAGCTTTACCACACATGGCGTAGTTTCCGGCACCATAGCTGTTACCTATGACAACAGTGAATTTGGGGACAACCGAATTGGAAACGGCATTAACCATTTTCGCACCGTCTTTAATGATTCCTCCGTGTTCTGATTTTGAACCGACCATGAATCCGGTTACGTCTTGTAAAAAGACCAAAGGGATTTTCTTTTGATTGCAGTTGGCAATAAAGCGTGTGGCTTTGTCAGCAGAATCCGAATAAATGACTCCTCCGAACTGTATTTCGCCTTTCTTGGTTTTGGAAACCGTACGTTGGTTGGCTACTATACCAACGGCCCAACCGTCAATGCGGGCGTAGCAGGTAATGATAGATTTTCCGTAGTCGGGTTTGTACATGTCCATTTCTGAATTGTCTACCAAACGCTTGATGATTTCCATCATATCGTATTGGTCGCTTCTTGATTTGGGAAGGATTCCGTAAATATCTTTTTCATCCAAAGCCGGTTTTTGAGATGTTTCGCGGTTGAATCCGGCTTTTTCATAATCGCCTATTTTTCCGACGATACTTTTGATTCGGTCTAAAGCGTCTTGGTCATCTTTGGCTTTATAATCGGTTACTCCCGAGATTTCACAATGGGTAGTGGCTCCTCCCAAGGTTTCGTTGTCAATATTTTCGCCAATGGCTGCTTTTACCAAATAACTTCCGGCGAGGAAGATGCTTCCGGTTTTGTCTACAATCATGGCTTCGTCACTCATGATAGGCAAATAAGCCCCACCGGCCACGCAACTGCCCATGACAGCAGCGATTTGGGTAATGCCCATACTGCTCATCACGGCATTGTTTCTGAAAATTCGACCAAAATGTTCTTTATCGGGAAAAATCTCATCCTGCATTGGCAGATAAACTCCGGCTGAATCGACCAGATATATGATTGGTAAACGGTTTTCTATGGCTATTTCCTGGGCGCGCAGGTTTTTTTTACCGGTAATAGGAAACCAAGCTCCGGCTTTTACCGTAGCATCATTGGCCACTACGATGCATTGTTTCCCTTTGATGTAGCCTATCTTGACAACAACGCCTCCCGAAGGACAACCACCGTGTTCGGCATACATACCATCTCCGGCAAAGGCTCCGATTTCTATACTTTTGGCTTTGGGGTCGAGTAGGTAATCGATGCGCTCGCGGGCGGTCATTTTTCCTTCGGCGTGTAATTTTTCGATTCTTTTTTGGCCTCCGCCCAGTTTTACTTTGGCAAAATGTTGCTTTAAGTCGCTTACCAGTAGTTTGTTGTGGTCTTCGTTTTTATTGAAGTTGATGTCCATGGGATATAATCAGTTGTGTTATTTTGTTATTTAAAAACAAACTAGAGTTTGTTTACCTGACTGCCACCGGCAGTCCTCCTCTTAATGTCAAATGTTTTGGATTGTGCGCTAAAGTACAAAAACGTTTTCAGAATTTGAAATTAATGCAGCATGGGCAAAGGAAGAGCGGAGGTGTATGATTTTCCTGAAAACTGCTGCACGTCATTTTAGCCCCGATTGCAGCAGGCTACCGTGTAGCGCGGAAAGCGGGAGGATGAGCCCTGAATTGTGATGTGTTGCGCTTCTGAAATGGCCAAAGGAATGTTAAGAAATTGTAAACACAAACAGTTAATGTGTTGCATAAGTTAATATTGAGTTAACATAAGTTAAATACCTTTGCAGCATCAAAAAATAAACAAAATGTCTTTAAACAGTATTTTTCAATTTTTAGTTCCGAAGGATAAAAAGTTCTTTCCTTTATTTGAACAAGCGTCATCAAATTTAATTCTTTTAGCCGAAACATTGCACGAGGCGGTTAATGCTCCAAAATCGGAGCGTGAAGAATATTACCGAAAAGTGGAAGAATTGGAAGCTACCATTGAGGAAATCACACACAAAACACACTTAGAGTTGAGCCGTAACTTTATTACGCCGTTTGACAGAGAGGACATTCACTCGTTGATTAAAGCGATTGATAATGTGGCCGATAACATGCATGGTGCTGCCAGTAGAATGCGCTTGTATCAGATTGAAAAAATCACCAAATCGATTCGTAAACTGACTGAAATCAACTTAGAAGCCTGTCAGTTGATTGGTATTGGAATTAAAGAATTGAAAGATTTAAAAAATCCGAAAGCGATAAAAGATACTTGCAAAAAAATCAACAAATTGGAGAGTAAAGCGGATTCAGTTTTTGACAAAGCGGTGGCTGATATTTTTGAAAATGAGATGGATGCCAAGAACATCATCAAATACAAAGAAGTACTTTCTGCTTTGGAAATGGCTTCTGACAAATGTAAAAGTGTGGCCAATGTAATGGAGCAAATTTCTGTTAAACACTCATAAATCAATTAGGAAATTATGACCTTACTAATTGTAATTATAGTGTTGGCCCTGATATTTGACTATATCAACGGTTTTCATGATGCGGCCAATTCGATTGCTACTATTGTTGCTACGAAAGTACTGACTCCTTTTCAGGCGGTTCTTTGGGCGGCTTTCTTCAATTTTATGGCTTATTGGGTTTTTGGTTTTGGGGTAGCCGATACGGTAGCTAAAACTGCTCATACAGCCAGTATTGACTTGGTGGTAATTTTGGCGGGAATAATAGCGGCTATTATTTGGAACTTATTCACTTGGTGGAAAGGAATTCCATCTTCATCTTCACATACACTTATTGGAGGGTTTGCCGGAGCAGCTATTGCGCACGGACTTTCATCGGTTACGGATCCGGAGCATGCCGGTTTCAAAATCGTGAACTGGTTCAAGGCAGCCAAAGAAGGTGAACTATTACCCTCAGGAGTTTTGATTGTAATCCTGTTTATTGCTTTTGCTCCTTTATTGGGAATGTTAATTTCTTATTTTATTTCCCTTTGGCTGATTTATTCCTCCAAGAAGAATAAATGGCCTAAAATGTTGACCGTGGTTTTAATGATTTTGGTCGGTTGGTTCTTTTTGATGGTTCTGAAGTTTGATGCTTCACCCGAAAAAGCTGTATTTCATAACAAATTTTGGTATTTTATCAGTGAACCGGCTAATATTAAATGGTTATTGGTAGCTGTTATCTTTTACTCCCTGGCTATTTTTAATTTAGTGTTTAGTTCTTTTTCTACGGCAAAAGCTGAGAGAGTCTTGAAACGAATGCAATTATTATCTTCAGCTGCTTTTAGTTTGGGACATGGTGGAAACGATTCACAAAAAGTAATGGGTATTATTGCCGCCGCTGTAACGGTGTATGTTAAGTCTCATCCAAATGCTGAATTATCTATAGGAGGTCTTTTGGATTTACACATTGACATAGAAAAAGGTACAATGCCAGGCTGGATTCCGCTCACTTGTTACACCGTTATTGGTTTGGGAACTTTGAGTGGTGGTTGGAAAATCGTAAAAACTATGGGATCCAAGATTACTAAAGTAACTGCTTTCGAAGGAGTAGTAGCCGAATCGGCAGGTGCTTTGACCTTATTTACTACAGAGCATTTTAAAATTCCGGTATCTACCACTCATACTATCACCGGTTCAATTATCGGAGTAGGAGTGACCAAAAGAGTTTCCGCTGTTCGTTGGGGTGTTACCGTTAAACTTTTATGGGCTTGGATATTAACTATTCCTGTATCAGCGGTATTAGCGGCATTGACTTACTATTTCCTTAAACTGTTTTTATAAAATTACTATACCCGAAAAGCCAACAGTTATTGTTGGCTTTTTTTATAAGCTAACGTTATTTGTTAACAAATCATTTATTAATCATTACTAAACCGTTAAATCACAACAACACAACCACTACAACAATGAAAAAAACACTGCTATTACTGTTACTGCTTTCCGCAGTAACTATTTACCCTCAAATATCCATTGAGCAAACCAAACACGATAACGATGTTAAGCTATCAGCTCTGCCTTACTATAGTTACGGAAAAGGAATTGGTATGACATCGCCGGATAGTTTGTTTCAATTGAACATCCGTTTTCGCATGCAAAACAGGGTTACTTACATCAAAAGTGAAGACGAAACCGGAGCCTATGATGGACAAATCAGACGTTTACGTCTGCGTTTCGACGGATATGTGGGAAATCCTAAATTTTTATATGCAATCCAACTGTCTTTTGCCCCGGGCGATGTAGGTGAAGTGAAAGAAGGTGAGAACATCAATATCATTCGGGATGCGGTGCTGTTTTACCGTCCCAATAAGCATTGGAACATCAGTTTCGGCCAAACCAAATTACCCGGAAACCGTCAGCGTGTGAATTCTTCGGGCGGATTGCAGCTGACCGACAGAACGATTAATAATGCCAAATTTACAATTGACAGGGATTTTGGTTTTCAGGTGCACCAAATGAATGAATACAAAGATCAATTCTCCTATAATTTTAAAGCAGCCCTATCTACCGGAGAAGGACGCAACGTAACCGGAAAGTCAGATGATGGCGTAGCCGTAACCGGAAAAGTAGAACTATTGCCTTTTGGTGCTTTTACCAAAGACGGTACTTATTTTGAAGGCGATATACAGCGGGAAAAGAAGCCTAAACTGATGCTGTCAGGAGCCTTTCAGCAAAACAATCGCGCCCGAAGAACAGGTGGTCAGTTGGGCGATGACTTGTTTGTCCCTAAAACGATGAAATCTGTCCTGTTGGATGCTATGTTTAAGTACAACGGTTGGGCGGCAATGATGAGTTACATGTCGAGAACTACTACCGAGAATGCTATTGCTGTTAATCCTTTAGATGCTACTCAAAGCAATTATGTTTTTGTAGGGAATGGTTTTGATTACCAGTTGAGTTATAACTTGCGTTCTAATTATGAACTTATCGGCAGGTATTCTATTCAAAAAACAGGAAAAGACATCAGAGCATTGGCGCCTAATACTAAAGAATATAGTTTTGGAGTTACCAAATACATTTGGGAACATACTTTCAAAATGCAAACTGAATTAACTTTTGATGAATTAGATTATTTCAACGGTACTTCAAAGAAAAACTGGTACTGGCGCTTTCAGGTTGAAATCGGAATATAATTCATTCTGCAGAACACAAACTTATAAGCGACTTTCGAGTCGCTTTTTTGTTTTAAATTAACAATTGTTTCAGGGAATAGTTCTTAAATTTATGTCTTTAAAAAATATATCATATGAAAGTAAAAGTAGCAATGCTCGTTCTTATGTTTCAAAGTTGTTTGCTTGGTTTTTCCCAATCCAAAGTAATAGAATACAATGATGGTAATCAGGTATTAAGCGGTATCAGTGTAAAACCTTCCAAAGCCCTTGCCAACAAAGCCGGTGTGCTTATTCTTCCAGCCTGGATGGGGATTGATGATCATGCCAAAGACACTGCCAACCGATTAGCTGCTATGGGATACACAACTTTTGTTGCCGATATTTACGGAGCGGATAAACGCCCGAAAAATTACAGTGAAGCCGGAGAAAAAGCCGGATATTTCAAAAAAAATATCAGAGAGTACCAAACCCGAATTAAGTTAGCCTTAGATCAATTGGTTAAACAAGGAGTCAATCCGGACAAAATTGTAGTTCTGGGATACTGCTTCGGAGGAACTGGTGCTATTGAAGCGGCAAGAACCAACATGAAAGTGAATGGGGTAGTTTCTTTTCACGGTGGTTTAGGGAGGGATGTAAATCGGGACATTGTTAAAATTATTCCCAAAGTACTGGTGCTTCACGGTGCTGATGATCCTTATGAATCAAAAGAAGAAATCAGTGCTTTTCAGGAAGAAATGCGAAGAGCTGAAGCCGATTGGCAAATGGTGTATTACGCCAAAGCCGTACATTCCTTTACCGATAAAAGTGCCGGAACTGATAATTCAAAAGGAGCAGCTTACAATGAACTGGCTGATAAACGTTCGTGGCAGGCCATGTTAGCCTTTTTAAAAGAAGTATTATAATATCTCATAATTTAGTAAATGTAAAAGCCCGAAATAAGTAATTATTTCGGGCTTTTAGTTTGTGCTATAAAATACAAAAGTCGACCTGGAGCGATCGACTATTGTGGTGAGGTGTAACTTCTTTTCAGAATCCTCGGTGCAAATATAAAATATAATTACGAGTTAGGAGTTATAAATTATGAATCTTTTTGAAATTTTTGAACTAAGTTAAATTCAATTTGTAATTATTTACCAGATTCTTTTACCAATCGTTTTAAAATGGCCCATTGTTTCAGTGTGTCACGGGCATCAATAGCCGGATAGCCCAATACCGTTTTCCCGGCTTCTATAT
Source organism: Flavobacterium silvisoli (assembly GCF_004329815.1). Taxonomy (GTDB): domain Bacteria; phylum Bacteroidota; class Bacteroidia; order Flavobacteriales; family Flavobacteriaceae; genus Flavobacterium; species Flavobacterium silvisoli. The sequence continues at coordinate 74,726 of NZ_SJPE01000012.1, read as the reverse complement.
CGCCAGCTACGCCGGAACCCGCACCAATGGTAGCACCATCGCCTATAGAGGTATGGTCCTTTATAGAGGCACTACCGCCTATGATAACTCCGTTTCCTAATGTTACTGAACCGGCCAGGCCTGAATTTCCTGCCATTATGCAGAACTTCCCGAGCTTGGAATTATGCCCAATTTGAACCAAATTATCTATTTTACAACCATCTCCCACAACAGTGGAACTGAATTTACCTCTGTCAACACATGAGTTAGCCCCAATTTCTACGCCGTTCCCAATTATGACATTTCCAATTTGCGGGATTTTAACCAATCCTTTTTCCGGACAAGGACGGAATCCAAATCCGTCGGCACCAATAGTCGAATTCGGATGTAAAATACAATACATCCCTATATGACAACGCTCACGAATGACTGTTCCCGACCAAATAGTGGTGTGTTTTCCAATAGTGCATTCATCAAGAATGGTAACATTAGGATAAACAGTAACATTTTCACCTATGATAACGTTCGGCCCAATGTAACAACCGGCACCAATGCGAGAACCGTTTCCTATTGAAGCAGTAGTATCAATAACCGCTGTAGGGTGAATATCTGTTCTAAAAGCAGGTGATGGTGGAGCAAAGAGATTTAAAACCTGCGACATGGCTAAATCAGCATTCTTAACTTTGATGAAGGCACGGTTCTCTCCGGGTTCTATGGTTATATCTTCATTAACTACGGCAGCACAAGCTTGGGAACTGTACCAGTATTTTTCATATTTTTTATTGCCGATAAACGAAATTTCTGTTTCACTGGCAGTTTCCAGTTGTTCGGGGGCTGTAATTTTGTTGGGGATAGTGCCAATAATTTCGCCGCATAACAGGTCATTGATTTCCTGAAGGGTGTATGCATTCATAGTTTTGGTAGGTTTGGAATAAGTTTCCAAATAAATGAAAACGGATTATAATTTCCTAATATTCCAAACCTTAATCACAAATAAACTATTCTTCTTTTTGCCCCATCATCATTAAATAGGCTTTCAAAAAACGATCAATATTACCGTTCATTACACTGTCTACATCACTGGTTTCCTCACCAGTACGAACGTCTTTCACCAGTTTATAGGGTTGCATTACATAGTTGCGGATTTGCGAACCCCATTCGATTTTCATTTTTCCCGCTTCAATGTCGGCTCTTTGTTCTTGTCGTTTTTTTAACTCAATTTCGTACAATTGTGAACGTAACATTTGCATGGCTCGCTGACGGTTGTCCTGTTGTGAACGTGTTTCCGAACACTGAATCTGAATTCCGGTTGGTTTGTGAACCAATTGTACTTTGGTTTCTACTTTGTTTACATTTTGTCCTCCGGCACCGCTCGATCGGGAAGTAGTAATTTCAATATCGGCCGGATTGATGTCAATCTCAATACTGTCATCTACCAAAGGATAAACATATACCGAAGCAAAAGAAGTATGACGCTTCGCATTACTGTCAAACGGCGAAATACGAACCAAACGATGTACCCCGTTCTCACCTTTTAAATAACCAAAGGAATAATCACCTTCAAATTCTAACGTGACCGTTTTAATTCCGGCCACATCCCCTTCCTGGAAATTGAGTTCTTTGATTTTGTAGCCTTCTTTTTCGCCCCACATCATATACATACGCATCAGCATTGAAGCCCAATCACAACTTTCCGTACCACCGGCACCGGCAGTAATTTGAAGCACAGCACTCAAACTGTCGCCTTCATCCGAAAGCATATTGCGGAACTCCAAATTTTCAATATGGGTGTTGACCAATTCGTACTGATGATCCAGCTCTTCTTCGGTAGCATCACCTTCTTTAAAAAATTCGTAGGTAATTTGCAGTTCTTCGGTCAGGCTTTCGGCTTTATTAAAATCTTCTACCCATTTCTTTTTTGAGCGAAGGTTTTTCACAATAACTTCAGCCTCTTTGGGATTGTTCCAAAAGTTTGGCGCAAAGGTTTTTTCCTCTTCGTTGGCTATTTCTATTAACTTGGCATCAATGTCAAAGATACCTCCTCAACGCACCGAGGCGTTCTACAATACCTTTAATTTGTTCGGTATTTGTCATAAATAATGTAGTTTTGTGGTTTAATTTTTAGGAGCTATTTCCCGCTGTCCGTTCTATCTTTATACCTGTCTGCGCCAGGTATAAAGGATGCCACTGCCATCGGGGCTAATAAATCCGTAACAAAAATAGACTATCTCTTTCTCATATGGAAATAAATTTAATCAGCGATACCGTAACCAAACCCTCGCATGAAATGTTGCAGGCCATGTTCAACGCCAAAGTGGGGGATGATGTTTTCAAGCAGGATCCAACGGTAAATGCATTCGAAAAAATGGTAGCTGATTTGTTCGGAAAAGAAGCCGCACTGTTTTTCCCCTCGGGAACCATGGCCAACCAAACCGCCATTAAACTGAATACCAATCCGGGTGATCAGATTATCTGTGATAAATGGTCGCATATTCATTTGTATGAAGCCGGCGGTGCTTCGTTCAACAGTGGTGTAAACTTCAATTTGTTAGACGGTCATCGCGGAATGATTACAGCAGAGCAAGTTGCAGCCGGAATCAACGATCCCGAATTTTATCATGCTCCCTTATCAAAAATGGTAGGTATTGAAAATACAACCAACAAAGGAGGAGGAGCTTGTTATGATCTAGAAGAATTGCGAAAAATAAAAGAAGTCTGTAAGGCTAATAACTTGAAATACCATTTAGATGGCGCACGTTTGTGGAATGCCATAGTAGCCAAAAGACAGCATCCTAAACAATTTGGAGAATTGTTTGACACCATTTCGGTTTGTTTTTCCAAAGGACTTGGAGCACCAATTGGTTCGGTTCTGATAGCTGACGGGGAAACTATGCACCGGGCACTGCGCATACGAAAAATATTTGGCGGTAATTTACGGCAGTCAGGATATTTGGCAGCAGCCGGAATTTATGCATTGCACCACAACATCAACAGACTGGAAGACGACCACAGAAGAGCTAAAGAATTGGGCTTAACACTTCAAAGGCTAAACTGGGTAGAAAAAGTAGAGCCAATAGAAACCAACATCCTGATTTTTGAAGTTAAAAAACCATTGGACGAGAAAACAGTCATCGAAAAACTCAAAGCCAAAGGAATCTTAATCAGCTCAATGGGGCAGGGAAAGCTGCGTATGGTAACTCATCTCGACTACAAGCAAGTGTTGCACGAATACGTGTTGGAAGCTCTGGAGAAAATGAGTTTCTAATTCTTAATACCTAGCAATTTGAGCTAATTCAGTTGAGTAATTGTTAGACCTCTTTTTTAGGAAATTGGTAAATAATGAGTTGAGAACGTGAAAAAGTTTGATTGATGAATTTAGGAAGCAAGCGTTCAATTTTAAAGGCAAATCGTCTAAACTTTCGGGCAAAATCACCATAAGGCAGCAAGCGATAATACCTCTCAATACTGCCAAAACAGATGATTTCTGTTTTTGTAAAGTATTTTTCACCCACAGTTCTGTATGCTTTTGATGAATCATCGCGATCCGGGTGCGGGTCTTCTTCTTTCCAGAGTTTGAATTTTTTTCTTTGCAAACTGGACGGTCTGCCTGAAACCGGAATCATATAGCGCAGTTGATCTAAAAATTTACTGTTGATGGCAGGTTCAAAATAGCGGACTAAACCATCGGGTTTTAAAATCTTTACTATTTTTTCGGTGAAGAGTACTTCCTGTTCTTTGGTCAAATGGTGCACAAAAGCTTTTCCTACCACAATGTCGAAGAAATTATCAGGGAAATCACTTTCTAAAAAATTACCGTGGACAAAGCGAATGGGTCTTTCAAAATTGTAGTTTTCATTCAGTTGATCAATTATTTTACCGCTCACCTGAGAAATATCATTGGCATAAACTTCAGCACCAAGAACAGACATTATAGCGGCATTCAGACAGTCACCACATCCTAATTCCAATACTTTTTTCCCTTTTAAATCCTGATCAAAGTTGTTGTAATACATTCCTACCCAACTGGCATCGGTCACTTTGGCATCAGCAAGAAAAGAATCTGAATTATGAAGTGCTTTTAGAATGTAAGCAATATCAACGTTTTCATATAAGGCATCGAAGTGTTGCTCGTTCTTTAGTGTGTTTTCTTTCAGATTCATGTAAAGTAATGTAATTGGAGTGATTAATTAGCGCCCTAAAGTAGTGGTTTTTTTATAAAAATTTATCCATCCCCGGAATATTTGGCATTCCGTCTTTGGCTACTGCGGCCAATTCAGCTTCATTAATCACCGTAGCTCTTTCGATAGCTTTGTTGAGCGTAAGAATTAAATAGTCTTCCAGTTGTTCTTTATCGGCTAGCAAACGTTCATCTGCAACGATACTTTTTATTTTTCGGTTGGCAGTCAAAGTTACTTTCAGCAAACCGTCATTGCTTTGCTCATCAATTAAGACATGATCTAGGCGCTTTTTTGTCTCTTCTATTTTTTGTTGGGTTTCTTTGAGTTTCCCCATCATTCCCATGATATCTCCAAACATAATTTTAAAATTTAACCTGACAAAAATAGGAAATATTTGTTAATTTTTAAGTGCATAACTTCATGATGAGTCCTCAACAGACGGAACTATAATGACTATTTTTGTATCAATAATAATGCATTTTCATGCCTAAGACACAGTTACAACCACCTCTAGCTCCTGTGATTCCTCATACTTTGGAGAAACACGGTCATATTCGCATCGATAATTACTATTGGTTAAACCAAAAAGAAGACCCAAAAGTGATTGATTATCTCAATCAGGAAAATGAATATTACCGACAGGCCACTGCTCATACTAAAGAATTTCAAAACAGTTTGTTTGAAGAAATGAAGGCGCGAATGAAGGAAGATGATGAGTCGGTACCATATTTTTACAACGGTTACTATTATATTACCCGTTTTGAAAAAGGCAAAGACTATCCGATACATGCCCGTAAGAAAGGAAGTTTAGAGGCTCCGGAAGAAATTTTGTTTGATTGTAATGAAATGGCCAAAGGACATGCTTATTTTAATTTAGCCGGATTAAGCATCAGTGAAGATAATATCTGGGCGAGTTTCGGTGTTGATACCGTTTCGAGAAGACAATATGTAATTCAGATTAAGAATTTGGTGACCGGGGAAATACTTCCGGTACGATTAGAAAATACGACTGGAGGTGCTACCTGGGCGAGTGATAATAAAACACTTTTTTATTCTAGAAAAGACGAGCAGACCTTACGAGCAGATAAAATTTACAAGCATAAAATTGGTTCTGATGCATCAGAAGATGTATTAGTTTATTTTGAAAAAGATGAAACTTTTGATGTATCTGTTTATAAATCGAAATCGAAAAAATACATCATTATCAATTCGAACAGTACTTTGACAACAGAGTACCAAATCGTTTCTTCAGCAACTCCAGATGCCAAGTTTACCATGTTTCAAAAAAGAACACGTGGCTTGGAATATTCTATTTCACATTTTGGAGAACATTTTTATATAGTAACCAATAAGGATAAAGCAACCAATTTCAAGTTGATGAAAACTCCTGAAGACAAGACTTCAAAAGACAATTGGACGGATGTGATTCCGCACCGTGAGGAAGTTTTGTTGGAGGATATTGATATTTTTAAGGATTATTTGGTAGTTTCCGAACGTTTCAATGGTTTGAATAACATCAGAATCATTTCATGGAACGGCGCAGATGAGTATTATCTGCCTTTTGACAGTGAAACGTACACAGCTTATACTACTACCAATCTTGATTTCGATACAGAACTTCTTCGTTATAGTTTTCAATCATTGGCTACTCCGTCATCGGTAATTGACTTTAACATGCGTACCAAAGAAAAGAATATCCTTAAAGAGCAGGAGGTACTCGGCGGAACATTTGATAAAAACAATTATACCGAAGAACGTCTCTGGGCTACCGCTCAAGACGGAACGAAAGTCCCTGTTTCGATGGTATACCGCAAAGGAATCCGAAAAGACGGAACTAATCCAACCTTACTTTATGGTTACGGTTCTTATGGAGCTACCATGGATTGTTATTTTTCTTCGGTTCGTCTGACTTTGTTAGACAGAGGTTTTATTTATGCCATTGCACACATCAGAGGAGGCGAAGATTTAGGCAGACAATGGTATGAAGACGGTAAATTATTGAAAAAGAAAAATACATTTACCGATTTCATTGATTGTTCTCAATTTTTAATAGAACAAGGGTATACATCTGCTAAGCATTTATATGCCGAAGGTGGTTCTGCAGGGGGGCTTTTGATGGGAGCTGTAATCAATATGGCACCCGCATTATACAACGGTGTAATTGCCCAAGTTCCGTTTGTAGATGTGGTAACAACTATGTTAGATGATACGATTCCTTTAACTACAGGAGAATATGATGAATGGGGGAATCCAAATGTCAAAAAATATTATGATTACATGCTTTCGTATTCGCCTTATGACAATGTAATCAAACAAGAGTATCCGAATATGTATGTATCAACAGGATTGCATGATTCACAGGTACAATATTGGGAACCTGCAAAATGGGTAGCTAAACTCAGAGTTTTAAAAACAGATAACAATCAATTGTATTTGGATACTAACATGGATGCAGGCCACGGCGGAGCTTCGGGACGATTTGAAGCCATTCGTGAAATAGCTAAAGAATACAGTTTTTTATTAGATTTAGAAGGAATAAAAAGATAGTTTAAAATATTTTATTAAATTTGCGAAGTTATATAGTCCGTAAAAAAGACTTATTAATACGCCTTGACTAATTTATTTTATGAAAGAAGATATAAAAGCTCACGATAATGCATTAAGTTTAATAGGGAATACCCCATTAATCAGGCTTAATAAAATAACTGAATCTCTACCAGGAAATTTTTATGCTAAGGTTGAAGCTTTCAATCCGGGGCACTCCACTAAAGACAGAATCGCGTTATACATCATTGAAGAGGCTGAGAGGCAAGGGATTTTATCTCCAGGAGACACCATAATCGAAACAACTTCGGGTAACACAGGTTTCAGCTTGGCTATGGTGAGTATCATAAAAGGATACAATTGTATTTTGGCTGTAAGCTCTAAATCTTCAAAAGATAAAATAGACATGTTGCGTAGTTTGGGAGCTAAAGTTTATGTATGCCCAGCACATGTTTCTGCAGATGATGAACGTTCCTACTACAATGTAGCAAAACGATTGCACGAAGAAACCAAAGGTTCTATATACATCAATCAGTATTTTAATCAATTGAACATTGATGCACACTACAAATCTACGGGGCCTGAAATTTGGGAGCAAACCAACGGAAAAATAACCCATTTGATTGCCTGTAGCGGTACCGGTGGTACAATTTCGGGAGCTGCCAAGTATTTAAAAGAAAAAAATCCGAACATCAGAATTTTAGGTGTGGACGCTTTTGGTTCAGTTTTGAAAAAATACCACGAAACCAAAGAGTTTGATGCCAATGAAATCTACCCATATCGAATAGAAGGTTTAGGTAAAAACCTGATTCCAACAGCGACCGACTTTGATTTAATTGATCATTTTATGAAAGTAAGTGATGAGCAAAGTGCACACACTACACGTGAAATAGCCAAAAAAGAAGGATTGTTCGTTGGATATACTTCAGGAGCTGTGATGCAGGCCATTAAGCAATATGCTGAAGAAGGTGAGTTTACAGAAGAAAGTAATGTAATTGCCATTTTCCCTGATCATGGTTCACGCTATATGAGTAAAGTATTCAGTGATGATTGGATGAATGAACAAGGATTCTTTGATAGTATCAATGCTGAAGAAGTTCAAAAAGTAGAATTCATCAAATAGATTACAATCTCTATAAATCATAAAAAAAACTCCGGTACATCCGGAGTTTTTTATTTTATATGAATTCAATTTGAGAGAACAGACAAATCAATATTCAATTTAGCTTAATAAAAAAACCGAGACTGGTGCCTCGGTTTTCATAAAATCCAAAATTAAGTTCAAGGACTGTTTTGAATTCTGACAGTTTTTTTTGGGAAACAATGCCAAATACACTTAGTAGGAAGGAGGCATTCAGCACTGTTTCACAGACTTTTGTTTGTTTTGGGCTAAAAGGGTATATCTTTATTAGTAATGAATAATAGTTTTCAGGTATTATCTTGGTACAAATTTATGTTGTTGATTGTAAGTGTTTTAAATAAAAAGCCGATAGGCATTTCGGTGTAGATAAACGGTACAAATTCTTAGTTTACAGGTAATTAGGATCTTTGGGCTACACTGGTTAATTATTACTATTATTTCGAATGTATTTCAAAAAGAAAACAGGCAACTCAAAGTTTAATTTATAACCCTTAAATCGTATGCAACTTTGAACCGCAATGCAGTCGGTTGCCTGTTTTTAATTCATAATACTTTCCTGTATGCTAAATTTCATGTGCAGGATTCTATTTTTAAATGCCACAGCATTTCCTAGATTTTTTTTCCCGAATGAGAATTCAATCTGTTCCCGATTATCCAACACAATAATAAAATCATAGTCTTTATTTTTAATGAGATTTAAAAAATAATTCAGGTCATGTTTTTTCTTGATAATTTTTACTTCTGAAATGGAATTCAACGATATTGTTTCATGTTTTGGTTTATAAAGTATTAGACTTTCTTCATTAACAACTCCAAACTTTGATTTATAAACTGTCATGGTATTCTTTGTGGTATTCTGATTTTATTCTTTAGCCGGCTTGTTGATAAAGCTTCATTTTTTTCATTTTTCTTTTGGTGTGCGATATCAACTCACAAGCTTGGTCTTTATTTGCTTCGTTAACTTCTATCGCGGTGAAGTTATGGTTGGCTGTCATCAGGAATATCTCATAATGATAGCTTTTCTTTAAAAATGAAAACAACAAAAGCAAGCCTGATATTATTAAAATGGGCAGCTTGTAATTTTGTGACAAATAGCTTCCCAAATAAAGGGTGGCGCCCGCCAACACTGCTGAAAGGATGAATAAACAATAATTGTCTTTCAGATCTCTTTGTTTTCTGAAATATATTCGTTTAATCTCTTTGATATCAAATTCGAGCAATTCATCATTTTTATTCAGATAAACATGGTTTTGGAATAAAAGTCCGATAGTGTTAAAATATTCCAATTTATGATCTTCGGCGTTAAGAAAAATAGTTTCCATCGTTGGGTTAGGGTTGATGAGATGACTAGGTTATAAAATTGCATTGTTTTTTAAGAGAGTTTAAGTTAATTGACTATTTTAAAAACCGTTCCGATAGCATCGGAACGGTTTAGTGTCAAATAAATAATATAAATAAACCTCCCTTGAATTTCCTCGAAATTGAGGGGTTTTCTTTAGTAATAAAGCCATTTTTTGACTGCGGTTATTCCGTCTTCAGAAGTGGCCCTAATAATTATAGCTTGTTTTGTTGCAGGTAAATTTGAAATAGTTACTTGAGCAGCATTTACCTCTTTGTTTTCATATAATACCTGACCGTTTATATTATAAAGTTCAATGTTTTTCAATACGGTGTTACCTGATTTTATTATTACCGATTGATTACTATTATAAACTTCAAGTTTTTCAGCATTAAAAGGATTTGATACGGTTCCTAAGGCAGAAGAAGCATCAACAGAGTAAGTTAATTCAAAGCGATTGTTATAACTTCCACTGTTGCTTGTGAAAGTATAATTTGAGGTTTTTAAATTAGTATACGTGTTGTTTGATTTGTCGTGTATGTATACAGCAAATGAAACATTGGTAAAGAAACCATCCATATGATCAATAGCAAAAGTATAGGCTCCATTTTGAGTAGCGGTAAAACTTAAAGGAACAATGTCTGCTGATGAAAATGGTAATCCTTTGAATTGAATAGCATATCGAGTATCACCTATAAGTGAAGCCAAGCCTATAGCTCCGTCATTCCAGAAAGCTCCGTCATATCCGTGATCGTATCCATCAGTGGCTCCGGTTCTATAACCAATTAAGGTTTGTGAAAAAGCACCACTGGCACTGGTTGCATTAATCCAAACACGATTGGTTTCTGCATAATATTTGGATTTAGCATTGGTATTGTTAGCAGCATTTAAATTAGCAGCATGCATTGTAAAAGCACAGCAAATAAGTAAAAACATTTTGCTATAATGTGCTGATTTCATCTGAATTAAAGTATTTGTTTTCATGACATTAGCGGGTTAAGTTATGATACTGATTTGGGTTTTGTTATAGCAAATCTATTACAAATGTTAAATTCAGATTTTTAAATTCGGCTGAACTCCTCTTTGCTGTAGACGAATGGTTTTTTTTTTAAGATAAAAGGTGTTTTTTATCGATATAATGCTTGTTTTGTTAAAATTATTGTCGATAATGGGTAAAAAAAAGAGTAAGCTTCAAAAGCTTACTCCGGGTTTTGGTTTATCGGGTTAATTAGTCTTTTACAAAAGATTCAGGCGTTTCATAAGCTCAGGTTTGTTGCCACGGCTCACCGGAATCACATCTTTGCCTATCAGCACACTATTGTCTTCTATATCAATAATCTTTTTGGTATTGATGATGAATGAACGGTGTATCTTCAGGAATAAATTCTTAGGTAGTTTCTCTTCAATTTTTTTAAGTGTGGTATGTACCGTGTAAGAGGTAGTATCGGTTTTAATGCTGATGTAATCTCCTTTGGCTTTTATAATGGTGATAGTGGGTATGTCAATTTTTATCAAACGGTTGTTGATATTGACATAAAACTCATTGGTTTTTTCAACCGGCATGTTATCATTTAAACTTGTATCGTCTTTTTTAGAAGTATCAACCCTCCAATTCAACTTTTGCATGGCTTTTTCAAAGCGTTCTTCTGTAATTGGTTTGACCAAATAATCAACGATACAATCGTATTCAAAAGCATTAATAGCAAAATTTTTGTCCGAAGTTATTAGTACTACTTTCGGAGGGTTCTTGATTGTATTGATAAAATCAAAGCCATTAAAGTCAGGCATGTGAATATCAAGAAAGACGACATCTACCTCATTTTTATTAAGGTATTTAATGGCTTCTATGGCATTAGAAAATTCTTCTACCACGTTCAGTTCGGTGTGTAGCGAAATCATTTGTGCTATTACCGCTCTGGCTAACATTTCATCATCAATTATAATACAATTCATAGGCTTTATTTAAAGGCAGTTAACAAAATGCTGCATTAAAGTTAGTGTTTTTTCAAATTCAATCTGCAAATCTTTCCTACTATTTGGATTAGATTTTTCATACTCATCGGCTAAATGATAGCTGTTTTCAAGTCCTAGTATGGCTATTTTGTTTTTCAATTTGTGAATACAAGTCATCGTTTGTGGCCATTTATTGAGGCGAAGGCTCATATAATAGGCATCAATTTCTATAGGTAGTTCGAATTTTAAGATGTTGATAAACCGTTGTTTTATCGCCTCTTCATTTCGAGACAATTTTAAAATATATTCTATGTTAGGCTCTTCCATGATTTTTTGGTAATTTAATAAAAAAAGTGGTTCCTAACCCCAAAGTGCTTTCAATCCATATATCGCCGTTGTATATTGAAACGATGCGTTTCACAATAGAAAGTCCGATTCCGGTAGCTTTTTCTTCACCCGAAAATGACTGGAACAAATCAAATATTTTATTCTGGTATTTTGTATCTATTCCTTGTCCGTTGTCTTTTATAGAAAAAACATAATCGTTTGCATTTTCAACGAAATCAATGTCAACAAAACCTAGATCTTTATCAATAAAATTAACAGCATTGCTGATTAAGTTCTGAAACAATTGTTGCATTCTGAAACGGTCAATTTGTATGGTAGGCAGTTTTTTCTTGATTGTAACGCTGACATTTTCAGGAATGTGTATGATAGTGATACAGTTTTGAATAATTTCATTTAAGTCGATTTTTTCTGTGGACTCTTTGCTCGAATCAACTTTTGAATACATCAAAATTCCCTGAATCAGGTTATCCATTTTTTCAACCTTATCTTCAATCAATTCGAAATAACGTTGTGTTTCCTTATTGAAAAGTTTTTCATTGTCTTCTTTAATCCATGTTATCAGGGAGTGAATGCTTCTCAAAGGTGACTTTAAATCATGCGATACCATATGGGCGTATTCATTGAGACGTTCGTTTTGGTTTTCCAGTTTTTTGAGTAACTGCTCTTTTTGGCGCTCGAGTTTCTTTTGTTCGGTTATGTCTAAATGAATACCGATTGACCCTATAATCTCTCCATTTACATTGTAATTAGGAGCCCCACTGATGAGCCAATATTTGCGTTCTCCCGATTTAATGTTGACGGGTAATTCGTAGGAGTTGGAGAGTCCGGCAGAACGTTCGCTGATTTTTTCTTCAAAAATAGGGATACTGTGTTTATTTAAAAATAAGTCAGAAGCTTTTTGACCCAACAATTCTTCAATAGTATATCCGCACATCTCGGCAAAAGACTGATTGGCCAGTTTAATAGTATCATCATTACCAACTTCCAATAACCCCATATTCATATTGGCAATAATGTTGCTGTATTTTTCTCTTTCAGCCTCCAGACTTTCGCGATATTTTTTCTTAATGGTTACGTCTTCATAACTCCATAGGTATCCGTCTAATTGTTCTCCTTTAAATATTGGAATAAAAGTTCGTTCTAATATTCGACCGTCGGCCAGTTCTACAATTTCGGCTATGATAATTTCTTTTTGTCTCAGAGTTTCTTCAATTCTTTGTAAAAAATGATTAGGGTTTTTGAAATATTCTTTAACACCAACGGCAAGTAATTCACAGTCCAAACCTTTCATTACTTCAGGGTCAGCATCTATTTCAAATAAAGAACAAAACTTGGTGTTGACCAATAAAATTTTGTTGTGAGCGCTTTCAAATAAAATCCCCGATTGCAAATTGGCAATCAATGAATTCAATCGGTTTTCAGATTCAATAAGTTGTTGACTGAATTCTTTTTCAAAGGAAATGTCTTCTTGTATGGTAAAGTATTTTTTAATTTTACCATGTTCATCGTGTAATGCTTGCCCCTGAATGCGTACCCAATACTTTTGTTTTGATTTGGTGTAATTTATAATTTCACAATAAAAAGGAAGTCCGTTTTTAATTTGTTCATTTAAATAATTAATGGTTTTAGGGTCAGTTTCAGGACCGTGCAATAAAGTATCCGGTCTTTGCTTTAGCACTTCCTCCAAAGTGTATTCTGTCAATTCGAGAAAACTTGAATTGACCCATTCAATTTTCCCGTCTTTGTCTGAAATGAGTACCGGGTTACTGTTTTTTTCAGCTATAGAAGAAAGCAATATTAATTGTTCTTCCCGTTCTTTTTCAACAGTAACGTCTTCAATAATGGCAAAATATTGAATGACTGATCCGCGAGAGTCTAAAATAGGTTGTCCGGTTATTTTAGAGCGAAAGGTTCCTTTGCGCTTTTTAGTGTGTATGTATTCAACATCAAAGGCTTCTCCTTTGTAAAAAGCGTCAATCATCCTGTAAATTTCCTTTTTATTGGATAATTTTCCGCGCCCAACTTCAATTAACGATTTCCCGATGATTTCTTCTTTAGAAAATCCGGTTATATGTTCAAAAGCTTCATTGCACCAAAAAATATCACCCTGAGGATAAGTAAAAACCACACCATTCTTATTGGCACTGGCAATTAACGAGATTTTGTTTAATTCTTCTTTGTCAATCTTAAGCTGTTTGCGCTGTTTGTCTATGGTATCAACCAGGTTCTTCAGTTCATTGTTGTTTTTTTCTTGATTACTTAAAACGTGAAGAATATCCAACAGTGAATCGTGGTGAGCAAAATCGGTAGGTTTCAGTTTTTTGTGTTCTACTTCTTCCAAAGACATCAACCACGGAGAACCAATAAAAAGGTATCCGTTTTTCTGTTGTTCAAACTGACCTCTGAGGGTTGTGACGTTAAATCCTTTAGAGGTTATAACTACCAACTGATTTAGGAGCGATTTGAAATTTTCGGCAGTTACGTTTTCTTTGAACGGCCGAACTACCGTGAAGTATCCGGTAAACAATTTATCTGCTTTCAGCTCGGGCATAATCTTAGCAATACTGTTTCCAAAACTTTTAATGATTAGATTTTCATCAATAAGCATGTAAAAGGGGAAAATATTGTTCAGCGATGAGCCGGTAAAAGTAAATTGTGTTTCTACCATAATTATTTTGTCATAAAAGACAACTAACTTTAATTTATTCCGAAATCAATTCGTTACAGCTCCAATAATCCAGAAGTTTCCTAATTTTTGAAACGTAGTCTTCATATTTCAGGGGTTTTAAAATATACCCGGCAATACCTATTTTGTAGCACTCTTTCAAATCTTTGAAATTGCTTGAAGTAGTAAGTATTATAGCAGGGATGTACTTTAACAGCGAATCGTTTTTTAAGATGGTTAAAAATTCAATTCCGTTGAGTTTGGGCATATTCAAATCCAAGATGATGATGTGAGGAAGATTTTCTTTTTCTTTCAAGAGCGTTAAGGCATCTTCGCCGTTATTAGCTTCAATAATTTGATGGTTTAATTCCAGTTGTGATAAGACTCTGTTGAATTTCATTACCTCAATAGAATCATCCTCGATAAACAATATTTTTAATGTTTTCAACATTGGGTTATAAGGGTTATGCTATTACAAAAATATTTTAAAGGTATTCAGTTTGTTTTAAATTTCGTTTTCGTGTATAAAAGTAAAGCCAAAACAACTTAAAGTGTAGATGAATGGATATTATTTAAAGATGAATGATTTTTTAATTTATTTTTTATCCAGCTTTATAGCTTCTGATTTTTTGGATATATCTTTAATGATAACGTCCAGTTCTTCAGCAGATTCCAATAAATGAGTCAGTAATTTTTCATTATCGTCTTCATCTGTGCCGTAATTTTTTAAAATATCAATCAAACTCATCATGCGGGCCAAGGGAGCTCTTACTATATGCGATTGTATCCAAGCAATTTCTTTCAGTTTTTCATTTTGTTTTTCGATGGCCTCGATGTAGGAGAAACGTTCAGTAATATCATTGGCCAATACAATGCGTCCTGTTGTATTCTGAAAGGGTAGGGTATTGCTTTGAATTTCGACAAAAATAATTTCACCGTTTTTCTTTTGATGCCTGAAAGTACCCAATGCGTGATGCCTTTGGTTATCATTTAAATATTCGACTCTTTTAATTAAATCGGGCACATCCTCTTTTGGCCTGATGTCTTTTATAGTCATGCCTAAAAATTCCTGAAGCGAATAGCCATAATGTTTTTCGGCAGCTAAATTGACATCTAAAAAACGAAGGGTTTCTATATCATACACCCACATAGGCTGTGGGCTTAGATGAAACAAATCGCTATAACGTTTTTCAGAAGTTTCCAGTTGTAGCAGTGTTTTTTTTCGTTCAATATTATAAACAATACTTTTGTATAGTGAATTGGAATCTAATTCATCTTTTATCAAATAATCAGAAACTCCGAGAGATAATGATTTTATCCCGAAATTAATATCAGAATATCCAGTTAAAATGATTAGCGGTACCTCGTGGCTAAGTTGAGTTATTTCGTGAATAAGTATTTCTCCGCTTTTATCAGGCAACGATAAATCTAACAAAATCAAGTCACACTGAAATTCATCATCTGTCAGATGCGATTTTGCTTCTTTAAAATTTTTAGCCCAAACGATTTGTGGTAATTCAAAACGTTCCTCCAGATAGTCTTCAATAAGGGTGTAATCGCCTAAATTGTCTTCTACAATCAGAATTTGGTGTTTTTTAGTATCTTTGAAGCTGTTCATGCTGATTTAGGTTAAGGAAGTTGTACAATACTAATCCAAAAATTCTCAATTTTGGCTACGGCAGTCATAAATTCGTTCACATCTACGGGTTTTGTGATGAAGCAATTAGCATAATGATCATAAGCCTGAATGATATCACTCTCAGAAGATGAAGTGGTAAGCATTATGATGGGAATGTGTCTAAATTGTTTACTTGATTTTATGTATTTCAATACCTCATGACCATTTTTCTTAGGCAAATTGATATCCAGCAAGATTAAATTAGGTAGCGAAACGTCTTGAAATGGTTCTTTCTGATTTAAAAAATCAATAGCTTGTTTGCCGTCTTTTACAACACTTACTTTGTTAATTATTCGTCCCTCTTCCAGTGCTTCGGTAGTTAAAAGAATATCGCCTTCGTTATCCTCAACCAATAAGATGTGAATTTCTTTCATAATTTTAGAGTGTTTATTTTTTGGGAATAGTGAAATAAAAAGTAGTTCCATGATTTGGTTTAGATTCTAACCAAATTTCACCTCTGAGATTTTCTATAATTTTTTTAGTAATAGATAATCCCATTCCGGTTCCGGAATATTCTTCTTTGCTGTGCAAACGTTGGAAAATAATGAATATTTTATCAAAATATTCCGGACTGATACCTATACCATTGTCTTTAATTTCAAATTTCCAAAAAGCGGCATTTTCACTGCACGTAATGTTTATAACCGGCGCTACATCAGGCTTGGAATATTTCAATGCATTGCTGATTAAATTCTGAAATACTTGTTTTAAAGGTGAGGCGTAAGTACGTACAGTGGGAAGATTTTGATAGTGTATAACCGCATTCTTTTCTTCAATTTGTTTTTGGTATAGTAATCGTATTTCTTCTACAACATTGTTTACATCTATTTCTTGTTGTTTGGTTTCTGTTTTGCCGATTCTGGAAAATTCCAATAAATCTAATATGATTTGCCGCATGCGTTTGGCTCCGTCAACGGCAAAAAAGATGTATTTTTTCCCTTTTTCATCAAGTATATCATCGTATTTTTTTTCAATTTGAGTCAAAAAACTGGTTACCATGCGAAGTGGTTCCTGCAAATCGTGTGAAGCCACGTAAGCAAATTGTTCTAACTCCTGATTGGAAAGGGCTAATTTTTTGATGTTGTTTTCCAAAGAGCGATTCATTTTTTTGAGTTTTGACACTGTTTTTTTTCGGTCTGTAATATTTTTAAAATAAACGGTTAATCCCATTTCAGACGGGAAGGCATTTAATTCAAACCAATATTTTAACGATTTAGAATAAATTTCCAATCTTACAGGTTTCTTCTGTTCTTTGGCTTTGTAAAATGCGTTATGAATTTTTTCAGAGATTTGACCCTCATACAACTCCCAAAAGTTTTTTCCGATTATTTCCGTTCTTTTTTTTCCGGAAAGCTTTTCGGCTTCGTCATTCCAGTAACTGACATTCCAATCGGAATCCAAAGTGTAAAACCCATCCTGAATACTTTCAAGGGTGTTGAGTAATTTTTGGGTCGTTTCAATTATTTTTTCTTCTTGAATTTTTCTTTGTGTAATGTCAGAACGTATGGCCACATATTGATACGGTTTTCCTTTTTCGTTTAAAAAAGGAACAATGGTAGTGTCTACCCAGTATGGTGTACCGTCTTTAGCTTTATTTTTTAATTCTCCTTTCCACACATTGCCTTTGGCGATAGTAGTCCAAAGTTCTTTGATAAACTCTTTCGGATGGTGATTTGAGTTGATGATACGATGGTCTTTTCCCAATAATTCTTCTCGAGAGTATTTTGATATTTTGCAAAAATTATCATTCACGTGAGAAATGATTCCTTTTTGGTCTGTGATAGCCACAATAGCAGACTCATCAATAGCGTATTTATAGTCGGATATTTCTTTTAATCGTTTTAATAGTTCTTCTTCCGTTTTTTTTATCTCGGTAACATCACGTTCTACAGCTACCCAGTGTGTGAACCAACCGTTAGCGTCAGCCACTGGCGTTATTGACATATGAATCCAAAATTCTTTACCACCTTTTTTATAATTCAACAAAGTAGCTTCACAAGGTTGCCAATCACGCAAGGCGGCTCCTAGTTTTTTTAATTCAGCTTGGTTAGTTTTCGGACCTTGTAAAATACGAGGCGTTTTACCAATTACTTCTTCGGAGGTGTAACCGGTCATTTTGGTAAAGGCTTCATTTACATAAATGATTCTGGGACCGGGTTCGTTTAAAGGTTCGGCTTCGGTAATTAGTACGGCATCATTGGTGTTAACGATTACGGACTCCAGTAGTTTCAATCGTAATTCTTCTTCTTTTTTCTTGGTAATGTCCTGCATGGCACCAATGATTCTGGTAGCTCTGCCATCAGCGTTACGAATGATTACGCCTTTGTTTATTACATATGAGTAGGTTCCGTCCTTCTTTTTATACCGGTATTCCTCAATCCAGTTAGTGTCAGGGCTTTTTACGGTGTTGTAATAGCCTTGCCTTACTTTTTCTATATCATCGGGATGAATCTTGTTAATCCAGGCCGAGCTGTCTCCTTTCAGATCCTTTGTAGTGTAACCAAACATGTTTTCAAAACCGGTTCCCCAAAAGATTTTGTCTTCATTCAGGTTCCAATCCCAAATCGCATCAAAGGTAGCTTGTGTAACGTACTCAAATCGTTTGAGTGCTTTTTCTACTTCTTCGGTGCGTTCTTGTACTCTTTGCTCCAGTTTTTCGTTTAAAAGTTTAATATTGTCCTCAGCTATTTTCTTCTCAGTGATATCTATAGCACAGTGAAGTATTAAATGTAGCTTGTTGGTTTCATCAAACAAAGGGATATTTTCTGGCTCCCAGTATTTTATCTCAAACTCTGATGTGCCTCTGATTGGAATGTCATACCGCTGAACGTCCATTTTGTGTTTCAGATTACTACTGATAACTGTATTAAGCGAGTGAGAAAGATTTTTAACGCCATCCGCAGCAGGATTAGCATCATTATCCGGAAAGGCTTCAAAAATTCCTCGTCCCACTAGGTCTTCTCTTTTTGATTGAGTAGCTTTGAGATAGGCTTCATTGACCTCTGCAATTGTAAACTTAGGAGCATCAGGATACAACACTAAGCTTGGAGTGGGTGAAATTTTAAAAAATTCAAGAAGAGCCTTTTTTCCAATCATAAATCGGGATAATATCAATACTTCTTCCCAATTCATATTTAAGAAGAAATAGTTAATTGTAATAATGGAGGCATGTTGTGGTTAAACAAAGTTAACATTTCTTTTAGATTTTTATATGATTTTACTGTTAAAATTTAGAGATAAAGTACATGTTTATTTACTTCATGTTGGTTATTTGACAGTTGCTTTTATTTTTTTTAGAAAAATGATATACGCCGGAACTAGAATTTTCAACCAATTTTAGATGGTTATGATTACAGTCATAAAATTAACAACTGTTTAACTTTTAAATTTGTGTAAGAAATTTTAAAAACTGAACTATCATGTACAAATTATCATTATTTATTGCTGTAGGATTACTGTTTGTGTCTTGTGGCAAAAAAGAACAATCAGGAGATGATTTCTCTAAACCAACAACAGAAGAAGCTACAGCTACCAAAGCCGATCCTTCAACTTATGACCCTAACCGTGGAGAAGGGAAATATGATAAAGTGGACTTAGGTGCTACTTTGGATCAGGCTATGGCCGCAGAAGGTGAAAAAGTAGCCGGTGTGAAATGTACTTCTTGTCACAAAATTACCGATGAGAGGTTGGTTGGACCGGGTTGGCACGGAGTTACTTCACGTCATCAACCACAATGGATCATGAACTTTATCACTAATCCTGATCCTATGATAAATAAAGATCCGAAAGTGCAGGCGCAATTGGAAATCTGTTTGGTACGTATGCCCAATCAAGGCTTAAACGATACAGAAGCCCGAAGTATTTTAGAATACATGCGTAAAATAGACGGCGTTAAGTAAAAAAACTGTCAATACAGACTCAGGAATTGAGTCAAAGATTGTTAATCTAATCTTATACCAAAATGAAAAATAAATTTACAAAAGCAATACTTACTATTGCTATGGGGAGTGCCTTGCTCATTTCCTGTAAACCGAAAAACTCCGGTGATGCCGTAAGCGGTGATGCTGCTCAGAAGGCCTACGTAGCTCCCGGAAAATACGATGAGTTTTACAACTTTGTTTCCGGTGGTTTCAGCGGACAATTGAGCGTGTATGGTTTGCCGAGCGGTAGATTATTCCGTGTAATTCCGGTGTTCTCTGTAGATCCTGAAAAAGGATACGGTTACAACGAAGAAACAAAACCTATGTTAAACACTTCACACGGTTTTGTGCCTTGGGATGATTTACACCACACCGAAATGTCGCAAACTAACGGAGAGGTGGATGGTCGTTGGGTTTTTGGTAATGCCAATAACACACCCCGTATCGCTCGTATTGATCTGAAAACATTTACCACCAAGGAAATTATCGAAATTCCTAACAGTGCCGGTAATCACTCATCTCCATTCATCACCGAAAACACAGAGTATGTAGTAGCCGGAACCCGTTTCAGTGTACCTGCCGACAACTCTGATGGAGATGTGCCGATTAATACTTATAAAAAGAATTTTAAAGGACATTTGAGCTTTGTAAAAGTAGGCAAGGAAGGACAGATGGATATTGCTTTCCAAATTCAGTGTCCGGGTGTGAACTTCGATTTATCGCATGCCGGTAAAGGAAAATCACACGGTTGGTTCTTCTTCTCTTGTTACAATACCGAACAAGCTAATACTTTATTAGAAGTTAATGCTTCGCAAAGAGATAAAGATTTCATCATGGCTGTTAACTGGAAAAAAGCAGAAGAGTACATCAAAGCCGGAAAAGGAAAACTTACTCCAACCAAGTACGCTCACAACGTGTACAATGAAAGTACTCATACCGCAACTTCAGAAATCAAAACTCAAGTGCTGATTTTGGATTCAAAAGAGCTGAAAGACATTTGTTATATGATTCCATGTCCGAAATCACCTCACGGCTGTGACGTAGATCCAACCGGAGAATACATAGTAGGTTCAGGAAAATTGGCTGCTTTGATTCCGGTGTTTAGTTTTGACAAATTGCAAAACGCCATCAAAAACAAACAATTTGAAGGTGAATACGACGGAATTCCGGTAGTGAAATACGAAGCTGCGCTTCACGGCGAAGTTCAAAAACCGGGCTTAGGGCCATTACACACTGAGTTTGACGGTAAAGGAAATGCTTATACTACCTTCTTCGTGTCTTCTGAAGTGGTAAAATGGGACATCAAATCGCTTAAAGTGTTAGACAGAGTACCAACCTATTATTCAGTAGGACACTTGTGTATTCCTGGTGGAGACAGTAAAAAACCATTTGGTAAATATTTGATTGCTTACAATAAAATTACCAAAGACCGTTATTTGCCAACCGGACCGGAGTTAGCGCAAAGTGCTCAAATCTTTGACATCAGCGGAGATAAAATGCAACTAATATTGGATTTCCCTACCATTGGTGAACCTCACTATGCACAAGCGGCTCCGGCAGATTTGATTCGAAATAACGGACAATTGAAATTCTACAAATTGGAAGACAACAAACACCCGTTTGTAACCAAAGGAGAAAAAGACACCAAAGTAGTTCGTAACGGTAAACGAGTTGACGTATACATGACCTGTATCCGTTCACACTTTGCTCCGGATAATATTGAAGGTATTAAAATGGGAGATGAAGTTTACTTCCACATTACTAATCTCGAACAAGATTGGGATGTTCCTCACGGATTTGCGATCAAAGGTGCCAGCACAGCAGAATTGTTAATCATGCCGGGAGAAACCTCAACCCTCAAATGGAATCCGGACAGAGTAGGCATGTTCCCATTCTACTGCACCGATTTCTGTAGTGCCTTACACCAAGAAATGCAAGGATATATAAGAGTATCACCGACCGGAAGCAATGTTCCGATAAGTTTCAGCGTGGGTACTAATTTACCTGCTCCTACCCAAAAATAAAAAACATTTCACTAAAGGAGCAATTTTGAAATTGCTCCTTTTTATTTTTCAATTATGAAAACTCAACAAATTTCAATCCTGTCAAGAGTATTACTTTTGATAGTAGCAGCACTTTTTGCCGGTTCTTTATTTGTGCCCATGTGGCGAATTGAATTAGAAGCTCCTCAATATCCCGAAGGTTTAGTGTTGCAGTTGTACGCCAATAAAATAGGGGGTGACGTTGATATCATTAACGGATTGAATCACTATATAGGAATGGCAACATTACACACTGATAATTTTATCGAATTCAAAATTTTACCGATTGTTTTTGGACTATTTGCCTTAACATCGTTGCTTTTGGCAATGATAAATAAACGCAAGGCTGTTAAGTTGTTTTTATTTACATATGTAGTTTTTATACTTTTAGCTGCAGTTGATTTCTACCGATGGAATTACGAGTACGGACACAATTTAAACCCGGATGCCGCTATTAAAGTTCCCGGAATGGCTTATCAACCACCGTTGTTAGGGTACAAACAATTACTGAATTTCGGAGCTTTTTCAATACCCGATACCGGAGGATGGCTCATGAGTGCAGCAGCCGTTTTGCTTTTATTTGTTGTAATCAAAGAATATAATTTACTAAAGAAAAAATAACAATTCAATGAAAAAGTCAGCACTTATCTTTTTAATTTCAATAGTACTTGTCTCATGTATATCAGGCGAACCTAAACCCATACAGTTGAACACGGATTCTTGTGATTTTTGTAAAATGACTATTGCCAACGGAAAATTCGGTGCCGAATTAATCACTCAAAAAGGAAGGTATTATAAGTTTGACGATGTGGCTTGTATGATACACTTTGCAAAATCAAATACGGTAGTGCCTTACAAAGCCTTTTTTGTTGGCGATTATTTACAAGAAAATACTTTACTTCCGGTAGAAAAATGCTATTTCTTAAAAGGAGGCAGCATCAACAGTCCGATGCACGGAAATGCTGTGGCCTTTGCTTCTGACAAAGAGGCGGCACAATATCAGTCAAAACTGAATGCCAAATTATTGACCTGGAAAGAACTTTACAGCAGCTACTAAATGAAAAATTTCTGCTACATAGCCTGCCTTTTTTTTGCTTTTCAAATGATGGTGGCCCACACCATTCATGTCGGGAATCCATATCCGTTGAAAAATATCCGTAAAGCCATTGCGCAATCCAAAGACGGTGACACCATCATTGTTCATAAAGGTTTGTACCGCGAAGGCAATATCGTGATTAATAAAAAAATCGTCTTTTGGGGCCAAGGATATCCTGTTTTAGACGCACGCAAAAAAGGAGAAGTTTTATCGATAAAAGCAGACAGCGTAGTAGTTAAAGGATTTAAAATTATCAATTCAGGCTTTGCAGCTTTAGATGATCCTTGCGGCATAAAAGTATACAACAGAAGCTTTGTCCGAATCCTGAATAACAAGTTAGATAACAACTTTTTTGGGATTTATCTGCAAAACTGTAATAACTGTGAAGTCAAAGGAAATATCATCATTTCGCACGGAACCGAAGAGCAACTTATCGGAAACGGCATTCACTGCTGGAAAAGCAACAACCTGCAAATTATTGCTAACACCATTTCGGGTCACCGCGACGGTATTTATTTCGAGTTTGTTGCCAATTCGGTAATTTGGAGAAATATTTCTACTAAAAATATTCGTTACGGGCTGCATTTTATGTTCTCCAATGACGATTCATATATTACTAACCTATTTAAAAACAACGGGGCAGGAGTAGCTGTTATGTTTTCCAAAAGTGTTAAGATGATTAACAATACATTTGAAGAAAACTGGGGCGATTCCGCTTATGGCTTATTGCTTAAGGAAATTGCCGACGGTTATATTTTCAATAACAAATTCATCAAAAATACTTCGGGTATCTACATGGAAGGAACCTCCCGAATGAAAGTTGAGAAAAACGATTTCATATCCAATGGTTGGGGAATGAAAATTCAGGCCAGTTGCATGGAAAACGAAATTCTGAACAACAATTTTCTTAAAAATACGTTTGACATCAGCACCAACGGCAGCTTGGTATTGAACACTTTTAACAGTAATTATTGGGACAAATACGAAGGTTATGATTTAAACAAAGACGGAGTAGGCGATGTGCCTTATCATCCGTTGAGTTTATTTGCAGTACTGACTGAGAAGAACACCTCTACCATGTTGCTATACAGAAGCTTTATGATTACACTTCTGGATAAATCCGAAAAAGTATTGCCCAGCATAACACCCGATAATTTTGTCGACAAAACGCCCCTAATGAAGTCACTACCGCTATGATTGAAATAAAGCATATTCATAAAAAATTCGGCAAAATAGAAGTCCTTTCAGATGTAAATCTTTCCTGTAAAAAAGGCGAATGTATTGCGCTGATTGGTCCCAACGGTTGCGGAAAAACCACTTTAATCAAGTCGATACTGGGTATGGTATTGCCCGATAAAGGATTGATAGAATTTAACGGAAAAACAGTTCTAAAAGAATATTTGTATCGCGAAAATATTGGTTACATGCCTCAAATTGGGCGGTATCCCGATAATATGACTATCGGTCAGATTATAGAAATGATCAAACGCATCAGAAACAGCCGCGAAGCATTGGACGAAGATTTACTCCATGCTTTTGAAATTGAGAAAATGTATGACAAAAAGATGCGAACCCTCTCGGGTGGAACTACTCAAAAAATCAGTGCCGTATTGGCCTTTTTATTCAACCCGGATGTTTTGATTTTAGACGAACCTACAGCTGGTTTAGATCCGTTAGCTTCTGAAATTTTGAAAGAAAAAATTATTAAAGAAAAAGAAAAAGGAAAGCTGATTTTCATTACTTCACACTTGTTGAGTGAATTAGATGATTTAATTACCGAAATCATTTTCATGCAGGATGGAAAAGTACATTTTCATAAGAAAATTGAAGAACTGCAAACTGAAACCGGCGAAGAAAAAATATCCAAAGCGATTGCTCAAATCCTAAAGAAAAAGAAAGATGAACAGAATCATTAAAATTATTTTGCTCGATATACTCAAAAACAAAATCGTGTTAGCTTACACACTGATTTTGGCTGTGTTGTCGTGGAGTTCCTTTGCATTAGAAGACAACTCTGCCAAAGGGATATTGACGGTTTTAAACGTAATCTTATTTACCGTTCCTTTGGTTTCCATATTGTTTTCTACCATCTACCTGTACAATAGTTCAGAGTTTATCGAACTGCTCCTGAGTCAGCCTATTAAAAGAAAAAAAATCTGGTTGAGTTTGTTCTTCGGACTTTCATTAGCAATGGTTTTGGCTTTTTTCATTGGGGCCGGAATTCCGCTTTTAGTGAACTCTCCCGATAGTGTAGGAGTGATGATGCTCATAGTAGGCTGTTTGATTTCGATAGTCTTTGTGGCGTTGGCATTTCTCAGTTCAATCATGACCCGGGATAAAGCGAAAGGAATTGGAATAGCCATCATGACCTGGTTGTATTTTGCTCTATTGTTTGACGGTATAGTGTTATTTCTACTGTTCCAATTTTCCGATTATCCTATAGAAAATGCGATGGTAGGTATTACTGCCTTAAGTCCGATTGATTTAGCCCGAATCCAAATACTATTGCATCTCGATGTTTCGGCTATGATGGGATATACCGGTGCTATTTTTAAAGACTTTTTCGGAACAACTGTCGGACTTACGGTTTCCTTCTTATTGCTTTGTTTGTGGGTTGCCGTTCCTTTTTTCATTTCACTCCGAAAGTTTAATCGCAAAGATTTATAAAATGAAAACTGATATAAGAAACCGAAAAGATATTGAAAAACTGGTCAATGCTTTTTATAACAAAGTCAAAACCGATGAGATAATCGGCTATTTGTTTACCGAAGTGGCAAAAGTTAACTGGGAAGCTCATTTGCCGAAAATGTACAACTTTTGGGAGAATATATTATTTTGTACCGCAAACTATAACGGAAATCCCATGATGAAACACAAAGAGTTACACGAAAAGAGTCCGATGACGCAAGAGCATTTTCAGCACTGGATTTCTTTGTTCAACGCTACCGTAGATAAACTTTTTGAAGGACCAAAGGCTGAAGAAATTAAAAACCGAGCTATGAATATTGCTTCTCTAATGATGTATAAAACACTAAATTAATGTATCATCACGTCTTATTAGTGCTTCATCTGCTGGCCGCCTCAATTTGGGTTGGGGGACACTTATTTCTTTCTCTTAGATTTTTGCCCGAAGCCATAAAGTCAAAAGAAGTAACCGCGATACAAAATTTCAAAAATAAATTTGAGCCTATAGGTATGCCTGCACTAGTTGTTTTATTACTGACGGGCATATTGATGGCTTATGATTATGATGTCACATTTACCAAATGGTTTTCGTTTTCTAATGCTATCGAAAGGGTAGTTTCGCTTAAATTAATATTGCTGTTGATAACCGTAGGACTGGCGGTTAATGCCCAGCTTTTTCTGTTCCCTAAATTGACTTCAAAAGATTTACCCAAAGCGGCATTTCAAATTATTTTA
Organism: Flavobacterium silvisoli; assembly: GCF_004329815.1. GTDB lineage: Bacteria > Bacteroidota > Bacteroidia > Flavobacteriales > Flavobacteriaceae > Flavobacterium > Flavobacterium silvisoli. The sequence goes on along the minus strand of NZ_SJPE01000012.1, from coordinate 48,423 downwards.
GTCACCGTTATAGGAGTGGCCATGTTGGTACTGGGAAGTCTAGTCAGAATCGGCGGCTTGTAATTTTTTATATTCTTTCACAAACCCACCTCTGTTTTCCTGCCTTTTGATGGATTGCTCAACAATGAGAATCCCAACATTAATCATATTTTTCAATTCGTAAATTTCTTTGCTGATTCTATATCTTCGCTCCAAACCTGAAACTTGATTTTGCCAAAGTTTAAGTTGCATTTGGGTTCGAAATAAATCGGTATCGTTGCGCACTATTCCCACATTCTGCTGCATCAACAATTGCAATTCGGATTTTAGTTTTGATAAAAAATCGATATCCATCGGCGGACCGTAATTAGATTTACATTCCGGAATAATACAGTTAATGGCTTGTTTTTTTTCATTTACTTCAGCTAAAAACCGGTAAATGTTATCCGCATACACCAAAGCCTCTAGTAGCGAGTTGGAAGCCAGACGGTTGGCGCCATGCAATCCGGTTCGGGCACATTCACCACAGGCAAATAAGTTGGTAACAGATGTTTGACCATTTTGGTTCACCGAAATTCCTCCGCACAAATAATGTTGAGCAGGCATAACCGGAATCCAATCTTTTTCAATAGCAATGTTTAAAAGACGGCAATTTTCGTAAATCATCGGAAAATGATTTTTAAAATCGGAACTGTTCAAATGCGTGCAATCTAAGTAAACACAGGCATCACCTGATCTTTTTAATTCTTTTTCAATGCTTTGCGATACAATATCTCTCGAAGCCAGATCGCCTCTTTCATCATAATCCAACATAAATCGGCGACCGACTTTGGTTCGTAAATAAGCGCCAAAACCCCGAACGGCCTCAGATATTAAAAACGTTGAGCTTGAATTTGGATTGTATAAAGCCGTGGGATGAAACTGAATGAATTCCATTTCCTTAATTGCAGCACCCGCCCGATTAGCCATGGCAATACCGTCTCCGGTAGCTATAGCCGGATTAGTGGTATGACCGTACAATTGGCCAATACCTCCGGTAGCCAACACCGTATAATCTGATTGAAATGTCAGCACTTCATGGGTTTGTTCATTAAGTACGCAGGCACCCAGACAAGTGTCATTTTGGGTAATTAAATTCAGCGCAAAATGAAAATCATAAACTATGATATTACGGGTTTTATGTACTTGTAGCAAAATAGCTCTTTCAATCTCTAATCCGGTTTGGTCTTTGTAATGCACCACCCGGTTTTTGGAATGGCCGCCTTCACGACCTAAATCGAGATGTCCTTCGGCATTATTATCAAAACGGGCTCCCCAGTCTATAAGTTCCTGCAAGCGTTTAGGACCTTCGGTTACGACCATTTCAACCACTGCTTTATCGCATAAACCGTCACCGCAAATGAGCGTGTCTTCGATGTGTTTTTTGAACGAATCATCACTGTTGCCTTGAACTACTGCAATACCGCCTTGAGCGTATTTGGTATTAGATTCATCTGCAGTCGATTTTGTAACAATAGTAATCGATCTGTCGGGAAAACGTTCGGCTGTTTTCAGGGCAAAGGTGAGTCCGGCAATGCCTGAGCCTATAATTAAATAATCGGTTTGTATCATTGGTGCGATAATTCAAGCATGCGTTCAATAGGTATCAGAGCTCTGTTTTGGATGGCATTCGGAATTGTGATTTCGGGGCTTTCGTTAACTAAACAATCGTACACCTTTTGTAAGGTGTTCATTTTCATGAAATCACATTCGCTGCAGGCACAAGTGTTGTTTTCTACAGATGGAGCCGGAATCAATAGCTTTTGGGGTACTTCCTGTTGCATTTTGTATAAAATACCGGCTTCGGTGGCAACTATAAATTCGTTTGACGGATTACTTTTTACAAAATCAATCATACCCGAGGTAGATCCAATGTAAGAAGCGGTTTTTAATATATGTGTTTCAGATTCGGGATGCGCAATGATTTTGGCATTAGGGTGTTTTTGATGTAACGCAATCAATTTATCTAACGAAAATGCTTCATGCACCACACAGGAACCATCCCACAACACCATTTTTCTGCCGGTTTGTTGTTCAATATAACGCCCAAGGTTTTTATCGGGAGCAAAAATAATCGGAATGTTCTCGGGTACCGATTCAACAATTTTAACCGCATTAGAAGAAGTACAAACCAAATGACTCAGCGCTTTAATTTCGGCCGAACAATTGACATAAGTGATAACAATATGATCCGGGTGCGCTTCTATGAATTTTTTAAAAATGTCAGGCGGACAGGATTCTGCCAATGAACAACCGGCTTTTAAATCGGGAAGAATCACTTTGGTATTGGGATTCAGGATTTTAGCAGTTTCGGCCATAAAATGCACCCCGGCAAACAAAATGATATCAGCTTTAGCTTTAACGGCTTCCTGTGATAATCCGAGACTGTCGCCCACATAATCGGCTATTTCCTGTATATCGGGCTCCTGATAATAATGTGCCAAAATCACAGCATTTTTGACCTTTTTCAAAGTCAGTATTTTTTCTTTTAATTCTTGCATAATGTTGTTTGATAAGTAGATATGGTTCAATATTAAAAAATGAATAACTATTTGAAGTTTCATGCAAAATAAATACTGAAAACTAAGCTTTTATATGATTTTAATCATATTTGGCAACCTCCATAAGTGCGTAATATTGGAGTAAATTAAAACACATATAAAATGGAAACTACAAACAAAAAAACGATAGGAGAGTACGTGGCTGACGATTTCAGAACAGCTGCGGTATTTTCAAAATACGGAATCGATTTTTGCTGCAAAGGAAACCGAACTTTAGCCGAAGCCTGCGAAAAAAAACAAATCAGTTCCAAGGTATTAGAAGATGAAATTACGTCAGTAATGCAATCAACCAACGATGGGGGAATCGATTTTAAATCCTGGCCTTTGGATTTGTTAATCGACTACATCGAAAAAACACACCACCGTTATGTAGAAGAAAAATCTTCGGTACTCTTCATGTTTTTAGACAAACTCTGCAAGGTGCATGGTGGCCGTCATCCGGAATTGTTTGAAATCAATAAATTGTTTGTTGAAGGAGCAGGCGAGTTGGCCAAACACATGAAGAAAGAAGAGCTTATTTTATTTCCGTTCATCAAAAAGATGCTCAATGCTCAAAAAAACAATCAGGAAATCACCGTGCCTCATTTTGGTACTGTGGATAATCCGATTGCTATGATGCAGGAAGAGCACACTATTGAAGGCGAACGATTTGCTAAAATTGCCGAATTAACCAACAATTATGTACCGCCGGCCGATGCCTGTGAAACTTACAGAGTAACTTTTGCTATGTTGAAAGAGTTTGAAGCCGATTTGCACAAGCACATTCATCTGGAAAACAACATACTGTTTCCGGGTGCTAAAATGTTGGAAAAACAATTCACGGTTCTCGATAAATTGACTCAATCACTACTGTAAACTTTTGTAACATGGAACGATATGTTATCAAAAGAAATGGTGATTACAAACCTTTTGCCGGCTATAAAATTAAAGATGCCATAGTAAAAAGTTTTGACAGTGTTTCGGTACCGTTTGATGAAACGGTTTTCGAAAAAGTAATCAGTGCCACAGAGGGCAAAAATACCTGGGCTGTCGAAGAGCTTCAGGATATTATTGAAAAAGTACTTTTTGAAAAAGAATACTTTACAGTAATGCGTTCTTTCATGTTGTACCGGCACACCCGAAAATTACAACGGGAACACATACAGGGTTTGAATGACGATACTACTTATGTAGACAGCACCCAAACCATCGAAGAGTACATTTCGCAAACCGATTGGCGTATTAATGCCAATGCCAATACATCCTATTCTAATGCCGGATTAGTGAATAATGTGGCCGGAAAAATCATAGCTAACTATTGGCTGGATAAAGTGTATTCAAAAGAAGAAGGATATGCGCACCGCAACGGGGATATCCACATTCATGATTTGGATTGTCTGACCGGATATTGTGCCGGTTGGAGTTTGCGGGTTTTACTCAATGATGGTTTTAACGGCGTCAGAGGCAGGGTAGAAAGTAAGGCACCGTCCCATTTCAGAGAAGCTTTGGGACAAATGGCTAATTTTTTGGGCATACTGCAAAGCGAATGGGCAGGTGCACAAGCTTTTAGTTCGTTTGATACCTATTTGGCTCCCTACGTTTTCAAGGACAATTTATCCTTTGATGATGTACTCAAAGCCATCCGAAGTTTTGTTTACAATCTCAATGTACCGGCACGATGGGGACAGTCACCGTTTACTAACATCACCTTGGATTGGGTGGTTCCAAGCGATTTGAAAGAACAAGTTCCTACTAAAAATGACCGTCATCTATTTGAAACCATTAATGACAAAAATACCTTAGAAAGGGCTAAAGAGCGCGGAGTAGCATCGCTTGCAGATATGCGTTATGAGCATTTTCAACCCGAAATGAATCTGATCAACAAAGCCTATTATACCGTAATGACCGAGGGAGATGCTAACGGACAACCGTTTACTTTTCCAATTCCGACTGTCAATATCACTGAAGATTTTGATTGGGACGGAGAAAACACGGAATTGCTTTTTGAAAATACAGCCAAGATAGGGTCTTCTTATTTCCAAAACTTTATCGGCAGTCAATATATTTTGAACGAAGAAGGAGAGCGCATAGAAAATCCGAATGCCTACAAACCCAATGCTGTGCGCAGCATGTGCTGCCGTTTGCAACTTGATTTGAGAGAGTTACTCAAACGCGGCAACGGACTCTTTGGCAGTGCGGAAATGACCGGAAGCATTGGAGTAGTAACAATCAACATGGCTCGATTGGGGTATTTGTATGAAAGAGATGAGGAAGGATTGTTGCAACAGTTAGACAAATTAATGCTGTTGGCTAAGTCAACTTTGGAGAAGAAACGTCAGTTCATACAGGAAATGTACGATCGCGGATTGTATCCGTATACTAAACGTTATTTGCCACATTTCAGAAATCATTTTTCAACAATAGGAGTTAACGGAATGAATGAAATGGTGCGGAATTTTACCGATGACAATGAGGATATTACCACTTATTTTGGTCATGATTTCAGTTTGAGAATTTTAGATCATATTCGCAATCGCATGAAAGAATTTCAGGAAGAAACCGGCAACCTTTACAATTTAGAAGCCACTCCTGCCGAAGGCACAACTTATCGTTTTGCCAAAGAAGATAAGAAGCGTTTTCCTAATATTCTCCAAGCCGGTAGCGGTGAAAACATTTATTACACCAACAGCTCTCAAATCCCGGTCGATTATACGCAGGATCCGTTTGAAGCATTATTGATGCAGGATGAATTGCAGTGCAAATATACAGGCGGAACTGTGTTGCATTTGTACATGAACGAACGTATCAGCAGCGCCGAAGCCTGTAAAAACTTTGTCAGAACAGTATTGACTAAATTCAAATTACCCTACATCACAGTAACTCCTGTATTCAGTGTTTGCCCAATACATGGCTATTTGAACGGCGAACACGAATATTGCCCGAAATGTGACGAAGCCATTTTAGAAAACCAAAACCAAATTAAATATGAAAACACAGATTAATGAAATTTCAGCAACAAACCAGTTATTGCGAACCAAATGTTTAGTGTATACCCGGGTTATGGGTTATCACCGACCGGTAGAGAGTTTTAATATTGGTAAAAAGGGGGAGCATAAACAAAGGGTTCATTTCAGAGAATGTAATAAATAGGCATGTCTATTTACAGTATAACTCCTTTTACATTGTTGGATTTTCCCAACAAATCGGCTTGCATTTTTTGGTATGCCGGCTGCAATATGAGATGTTTATACTGTTATAATCCGGAAATTGTTTTAGGAAAAGGTGTCGTAACTTTTCCTGAAGCAATTTCTTTTTTACAATCGCGCCAAGGTTTGCTTGATGCAGTAGTGTTTAGCGGTGGCGAATGTTTGATTCACAAACACATTGTTGAACAAATCAAAGCCGTCAAAGCTATGGGGTTTTCAGTTAAAATTGATACGAATGGTTCGCGCCCCGATGTTTTAAAACAACTGATTAATGAACAACTTATTGATTATGTAGCTTTGGATTTTAAAGCGGTTAAAGGTCAGTTTCAGAAAATTACCCAATCGGATTTATTTTTTGGTTTTGAAGAATCGTTTCAGGTGTTGCAAAAGAGTACTGTCCCATTTGAAATCCGGACAACCTATCACTCTGAATTAATTTCTAACGAAGAGTTAAGCGAAATGATGGCTTATTTGGAGGCCAATCACTACACGGGGACATATTACTTGCAGTTTTTCAGAAATAATGTGGAAACTCTAGCTCCTTTGCCGGCTTCGTTAAAAATTAAAGCTGAACAAATCAAAACCAATGCGGCTTTTAACGTTGTTTTTCGGGATTGATACTGACTAGTGAATTAATGATTCGCAACAATGAGAAAACAATGCGGTACAACCCAATGGCCATCCCGATTCCGAAAAGAAAAAACAGTATGTACATGCCGCGGAGTGAATCCTGAAACTCCCCGAAAGAAAGCCTTTGTCCGAAGAACATCCAATATCCCTTTTTAGCTCCCAAAACCAATAGGGTCAACCAAAAGCCGAAGAAAGCAACGGCAAAAAACGTCAAACTCTTTTCAATTTTACGGGTAATGGTTGCAGCAATTAGTCCGGTCGATTCAAGTATATAAGTTACCGATGACAGCAAAATCATGGTGTTGATTCCAATGGTGGTTCCCATCGAGTGAGCAACAGTGATATGCGTTCCATGGGTAAAAATATTCAATGACGGGATAGAAATCAGCAACGCCAGAATGATGTTTAAAAATACCCAAAAATTAGCCTGCTTCATAAAACGATAAGCCAAAGAATATTTGATTATAATTTGAACGGATAGACTCTTTTTCCAGTCGTATATGATGGAAAACAAAATCACCCATTCAGTCATGCTGATAGCGTAAGCTACATATCTAATCCAGGGCGCTGTGGGTATGATGTATATGTGGTGGGCCCAACCAAACATTAGATTGGTTAACCCCAGGAAGTAAAAGAAGAAGGCCTTTTTGGATTTAGCGTAACGGTCATCGTTACTTATTTTAGCCATGACAAATAATGAAGTTCCGTAAACCAACATGTTCCAGGAACCCACATAAGAACCTCCGGCTTTCCATTGCAAAGCAATGTTTTGTATAAAATGACCTTTGAAATAAGGTAATAACCAAAGATGAGCTTCGGTGAAATGATAAATCATAAAACAAATTCCGGTGCCCCACATCCAATAATACACCGGCCAAAAGGTGTAATGCGAAAGCGTAATTTTGAAGTAATTGATTCCAAACAGTATCCAACCAAGCACAATCGGGAAATAATAATAACTCGGAAATTCTAAGTATTCTTTACCTTCAAATTGTTTACCCAAATACGCATAAATGATGCCTAAACCGGTAACTAAAAATAACCAAAAATGCCATTTGATGAACTTGAAATTAACTTTGTTGTTTTGAAAATTCAAATTGAGATAGTAGTAAATACCACCAATCGCCACCAACAAAATCCAGGACACCACAAACAAAGTATGCAAAGGTCGCAGCGCATTGAATGGTAAAACTGATTTGATGAAGTTGGGGACTATATATTGAAATCCGGCCAACAGCCCGCACAATATGCCTATCACTAAACAAATTAAACCAGTGGCTATAAAATAAAAGGGATAGTGGTTACTTTTCATGTAAAGGAGTTTTGTATTTCAGGTTTACCCAACCGTAAGCTCTCGTTACGGCTTCCATGTTTGGGTAATAGCCGGTTTGGTCTACTTCTTTTAAAAATTGAATCAAATCGTTCAGTTGTGTTGTGCTGAAATTGAATTTAGGCATTACTTTCACACCACTGTTAATCATGGCTTTCAGGTAAGCTTCGTTATTAATTCGGGTATATTCGTTGGTTAAATCGGGTCCCAAATATCCCCCTAAACCATATAGCTGGTGACAGGCATTGCAATTGTTTTGCAACCAAACCTGCTCTCCATTCAAAGCTTTTTCGGATAAAGATACTTTACCATAATCTGAAGTTGAACTGTAAATAATGGCATTGTAAAGAGCAAATAATGATAGTAACGCTACCAGAATCAGACCGTATCTAAATGACATGTTCATAAGATGAATACTGTTATATAACACTACAAATAGAAGCAATGCGCTTTGGTTTTCTTATGATTCAAATCACAAAAAAAAAGCGCTGATTCAAAAAAAAACCGGCGCTTTCCATAAAAAAATGCAACTTATTTGAACTAATAATTAAACTTTATTTGGGCAGTAATACATCTCCAATAACGTGAATGATTCCGTTAGAAGTAGGTATTGAAGCTACTATTTCTGAACCGTTGACAAAAGTTTTATCGCCTTTTTTAGTGATTTTCACTTTACCTCCAAAAACCATATCAAACTCCTGACCATCCTGCATGTACTCTGTTTTAAGAGAGCCAACATAGGTATGGTAACCTAAGATGTTTTTCAGTTTTTCTTTGTTTTCCGGTTTCAATAAGTCGTCTACGGTTCCGGCCGGCAATTTGTCAAAAGCGGCATTAGTTGGCGCAAAAACGGTAAAAGGACCGGCATTGCTTAAGGCATCAACTAAATCAGCGGCTTTCACTGCAGCCACCAGAGTCGTGTGGTCTTTGCTGCCTGCGGCCGTTTGTACAATGTTTGGACTCGAGGTTTCGTCTTTCACACCCGATTGTCCTGAAGGTTGTTCGGTGGCTTGTGCTTCTGTTGTGGTTTCGGTTGGGGCTTGGTCGGTTTGTTTGCAACTGAAAGCTACTAACAGACCGGCAAATAACAAGGTTTGGATTGATTTTTTCATGATAATAAATACTTGGTTTATACACACAAAGTACCTAATTATGAAATGGTTATTTTATGAGTTGAGTCATAAATTAAGGGCTGTTTTTACTTTTTTTATCGAGTAAATAGCTGTTAATCCTATACCCGAAACTAAAACAATGGCTGCTCCGAAAAGCAACTTGTCTACGTACGGAATTAAAGTATAACTAAACGAAGCCACACCCTGAATTGCCAAAATAACTTCATTGAGAAGCACGCCAACTGAAAAAATAATCACTCCCAATTTAATTTTTTTATTGCTGTGGATAAGGTGATTGGCATAGATGTAAAATAAGATAAACAAACTGATGATGGCCAATAAAACCAAATGCAAATAGGCGATCACTATAGGTCGGAAACCAAAAGCCAGCTTACTGACCGATGGTATGGTTGAGCCCAGCTGAAGCAATACTTTTACACTCATGGCAAAGGCCACAAACAGCAAAATATAGCGCAAAAAATAGGGGAAATTAGTTAGGTAATCTCTTTTAGTTCTGATGATAATCAATAAAAACTTATACCAGGCAAACACTTGTACTAGGGCTGCAATAGCAGTTAGCGCATACAACCACGGCGGTAAATCGGCCCACAAGGTAGATAAGAAATAGGCAGGAATACAGGAAAAAAAGAACAACTTAAAAGTAGTGTCAAAAAACGCATTCTCTTCTTTTTTCAAATTCAGGAATCCGTACAGCAGCCCCATACAGGCAAAGAAAAACCAGCCGTTGTATTGAAAATGCAGATAATAATAAATAGAAGCCAGATATTCCTCCTGATGGATATTTTTATTAATCATCATGTAGGCCAAAACAAAAGTGCCTATAGAAGAAATAATGTTGAAAAAAACAGCCGCCGAGAACCATTTTTTACTCAAATCGTCAGTAGGCAATTTTTTTAAATCCTTTATGTAAGTATAACCGAAAGCATAAGAAATAAACAACGTAACAGTGGAAAATGTGATGGAAAAGCCTCCGTAGCCTTGTATGATAAACGAGATGAGCATGCCGTAAGCACAGATTAAATTGGCTGTCAGGATATAATTGTATTTGTTTAAACTGAGCGAGGCTTGATTTTTTTTACTCAGGTAGGCAATCATTAAAACCATTAGAGTATGGCTAATCCAACCTGAAAAGGCAAAATGGGAGTGGGAGTGTTGCAGACTCTTTTGATTGAAAACAGGAAATTCAAATCCGATTTTATAACGCATCAAAAGTCCCAGTAGGGCAACAATCAGCAGATTGATTAGTGAAAATTTTAACCAAAACTTACTGTTAAAGTTCATTAGTAATATATTTTGTGATTGATGATATCCACTTTTTTACATTTACTCATTTTTGATAACGCCCTGATGACTGTTTCTACCCGCAATCCCGTAAAATTGGCTATTTCCTGTCGCGTGTACGGAATCAGTTCTTTTTCATGATAGTTCTTTTCTTTTTTGTGCGCATTTAAGAAAGCCAAAATCCTGAACTCAGGTTTCTGATTGATGATGTCTTTTGAGGTTTGTGCTTTCGAGTGGATGCGTCGGCACATTAAATTCAAAAACTTCTTTTGTACAGCCGGATATTCGTCTAAAATCTTAATCAATTTATCTTTGGAAAGTTTGATGATTTTCGAATCCTGAAAAGCTACCGCTGTTGAGGGATATTTTTCATCTATAAACAGAGGAGGTTCGCCAAAACTTTGCCCATCGGTAAAGTACCCTTGAGTAAATTCCTTTCCTTCATCGTTTGAATTGAACATACGAATACTTCCTTCAATAATTTGATAATAAAAATTAGCCATTTCGTCCTCACAAAAAATCATTTCTCCTTTTTTATATTCCTTAGCTATGGCACCCCAGGTAAAGAGTAAATCTAGATCTATTTGCATGTTGATTTTAAGTGTTTTTAGCCTTGAAAGCCTCATTTATAGGGCTTTTTTGGCTTTGGTTTACAAAATTAGTAGTTATAAAAATACTAAAAATATGACTATAGTCATACAAAAATCAAATTTTAACGCACTACATTTGCCCTGTAAAACTACAGTATGCTCTTTTAGTATAGACCCAATAAGAGATTCGTTTAGTTTTTACCGAAATCTAAAACAAGTTTCATTCCGTGAAAAAAACGGTAATCATAATAGCTTTAATCATGTTGCTCAAACCGGTCTTTCCGGTGGTTGACTACATTGTTAATTATGACTACATCTCCAAAGTGCTTTGTGTCAATAAAGCCAAACCCGAGATGCACTGTAACGGAAAATGTCACTTGATGAAACAACTGGCCAAAGAAGCCGAAAACGAAAAGCCGCTTACGCCAACTAAAAAGGGTACTTCTCAGGAAACCGAAACTTTTTTCTGTTTGTACTTTCATCCTTGTGAAGTGCCTCAAGTATATGGGAATCCATCTTTCAAAGTAAACACACACTACACCAATCTCTATGATTATACTACTGCAGGAAGTGTGTTCCATCCGCCCGCTGTTTAATTAATTGTTTTGAAGAGTCAATGAGTTCCTAAGGCTTTTTGACAGGACAGTTATGTCCAAAACCTATCGGATTATAATTCCGACAGGCATGATATTAATGTAAACAAACAAAAAAATGAAACGCATATACAACATTATGGCTACAGCAGCCACAGCTTTACTATTGTCTTTAACTTCATGCTCCAGCAGCAGTGATTCACCGGTTGTGGATGAATTGGCTAATATTTCCAAATTTCAGGAAATGACTAATGATACGCATGTCATCGAATTGTATTCCCACTTGGGAGGCCTGCAACAAGGGTATAACGAAATCTCTATACGCATCAAAGACAAAACCACCGGAAACTACATCAAAAATGCCTCAGTAACTTGGCAGCCTTTAATGCACATGAACATGATGACCCACGCTTGTCCGTATTCTGAAGTAGAAAAAGTGACACCTTCCGGTACCTTGTATGAAGGATACATTGTTTTTCAGATGGCGCAAAACGCTACAGAATACTGGGATTTACAAATCAATTATACCATTGACGGAACTGATTATACTGCAAAAGACGTAATCGATGTGCCGGCTTCTACCGATAGAAGAGTGAATAGCTTTACCGGTACCGACGGCGTAAAATACATAGTGGCTTATGCCGAACCGCACCATCCCAAAGTAGCGGTGAACGATATAATTGTAGGCATTTTCAAAATGCAGGATATGATGCATTTTCCGGTTGCTGACGGTTATTCTTTAGAAATAGATCCACGCATGCCAAGTATGGGTAATCACGGTTCGCCTAATAATGTGGCGGCCACTCAAACCGCTCCCGGCGAATTATATATCGGTAAGATGTCATTAACCATGACCGGTTATTGGAAAATCAATTTAAAACTAATCAGTCCTGAAGGCACAGTATTAAAAGGAGAGTCAATCACTGACACCGTTACCGAAAGCAGTCTTTATTTTGATTTTGAATTCTAAAATCCAAGAAGTACTAACAAAGGTCAGGAGTATACTGCTTTTGACCTTTTAAAGTCTTTTCAAATGAAAATACATTTTATAATTGCGGCTCTGATCTCCGGACTTTACAGCCAGGCTCAGGAGGTTTCCAATGATTCTCTTAAGCCCAAGGAATTAAAAGAAATCATTGTAATCGGCAAAAAAGTACCACTGGCCGAAAAGCAATCCAAGACGCTGTCTTCTATTGATGAATATCTGCAAAAATCAATCAAAATAGGCATGATTAAAAGAGGCGCTTACGCATGGGAACCCATCATCAACAGCATGCCAACAGAACGCACTTTGATTACCATTGATGGTATGCGCATTTTCGGGGCCTGTACCGATAAGATGGATCCGATTACTTCTTATGTCGAAGTGTCTAATCTCTCCGAGGCTACCATTTGTTCCGGGCAGGAGGGAGCCTGTTACGGCAGTACTATTGGCGGATCGGTTGATTTGAAACGAAATCAGAACAAATTTGACCAACAAAAATGGGACATCAGTCTCAACTCCGGTTTTGAGTCTAATAACCGTCAAAAAATCATAGGAACTTCAGTAACCTATGCCGACAGTTTACTTTATTTTGATACCGATTTCATGTATCGAAATGCAGGGGATTATAAAGCCGGCAATGACAAAGAAGTTCTGTTCTCTCAATTCAAGAAAATCAATTTCTCCGGAACATCAGGTCTTAAATTGGCCGCAAATCAGCTACTGGAAGCTTCTGTTATTTATGATAAAGCTACCAATGTGGGCTATCCCGCTTTGCCTATGGATGTGTCTTTGGCCGAAGCACTCATTACATCTTTAAAATGGCAATATGTCCCTAAGAATTCGATGGTCAAAGATTGGGAAACCAAAGTCTACTTTAATACCATTACCCACAAGATGGATGACACGCACCGCCCCAATGTGCCCATCCACATGGATATGCCGGGTTGGAGCAAAACGTTTGGCTACTATTCAAAAGCGAAGGCTGTCTTAGGACAACATCATTTTTTGGCAAATTTGAATGCGTTTTATAATCAGTCCAAAGCTGAGATGACCATGTATCCTCAAAATCCGAACGAAGCACCTATGTTTATGTATACCTGGCCCGATGTGCGCACTTTTTACCAAGGCATTTTTATAGAAGATGATTACGTGTTCAATTGCCATTCCGGAATCAAATTTACAGCAGCTGCCGGCCAACACAGCAACAAGGTCGCCAGTGAGTTCGGGCTTGAAAGCCTGCAGATTTTTTACCCCGAAATGAAAGCGCAAAAAAACCGCTTCTTGAAAAGTTTAGCCATCAATTATCATCTTGATAAACCTCGTTTCAGTTATGGATTCGGATTGGGGTATGGTGAACGTGCTCCTTCTGTGTCAGAAGGTTATGGGTTTTATCTATACAATAGCTTTGATAACTTTGACCAAGTGGGGAATCCCAATCTCAAAAATGAAAAGTCTCTGGAAGGAAATGCTTTTATCGAACTTAAAAATGATAAAGCAAGCCTCAAATTAAGCTCGTCTTACTTCCATATCAATGATTACATTATTGCCAAACCTAACGCCACATTGGTGCCTATGACTTTAGGAGCCAATGGTGTAAAAGTGTATACTGCGGTTTCTTATGCCGTGATTTGGAATGCAGGATTAACCACCACCTACAAATTGACGCCCGAGTTAAAATGGAATGCTCAACTGCTCTATACTTACGGAAAAGATGCTCAGGATGTAAACCTCCCGTTTATAAGTCCGCTGAGTTATACTGCCGGACTTGCTTTTCGCAAAAACAGCTATTCGGCCGAGTTGACCTTGCAGGGCAATGCTACGCAAACCCGTTACAGCCCATCATATGGCGAAGACCGTACTCCTGACTATGCCGTAATTAATCTGGGGGTAGGATATAATTTCAAATGGAATCCGTGTTCAGTCGGACTCAGAGTAGGTGTCGAAAATGCATTAGATACCTATTACACTACTTATTCCGATTGGAACAATATTCCGAGAATGGGACGCAATTTTTATGCTGATATAATCTTTAAACTGTAGATAGATAATTCTGAAAATAAAAACCGATTAGGAAACTAATCGGTTTTTTCTTTTCATAAAAATTGATTGTCAAAATCAAAAAGAATAATCGGGCAGACTTTTAATCAGCGTGGGCGAATCGGTAAAGAATCGGATGATGACCCCGCTGTTTTGGTTCCAATCCAGAATGATATAGAGCTTTTTCTCACCGTCAAATTCTTTTTTCATCAAATAGTAGCAACCCAAAAGTGGTTTTTCTTTTTTTAATTTTTCTTCGATAGAGTATATCTTTTCTAATGGTAATTGAAGCTCTGGATTTTTGGCCAGTTCTAATTCCATGTAAATTTTCATAGAATCATTCAACGGCGAACTGTATTCAAAAAACAAACGCTCCCTCAGAGAACCGATTAAGACAGATTGTCTCTTTTCATACCTGAACTGTTCTATCGGAGAACAATTGTAAAAGACAACCAACAAGAACAAACATAACAAGTAGCGAAGGGAAAGAGTGTGTTTCATCAGTTGAAGTGTTAAGGAACAATAACTTTTTGAGTAACGATTTGACTGTTGGTCAAAAGCTTCACAAGAAATATACCTTTTGAGTTCAAAGTTAGGGTTTCATTCACAGAGTTGCCATTTTGGGATTGGATTAGCCTGCCGCCTAAATCGTAAACGTCTATCTTTTCAATGATGCTGTTACTCGCTATCGTTATGATTCCATTTGATGAAGGGTTAGGATAAATGCTGATGTCGCTGCGCAATTGCGGATTCTCAATGCCCAAAGATTCCATTTTTTTGAAAAAAACACCTTCATTGGTAGCAACGTACAGGTTGTCTTTGAATTCATCCAAGCCATAAGTATAAAAAGGCAGTAACTCGTTATAACTGCTCCAGGTTGATTGACTCAGTGCGGTGTTGTTTCTTTTCTGAAAATAGGTGTAATTGGTAGTAGCATCAAGGGTTAGTGAATACATAAACTGGGCTCCCTGGTACAAAAACCGGTTGATACCGTTAATCAATCCGTTCGCATCCGAAACCCAGGTATCACCACCATCATCAGTCCGAAGCAAACGATTGCCCCTTGCCATAAATATGGTACCATTTTGGTTTACGGCATCATCAGCCGATAATCCCGGAGCATATCCGTTGAGGTAATAATCCTCTACCCATTTAGAAGTCTCCGGATTGAATCTGTAAAACGTCCCATTGGCTCCTGCAAATGCGTAAAGCTTCCCGTTGAGAGAAACTATTTTATTGACATTATAAGAGTAGGTAGGTAAATCATAAGTCATGTTGTTCCAGGTTCCCGAAATGTTTCGCCAAACTCCCGAACCCTGACTGCACAGGTGCAGACGTCCTTCATGAACAATAAAAGTACTGATGTGAAGTCCCATTAAAGCATGTTGCCATTGAGAGCCCGTGGCTGTACTTCTGTAGTATACACCATCAGACAGGGTCCCTACATAAAGTGTGTTGTTGAATAAAGTGATACAAGTTGGAGTAATGATTACCGGATGAATGCTTTCAACCTGCCAGTTGTTGCCATCGGCTGAGGTGTACAACTTATTTTCTGAAGCGGCATACATTCTGCCATCAAGGTTTTGTATGGCGGTAAACTCTCTGTGAGGCAGCGAGGCAACCGGTGTCCATTCCTGAGCATCGACATGAGTCAAAATCAGTAATGAAAATCCAAGGGTGATTTTAGTGAGTAATCTGTTCATGTTTTTGATTTTAATGATTTTACAGCTCAAAAATAACAGCACTATCACAATTCATTAATTTAAAATGTAATGAAAGTGAAAAATGGCAGTATGAATCGGTTTTAGTGTTAACCAGCTCTTTTTAAGCATCTTTGGTGCTGTCTGAGTAATAAAGAACTTGGTTTTTTGCTGATGTTCCCAATATTCGCTTTCACAACATCTTTTGATTCTCTGGTTGCATTTTGTGATTAGTGCCTGCATCTTGGTTTATACATTTGACAACAGATAAGCATCATCAAAATCAAAAAATGAAACTATTAATTTTTATCATTATTGTTTTGCTGGGATTTTACACTATTCATAACTATTACAATAACAGATAAGATTATAAAATGACAAATAATTTCAAACTCATTGCTTTAAACAAAACCCCTTTCACAGTCTATTTCGATTTACCCGAAGACGAATTGGAAAGAATGAATATTAAAAGAATGATTGTAGATAAATTTCCGGGGTTTCCTTGCAGAGTAAGTTTGGAAGACGCCGAAATAGGGGAAGAGGTTGTATTGCTCAATTTCGAACACCATGCTGTACCATCTCCTTACCGGGCAAACGGACCAATCTTTATTCGAAAAAAAAGCGGTTACCAAATCCTTTAACGTAAATGAAGTACCAAAAATGTTTGATCACAGAGTTTTGTCAATCCGGGGCTTTGATAAAAATGCAACAATGATTTATGCCGATGTAATTCAGGGTATTGATTTAAAGGCAACTTTACATCATGTTTTTATTAATCAGGAAATAGATTATTTACACATTCATAATGCAAAACCGGGATGCTATAATTGTATGGTAGTAAGAGTTATAAGTTAAGTTATTAAAACTAGCTGTTAAAATTCTGGGATTACAAATAAATTGGGTTAAAAAAAGTATTTTTTGCTCCGCTTATGCGGAGTTTTTTTATTTGAAGCTATTGCTTTTATAGCATTAAAATGTACTTTCATTACACTTTCATACGAGTGACGCTTAGCTTTCTTGTAGATTTGTCTGATAATTTTAAGATTCATAATCTTTTGTGCTGTATTGCTCTCGCATCAATTCATCATATGATCGTTTTTATTAATTTTATAAAGTAGTAATCAGGAAATCATGGGAAGACTAGCCAATCGTATCGTTTTAGTTACCGGTGCTGCCAGAGGAATCGGTAAAGCCATAGTTGAAGTGTTTTATAAAGAAGGCGCAAGGGTTATAGTTACCGACATCAGAAGCCAAACAGAAACGCAATGGGTTCAGACATTAGGTAACCGAGCTGAGTATATGCATCTAGATGTAAAATCAGAAGCGGCTTGGTTGGATACCACTAATTACATTAAAGAAACCTACGGACATCTGGACGTATTAGTTAATAATGCCGGAATAACCGGTTTTTTAGAAACCAAAGGCCCATTTGATGCCGAACATGTTGATTTAGCTTCCTGGGAAGAAGTCCACCAGGTTAATTTAAACGGAGTAATGTTGGGCTGCAAATACGCTATTCAACTCATGAAAGAAAAGGGTGGGAGTATAGTAAATATTTCTTCCCGAAGCGGGATAGTGGGAATTCCGGCGGCTGTAGCTTATGCTTCAAGCAAGGCGGCGGTTAGAAATCACACCAAAAGTGTAGCCCTATATTGTGCCGAAAAAGGATATCGCATTCGCTGTAACAGCATCCACCCGGCTGCTATCATGACTCCTATGTGGGATGCAATGCTGGGTGACGGAGAACAACGCAGGCAGTTTATCAATCATATTGAAAGTGGAATTCCCTTAGGACATTTTGGGGAAGCTGTTGATGTGGCTTATGGTGCGCTATATTTGGCCTGTGAGGAATCAAAATACGTGACCGGAATTGAACTCACCATTGATGGTGGCATCTTAGCGGGAAGCGAAGCCAAACCTACTCAAAAATAAGGATCCATGTCAAAATATACCCTGTTATTTATTTGTACTACTCTGTTATCCTACGGTCAAATCAGGAAAGGAGATGCGTTCAGGAATAAAATCGATTCACTGAACAGGGTGGCTTTTGATGCACCGGTGCGGGTGGCTAAAATGACAGATTCCATGTTGGTTATCGCCAAACAAAAAAAACGCTCCGTTGATATAGGTTTGTTGTTATTGGTAAAAGGGATTACCGAAACCTGCATGGGAAATAACGGCAAGGCACTCAAGTACCACATGAGGTCTTACGCTATTTTTGATTCGCTCAACCTCAATGAAGGCAAAGTTTTTAGTTTGGGCAATTTGGCAGCGGTAGAACTCAACATGGAAAACTACCCCAAAGCCCGACTATACTTAAACAGAGCATTGCAGATTACCGATAAAAAAGATTTTAATAATCTCAAAAATATCTATGTAAACCTCGGTGTTTCCTACGATCATGCCGGTGATTACCACAAGGCTATCGAATACTATCAAAAAGCCATTCCCTACATGCAGCAGTCGCAAAATTACAATAGTGTGGCAATGAATTTTCACAATATGGCTGTGGCATACGGAGAATTAAAAGACTTTAAAAACGCCGAATATTACAGCCTTAAAGCGTTAGAATACCAAAAAAAATCGGGCAGTGAACGTACCTTAGCTATAGTCACTTTAGCTTTGGGCGATTTGTATACCGATTACAATCAATTGGAAAAAGCTAAAAAGTATCTTGACATAGCAGGCAAAACGGCAAGAGCGCTTAAAACACCCTATTATATTCAGGCCTATTATGAAGAATACTACGAATGGTTAAAAAAGAAAGGCAATTACAAACAAGCGGCAGTATACAGTGATTCTCTGATTGCCATTACCAATAAAATCAATTCAGAAGACAGACTCCAGGCTACGACCGAATTGGAAGCCCGATTTGAAAACAACATCAAATCTAAAGAAATTGAACTCCTCAAAGTACAAAAAAAGCTGCAGGCAACCGAGATCAAAAAGAATGAAACCTGGCGTTACATCTTAGCGCTGATTACAGTGCTGTGTATCATCATCATTTTTATACTCTATCGAAACTACAAACTAAATCAAAAAGCCAATCAGTTGTTGAGTCAGGAAAAAGATGCTTTAGAAAAACAAAACCTCCGCCTGGAAAACGAAAATATACTGGTTCAATTCGAAACGCTCAAAAATCAGGTGAGCCCCCATTTTCTGTTTAACTCACTCAATGCACTGTCCTCATTAATTAAAACCAACCAACAGAAAGCTGTAGAATTCACAAACTTATTTTCCAAAATATTCAGGAATACGCTTGAGCTCAAAGACCGACACCTGATTACCTTAGCTGAGGAACTACAGCACGTCAACGCCTACCTGCAACTGCAGAAAATGCGTTTCGATGACAATTTGGTGCTCGATGTTCAGATTGATTCGCAGGCGCTCAATGGTTTTCTGCCTCCGTTTTCATTACAGATGGTGATAGAAAATGCCGTGAAGCATAACATTATTTCCTCCGAGGCTCCTTTGTATATCAGCATCAGCAATACCGGAGATTTTTTGAGGGTGACCAACAATCTTCAGCAAAGAAATTATGTCGAAGATTCTACCAAAACCGGTTTAAAGAATATCATTTCACGCTACAAATACATCACCACCCTGCAACCGGTTTTTGAAATCAGGAACGATCAATTTGTGGTTGAATTACCCATCATAAAAGAAGAAAACGAATGAAAGTTGTAATCATAGAAGACGAAAAACTGGCTTCCGACAATTTGGTGGCCATGATTAAAAAAGTAGATCCGTCTATAGAAATTGTCAAGGTTATTGACAACGTAAAAAAAGCCATTGCCTGGTTGTCAGAACAGCAGCCCGACCTGATTTTTTTAGACATACATTTAGGCGATGATATTTGCTTTTCCATTTTTGAAAATATAAAGGTTACGGCACCTATTATATTCACTACTGCCTACAACCAGTACGCTATCAGGGCTTTCAAACTCAACAGCGTTGATTATCTGCTCAAGCCGTTTTCAGAAGAAGATTTACAATTTGCACTAGACAAATTCAAATCACAAAACAGTAAACTGGCTGTAGATATGAAAAAACTTCTGGAAACCATTATTGATAAGCCTTCTTTTCAGGAACGGTTTATGGTGGTATCCGGTCAAAAAATCAAGAGCATTTCCATTGATCAGGTAGCTTATTTTCTGTCGGAAGGACGTTATGTAAAATTAGTCTCCAAAAACAACGAAAAATTCCTGCTCGACCAATCGTTGGAAAGCATAGAGCACAAGGTTGATCCCAATCATTTCTTTCGCATCAACCGTCAGGTTATTGTAGGGTTTGACAGTATTCAGCAAATGATTGTGTGGTCTAAAAGCCGCGTCAAGTTAGAACTCAAACCGGCAACCGATTTTGATGTGGTGGTCAGTATTGACAACTCGGGCGAATTTAAACGATGGTTAAATCGATAGCCATCATGTGTTGTTAAATTTTTAATGATTACGTTATATGATCTTTTTTAAATATATAGTTACTAAAGAATTAGACTTGTATTTAATTAAATATTTTCAACATGAATAATATAAAAAACATTGTCCTTTTTACCTTATTAGCAATGTACAGCTTTGCATCAGCACAAACGAATACTGATACACCCGATGCTTTGTACCGCAATTTTTCAAAAGCTTATGCCGAACTCAATTCAGAGCAGCTTGTGCAACTGTATACCACCGATGCCAACATCATAAACCTGTACCGTCAGCAACCTCCGGGTTCATATACCGGCCAAGCCGAAATAGCCGTTTTTTATCGCGACTATTTTCAAACGGTGGCCCGTCATAATCAAAAAATGGAATTGTCCTTCAAGATAGTCCAGCGCAAAACAACGGGAGAACATTCCATAACCGATTGCGGATATTTTGCACTGCAAATTACTGAAGACGGAAAAACAGTCAGTACCCTCTATGGTAAGTTTTGTACCCAACTGCAACAGGAAAAAGACCATTGGGAATTCAAGACCGATGCCGCTACCGATGCCACCGCGCAGGAATATGAACAAGCTTCTACTGTAAGTATAAATCATAAAAGTGTTTCTAAAGGATGAATATAAAGCTTCATACGCATCGTCTTTCAATTATACCAATGGGTTTACAGGACGCTTCTTTTATTCAGGAACTTGTAAATACCGATGGCTGGCTGCAGTTCATTGGCAACAGAAACATTTACAATTCCGCTGATGCCAAGGCCTACATAACCAAAATCATTACAAATCCCAATACCGATTACTGGACAGTATTCTTAAAAGAAACTGCGGTTCCTGTAGGCATCATCACTTTTATCAAAAGAGAGCACCTGCAATTTTCCGATTTGGGTTTTGCTTTTTTGCCTCAGTACAGTAATCAAGGCTATGCTTATGAAGCAGCAGCTGCCATGCGCAATGAACTGATTAAGAGTAGAGAAAAAATACTGGCAGTCACACTCAACGAAAACCACAAATCCATCCAATTGCTTCAAAAGCTCGACTTCAAACCCGAAGGGGAAATTACAGAGCCGTCAGCAACGTTACTTTTATTCGGTTATTCCTCCAACTTAAAATAGGGG
This sequence comes from Flavobacterium silvisoli, assembly GCF_004329815.1. Taxonomy (GTDB): domain Bacteria; phylum Bacteroidota; class Bacteroidia; order Flavobacteriales; family Flavobacteriaceae; genus Flavobacterium; species Flavobacterium silvisoli. The sequence goes on along the minus strand of NZ_SJPE01000012.1, from coordinate 26,830 downwards.
AGTGTTTGTACAGCGCTCTTGGTTGTAAACCAGTAATTTTTATACTTTTGGGGAAAGTTTTCCGATGAACGCACCAAAAGAGCTTAATTTATGGGCCAATCTTCGCAACCCGGATGAAATTTATTCCGAGAGAATCACTATTCAGCGTGATGAATACCTAGTGGCAGAAGGTATGGTAGACCAATACCTCTACATGGTTGAAGAGGGTGCATTCAAAATTTTCTACATCACCGAGTATCAGGAACAGATTATTCGTTTTGGTTATCCCGATTCCATCATGAACTCTCCCGTTTCATTTTTTACCGGTGCACCTTCCGAGTTTTACATACAGGCTTTGAAAAAATCAGTGGTACTTCGCATTCACCGCAACGACTTTTACGAGTACATCAAACAAAACAGCACTTTTTTGCTGCAGTACACTCAGGCACTGGAAGCTATTGTAACCCAGTTAATCACTCGCGAAACCGATTTGCTGACGGTGTCGCCAACAGAACGCTATCAAAGAGTTTTTAAACGAAGTCCCCAGCTTTTTCAGCATATCCCGGCCAAATATATTGCTTCCTACCTGCGCATGACGCCCGAAACTTTCAGCCGCATCCGTGCACAAAAATAACCACATACACCGAAATTGATTCAAATCAATTTTTTATAACAGTCATTGTCTGAATTTTGTCCCCAACAAATAGGAATCAAAATAATACGCACAATCAATAAAAAGGAGTATGAAAATAAACACTTTGGCATTAGTAGATGACTTGCACGACAGAACTCAAAAAGCCTCAGCCTTAGTCAACGTATTTCAAAAACTGGAGGAACATCAACTCCGCCAGAAGACCCACCCCGAGGCCTGGTCTGTTTTAGAATGCATTGACCACCTCAACCGGTATTATACCTTTTATTTACCGGCATTAAAAAAAGCCATACAAACGGCACAGACCAAAGCCGGTAACAGCAGTTTCAAAACCGGTATACTGGGGCAATTCTTTGTAAAACTAATGGAACCTAAGGCCGGGAAAATTAAAAAGATGAAAGCATTGGCCCAAATGAATCCTGTAAATTCAAACGTGCAGCCCGAGGTTTTACAACAGTTTATAACACATCAGGAGGAGTTGCTCTCGTTGTTAGAAACCTCCCGAAACCTCAATCTGAATGCGGTACAGGTTCCTACGGCTATGTCAAAATGGGTAACCATCAGCTTGGGCGACACCTTTCGGTTTATTGTTGTTCACAACGAAAGGCATTTGCTTCAGGCACAGAACTGTTTAAAAATTACCGCCGGCAGTTTTGAGTAATAAAGAGAACCTTACAAGGCAAAGCCTCATCAGACTGTTCATGTACAAAATAATCGCTTTCATGACAAAATAGTATCACTACACATTCAATCAACTGTAGTTTCACGCCGTCAATCATCAATAGTTTCAATCATCAATCATCAGAAGTTTCAATCATCAATCAAAATCATTCAATCAATCATGATCAAAAAACTAATATTCATTACAGCTTTAGCGCTCAGTTCGTTTATAGCTAAAGCACAGGTCAGCGACTATTCTTTTCAGGATAACGGTAGTTCATTTCCTTACCTGTCAGCATCGGGTGCTCCGGTAACCGAGCATATCGTTAATGACGACGTAGTGTCACCGGCTGTGGTAAGTTTACCGTTTACCTTTAAGTTCGGCGGAGTCAATCAAAACAGCCTCGGCATTTCCGAAAACGGCTTTGTATGGTTTGGCCCGGCTCAGCCCAACGAAGTTTCCCTAACAAACCCCCTAACAAATTCTCAGTTAGATTTAGTTCAGGGCATCATATCGGCTGCCGGTATCGATCTTCATCCCATCAATACCAATCTGGCACAAACCAAGATTAGTACTGCAGTACTTGGGCAGGCACCCAACAGGGTCTTTGTAGTCGAATGGTACGGCACAGCCCGAATAGAAACCATAGACGACCCAACGAAAACCGATATCATCGATTTTCAGATTCGGCTATCCGAAACCACCAACAAAGTCGATATCGTGTACGGCAGAACCATACTCAACGCCAACTTCACCAGTTATTTAGAAGTAGGCTTAAAAACAACCGATGTCGATTTCAACACCCGAACCACAGTCAACACGCTTTGGTCTGCTACTTTGCGGGGGACAGTTATTGATGAGAAGTGCAAACTCAGCACCTTGAGCAAACCCGCCTTTGGGCAACGCTTCAGTTGGACTGCCAATACCCTGAGTTCGGCTGATTTTGATCTCAACAAAGTGGTAGTATATCCGGTTCCGGCCACAACGGCACTCACGGTACAAGGATGGCCCAACACCGGTTTTGAATACGTCATATTCGATATGAGCGGCAGAAATATGCTGCAGGGGAACACAGAACAAAATACCCTTTCGGTCGATAGTCTTGCCGCGGGTCATTATGTAATAAGCATCAAAAGCGGTGATCTGGCATTACACCGCAAATTTGTCAAAATACAGTAAATAACACTTCCCGTTAGCTTGTTTTATATAACAGCGATAGAGATGTAAGTTGGATTTTTAATTTTTTTGGTAGAATCCTGTTTGTCACAAGGCAGACAGGATTTTTTTATATACTGACGACAGATCACCGCTACATCCGTCACTTCAAGCATCAAAAACTCCGTCACTTCGAGTGTCCGCCTCAGGCGGACGTATCGAGAAGCCATCACTTCAAGCATCAAAAGAAACCGTCACTTCGAGTGTTTTTGCGTAGCAAAAAAGTATCGAGAAGCCATTATGTCAAGTTTTCACCTAAGAGCATCGAAAAGCTTTTTAAAATATATTTCTTACTTTTAAAACATGAAACCATCATATGTATACATACTTAAATGCTCGGATGGAACTTATTACACAGGAGTCACCAGTAATTTGACACAAAGAATATACCGCCACGACACAGGTTATTTTCCTGATTGTTACACTTACAAAAGAAGGCCGGTATCACTAGTATTTTATTGTGAATTCACCAATATTAATCTGGCATTTGAAAAAGAAAAGCAAATCAAAAAGTGGTCAAAAGCCAAGAAAGAAGCCTTAATTGATGGTCATTATGATGCGTTGATTAATTTGGCAAAAAAGAACTTCAAATGAAGTAGGGGTTCTCGATACAATTTTCTCTCCACTGCGTTCCGAGAAAATCACTCGAACTGACGATTCTCTATATCCTTCACCACTACATCCGTCACTTCGAGTGTTTTTGCGCAGCAAAAAAGTATCGAGAAGCCTCCACTGCGTTCCAAGAAAATCACTCGAACTGACGACCGGATAGTAAGAGAGGCAACACTTCAAGTATAAGATACCGTCACTTCGAGTGTTTTTGCGTAGCAAAAAAGTATCGAGAAGCCTCCACTACGTTTCAAGAAAATCACTCGAACTGACGATTTTCTTTATCCTTCACTACTACATCCGTCACTTCGAGTGTCCGCCTCAGGCGGATGTATCGAGAAGCATTTTCTATACAAGGGTTCTCGATACAATTTTCTCTCCACTGCGTTCCAAGAAAATCACTCGAACTGACGACTGAGTGGTAGGAGTAATGACACTTCAAGCATCAAAAAAACCGTCACTTCGAGTGTCCGCCACAGGCGGATGTATCGAGAAGCCCTAACGTCAAGCATTCACATCAAGCATCAAACCTCGTCACTTCAAGTGTCCGCCCAGGCTGATGTACCGAAAAGCCTTCACCCTCAGATAATTTACAAGCTTCACCCCAAAGCACTCCCCACAAAAAAGCCCCTCAATTGAGGGGCTCAGTATTTTTAGTTAGAAAAAGGATTAGACCACTTAGGATCCACATACACATTGGTTCCCGAGAGGGTTTTCAGGAAAGCCATCACAGCATTCACCTCCTGAGCCGTCAGATTCAGTTTTTGACCATTACCACCCGGGCGCAGTTTAGGGTCAAGCGCATTGGCATTTCCGGGAGCTATGGTAATGTTGCCATAATGTCCGATAACCGTTTGCAGGTCGGTGAAAACTCCGGTATGCATCATCGGGCCGTTAAGAGTTCCGTTTGTTTTTACCAAATCGCGCAGCGAAGGAGCACGTGTATTGGTCACATCTATACCGGTTCCGTTCAGTACACCTATGATACCATTGTTGCCCGAGTTAGGGGCTATATCAAATTCGGGGGCCGCATGGCAACCGGCACAACCCAATCCGCCTCCCGTTCGGCTTCCCGTGGCATCAAACTGCGGGGGAGCCTGAAACAGTTGCTTTCCCTGATTCTCCTGATTGGTAAAATTAGGAAACGGTTGCCCGTCATTCGCAACCTGAGCCCGTCCCACATCATACTTGCTGTCAAACGACTGTATGCTGCGTACAAACTGTGCCAAAGCCAACTGAATTTTATTTTCGGTTATTTCTTCAGTACCATATACAAATTTGAACAGCTCTTTATAGTACCCAATTCCGCTCAGTTTGGTAATCAAATTGCTGAAGTCTTCATCGCCATTTGCTCCGCTGTATCCCATTTCGTTATGGTTGCGGATGGGCTGGGTAGTTTGTATTTCAAGAGTAGCGGCGCGTTCATCCCAAAAGAACTTGTTTTCATTGGCAAAACGGGCATTAATCAAACGCATGGCATGACGGCCTGTGGTACCGTTTACCCCAATACTGGCTACATTGGTATCGCTGAAAGCATTGGCCTGCTGATGACAAGTGGCACACGAAACAGTATTGTTAGAGGATAGGTTTTTATCATAAAACAAAACCCTGCCCAGTGTGGCTCCTTTATCAGTAATAGGGTTAGCCATGCCGTTATCTTTGGTAATATAGGTCGGTATGGTTTGATTGGCGTAGTTAGCCAGATTATCCAAGTCGATACTGTTGCCAAAGGTGGCTTTAACATTGGCATAAGGGTCAACATACGCTTCAGAAGAGTCGTTGCTGCAGGACCATAACGAAAGTATGGCCAGTAAGGAAATCCATTTTGGTTTCATAGGCTTATTGGTTAACGATTATTTTATAGGCATCCGCATCGGTATTATTGCCAATTCTCAAAAAGTAAATTCCGTTATAAACGGCTTGTAAATCAAAAACACTCAACGTATAGTTTTGATTCAAATCAAACGGCAGTTGGTCAAATTTGGGCAGAAAATTGAGATACAACAAATCCGTTTTGTGTTGAACAGTGCTCCTCCAACCAAACAACAAAATCAAAACCATGACTATACCGCTTTTACTCATGTTCCGGGCCTTGAGGTTTGGGCGCGAAGATGCGGGCTAACTCTTCGGTCAAATCATTAAAATCCTTCAGCTGGTCTTGACGACAAAGCTTTTTAATGTCTTCAAAATGCTTGAAATGCGTTGCTTCTACTTGCTTTTGATATCCGTTTAACACGGCAATCAAACTGTCTTTAGCCTTAAGATTAACCTCCGTCTGCATCAACTGAGAATAAAGTGCTCTTTTGGTTTGACGAATATTTCGGTCAAGTTGGCTAATGGTGGCTTGGTGCCACTCAATTAATTGATCGTATTCTTTTTGCTGAAGAGCATCAAAATGCAATTGATCAATAATAATGGTTCTGGGTTTGGGTCTGCCCATAGGTGGGCCTTCCATAGGAGGACGGTGACCTTTCGGACCGTTTAAAAACAAAAAGCCCAAAGTAGCTAAGTTGAGCAATAAAAGGCCAATCACGGCTATCGTTAGTAATTTTGTCTTTTCCATGGTTATCGGTATAACTGATTGCTTTGGTTGATAGTGGTTTCCAAATAAGCTGAAGTAGCACTGTTCTCGGTTTTCGTCTCCGTTTCAGAAAGCATTACTGTAATGTTCAAGATGACTAAAACGGCCACCGAAGCCGCCACAAGCCACACCGTTGTTGGTGATACAGTATCCGGTCGGTTTATTTTCTGTCTGATTTTGTATAGTAAATCATCGCCGGGCTCCACCGCTTTCATGCCGTTGGTGCTGTTCAGTACTTTTTCTATCCAATTGTGTTGTTCCATTGTTCAGCTGAATTTAAGTGTTCTGAATTGGTTTCAGAATTTCAGTTATTCTTTTAGACGCAAGTCTTTATTTTTTCTTGCGGTAGTTTTTAAATTTTTCCCCTAATTTTTCCTGAAGTGATGCTTTGGCTCTGAAAATCAACGATTCTACCGAAGAAATACTCAACTGCATAATCTTTGCTATTTCAGGATTGCTCAATCCGTCCAGTTTAGACAACAGGAAAGCTGTTTTCTGATTTTCCGTCAGCGTATTGATAACTTCAAAAAGCAGTGCGGCATCTTCCTGGTTTTCCATTAAAATTCCGGGGTGTTCAAAGGTGGCAGTATTTAAGTATTCCTGCTCATGCTGACTTTTTGGGCCAAATATAAAAAAGCGTTTACGACTGTTTTTCTTCTTGATAAAATCCAAACAATGATTGATGGTAATGCGGTAAATCCAGGTTTTATGCGAAGATTGGTGACTGAAATGTCCGAGCGAATGGTACACCTTTACAAATACATCCTGAGTAATTTCCTCGGCATCTTCAAGGTTTTGCAGATAATTCAAGGCCACGTTGAACACCAGTACTCGGTACTCATGATACAGTTGTTCAAAATGGTTTTGGTTGTTCATCTTCGGGTTGGGTCAGGACTTTTCGACAAACAATAATACTAAAGGTTTAAATACAAATGTTATTTTTTCCTAACTATAAATTATTCTATATTTGACCTTTCATTAAATTATCAAATCTAACTTTTATTACAATGAAATTATTAGAAGGAAAAGTAGCCATCATTACCGGCGCAAGTAGAGGAATAGGAAGCGGAATTGCTAAAGTTTTTGCTCAACACGGAGCTAATGTAGCTTTTACTTACAGTTCTTCGGCCGAATCAGCTTTGGCTTTAGAAAACGAATTGTCTGCTTTGGGAATCAAAGCTAAAGGATATAAATCAAATGCAGCCGATTTCAACGAAGCTCAAAAATTGGTTGACGATGTAGTAGCCGATTTTGGAAGTGTTGACGTACTAGTCAATAATGCCGGAATCACTAAGGACAACCTTTTAATGCGTATGAGTGAAGAAGATTTTGATAAAGTAATCGAAATCAACTTAAAGTCGGTTTTCAATATGACCAAAGCAGTTCAGAAAATCATGCTGAAAAACCGCAAAGGTTCAATCGTGAATATGAGTTCAGTAGTAGGAGTGAAAGGAAATGCCGGTCAGGCCAACTACGCCGCTTCAAAAGCCGGAATGATTGGGTTTACTAAATCAATCGCTCTTGAATTAGGATCGAGAAATATCCGTTGTAACGCTATCGCTCCGGGATTCATTGAAACCGAAATGACAGCAAAACTAAACGAAGACGTGGTTCAGGGCTGGAGAGATTCTATTCCGTTAAAAAGAGGAGGAACTCCCGAGGATGTAGCCAATGCGTGTTTATTCCTGGCTTCAGACATGAGTGCCTATGTTTCAGGACAAGTGTTGAATGTTTGCGGAGGAATGTTAACGTAGTATTCAGTCAGCCGTTTCAACAGAACCGGATCATTTTAAAAACTGAAGACTAATAACTGAATACTGATTCACTATTTATATGAACACATCAACAATTTTGCTATTACTCGTATCAATACTAATTGCTGCCGGTGTTTCATTTTATCATTATTTATACAAGGCCAAAAACAAGTCAAAAGCGACTTTGTTTTTGGCTTTCTTGCGTTTTTTTACGGTATTTGGTTTGTTACTCTTGTTGATTAACCCCATAATTTCCAAGAAAACGGTTGAAACTATCAAAACACCATTACCTATTGTCATTGATAATTCAGCTTCGATAAAAGATTTGAAAGCCGATAAATCGGCCTTGGAAGTATTTGAAAAACTAAAAAACAACAGTGCTTTAGCCGAAAAATTTGATGTGCAGACGTATCAATTTGATGAAGATTTTTTGCCATCGGATACCATCGATTTCAAAGGAAAGCAGTCTAACATTGACATAGCCGCCAAAAACCTCAAAAGCATATACAAAAACCAGCATTTCCCAACGGTTCTAATTTCGGACGGAAATCAAACATCAGGCGATGATTTTGTGTTTGCTTTCAACCCGGATAATAAGGTTTATTCTATAGTTGTAGGCGATACAGCAACGTATCTCGATTTAAAAATTACCCAGTTAAACGTTAATAAATATGCGTTTCATAAGAATAAATTTCCGGTAGAAGTTTTTTTAAATTATTCCGGAACGAAATCGGTGAATGCTTCTTTCAAGATTTCACAAGGAAATACAGTCTTGACGGAACAAACCGTTGCTTTTTCTCCCGCCAAAAAATCTGCCACACTCAACCTTTTATTACCGGCAGATAAAGTAGGATTGCAAATTTTAAGAGCCACTATCACTTCAAAGGAACAGGAAAAAAACACCTATAACAATACCAAAAATTTTGCCGTTGAAGTCATTGACCAAAAAACGGAAGTAGCATTGATATCGGCTATGGCTCACCCTGATCTGGGTGCTATTAAACGCGCCGTAGAGTCTAATGCACAAAGAAAAGTAACTATCCTTAAACCTAATGAAATCAAATCATTAACTGATTATAATATTTTAATATTATACCAGCCTACGATGGAGTTTAAAACTGTTTTTGAGCAAAACAGCAATACAAAAGTCAACACCTGGATTATTACCGGAAACGATACCGATTTCAATTTTTTAAATCAAAATCAGAATAGTTTTTCGTTTAAGATGAGCAGTCAGAAAGAAGATTATTTGCCATCATTTGATAGTCAGTTTAATCTTTTTGCGCTTGATAATATCGGCTTTGAACAGCTACCGCCTTTAGAAAACAGTTTCGGAACAATTACGGCTAAAACCAACACGAATACTTTGTTGTGGTCTACCATCCGCAATATTGCTACCAATCAACCGTTGTTGGCATTTACAGAAAATCAGGGCTCACGCAATGCTTTTTTGTTTGGAGAAAACATTTGGAAATGGCGGGCACAAACATATATAAACAAAAAGAGTTTTGCCGATTTCGACATTTTTCTTGATAAAACCATTCAGTTTTTAGCTTCCAATAACAACCAAAAGTCTTTGGTGGTCAATCATGAACGCTTTTATAATTCGGGGGAAGGAATTGAAATTACGGCTCAGTATTTCAATAAAAATTATGAACTTGATGAAAAGGCCCGACTTACAATATCGGTCACAAATACCAAAACCAAACAAGTTAAAAACTACGATTTGCTCAGAACCACGAATGCTTTTCAGGCAAATTTAGACGGACTAGCTGCCGGAACTTACTCGTTTACCGTGAAGGAATTGAACTCTAATTCTTCATACAGCAGCAGTTTTGAAGTTTTAGATTTTGACATTGAAAAACAATTTGTAAATCCGGACTGGAATAAATTGAATCAGTTAGCATCACAAACCAAAGGGAAAGCGTATTTGGCTAACCAAACCGATTTGTTGGTGAAACAACTTCTGGAAGACGAAAGTTATGTAGCGGTTCAAAAAACCATTGTCAAAAAGACACCTTTGATTGATTGGGTTTGGTTATTAGTCTTAATCGCTGTTTCTCTATCAGCCGAGTGGTTCATCAGAAAGTACAACGGGTTGTTATAAATTTCTTTTTTTCATTGCTTCTTCTACAGCAAGTACTACTAGAGCTCCGATTGTATAGGCCGCAAAATCAGTGTATTCAAATGAATTGCCCAATACAATGTGGGCTGTTTTACTGTGTTTAAGACCAAGTCTTTCGACTAAATCAAAATACTGCAGCGTTTCAATACTAAAGGCAAAGACCATTACCAATAATATGGCTGTTGAAACTTTCAGATTCAGAAATGATCTGACAAAACAATAAATAAGGATGACCACCAAAACATCACCTACATAGGGCCTGATGATTGTATCGTGTACAAAAGAAGCAATCAGAATTTCGACAATAAACAATAAAACTGTCCATCCAAAATACTTCCGATTGAATTGAAATACAGACAAGTTATTCTTTGATTACTTTATAATGCCAAGTCTTACCGCTGCTTTGAATGGTAACAAAATATAGTCCGGCAGCCTGACTGTCAATAGTAATGTTTTCGTGAACTAAACTCGGGAATTCATTACTGTAAACATTTTTTCCCATAACGTCGTGAACACTAACTGTAACATTATCCAAGGCATAAGCATTTTGCGTGTCAATGGTTATTAAACCCGAAGTAGGGTTGGGGTAAAGTTTAAACTCACGGGTGGTAAACTCCGGATTTGCCAATGTTAAAACACCACCGGCATCTAAATACAAATAAGCAAATGCCTGATAATACTGATTGGCAATATTCAGGTCGTGAACAATAAGGGTGTTTTCGTCGTTTCTGTTTTCGGCTGAACTGCTCCAATTGTGAGAGCCCAATAATACCAATGGGTCAGAAGTACTGTTGAAATTATCAACAACCATGAATTTGTGATGCATAATACCGCTGTTGGTAAATTTAACCACATGATTAGTTTGTAAAGCTGCTTTTAAAGTTTCAAATTGATTTCCGGTTGGATTTTGAGTATCCATTACTATGTTTAAATTCGTCAATCCTCCATTGTATTTGCTGATTATAGCATTGCTGATATCAGTTCGGGTCAGTACCATAGTCGCAATGTTAATATCGCTGTCAGCCGAATTGATGGCCGAAATTATTTTAGAAGTAACATTGTCGCTCGGGCTGAAATAACTGTTGATGGTTTTTCCTCCTATGATGTAGGTATGCGGAGTATTATCCGTTTTGTAAGGTCCGAATCGGGAGTTTACTAAATCAGGAGTCGCAGTGGAGCTACCCCACATTTCCTCAAATTCTATTTTATAGCCCAAGGCTAAGGCCTGGTCCTGAATGGTGATAACACTGTTTCGGTCAGGACCGTCAATTTGAACCACTGTCCAATTGGTTGAACCGGTCCAAACATAAGGTTTATTCGGATCGCTGCTGTTGGCATCAAAAATGACAAATTTATTGTGCATGATTCCATAACTGGAATTATTAGGACTGGCCAAAGTAGGTATACCTGAATTTAATAACGGAATCATAGCACTGCTGGTACTTCCGTCGTAAATGACTCTAATCTGAACACCTCTGGCATAAGCGGCATTGATAGCTCCTGCAATTCCGGTCACAGTACTGGGTGAATAAGAGTTGTAAATAGCAATATCTAACGTGTTTTGACAAGCATTAATGTAACTGATCAGCATATCATCGAGCGTATTGCCTAAGTTAACAGCAGGTTGAATTTGGCTGTAACTAGTATTAACGGCATGGTTGAAATAAACATTAATTTCGCCCGAAGAAGCTGAAGGACTGGCTAAATATGTCGTATGTTCCGAAGTTCCTTTTTGTGTAACGGTCTGATACTCTACTTTGATTATTTCTGCCGGAGATAAGTTATCTAAAACATAACCATTTCCTTCTTTGCGAACCAGAATCGGTTTTTGGGTATTTACATCAATGGCATTGGTGATGATTGCGTTTGACTGATCGAATTGTAAATCAATTTTTGCCTTGTTGTATGTAATAGTATAATCGTTTTCTTTAACGGTTTGCTGACTATAAGCCAACGAAATGCCAATAGCCATAAAAGCTATTGCAAGCCAATTTTTGTGCCTCATCATAAGTGGTATTTGGAACAAAAATATATAAAAAACGATTAGTTCAATCGATATTAACTTTTGTACCGACAACCTTTATGAAATCAGTGGTATTATCTTACGATTAATAAAATCAACCGATAATAGTTAAACTATTTCTGATATTTTTTATGCTTTAACAAATAAGCAGAAGTTTGGTAGTAAGCAATAGTTTCATTCACTAAATCTTCACGAAGAGTTTTCATTGGTTTTTCTTCGAAATACAACTGAAAATTAGTGCCAACTTTGGGATTTGGCTGTTGAATTAACTCGAATTGCTTGACTTTTTTAACCGGTGAAATGATGGTTAATACATTATTTTTTATATATCCTAAATCCTGATAAGTAGCTATAAAAGCACGGGGCGTATAACTGCTGTCAAAAATATTTTGGCCATAAAACTTATTCTCGTAATCAAAATGCAGGAGCCCGAATAATGTAGGCATCACATCAATTTGCGACATCAGTGTATTCACTTCTTTAGCCGGAATCATGCCAGGTGCATAAATCATGGCCGGAATACGGTATTTATCCATAGGCAATTCGGTTTTACCTGAACTTGAGGCGCAATGATCGGCCAAAATAACAAACACGGTATTTTTAAACCAAGGTTGCTTTTTAGCCATGGCGAAAAATTGTTTCAGTGCATAATCAGTATATTTTACACCGCCTTTTCTTGATTTTGACAGACCTGAAATGTCAATTTTTCCTTCCGGATACGTAAACGGTCTGTGGTTGCTCACGGTCATAATGTGGTTGAAGAAAGGTTTATTTTCCTGAGCTTCAGAATTCATAACTTTGATTGCCTTTTTATACATGTCTTCATCACAAACGCCCCAAACGTTTGAAAACGTAATCTCTTGGGGAGAAAATGTTTTTTTATCGACTATGTCATAACCATTGCCACCAAAAAAATCACCCATATTGTCAAAGAAAGCATCTCCACCATACATGTATTTCACGTTATATCCTTTTTGTTTGAAAATGCTGCCGGTTGAAAATTTATTTTTGTTGTCTTTTCTTTTCACAACGCTTTCGGCGGCACTTGGCGGCAAACACAAGGTTACAGCTTCCAAACCACGAACCGTTCGGTTACCTACAGCGTACAGATTAGTGAACTGCAAACTTTTGGTGGCCAAAGAATCTAGGAAAGGAGTGATGTTATCCTCGTTGCCATACGCTTTCATGTATTCAGCGCTGTAGCTTTCAATGGTAATCAACACTACATTTTTATGTATTTCGGTGGAATCGCTTTTCGTTTTTCTTAAACTACTCTCGTTAGCAGTACCCGGTAGTTGTTTGTGCAATAAAGCAAAAGCTTCCTCTTGGGGCATGGTTTTATAAAACGTATCAAAATCGAGTTCACTACTCATGAATGCTACATAAAATTTATAAACGCCATTGGCCTGTAATTCATTGGTGAAAACATTGGAGGAATTTTGCTGTTTGGCCAAAAAAGGAATAGCTCCTAATGAAATGATAAATAAGACGACATAAATCGCCATGTTTTTTATTTTATCGGTAAAGGACGGTAGTTTTTCAAGAAATGGTTTTGTTCTCTTAACGATGACATAAGTGAAGAAAGCAGCAATGAGTCCAACTCCGGTAAACAATGGAATGACTGGGTAAGATTCCATGATGTTTCCAATTACGGTATTGGTATAAACCAAATAATCAACCGCTATAAAATTATACCGCACGCCAAACTCGTTCCAAAAAAAGAATTCGCTGATGGCATTTTGAATAATCAATAAAACAAAAATGAAAATGGTAATAGTATACAATCCTAATCGTATGTTTTTGCGGTACTTAGGCAAGAATAACAACAATCCAAAAGCAATCGTTTTAATGCCGATGAAGTACATTCCGATTTCGGGCAATGAGCCACCGTATTCGTTTAAAATGGTATTGCCGAAAGTCACATACAGAAACAGGGCAACAAAACCGGCGAAAATGATATATCCCCAAGGTTTATAGTATTTTGAATCGGATAAAAAGAGTAAGTATAACCAAAGAAAAATTGCGGCTACAGTAAAAACAAAAACATCAGAAACAAACCCTAACGCAAAGATGTTGATAATCTCTAAAAAACCGAAATTGGATTGGGTAATCGGATGGAAAAGCAGTACAATTCGAAGAATAAAATTGGCCAGAAGAAACAGCAACGTCAAATTAACGAAAGGAGAATACTTTTTGAAAAACTGCATATTTATTTTTTTTTGACAAAATAACACAATTATAACTTCTCCGGTTCAATTTTCAATCAATTTCTATTAATATTTGATTAAAATAGATTCGATTGCATTGGCAAGACCTTATTTTTAATTTATCTTTATCCAAAGAATAAACACAACTCAAATGAAGCACATTCTAATTGTAGAAGATGAAGAGGGAATTGTACAATTCCTGAAGCAAGGGCTTGAAGAAGAAGGTTATACGATTACTTCAGCCAATGACGGAGCAAAAGGATTTGAACTGTTTCAAAATGGCAAATTTGATTTAGTATTACTCGATTGGATGCTTCCTAAAATGACAGGAGTAGAGGTTTGCCAAGCCATAAGACAACAAAACACAAAATTGCCCATAATATTTTTAACCGCCAAAGACACCGTTCAGGAAACCGTTGAAGGATTGAAAAGCGGTGCCAATGATTATATCAAAAAACCGTTTAGTTTCGATGAGTTGGTGGAGCGCATTAAGGTTCAATTGCGCGACAAAAGTGAACAAGAAATTCTGACTTTGGGTCCCATAGAAATCAATTTGTTAAAACACGCAGTCACCGTTGATAAGCGAGAAGTTTCGTTGACACAAAAAGAATTTGATCTGCTTTCTTATTTGGTTAAAAACAAAGGTAGCGTATGTTCCAGAACACAAATCATCCAGGATGTTTGGGACATTCACTTTGAATATGATACCGGTGTTATTGATGTTTTTATGAATTCCATTCGCAAAAAACTGAATTTAAAAGTAGATGAAGATTATATCAAAACCATTCGCGGTGTGGGATATATTGCTAACGATAAAGACTGATGCAACAACTTTCGTTTAAAAACAGAATAGCTTCTAATTACATCATCACCACAGCACTCTTGATTTTTGTGGTGTTTTTTGTCATTTTTTCCATTGTTCGTTTCAGTGTTTATGTAAAAGTAAATAACGATATTCAGAATGAAATTGCAAAACATTTAAAAGAAATCGAAGTCAAAGAAAACTGCGTCCTTTTGGTTCGCGAAGAACAGTGGAAACAAGTACAATTTAACAAAGTAGATGTCAGTCCGGCTTTCATACAATTCGTAGATGAGCTGGGGGCTTTAGTCAACAAATCGCCTAACTTAAAGAAGAAGAAATTAACCTTTTATCCAGGTGCTATCAACAATGAATTGTTTGATGGTAAATTAGATAATATCTCTGTTCGACAAGTACAGGTACCATTGTATCAGGGAACCAAAATTATTGGTTTTTTGATTGTTGCCATGTCACTCGAAGATTCTAAAATGGTATTGAATAACCTGTTTGTCATATTGGTGGTGGCTTATCCGTTAGTATTACTCGTGCTATTTTTTATCGCGCGATTCATTGCCGGCAAAAGCATAAAGCCCATTAGTTCTATTATAGAAACGTCAAATATCATTACCAAGGATAATCTGAAATCCAGAATTCCTTTGCCACAAAACAGAGATGAATTGTTTACACTTTCCAAAACCATAAACAACTTGTTGGATCGGGTGGAAAATGCAATAGAGCGTGAAAAACAATTTACTTCAGATGCTTCTCATGAACTGAGAACCCCTTTGGCTGTAATTAAAGGAACTTTAGAGGTATTAGTTCGTAAACCCCGTAATCCTGAACAGTATAAAGAAAAAATTGATTTTTGTATCAATGAAGTGAATCGGTTGAATAATTTAGTAGATGAATTGCTTTTATTGGCTCGTTTTGAAAATCAAAAGCAGTCTTTGAAAATGGAAAAAGTCTCGCTCAATGCTGTTTTTTTTGATGTAATGTCGAGAAATGCCAGTATCATAAGCGAAAAGAAGCTCACTTGCATATCGCATACACAAAAAGATTATTATGTCACTACCGATGCTTATCTGCTTTGTATTGTCATCAACAATATTCTGACCAATGCTGTTAAGTATTCTAAAACCGGAGATACCATCAATTTCGACATTATTGAAGCCAATGATAAGATCATATGCAGTATTGCCGATCACGGTATAGGAATTGCCAAAGAAGATCTTCAAAAAATATTCGATCAGTTTTACCGTTCCAAAGCCAACGAGCATCCCGAGATTAAAGGAACCGGTCTGGGGTTGTCAATAGTGAAACGATTGTGTATCTTACTGCAAATCGATTTAGAAATTGAGAGTGAAGAAAAAGTGGGAACCAAAGTAATTTTGAGTTTTTCTAAATAGCGTTCAGACTGATAATTATCATTTCAGTTAAACCAAAATATGGTAACTTTGGGTACATACTAAAACTTATTTATCATGACAGAAGCCCATTATCATTTAGTAGTAAATCATTTTCCCATCATTGGAACCATTCTTGGATTGGGAATTTTAGCGGCCGGAATTTTTTCTAAAAACAATGTTGTCAAGAACGTAGCTTATGTAATTTTTATTGTCGCAGCTGTTTTTGCTGCGCTGAGTATGACCACCGGAGAAGGAGCAGAGGAAGTAGTCGAGGATATGCCGGGTATTGGTAAACAAATAATTCATGAGCATGAGGAAATAGCTGAAAAGTTAGCCTTGGTATTATACATATTGGGAGCAGTTTCTTTGTTAGGGCTATATGCCAACTTTAAAAATCACAGCAAGGCAAAACTGATTTCACTTATCGCTTTCGTAATTGCTTTGGCTGGAGTATTTTTAGCTCAGCAGGTTGGAACTTCAGGCGGTGAAATTCGCCATACTGAAATCAGAAAAGATTTTAAAGCATTCAGCAGCGGTGCCGAATCAGAAGGAGAAGAAGACTAATTACATTTAGACAGGAACTGAATATATTTTGGTCAAAAATTATAACAGAGTCAATTTTCACAGTCATACTTTTTGTATTTGGAATGAAGTATCATCAGACGAAATACAGTCGATGAAAGTAAACTACAAAAGCAAGTCCGGAAGTCACTATATTTTCACTGAAAAAGGATTGTACCGCATTTCTAATCATTGGGGTAGAGTGGGTGATTGTTATTGGCGTTTAATTCCTTTGAATACATTTAAAAATCAGAATATCACGGTTGCCTTTGCCAACTGGGAAAGCTTTTATCCGAATGATGATACCTCCAAGTTGTTTTATATTAAAGTAGATTTTGAAACCGGAGAAGTCGATTTTTTTCACAAAGAATCGCTTATTGAAACTGAAACCTATGCATTAAGGAATTCAAAGGAAACAGCTAAAATCATGCGTATTATTAAAGAAGTACTTTTTGAAACTGCTTGGGCCAAGTACTTGCATTATGAAGATTTAAGTGAGTTGAGAAAAGATATAGTCTCGACCCTGATTCATACAAATCAAACTTTTTTGGATATCAAACAGAACTATTTAAAATAGCGAAAAAGGTTTAAGTATTTAACTGTATAAATTAGGCTCTAGCAGTTGAATTTGACTTTTTAGTCTTTCAATCAGCATATTCATCATTCTTTTATTTAGGTTAGAAGAGTTTTGAATGTACTCATTATACTCATCTACAGTAAACAATCCGATAACAATTCCTTTGAGTGAATTTCTGAATTTAATGTCCCGCTGAATAACGTTTTCTATGTAAGCAATCTTTTTTTCGGGGGTCAAACCAAAAAAGACATTTTTTTGTTTTATGGCGTAATTGATAAAAACCGCAATAAACAAGTCATTTTGTATTTTCAGTATGGGTCTCAGCGTTTTATTTTGAAAAGTCTCTTCTAACGAAGATTGATGGTTGATTATTCCCAGAGCTTCGCCTCTTAGTTCGAGAACATGATTATCGCGTGCTTCCATAGTTATTTGTTTTTTAAGATTACAACAGTAAAAGTTGATCGAGTTAGTTTTTAAGTAAATACTTTTCTTCGTACTATCGGACTACTTAAAATTAAAAAAAAACCTCTGCTGAAAAGCAGAGGTTTTTTTTAGTTATTAATAATTGATTGTTAATTATTATTTGATTTTGAAGATTACTTTGCGAACCAAACGTCGGGCGTACTCTGAGTTTTTATCTACAGAACTATCGATACCGTTTCCTACGATTGTCAATCGTGAAGGACTTATACCGGCCTTGGTTAATATTGTTTTCACGTTTTGTGCTCTTTCTCCAGACAATTTATTGTTGTAATCGCTGCTACCCAATTCATCGGCATATCCGATAATTTGTACTGACTTATCAGGATTGTTTTTCAGGTAGTTTAATACAAAACCAATATTATCAGCAGATGCATTGGTAGGTTTTGTTTTGTTAGCATCAAAATAAGCAGCCACATAACCATCGTTAATCAACTGTTCTAACATGCCGTTAGTTACGGTTGCAGTGTTAGTGTTGTTGTTATTATTGTTTGTGATTGTTTTGTCGATATATTTTTCTAACTCATCCGGCACACCATTATTGTTCTTATCAACCATTCTTCCTTTGGTGTCAACAGCCACACCGGCAATTGAGTTGTTTTCAGCATCCAGATAATCCGGAACTCCATCCTTATCAGAATCATTCATCAAGGTCTCGATTTCACCAATTCGGTTAGATAATTCATCAATTTCTTTGTCTTTTTTATCTTTAATAATCGCCCAATCGCCGTGAACTTTTCCTTTTCCTAAAGCAAAAGACAATCCAAGTGATGTAGTAAATAAACTTCCGGTTAAGTTATTACTTCTGTCAGAATAAGAACCATCCCAGTTAAAATGTTGTCTTACGTTTGAATTGATGGTAATATCTGTAAAAACACTAACATTATTAAAAATTCTGTATGATGGAGTAATACCCACCACAATTCCGCCGTTTAATTCTTTTCTGCCTTTGTTGCTTCCCGCAGCAGTGTTCATCTTAGGCATCATTTGTGATGCTTGAATACCAAAGTGGAATAACATTCCAAATCGTTTTGCTCCTTCTTGTATATCAAATAATCTGGCAGCATTTACTACACCTTCAAATGTAAGCTGTATGTGTTGCACTTTGAAATCTAAACTTCTTGAGCCTGGTAATTTTTTAATATCATCATACGATAAATGAGACTTTAAACCAAACTTCGGACTTAACATATAACGCGCACCAATACCATAGTGATTGAATTGAAATCCTCCCATAAACTTGTCCGGGTCACTGGCAAAATAACCGTCAGCATAGGGTTTTCCTCCTTTACTTTGTCCAAAATCAACCTCTATTGACCATCTGTTGTAAGTGTCTCCTTGAATTTCTTTGTCAACATCGGCACTGATAAACTCCTTATCGGCTTTTTTCTCATTTTTCTTTTCCTGTGCAGTAAGAACTACTGAAGCACTTAAAAGAGTAATTACTAGTAGTAGGTGTTTCTTCATATGATATGATTTGTAATTATTTTAATGAAATGTTAAAGTCATTGCAAATATAAACGTTTCCCCCAAATAACCAAGTTTTTTGCCTATTATTGGATTTCAGAAAACAGTTCACAATCAACTATTAAAAACAGAAATGAGAGTTTCCAAAATTTTCCTGACGGTTGATGCCGTCATCTTCAAATCTGTACACAATACACTTTATCTTCTATTGATAAAAAGAAAAAATGAGCCTTTTCAGAATGCTTGGGCATTACCGGGTGGTTTTGTTGATGAACACGAGGATATTGATGTTGCTGTAAAAAGAGAATTACTGGAAGAAACCCAAATAGCAATAGAAACCATGACACAACTTAAGGCGTTCGGGAAACCATACCGAGACCCAAGACATCATGTAGTTTCTGTAGCCTATTACGGTTTTGTTTCCGCCGATGTTGTTCCAAAAGCTTCAGATGATGCTAAAGAGGCACAATGGTTTCCGATTAATGATTTGCCAAAATTGGCTTTTGACCATGATGAAATCATTAATTTTGCTTTACAAAAAATACAAACAAAATGAGATTTCATACCAGAAAATGGGTAAAACCGGAAGATTTAAATCCAAACAGTACTTTGTTTGGTGGCAGATTGTTAGCCTGGATTGATGAGGAATTGGCGTTATATTCGGTCATTCAGTTAGAAAACAATAAAATTGTAACCAAACATGTCCGAGATTAATTTTGTGAGCTCGGCACGTCAGGGTGATATCGTTGAAATTGGTATCGATGTTGTTAAATTTGGACGAACATCTTTGACTTTGACCTGTCAAGTTCGAAATATGATGACCAGAGAAGTAATCATAACTCTGGAGAATATTACAATGGTGAGTTTAGGAGATGACGGAAAGCCGGCTCCTCACGGAAAAACAAAAATAGAATACATAAAAGACCGCTTGGGAGATTAATCAGAAAGATAATCTTTACTCGAAGGAAGTTCGTATATTTCTAAATCAAAGTAAACAATAGACGCAAATATATGGTCAAAAATATCGGCCATGATGTATTCATAGTTCTCAAAGCGTTTGTCGTTTGAAAAGGCATAAATCTCTAACGGAATTCCGTGCGGAGTAGGTTGCAACTGCCGGCAAAGCAAAATCATATCTTTGTTTAAACCTGGGTATTGGCTAAGATACTGTGTAATGTATTTTCGAAACAAACCAAAATTAGTCATGTTTCGCCCGTTAATCAGTATTGACTTATCAACTTGATTGGCTTTATTGAACTTGTTAATTTCAGCTTGACGCTTTTCAATGTAGCTGCTTACCAGCTGAATTTTCTTTAGTTCCAGTAATTCATCTTCATTCAGAAATCGAATGCTATTGGCCTTGATGAGGATGTGTCGTTTTATTCTTCTTCCTTGTGAATTCAACATACCACGCCAGTTTCGGAACGAATCGGATATCATACTGTAGGTGGGAATAGTGGTAGTAGTGTTGTCAAAATTCCGAACTTTAACCGTAGCCAAATTGATTTCGATTACATCTCCGTCGGCACCAAATTTATCGAACGTAATCCAGTCACCAATTCGAACCATATCGTTTAACGAAACTTGTACGCTGGCTACAAATCCCAAAATAATATCTCTGAAAATCAACAATATGATGGCCGAAACAGCTCCGAATGTTCCTAACATGGTTCCGGTACTGATGTCAAAAATTTTGGAAACAATAAAAATAAATGCAAACAACCACAGCACAATCATGATTACCTGAATGTAACTGTCAATAGGTTTATCACTGTAAGACGGGTTTGATTTCAGATGATCTCTGACTGCATGTAAAATGGTTTTAATAATCCATAAACTCAACAAAACAATATAGATTGCTACAAGTTTTCCGAATACAGCTTCCCAGTAAACAAAGTTTTCCAGGATGATCGGAACGCTTTTGTAAACAAAAAGTAACGGAATTAAATGAGCAATATATTTCGCCGTTTTATTTGAAACTAATAAATCATCAAATCGGGTTTTGGTCTTACGCGCAACAATTATCATCGTTCTGACCAATACATAGCGAAAAATCAGGAATATCAGATAGGATAAAAATGATAAGACAACAATGTTAATCGCTAAGCTCAAATAGGCGGAAAGTGTCTCTCCAAAATCCCATTTTTTGAAAAGAGGGTAACTCCAACCGAATATTTTAGCTACGAACTTATGCATTTCTTACATATTTTTTCTCTACATAAAACGTGGCAAACGGCAGGAGGGAGGCAACCTGCACTACAAATAAGTCTTTAAAACTCCAATTTTGAGCTGTGCGAATTGCCAGTGCCAAAATAACATAACCAATAAACAATAATCCGTGTGCCATTCCTATTGGAAATAATAATGTTTTATACAATTCAAGGTTGCTGGGTTTCACAATCAGCATGTTGGCAAATAAAACAAGATACGAAATACCTTCGGCAATAGCGGTGAACTTAAAGAGTTTAGTCATGATTTTTATTTTGATTGCAAAATTAAGTAATAACATCAATACTGAAACTAAAAAAGCGGTTACTTTTGTCATCATACACAACCCATGAGCAAACGCGATTTAAAAAAGTATCTGCACGAACTTACAAAAGAACAATTGGAGCAGCAATTGTTAGAGCTTTACGAAAAGTTTAATGACGTAAAGGTGTACTATAATTTCGCTTTTAATCCGAATGAAGATAAATTAGTGCAGGAAGCTAAGTTTAAAATTTCAAACGAATATTTCCCTGTGAAAAGTAAGAGGGCCAAAATGCGTCGTTCAGTAGCTCAAAAATTCATTAAACATTTTATTTCGCTTGGAGTTGACGCATTCATCATTGCTGATGTGATGCTATACAACATTGAAATTGCACAAGCGTTTTCGGCAGAGAAAATCATCAAATCGGAATTGTTTTTTAAAAGCATGCTGACTTCTTATCATCAAGCCGTTAGTTTTTTAATTGAAAACGGGATTTTAAACGAATTCAAGAATAGGATGATGGGTATTAAGGAAGAAGCCGTCAATCAAGATTGGTTCAATGCTCATCAATTCGAGGCCATCGTTGAGCGATTTGAATATTAAATTTGTGTTATTTGAAAAATTAATGGTGTAAGAACTCTTTTTTAGCTGTACTTTTGCAAAATTGTACAAATCACCATGTCTCACAAAGATTTAAGTATCGAAATCGAAGAAAAAAAGGAACTTTACGGTTACCAAAAAGGCGATATTGACAAAATTTTTGACCGTATAGACAATGCCCCGAACGACCATCATTTGTTGTATCAATTGCCAACAGGCGGTGGAAAAACAGTAATTTTCTCTGAAATTGTAAGACGCTACTTGTCGCAACACAATAAAAAAGTAGTGGTATTAACCCACCGAATTGAGCTCTGCAAACAAACTTCTAAAATGCTCAAAGGCTTTGATGTTAAAAATAAAATCATCAACAGCAACATCAAAGAGCTACCGGATCAGGATGAATATTCTTGTTTTGTAGCGATGGTCGAAACCCTGAAAAATCGTTTGAATGACGAAAAACTAATGATTGATAACGTTGGTTTGGTCATCATTGATGAGGCTCATTATAATTCTTTTCGAAAATTACTCGGACAATTCAAAAAGTCATTTATACTTGGAGTTACAGCCACTCCTTTGAGCTCCAATATTAAATTGCCCATGCATCAAAATTACGATGAGTTAATTGTTGGTGATACCATTCAGTCCCTTATAGATAAAGGATTTCTCGCTAAAGCAACTACGTATAGTTATGATGTTGGATTAACTTCGTTGAAAGTTGGAATTAACGGAGATTATACAGTAAAGTCTTCTGATGATTTGTACATGAACATGGTTATGCAGGAAAAATTGCTCCATGCATACACCGAAAAATCATTAGGCAAGAAGACTCTGATTTTTAACAACGGTATCAATACATCATTGTATGTGTACGAAACTTTCAGAGAAGCCGGTTACGCTATAAGACACCTTGATAATACAACAAGTGTTGAAGATCGCAAAGAAATTTTACATTGGTTCAAAAAAACACCGGACGCAATATTGACTTCTGTAGGGATTTTGACGACCGGATTTGATGAGCCTACTGTTGAAAGTATTATACTAAACAGAGCTACTAAGTCTTTGACGTTATATTTTCAAATGATTGGTCGCGGTTCACGAAAATTACCCAATAAGGACAATTTTATTGTCATCGATTTAGGAAATAACGCCCTGCGATTTGGCTTGTGGAATGATCCGGTAGATTGGCAGCATATTTTTAAATCACCCGAATATTATCTTGAAAACTTAAGAGATGATGCCGAAATTGAAAGTAATTTCAAATATACCATGCCCGAAGCAACGCGTAAAATATTTGCTAAAACGGCAGTGATTGATATGGATATTGAAAGTGAATTCAAGAAAAACATGGCTATGAATTTGCGTCCCAAAGAAGTGCTCGAAAAATCAATTCAACAACATGCTACGATGTGTGTCGAAAATTCAAACGAACTGAATGGCGCACGAATGTTATCTAAATTGCTTTCGGATGATATTGAAAGTCGCGTCAAGAGTTTTGTGAAATGTCTTGGTAAAACCAGTAAAAATTATCGTGAATGGTTGATTGAGGATTATAAAACGAAATTGAGTTTAGCCATTGGCAAAAAATTCAGAGAACTCAATTTTTGATATTATTTATTTACATAGAATTATATAAATTGTTTAAATACAAACAAATACATCTATAGTAAGCCTAAATTATTATATACTTATTTTGAATCATAATTTATATTATGTAAAATAGAATTTTTCAAAAACATTTACTATTAAAGAGTTTATTAGTTTTCAAATCTTGTTAACAATGGTCCCAACTTGATTAAAGCTTTCCTATTTTTGTCTGTATCAAATTGAATTCAATTTAACGCATTAAAAATCATGAGTAATTCGATAGCTGAAAATATTGCCAACTTTTTAAAAGAATATCCGCCATTTAACTATTTGAGTCATGACGAGTTAATTCAGGTTGCAACCAGTATCGGTGTGGTTAATTTAGACAAACATAAAACCTTGTTTCAAATTGATGACAAACTTCATGACAGTTTTTATGTCGTAGCATCAGGAGTTATCAATCTTTCCGTTATTGCAGATGCCGAAGAAACATTGCTGAATAAATGCTATGCGGGTGATGTGTTTGGTTTGCGTCCGTTTTTTGCCAAAAACAACTATATGATGACCGCCAAAGCTCGTGAAGACAGTATTGTTTACGCCATTCCCATCAATGTTTTCAAACCGTTTGTTGCACAAAATTCTCAGGTTCTAGACTTTTTACTCGAAAGTTTTGCCACAAACACCCGTAATCCATTCGACAAAGAAAACCGGGGAAAACTCATTACGGATAATGTATACACTGAAAATCAAACTACTGAAATTCAGTATTTCCAATCATTAGCTTACAACAAAACTCCTATTAAAATAGCTGTAACTACTGTCATAAAAGATGCGGCACAATTAATGACAGAAAATTTAATCGACAGTGCTATAGTTACAGATCAAAATCAGCCAATCGGTATTGTTACGGATACAGATTTCAGAAGTAAAATTGCCAACGGAAGATTTCCGATTACTAATACTGTTGAAAAGATAATGTCCTCACCGGTTATTACTGTTCCGGAAAATGTTTCGGTAGCAGAAGCTCAATTATTATTGCTCAAGCACAATGTGAGTCATTTATGTGTAACGGCTGACGGTTCGGATAAATCCGATGTAAAAGGTATTATATCTGAGCATGATCTAATTGTAGCACAGGCAAATAACCCTGGAGTTTTAATTAAAGAGATTAAACGGGCTCTCTCGCCTAAGGAATTGAAACAAGTACGTGAAAAGCTAACCGATTTAATTCAGGCATCCATCGCTAAGAACATTCCGTTACCTCATATTTATAACATTTCAGGCGAAATTATAACTGCTATTGTAAAAAGATCGGTAGAATTAGCGATTCTTGATTTGGGCTCACCTCCCGCCCGTTTTGCATGGTTGAGCATCGGAAGTCAAGGCAGAAAAGAACAACTTTTATTGACTGATCAGGACAGTATTTTGGTTTTTGAGGATGTATCTGTTGAAAAATATCGTGATGTTAAGGATTATTTCTTGAAATTAGCTAAAAGGGCGACTGCTATACTCGAAAAAGTAGGATATGAATTCTGTCCAAACGGACACATGGCCAGCAATATGCTTTGGTGTAAATCACTAACCGATTGGATAAAGCAGTACAACAGTTGGATGAAAACACCCGGGGAAAAATCGAACGATATCAGCAGCATTTTTTTCGATTATGAAATTGCTTTTGGAGAAGGAAAAATTGAAGACGCTATTACTGATGTGATTTTCAATAATTCCAAAAACAACGTCTTATTCTTCGATTATTTGGGTAATGACACCCTGCGTAAAAATCCGCCGCTGAATTTTTTCAAAAAGTTTAATTTGGAAGAAGACGGAGAACACAAAGGTAAATTTGATATCAAAAACAGAGCGATTATGCCTTTGGTTGACGGAGCACGACTTTTCGCTATCAGTTTGAATTTAAGAGGAATTAATAATACCTATTTGCGTTTCAAACAATTGGCAATGATAGATCCCAAGTATTCCGAAATTTATTTGAATTGTGCCGATGCCTTTCTGATTTTATCTAAATTCAGAACACTCGAAGGTCTTAAAAACGACACTTCTGGTGATTTCATAAATATCGATGAACTCTCTAAAGCTGACAGGGAAAAACTCAAAAATGCACTCGGCCCAATGAAAGAGCTCGAAGAATTAATAAAAGACAAATTCAGATTGACACAATTCTCTTAATATGCTGGACTGGATTAAAAACATAAACAAAGATTATCCTGAGTTTTGGAAATTGTATCTGGCTAAATTTGAAACAAAATCCAACCGATACGTTATTCTGAGTACTGAGACGACCGGTTTAAATCCGAAGAAAGATGTAATTCTTTCCTTTGGAGCTATTGGTGTGGTTAATGACATTATCAAGGTGGGAGACAATTTTGAAGTTGTCATTTTGCAATACAAATACCTTCATGACAATGGTTTGTCAAATGAATTCCTGATTGAAAGTAAATTATCTAAATTGGCTGAACCACAAGCTATTCAAGCTTTAGTAGATTATATCGGCAACGCGGTTTTGGTTGGTCATCGCATTCATTTTGACATTGAAATGATTAATGAGGTGCTCGAAAAAATGGAGTGCGGTAAATTAAAAAATGAGGCTTTGGATATCGAAATCATGCATCAAAAACTATATGATATTACCAATAAATCATTTTCGTTGGATGACTTAATTAAGCTGTATAAAATTCCACAAAGCGAAAAAAATTCCGCTTCAGATGATGCTTATTCAATCGCTTTATTATTCCTGAAACTCAAGTCACGTCTAGGATTTAAATAAACTAAAAAACCCGCTTTAGAGGCGGGTTTTTAGATCTGTCAAAATCAAACAAAACAATAATCAAACTATTATTTTCTCTTTGTACACTAGGTTATTAAGGTAATTTTTTAATAAACATATTGGTGTAATATTTTCTTCCGGTGGCTGGGTCGGTGGTTACGGAAATTCCGAAATGGGTAAAATTCCCTTCAATGTTGGCTTTATGGGTTGGACTGTTCATCCAGGCACTGAAAGCGCTTTCTGCAGTGCTGTAATTGTAAGCTACGTTTTCGCCTACTCGCTCTGCTCCTAATACTTG
>NZ_SJPE01000011.1 GCF_004329815.1 Flavobacterium silvisoli | reverse complement strand
AAGAACAAGATACCATAGCGAACACGATTGCTAAGGGCAACAATGCTCTAAACATTTTTGCTTTCATAGTAGTAGGTTAAGTTTTTAATAAAGTAGATGTGGGGCAAACACTTTATTTAATTAATAATGACAGAACGTATTGTTTGATTTGGTTGAGCAATACTACATATTTTATCGTTTAAAATACAAATAAAATCGATGAAATACACTTTTTATTTTATTATATAAGATAATTTCTTACTTATATATTGTTTTTCGATTGTTTTAATCGGATACCTGCAAAACTAAAAAACCACTCCGAAGAGTGGTTTATATAATTACGGGATTTGTTTATAATATTTCAAGGTGACAGACGGTCAATCTTCCAGGAATAGTCTTCCTGAAGCTCGTATCGAATTCGGTCGTGAAGTCGGTTCGCCCTACCCTGCCAAAATTCAACTGCTACCGGGCGCACTAAAAAGCCTCCCCAATGTTCGGGTCTTTTAATTTCTTTTCCTTCCATGGCGGCTTCAAGCTCTTTTAACTTTTCATCTAAAAAGTTTCGAGACGGAATGACTTCACTTTGAGGCGATACTATAGCACCCAATTTACTGCCTTCCGGTCTTGAATCGAAATAATTATCAGAGGTTATGGTAGAGGTTTTTTCGGCTATTCCTTTGATGATGACCTGACGTTCCATACTGTGCCAAAAAAAGGATAGGCAGATTTTTGGATTGGCAGCTATGGCTTTTCCTTTTTCGGAGTTATAGTTGGTGTAAAAAATAAACCCTTCTTCGTTAAACTTTTTAAGCAAAACAACTCTTGATTTTGGGAAACCGTCTAAACCAATGGTAGATACCGTCATGGCGTTTACCTCCTCGGTTCCGTTAAACTCTTCGGTTTCGTAGAACCATTTGTGAAAAAGGTTGATAGGGTCTTCCGGAATTTGGGTTTCGAGTAATTCACTTTTTTCATAGGATTTTCTATAGTCGCTTAAGTCTTTCATAGTATTGTAAGTTGTGTAGTGTAAAGGTATTAAGTTTTTGGGTAAAATATGGACTCCTCTTTAGCCCCGATGGGAGCAACTACCGTGTAGTGCGGACAGCGGGAATTGCCATTCCAGGCACACACCGAGCCATTCGCTCCTAATCGTATTCGAATACTTTACCATCATCGGCCAAGACCGTATTGGGGAAAATGGTTGTGGCTTCCTCTCTGAACAGTTCGATATTGGCGTAGCGCGTGCTGTAGTGGCCGAGTATGAGTTGACCTACATTGGCTTTGAGTGCAATAGTGGCGGCTTCTTTAGCTGTGCTGTGCATGGTTTTTTCGGCTTTGTCGGCTTCGGTTTCTAAGAACGTGGTTTCGTGGTACAACACATCGGCATTTTGAATGAGAGGCACAATAGATTCATCATACATGGTATCGCTGCAAAAGGCGTAGCTCTTGGGTTTTATGGGGTCGAATGTCAGCTCGTCATTTGGGATGACGGTTCCGTCGTCGAGGGTGATGTCTTTTCCGTTTTTAATTTTTTGGTAATAACACGCGTCTATTTTGTATTCGCGCACAGCATCGATGTCGAGTTTGCGATCGCCCACTTTTTCCTGAAATAAAAATCCGTTGGTGTAAATGCGGTGTTTTAAGGGTATAGTTTTCACCACTACTTTTTCGTCTTCATAAACAACTTCGCTGGTTTTAGCTTCTAATTCATGGAAATACAGGTTGTAACCGGTAAACGAATTGGAATAACGCAACTGTAGCAATACGATTTCTTTGATGCCTTTGGGTCCGTATACATGCAAGTCGGTTTGACGGTTCAGAAGCATGAAGGTAGATATCAATCCTACCAATCCGTAAAAATGATCGCCGTGCAAATGTGAAATAAAAACATGATTGATTTTGGAAAACTTGAGTTTGTTTTTGCGGAGCTGTACCTGTGTTCCTTCGCCACAATCGATGAGGAACATGTGGTTTCTGATTTCGAGTATTTGTGAAGTTGGGTTGGTAATGGTTCTTGGTGTGGCTGCATAGCAGCCCAGTACGGTTAATTTCATTCTGTTAAAATCCTAAATCGCGTTCAATTTCTTCCAATTCGATGATGTCGTGAGCTTCTAATAAAGTAGGAACCACCGTAATGCTTTTGGGTACAGCATTGAAGTTCACATTATCGGCTACCAATACCAAAGACTTTTTTTCTTTTTTATGCGATTTGGTAATATCGGCAAATGCTTTTACATCATCAACCGTCAGTGCTTTATCATGGGATAAGTCGAGAATCAGATTTTGATTTTTAAAAGTATGGTATTCGTGAAGCAACTTTTGAAGAAATTCTTCGGTTTTACCTTGGGTATTTTTGATAATAGTGGTGTGCCCTTTGTGTTCTACTTTCATTTTTGATTAAGAATTAAAGATTGTATGATTGAGAATTCAGCAAACCAATTAAAGTCCTGATTCCTTTTTCCCAAATCCTGCATTTTGATGACGCTAATTTACTAAGATTTGGTCACTCATCGACTATCCAATCGGTAAAATGTAAAGGGGGTTGTCGTTCATGGAATATACTGGTTTTTCATCGATAAAACACCTCTTTTTTTAACACTTTCTAGACAAACTGCATCAAAAAAACGCTGAAAACCCCCGAATTCACTGGTTTTGTGCTTTAATCGAGTTTTGGAGTTAGTTATCGAAATTTTTTTCGCTCTGAGTACCGTCGCCGTAGTTTTGACTCAGAAATAACAACAAAAACAAAATATCATGACAACAGCTAATAACACTACAACTCAAAAAAATGTAACTAACGTTAGATTATTTGTTTTATTCGTTTTATTAGTATTATCATCAACCGGAGTTTTTGGACAAAACACTACTGTTACAGTTTTACCAACAACTACAACTCAGGTTACTGTTGCCAAAGAAACTACAATGACCGTTACTACTGAAAACGCTGTAGCTTCAAACAATATGGACGTTGCAGCTTGGTTAGTTGGGGGAAACAACACTAACAGTGTTAAAACAAACGCTTCTAACTTCGGTAAAAAACAATTGATTAATGCCGGCGTAATCACTAACAGTGTTTTGGTTAGATCATTCTTGAAAAAAGTAATCTCTCAAGAAAGCAGCGTAGCATAACAACAATAGAATTTGGTTAGATTCAATATATAATTTGGTTAGTTTTGGAAATGAAGAGTCCCGATGAAAATCGGGACTTTTTTTATTTTGTATTTTGTTTGAAATAAACCTCGGTGGCACCCGAACCGTACTTTTGATAATTGGCATCCTGAAACGAAAGGTTATCATAACGGCTCAACATAAAATCGAGTTCCGATTTTAAAACCCCTTCCCCCACTCCGTGTATGAACACAATTTTGGGAATGCGGTTTCGCATGGCAAACTCGATGTGGTATTTGGCGGTGTCCATTTGCAGGGTCAGTATATCAAAGTTATTCATGTGCTTGAAATTCTTCACCAGCTTTTCGATGTGCAAATCAAACTCGGGTACCGGAAGCTCTTTTTTTGATTTTTTCTCTTTATTGATATAATTAGGCTTAGCAATTTCCTTTTCACTGATGATTTTGCTTTTATTGAAACTGAAATTCATGGTTTCATCTTCAATTTTAATCAATTCATAGCTTTTAAATGTCATAGTAAAACCATCAGCTGTTTCAATGGTCACCTCTGAACCGGCTACCGAAACCACAATACCGTCAATGGAATCATCTAATACCGAAACTTTGTCTCCTTTATTCATCACTTTCTTGATTTTCTTCAGATTCGTCTTTTGAACTGCGGTTTTTATAATGCAGGGTTTTAGCACTCAACTGCATCATCCCGTACATGAATATGACTATAGCTACAATTAAAATGTAGATGTTGGGTTTGGCTTTGGTTTGTTCGTATAAAGCAACTGCGATTGCCACCAGCATAAGGGGCAGTATTATTTTTTTCATTTGAATAAATTGAAGAATCAAAAATAAAAAAACCAGCCGGATAAGCTGGTTTTAACTGAAATATATTTTGTCTTACATACCCGAAGCCGCACCCGCCATACTTACGGCAAAAATCATAGCTCCCACAAACAATAATACGTACAACGAAATGATGACAATAGTCATAATACCCAAAAATTTGTGATGCGATTTGAGGTAAACCAAGGCTTCAGAAAGTATGTCGCTGTTACTCGATTCTAAAGCATCTTTCATTCCTTTGGCATATTTATATAAATAATATATCGGAAAGAAATACACTACCGCTAATACGATATACATCGCCGAAAGAACTCCTCTCATAGCACCAAAAATTCCGGCTCCCATGCTTGGAGGCATCCCTGCTCCTGCTTCTGCCATAGCCATATCGGGTATAGCCGACATTGTAGCATACATAACCATAGCACCGATTAAGAGTAATCCCAGTCCGATGAATCCGACTATGGATAAAAAAAGACACCACCTGCCACTAACTCTCAAAGCATCAACAGCCTGGTCGTTTAACGTTAAATTGTTTTGGTTTTCCATAAATATAAAGGTTTGGTTGGTTACCGGCGGATATTATTTTTCGAATTGCTTTAATGTTTTGATGATTATCGAAACACAATCCAATAATTGTTCTTCATTCATGACCAATGGCGGTGCAAAACGAATGATATTGCCATGAGTGGGTTTGGCCAATAAACCGTTATCGCGCAATGCCATACAAATGTTCCAAGCCGTATCACTTTCTTCCGTATCGTTAATAACCACGGCATTCAACAAGCCTTTACCTCGCACTAAAGTAGCAACGTTAGAAGTTTCGATGTATTTGGCCAGTTCAGCACGGAAAATTTTTCCTAAACGTTCTGCGTTGTCAGCCAAATTCTCGTCTTTCACCACTTCAAGTGCTGCAATGGCAACTGCCGCTGCTACCGGATTACCGCCAAAAGTTGATCCGTGTTGTCCCGGTTTGATTACATTCATGACAGTATCATTGGCCAAAACTGCCGAAACCGGATAAGCACCTCCGGAGATAGCTTTTCCTAAAATCAGAATGTCTGGTTGGATATTCTCGTGGTGTACGGCTAATAATTTTCCGGTACGGGCAATTCCGGTTTGTACTTCATCAGCAATAAACAGAACGTTGTTGTCTTTACACAACGACTTAGCTTTGGCCAGATATCCTTCACTTGGCACATACACTCCGGCTTCGCCCTGAATAGGTTCTACTAAGAAACCGGCAATATTTTTTGACGATTGGATGGCTCTTTCCAAAGCATCAATATCGTCGTAAGGAATTTTTATAAATCCGGCTGTATACGGCCCGAAGTTTTTACGGGCATTTTCATCATTGGAAAACGAGATGATCGTAGTCGTTCTTCCGTGGAAATTACCTTCGCAAACAATGATTTGTGCCTCGTTTTCGTGTATGCCTTTCTTTTCATAAGCCCATTTTCTGCAAAGTTTTAAAGCGGTCTCAACTGCTTCGGCACCCGTATTCATCGGTAATACTTTATCAAACCCGAAATATTTGGTTACGTATTCTTCGTAAACACCTAATTTATCATTGTAAAAAGCACGTGATGTTAAGGTTAACGTTTGTGCCTGCTCTATCATGGCTCCTACTATCTTAGGATGGCAGTGGCCTTGATTTACGGCCGAATAAGCCGAAAGAAAATCGTAATATTTTTTACCTTCTACATCCCAAACATAAACACCTTCTCCTCTGCTGAGTACTACCGGCAGCGGGTGGTAATTGTGGGCTCCATACTTGTCTTCTAATGCAATAGCATCGGCTGAAGTTACTTTTTCTAAAACTGACATTGTAATTGAATTTTTAATCTGTTCCGGCGTTTCGGAATTTTTACAGATTATTTATTAAATCGCCATTCCTTCTTAGTGGAGAGAAATCATCCATGTTTTACAAAAGTAAAACTTAATTACGAATTATAAATTACGAATTACAAATTGTTAGCTCGTAATGTTTTTTGAATAGCACCAATTGATGTTCCTGAGCGTCATAACTGTTTACTTAATACAAATTCTTTCTTTTCTGCAGATAAAAGTTGGTTATCCTTTTACAACTCTGACTGCAAAAGCTTAACTCTCAACCTGAACCATATTTTCTTTCATCAAATCTTATAACATTTACATTCATAATTCGCAATTTTCAAATTAATTGAAAAACTGTAAATAAAGGAGTGTCACCGCTGCCGCTGTCATTAGTATCAAAGCAGCAAAGCCGAGCAGGTTTGAAAATCTGCTGTTGGTAAAATTACCCATTACCCTTTTGTTATTTGAAATATGCAAAATAATAGCAATCAGAACCGGAGCAGTCATACCGTAAAGAATGGCTGTATAAATCAACGCCTTTACCGGAGAAACACCTATGTAATTGAGTGACAATCCTAATATGAGTGAAATAGCCATTACTATATAAAAAGCTTTGGCTTCGTGAAACTTTTTATCCAATCCCTGCTCCCATCCGAAAGTTTCGGTAATAATGTACGACAGTGAACCACTCAATACCGGAATGGCTAACAAGCCTGTACCTATGACCCCAATGGCAAACAATAAATAAGCAAAGTCACCGGCCAAAGGTTTCAGGGCAGCAGCAGCCTGTTCAACAGTATCAATTTGATGAACACCTCCTTTGAATAATACGGTTCCGGTGGTCAGGATGATAAAGAACATCACCACTCCTGAGAATCCCATACCAAAGTCAACATCCTGCTTCATGTCGTGAATGATTTTTTTGTTGACAATCAAATGTTTTCGTTTATGTTCCATCTCTTCAACCTCCATAGAAGCCTGCCAAAAAAACAGATATGGAGAGATTGTCGTACCTAAAATTCCCACCAAAACCGCTACGTAGTCTTCATTGAACTGCAGATTAGGAATAAACGTATTCTTGGCAATATCAAACCAATCTTGTTTGTATAAGAACGGTACGATTAAATACACCAAGAGTACTATACAAAGGTATTTAAGGATAGCCGCAATTTTCTGATACGGCAAGTAAATAATCAGAAATAAGAGTATTATGGTAAATACCACACTAAAATAAGTAGCTTCAATTTTTGGAAATAACAAATTACCGACGGCTCCCATACCGGCAATATCGGCACCAATATTCATTACAATAGCCGGAAAACTAAAGAGCAACATTAAATACAAGACCCACTTAGGATAATGGGTTTTCAAGGCTCCGGTAAGTCCTTGTGAAGTAACCAAACCGATTTTGGCACACATTTGTTGTATAGCCGCCATCAATGGAAAGGCAACTATAGAAGTCCATAAAGTAGAAAGCCCATAAGCTGCACCGGCCTGAGAATAAGTAGCAATACCCGAAGGATCATCATCACTGGCACCAGTAATCAGACCGGGACCGAGTATCTTCCAAAAACGCATAAACTTGTTAGGTCGCTTCACTTTGATGTATTTACAGCTAATTTACAATTAAAAGCTATTAGTCTGAGA
This sequence comes from Flavobacterium silvisoli, assembly GCF_004329815.1. Taxonomy (GTDB): domain Bacteria; phylum Bacteroidota; class Bacteroidia; order Flavobacteriales; family Flavobacteriaceae; genus Flavobacterium; species Flavobacterium silvisoli. The sequence goes on along the minus strand of NZ_SJPE01000011.1, from coordinate 104,067 downwards.
ACGCTCTTGAAACATTTTCAACAAAGTATTAACGGTATTCCAATTGCGGGTGGTAGAGATTACGTTCATGCTTTTTTCAATCCACTTATTGTCGAGTTTTGTTTTGGCGGGGGAAGTATCGTATTTCAGGTAAATGCGTTTGCCATCCAATTGAATTTCATCGGGATGAATGAAGTTTAAATTGAGCTGTGTAATCATGTTTTCGGGCAATTCCGAAGAAATAAAAGAAACGTAAAGCTTTTTCAAATCAACCCCTTCTTCATTCAAAAACTCATTGCGGTCTAAACAGGCCTGCAAATCTTCCTGACCTATGACAATAACCGGTACATCGTGACCAAACTGTTTATAAATTTCCTGTTTAATCAGAAAACCAACTTTGGCCGGACTCTCTTCCTCGGTATCTACAAACACGTTTCCCGATTGAATGTAAGTGACCACATTAACAAACCCAATGCCTTCTAAAACCTTTTTTAAAGCTTCCATCTTTATCATTTTGTGTCCCGAAACATTAATGCCGCGGAGAAGTGCCAGGTGGGTTTTCATGGAATTTATATTGAGTATTCATCAATCATTATTTTTCAAATATACTAATTCTTTAGACCAGTGCGATTTAAAAACCGGTAGATTCAACCTACTGTTTATCCGTTTGCTTTTGTCTTTCTTCGGTAGTTGTTCGGTAAATATCCCGTTTTACCGAAGCGTTGCCGAACAAGTACCGAAGAAGTATCGAAGAAAACCCCTAAAAATCAGCACAAACCGGACATTTTAGGACAATTCAGGACTTTTACGGACAAATGGGGACAATTGCAGACAGTACTAATTAGTAGTACAAATTATAAACTAAAATTGTAACTCATAACTCCAAATTACCAACAACTAATCTCCAATTCGTAATTGGTAATTGCTAATTCGTAATTCTTAACTACTTTTGCGCCATGGGAAGAAAAACAACAAAAAAAGTCATTTTTGAAAACATAACGGTTTTAGATGCCGGTGCCAAAGGCGTATCGGTAGCCAAAGCCCCCGAAGGTCAGGTCATTTTCATACCCAATGTCGTTCCCGGCGATGTGGTTGATGTACAGACTTTCAAGAAACGCAAAGCCTATTTTGAAGGCAAAGCCATTAAATTTCATCAGTACTCTACTGACAGAGTTGAGCCGGTTTGCCAACACTTCGGAGCCTGTGGCGGTTGCAAATGGCAAAACATGAATTATGACAAACAGTTATTCTATAAAAATCAGGAGGTATTCAACAACCTTAAACGCATCGGGAAAATTGAACTCCCAGCTTTTGAACCGATATTGGGCTCTGCCAAACAATTCTTTTATCGCAACAAAATGGAGTTTGGTTTTTCTGATAGTCGTTGGATGACCGAAAACGAAATCAAATCGGGGAAAGAATTTGACGATAAAAATGCCTTGGGCTTTCACATTCCGAAAATGTGGGATAAAATATTGGATATTGAAAAATGCCATCTGCAGGAAGATCCGTCAAATGCTATCCGCAACGAAATCAAACGTTTCGCAACCGAAAACGGACTAACTTTTTTCAATGCCCGAAACCATGAAGGCTTGCTGCGTACCTTAATGATTCGCACCGCATCAACAGGAGAAATCATGGTGCTGATTCAGTTTTACCAAGATAACAAAGCCCAAAGAGAATTGTTGTTGAATCATATTTATACTGTGTTTCCGCAAATTACTTCATTGCAGTATGTGATTAACGGTAAGGCCAACGATACACTTTATGACCAAGACATCAAACTCTACAAAGGCAGGGATTATATATTAGAAGAAATGGAAGGCCTGCAATTCAGCATCAATGCCAAATCATTCTACCAAACTAATTCTGATCAAGCCTACGAACTATACAAAATAACCCGTGAATTTGCCGGATTAACCGGAAATGAAGTGGTTTACGATTTATACACAGGAACAGGAACTATTGCCCAATTTGTTTCCAAACAAGCCAAAAAAGTAATTGGTGTAGAAGCAGTTCCCGAAGCCATAGTGGATGCCAAAGAAAATGCCCGACGCAACAGTATTACCAATTGTGAATTCTTTGTAGGCGATATGAAAAACGTATTCAACGATGCCTTTATCGCCCAACACGGTCAGCCCGATGTAATCATCACCGACCCACCAAGAGATGGTATGCATAAAGATGTGGTGGAACAAATCCTGAAAATAGCGCCTGAAAAAGTGGTATATGTAAGCTGCAACAGTGCTACACAAGCCCGAGATTTAGCCTTGATGGATGAACAGTACCGGGTAACACGGGTAAGGCCTGTGGATATGTTTCCGCAAACGCACCATGTAGAAAATGTTGTACTTTTGGAAAAAAGATAGAAGAATTACGAGCTGCGTTATGAAAAAAATACTTTTAGTGCTGTTGATTGCTTTTTCGTTCTCCGCTTGTGAGAAAGACGATATTTGTACAGAAGAAACCACACCCCGATTGATTTTGGAGTTTTATGACATTTCCAATCCGGCGAATACCAAGAATGTAGTAAGCTTGAAAGTAAAAGGTTCCGGAGCTTTTGATGACTTGGATTTGGGTGTTTTTAGTGGGGAAAGCAAAATTAAACTCCCTCTCAATCCGACAGCAACTACTACCAAATACAGCTTGATACTGAACAGTGCGAACACCACCTTGGCCAATGAAGATTTCATCGAGTTCAATTACACCACACAAACCGTTTATGTGTCCAGAGCCTGTGGATACAAAACTACGTATCAACTGAACAATCAGGATGGTGTAGTACAAAGTAATGCCGCCTCTCCAGATGTTCCTTGGATTCAAAATCTTACTATTCAAACCAATTCAATAACTACTGAAAATGAAACACATATCAAAGTTTACTTCTAGTACAATCTTGGTTTTGCTTTCATTTTTAAGCATGGCGCAAGAACAAAACACAACGGTCAAAGATTCGATTAAAAAAGACAGTATAGTTCCCAAAAAAGAGCGTTATGGGTTACGTGTTGGAGTCGATTTATTCAAACTGACCCGTTCTTTTTATGAAAAAGATTACCGCGGTTTGGAACTTGTAGGTGATTATCGTTTGACCAGAAGACATTACTTGGCGGCAGAAATTGGTAACGAAGACAAAACCGTTGATGATGATCGGGTAAATTTTACCACCAAGGGAACCTATATAAAAGTTGGTTTTGATTACAATGCCTATCAAAATTGGGGCAACATGGAAAATATGATTTACGTAGGATTGCGATACGGGGTAAGCAGTTTTAGTCAAACACTGAACAGTTATCTGCTTTACAATCCTTACCCTTATTTTGGTCAGGCCACCGAAGTAACATCAGGAGAACCATTCAACGGATTATCCGCTCAATGGATTGAAGTGGTTACCGGTGTAAAGACACAAATTTTCAATAATTTTTATTTAGGATTCAGTTTCCGCTTAAACCGTCTTTTATCACAAAAAAAACCGGATACCTTTGACAATCTTTACATTCCGGGATTCAACCGAACCTATAACGGTAACTTTGGGGTAGGCTTCAACTATACAGTTTCCTATTTCATTCCGCTTTATAAAGCAACTGTAAAAGCCAAAAAAACAGCAGCAAAAAAACAGCAAAAATAAAGCCCCATTTGCCGATAACAGAAAAATTCGTAATTCGTAATTCGTAATTCGTAATTATTTAATTTCTTTTACTCCCTTTATAAACAACCATTTCACAAACAATTTTTCTCCGTCTTTGGTTTGCACAGCCTGAAACTTAGGTCCCACCAAAGTCAGGACAACAAACGCTGTAACCGGCACCCAAATTCCTCTTAAACTGGTATATTCCTGTACCACATAAATAAAGGCTACAAAAAGAATTACAAACGAAATAAGGTTGAAAAGAAAAGCTTTTATCTTTTTAGACATGATAAGATTTGTTTTAGAATGCCAAAGATAAACAAATTCCCAAACCGAAAAATAAGCCGTCAAAGATTCATCCTAAGCTTTTTTGATTAAATTTGGGTATTGTATCGCGATACTCAATACTGATTTACAAACTTTTAACTTTACGGATTATGAAAACGCTGAACCAACTCATGCAGGACATCATACAGTTGACTACCGTGATAGAAACCCAATATCCTGAGCTCTACAAATATTTGAGTGAAACCCCCATTTCTTTGGGAGTAGCACAGGAAAAGAAAATCAGCACAACTGATTTGAATCAGTATCTGGAAACATTAAAATCTCAATTACAACACCATATAGACACCCACAATGGCAAAAAATAAACTCAACCTTACCGCAATCAAATATACCGCTGCCGGTTATTTCATTCTCATTGCAACATTGAATTTGGCCGTAACGGTATGGAATTCTAAGGCCAACGCCTGGCAAGATGTTTTAATACTGGCCATGGTTTCTCTTCCGCTACTCATCAACAAAAAGTGGCTATATTTGGGATATGGTATCCTTTTGAGCTTGATTAGCTTAACCATACTAACGGCTTATATAGCGACGTACTATGATACTGCATCCAATAACTTTTTGGCTTACTTTGTATTGGGCTGTTTCATCCATCTTTTTACATTAGGGTGTGCTTTGGCACTCGTTTATGTTGGAATATACGATTTGAAGAAAAATTACAACGGCGTTTAAGATAATTGCTAATCCGTTCCAAATTTTCTGTAACGTTTCATCACTTCTTTTAACTTATAGCTTAAATTTAGAGTCAATACTAAAGATGAGCCGTTTGGTTATTGCCGTTGTTTTAACAAAAATAACTCACAACTCAATTCATTTAAAATAATCCTCTCTTTTCATCCGAAGTATTCACTCCAAACAGAAAAATCAAACATCATAAAAAACAACAATGAAATCAACTCTGAAAATTTGTCTCATCCTTGGGATGCTGATTATGAATCAGACCGAAGCCCAAAACAAGATGAGAGCGCGGGAATTCGGAATTCCGTTTGAAGGTAAAACCGGAACGTTCAATGCCATTACCGATGTCTCCGGAGTTTTGGTGGGATATAAAACCAAAATAACAGGCAGCGGAAAGTTAGAAACCGGTAAAGGCCCCGTAAGAACAGGCGTCACCGTAATTCTTCCTAAAGGAATATCCAACGACCCTGTGCCTGCAGGATGGTTTTGTTTAAACGGAGATGGCGAAATGACCGGCACTACGGTTATTGATGAATACGGATTCAATTATGGTCCTATTGGTATTACCAACACCAACAGCGTGGGCGTCGTAAGAGATGCTATAGGAGAATGGAACATCAAACATTTTTCAAAGGGAGCGTTCATTGATTTTTCATTCGGTCTGCCCGTTGTAGCCGAAACATTTGACGGCATTCTTAATGATATTAATGGTTTACACATCAAAAAAGAAGATGTTTTTGAAGCCTTAGATAATGCACACTCCTGAAAAATTGCAGAGGGCAACGTAGGTGGTGGTACCGGTATGTGTTTATTTCTATTCAAAGGCGGAAGCGGCACCTCGTCGAGAATTGTTTCAGTAGATACTAATCAGTACACTGTTGGGGCTTTTGTGCAGGGAAATTTCGGAGGAAGAAAAGACCTTACCATTGCCGGAGTTCCGGTGGGTAGAGAATTAACAAGTGCCAAACCCATTATTACAACCAAAGAAAAAGACGGTTCTATCATTGTGGTCATAGCTACCGATGCCCCACTTTTGCCTATGCAACTGAAACAAATTGCCAAAAGAGCTTCGCTGGGCGTAGCAAGAACCGGAGGAATAGGACGCAACAGTTCGGGAGATATTTTTCTGGCTTTCAGCACCAAAACTCCAACTCTGAATGAGCAGGAAACGCTTGAAACCTGGCAAAGCATACCAAAAGATCAGATGGATGTCTTATATGAGGCCGCAGTGCAGGCCACCGAAGAAGCAATCATAAACGCCCTGATGGCCGCTGAAACCATGGAAGGAATCAACGGTAATACGTTATATGAAATCCCAAAAACTGAATTAAAAAGCCTATTGCAAAAATACAACCGATACAAGAAATAATGATTACCATCCAAACCTTAGCAAATACCGATATCAATACCATTCTGAACACTTTTAATCTGGCTTTCTCCGATTATGTAGTGCCCATGCGGATTACAGAAGAACAATTAATCAACAAAATGAAAACCGAAAATATCCGATTGGAGTATTCGGTGGGGGCTTTCAACCAAAACGAACTGATTGCTTTTATACTGCATGGTCAGGATACCCTCAACGGAAAATCAATTGTTTATAATGGCGGAACCGGAGTCATTCCTCAGCAGAGAGGGCAAAAACTCACCGCTCAGTTATACGAATTCATACTTCCAAAATTAAAAGCCGAACAAATCGATTCTGTATTACTCGAAGTCATTACCACCAATATGCCGGCGGTTACCACTTATGAAAAAATAGGATTCAAAACCCTGCGCACTTTAGACTGTTTTAAAGGCAACATAATTCAGCAACCCATTAATCAAGCCTATGAAATTAAGGAACTCAAAAATTGGGATTGGAACCAATTAAGTTCTTTTTGGGACTGGGCTCCAACAAGCCAAAACGGCATCTCTGCTGTTGAAATCAACCAAGCGTATCTGATTTCATTGGGTATTTATCAAAATGAAGAACTCTGCGGGTATCTGATTTTCAATCCGAAAAGCAATCGCATTCAGCAGTTTGCTGTCGCCAAAACACATAGGAACAAAGGATTGGCAAGCCAACTTTTCGGTTACATTGCCCAAAATTATACTGCAGAGGTTTCAATGATTAATATAGATCATGCTTCTGCAACTACTTTGTCATTTTTACAAAATATCGGATTCGAAAAAACAGTTTCCCAGTACGAAATGGAACTAAAACTGTAATCTTTTTTTATTTCATGTAAATTCCTATTTTAGTGGCTTAATACTAATAAATATGAAACTCTTAGGAATAGGCTCCAGAATTAATCACTCCGAATATGGTAAAGGTGTAGTAACCAATGTATCATCTAAAGACTATTGGGTCACTTTTATAGATGGTGGTTTAGAAACCATAGCTATTGACAGCGAATTTGAAGTGATTGAAGCAGCAGAAAACGAAGTTGATACGGTCAGCTTTTACGATGTCGAACAAAGTCTGTTATCCATCCTGAAAAAATGGAACGGTCTTGGCGAACCTGTGGCCATTGGCGACAAATGGAAAGGCGGCAACATGAAATTAGAACCGGGACAACCGGGACTGGCCAGCAAAGATGTGCCTATTGATACGTTTTTTCACAAAATTGTCATGCTTCGTGACCGTCTGAGAGTCATGGAACAAAAGATAAATGCCAGCAATTTAGAAGAAATCGAAAAAGTAGAATTACAACAATACATTACCCGTATTTACGGTAGTTTAACCACATTTAACGTGTTATTCAAATCGCAAAGCGATTATTTTGTCGGAGAAAAAAGCAAATAAATTTTAACCCAATTTTAAAAAATCCCATCAGGTTATTGCGTACATTTATGCTTCTAAAATAAGCTCTTATGAAAAAAATAATCTTGGGAATAGCAGCACTTGGTTTGTTGATATTCAGTTGTAAAAGTTCAAATGCCAATGACAACTCCAAAAAGCTTGACATTACATTTGAATCTAAAAGCGGCAGCAATGTAAAAGGAAATGCCGTATTCACCGAAAAAAACGGAGAAGTTACTCTCGTTGCCAAACTAACAGGATTAAAACCGGGGATTCACGCTATTCACATCCACGAAAAAGCAGATTGTTCTGCAGCCGATGCCGCCTCTGCGGGAGGACATTGGAACCCAACTTTCAAAAAACACGGTAAATGGGGTGACGCAGAACACCACAAAGGCGATATTGGAAACTTTACGGCCGACGTAGACGGAAATGCAACTGTTTTATTCAAAACAGATGAATGGTGTATCGGTTGCGGTGATGCCACCAAAGACATTTTAAACAAAGGGCTGATAGTGCATGCCAATGCTGATGATTACACTACTCAACCCACCGGAAATGCCGGAGGAAGAGTAGCTTGCTCGGCTATTATTAAATAATACTGTTTGGAAGAAAAAGAACACTTATACTTTAAAAATGCGCAGGAATGGCGGGAGTGGTTGCATGACAATCACCTGACGTCAGCCGGTGTTTATCTTATCTTTTATCGGGTAGACAGTGAATTTGAAAGCATGCGATGGGAAGAAGCTGTACAAGTTGCCATATGTTATGGCTGGATAGATTCAACCGTGAAGAAACTGGATGAACACAGGAGAAGGCAAATGTTTACTCCACGTAAAGACAAAAGCGTTTGGAGTAAACTCAACAAAACATATATCGAAAAGCTGTTGGCTGAGAACCTGATACACGAAAGTGGTTTGCGAAAAATTGAAATCGCCAAACAAAACGGTTCTTGGTCGGCTTTAGATCATGTAGAAGATTTGGTAATTCCGGATGATTTGGCTCTTGCATTTCAAAAAAATAAAACAGCTTTTGAAAATTATAACAATTTCAGCAAAAGCTATCGAAAAGGATACTTGTATTGGCTGAACCAAGCCAGAAGAGAAGAAACCCGCGCTAACAGAATTGCAGAAATTATCCGTTTGTGCGAACAAAACATCAAATCGCGCGGTACATTTTAAATTTGATAACACTAACGGTACACAATCATTCTAAAAATGATTTAGTTTTGCAGCATCAAATGATCAAAGATGATTAACCCCTCGGTTCACGGTTGGATAGATAAATATTTTGCAGAACAGCAACCTTTACCTCAAACTTTCAACAGTAATGAGGAGTTATTTTATACGCAAACCAGAGCTACCGGCTTTATATTTGGGCACATCATCAGTTTTGATACGCCCAGTCCTATTGAACAGCAAGACTGGTTGCCCGAAGAAATTTCGAAATTGGGTATGCTCAATACGCTTTTTCAGATGTATCGCCTTACCAGGCAAAATAATGATTTTGGTCATTTCATCAACGAAGCGGTAGCTTTTTACCATCTCTTGACTCCCAAAGGATTTAATCCGTTGCAAAAAATGTTGGCGAGCAGTTCTCCTTCGAGCAAATTGGAGAAAATCATACACGAAAGAGTACAAACCAACGAAGATTTATTCAGCAAAAATTTTTCACATGTCATTACCAATGCGCTGCTTTTTATTGACGTATTGGCTTTTAAGCAGTATTTAGAAAATGGCTCTTTGCCCGAAAAATATTTTAACCGTATTGAAGATACAGTCATCAGTGTGATTTCGCTTTCATTAAAAACCAAAACCGGAATTTCACCTCATGATGATTTACTGCTGAAACTGTTTGAATCTTCAGTAAGGTATAACAAATTCAGCCCAACCACCATTCCCAATGTTGAAAGTTTGGATTTGAGTTATCTGCAAAATGATCTGGAGAAATTTTACATCATTGATTTGGCCGGAATCAGTTTGTGGAGCGATGCTAAAGTTGAAAATGAAGAACGTTATTTTTTGTATAAACTGGGAGAACGGCTAAACATCCCCGATACTTTTGTATTAGAGAGCATTCATTTTGTCAACGAATTTATCTCTCAACACAAAGCGGAAATTCCGTATTTCAACAACTCGAATCCGGTTAAAAACTTTTATGATCAAACAACGGAAAGTGTTGTGGTGCTTATCAAAAGAAACAAAAACCGTTTCCTCAAAGAAATAACAGAGAGCAAAGAACTGATGCAGCTTTTGGCCAAATCAACCCATAAAGATTTGGATAAAGAAGAAAAGAAAAAAATCAAAAAACAATTGTTGGACATCTGTAAAACTGTGCCTTCGCTAACGATATTTCTTTTGCCGGGCGGCAGTTTGTTATTGCCTATTCTGATAAAATTCATTCCGAAAATGCTTCCTTCCGCTTTTAACGAAAACGAGGAATAAGAATAAAAAAAGTCGCTTTACAGCGACTTTTCTCTTCTTCATAGCAAATTAATTAATCATGGAGAATTTCTTTTAAGAATTCAACTTCACCGGTTTCTACGTCATAATAGCCTCCGGCAAAGCCAATTTCTCCATTATCGAACATCTCACGCAATACAGCGCTGCGATTTAATATTTCATCCATAACGTGAATTACGTTGAAGTGCGCCACTTCCTCCACAAATTCAGGTGACGTTTTCTCCGTTTTTCCCTGAACAGAAACTTCATTAATAGCCGGTTTAATTTTGGCCAATAAACCCGTCAAATTACCCAACTCAACTCCGGAACATGCTCCTTTGATAGCACCACATTTACTGTGACCGAGTACCATTACCAATTTGGAACCGGCGACTTTACAAGCAAACTCCATACTGCCTATAATGTCATCGTTCAGGATATTTCCGGCAATTCGGACACTGAAAACATCACCCAGTCCCTGGTCAAAAATCAGTTCAGCCGAAGTTCTTGAGTCTATACAGCTCAGGATAATCGCAAATGGCCACTGTCCATTTTTTGTGTCGTTGACCTGTTCTAAAAGATTGCGGTTCACTTTTAAATTGTTCATGAATCGCTTGTTTCCTTCTTTTAAAAACTGCAGGGCTTTATAAGGAGTTAAGGAAGATTGTGTTTCTAATGTATGTGCTTTCATATTATTTTTTTTTATTTGTGTTCAACAAAAACGTGTTTTTCTTCTTCGCCTGAATTTACTAAATCATACGATTCTTTAAACCCGACTAATTTAACTTTTATATTTTCATCTTCAGCTCTGATATTTTTGAATTCATTGATTAAATCCAATACATCGTGCGCAATATAAACGGTGTCCGAGGCATTAATGATTACCGAAGAATTCTCGGGTATAGCTGCCAAGGTTGATTTTATTGCAGCTTTATTGAGGAAAGAAACCTCCTGTGCCAAATCAATGTGAATGACATCACCATCTTTGTATTCATCTTTTCTGAATTGGTAAGCGCGTTTCATATTTCCTCTGACGATGAACAAAATGCTGATGATCATTCCCAGCGCAACACCTTTTAGTAAATCGGTAAAAACAACCGCTACAAAGGTAGCCATGAAAGGAATAAATTGATACTTTCCTTTGGTCCAAAAATGAACTATGTGTTTCGGATTGGCAAGTCGATATCCAACTAACAGTAAAATAGCGGCTAAAGTTGCTAACGGAATTTTATTCAGAATTGCCGGGATTGTTACAACACTTATTAACAATAAACCACCATGAATAATTGCAGACATTTTTGACTTAGCACCGGCATTATTGTTAGCCGAAGTTCTTACGACAACCGAAGTCATTGGCAAACCACCCAAAAGTGAACTCACTATGTTTCCGATACCCTGTGCCTTGAGCTCTACATTGGTATTTGTGTAGCGTTTTTGAGCATCCATTCTGTCGGCTGCTTCAATGCATAACAGTGTTTCAATCGAAGCTACTATTGCTATGGTTAGCGCTACTATCCACACTTTAACATTTACAATACCTGAAAAATCAGGCAGTAAAATAATATCTTTAAATTCGGAAAAAGATTGTGGAACCGGTAAGGAAACCAAATGCTGTTTTCCAATAGCCAGGCTACTGCCGTTTTGGATAAAGATTTCATTCAAAACAACACTGAAAACCACCGCAATTAAGGCCGCCGGAATCAATTTCACCTTTTGGAGAAAACCAAATTTTGTCCAACCAATCAAAATGAAAAGGGATAATACCGTAATAATAACCGAACCCAAATTAACCGCATTGAGAAAGGAGAAAAATTCTGAAAAAGCATAACTGCCATTTTCTTTCAAAAAGGATTCGTCACCTTCAAAATTGGCATCATAGCCTATAGCATGCGGAATTTGTTTCAGAAAAATGATAACGCCTATACCTGCCAACATTCCTTCTATGACACTGGTGGGAAAGTAGTTGGAAATAGAGCCGGCTTTTATAAAACCTAAAAGCAATTGAATAACTCCGGCTAAAACACCGGCTAAAAGAAACAATTCAAACGAACCTAAATCCGTTATAGCTGTTAACACTATAGCTGTTAACCCGGCAGCAGGACCGGAAACACTAATGTGGGATTGACTTAAATACCCCACTACAATTCCGCCAACAATACCCGAAATAATTCCTGCAAAAAGAGGTGCACCGCTGGCCAATGCAATACCCAGACACAAGGGTAAAGCCACGAGGAAAACCACTAAACCTGATGCAAAATCAGCTTTAAGGTTTGCCAAAAGATTAATTTTCTTTGTCATACCTGTAAATTTATTTAATACATAAACACTCCGATCACTCAGAACGAAGCAAAAACGGCTGTATTAAATCAACTCGGGAGGTGGTGAAAATATAGAAGAGAAAACATTATCGTGTTTGGATAAGTTTTCAAAAGTAATTTTAGCATTTTTTTGTTGACTCCAATCGAAGAATACAAAGGGCACATCACCATTTAAATTGGCTTTAATTTCTTTGCAGTTTTTGTGGATTTCCTCTTCGGAGAAATTGTAGAAGACAGAAACATCTGTGTTCTTTTCTATCAAAGTCACTATAGTTGGTGTTGAAAGAAAAGTAACAAACAAGAGTATTAATAATCCCGCTATGTGTTTCATATTGCAAAAGTAAACATTCAACTAATGAAAATACAACTGTTATAAAAAATTTAACACCTAATTGCCATAATCCAAATTGATAGGTTTTATATTTGTATAAAATTTTACTATAAATGACTATTACTCAACTTAAATACGTGTTGGCTGTAGCCGAACATAAAAATTTTACCCTAGCAGCCGAGAAGTGTTTTGTAACACAACCTACCCTGAGCATGCAGATTCAAAAAATTGAAGAAGAGCTTGATGTTCAGATTTTTGACCGAACCAAAAAACCCATTCAACTTACAGAAATTGGGCAAAAAATTGTCAACCAATCTAAAAATATCGTCAACGAAGCCGAACGAATTCAGGATATAGTTGACCAGCAGAAGGGTTTTATAGGTGGAGAATTTCGTTTGGGCATCATCCCCACTATAATGCCTACGCTACTCCCTATGTTTCTGAATAATTTTATCAAAAAGTACCCCAAAGTAAAACTGATCATTGAAGAGTTAAACACCAATGACATCATCGAAAAACTGAAAAACGGACATTTAGATGCAGCCATTGCCGCTACACCTTTGGAGGAAGAAAAAATAAAAGAAATTGTCTTGTATTTTGAGCCATTTGTGGCATATATACCTGAAAATAATCCGGCTCACCATAAAAAAGAAATCAGCATCGACGATTTAAATATAGACGAAATTTTATTATTGCAGGACGGTCATTGCTTCAGAGACGGAATTTTAAATTTATGTAAAAATCAAAATCAAAACGAAAAGAATCACTTTCAACTTGAAAGCGGTAGTTTTGAGACTCTGATTAAATTAGCGGATGAAGGTTTAGGCATAACACTTCTGCCCTACCTACATACCATGAATCTAAGCGAAAAGGACCAACAAAAATTAAGACATTTTGCAGAGCCGAAACCGGCACGTGAAGTAAGTCTGATTTATCCTAAAAATGAATTAAAAATTCACATTATTGATGCCTTAAGAAACACGATTTCGGGCATTATAAAAGGAGCCATTACTTTTCAAAACGTTCAAATCATCAGTCCACTACAAAAAAAATAAGGAGCTGTTGCACCAACTCCTTATTTTTTCTGTTAACTAACTACAGATAAACATTGCTTCAATTCGGGATGTTCATTAGTGAAATATTGAAGCCATTTTTTTAATTGTTCGACCTCATAGGGCAGTAAATTTTTAACTGCTTTTTTTAATTCTTTAGCAAAAAGAATCGGATCGAAGCTCACTCTTTCGAGTACCGATTTTGTGTAATCATAAATCATTCTAGGCATAATAGTTAAGATTTGGGGTTATCTTAGTGTAAGAACGTTTAGTAAATGTAAAACAAAAAAAGATTTACTGCAACATTTTTCATCAAAAAACATCGTTAAAACACGTATTTAATCGTTAAAATACAATTTTAATATATTTTTTAAAGATTTAACTTACTAACTTGTTTTTATCCAAATACTCATAGAGCCAATTTTTTAATTCGGGTTTATCGGCCGTAAAATAAAACAACCAATTTATTAGTTTATCCCATTCATAAGGCATTAATCGCTTTGACGCCTTTATTAATTCTTTGTAAAAAAGTGACTTATTGCTGCTCACTTTTGTGATGGCTGATTTTGTGTAATCATATAGCATTTGTCCCATGACTTTCAAATTTAAAGTTACTACACCTATATGCATGAAAACAAGTAAATCAGATTTTTCCCTGCCATTAAACCATAAAAAAAGGAACCATTTAAGTTCCTTTTAGTTTTATTAATTATTAATACGCAACACACAATGTTGCAATTCGGGTTTTTCTTTGGTAAATTGTAAAAGCCATGATGTTAGTTCTTCTAACTCGTAAGGCAATAATACTTTAAAGGCTTTTTCAAGCTCTTTGGTAAAAAGAGAGGCATCAAAACTTACTCTTTTCAATACAGACTTGGTGTAGTCTAACATTGATTTGGACATAAAAAGTAATTAGATTAGGTTAAATGTGATTAAGTAAGAACGAATTTTTATATCTCAAATTTAATTAATCTGTTTCGATTTAAAGTTAAAAATTACCTTGTAAAATGTTAAAGTTTGTCTGTTGTTTTGATTGCTCGTAACATTTCTCTTTTACCCGGAGCCCCCGGTAGTTTTTGCACGGTAAAACCCGCTGTTTGCATAGCCGATTTAATAGCCGTACGACAGGCATAAGTGACCAATACTCCGTTGGGCTTCAAAGCAGTATACATTTTGGCAAAAACAGCTTCTGACCATAATTCGGGTTGCACACGAAAACCAAAAGCATCAAAGTAAATCAAATCAAAAGACGCTTCATCACTAATATCCTGAAAAAATTGTTTACGTTTAGTCAGGGTAAAATTTTCTGAAATCACATTTTTCCGTTCCCAATCAACTTCATGCAGTTGTCTGAAAACAGTATTTTCAGATGCTTGAATTTCGTGAGCATAATTCATTTGTAAAGCTTCATCTAAAAGAACAGGATAAGCCTCTACTCCAACATAATCAACATTCTGATTATTCTTTTTAGATTCTAAATAAGTAATAAAACAATTCAGTCCGGTACCAAAACCGATTTCTAAAACAGTAATGGGTCTTCCCTCAAACAGAGAAAACCCATTTTTTATAAACACATGATATGCTTCTTGTATGGCACCGTGTTTTGAATGATAACTTTCATTCCATTCCGGTAAATGTATGGTGGTCGAACCATCATTGGTTTTGATGATTTCTCTTTTCAAAATCTACTCGATATACAGTTTTTTAATTCTAGGAATAGGCCCTCCACATTTTTGTTGATGACACTGAATACAGGCATCCACTCCGGCATTAAAATGCACCTTGGCATTCTTTGGATCTTTATAAATAAGTTCCTGTGCTTTGATAAATTTTGCAGCTTGCTCTTTGAAAAAAGCATCGTTATCAGAATCATCAGTCATTACAGCTTTATGAATTTTGAGGAAATGCTGAGGAAACTGACCAATAGTGTCGCCCTTTTTTATACGCTCTTTCAGTCGTTGATTATCTACATACATCTGTTCCATCAAAGCAGCCATTTCTGACATTTGATACATTTCGAGCTTTTTGCCCGAACCCGATGTACATTCCTTCTTCTCTTCTTTTTTTACTTCCTTCTTTTCTTCCTTTTTTTGGCAAGAAAACAAACTCATCGCAACAACAACTAAGATTATCTTTTTCATGTTGTTCAGGGATTATTTTTTGATATAAACACCCTCTGCAGTAAACGAGTAAGTAACCTCGGGCTTAGTGATTTTAGCAATTTCAGCAGCCGATTTTCCGCCGTCTTTGGCATAATGTCTTAACTCATCAACCGATACTACGTCAACAAAAGCTTTTCCGTTTACAATGGCTGTACTGTTATCTGCGTTCAACGGAACAAAGAATCCGTAATCTTTAAATTTCACAAATGATTCATCATCACCGGCCAATTCCATTTTCATCCAACATCCTTTCTTTTTACAAACCGCCTTGATATTAGATTCAAATTGCACAGCAATAGTATCACCCTTTTTGAGGTTTTTGTACTTTTTTAGCATTTGGTCTTTGGTCAAAATCTTGCCTACTTTAAATTTCTGACCAAATAAAGCATAGTCTTTACTGTCAAATTTCTTTGATGTTTTAGCCGTTGACTGTGCCATGGCGGTAACACCCACAAACAGTGTTAAAGCAAGAAAAATAGTTTTTATTGTTCTCATAAGTTAAGTTTTTTTAATTGTGATACAAATGTAAACAGATAAACAAATCCACATAATGATTTGAAGATTAATTTTATGAATCCAGTTAAAATTAACTTGTGCCATTGAGGATAACTATCGGGATTTGGAAAA
The DNA here is from genome assembly GCF_004329815.1 of Flavobacterium silvisoli. Taxonomy (GTDB): domain Bacteria; phylum Bacteroidota; class Bacteroidia; order Flavobacteriales; family Flavobacteriaceae; genus Flavobacterium; species Flavobacterium silvisoli. The sequence goes on along the minus strand of NZ_SJPE01000011.1, from coordinate 87,721 downwards.
ATTTTCACACTTGCCCAAGACAATTATATTTTTATTAGTTTTACAGAAAAATAACAACACAACACTAATTCTCAAGAAACAGAATTAAGTATTTGATTATGATATACTTACATTCTAATCCTGATTAAAAAAAATCTGAAATATGTTAAAAAACTCCTCTGAAATCGACATTACAAGAGTTACTCAATCCAAAATTAAAGACGTCGATTTTGAAAATCTTACCTTCGGAAATGTATTCACAGACCATATGTTGATATGCGATTACAAAGAAGGAAAATGGCAAAAACCCATCATCAAACCTTATGAACCTTTTCTGATTGATCCGTCAGCCAAGGTTTTTCATTACGGTCAGGCTATTTTTGAAGGAATGAAAGCCTATAAGGATGAAAACGATGATGTTTGGCTATTCAGACCTGATCAGAATTTAGACCGATTCAATAAGTCAGCCATACGATTAGCAATGCCCGAAATATCAGAACATATATTTATTGACGGCTTAAAAACCTTGGTGGATATGGAAAGAGACTGGGTAAAAAAAGGATTGGGAAATACCTTGTACATCAGACCTTTTATGATTGCCATAGGTTCGGGCGTTATTGCACAACCTTCCACACAATACCGATTCATGATTATTCTTTCGCCTGCCCGTTCTTATTACTCTGGAGAGGTAAAAGTTACCATTGCTGAACACTTCAGCAGAGCGGCCAATGGTGGAATCGGTGCGGCCAAAGCTGCCGGAAACTACTCCGCTCAGTTTTATCCGCAGAAATTAGCTCAGGAACAAGGATTTCAACAAATCATTTGGACGGATGATGCCACACATACCAAATTGGAAGAAGCCGGAACCATGAATGTATTTTTCCGAATCAATGACACGATTTACACCGCACCGGTTAGTGAGAGAATTTTAGACGGAGTAACCCGTAAAAGTTTGATTGAACTGGCTAAACGCGAAGGCATCAAAGTTGAAGAACGTTCGGTATTGGTAGATGAATTGGTAGTTGCCGCCAAAGACGGAAGCCTCAAAGAGATTTTCGGAGCCGGAACCGCCGCAGTCGTGAGCCCAATCGTAGGTTTTCAATACAAAGAAACTTATTACGAACTGCCTAAAACAGAAGACTCTATTGCTTTACAACTAAAAGATAAATTGACGAAAATTCAATACAAACTGGCCGAAGACACCTTTGGCTGGACCGTAAAAATCTAATAGATAATTCGAACGAAAATCCTCTTAACAGAGGATTTTTTGTTTCTATGATAATTGTCATTTTTATTCTGTCAAAGGGCTGTTAATTTTGACTTTGCAAATAATTTTAGGTATGGCAATTTCATTAGTACAAAAATACAACGTTCCCGGTCCGAGGTATACCAGTTATCCTACGGTTCCCTATTGGGATGAAAGTACTTTTACCCCACAATTATGGGAAACAACATTCATCAAAAGTTTTAAAAAAAGCAATGCAAATGAGGGTATCAGCCTTTATATCCATTTGCCTTTTTGCGAAAGCCTTTGCACTTTTTGCGGGTGTCATAAACGCATAACCAAACGACATGAGGTAGAGCATCCCTACATAGATGCTGTTCTAAAAGAATGGCAATTGTATTGTGATTTGTTTCCGGAGAAACCCATTATCAGAGAGATTCATTTAGGAGGCGGTACACCAACTTTTTTTTCACCCGATAATTTAGAACGATTGATTCTCGGAATTTTAAGTCGGGCCAAAAAAGCAGCTCAACACGAATTCAGTTTTGAAGGACATCCTAATAATACAACTCGAGCACATCTTCAAAAATTATATGATTTAGGCTTTCGCAGAGTCAGTTTTGGTGTGCAGGATTATGCCGAGAAAGTACAAACAGCCATCCATCGCATACAGCCGTTTCACAATGTTGCAAAGGTTACTTTTTGGGCTCGTGAAATTGGATACACCTCTATTTCGCATGATTTGGTTTTTGGCTTGCCGTTTCAAACACTGGAAAATGTGATTGATACGATAGACAAAACCAATTCATTGGCTCCCGACAGATTAGCGTTTTACAGTTATGCACACGTTCCCTGGATAAAAGGCAACGGGCAACGCGGATTTAAAGATGAAGATGTCCCTAAAGATGAAGCCAAACGCGAATTATATGAAGTGGGAAAAGAATTACTGGCGCAAAAAGGCTATCATGAAATCGGGATGGATCATTTTGCTTTGGTTAATGACAGCATGTATACGGCTTTCAAAGAGGGAAAATTGCACCGCAATTTCATGGGATATACTGCATCTAAGACTCAACTGATGATTGGTTTGGGTGTTTCATCTATCAGCGACAGTTGGTATGCGTTCGCTCAAAATGAGAAAGAACTGGAAGCTTATTATAGCCGTTTAGCCCATAACGAATTAGCGGTATTCAGAGGTCATGTTTTAAGCTCTGAGGATCTAATCATTCGAAAACATATTCTGAATCTGATGTGCCGATTTACTACTTCTTGGAAAAACGACGACACAACTTTTTCAGCATTGCCTGAAGTCCTCAACCGTTTAGCTGAAATGGAAAAAGATGGTTTAGTCAGACTTTATGAAGATCACATAACCGTAACCGACAAAGGAAAACCTTTTGTGCGCAACATTTGCATGGCCTTTGACTTGAAATTACAACGCAATGTTCCAAAAACCCAATTGTTTTCTATGACAATTTAAGTGCTTTTCAGTACCTTTATTTGTTTCTAAAACTACCCTATTGGATTATTTGATTTACTTTATTCTATTGGCACTCCTGGCAGAAATTTTGGGAACTGTCGGAGGTTTCGGTTCTTCTTTATTTTTTATTCCGATTGCCGGTTATTTTTTAGATTTTCACTCCGTTTTGGGTGTAACAGCTTTGTTTCACGTATTGAGTAACACGACCAAAATTGCTTTTTTTCATAAAGGTTTTGACAAAAAACTGATCGTCAGTTTGGGAATTCCCGCAGTTGTCTTTGTTATTATAGGTGCCTATCTGAGTCAATTTATAGCTACCCAATGGCTGGAAATGAGTTTGGCTGTTTTCCTGATAGCATTGAGTTCACTTTTTCTCATTTTTAAAAATATCGTCATCAAACCTACTCACCTGAACAGTGTGGGTGGCGGAATAGCCTCAGGGTTTGTTGCCGGAATATTAGGTACAGGAGGGGCCATCAGAGGGATAACTTTAGCGGCTTTTAACTTAAAAATGGAGATTTTTATAGCTACTTCAGCCATCATTGATTTGGCAATAGACAGTAGCAGAGCAGTCGTTTACGGATTCAATGGATACATTCACAAAGACGACTTGTATTTAATTCCTATACTTTTGGTGGTGAGCATCTTTGGAACTTACATTGGCAAAAAAATATTGACTAAAATATCTGAAGAACAATTTAAAAAAACGGTGTTGGTCTTGATTTTAATCACCGGAATTACGACTGCCGCTCGTGTCATACATGCCTTATAAAATAAAAAAAGCACGTCAATTACGTGCTTTTTTTCAAATTGAATTGTTTTATTTATTCAAATGAGCATAAATCTCATCTTTAATGAATAACAATTTGGCTTTTAACTCGTGAATAAAATTATCATTGGCAACTTCTGAACCCATATTAATGCGGTGGATTTGATGTTCTATTTCATGGTATTCATCAAATAATTTTCTGAAATGCTCATCCGAAATTTTAAGTTCGTGAATTTTTTCCTTGTGTTCTGGGAATTCGTGTAATAAATCGTGTTTTTCCATACTATATTATTTTGGTGATTATTATTCTTATCTGTGGCAATTAGCCACTGCCTGCACAAACAAATGCACATTGCCGGGCGATATGTAAGCAATATCTAACCCCATGCCTCTCAAGATAAAGAGCATCCCAATTACAACTGTAACTATAGGTACAGCCTTTTGAAGTTTATTGCGAAAAGGCAAGGCTAAAAAATTGGCCACATAAACTACAGCACTCATCAACGGAATGGTTCCTACTCCATAGAGTATCATGTATAGTGTACTTCCTGTAATATTTTGCATGGCTATGGCTCCAAATAAAGCGGCATAAACCAACCCGCAAGGTAGCAAACCATTAAACAAACCTATGGTAAACAAAGCATCGGGGGATTTTCTTTTGAACTGTTGCCCCAAACTGCTTTTTACTTTTGATATGGCTGTATAAATTGGTCTTGAGAAATTATATTTGGCAAAAATTTTCTCAGGCACCACTGCAATGGCAATCATCAAAACTCCAACCGCTATAGAAATGTGTTGCTGAATCCCTGCCAAATACAACCCTTTCCCCAATAATCCGAAAAGAAACCCAAGCGTAGCGTATGATGTCAATCTTCCTGCGTGATACAACATGATTTGAATTGCTTTCTTGGCCGAATTGTTTCGGGAAACCGGTAACATCATAGCTATAGGGCCACACATGCCAATACAGTGCAGGCTGGAGATTAATCCGAATATGAGAGCCGTGTAAAGCATGACTTACTGAAAATACAGTTGCTCTTTATTCAAATAGGATTTGCCTTCATAGGTCCATTCTACAGCAATATCCCAAAGACCGCCCACCAGATTATTTTTAGGTATGAGCAAATCGGAGTTAGAAAGTGTAATTGGGTTAACAAAGTCTAACTTTTTGTTGGACGGTCTGTAAAGGGATACTTTTCCTTCTATTTTTTTAAAATCTAAATCTTTCGGAAAGCTAATCAATATACCTTCCGTAGTGTTACTGATGGTTAGTTTCTGACTCAAAGCTTTGGCATTTTGTTCGCTGTCGATGTCACTCTGAACTGTTGCCTCTTTCTTATAATATTCATCCGTTACTAACTCATTATCGTACTTGCTGTCCGATTGTACCCGGAATACAAAAAACAATATAAAACTCATAAATAATGCAAACGCTATAACGATTGCAGTTCCCCAATTAATTTTAATTCTCATACCTATTTATTTTTGTTACTCGAAACTTCTCGGCCCAAGGAAATTGGTGACTTCAGTATCGATTAACTTGTTATCATTATAAACATCTAATGTCAGTTTGGTCTTATCACTCTCCAGTAATGCTTCTTTTATTTCAATAAACAGTGTCCCTTCGGTAATACCTTCTTTAGGCACCTTGAAATAGCGCGACCCAACCATTTTCACTTCTCCTTTTTGATTGGCCAATTCAATATGCACTTTATCAAAATTAATCGAAGTTTTATTGACAATTTTGAACGTGTACACATTACTGATTTTATCGCCTTTACGTTGAAACAATTGTCCCGGAAGGCGCAATATGGTGGCTTCTACCTCATTTCTTAAAAACAACATACCAATGAACACTCCGGTTAATATAGCCAAAATTGCTACGTAGCCTTTCATTCTGTTGGTAAAGACGAACTTTTCTTTTTTGACAATTTCGTCTTCACTGGCGTATCGGATTAAGCCTTTAGGCAAGCCCACGTTCTCCATCATACTGTCGCATACATCAATGCAGGCTGTACAATTGACACACTCCAGTTGTGTTCCGTTTCTGATATCTATTCCGGTTGGACAAACATGTACACACAAACTGCAGTCAATACAATCACCTTTACCCGAAGCAGCTCGATCTTCTTTTTTATTGAATTTGGCTCTTCCTTTTTCTTTTTCTCCCCTTACGTGATCATAAGCGACATTAATGGATTTGTTATCCAATAAAACTCCCTGCATTCTTCCGTAAGGACAGGCTATGATACATACCTGCTCTCTGAACCAGGCATAGATAAAATAAAAAACACCTGTAAAAATTAATAAAGCTATGAGCGTTGATTTGTTGTTGGTTGGTCCTTCTTTTATGAGTTGAATCAACTTATCGCTGCTAATCAAATAGGCCAAAAATACATTGGCAATCCAAAACGAAATCACAAAAAAGATAAACCATTTGGTCAATCGCTTTCTTATTTTTTCAGCATTCCATTCTTGTTTATCCAGCCGAATTTGGGCTCCGCGGTCACCGTCAATCCAGAATTCAATTCGACGGAATACCATTTCCATAAAAATGGTTTGGGGGCAAAACCAACCGCAAAAGATGCGTCCGAAGGCTACTGTAAAGAGCGTTAATCCGACAACTCCAATAATCATAATGATTACGAATATGTGAAAATCCTGTGGCCAAAAAGGAAAACCAAACAGATTAAAACGACGCTCTAACACGTTGAACATCAAAAACTGGTGATGGTTTATCTTTATAAAAGGTGCAGAAAACAGAAACAGCAGCAAGAAGTAACTCAACCATTTTCTGCGCTCGTATAACTTTCCTTTTGGTATTTTCGGAAAAATCCAAGCTCTTTTACCTTTGGCATCAATAGTACTTATACTATCTCTAAAACTTTCATCGTGCTCGTCGGACATTTTTTATAATTTTAATAATCGCGTTTAATTCAATTATTTCGCGGCTACTTTAGTACTGTCAGTAACAGCTGTAGCGGCAGGAGCAGCAGCTCCGTCTTCTTTCCATTCTTTAGCTTCCGGCTCTGTCGGTTTAGGATCTTTCGGATTGGTTCCTTGTAATGACAGTACATAACTGGCTACTTTTTGTATATCAGAAGGTTTGATGGTAGCTTTCCAGGCAACCATTCCTTTTCCGTCGCGTCCGCCTTCCATAATAGTGTTGAATACATTTTTGATTCCGCCACCGTTTATCCAGTAGTTATCGGTTAAGTTTGGACCAATCTGCCCTCCACCGTCAGCTCTGTGACAAGCTATACAATTGGTTTGAAAAATTGCTTTACCGGCAGCAATACTTGGCGCATCAGTTAGTAGAGTCACTTTATCTTTGCTCATCATATCCGGAGCTGTTTTCATGTAAGCATCAACTGCCGCTTTGGCTTCATTCATTTCGGTTTGAAATTCCTGATCTTGGTTGTAATCACCCATGATGTGGAAACGAACCAAATATATACCTGCGAATATGATGGTTCCGTAGAATAGATACACCCACCACGGTGGCAAAACATTGTCTAACTCACGAATTCCGTCATAATTATGGTCGAGCATCACATCGGCTTCCTGTTCAACACTTTTGGAACGGGTTAGTTTTTTCAAGATATTTTTATAGAAAGTACTTTCGGTGAAAGGAACAGATTGCGCTTCATCCAATTGTTTTTTCTGTTCTTCCGTCAACATGTGGTAAGTAACGTTGTCAACCGCACTGACTACCATTTCAATGGCAATCAGCAAGAAGAGAAACACTACTAAAAACAAGGCGACCATAGGGTATTTGATAAAAGCTGGTCGGTCGCCAGAGTCGATGAAATACTCTAATGCTGCAAATACACAGACAAAGATCAACGGAACTCTGACATATACTGGGATTAATTTTTTCATGATTATAACTTTTGGTTTATTATTCTTTGATAGGAAGTTCACTCATTTCCTGAATCTTTTCTTTTTTATAGGTAAAGACCCAAAAGAACAGACCCACAAAAAATGTAAAGCAAATCAGCAGAGAAATAATCGGATAAATGGCTACTCCGGCTATTGACTCTAAATTGTGTTGAACAAACTTTAACATGGCTTTACTATTTATTATCTTTTACTTTAATATCTGTTCCTAATCGCTGTAAGTAAGCAATCAAAGCAACGATTTCTCTGTCTTTCATCGGAACGAAAGTTTCTCCTTTAGTCAAAGCTTTTGCTTTACTGGCCTCATACGACTTTACAAAGTCGGGATCATTGTGCAGATTTTGTTCGATAGTTGCAGCCTGCGTTTCTATACTTTGTTTCGCATTAGCAATGTCAGCTTCTGTATACGGAACTCCTAATGTTTGCATCACTCTCATTTTAGCTTCGGTAGTTGAGTAATCCATAGCTTTATTGTCAAACAACCATTTGTAAGCCGGCATTATTGAACCTGGTGAAATACTTTGCGGATTCCACATGTGATTGAAATGCCAGTTGTCATTGTACTTACCTCCTTCTCTGTGCAAATCCGGACCGGTACGTTTAGAACCCCATAAGAACGGGTGATCATACACATACTCTCCTGATTTGGAATAATCACCGTAACGCACTACTTCTGAACGGAAAGGACGAATCATTTGAGAGTGACAACCCACACAACCTTCACGGATATACAAATCACGACCTTGTAATTCAAGCGGTGTATATGGTTTTACAGCGGCTATAGTTGGAATGTTTGATTTTACCATAATGGTTGGCACAATTTGTATAACACCTCCAATTAAGATAGCAATTGTTGCCAAAATAGTTAACTGGATAGGACGTCTTTCTAACCAAGGGTGGAATTTTTCACCTTTTAATCTTCCGGTTGAAATTTTGGCTAATTCAGGTGCTTCGGCTAATTCATCTTCAACTGCACTACCTTGTTTAACGGTTTTTACAACGTTGTAAATCAATACAATCATACCTATTAAATACAAAGAACCTCCAATAGCTCTCATCCAATACATTGGCATAATTTGCGTAACGGTTTCTAAGAAGTTACCATATTGCAAGGTACCGTCCGGTTTGAATTGTTTCCACATTGAGGCCTGTGTAAATCCGGCCACATACATTGGTAAAGCATACAACACGATACCTAAAGTTCCAATCCAAAAATGGAAGTTGGCTAATTTTTCAGAGTATAAAGTAGTTTTAGTCAAACGAGGAATCAACCAATAAATCATACCGAAGATTAGGAATCCGTTCCAGGCTAATGCTCCCACGTGTACGTGAGCAATAATCCAGTCGGTAAAGTGGGCAATTGCGTTAACGTTTTTAAGCGATAACATCGGACCTTCAAATGTAGCCATACCATAACCGGTAATGGCAACTACGAAAAATTTCAAAACTGAATCGGTACGCACTTTGTCCCAAACTCCTCTAAGAGTTAACAAACCATTAATCATACCACCCCATGATGGTGCAATCAACATAACTGAGAAAACAACCCCTAAGTTTTGTGCCCAATCCGGTAAAGAGGAGTACAACAAGTGGTGAGGTCCAGCCCAGATGTAAATGAAAATCAAAGACCAGAAGTGGATGATGGAAAGTCGGTAAGAATAGACTGGACGGTTAGCGGCTTTTGGTACAAAATAGTACATCATTCCCAAGAAAGGCGTAGTAAGGAAAAAAGCAACCGCATTATGTCCGTACCACCATTGTACTAAGGCGTCTTGTACTCCGGCATAAACCGAATAACTTTTTAAGGCAGTAACGGGCAATTCTAAACTATTGAAAATATGCAACACTGCAACGGTAACAAAAGTAGCAATGTAGAACCAGATGGCCACATACAAGTGACGCTCTCTTCTCTTTAAAATAGTACCAATCATGTTGATACCAAAGGCAACCCAAATCAACGCAATGGCAATATCAATTGGCCATTCCAATTCGGCGTATTCTTTAGAAGATGTGTATCCTAACGGAAGCGTGATTGCTGCCGCTACGATAATCAACTGCCATCCCCAAAAGTGAAGATTGCTTAAAAAATTACTGTACATTCTGGCCTTCAGCAAGCGTTGCAAAGAGTAATACACTCCGGCAAACATGGCATTACCCACAAAGGCAAAAATTACTGCATTGGTATGTAAAGGTCTCAATCGACCGAAGCTTAAAAACGAAATCCCGTCAGTTAAGTTCGGAAAAAGAAAAAATAAGGCCAATAAAAGCCCCACCAGCATACCTACAAGACCAAATACGATAGTCGCGTAGATGAACTTCTTTACAATTTTGTTGTCGTAATAAAATTGTTGCATTTCCATTGTTTAAATTATTTTGGTTTTTATTTTAGTTTGGATATTCTCTTTTTTTGAAGTCGGAAGCTCTTTTTTGCCACTCCCTTTTACCAACTCATCGTCAAAAAGCATTCGGACAGATGGGGTATAATCATCGTCATACTGACCCGTCTTCACGGCTCTCAAAAAAGCGTACAAAAACACTATCGCGACAATGATACTGATGGAAATTAATAAATAAATGACACTCATACCTCTAATTTGTGTAAGCAAAGTTACTCTTGGAACTACTCTTAAAATATGATAAATATCATACCTCTATATTTATTTTCTTGCGAAATAATTACTCATAATCGTTACAAAACTAACTATGGTAATGGTGCTCAACGGCATGATGATAGCCGCTACTATTGGCAATAAATTTCCTGATACTGCGAAACTTAGTCCTACAATATTGTACAATAAAGATAAACAAAAACTCATATAAATTGTAATCATAGCGTTTTTTGAATACCTTAAAAAGAAATCAATCCGCTTAAATTGGCTGGCATCTAAGATTCCGTCACAGGCAGGAGAAAACACATTCACATTTTCAGAGATAGAAATTCCCACATTACTTTGGGCCAGTGCGCCGGCATCGTTCAGACCATCACCAATCATAAGGACATTCTTCCCTTGCTTCTGAAGGTTCTCGATAAAAGCTAATTTTTGTTCCGGCTTTTGATTGAAAACCAATTCGGTATTTTTAGGAAGTAATTGCTCTAACACTTCTTTTTCACCTTCATTATCTCCCGAAAGTACCTTGACTTCGTATTTTTTACTCAATTGACTGAAAAGTTCTTCCAAACCATCGCGATATTGATTGTCAAAAATGAATTTTCCTGTATAAATACCATCAATGCTTACGTATACATTAGTTTGTTTCAGCTGGTTTTCTTCAGCATCGCCAACAAACGAAGCTGAACCAACTTTTATGGTTTTTCCGTTAACTATGGCCTGAATTCCCTTTCCTGTTGTTTCCTCAAAATGAGTAACGGCAGCCACGGGAAATTCGGGCAGATAATCATACAATCTTCGACTCAGCGGATGGTTAGAACCCCTTAAAGCATTTTTGAGTAGAACCAAATCAGATTCCTCAAAAATTCCTTCCTGAACTATCGCCGATTTTTTATGAGTGGTGATGGTTCCGGTTTTATCGAAAACAATAGTGTCAACTTTGGCCAATTGTTCAACTACTATAGCATTTTTGAGATACAATTTACGGTTGCCCATAATGCGCAAAACATTACCCAAAGTAAACGGAGCAGTCAAAGCTAAAGCACACGGACAAGCCACTATCAAAATAGCGGTAAATACATTAAATGCCGTGGTAACATCTATAAAAACCCAGTAAGTAAACGAAATTATGGCTAATAATAACAATGCAGGTGTAAAGTAATGGCTGATTTGGTCAGTAATAGACTTGTGTTTTTGCTCAACTTTTTTCTGAAAAACATCATTACTCCACAACTGGGTCAGATAACTTTGAGATACTGAAAACATCACTTCCATTTCGATAACTTTACCAAGTTGTTTCCCTCCGGCAAAAATTTTATCACCCGATTTTTTTTCGATGGGGACCGCTTCACCCGTCACAAAACTATAATCAATGGAAGCCGAATCGGAAATTAATATTCCGTCAACCGGAATCAATTCCTGGTTGCGAATCAACAGCCTGTCGCCCTTTTCAATATCATACACTTGTACCGCTACTTCTTTACCACCGGGCAAAATTTTGGTAATGGCTATAGGGAAATAGGATTTGTAATCACGTTCAAATGAAAGAAAATCGTAAGTCTTTTGCTGGAATAATTTCCCCAACAACATAAAGAAAATCAAACCGCACATACTGTCAAAAAAACCCTGTCCGTAGTTAAAAACGATATCAACAGTGCTTCGGACGAACATTACCACTATGCCCAGAGCAATAGGAATTTCTATGTTCAGCATGCCTTGTTTAATGCTTTTCCATGCCGCCACATAATAACCGGAAGCCGAATAAATAAACGCCGGTAAGGAAAGTAAAAAAATCAGCCAACGGAAAAAATCTTTGTATTGATCAATCCAGAATTCATTGACTTCAAAATATTCGGGAAACGACAACAGCATAATATTTCCGAAGCAAAAAAATGCTACCCCAATCTTGTAAATCAACGAACGGTCAACCTTCTTTTTGCCTTCATCATAATTTTCCAAACTGATGTATGGTTCGTATCCAATAGAACAAAGCATCTCTACAATTTCCTGTAGCGAAGTTTTTTCGGGATTGTATGTAATACGGACTTTCTTCTCGGGGAAATTAACCTGAGAAGTACTTATTCCTGCCTGAAGCTTTTGTAAATTCTCCAAAATCCAAATACACGAACTACAGTGTATATGAGGAATGTAGAGTGAAACAATATGTGTTGAATTCTCCTTGAATTCCAACAATTTGTCGACAATATTTTCATTGGCTAAAAAATCATATTTACCTTTTATGTCCTGCGGAGTAGCACCAGGATTGGCTTGAAAATCGTAGTAACAGGACAAATCGTTTTGACTGAAAATTTCATAAACGGTCTTGCAACCGTTGCAACAAAAACTTCTGTCATCAAAAAGAATCTCTTCTTTCTTTACGACCTCGTTACCACAATGGAAACACTGTGATGTATTCATAATTTGCTCATTTACCTGATGCAAATATTAAATTTTGTTGAAAATTAAAATATGATAATTGTCATACTTTAGATATATTTGTAAAGGTTAAACCCTTATTTGGAATTATGAGTAAATGTGAACAGTGTATCGTTAGACAATTCAGCTCGCTCAAGGCTTTGGGTAAAGAGGAACTTTTAAAAATAGCTGAATGTAAGACATCCTACACGATTAAAAAGGGTGAACCGGTTTTTGAAGAAGGTGAAATGACTAATGGTATTTACTGTGTAAAAGATGGCGTGTGTAAACTTTCAAAACTCAGTTCCAACGGTAAAGACCAAATCGTCAAACTGGTAAAACCCGGAGAATTATTAGGCCAGCGTTCCATGATTAGTGAAGAACCGGCCAACCTCAGTGCCGTAGCCTTAGAAGATATGGAGGTGTGTTTCATTCCCAGAACAGAAATCATGCAGTTCTTCAATCAAAACAATCAGTTTTCTATGAATGTGATGAAAACCATTTGTGGTGACTTAAAAGATGCTGACGAACACATGGTCAATATGGCTCAAAAAAGTGTAAAAGAACGCTTAGCCGGTACCCTTATTTATCTCGAAGAAACCTTTGGCAAAGAAGCTGACGACACTTTGCGGTTACAACTTTCACGTGAAGAATTAGCCGGTATGATTGGTACTGCAACCGAAAGTTGCATCAGGCTGCTATCAGAACTCAACAAAAATAACCTGATTGAATTGGTAGGTAAACGCATCAAAATTATTGATAAAGCCAAACTACGACGCTTATCCGAATAATTACATCACTTCTTTTGAAACAAATTAAATCCTTACTGTAACAGCGGATACTTTTTTACTACTAAAGGGTATCCTTTTTTTATACATTTATCACAACAAACAAATACTTAATTATGAACAAAAAAATAGTTTTGGCATTCACATTCTTTATTGCTGTTTCGATGCAGGCGCAATTAAAGAAAATTACCTTAGACGATGCCGTAATGCAGCAAAACAGAGCCTTCAGAGCTGATAAATTATTAGGCTTTCAATGGATTCCGAACACGAATCGCTATGTGTATTATACCGACACATTTACCAAAATGATGACGGCCGACACCAAGAACAGTAAGGCAACTGAACTCATAACACTTGCTGACATCAATAAAGAATTGGGCACCAAACTGAAGAATTTTTTCGGAGTCTCGTTTATCGATTCCAACACCCTGTTAATCAATGATACCAACAAGTATTACACTTACAATATGACCTCAAAATCAGGGAAACTGATACAGACCACCGAGGAAGAAGCTGAAAATCCAACCTTTGACAGCAACCATGCCAACTTGGCTTTCACGGTAAAAAACAACTTGTACTTTTACAACAGCAAAGGAGAAAAAATTGCCGTAACTCAGGAAACAAACGAAGCGATCGTTTCGGGACAGTTTATTGCCCGCAACGAATTTGGTATCAACAACGGAATTTTCTGGTCACCTAAAGCCACTTTTTTAGCTTTTTATCAAAAAGATCAAACCGAAGTCGCCGATTATCCTTTGCTCGATATCAATGAAACTCCGGGCAAATTAGACAACATCAAATACCCGATGATTGGACAAAAATCGGAAAAACCCAAAGTAGGAATTTACAATTTGACCACTCAAAAAACCGTATTTATTTCACCTAGAGGCAATTCCGATGACTATTTGACGAATCTTTCCTGGACTCCGGATGAGAAATATGTGTTGATTGCTGAATTAAACCGCGGTCAAAACGATATGAATTTGAATGTATACGATGCCAATACCGGGGCTTACGTGCGAACAATTCTCAATGAAAAAAATCCAAACTGGGTAGAACCGGAGCACGAAGCATTCTTTCCGAATCCGAAATCCAATAATTTTGTGTGGTTCAGCGAAAAAGACGGTTTCCAAAATCTATACTATTACAGCATCGACGGGAAATTAATTAAGCAATTGACCGCTAATAAATTCCCGGCCCGAGAAATCCTGGGCAGCAACCCGGCCGGTACCGAAATTTACTTTACCGCAACAGGAGCTAATCCTACCAATATGTTAGCCTATAAAGTAGATTTAAAAGGAAAACAAACTCTAATCACCAAAGACGAAGGCGTACACGCCGTTTCGGTTTCTACTGATGGAAATTGGTTTTTTGATGAATTTTCAAATCATACCACACCGTCAAAATCATTATTGTACGACAAAAACCTGAAAGCAACCACTTTGTTGGTCAGCCCAAACAAATACGAGGGCTATGTGATGGGAACTTCCGAAATCAAAACTATCAAAGCGGCAGACGGCACGACCGATTTGTATACACGTTTGATTAAGCCCAGCGATTTTGACCCCAACAAAAAATATCCGGTTTTGGTGTATGTCTATGGCGGACCTCATGCGCAAATGATTACCAATTCGTACTTAGATGGTGCCAACCTTTGGATGTATTGGATGGCAGAGCAAGGCTATTTGGTTTTCACGGTAGACAATCGCGGTTCGGATAACCGAGGATTTGCTTTTGAAAGCGTAATCCATGGCAAATTAGGGACCAACGAAATTGAAGATCAAATGAAAGGTGTTGATTATTTGAAATCCCTACCTTATGTTGATGCCAATCGTTTGGCCATTCACGGTTGGAGTTTTGGTGGATTCATGACAACCTCTATCATGTTGCGCAAGCCCGATGTCTTTAAAGTAGGGATTGCCGGCGGACCGGTAACCGATTGGAAATACTACGAAGTGATGTATGGCGAGCGTTATATGGATACACCTGCGGAAAATCAAAAAGGATTTGACGAAGCCAGTACCTTGAATTATGTCAAAAATTTAAAAGGCAAATTGCTTTTAATCCACGGTACCAGTGATGATGTAGTCGTAATGCAAAACAACTTTGCTTTGATTAAGAAATTTGTGGAAGCGCAGAAACAGGTTGATTTCTTTGCCTATCCTATGCACAAACACAACGTAATGGGTAAAGACCGTGTGCATCTTATGACCAAAGTATTGAATTATGTGATTGACAATAATAAATAATTGAAAATACCGGATTATCAGTAAATGTAATCCCGATGAATCAAGACTAAAAAAAATCCCAAGCAGAAGCTTGGGATTTTTTTATTTTATGTTTTTTGCGGTTTCTTTCTTGCTGCCGGAAACAAAACATTGTTCAAAATCAGCCTGAAACCTGGTGAATTAGGATGTAAGTCCAAAACCGTTGGTTCGTCTCCTACTCTATGTTGGTAATCCTCGGGATCGTGACCACCGTAGAACGTGAAGAAACCTTTTCCTTTTTGCCCATGAATATAGCGAGCTTCATCATTGAGTTCGTTTTTTCCTAAAATCAAAACATTCGATTTAATCAAATTACTGTCAAAAGCCGTGGTCTGTCCCATAAAACCTTTAACGAGTTGCGTATGATTTTGACAAAGCATACTCGGAATTACATCCCATTTTGCTGAAAATTCCATTAATGTAAAATAATCCTTTTCAAACGGAATACGGCGTTTTTCGGTCATATCAATATCCGAGAATTCATAATGATCCGGTTTTCTGTCTAAAATAAAATCTTTGAAGGCAAAAGTTTTGGAGTAATCAATTTTTGATTGATAATTTGCATCGCTTCCATCCCCGTCAAACATGGGCTCACATATATCAACCCCTTCTGCAGATAATGCAATATCAAAACTATCCGTTGCCGAACACATGGCAAACATAAAACCACCTCCAATAACAAAATCCCTGATTTTTTTGGCCACCGCCAATTTTTCCTGTGATACTTTGGTAAATCCTAATTTAGTCGCTAAAGCTTCGGCTTCTTTCTTTTGATCAATATACCAAGGGGCATTTCTGTAGGCTCCGTAAAACTTACCATATTGACCGGTAAAATCCTCGTGATGCAAGTGCAACCAATCATACAAGAGCAATTGATCGCTTAATACCTCTTCGTCATAAACCACTTTAAACGGAATCTCCGCATACGTCAGCACCATGGTAACGGCATCGTCCCAAGGTTGCTTGCCCGGTGGTGAATACACCGCAATTTTAGGCGCTTTTTCTAAAACTACGGTTTCCATATTTTGAGACGGACTTGAGATATCATCCAGAATGGATTGTGCCTCTCCATCGGATAATATTTCAAAGCTTACACCTCTGATTTGACATTCTTTTCGAATCTCGGAAGCATCTGGCAAAAGGAATGAACCACCTCTGTAATTCAGTAACCAACTCGCCTTGTAATGTTTATCCAAGGCCCAATAGGTAATTCCGTATGCTTTAAGGTGATTTTTTTGCGCCGTTTCATCCATTGGCAGCAAAATAAAATTGGCTTTAACGGAGAAAGAAATCAGCAAAAGAATACTAAAGATTGATTTTTTAAACATCTTTTAAAAAAATTATATCCAAAGATAACAGATTTACTGTGAAGAAAAGCATAAAAAAATCCCGATGCACGGGATTCATATTTTTAGAAAGGAACATCACTGTCATCATCATCATCACGATTAATATTGCTGCCGAAAGCTTCATTTGGTGATGGCAAATTCTTGGTAATAAACGGATTGTCATCGAGATTCATTTTAGAAGGTAAATCATCAAAGGCACTGCCGTATTCTTCAAGGTTGTCAAACTTACCAAGACTTCCGATGAATTTCAATCGGATGTTTTCCAACGAACCATTACGGTGTTTGGCTATGATAAACTCAGCCTGACCGGCGGTTGGAGTTTGTTCATCATCATCCCATTCGTCAATTTTATAATACTCCGGACGGTAAATAAACGAAACGATATCCGCATCCTGCTCAATGGCTCCCGATTCACGCAAATCGGAAAGCAATGGTCGCTTGCTCGAACCACGGGTTTCAACCGCACGCGACAACTGCGATAAGGCAATAACCGGAACTTCCAATTCTTTGGCCAAGGCTTTTAAGTTTCTGGATATGGTCGAAATTTCCTGTTCGCGATTTCCGCCGCCTTTTCCATTGCTGCCTCCGGCGGTCATCAACTGAAGATAATCAACAATAATTAGCTTGATGCCGTGTTGTGATGATAAACGTCGCGCTTTGGCTCTTAAATCAAAGATGGAAAGCGAAGGAGTGTCATCAATATACAATGGTGCTTTTTCTAAATCTTTAACTTTGGTGGAAAGCTGTTCCCACTCGTGTTTTTCCAGTTTTCCGGTTCTCAACTTTTCAGAAGATAATCCGGTTTCAGAAGAAATTAAACGGGTAATCAACTGTACCGATGACATCTCTAACGAAAATACAGCTACGGGTTGGTTGAAATCTATTGCCATATTTCTTGCCATCGACAATACAAAAGCGGTTTTACCCATACCCGGACGAGCCGCAATAATAATCAAATCTGATGGTTGCCATCCGGAAGTAACCTTATCCAACTTCTCAAAGCCGGTTGGTATCCCGCTCAATCCTTCTTTGTTGGCTATCTCTTCTATCCTTTTTTTGGCCTGAATTACCAAACTTTGTGCTGTTTCCGAGCTTCGTTTGATGTTACCTTGAGTTACTTCGTACAATTTAGATTCAGCTTTATCCAACAAATCAAACACATCCGTCGACTCATCATAGGATTCTTCAATAATTTCGGAAGAAATTTTGATCAGGCTTCGCTGAATATATTTCTGAAGAATAATTCTGGAATGGAACTCGATATGTGCCGATGAGGATATTTTTTGAGTAAGTTGAATCAAATAAAAATCGCCTCCCGCCAATTCCAGCTTCCCATTCTTTTTTAATTGAGCCGAAACCGTTAATAAGTCAATAGGTTGAGAATCTGTGAATAACTGAAAAATAGCTTCAAAAATATGTTTGTGAGCATCTTTGTAAAAGGCATCAGGCTGCAGTATGTCAATGACCTCGTCTACCCCTTTTTTATCAATCATCATGGCGCCTAAAACTGCCTCTTCCAAGTCCATAGCCTGAGGAGGAAGCTTGCCTTTTTCTAAATTGATAATGGTGGTTTTATCAACTTTTATCGGGTTTATATTTCTGAGATTTTCCATAAGACGAAAGTAGCTATTTTATAACAAGTATCGGAGATGAGTTATCCCAAACCAATGTTTATAAGTTTAAGTTTTTTGTTAATAACCAAAAAAAAATCCGAAACCAGAGGGCTTCGGATTAAGATATTTTTTATAAGAAATTACTCTTTAAATTCACCCATTTTGCTGTATTTATCCATCCTTTGTGCTACTAATTCTTCTGTTGATAAATCTTTCAACTCATTGAACGCTTTCATGATGTATTGCTCTACAGTTTTGAAGGTTGTTTCTTTATCGTAATGAGCTCCGCCCAGCGGTTCAGGAATTACGTCGTCTACTAATTTCATTTTTTTCATATCAGATGACGTCAGTTTCAATGCTTCAGCCGCTTGCTCTTTGTATTCCCAGCTTTTCCACAAGATAGAAGAACAAGATTCAGGAGAAATAACCGAATACCAGGTATTTTCCATCATCAATACTCTGTCTCCTACTCCAATTCCTAATGCTCCTCCCGAAGCGCCTTCTCCTATAATCACACAAATAATCGGTACTTTCAGACGGACCATTTCCAGAATATTACGGGCAATAGCCTCACCTTGACCTCTTTCTTCAGCCTCTAAACCAGGATAAGCTCCCGGAGTATCGATTAATGTTACAACCGGAATGTTGAATTTTTCAGCCATTTTCATCAAGCGCAATGCTTTGCGATAACCTTCAGGACTGGCCATACCGAAATTACGCAACTGACGCATTTTGGTATTGATTCCTTTTTGTTGCCCGATAAGCATGAACGATTGTCCGTCAATTTTTCCTAAACCGCCTACCATGGCCTTGTCGTCTTTGAAATTTCGGTCACCGAACATTTCCAAAAAAGTACCTTTGGTCAGGTTAGCAATATGTTCTAAAGTATAAGGACGATTAGGATGGCGTGAAAGTTGTACACGTTGCCAAGCTGTTAAATTTTTATAAATTTTACGCTTGGTTTCCTCTAGTTTTTTTTCAATTTGTTTACAAGTAGCACTGACATCTACATTTGATTCAGCACCTATTAACTGGCATTTATCGAGTTGTTCTTCTAATTCTTTGATTGGAAGTTCAAAATCTAAATATTCCATAGGGTTGTTGGTTTTATTTAATCGAGCAACAAATATAAAATTTTATATCGTGATAAAAAGCACTTTTTCAAGATTACTTTTAAATAAAAATTAACAATAGCTGTCGTCTAATTTAATTGATTCTTTCTCGATTTAATGATGGCATTTAAAACAACTGTTACTAAGATGATAACAGCGCCCAAGTAGAATTCAAAGCTCATTTTTTCTTTTTCTTCAAAAACAATCACAGCCAAAATAATTCCGTAAATGGGCTCTAAATTAATAGTAAGCATCACTGTATAGGGGCTCAAAAATTTCATTACCGAAGTGGAAGCAATAAATGCATAGGCCGTACAAAAGGAACTCAGGATGAATAAATAGAATAAATCATTAACCGAAAGTACAAAAAAATCAGAAGAAAAACTACCGGTAAACAACAAGAATAAAGTAAAGAAAATCACTCCTCCGCTGAGTTCATAAAACGAAATAACGGTTGCCTCGTGTGACTTTACCAGTTTACTGTTGATGACTGCAAAAAGGGCAGAAAGAAAAGCAGAAGTCAGCGCTGTCATCATTCCCCAAAAGTAGTTTCCTTCCACGTTAAAAATGATGTACAATCCGGCAACTACGAGCAAGCCGAAAAAAACTTCATACCAAACTATTTTTTTTCCGAACAAAACAGGCTCTAACAACGAGGCAAATAAAGCTCCGGTAGAAAGACAGGCCAAGGTTACAGATATATTAGAAATCTTGATGGCATGAAAAAAGGTATACCAATGCAGGGCAATGATTAACCCGGAGAACAAAAACTGGACTAAGGCTTTTGCAGAAACTTTTACGGAAAGTTTTTTGAAATAAATATAAATTCCGATAAAACCAACCGCAAAAAGCATTCGGAACCAAACCAACGGCAAGGCATCAAGGGTAATTAAAGCCCCTAAAACCGCTGTGAATCCCCAAATAAAAACAATAAAATGGAGATGCAGGTAGCTTTTTACATTATCGCTTGGCATTGCGCAACAGATAAATGGCTAAAATTCCGAAAACAATATTGGGAATCCATACAGCTATGATGGGCGGCATGGTTGATTTTTCGGCGAGAACACCGAAAATTTTATCAAAAAAGACAAATGAAAAAGCCAGGATGATTCCGATGGCTAAATTGGCTCCCATTCCCCCTCTTCGTTTCATGGAGGAAACGGCCACCGCTATAATAGTAAGAATGAAAGCCGAAACCGGAATGCTGTATTTTTTATATAAAACCACCAAATAAACATTGATATTGGAAGACCCACGGGCCTTTTCCTTTTCGATGAATTTATTTAAATCTCTCAGGTTAAGCGTTTCCGCAATGTAAACTACCGGTGCTAAATCTTCTAAATCAAAGTTAAAAACAGTATCTTTTTTTTCTCCTGATTCGATAATATCCCCAAACTCTCCAATCTTTCTTTTGTTGTAATTGTAAAGTGTATACGTACTGTCTTGGGGATTCCATTTAATTCTTCCGGCAGTGAGTTTGTATTGCAGTTTATCGTCTTTAAATTTCTCCATAGAAAAATTAAACGCCATTTTGGAAACATCATTAAAACTACTCACAAAAATATATTCGTCTTTACTAATTTGACGAAAAACATCGGAGTCGTCGCGCATTTCGCTGATACCGTTTCCTATGAGGTAGCGGTACCTGAAATCCTTAAACCCGGCACTGGCATTGGGTACCAAAAAAACACTCATTATCAAAGCAAACAATGAAACTATGGTTGCTCCTATTATATAAGGACGCAGAAATCGTGAAAAAGAAATTCCCGAACTCAAAATGGCAATAATCTCGGTGTTGTTGGCTAATTTAGAGGTGAACCAAATGACCGAAAGGAATAAAAATATCGGAAATAATAAATTGGCAAAATAAATAGTGAAGTCGAGATAATACTTAGCAATGGCACTAAAAGGTACTTTGTTTTCAATCATCTTATTGACCTTCTCCGAAACATCAATCACAATTCCAATCGGAATAAACATCAACAACATTACTATAAATGTAACTAAGTAGCGTTTAAGGATGTATTTGTCAATTATTTTTAACATCGATTGTTAGATTATTTAGAAAGTTAGACTTTTAATGGGTCTGCCGAGTCTAAGTACCGCAAAGTTCTATAGACGTTGGCTCATTTGTTTCACCATCATGTCTTTCCAAACTCTGAAATCTCCTGCTAAGATATGCTTTCTGGCTTCACGAACCAACCACATGTAAAAACCCAAATTGTGAATAGTTGCAATCTGTTTCCCCAGATATTCGTTAGCGGCAAACAAATGACGTAAGTAGGCTTTGGTATACTCGGTATCCACAAAGGTATGCCCCATTTCATCAATCGGAGAAAAATCATCTTCCCATTTTTTATTTTTGATATTGATGGTTCCGTTGGCCGTAAATAACATTCCGTTACGGGCATTCCGGGTTGGCATCACACAGTCGAACATATCAATTCCCAAAGCTATATTTTCCAGAATATTTATTGGCGTTCCCACTCCCATCAAATAACGAGGTTTGTCTTGGGGCAGAATTGCAGTGACCACTTCGGTCATCGCATACATTTCCTCGGCAGGCTCTCCTACTGATAATCCTCCGATGGCGTTGCCCTGAGCTCCGGCATTGGCAATATACTCAGCTGATTGTTGACGTAAGTCTTTATAAGTACTTCCTTGAACAATTGGAAAAAGTGTTTGCTCGTAACCGTACTTCACCGGTACTTTTTCCAAATGATTGATACATCTGTCTAACCATCGGTGCGTCATGTGCATAGAACGTTGGGCATAACGGTAATCGCACGGATAGGGTGTACATTCATCGAATGCCATGATGATATCGGCGCCAATAGTGCGTTGAATTTCCATCACATTTTCGGGGGTAAAGAAATGATACGAACCATCGATGTGTGATTTGAATTTCACTCCTTCTTCTTTAATTTTTCGGTTGGAAGAAAGGGAATATACTTGGTACCCGCCACTATCGGTCAGAATATTGCGGTCCCAGTTCATGAACTGGTGCAAACCACCGGCTTTTTCCAAAATATCGGTTTGCGGTCGCAAATATAAATGGTAGGTGTTTCCCAAAATAATATCAGGATTAACTTCTTCTTTTAATTCGCGTTGGTGTACCCCCTTAACAGAGGCAACAGTTCCAACCGGCATAAATATAGGGGTTTCAATCACTCCGTGGTCAGTGGTAATCGTTCCGACACGGGCTTTCGAATTGGGATCATTCGCTAGTAATTCAAATTTCATTATAGGTAATTTTCAGTCGGCAAAGATAAAAGAATTAGGTTTTAGGATTCGAGGATTTAGGATTTTATTTAACAGTAGATTTTTTTGTGAAGGATTTAAGTTGAGATGGATATATTATTTTCAAAACAGAGAATATAACAATCAAATTATGTAGAATTACTCTAAATTTTCCAAACAATACAAACAAAAACGTTTTTGTTAGTAACTTTGTGAATCGAAATTTAAATATTTCAATCCTAGCATGAAACGAATATTGGCCTTGGCCTTTTTATCGCTTTACTTATTTTCGACAACCGAATTCCACGAGTTGTTGAAGCTACCTGCTATGGCCGAACACTATGACGAGCATAAAAAAGAAAAACCCGAAATTTCAGTATGGCAGTTTTTGTGCATTCATTACGCCCATGGTGATGTCAACGACCATGACCACGACAAAGACATGAAGTTGCCTTTCAAGACCCATGACAATTGTAGTTCTCCAAATTTTATTTCTCTGATTCCCGAACACAAATTCACTATCGAAAAACAGGCTTTATTTGTAACAGCCAAAAATACGCCCAATTACTACAAAGAAGTCCTTACGACTCATTCTTACAACAGTATTTGGCAACCGCCCAAAATTAGTTAGTTTTTTATCTCAATAAAAATCATGTGTTCTGTAAAAAGACTCTTGATTTGTCTCTTATCGAAGTAAAAACTAATTAATAGTTACATTCATGCTAAATAAAATTATCGAGTTTTCTGTTAGGAACAAACTCTTGGTAGGGCTCATGGTTATTGCCCTTGTAGGTTACGGTATATACGAAACCACTAAATTACCCATTGATGCGGTACCCGATATCACCAACAATCAGGTACAAGTTATCACCATTGCTCCCTCATTCGGAGCCACCGATATTGAACGGTTGGTAACCTTCCCCATAGAACAAGCCAATACCAACATTTCCGGATTAAAGGAAATCCGAAGTTTTTCGCGTTTCGGCTTGTCATTGGTCACCATTGTTTTTGATGATGAAACCGACATCTATTGGGCGCGCCAGCAAGTAGCCGAGCGCTTGCAAAAAGTACAAACCGAAATCCCGCAAGGTATTGGGACTCCCGAGCTGGGACCGGTTTCTACCGGTTTGGGTGAAATTTACCAATACGTCGTTCGCCCCAAAAAAGGCTATGAAAAAAAATACACCGAAACCGAATTGCGCACCATTCAGGATTGGATTGTCAGAAGGCAGTTACTGGGCGTAAAAGGGGTGGCCGAAGTCAGCAGTTTTGGCGGGAAATTAAAACAATACGAAATTGCAGTAAACCCCAATAAGCTACAGTCGCTCGGACTCACCATAGCCGATGTCTTTACTGCCGTCGAAAAAAACAACCAAAATACCGGCGGGGCTTATATCGAAAAAGGCGCTACTTCCCTATTCATCCGAAGCGAAGGATTAATTGGTACTGTCGAAGACATTCAAAACATCGCCATCAGAACCGAAGCCTCGGGAACCCCATTGTTTATTCGTGATGTAGCCGATGTCAAAATTGGGTTTGCTACCCGCTACGGCGCCATGTGTTATAACGATGAAGGCGAAGTTTCGGGAGCTGTTGTAATGATGCTCAAAGGGGCTAACAGCAGTGATGTCATCAAAAACGTGAAAGAACGCGTGGCACAAATTCAAAAAACCTTACCCGAAGGTGTGGTGATTGAGCCGTTTTTAGACCGAACCAAAATGGTCGATCACGCTATTGGTACTGTAGAAAAAAATTTATTGGAAGGTGCCCTGATTGTAATTTTTGTTTTAGTGTTGTTTCTCGGTAATTTCCGAGCCGGATTATTAGTGGCCTCGGTGATTCCGCTGGCTATGTTGTTTGCCATCATCCTCATGAACACTTTTGGCGTAAGCGGCAACCTGATGAGCTTGGGAGCTTTAGATTTCGGATTGATTGTTGACGGAGCCGTCATCATCGTCGAAGCCGTAATGCACCAACTGGCTCACAGTAAAAAATTCAGCAATGTAGAAGCTTTATCGCAACCCAAAATGGATAAAACGGTGGAAAGCGCTGCCGGAAAAATGATGAACAGCGCCGTATTCGGGCAAATCATCATCCTGATTGTGTACTTACCCATTTTCACCTTAGAAGGTATTGAAGGCAAAATGTTTAAACCAATGGCGCAAACGGTGGCTTTCGCTTTATTGGGGGCATTTTTGCTTTCCTTAACCTATATTCCGATGATGAGTTCGCTGTTTTTGAGCAAAAAAATCAAACACGAACCCAATTTTTCAGACCGCATGATGATTTGGATTGAAATCAAATACCAACATGCTTTAGAGAAAATCCTCGGTTATTCAAAAACCGTGATTATTTCCGTGATGGGTCTTTTTGTAGTGGCCGTCATTACGTTGAGTTCTTTGGGAGGCGAATTCATTCCGGCACTCGAAGAAGGCGACTTTGCCGTAGATACCCGCGTCCTCACCGGAAGCAACTTAACAACCACCATTGCCAGTACGCAAAAAGCAGCTCATATTTTAAAGTCCCAATTCCCCGAAGTGGAAAAAGTAGTCACCAAGATAGGCAGCGGCGAAGTCCCCACCGACCCAATGCCCATGGAAGCCGGTGATATGATGGTCATTATGAAAGACAAAGAGGAATGGAAATCAGCCAAAACCTTTAATGAAATGGCGGAAAAAATGAGTAAAGCGTTAGAAGATGTGCCCGGTATAACCGTCGGATTTCAATATCCGGTGCAAATGCGTTTTAACGAATTGATGACCGGAGCGCGCCAGGATGTGGTATGCAAAATATTTGGTGAAAATTTAGATACTCTTGCCGTTTATGCGGATAAATTGGGCAAAATTGTCTCATCAGTCGAAGGCGCTCAAAACCTGTTCATAGAACCCATAACCGGTATGCCGCAAGTAGTCATAGATTACAACAGAAACACCATTGCGCAATACCATTTGAGCATTGATGACATCAACAAAGTAGTCAATACAGCCTTTGCCGGACAAACCACCGGATTGGTTTTTGAAGGCGAAAAACGTTTTGACCTGGTGGTTCGCCTCAACAGCTACCAACGAAAAGATCTTGAAGATGTACAAAACCTTTTAATCCCTACGCCACAAGGCACTCAGATTCCGTTATCCCAATTGGCAGATGTGAGCATCAAAAACGGTCCAAACCAAATTCAGCGCGAAGATGCCAAACGGCGCATTGTGGTTGGATTCAACGTCAGAGGCCGCGACGTGCAAAGCATCGTACACGAATTGCAACAAAAAGTAGAGAAACAAATCAAACTGCCAACCGGCTACTACACTACCTATGGCGGAGCATTCGAAAACCTGAACAAAGCCAAAGATCGTCTGATGATTGCTGTTCCGGTATCTTTGTTGCTGATTTTTGTTTTATTGTTCTTCGCTTTTAATTCGGTCAAACAGGGATTGCTCATTTATTCCGCTATTCCACTTTCGGCCATAGGCGGTATTTTCTTTTTAGCCCTGCGCGGCATGCCGTTCAGCATCAGTGCCGGAGTTGGTTTTATAGCCCTCTTTGGTGTGGCCGTTCTAAACGGTATTGTACTGATATCCGAATTCAACCAACTGAGAAAAGAAGGCCTGACCGATTTACACCGCATCGTCCTCATGGGAACCAAAGTCCGTTTACGCCCTGTATTGATGACTGCTTTTGTAGCCTCATTGGGCTTTTTACCAATGGCACTGAGTAATGGCGCCGGTGCCGAAGTGCAACGACCACTGGCTACCGTTGTGATTGGCGGTCTAATGATTGCCACGTTCTTAACGCTTTTTGTACTTCCTATCTTATACATCACTTTTGAAAAAGGATTGAACATGAAACCCCTCAACAAAACCGCTACACTGATTGTTCTATTGGTTACTTTGTCGTTTACCAAAGCCGAAGCCCAAAACCCAATACGTTTGGAGGCCGCTATCGAAACGGCACTGAAAAACAATGCAACGGTAAAAAACGAACGCTTGAAAGCCGATTATCAAAAACAATTGATCAAAACAGCGGCCAATGTACCGGCCACCAATATTACCGGTGACTACGGGCAAATCAACAGTTTCTATAACGATAACCGCATTGGCATTGCCCAATCCTTCAACTTCCCAACGGTCTACAGCCGACAAAAAAAATTGTATACCGAAGAGTGGAAAACAGCGACCCTAAACGTGGCTTTGAAAGAAGCCGAATTGAAAAAAGAAGTAACCCAACTGTTTTATGCACTGGTGTATCTGTCCGAAAAAGAGCGTTTGCTGCAACGAAGCGACAGTCTGTTTAGTGTGTTTGCCCAAAAAGCCACGCTGCGTTTCAAAAAAGGCGAAAGCAACATTCTGGAAAAAACCACAGCCGAAACCCAACAGGGAACCATACAAACCCAGTTGGCCCAACTTCAGCAGGAAAAAGCCGTTTTGCAAAGTAAATTTCAGTTGACGTTAAATTCCGAAACCCTTGTCGTTCCCGAAACTGACCAATTGAAATTGGCTTTGACCGTTTCAGCCGACAGTACTGCCGTGGCCAAACACCCAACAATTCAGGTGTTGGAACAACAAAAGAAAGTGACCTTGGCAGCCACCAAGGCGGAACGTTCCAAACTGTTACCGAGCATTACACTGGGATACAACAGCGCGACCATCACCGGAACCGGAGCTGACAACGTGTATTATGACAAAAGCACCCGTTTCCAATCGGTACAATTTGGACTAGGGATTCCTTTATTTGGCGGCGCACAACGGGCAAAGATTAAAGCGTCAAAACTGTCTGAAACCATGGCCGATAACGAATATCAAAAAGGAAAAATGGAACTGCAACAGTTGCTTTTAAACACCCAATTGCAATATCAAAAAAGTGCCGAACGCTTAGAATATTATGAAAAAACGGCCTTGCCCAATGCAAAAACCATTACGGCTACTGCGAACAAACAATTCTATAACGGGGAGATTAACTATCTCGACTGGGTGATGCTTATTCACCAGAGTATTGCCATACAAAACGATTACATCAACATGGTCAATCAGTACAACGATGCCGTAATCGAACTCCATTACCTTACTTCAAAAAATTAACATATGAAAAAGATCATCATAACCTTAACAGGACTATTGGTTTTGAGTTGTCAGTCCAAAAAAGAAGAACCGGCTGCAAAACCCGAAACAATAAACGAAACCACCGTATCGCTAACCGAAGCCCAATTGAAAAATGCCGATTTGGCTTTGGGACAATTGGAAAAAAAATCATTGTCAGCGGTCTTGAAAGTAAACGGACAAATTGATGTACCCCCGCAAAATCTGGTATCCATCAGTATGCCGTTGGGCGGTTATTTAAAATCCACGCAATTATTACCCGGAATGCACATCAACAAAGGCCAAATAATCGCCACGATGGAAGACCAGCAATACGTTCAATTGCAACAGGATTACCTCACAACCAAGTCGCGCCTGTATTTTGCCGAAAAAGAATACGACCGTCAAAAAGAACTCAATCAAAACCAGGCCAGCAGCGACAAAGTCTACCAAATGGCCGATGCCGATTATAAAACGTTGCGTATCACATTGAATGCTTTGGGCGAAAAACTGAAATTAATCAATGTCAATCCGAACACCTTATCCGAAAAGAACATTTCTAAAAGCGTGAACGTGTATGCGCCCATCACCGGATTTGTTTCCAAAGTAAATGTCAATATTGGCAAATATGTCAATCCGGCCGACGTGTTGTTTGAATTGATCAATCCCACCGACATTCATCTCAATTTGAAAGTTTTTGAAAAAGACATCACCAAATTGGCTATCGGACAAAAATTAGTGGCCTACACCAACAACCAGCCCGAGAACAAGCATCAATGCGAAATTATTTTGATTAGCAAAGATTTGTCAATCGACGAGCATTCGGCGGAAGTGCACTGTCATTTTGAAGACTATGACAAAACGCTCTTGCCGGGAATGTACATGAATGCCGAAATTGAAATCAAAAGCCACAACGTTTTAACCTTGCCCGAAGCCGCCGTGGTCACCTTTGAAGGCAAAGAATACATTTTTACCGCATTGGACAAAACCAACTTCAAAATCACCGAAGTCACCACCGGTACGCGTGAAAATGGGTTTATCGAAATTGTCAACGGTGAAAACTTCAACGGAAAAAGCATCGTGACCCAAGGGGCTTATACCCTGCTGATGAAACTCAAAAACAAATCAGACGAATAATTCTATCTATAAAAAAAGCCCCCCGTTGAGGGCTTTTTTTTAATCTATGTCATCCGTATTGGTTTGAAACTTTGTTCTCTTACTGCCGGCATACATTTCGTATTTTACGAGGCGCGCTTCTAAACTACCGTTAAAAAGTTTGATTTTGCGAGAAGGTCGCAAGCCCACAAATTTCAACGCTTCCAAATTGGCTGTGATAAACCAAGCATTCGTATTTGGATAATTGTTTTTCAAGGTATCCCCCAATTCGCGGTAAAAACGCTCCAAATCGATATCCAAACGCTCACCATACGGCGGATTGAAGACCATGTGCAACGGACCGGCATTTTCCTTTTTGGTATCAAAAAAATTAGCTTGCTGTACCGTCACGTAATCGTCTAAATTGGCATTAGCAATATTGTCTTTGGCTTTGTTGACTGCGCTTGGCGCTTTGTCATAACCGGTAATCGTATAATGGAACTCTTTGGTTTTCTTCATGAGTGAATCGATAATCTGATCGAACAAATCATTGTCCCAGTCGTTCCATTTTTCAAAGGCAAATTCTTTACGGTTAATGTTGGCCGGAATATTACAGGCAATCATGGCCGCTTCGGCCAAAATGGTTCCCGAACCACACATCGGGTCGAGGAAATCACAACTGCCGTCCCAGCCCGACAACAACAGCATACCTGCCGCTAACACTTCATTAATCGGAGCAATATTGGTCGCCGTTCTATACCCTCTGTGGTGCAATGATGCTCCCGAAGTATCCAAAGAAACCGAACATTGGTCGCGGTCAATGTGGATGTTGATTCGCAAATCAGGAAAGTCTTTGTCGATGCTCGGGCGTTGGCCAAACTTCTCGCGAAACTGGTCAACGATGGCATCTTTCGCTTTTTGGGAAACGAATTGCGAATGCTTGAAATGATCGGAATGTATCGTCGTATCAATCACAAATGTTTGATTGGCATTCAAATACTTAGACCAGTCTATGTTTGAAATTCCTTTATACAAACTTTGATCGTTAAAAGCCCGAAAATGATAGATGGGTTTTAAAATTTTCAAAGCCGTACGCAACGATAAATTGGCTTTGTACATAAATCCCTTATCCCCTTTGAAACTGACGGCGCGTGTGCCGATTTCAATATCCTGCGCTCCCAATTGCTGTAATTCTTTCGCCAGTATTTCTTCAAAACCAAAAAAGGTTTTGGCTATCATTTTAAAGTTCTCCATAATCCGCTGTAATTCGAATTCCAAATTTGAAAATCCTCGGCAAAAATACACTAAATTTGCACGTTCAGAATTCATTTGAAAAGAATAAATGTCAGATACTGCAAATTGTAAAGCCGAAAATTGGTATGCCTCTTGGTTTGATACCCCGTATTACCATATTTTATATAAAGATCGGAATTACCGTGAAGCGCAAATCTTCATGGACAATCTTACCCATTATTTAAACCTGCCCGAAAAAGCCAAAGTCTTGGATTTGGCTTGTGGTAAAGGCCGTCATTCGATTTATTTGAACCAATTGGGCTACGATGTCATCGGGGCCGATTTGTCAGAAAACAGTATAGCCGAAGCCAACAAAAATGCCAACGACACCCTGCACTTTGTAGTGCATGACAAACGCGAACCGTTTGAGCAGAAATTTGATGCGATTTTCAACCTATTCACCAGTTTTGGGTATTTTGAAAACGAAGCCGATGATTTAAAAACGTTATTGGCTATTAAAGAAAGTCTTTCGGAATATGGGTTTGCCGTGATTGATTTTATGAATGCGCACCAAGTGATTGAAAATTTGATTCCCGAAGAAACCAAAGAAGTTGACGGTATTGTTTTCCATATCAAACGCTATGTTTCAGATGGATTCATTATCAAGGAAATTGATTTTGAAGACAATGGTTGTCCGCATCATTACGTTGAAAAAGTAAGAGCCTATACGTTGGAAGATTTTCAGCGTATGATGAATGAGGCCGGAATTTATTTGTTAGACACTTTTGGCGATTACAAACTGAAGAAATTCCACAAAAACAGTAGTGAAAGACTAATCATGATTTTTAAATAATGAACTATATACTTCCATTACTATCCGTCCTTTTGGGTTATGCCATTGCTATAGGATTAAAACCCAAAGACAAAAAAGGATTGAAGCTCTTGTTGGCGTTCAGTGGTTCATTCTTGTTGTCCTTAACCGTGATGCACCTGCTCCCCGACGTGTATGAGAACAGCAATAGTTCGGTGGGGATTTTCATCATGGTGGGGATCTTATTTCAAATCATTTTGGAGTTTTTTTCCAAAGGCGCCGAACACGGTCATGTACACGGCCATGGCAAAATTTCACAAATGCCCTGGTTGTTGTTTGTTAGCTTGTGCCTGCACGCGTTACTCGAAGGGTTTCCGGTAGGGCATCATCACGATTTAGCCTATGGCATTGCCATTCACCACTTACCCATCGCGATTATACTGACTACTTTTTTTCTTCAGGCTGAATTGAATAAAACAGTGTTGTTTTTCTTCATGCTCACCTTTGCCATCATGACGCCGCTGGGAACCTTTGTGTCCGATAGCTTTCCGATTTTAAACCAATATTACACCCAAATCACCGCAGTGGTTATTGGAATCCTGTTCCATATTTCCTCGACCATTATTTTTGAAAGCAGCGAAGGACACAAGTTCAATATCGCCAAAATTTCGATGATTATTTTAGGGATGGTTTTTGCGAGTTTTTTATAATCCAGAAGGCAAAAACTTTGTAACTTTGGGACTTTGCAATGTAACGCTATGTCCTTTACCAAAACCACCGAGCAATCCTCGTATTACGACAGTCTCGAACACATGTCGGTTCACGACTTACTGACCCACATCAATAACGAAGACAAAACCGTGCCGCTGGCGGTAGAAAAAGCCCTACCACAAATCGAAGTTTTAGTATCGAAAGTGGTTGAGAAAATGAAACACGGCGGCCGTTTATTCTATATTGGCGCAGGAACCTCAGGAAGACTCGGCATTGTAGATGCTTCCGAATGTCCTCCTACCTTTGGCGTTCCTTTTGATTTGGTCAACGGCATCATAGCCGGAGGCGACAAAGCCATTCGCAGAGCGGTTGAAAACGCCGAAGACGACCAACAGCAAGCTTGGATTGATTTGCAGGAACACGGGATTACCGAAAATGATGTGGTAATCGGAATTGCTGCTTCAGGCACTACGCCTTATGTCATTGGCGGATTGGAAAAATGCAATGCCAACAACATCACAACCGGCTGTATTACTTGTAATGAGGGAAGCCCGTTAGCATTGACCGCGAAGTTTCCGGTGGTGGTGGTGGTGGGTCCCGAATTTGTTACCGGAAGTTCACGTATGAAAGCCGGCACCGCGCAAAAACTGGTACTCAACATGATTTCAACGGCAACCATGATACAATTAGGGCGGGTAAAAGGCAATAAAATGGTAGATATGCAACTTAGCAATGACAAACTTGTTGACCGTGGTGTAAGGATGATTATGGGTGAAATACCGGTAAGTTATGAAGAAGCCTCGGCTTTGCTGGCAAAACACGGCAGCGTACGAAAAGCGGTAGATAGTTACAGTCGTTAAATGATAAGATGAATAGATAATAGACAAATACAACTTAAATATGTCAGCTAACAAACAATTGCTCGATAAGGGAATCAAATTCATGCTTTATGCATTGCCCATGATGTTTATAGGTCCGAGCATTATTTATAATGCATTTATCAACAAACAAAATGTGTGGCATTACTTGGTTTTAGCAATAGGCATAGCCATTTGTCTGACAGCGGTTTATTTTATGTTTAAAGGAATCAAAACATTAACAGACGCACTTTTTAATCATGACAAATAACCATTACTTAGAAAGCGTAAAAAAGCAATTTCTCTACTATAAAACGTTGGGAGAAAAAGCCATAGCACAATTGGAACCCGAACAACTTTTTGTTTCGGTGAACGAAGACACCAATTCGATTGCCGTGATTGTACAACACCTCGTGGGGAATATGCTCTCGCGTTGGACGGACTTCTTAACCACCGACGGCGAAAAAGAATGGCGAAACCGCGATGGCGAATTTGAAGAGACGCTCAAAACCAAAGAAGAACTGATGGCGCTTTGGGACAAGGGCTGGACCTGTTTCTTTGATGCCATTACCCCACTAACGGAAGAACAATTGTCAAACATCATTTATATTCGCAACGAAGGCCACACCGTGATGGAAGCCATCAACCGACAATTGGCACATTATCCGTACCATATTGGGCAAATCGTATTTTATGCCAAAATGCTCAAGAAAACCGAATGGAATTCACTTTCGATTCCGAAAAACAAATCGAACAGTTATAATGCGGATAAATTTGCCAAAGAAAAAAGCATCAGGAATTTTACCGATGACGAACTCGAAAAACTGAAATAAAACTAGCCCCGATAGGAGCTGGCTACCATGTAGCGCGGATAGCGGGAAACAGCTCCTAATTATAAATACTGAAAAGCATCAATGAAAAAAATACTACTACTCTTGTTGGCTCTGCCATTGGTTTCCTGTTCTGATAAAGAACGCAACTGCAAGGATTTTAAAACCGGTACTTTTGAATTTACCCAAGTGATTGACGGTAAAAAGCTGACATCAACCTTTGTAAGAACCGATAGTTTACAAATTGAAACCTTTAACGGAAAAACGGATACGGCTACTGTGCGCTGGGTAAACGATTGTGAATTTGTACTGCGCAAACTACATCCTAAAACCATGAACGAACGTAAGGCTATCAGCATGACGATACTGTCTACCGACAAGAATAGCTACACTTTTGATTATTCTTTTGTAGGCGACAGTAAAAAACACCGCGGTACTGTAACAAAATTGAAATAATTGCGTTTAACCGCTAAACTAACTTAATTATAACCCATGGAAGTATTTTTAAATCCGGATGCCTGGATTGCCTTGTTAACCTTAACGTTCTTAGAAATTGTTTTAGGGATAGACAACATTATTTTTATCTCGATCGTAACCGGAAAATTACCGGAAGAAAACCGCAAAAAAGTCACGCAAATCGGGTTGTTTTTAGCCATGTTCATGCGTATCGGATTGCTGTTTGGCATCACCCTTTTAATTGCCATGAAAAAACCACTTTTCAGTTTTGACTGGGGCTGGTTTAGTGCCAATTTTACCGGACAAGCCTTAATTTTATTGTTAGGAGGTATCTTCCTAATTTATAAAAGCACCAAAGAAATTCACGAAAAAGTGGATCACAAAGGCGAAGAAGAGAAAGATTTGAAAACCTCAGCCACGAAATCCATCGGTAATGTGATTATGCAAATACTTCTGATTGATTTGATTTTCTCGGTCGATAGTATTTTAACCGCTGTGGGCATGACCAATGGTGTCGAAGGCGCGCTCACTATTATGATTTGCGCAGTGGTGATTTCGGTGGCCGTCATGATGTTGTTTGCCGTTCCGGTGGGTAATTTTGTCAATGCCAATCCATCGATTCAGGTTCTGGGCTTGGCCTTTTTAATCCTCATCGGATTCATGCTGATTACCGAAAGCATGCATTTATCTGAAGCATCTTTGGCCGGGCAACACGTAGGAACAGTGCCCAAAGGCTATTTATACTTTGCCATTGCTTTTTCATTGGCGGTGGAATTCATCAATATGAAAATGCGTAAAAAGAAACACTAAAATCAGGAGCGAATGGCTCGGGACATCCCTGCCGTCGTAATTCCTGCTGTACACTACAATAAAAAAGCCCCGAACACCGGGGGCTTTTTTATTTTCACTCCCATCAGGGCTAGATAGGATGGGTATTGATTTTTATTCTAATGACAGTGTGATTTGACCGTCATCATCTGTCTCGGTTTGAATGTCATCGGAAACATTATCTTCACCGGTTACTTCAACATCTTCGGGTTGTACTTCTTCCGGTTCTTCGTAAGGCAGTGGTTCCAACAAATTGACCTGTTTTAGTTTGTCAGTCGTTAATTGATTACCAATCGCCTTGATGCCTTTAATAGCAATAAATTGTTCTAAGTCAACCGTAATCGGGTCTTTTTGGACACCTTTCACTTTGGCAAAAACAATTTCCGCCATCGGTCGCCAATCAGTAGAAACAACTTCCAATTGTGATTTTTCGTGTTCGGTGATAAAGATTTCTTCTTTGTTTTCGTTTTCTACCAAGAAGCGTTTTACAAAATAGCGTTCTTTTTCACCGTCATAATAAATCGCGGAAATCGGTTTCTTCGGATGCCACTTTTCTAAAACAATCATGTCTTCATCAAAATGCGTCGTCAACTCAGGTATAATGGTTTTCAGTTTCCCCGATTGGTTGATGATAAGCAAACGATCATTCGGTCGGAACTCGCCCAGTAACTCCCCTCTTCCATCTACATTCAAACGCTGCACTGTATCATCAAACCAAACTTTACGCGGACGCAAAGTAGAAATTCCCTTTTCTTTTAATTCGATTTTCTTAATCGGATATTTGGTCACGGTATTCCCGCGGGAAGCTCTTCCTTTGATGGCAATATCTGAGAAATCAACATCCCATTTCAGCTTTTTAATACTGCCGATTTGGCGCAACAATATGGTAACCGTTTCCGCTTCTCCGTTAGGATTAGCCGAGAAATACAGTACCTGACTTCCGGCCTTTTCCTGTGTTAAATCGTAAAACTTGTCGCGGGTAATTCCGGAAACATTGAATCGTTTTATGAAAGCGGAACCGTTTTTACCGTCGCGGTAAATCATGTTGTAAATGGTGCGCTTATCGTTCTTATCAAACACCGCAATATGAATGATGTCTTTACCGACGAATTTTTTATCATCAACCTTAGATACCATCATTTTCCCATCGCGCAAGAATACAATTACATCATCAATATCCGAACAATCGGCCACATATTCGTCTTTCTTCAAACCGGTACCAAAAAAACCTTCTTCGCGGTTGACATACAGTTTGGTGTTACGAAGCACTACTTTGGTAGCTTCTATGTTGTCAAAACTTCTCAGTTCTGTCTGACGTTCGCGTCCTTTTCCGTATTTGTCTTTCAGTTTTTGGAAAAAGTCGATAGCAAAATCGATGATGTGATCTAAATGATGCTTCACTTGTTCCATATCGGCTTCCAACTTAGCAATGGCTTCATCGGCCTTATCCGAATCAAAACGCGTGATGCGAATCATCGGAATTTGGGTCAGCTTTTGCAAATCGTCGTCGTTAATTTCGCGCACAAATGACTTGACAAAAGGCTTAAAACGGTCGTACATATAGGTGTAAAGCGACTCTCTGTCGGAATACAACTTGAAATCGATGTACATTTCTTCGCGAATGAAAATTTTCTCTAAAGTGGAGAAATGCCATTTGTTTTCGAGTTCGTCCAATTGGATTTCCAACTCGCGTTTCAGCAAATCTACGGTACGATGTGTGGATATTTTCAACATATCGGAAACACCGATGAATCTGGGTTTGTGGTTTTCGATTACACAACCCAATGGGGCTACTGAAGTTTCACAGGCCGTAAACGCATACAACGCATCGATGGTTTTATCAGGAGATACACCCGGTGGCAGATGGATTAAGATTTCTACCTCGGCGGCGGTATTGTCTTCTATCTTTTTAACTTTAATTTTCCCTTTTTCGTTGGCTTTCAATATACTGTCAATCAAGGTTGACGTATTGGTAGAAAACGGAATTTGGGTAATGACTAAAGTCTGTTTATCCAGTTGATTGATTTTGGCACGAACACGAACACGGCCGCCACGCATCCCGTCGTTATACCCCGAAACATCAGCGATTCCGGCTGTTGGAAAATCGGGATAAAGGGTAAAAGGTTTATTTTTTAATACTTTAATCGAACAGTCAATCAGTTCATTAAAATTATGTGGCAACACTTTGGTTGATAATCCTACGGCAATTCCTTCGGCTCCTTGGGCTAACAAGAGCGGAAACTTAACCGGAAGATTTATCGGTTCGGCTTTTCTTCCGTCGTATGACAATCCCCATTCGGTTATTTTAGGCGAGTACAATACATCGTGACCAAATTTGGAAATTCGCGCTTCAATATAACGCGGAGCCGCAGCTGAATCACCTGTGAGTATATTTCCCCAGTTTCCCTGCATATCGATGATGAGGTCTTTTTGTCCTATCTGAACGATAGCATCACCAATACTGGCATCTCCGTGTGGGTGGTACTGCATAGTATGCCCTACTATATTCGCCACTTTGTTGTAACGACCATCATCCAGTTCTTTCATAGAGTGCATAATACGACGCTGTACAGGTTTGAATCCGTCTTCAATGGCCGGTACCGCTCGCTCCAGAATTACATAGGAAGCATAATCGAGAAACCAATCTTTGTACATTCCTGTAACCTTAGTAATGGTATCCTCCGGATTTTCGTCGTTTTCGTAAAAATGACTTCCGTTTGAAGGCCGGATTACGTCTTCAAAACCTTCATTGGCCGCGTCATCAAACGATTCGTTGTTTTCGTCTTCGTTCGGAATAATATCGTCTTCTTCGTCTTTCATGTAAGCTGAATGTTCAGTATGCTGTTCTTAATTTTTTTCGACTACGTCAAGTTCTACCTTCAAATTGTTGATGATAAAATCCTGTCTGTCCGGGGTATTTTTACCCATATAAAACTCGAGTAACGTTTCTATCGAGGTAGCTTTGTCTAACATTACCGGATCTAGGCGAATATCCTGTCCGATAAAATGCTTGAACTCGTCGGGTGATATTTCTCCTAATCCTTTGAATCGGGTAATTTCGGGTTTTGGTTTCAACTTTTCAATGGCATCAACCCGTTCTTGTTCAGAATAACAATAGATGGTTTCTTTCTTGTTGCGGACACGAAATAAAGGCGTTTGCAGGATGTACAAGTGTCCTTCTTTGATTAATTCGGGGAAAAACTGCAAAAAGAATGTAATCAACAACAATCGGATGTGCATTCCGTCAACATCGGCATCGGTAGCAATGACAATGTTGTTGTAACGCAGGTTGTCGTAATCCTCTTCAATGTCCAAAGCGGCCTGCAATAAGTTAAACTCTTCGTTTTCGTACACTATCTTTTTAGTCATACCGTAGGAGTTCAACGGTTTACCGCGCAAACTGAATACCGCCTGAGTATTTACATCCCTACTTTTGGTAATTGAACCCGAAGCCGAGTCTCCCTCGGTAATGAATAAAGTACTTTCTAAGCTTCTCGGATTTTTGGCGTCGGTTAAATGCACCCGGCAATCCCTTAACTTCTTGTTGTGCAGACTTGCTTTTTTAGCGCGGTCTTTGGCTAATTTCCGAATTCCGGACAACTCTTTACGCTCTCGTTCCGCCTGAAGAATTTTGCGTAACAGCAAGTCAGCAGTTTCAGGATTTTTATGTAAAAAATTATCGAGCTTAGTTTTGATAAAATCGTTGACAAATGTTCGTACCGACGGGCCTTTCGGACCAATCTCAGTTGAGCCCAATTTGGTTTTGGTTTGCGACTCAAACA
Organism: Flavobacterium silvisoli; assembly: GCF_004329815.1. Classification (GTDB taxonomy): domain Bacteria; phylum Bacteroidota; class Bacteroidia; order Flavobacteriales; family Flavobacteriaceae; genus Flavobacterium; species Flavobacterium silvisoli. The sequence goes on along the minus strand of NZ_SJPE01000011.1, from coordinate 49,303 downwards.
CCGGCTCTTCGACTTTTACCGAAATAGCCGAAACAATTGATTTTCTTATATCGGAAGCTTCAAAAGGTTTGTTGTAAAATTCTTTAATCGTTTTGACTATAGCCTCGCGGAAAGCCGCCAAATGTGTTCCACCTTGTGTAGTGTTTTGTCCGTTAACGAAAGAATGGTATTCTTCTGAATATTGCGATTTACTGTGGGTTAATGCTACTTCAATGTCATCACCCAACAAATGAATGATGGGATATTGCATATCCTCTTCGGCAATGGTTTCTTCTAATAAATCTTTTAATCCGTTGTTGGAAAAAAACTTTTCGCCGTTGTAATATATAGTCAATCCTGTGTTCAAATAACAATAGTTTTTGAGCATGCGGACTACATATTCATTACGGTATTTGTAGTTTTTGAAGATGGTTTCATCGGCTACAAAAGCAACTTTGGTTCCTTTGCGCTTGGTTGATTCCTGAATATCTTCCTCCATTGTTAAATTTCCGGCTGAAAATTCGGCAGCTTTTTGCTGATTGTCGCGAACCGATTCTACTCTGAAGAAATTGGACAAGGCATTTACCGCTTTGGTACCCACCCCGTTCAAACCTACCGATTTCTTAAATGCTTTGGAGTCGTATTTTCCTCCGGTATTCATTTTAGAAACTACATCAACTACTTTACCCAAGGGGATACCACGACCGTAATCGCGCACAGTCACCATTTTGTCTTTGATGGTAACCTCGATAACTTTTCCGGCGCCCATGACAAATTCATCGATACAGTTATCAATGACCTCTTTAAGCAAGATATAGATACCATCATCGGGCGACGACCCGTCTCCGAGTTTTCCGATATACATTCCGGGACGCATGCGAATGTGTTCTTTCCAATCGAGCGAGCGAATATTATCCTCGGTATATTGATTTTGTTCTGTCATTTTAAATAGTAACGATTTAAACTGGGTTGCGTTAGACCATTGTATTGGCAACAACCTCTGATGCGCTAATATAGTGGATTTACAAGGATTTTTGAAATCAAATCTGTCAAAGTTATTAAGAATGTTTTTGACAAAAAAACATTTTGTTTTAACCAAAAGGAATGGTTGTAAAAAAGTCAAGTTTCATTTTTTTTTCGTTATTTTGAAATGAAACAAAAATAAACCTTACCTCAACAAAAAATAGTTTTGATGTAAGCGATGATGAGTCAAATTTTGCAAAAAGTCGCAAATGAATTGATGTTCATCACCATCAACTTACAAGCCTACACATGAAAGACTTTCAACTCAATTTAGACGGAGACAGTTTGAACGAACTTTTTCCGTTTTACATTTTAATCGATGAGAACCTCATGATTGAGCGGGTGGGCAACAGCATACACAAACTTTTACCCGAATTAAAAGGACAATCATTTCCTGAACACTTCACTTTACTTAAACCGTTTATCGAAAAGATAACAAAGGAACATTTTGTTGATTTTTCTAACCAATCCATAGTTTTTGCAGCTAAAACAAACAGTGAAATTATATTTCGGGGACAAATCAGACCGCAAGACCGAGGGTTTCTTTTTGTTGGTTCTCCATGGCTTATTTCTATGAAAGAAACCACGCGCAAAAAACTCTCGCCTAATGATTTTGCCCCTCATGACCCCTTGCTGGATGTGCTGCATATTTTAAAAAATCAGGAAGCCAACAATACCGAATTGAAAGAGCTGGTCATTAAGGTAGATGAGCAAAGTAAGCAGTTAACAAAAGACAAAGAAGAGTTAAACAAACTCTCCTTGGTGGCCAGTGCCAATAAAAACGGTGTGGTTTTAACCGATACCGATGGAAAAATTTTGTGGGGCAATACCGCTTTTTTAAAAATTATTGAGAGTGATTTGAAAAAAACAGTAGGAGAAAATATTTTAAAAATCGGTCCAAGTAAATTATCTCAAAAATCTGAAATAGAAACTGTTATTGACGGATTTAAAAAAGGGATTTTGTTTGAATCGGAAAACGCTTATCAAAACAAAAACGGACAGCTCTCGTGGTACAAAACTACCAAACAACCCATCAGAAATGAAACGGGAGCCGTGATTTATTATTTTGCCATTTTAGAAGACGTCACCACCGAGAAAGAACGGGAAGAACAGTTGTTGCTCTTGTCTTCGATTGCGGAAACCAACAGCAACCCGATTTTTATTTCAGACAAAGACGGGAGAATTGACTGGGTAAATTCTAGTTTTCTGGAACTCACACAGTATTCCCTAGCTGAAATCATTGGCCAAAAACCCGAACTGTTACTTTACGGGTCGGGAACCGACCCGGAGATGATTCGTTATTTGGCGGAGCAAATGCGAGAAGGATTGCCGTTTGACGGTGAAATGATTTTCTACGATAAATTTCAAAAGAAATATTGGGTTCGCATCCAGGGGAAAGCCATCCGGGATGACAATGGCGATATTAAAAAATACTTTACCATTTTGGCCGATATTTCGTTTGAAAAAGAATTCAACCAACAATTAATTGAATCCAAAAACCGTTTGAATGCCATTATCGCCAATTTGCAAACCGGTATCATTTTGGAAGATGAAAACCAAAAAATACTTTTGGCCAACAAAAAATTCTGTGAACTTTTTGGCATCACTCCGGAACCTGATGCAATCAAAGGACTCGACAGCGGTTTGATGGCGCGCGGTACAACGAGTATTTTCAAAAACCAAAATCGTTATTTCAAACGCGTAGAAGAAATTCTCCAAAAGAAGGAAATGGTCATTGCCGAAGAAATTGAATTGACCGATGGCCGATTTTTTGAGCGGAGTTTTATCCCCATTGCCAATATCGACAACCAATACAGCGGCCACTTGTGGAGTTATGACGACATCACGATAAAGAAAAAATACAAAGAAAGCCTGGAGGCCGAAAAAGAAAAATACCGCAATATAATAGCCAACATGAATATGGGGCTACTCGAAATTGACACGAACAACGTCATACAATTGGCCAATCAGTCATTTTCTGATATGAGTGGTTATAGCATTCCGGAACTTATCGGGCAAAAAGTAGCGGAATTGTTCCGCCAAAATGAAGCATTAATTACAGAACAAAAAGGCGACAACACGGCTTCCTCCGAAGTAAAGGTAACTGTAAAATCGGGCGAAGAAAAATACTGGTTGGTCAGTGGAGCGGCGAATTATAACATGAACGGCGAATTGGCCGGAACCATTGGGATTCATTTGGACATAACCGAGCAAAAAAAATTGGCGCTTCAAAAAGAGGACTTATTGAAAAAGCTCGAGCGCCAAAATGAATATCTGAACGAATACGCTCAAGTCGTTTCTCATGACTTAAAATCGCCATTGAGGAGCATCCATACCTTAATTTCCTGGATTAAACAAGACAATGACAAAGAATTGAATTCGTTATCACAGGAATACATTAAATTGATTGAGAGCAAAGTCGAAAAGATGGACAGCCTTATTCAGGGTATCCTGACCTATTCAAAATTGGATGCCAGTAAAGAATTCAACGAGCTGGTCAACCTCAACGAAGTGGTGCAAAACTGCATTAATATCATCCACATCCCCGAAAATGTTACGGTAACCGTTAAAGACACTTTGCCTACCTTGGAAATTGACAGTTTCAGAATGCAACAACTGTTTCTAAATCTGCTCAGCAACGCAGTGAATTATATGGATAAAGAAAAGGGATGGGTGGAAATACGCTGTAGCGAAAGTGATACAGATTATCTGATTTCGATTCAGGATAACGGACAAGGAATTGACCCCAGATACCAGTCTAAGATTTTTGATCTTTTTCAATCGTTCGCCAAAGTAGAGAAATCGACCGGCATCGGGCTATCGATAGTCAAACGGATTATGGATTATTACAACGGCGATATTGAGTTGGAAAGTACTTTGGGCGTTGGGACAACGTTCTTCATCAGGCTACCGAAAAACCATCGAAAAGCATATCTCTAGCGTTTACCTAATATCCGCCAACATTTCAATCTTCAACGGCTTGTTAAAATATTTTTTCACCACACTATACTGCATCGCCCGCTCAATGTCATCTTTATTGTTGGATGAGGTCAGCATGGCTACAAAACACTGATTTTCGATCAGTTTCGGGAATTTGATAATTTCATTTAAAAACCCAAAACCATCCATCAAGGGCATGGCCACATCCAGGAAGATTAAATCCGGGAACTGTTCGAAATCATCCCGTATGGTTCTCAAATATTCTAAAGCTTCAATGGCGGAATTTTTGACCGTGATTTTTTCGGCAATCTCCGCTTTTGAAATGACGTGATGGGTAATAAAATTGTCGATATCATTGTCGTCTATGAGCAATATGTGTGTCGTTTTCATAACCTATCTTTTTTGATTGACTGTAACTGATTGGGAATCTCAATATAAAACGTTGTCCCTTCGGGCACTGTTGATGTTACTTTGATGGTTCCGTTCAATTTTTGAAGCGTTTCCTTCACAATATAAAGCCCTAAACCGGATCCTGTTGAGAGTATAGTAGAGCGATAAAACATATCAAATATTTTGTCTTTCTCGGTATCGGGTATGCCAATACCATTGTCTTCAATTGTTATTTTGGCCCACTGATCGTCGCAATCAAAAGTTACTTTGATGAAAGAAGTTTCCTTAGCAGTGTCACAGTATTTGTAGGCGTTAGATAAAATATTATTCAAAATGACCGTCAAACGCTTCGCATCGGAAACAAACTTGCTTTTACTATTGTCCTGCACGATAAAGTCAATAGCTCTGTGGGTTTGTGAATATAAGAAATTCGCATGGATATCGTATATCAAATTTTTAAAATCAATTTCGTTGCTTTCCAACTCCAAACGGGCATTGCGCGAATAATTGAGTATGTCTTCGATAAAATTATCCAGTTTGGTCACACTTCTGTTTAACATTTCAAAACGTTCGGTCAACATAGTTTTATCACAATCAGCCGATTCTTCCAACTCATTTTTGGTAATATCAATCAGTCCCAGCATTGATTTTAGCGGCGCCCGTAAATCGTGGGAAGCACTATACACAAACCGATCCAACTCAGAATTGGTCTTTTTCAATTCTTCATTGTAATGAATCAAATCGTCTTCAAATTTTTTGCGTTCTGAGATGTCGCGCATGATTTTGGAAGCCCCTATAATTTGACCGGTAGCATCTTTGATAGGTGAAATGGTCAAGGAAACGTATATAATCTCTCCGTTTTTTTTCCTTCGTTGCGTTTCGTAATGATCTATGGAACTTCCTTTTTGTATTTGATTTAAAATTTCCAACTCCTCGCCTTTTAAGAAATCGGGAATTAGCATCGCAATAGAATTGCCAATGGTGTCTTGAGCGGCATACCCAAGTAATCGTTCAGCACCTTTGTTCCAGGAAATGATAGTTCCTTCTAACGATTCACTGATAATCGCATCATCAGAAGTATTGACTATCGAAACCATGTATGCCTGTTGCTCTTCGAGTATTTTACGATTGGTAATATCGCGGTAGTTGATGATAATGGACCGGATGTTTTTATTATCTAATAAATTAAGTGCCGTTCCCTCTACCCAAATTATCTTACCCGATTTGTGAATTACCCTGAATTGGTTATTAATCGGTTCGTTAGGAGCCCGGAGTACTTGAGTCAAAAACGCTTTGGCAATTTCCAAATCCTCTGGATACACAAAATCAAAAATAGATCGCGAAGCAACATCCTCGTAGCGATACCCGGATATCTGTTCGGCCGAAGGACTGTGAAACGTTATCCGCAATTGTTCATCAACCAGTACAATGGCATCACTTATGTTTTCGGTAAGTGCGCGGTATTTCTCTTCACTCTGCATGAGTTGTTCTTCGGCTTTTTTGCGCTCCGTAATATCGGTGGCAAATATCAATATGTGTGTGACCTCATCGTTAGTTTTCAGAGGAACCAAGCGGGAACGCACCCAGCGCCCTTGCGTCAGAGTATTTTCTATTTCCTTCTTTTCGCCGGTTTTAAAACAGGCTTCCAATGTGCGTCTGACCAACTCCCGACTTTCTTCCGGCAAAACCGCTATACAATCGGCTCCCACCAACTCTTCTTTCGATTTGCCTTCCGGATTTCCACGGTTGATGGCTTCTATTTTATAAAACTTATTGATGTACAAAATGATATCGGGCGAGTTTTCAAATTGGTTTTTGAACAACTCTGTGGCTTTTTTTCGTTCGGTGATGACTTCGGTAAAAAACAGCAATCCGCCGACTTCCCCATTAGCCTTGTACCACGGGTGAATTTCCCATCGCAACCAATCGACACTGCCATCGGCTCTGATAAAAGTATCCTCATCTTTCTTTTCACTAAATCCCTTAAGACAGTGTTGGTGAATGCGTTTCCATTCGTCTCCGATTTCGGGAAACACTTCATAATGCGACTTACCGATTATCTCCTGATTCGAAAGGTTGTAATCGGTTATCCAGCGTTTACTGGTAACAATATATTTTAAATCTTGGTCTAACATTGCCAAGGAAGCCGGACTATGTTCAATAAACAATTGCAGCTGCGCTTCACGTTCGGCCAAACGTTCTTCGGCTTTTACTTTCTCAGTAACATCATTGGCCAATGACAATATGGCTTTTCGGTGGTTGTACACGATTTTGTGCGAGGCAATTTCCATGAGCATCTCTTCGCCATTTTTTTTATAATGACGCCAATATCTTTTGGTAATTGGTTCATCATTGTACTGCATGAACCGAGCAAACTCTTTTATCCTTTCATATTCCTCTTTTGGGCGGTAATCCAATACCGTCATTTTTTGCCACTCTTCTTTACTGTATCCATACTTTTGCAGCACATTATCGTTGATTTCAAGAATTTTGAGCGTTTCCAAATCCCAAATGATAATATAGGCCGGACTGTTGTTAAATAAATAACGGTACTTGGCTTCGGACTCTTTTATTGCGAGTTCATTTTTATTTCGCTCAGTGATATCACGAATGATTGAAAAAAAGCCTCTTCCTTCCATTACTCTGTTTGTAATTTCGGTTTCAATATAGCTTCCGTCTTTACGTTTTACTTTGCGATACAATAAGGCAATCCTATTTTTTCTTGCTTTGGTTATATCTACCTTTTGCTTTTTAACATCTTCTGAAGCAATCAAATCGGAAATTTGCATCTTGAGCAATTCCTCTCTGTCGTACCCTAAAAGAGTACATGCCAATTCGTTAACATCAATGATTTCGGTATCCTGATTGAGTATTAAAATGGCTTCACCGGCATACTCTATAAGGTTGCGGTAATTGTCTTCTGTGAGATGCAGCTTTGCTCTTCCAAGATTGAAGCTATTGATAATCCGCGCATTTTTTCTGATAATGTAATATGAAAAAGGAAGTGCCAGTACTAAAACAATAAATAACGTCCAATAAAACAATTGCACATAACTGCCGTATACTTTGGAATTGTCGCGATAAATCCTTTTTCCGACTTGAACTTGTAATTTGAGGAGATTACTGACTTCATCCTCTAAAGTATAGAGATTCCTTTTTAATTCGCTGTTCACAAGGTTCGTCAGAGCTACTTTGTCTTGTTTTTGAAGTGTAACCTGCAACTTATCAATTATCTGAGACGATTTGTTCAGCAAAGGGGTTATCTTGACCACCATTTGCCTTTCCTGTGGCGTAAGCGACGTACGCGAGTAATTTTTCCAGTTAGCAGTAATACTGTCCTGAGCCGATTCAATGATATTCAATGATTCTTTAAAAGAAATCTCTCCTTGATCTGTTTGATGAGCGGTAGCGATTACGACCGATGTAAAATAACGAACATCCCCCAATTGATCCATCGGAATCATTCGGTCATTGAATAATTCTTTTGAACTTTTATTCAAAACCCGAATTTCAACGACAGCATAAATTCCGATGCCAATGATTAAACAAGACAAAACCAAAACCAACAAGGACAGTTCTAACGATGCTTTTGCCTTATTAACCATAAAAAATAAAAGAGATAACGTAAATGCTCATGACCCAACCTAATGACCCAGGTTACTCACAAATGTAATTAAAACTTTAACATATTTTAACAAAAAAATCAATTTAAATTCAATCTGCAAAAGATGTTAAAATCACCTGAAAAAGAATGAATTCGCAGTTAATTTGTAACTAAAACAAAAAAAGTTGCCGGTGAACCCAACAACTTTTTTCTATAAAAACTTTATATTTTAAGGACTAAACGTTGAAACGGAAATGCATGATGTCCCCATCTTTTACTATGTAGTCTTTGCCTTCTACTCTCAGTTTACCGGCTTCTTTTACTTTGGCTTCTGAACCGTAGTACGCAAAATCTTCATAGGCAATCACTTCGGCACGGATGAATCCTTTCTCAAAATCGGTATGAATCACACCGGCTGCTTTCGGTGCGGTATCCCCAATATTGATGGTCCAGGCGCGTACTTCTTTAACACCGGCCGTGAAATACGTTTGTTGTTTCAATAGTTTATAAGCGGCACGAATCAATACGGAACTTCCCGGTTCTTTTAACCCTAAATCCTCCAAAAACATTTGACGTTCTTCATAAGTTTCCAATTCGGTGATATCGGCTTCGGTTCCTACGGCCAAAACGATAACTTCAGCATTTTCATCTTTTACCAATTCGCGTACTTGATCGACATATTGGTTTCCGGTGGCCGCCGATTCTTCATCCACATTACACACATACAAAACCGGCTTGGTGGTAATCAACTGAAAATCTTCCATCAAGGCTTCTTCATCGGCATTTTGAGGCACCACCGTACGGGCTGATTTGGCCTGTAATAGCGCTTCACGGATTCGGTCTAAGAATGCTTTTTCAACCTGAGCTTCCTTGTTTCCGGTTTTGGCGGCACGATTGACTTTTTCCAAACGTTTTTCCACCGTTTCCAAGTCTTTTAGCTGTAATTCTATGTCGATGGTTTCTTTATCGCGAATGGGATTAACACTGCCGTCAACGTGGACAATGTTATCGTTGTCAAAACAACGCAGTACGTGGATGATGGCATTGCACTCTCTGATGTTGGCCAAAAACTGATTCCCCAATCCTTCGCCTTTGCTGGCGCCTTTGACCAATCCGGCAATATCAACAATATCAACGGTAGCCATCTGAACGCGCTCCGGTTTAACCAATTCTTCCAGTTTATTGATTCTCGGATCGGGAACGTTTACCACTCCGATATTCGGCTCAATGGTACAAAACGGAAAGTTGGCGCTTTGTGCTTTGGCATTTGACAAACAATTAAATAACGTTGATTTCCCCACATTAGGCAATCCTACAATTCCTGCTTTCATAGTTTTGAATATTTTAGCTGTTGAGCCGATTATTGTTGTACCGACAAACAGTCATTTTATTTTTAAAAAGTGTGCAAATATAACGGAATAAAACCAAGTTACAAATACTGGTAAACAGGAGTTTTTGAAAAAGGAAAAGACAATTTTCTATTGGCGATCGGCCATTTTCAGAACAATTTGCTGTTCCTCATCAGTAGCCGTTAAGCCTGATACATCCCAATAGCTGGAGAGTATTACATTTTTTTTGTTGTAAAGGGTTTTATCTTTAAAAACCTCACTGTCTTTATAACTAAAATTGTGGTTGCTGAAACTGGTGGTGACGAAATAATTGCGGACCTCTATCTCAGTTTTTTTATTTTTTTCAATACGTTCAAAACCAATTTCTTCCTTAGAACTAACTAAATAATAATTTTCATTTTCAATACGGTAAATAGTTTTGAAAATCGACTTGTATATGTTCTTGGAACCGACACTTGTTTTTTCTTTTACATTGGCAAAAGACAACGGTGAAATAGCCGAGCTTACTTCAACTATTATCTTTTTTTTACTGTCATAAATAATTTTAAAATCATCCCGAAGCTCCCCATCCGTATCTACGGGAGTAACCAACATAACATTATAATCCGAATTTGTTGTATATCCTTTGATGATGAAGTCGTATTTCTTCTTGGCATTGGGTTCTAAAATAGGATCCAAGTATTTGAAATTATAATAATTCTGCATGATATCGTTGAGATTATATCCCAACACATCAGAAGTAATCTCTTCATTAATCAATCCGAAAGAACGATTTTGTTCTACCAAAATATCGCTTTTAAAATTTTTATCATGACCAAAGAGTTGAAAATTCATCAAGCCGTCATTATAGTAAGTGTAGTCGCCGTTCATTTTAAAAAACTCTCTGCTGTATACTTTGAGCCGGGCCGGCACCGTTAACTTTTTTACCGAATTACCCACCAAAGTTTTCAGGATTTTCTGCGGATGTTGTTTAGTAACTATAATCTCATCTAGGTCATTAACATTACTTTTCAGATAAATGACGTTATCGGTTTTCACCAAAGCTGAGGAACGAACAGTTACACCAATATAAGAAGAATGCGTAACTTGTATATTAGACGAACCTGTTAACAGAAAGGTGACATTTCCTTCTGAATTGCTCAAAAAGGTTTGCTTTGTTTTCAATACATAAATGGTAGCATCTTCAATAGGGAGGTTGGTTTCAGCATCTTTTAAAGTAATCGATTTTTCACCGTTCTGAGCCAAAACGGTAAAACTAAAAAACAAAGAAAAGAATAACAGTACTGTTCTCTTCATACGCCTGCAATTTCAACAAATCTACTAAAAGTTGTGGCAAAATAAGCATTCGCATTTTTTATTTTATCAATAATCGATTGTTGAAAATGAAGCCATTACTGTTTAGTGAAGATTTTGTAACAATTGAAAGAAATACTGTAACGAAGCCTACATTGTACGACTGTACATTTGTGATGTATTAATCTTTAAAATCAATGATTATGAAACGTTTTTTGTTAAGTTCGTTAGTCATGTTATCGTCATTGAACGGTATCGCTCAGAATACCAATACCAAATCAGAAGTTAAAACGGTGATCACTACCATTAAAGACTCAGCAGGAGAGAAAAAAATTGTAAAATCAGAAGAAACCAAAGAAATCCAAAACATTGAATTAGAAGAAGCTAAACCCAATACTTTAAACATTCCGATGAAGGATAGCCCGGTGGCTGTGACAACAAAAACCAAAGTGATGGTAGATGGTGTAATTAAATCGGAAGAAGTAAATCATTCCGCCTACTATTACATGAACGGCAACAAATACCAAATCGTTTCCGATAAAACCGGATATACTATGACAACTCCCAACGGAAAGGACTTGTCACTTTTGCGAAAAACTTCCAATAACAATTATATTTTCAAAAACAAGGATAAATTCTCTGTGGGGTATTTTGATACAGAAGGCAATCTCGTTTTGGAGACTTATGACGAAAAAACAGACTCGGTAATTCTTGAGAAATATACTGTTGTGAAGCCTTAATATATTTCATGTTTTGTTTTGTAAAAAAGCCCAAGCAACTTTCTATTACTTGGGCTTTTTTTATTCATTGTGTAAAAAGGATTGTCGGTTGAGGAGCGTTTCTTCGCTCTCCACGTGATTATCATCCGGAATACAACAATCTACCGGACAAACCGCAGCACATTGTGGTTCTTCATGAAATCCTTTACATTCGGTACATTTACTCGGAACGATATAGTATATATCATCTGAAATTGGAGTTTGAGCAGCATCTGCATCTACTTCGGTACCATCAGGTAAAATAACTTTACCGCGTAATTTGGTTCCGTCTTTATAGCGCCAATCATCGGCACCTTCGTAAATAGCTGTATTTGGGCATTCCGGTTCGCACGCACCGCAATTGATACATTCGTCTGTTATTATGATTGCCATAGCTTATTTTTAATTAATTTTGCGCAAAATTACAATCAAAACCATTCATAAACAAGCTACATATGGTACAAATCGATAAAAAAAAATGTTTTGTAGAATTAGGAAGGTTTTTAAGCCAATTTTCATTGGATAACAATGAAAAAAACGAAACCGTACTGCACAACGATTTGTATTATGATTCTTTTGTTGATTTAATTCACTTATCACAATCACACAACGGATGGTTTACTCCGGAGCAGGTTTACTTTGCCATACAATCCTGGGCCGAAGCTTTACAGGAAGACAATTTAAATCAATGGCTTTCCGGATATAATTTCTCTGATGTAAAACCTAAGACCGTTGGATTGATCCTGGCCGGAAATATTCCGTTAGTGGGGTTTCATGATTTTCTTTCGGTATTAATTTCCGGGCATAAGGTTTTGGTGAAAACGTCTTCTAATGACCAACACCTGATTAAGTTTTTGGCCAAATATCTAATTGCCGTCAATTCGGAAATTGAGAATTTCATCACCTTTACCGAGGGCAAACTCGAAAATTTTGATGCGGTAATCGCCACCGGAAGCAATAATACAGCACGTTATTTTGAATTTTATTTCAAAGACAAACCCAATATCATTCGCAAAAACAGAAATTCGGTTGCCGTATTAACCGGAAAAGAAAGCCATGCCGATTTGGTAAATTTAGGAGAAGATATTTTCCGTTACTTCGGTTTGGGATGTCGCAACGTTTCTAAACTTTTTGTGCCGAAAGCGTACGATTTTCAACCGTTTTTTCAGGCGATTTATGAGTACAGAGATGTCATTTTCTACGAAAAATATTCTAACAACTATGATTACAACAAAGCGGTTTTCCTGATGAGTAACTTTAAACTACTCGACAACGAATTCCTGACGCTCAAAGAGGACAACAGCTATGCCTCTCCTATTTCATCGGTGTTCTATGAGTTTTATGATAACCTTGAAGAATTGCAACTTCGTCTGAAAAACGAGGCCGATCAAATTCAGTGTATCGTTTCCGGAGGAGCAATCGAAAACTCTATTCCGTTTGGACAAACACAAAAACCAAAACTTTGGAATTATGCTGATAATGTGGACACCTTAGCTTTTTTAACATCTTTGAATAACTAATTAAGAAAGAAAATCGGATAAACAATAATTAGAATTGAACTAAAGTTCTTCAATCTGAAGCCTAGCGGGCTTTTATTAGTTTCCTTCATACAGTTCAACCTTCGGTCTTGGGTCAGTTTTTTAATTTCAAATATTATAAACTATAACGTTTTCGTTGATAACATGAGGTCATTACCGGTGAATTGAGATAACGGTTTTAATTGCAGTTTCCGAAATTTGCCTCTTCATTTTTCAATCACCTATCATGAAAAAACACAACTTTAGCGCCGGACCATGCATCTTGCCACAAGAAGTATTTGAAAAATCAGCGCAATCCGTTTTAAATTTCAATCATTCTGATTTATCTATTTTAGAAATTTCGCATCGCAGTAAAGATTTTGTTGCTGTGATGGAAGAAGTTCGTGCCTTGGTTTTGGAATTTTTAGGATTAGAAGGTAAAGGATATCAAGCTTTGTTTTTACAGGGTGGTGCCAGTTTAGAATTTTTAAGGGTTCCGTATAACTTACTGAACGTTGACGGCAAAGCTGCATATTTAGACACCGGTACTTGGGCAAACAACGCTATCAAAGAAGCTAAATTGTTTGGTGAAACAGTGATAGTGGCTTCTTCTAAAGAAGAAAATTACAACCACATTCCAACGAATTACACGATTCCGGAAGATGCCAGTTATTTTCACTGTACGAGCAACAATACCATTTTCGGAACCCAAATGAAATCGTTTCCTAAAACGGCGGTTCCCATCGTGTGTGATATGAGTTCGGATATATTTTCGAGAACGCTCGATTTTTCACAATTTGATTTGATTTATGCCGGAGCTCAAAAAAATATGGGCGCTGCGGGAACGACTTTGGTGGTGGTAAAAGAATCTATTTTAGGCAAATCGGGCAGAGCCATTCCAAGTATATTGGATTATCAAAAACACATTAAAGCTGAAAGCATGTACAATACTCCGGCGGTTTTTGCTGTTTATACCTGTCTTTTAACTTTGCAATGGTTGAAAAAACAAGGCGGAATAGCGGGAATTGAAAAAATAAATGAAGCCAAAGCCAGTTTACTATACAACGAAATTGACCGCAATACGATGTTCAGAGGAACTGCAGTCAAAGCAGACCGAAGCATCATGAATGCCACTTTCTTACTCGAAAATCCTGAGCTCCAGGAATCGTTTGACAAAATGTGGAAAGAAGCCGGAATCTCGGGGTTAACGGGTCATCGCTCTGTGGGCGGATATCGTGCTTCGATGTATAATGCTTTACCATTGGAAAGTGTTCAGGTGTTGGTAGATGTGATGAAAGAGTTTGAAACTTTGTACAGCACTCAATCACAACTAGCCGAATAACCTAGCCCGGATTGCAGTGGAAATCCTCGAAGAGATTGTAAAGGAAAGCCGGAAACAGCTCCTAAAAAAAAATAAAACAATAATATTGAACAGCATCGGAAGATGTTGGGACAAATTCAGCATAAAAATGAAAGTATTAGCAAACGACGGAATTTCAAAAAGCGGCATCGAAGCCTTAGAAAAAGGAGGTTTTGAAGTCATTACTACCAAAGTGGCTCAGGAACAAGTGGCCAACTACATCAATACGCACAATATTGCGGTACTTTTGGTAAGAAGTGCAACCAAAGTGCGTAAAGATATCATAGATGCCTGCCCCGGATTGAAAATCATAGGCCGTGGTGGTGTGGGCATGGATAATATTGATGTGGATTATGCCCGCAGTAAAGGATTGCACGTGATCAATACTCCGGCATCTTCCTCGGAAAGTGTGGCCGAATTAGTGTTTGCTCATTTGTTTACCGGAGTTCGTTTTCTGCACGATTCCAACAGAAATATGCCTTTGGAAGGTGACACCAACTTTGACGGTTTGAAGAAAGCCTATGCCAACGGAATTGAGTTACGCGGCAAAACATTAGGAATTATCGGTTTTGGCAGAATAGGTCAAGCGGTAGCCAAAATGGCTTTGGGATTGGGCATGAAAGTAATAGCGGCCGATAAGTATGTGGATAAAGCCGACGTGAAAGTAGATTTCTACAACGGGCAATTCATCAATGTAGAATTTGAAACCGAGCCTCTAGAAGATGTGTTGAAACATGCTGATTTCATTACGCTTCATGTTCCGGCACAAGAAGGATATGTGATTGGAAAGGAAGAGTTCGAATTGATGAAAAATGATGTAGGAATTGTGAACTGTGCCCGTGGTGGTGTGATAGACGAAGTAGCTCTGGTAGAAGCCTTAGACAACGAAAAAGTGCTGTTTGCCGGTTTGGATGTTTTTGAAAACGAACCTACACCCGAGATTCAAATTCTGATGCATCCCAAAATTTCACTGACCCCTCACATAGGAGCAGCTACGTTAGAAGCTCAGGATCGTATAGGAACTGAATTAGCCGAACAGATTATCAGTTTATTAAAAGTAGAGAATGCATAATTCATTCTCAACGTCGTATATCTGAAAACCACACCCAGAGCGTGGTTTTTTATTTGTTAAAATTGCTGCAGGAGGCTAGGTTTTTTAGTAATTTTATACAAAATAATAAGTCATGAAAAAGATTGCTTGGTCACTCCTGCTTATTGTTGCCTTAGCCGCTTGTCATTTTGATAAAAACATTACAGAAAAGGCTAATAAACCGGACAAACCCAAAAGTTCGGACACTATTCGTATTGCTAATGATGCTTTGGAATATGAAGTGATTATAATTGATCCGGGGTTTAACGGTTGGTTGGCAGGAAGAGCCAAGCCCCGAGGATACTACTCAGAAACCTATCTGGAAAGCCGGAATCAGATTTATGTAAACGAATGGAACAGCAGAGCTATGCAGCCGCAGCGGTACAACCCCAACTTGTATGAAATGCAGATTAATTACGACCCGAATATTCATTATGGCTACGAGGTAAATTATTTGATTTATAATTACTTCATTTATTTCCAAATAACCTACAAACAACAATTGGCGGGATTTGTGCCCAGACCATAAATTGCTTAGATTTGTGACAGTTTAATGATTTATGGCAAACTTTAAAGAACGTTGGAATATCAAATCGAATTGGCAGATGGCAGTCATCATAATAGTGTTTGCCTTTACCGGTTCTACAGCGGCCTATCTTTCTAAACCGATATTGGCTTTGTTTGGCATAGTCAAAGGAAGTATTTCCGGCTGGATTTACTATCCGCTTTACATCCTCCTTATTTTTCCTGTTTATCAGGTTTTATTGGTTAGCTACGGATTTTTATTCGGACAATTTACGTTCTTCTGGGCTTTCGAAAAGAAGCTTTTGAAAAGTTGCGGGCTCGGGTTCCTATTCTCCAAAAAAGAAAATCCCGAATAAATTCGGGACTTTCCAACCAAAAATATATAAACGTAACTAAAACTCTTATTTTTCCTGCTGAATTAAGTTAAAGAAATCGTTTCGGTTTTCCTTTTCGTTAAAAATACCGCCGTATTGGATGGTTGAAGTATAACTGCTCTCATCCTTTATTCCTCTGCTGGAAACACACAAATGCTTGGCTTCCATAACCAAAATCACATTTTCGGTTTGCAGTACGGTTTTCAGTTCGTTAAAAATTTGCATCACCAAACGTTCCTGAACTTGAGGTCTTCGGGCGTAATAATCCACTATTCTATTTAATTTGGATAAACCTATTACCTTACCACTGGATACATAACCAATGTGGGCCTTACCGATGATAGGTAGAAAATGATGTTCACAAGTTGAATTAAAACTAATATTGGCTTCAACCAGCATTTTATCGTACTGATAGGAATTTTCAAAAACCGAAATCTTTGGTTTATTGGCCGGGTTAAGTCCGGAGAAAATTTCCTGAATAAACATTTTGGCTACTCGGTGAGGTGTTCCTTTTAAGCTGTCATCGGTCATATCCAACCCCATTTCTTCCATGATGTTGTAAAAATGGTTTTCTATACTCAACATTTTTTCCTCGTCCGATTTAATAAAAGCATCCGGTCTGAGTGGCGTTTCCGCAGAAGTCATTTGATGATTGTCGCCTATCAATTCAAATAATTCTTTTTCAATGGTAGTGTTCATAAGAATTAATTTTTGTTTAACAAATATAACTATAAATTAAACAAAATATTTTAATTAACATAAATTTATAAACTATCCAACCATAAATAAATCCTATTCACGCCGATAAAAGAAAATACTTTGTTACTTTGTGAAAAATTGAATCGAATGATAATTGCCAAAAACATTCATAAATATTACGATACTTTACACGTTTTAAAAGGCGTTGATTTGCACATAAAAAAAGGTGAAATTGTTTCTATAGTTGGGGCTTCTGGTGCCGGAAAAACTACCTTACTTCAGATCTTGGGAACGTTGGATACCGCCTCAAAATCAGCAGAAACTTCGTTGGAAATTAATGGCGAAAGTGTATTGAAAATGAATGACAAAGCACTGTCAAAATTCAGGAATCTGCACTTGGGATTCATCTTTCAGTTTCATCAGCTATTGCCCGAATTTACTGCTCTGGAAAACGTGTGCATTCCCGCTTTCATAGCCGGAAAAGATAAAAAAGAAACCGAAACGGAAGCCAACAGGCTACTCAGCTATTTGGGATTGGCCGAAAGAAGCCACCATAAACCCGCTGAACTTTCGGGCGGTGAACAACAACGTGTGGCTGTTGCCAGAGCTTTAATCAACAAACCAGCCGTTATTTTTGCCGATGAGCCTTCGGGAAATTTAGACACCGCTTCAGCCGAAAATCTGCATCAATTATTTTTTAAGCTTCGTGAAGAATTTGGACAAACTTTTGTCATCGTGACGCACAATGAAGAATTAGCCAATATGGCCGATAGAAAATTAGTCATGAAAGACGGCTTAATCATGTAAAATATGATACTAATTCTCCTTAGTTGGGTTTACATTTTTTTTACAGCGCTCAGCTTGGGAATTGTATTTTCAAAAATGATACGCATCCCTTCATCGGATGCTACTTTTACAATTGTTTCGGGTTTATTTGGTATAACACTTTTAGCCAGCATTTGGGCTTTTTGGTTTCCTATTGATATCGGTTTTCATTTTATTTTATTAAGCCTCTCGCTTTTTTTTGGCAATAAAAACAAAGAAAACATAAAAGCAGTTGTGAAGGATGCTTACACTCAACTGAAAACTTTCAACAAACCTGTTAAGCTGTTATTTTATCTTAGTTCATTGTTAATATTAGCCCAATGTGCCACTGTTCCTTACATCATTGACAATGAAACATATTACATCCAAACCATCAAATGGCTGAACGAATACGGTTTTGTAAAAGGATTAGCTAATTTGCATTTATTTTTCGGGCAAACCAGCGGTTGGCATATCACTCAAAGCGTATACAGCTTGTCGTTTCTTTACGATCGTTTTAATGACTTGAACGGATTTTTGTTGCTTCTGGTCAATTTCTTTGCTTTTAAAAAGTGGCAGGAGTATACCATTCATCACAAAAGAAATGATTTGCTTTTTGGTCTGATTCCTCTAACCTATGTTTTTATTTTTCAGTTCATCAGTGCTCCCTCGCCCGATTTGGCCGTATATCTCCTGAGTTTTCTGCTCTTTTCCTGTTATCTTGATAAAAGCGACTCTCTATCGACTCAACTTAAACAAATGAGTGTGATTGCTCTTTTTTCCGTTTATATCAAAATTACTGCTGTCGTGCTTTTAATCATTCCACTTTTGGTATTTGTTAAACATTACAAAAAGACAAATAATGAAATGTCATCAATCAAAATCCTCAGTGGTTTGACTTTTACAATATTTCTGCTGAAAAATACAATCCTCACCGGTTATCCGCTCTTTCCGTTGCAATTCAAGGTATGGCCTGATTTGAATTATCAGGTACCGACAGCAATCATGAATTTCTTTTTCAGTAAAAACATGCTGCATTCTTTTTACATACCTTTTAATGCTTATGCTGATGTCTCTGTAATTTATATGATCAAGCAATACTTTTTTCACAGCGGAATTGACAGTATCATGGCTTTAATTAGTCTTGCGGTATTATTGTTATTCCCTTTGATGAGCAATCAATTTGATGCTAAAAAACGGTTTTGGACAATCTATGGAAGTTTTGTTTTACTCATCACATTGCTTTGTTTTAGTTCGCCTCAATACCGCTTTTACATTCATTTCACTCTTTTCTTTGCATTGTTGTTACTGACTACAGTTTTGAAAAATCAAAAAACAATTCAAATTTTTCAAGTAAGCAGCCTGATAATAGTTGCTCTATTGCTTTTTCGTCCGGTTTCCTTTAAACACTTAACCAATAATCCACTATTGGCTGACAACAGTTATTTTCATATAAAAAATATCATTCAACCTGAGCCAAACACCAAATATCCACTTGAATTCAAAGGCGATAGCAGAGGAAATTTTAAATTCCACACTCCTGTTGACCCACCATTATTTTGGATGAACGGCAACGGTGAATTACCCTGTGTAAACTCGGAACAACTCAATTATTTCGAAACCAATTTTCATTACATGCCGCAACAAAGAAGTCATAATTTAGCCGATGGTTTTTATTCACAAAAGTTAACCGGTCATGACTAAATCCGAACTCCAAGAATTTCTTGACGAAAAGGTCATTCTATACAACAATCCGAAGTTTATTGACAGCGATCCGATTCAGGTTCCGCACCGGTTTTCCTTAAAAGAAGATATTGAAATAGCCGGTTTTCTGACGGCAACCATCGCTTGGGGTAATCGCAAAATGATCATCAACAATGCCACCAAACTAATGGAACTGTTGGGCAATTCTCCGTATGATTTTGTGATGGAACACCGGGAACATCATTTAGAATTGTTAGAAGGTTTTGTTCATCGCACTTTCAACGGTCAAGACACTATCACTTTTATCAAGGCTTTACAACATATTTATACCAATCATGGCGGTTTGGAAATGGCTTTCGCCAAAAATCAACAGGCATTTTCAATGCAAGAAAGTATTTCTGATTTTAAAAAATTGTTTTTCGAAATCAAACACCTACCGCGAACGACCAAACACATTTCAGATCCCGCTTCGGGTTCGGCAGCCAAGAGATTGAATATGTTTATGAGATGGATGGTCAGACAGGACAACCAAGGCGTAGATTTCGGTATTTGGAAAAGTATACCAACAGACGCACTTTCCTGTCCGCTCGACGTGCACTCAGGAAATGTAGCCCGAAAGCTTGGCTTATTACAGCGCAAGCAAAACGACAACAAAGCCTTATCAGAACTGGACAATGCTTTGCGCGAAATGGATGCCAATGATCCGGTGAAATACGATTTCGCTCTTTTCGGATTGGGTGTTTTCGAAGGATTTTAAAAAACAAACCGCCCAATAAAATTATTGGGCGGTTTACTAATTAGCGATAGTTTCGAAGTTCATGCTTCCCACTTTCATAATACTCAATGCACAAGAATATTGAAGTATCAGTCGTATTGTCTCTTTTTTGGGTAGCATAGTTGTTTTTGCTAATTTTCGTTTAGAGTAAAGTTTTGCCATATATATGCTGTAAAGTATTTAGGTACAACTATAACGCAAAAAATTACTTTTTATTGTTTACGAAGGCAGATAAATTTTATTTTTTTCAATAACTTTTCTCAGGTTGGTCATGGCGTAACGCATTCTGCCTAAGGTAGTATTAACGCTAACCCCTGTAAAATCTGAGATTTCTTTAAAACTCATATCCAAATAATAACGCATCATTACCACTTCTTTTTGATCGTGTGGTAATTCCTCAATGATGTTTTTCAAATCAATTTCTACCTGATTCTTTATCATCTTAGTTTCAACGTTTAAAGCGTTGTCGGTAATTTTTGAAAAAACAGAAACTTCATCCGTATCCCGGTTCAAAGGCATTTTTTTATCATTTCTGAATTTGTCAATAATCAAATTACTGGCAATACGCAATACCCATGACAAAAATTTGCCCTCTTCATTATAGTATTTCTTTGTTTTCAGCGTATGAATAACCTTGAAGAACGTTTCCTGAAAAATGTCTTCCGTCACATCCCTATCCGAAACTTTCGAATAGATATACCCATAAATTTTCGATTGATGTCTGTTGACCAATATAGCCAGGGCATTCTCATCGCCTGCAATGTACTTGTCTACCAATAAAGCATCTGGAAGTTGTGATTTAGCCATAATATTACCTTTTAGGAAGGGTTAAAAAAGTGGGTTTTTAATCTAAAAAGTAATGTTTTGCTATAGGCTAATCTTTGTTTGTGAATTAATTATGAACCAAATTTAACATAATTTTAAACAAATAAACAAATTTATGCTGAAATTTTAACTAAAAAAGTCGGTGAGATACTTTGAATAGTGTACTTCAGCCTCTGTTTGAGATATAATTTTAATACAATCAGTAATTGATTATCTTTGTGCTCTTTCCTTTTTTTGCTATGAAAAGTACCGATATTGCTACATTAGAACCCAAAAAAAATATCCTCATCAAGGGTGCGCAAATCCACAATTTAAAAAATTTAAATGTGGTCATACCCCGAAACGAATTGGTGGTTATTACCGGGCTTTCGGGTTCAGGTAAATCCAGTTTGGCTTTTGATACGCTTTATGCTGAAGGGCAACGCCGCTACGTGGAAAGCCTCTCTTCCTATGCACGACAGTTTTTGGGAAGATTAGACAAACCCAAAGTAGAATATATCAAAGGGATAGCTCCGGCAATTGCAATTGAACAAAAAGTAAATACAACCAATGCCCGTTCAACGGTTGGAACTTCGACCGAAATTTATGACTACTTAAAATTGCTTTTTGCCCGCATAGGAAAAACGTATTCACCCATTTCGGGCCATGAAGTTAAAAAAGATACCGTAACTGATGTGGTTAAAGCCGTAACCCAATTTGATACAAACAGTAAATGGTTACTGCTTTCTCCTATTCATTTGGAAGAAGGAAGAAAACTTGAAGATAAACTAAAAGTATTGCTCCAACAGGGATTTGCCCGAATTTTGGTTGACAACGAAATGGTACGCTTAGATGAAATCGACCAACACTCTCTGGACAATAAAGACATATTATTGATTATTGACAGAATCATTGTCAAGACAGAAGAAGACTTCTATAACCGTTTGGCGGATGCCGTGCAAACTGCTTTTTTTGAAGGAAAAGGGGTTTGTTATTTACAGGAATTAGAAACCAACAAACGCTTGGAATTCAGCTCTAATTTTGAACTGGACGGCATTACGTTTTTAGAACCTAATATTCATCTTTTCAGTTTCAATAATCCTTACGGGGCATGTCCAACCTGTGAAGGATACGGAAACATCATTGGTATAGATGAAGAATTGGTTATTCCAAATACTGCGCTTTCAGTTTACGAGAATGCCATATTTCCGTGGAGGGGTGAAAGCATGAGTTGGTACCGCGATCAACTGGTTAACAATGCATACAAATTCGACTTCCCGATTCACAAGCCCTATTTTGAGCTGACTGATGAACAAAAAGATTTGGTTTGGAAAGGCAATCAATACTTCACCGGTTTAAACGATTTCTTTCAGGAATTGGAAGAGAAAAACTATAAAATCCAAAATCGGGTAATGCTGTCGCGCTACCGTGGTAAAACGAAATGTACTACCTGTAAAGGCAAACGTTTACGCAAAGAAGCTAATTACATCAAAATTGGCGGCAAAACAATATCCGAATTAGTCGATATGTCTATAAAACGACTGATTCCTTTTTTTGGAGAATTGCAACTCTCGGAATATGATCAAAAAGTAGCCAAAAGACTTTTGATTGAAATAAACAACAGATTGGCTTTCCTGAGTGATGTGGGGTTAGATTATTTAACATTAAACCGTAATTCGGCCACGCTTTCGGGAGGAGAATCACAACGCATTAATTTAGCTACATCTTTAGGAAGCAGCTTAGTAGGCTCAATGTATATTTTAGACGAACCCAGTATTGGTTTGCATCCCAAAGACACCGAACGCCTGATAAAAGTATTGAAGAATTTACGCGATTTGGGTAACACCGTAATTGTGGTTGAACACGACGAAGATATCATGAAAGCGGCCGACAGAATCATAGATATTGGTCCCGAAGCCGGAACATTTGGAGGTGAATTGGTTGCTGAGGGCACCTTTGACGAAATCCTGAAAGCTGATTCTTTAACCGCAAAATATTTGAACGGTCAACTGGAAATTTCTATTCCGAAAAAACGCAGAAAATCAAACAATTTTATAGAAATAAAAGGAGCCCGCGAAAATAATCTGCAAAACGTAGACGTGGCATTTCCGTTGGAAAGTTTAACAGTCATTACCGGGGTTTCCGGAAGCGGAAAAAGTACCTTGGTAAAGAAAATCCTCTACCCGGCTGTACAAAAAAAGATAGAAGGTATTGGCGACAAAGCCGGACAATTTACGGAATTAACCGGGAGCTTTTCGCACATCAAACACATTGAATATGTAGATCAGAATCCAATAGGCAGAAGTTCACGTTCCAATCCGGTTACTTATATTAAGGCTTACGACGATATTAGGGACTTGTATGCAAAAGAAAAACTGTCAAAAGTTCGCGGTTACCAGGCCAAACATTTCTCTTTTAATGTAGATGGCGGACGATGTGAAACCTGTAAAGGTGAAGGTTCAATCAATGTTGAAATGGTATTTATGGCTGATGTTTCATTGCCATGTGATACCTGTGGTGGTAAACGTTTCAAAAAGGAAGTATTAGAAGTAACGTTTCAAAGCAAAAATATTGATGATATTTTGACCATGACTATTGATGATGCCATCGCTTTTTTTGCAGAACATAAACAAACCAAAATAACCCAAAAACTGCAGCCTCTGCAAGATGTTGGTCTAGGATATGTTCAGTTAGGTCAGTCCTCTTCTACTCTATCCGGTGGTGAAGCCCAACGCATTAAACTGGCTTCGTTTTTGGTAAAAGGAGTAACCAAAGAAAAAGCATTGTTTGTTTTTGATGAGCCCACAACAGGCTTACATTTTCACGATATTAAAAAGTTGTTGGCTTCTTTCGATGCTTTGATAGAAAAAGGACACTCAATTATAGTTATCGAACACAATCTCGATTTAATCAAATGTGCCGATTGGATTATAGATCTGGGTCCAGAAGGTGGTGAAAACGGCGGACAACTCTTGGCTGTTGGAGCTCCGGAAGACATTGTTAAAAACAAAAAATCAATAACCGGTCAGTATCTCAAAGACAAATTATAAAAAAGCCTCTCATTTTGAGAGGCTTTTCATTTAAATTCGATTTATTCCAATATAATTTTTTTAGTCACCCTTTTGGTTTTGGTTTGTAAAACAGCCAGATAAACGCCACCGGATAAACCTTGTAACGAAATGGTCTCTATTGAATGGGCATTGTCAATTTGTTTCCGTAAAACTTCTTTTCCCTGTAAATCAACTAATCTAAAACTTAAAGCATTATCCGTCAGGGTACCCATATTTATATTCAGAGTATCTTTGGCCGGACTCGGATAAAAACTCACCTGAAAATCATTCTGAAAATCTTCATTCTCCAATGCTGTAGTCACTGCTTTAGAAAAATGCAGAGTGGCGCCTATAGCCGCTTTGGCAACATTATAATTATACACCGGATCCATGTAAATCAACAAATCGGTATTGGTATGTTTGTGTGTAGTTTCGTTAGTTTCAAAAAAACCGGTAATGATTTCATTATTGCTTTGAAACGACATGTAATCTGACGCATAAGCATAAGATAAAACAGGATTCAATGGTGAATACAATGATACACAATTCATCAATTCATTGGTCATAGTACTAGACAATGCATTATTAGTTGAGGGTGAATTAGTGGTGTCTCTTTCACAAGTAATAGAATCGTTGGTTAATCCGGCAACACCGCCCACTTCATCTAAGTTAAAAACCAGCCTGATGTCCATTTTTGGGGTAGTTCCGTTGACTACGGCTGATACAAAATGCTGACTTCCTTTTAAACCATCTTCTTCACCACTGAAATTAATGAATTTTATTGAATATTCCGTTGGTATGTTTTGCAACAAACGGGCAATCTCTAAAATTGAAACTAAGCCACTCCCATTATCGTTTGTTCCGGTTCCTCCGGTAGAATCGTAATGACCGCAAACGATTACGTAAGTATTGGGGTATAACGTTCCTGTTTTTGTTACTATCAAATTTTTACAGACAGCCGTTGAGCCACTATAGGTATAGGAGTCTTCCTGAAGTTGACTGGCTGTATAACCGTAACTCAGGTATTTATTTTTGAGCCAATCCAGAGTATTTTGCAAAGCTTGAGTACCTCGTTTTTTTACTCCCAAACTTTGATATTCGGTCAGATTAGTTGTGATGTTAGATTGTGAACATTGTGCTACTATGTCGCCGTAGTATGGAATAAATTCCTGAGCCAATCCTAAATTGGTTGCCCATAATAATAAGAATGAAAATAGCAGGTTTTTCATTTGAGGTTTATATACTTTTTGGAATAAATGTTAAAAATCGGAACCAAATGTACTAAAAAAACAACAGTCACGTGAAATCTTTTAAGATTTTTAAACTGACAAAAACATAACTTAATCCATTGAATTTATGACACTTAAAACCTCTTAATCAAACCTTAAGAAATAATCGAGCTGTTTTGGCACATGTATTGAAATATGCCAAACAACAGCATTTAGTTCTGTTCGAAGAAGCTGAAAATCGAAAGAGTAAGCAAAAATTCAAATACGAATGATTATGAAAAAAATTACCTTTTTAGTAGCTGTTGTTTTACTGTTAGGAAATGCAGCGAATGCATCAGAAATAATGAAAAAATCTGGTGAAGAAAAAAGAAATCCATACAACTACGATGACCCAATTTCATTTACAGAAAGAGGGATTGAGTTTTTTGTATTTCCAAATGGTGATTTTGATTTTAATACCCGTCCGCAAGACAGTCAAGGCGACTACTATTACAGAACTGCCGGTAAAAGAGAAACTAAAACCGCAGCAAGAAGACCGGTAAATTACGGAGTTCTGATTGAACATGATAGTTTTGGCAGAGTCAGAAGAATTGGTAACACATTCATCAACTATGATTCAAGAGATAGGGTAAATCGAATTGGTAGTGTTTATATGAAATACAACCGATATTCATTAACACAAATTGGCGGAATGCGAATTGTGTACAACTACAGAGGAGAAATTATTGATATGATTGGAAAAATTAAAGGCAGAGGAAGTTATGGTTATGCCTACAACTATGACAACGATCGAGATGAAAATGATTACTCTTCTTACAACAACGGTGGTACATACTACTACAGACAAGATGGCTCAAAAGCCAGTACAGAAGATAAAAATTAAAGGTTAGTTAGATTTGATTGGTTAGAGTTTTGATGAAGAAAATCCCGCAAAGTTGCAAAACAATGCGGGATTTTTAATTTATATATTTATTGAAATTTAATGACTTCCTTCGACTTCTACATCATCAACATCTATATTTTGCTTTTTTAGAATGCTTTTTGCCAAAACAGCAAACAGCGTCAAATAAGCAAAACAAATAACCGCAACAAAATAAGACTGATGGATTCCCATAATATCAGATAATTTTCCTTGAATCGGAGGTATAATTCCCCCGCCTAAAATCATCATAATCAAAAAAGCAGAACCTTGTGAAGTATATTTTCCTAAACCAAGTACCGATAAGGTAAAAATTGCAGGCCACATGATACTACAAGCCAGTCCACCGGCAAGAAAAGCATAAATAGCTATTGTACCCGAGCTGAATAATCCAACCAACATAGCCAACATTCCAAAGCTTCCGAAAATCATTAAGGTTCGTGCCGGTTTGTCTTGGCTTAAAAAGAATGCGCCTATTTGTAACAATACACAGAAAACATAATAATACAAAGGCTTCATATCTTTTCCCGAAATAATATTTACTCCCAAAATAACTGCAAAAGCAATAAGCGGAATAACAATCAGAGCGATAGTTTTATTGATTCCTTTTAAATTAAAAACACTGATAGCGCCTGCCCATCTGCCAATCATTAAACTTCCCCAGTACATGGATATGTAAGGTGCGATCTCTGATGATTGCAAACTGCCAAACTCTTTCAAATTTAGTAAACTTCCCAAATTACTTCCTATGGCAACTTCTACCCCAACATAAGTAAAAATGGCCAACATCCCCAATACTAATTGTGGATACTGCATTGCTCCCCAACCCTCTGCTTTCTTTTGAGCCGAAACATAAGAAAATAATAATCCGCCTACAACAACAGCTAAGGCTCCAAAAAGCCAATACATTCTGTATTGTTCTAAGGCTTCTATTTGCAACTGGTCGTATGTGGTAGTATCAATTTGGTAGGTTCTGAATATAGAAACAAAACAAGCTGCCAGTAAAATGGTCATTAGTACCAACATCTTCAGAGCTTTATTTGCCTTTTCAATCGGTTCATTAGCTCTTCCGTCAGGTACTTTTTTGGAGAAAAAGAATAATGCGGCGGCCGCTAAAAACAACAACCCTACACCCACATACAGGAAAATAACTTTATTCAAAGCCAAACTTTTAATTTGATCTTCCGATACAGAAGCTGCCGTTCCAAATAACGCTAAGGCTACCACAATGGGACCTATGGTGGTTCCGAAGGAATTAATTCCACCGCCCAAATTTACTCTACTTGCACCTGTTTTAGGATCTCCTAACAAAATAGCAAATGGCTGAGCAGCTGTTTGTTGCAACGAAAAACCTAAAGCAACAATAAACAATCCCAACAACATTCCTGCATACACATTTGCTTCTACGGCTATTATCATGGCTCCGGCTCCTAATGCCGAAAACAACAATCCATAAACAATGCTTCTTTTATATCCCCATTTCCCAACTACATCATTCCCAATGCTATTGCCAAAAGCAAATAACAAAAGAGCTCCGATGTAATATGCTGTATAAAAGGCAAAGTCAACCAACTGCGATTGAAATTGATCTAACGAAAAATAACTTTTACAAAAAGGAATAAAAATACTGTTGCCCGCCGCAATAAATCCCCAGAAGAAAAATACCGTAATCAGGGTATACAGCGCAGGATAATTAGTTTTCACATGATTTGAACTCATAATTTTTGGTTTGGTTGATTAGTTTTGATGTTAAGCCAACAAGCTATAAAAGCCATCGGTTATCCAAATGTAATTTAATTTTTGGTTTAGGTAAAAAAAAATCCCGAACGAATCGGGATACTTTTTATTTTCCATCAACATAATCCTGAAGATAGGCAAATCGTGGGGTTAGTTTTCCATTCTCGGTTATCTTGGCTCTTTGCAAAATTCCGTCTTTATCGCCATTGAAAAAGGCCGGAATAACGTGTTGCATAAACATCTCACCAAAACCTTCACTGGCGTCTTTGGGTAACTCACACGGCAAGTTATCAACTGACATTACCATAATTGAACCCGGATGTGTATAAGGAACCTCCTTATTCTCACTTGGCAAATACCCAAAAAACGGGTCGGCAATAGTTGATGCTTTTGTGGTGCAGGCAATAGGTCCGTCAACGTCGCACGAAATATCCGCAACTACTTTAATTTTACAATCGGGAGCATTGAGCATTTCTCTCGTCAAAATATCGGGAGCCCCATTTCCATGAAAATGTCCGGCTATAAAAATATCAGCCACTTTACTGAAACGTTCAAAATCGGATGTATATTCTTGAGGATTTTTATAAAAATCCAGTTTGTCTGAAACCTGACCGTCTTTTCGTTTATTATAATCCAAAATGTCTATTTGGGTATAAACCGGCTGTGTGTATACTTTATTCAGAAAATCTTCAACCGATACTTGTTTGATTTTCATAGCGTCCAACATTTCTTTGGCTCCCATCCCCACTTTTCCATGTCCGGTTAACACAATTTTAATGTTAGGCAACATAGGTCTTCTGAGTCTTTCTATCAAATCAGCTTGGCTGTGTAGGGTTTCGGCTTTCGGTAAGTTGAACAGTTCGTATTTAATCCCAAAAGCTCTGAAACCATTGTAAGCACCCACAATTCCGGCATAACGACCAAAACCAATCAATCTTTTGTTGTTAGCATCCACTATAGTTTCGTGGTCATATAACTCTATATTCTTCTCTAAAACAGCCTGAAGTAGTTTTCTGTTGTGTGCTTGTTTTTTTATGGTGTGCGAAAAGAAAAAGTACTTTTTATTCGGAATTAAATAATCAACAGGAATTTCTTTTACTCCAAAAAACACATCGCAATCCGAAACATCCGTTGTTACTTCTATTCCAAGTTGGCTATACTCTTCATCATTAAAAACACGAATATCCGAACTCTCTACTTTTAGCACAGCTTGGGGGTATTCCTGTTGCAATCGAAGCAACTCCTGCGGGGTAAAAACCACTCTTCTGTCGGGCGGATTTTTTCTTTCTTTTATAATTCCAAATTTCATAACTGGGACAATTAATTTGGCCTCAAAAGTAGTTGTATCGAAAACGTTTTCAAAACTTTTTTCCAAAAATAACATGTCTTTATTTTTGAGATGTGTCTTGATGTTTACCGTTTTAGAAAATCCTGATTTCAAATTGTGAAAAACCTGTTAATAGCTTTCTGAAAAAGCCCTTTTTGCAGTGCTTTGATTAGTTATATTTGCTATCCAATTTTTTCAAAATGTCTCAAAAACTCACACGATATATCTCATTATTTTTTGCATTTGCAGTTCTTTTTACGGCCTGTACCAAACAAGAAAAAACAAAAGACGGAATTATTAAAGTCAATAAAAACGGGATTCCGGTGATGCAACCTTTGCAAGAGCCTCTACCGGCTTTGAAAACGGCCTATATCAATGACAAAAAGTATGGGGTATCTCGTTTCTTTGAAAAAGAATGGTCGGAAAAAAATGATAACGTTGCTTTTTTGGTTGCCAAAAACGGTCAAATCATTTATGAAAATTACATGGGATATGCCAACAAAAGAACCGATGAAAGAATAACCAAAGACACTCCCTTACACATAGCCTCTGTCAGCAAAGTATTGACTGCCACAGCCATTTTGATGCTCATTGATACCAAGAAAATTACTTTAGAACAAAAAGTAAATACCATCATCAAAAACTTTCCTTATCCTGATGTAACCATTCAAACCCTGTTGAATCACAGAAGCGGCATGAAGAATTATGCTTATTTCACCTATGAAAACGGCAATTGGGATAAAAAAATAACATTAACCAACGAAGATATTGTTAAGGTAATGGTAGACAAACAAATTCCGCTGGAATCAAAAACAAATACCCGTTTCAGCTACTGCAATACCAATTATGCGATGTTGGCCTTAATTATTGAGAAAATAACCGGATTAAAATATCCTGAAGCTATGCAGGAAATGATTTTTAAACCTCTCGGAATGTCTCATACTTTTGTTTTCGACATAACCAAAGACAAAGGAAAAATAGCTCCTTCTTATAAAGGGAATAATGTAGAAATTGGTATTGATTATTTAGATGGAATTTATGGAGATAAAAACATTTACTCAACTCCGAGAGATCTTTTAAAATTTGACGTGGCACGTTATGCACCTTTTTTCCTCAACGCCGACTTGCTTAAAAAAGTGTACAAAGGCTATAGTTATGAAAGCAAAGGCCAACGAAATTACGGACTGGGTGTCAGAATGATGGAATTCGAAAAAGGAGAACCCTTCTTCTATCACAACGGGTGGTGGCATGGGAATACCTCATGTTTCATTACTTTGAGAAAAGAAAAAGTGACCATGATTGTCTTATCCAACAAATTTACCAAGAAAACATACAGGACAAAAAAACTGGCTTCTCTGTTTGGTGATTATCCGTTCAAATTAAATGACGACGGAGAAGAATAAAACACTTGACTTAGCTTTTTAAATACTATATCTTTGCCAAATAATTACGCATTTTTATCTATTCGTAATTACCTAACTGGGGTCGACTGGTTTTGACAGCAGGTCGAATTGAACAGTAAGCACGTCGAGCTTTGTGCTTTTAGCTCGTAAATCCAAAGGTACAACTCTATAAACGGCGAAAATAATTACGCTTTAGCTGCTTAATCCGAAGTTTAGTACGATGAGCCAAGTCTCGACAAGGTCGGGAAGCTGGATTCTCCTCAGAAGCCTTGGTTTATGGCGGCTGGTCAAGGGGAACCGTAAAAGTAAACCTAGGAAAGGTAAGGCTCTAAATCCTTTCTAACACGCACAGAGCTAAGCATCGGGTTGCGGTCTTTGGCATAGCCCGATGTCGAAAATTCAATCAAAGACTAAACGTGTAGAAAGCTCTTTAGTTGCCTGTTTGGACGGGAGTTCGACTCTCCCCGACTCCACAAAAACTACTTTATTTTAAACCAAAAGCCTGTAAATCGTATGATTTACAGGCTTTTATGTTTTTACTTCTAGTCAAATTATTCATTAAAAATCAAATTGTTGGTGAGTAATTCGGTTACCCGAGAAATTTAAAATTTAGGGTAACCGAATTTCTCGGGAGAGCCAGTAAAATAAGGTGTTCACAAAATGTACATCTTGTGTCAAAACAGGCAAAAAGTTAAATTAAATAACCTAAAAGTCACCACAAAATGAAGCACAAAATGTCAATACTCTTTTACGCAAAGAGTGCAAAATCCAGCAAAGATGGCTTAACCCCTATCTACTTAAGAGTTACAATTGATGGACAAAGGATTGAACTAAGCACCTCAAAGTTTGTTGAAAAATCAAAATGGAACCCTTATGCGGGCAAAGTGAAAGGTTTAACGGAGGAAGCCCGTTCAATAAATAGTTATCTCGACATTCTGAAAAACAAGGTTTATGAAGTTGAAAAAGATATGGTAAATAATGACCTTGAGATTACCGCTCAAACTTTTAAAAATAGATATTTGGGGATTGACGAAAACCAAAGAAATTTAATCGCCATTTTTGAAGAGCATAACCGTCGGGTAAGAGAACTCATTGGTAAAGAATATGCCGAGAACACCTACAAAAGATTTGTAACCGCATTGAGTCATACAAAAGATTTTCTCCAACAGGAATACAATCGTAATGATATATCAATCACCAAAATAGACACCGCATTCATAAACGATTTTGATTTTTACCTCAGAAACACCAGAAATTGCAACAATAACTCGACCTTAAAATACATCAGAAACTTTGGCAAAATAGTAAAACAATGCTATGCGAATGGTTGGATTGAAAGAGATCCATTTTTAAACTATCGCGGAAAAATAAAGGTTGTCGAAAGGGTCTACCTAACCTCAGATGAATTACAAGCTTTAATGGATAAGAAGTTTAAAATTGAACGTTTGGATTTAGTTCGCGATATCTTTGTCTTTAGCTGCTTTACCGGCTTGGCTTATATAGATGTGAAAAACTTAACAAAATCTCATCTGAGTATTGGTATCGATGGTGAAAAATGGCTTTTTACCCATCGACAAAAAACCGATACACCATCAAAAATTCCCTTGCTGCCTATTCCATTAGTGATTATTGATAAATATGAAAATCATCCGCAATCCAGCAATGAGGATAGTTTATTACCGGTGTTAAGCAACCAAAAGATGAATGCCTATCTCAAAGAAGTTGCAGACATGTGTAGCATCCAAAAGGAACTAACCTTTCATATTGCTCGGCACACATTTGCCACCACTGTGACACTGTCAAATGGTGTACCTATTGAAAGTGTCAGCAAAATGCTGGGACATAAAGATTTAAGGACAACCCAACACTATGCCAAGATATTAGACAAAAAAGTAAGCGATGACATGGCTATTTTAAAGCAAAAACTACTGTACCAAAATGTAGCAAAAAGTTCCTAGCTACACCTTTCAAACACTGGAAAATTCGATAAAAATTATAGTATTTAATTCCCGAATCGCACACTATACTGTTTGATTCGGGAATTGCTTTTATATAGCTTTGTTCTGGCTGCACAACTACTTCAGCGCTTTTTCCGACATCTACAGCACCATCATATCACATGCAAGGCTCAGAACAACAGCAACGACTTAAAATCATCTACAAGATGCTTTTTGAATTGGCAATAGGCAATCTTAAGTTTCGCATTGAACTTCGGGGTGAAGATAGTGTCGTAGAAAAAATAGCAACTATACTTAATGGCATTGCTGCCGAATTAGAGAAAATAGAACAGCCTTCACAATTCACCTCCTTACTGGCACATAACAACCCACTCGAATCCGAAGCAGCAATCATTAAACAAGTACACGAGTACATTCTCAATCATCTCGACGAACCCCTAATTTCAATTAAACAACTATCAGTTCATTTCAAGATAAATGAATTTAAACTAAAAACAGGCTTTCGCGAACAATACAATACAAGTATTTATCAATTCTACAATGATCAACGACTATCTAGAGCAAAGTATCTAATCACTAAGACCAATATTCCTTTAAAAAAAATTGCTTTTATCTGTGGTTTTAATTCGTATTTGAACTTCTATAAAGCGTTCAAAAAAAAGTTTGGATGCTCACCCGGCGAAATCACTAGAGACATCAAAATTTGATAGTTAAAATACTGATTTGCATATTATTAAAAATATAAAAGCCTAAACTTTACACTGGTAATTTCAAAAACACTACTGTAATGAAGGTATCAAACTCTTTTAAAACCAACCTTATTTACATTGCTGCATTACTACACATTGTACTCTTTACTTATGCAGCCATTAGTAAACTGCTCGACTTCCAAAACTTTCAAATCCAGCTTGGTCAGTCCCCTCTGCTTAGTGTCTATGCATCAGTAATCTCGTTAGCGGTTCCGGCAGTAGAGTTGGTATTAGTCATATTTCTAATGATACCCAAATACCGAGTCATGGCTATTTATGACAGTTGTTTTCTGATGTTCCTTTTTACGGTTTACATCATTTTAATTCTCAATTTCACATCATTTGTTCCTTGCTCCTGCGGAGGTGTATTGGAAAAGTTAGGCTGGAAAGAACATTTGGTTTTTAATATGGCATTTGTGCTTTTAGGGCTCATCGTTATTACTTTACATAAAGGCATTATTCATTTGTTAAAAATGACAGCTATCGGTGGCCTTTTAGGAACAAGTTTAATGGTTGGTCTATTTCTCTCTTCCGAAGATATTATGCTAAAAGAAAACCCTTTTATTCGTCGTTTTCCGCAGGGAACAGCAGCACAAGTAGCACAATTAGACTTGCGAAATACCGATTACTACATTGCCGGTGTAACCGCTGAGCACATTTACTTGGGAAATCACAAAGCACAGCTACAGATTTTTATTATTGATAAAAATTTAAAAAACCGCAGGCAGTTTGGGGTAAAATTGGAACGCGAAAATTTTAATTTCACCCACATTACTTTACGTGTGCATGGTAAATACTTTTACGCCTTCGATGGCACAGCGGGGGTTGTGTACCGGGGCTCAACTAGCGATTGGAAAGCTAAAGTGATTAACGATAAAAAATATGCGTTTAATGACATTGCGTTTATCGATGTTGATGATGTAATCATAAGAGGCCAAAAACCAAAAGATCACACTAACATATTAGCCAAAGTAACAGGAAAAGAAAGTATGCAATTCGTAATTAATGACAAATTACTGGAAAAGCAAATAGACGGTTTTTTTGACACTGACGGAACACTAAACTACAGCTTTGACTACGATAGGATGATATATGTTTACCATTACCGTAATCAGTATATTGTTGCAGATAAAAATCTGAAACTCCTGCACCGCGGTAATACTATCGACACAACTACTAAGGCGCGCATTAAAATTGCAACCATACAAAAATCAGGTGATACTAAATTAGCCGCACCTCCTTATCTGGTAAATAAATTATCAGGCGTAACTTCAAATTTATTACTGGTTAATTCAATGTTACGTGGCAAATTTGAAAACAAAAAAGTGTGGGACAATGCTACAGTCATAGATGTATACGACTTTACCTCTTATCAATACCTGTTGAGTTTCTATGTTCATGACTACAACGGGTTCCGTATGAAGGATCTCTATGCAACTCACGACGCTGCCTATATAATATCAGGACCTTATCTTTTAAAGTATGGATATGGAGAAAGAATCAAATCTAAAATGAGATATGAAGAATTACCGGCCGGTAACAGGTAGATGATCAAAACCTGGAAAAAAGCAGATCAAATTAATTAATCAATAATTTTTAAAATCATGAAAATGAAAATCTTTAAATTGTTTATGCTGCCGGTGGCGGCATTTACATTGGCAAGTGCAGCTGCGGTTACAACCGACAACTCACACAAAAGCAAAACAGAAGATGCTTTGATGATTGGGTACATCCACAATCCTAACGTAAACGACTGTGCCGAAGTACTGGTTGATTGTAAAACTGCCGGAAGCACAACTTGTGTTGAAGCTGGCTGGACAGTTTTTGCATTTGACTCACCGGTAACGTGTAACGCTACGTTAAAACGCGACTAATTCTGGTTGCTCTTTAAAAGGTAATGCAGTTTCTCATAGAGAAACTGCATTATTTTTTATTCAGGAAGTATTCCATTACTTATCCATCCAATATTTGCATTATCCTTTAGGAAATAATCAAACCATTGAATTATTCTACTGGTTAAATCTTCTTGATTCTCGGGCTTCGACAAGTCGTGTCCCTCATCTGGGTAGGCAACCATTATAGTTTGTCGGCCAAGCCGCCTTAGAGCAAGGTAAAATGAAACACATTGATCAAATGGAATCGTATCGTCAAGCTTCCCATGCCACAGCAATATAGGAGTTTTTACATGATCAGCATGCATAATAGGAGAATTATCCCAGTAGCCTTGTTTAGCATCAAAGAAAGAAGCTCCCATTCTCCACTGTTGGTTTTCATACCGAAACAGGTCTGTATTGGTAAGATTAAAAGCCAGACCAAAATAACGGCTTATGGTATTACTTATTCCCGCGCCTGAAACGGCTGCTGCAAAAATATCAGTTTGAGTTATGATAAAATTAGTTTCATAACCTCCATACGAATGCCCCATCAATCCCACCTTCTTAGGGTTAATAGAGGCTTTACTTAGCGCGGCCATTACTGCAGCAGTCACACAGTCCGTCGCCGATAGTCCCGGCTTTCCAATTTCTAATTCAAAGTCCGGAAATAGAACAAAGTATCCTG
Source organism: Flavobacterium silvisoli (assembly GCF_004329815.1). Taxonomy (GTDB): domain Bacteria; phylum Bacteroidota; class Bacteroidia; order Flavobacteriales; family Flavobacteriaceae; genus Flavobacterium; species Flavobacterium silvisoli. Next base: position 13,384 of record NZ_SJPE01000011.1, on the reverse strand, counting down.
CAGCAGTAAAATTTGCTACCACAGAGCCATCTGATGATAAGAGTGTCTGACTACTGTAACGATGAATAGCTTTCGACTTTTTTTCATAAATCACCACTATCATTGGGTATTGTATTCCGGCATCGTATCCGTCAGGATAAAATAACGCCGATTTTAAAGTCGTACCTTTACTGTTTGTATAACTGATTAACTCGGCTTTTTTAACGGGTTGTTTAGGCATTGGGCTACTGTATAATAATTTTGGCTTAACTTCCCTTGCTTTCACATAAACAAGCTGTGGTGCTTTGGCGTAGGTTTCCGTCAAATAGGCTAAGTCATTGGTTTCGCTTTTGTGCAGATTGCTGCAATAATGAGCGCCATAGTCAATACTTTGTAAACCTTTCCCGCTGCGGTAAATAGCATAACCTGTAGACCAGTCGTTTTCACTTTCTACAGTTAACAACAAATCTTGCTGCTCACTAATTATCAATCGCTTCTCTGAATTGTACGGTCTGAATTTCAGATTTGCAGTAGCAGATTTATCCAACCGGTACCTCTTATACCATTCGCTTCCTTTGGTCATATTAGTACAGTAACCACCGGCCAATGCCACTTTCCAAATATCATACTTGTCATATAAAAACACCGATTTTCCATCGGCTGACCACCCGGCCAATCCGTATACGCTGACAGAAATTGGTGCATCAATATCGCTATTGTCCCATTTGGTATGTACACTGCTTGTTAAACATATAGTTTCATCCGTCTCCGGATTGTATAACCACCATTGTCCTTCGCTGTAATAGGCAATCGAATTAGTAAGAGGAGAAAAGCAAAGCATTGTGGTGTCTTGCCGTTGCTTCTTCAGCAAAAGTTTCTCGGCACCCGTATGCACATTTTTAATGTAATAATCAACCAGCTCAGGATATGAGGGCTCCAAACCATAGGAAAAAGGATCTGAAACAACTACATAATCATTCAGCCCAGAAAGCCTGACGCAATACCTTGCTTCATCATTAAGCACACGGAAACTGCCCGACTCAGGAAACCACACCCCAATTACAGGAACGCCACTAGCAGCGGTAGACTGCTGCACAGGATATAACATCCTATCATTACCGTTCCATACTTCAGGCCCCTTCAGCAAGGATCTTTTTTCTGCCAATGCTAGGCCTACAAATACTTTCTTACCATCAGCAGACAAAGCAACCGGATAAATCGGATTGCTACTAATTACCTTCCCTTGTTCCAATAGCTTAGCGGCAGACAGTTTGAAACTCTTTTGCGTCTCTAAATTAACATACTCTAGATTGCCGCCACTAATAAAGGCGACCGCCTTACTGTCTTCACGCCACATAAGTTTAGTTATAGCTTCCTTTGTTGTGGCCAGAATGCGATTTTTGCTAAAATTGGCCCCAAGTATGCCTACTTCAAAATTATCTTTTGTATTACTGCTGTATAAAAGGACATCTCTGGTTTCATTCAACTCAAAGCCCGTAATTCCTTCTATAGTTTGCACCACCTTGTTTCGGGTATTACGTAGCTCAAGGATGTGTTTGGTGTTCAAAGTTGCTAGACAAGTGCCGTTGGCGAGAAAAAAATAACGGCTGATATTTGGAACCACAAAGCTCCTTCCTGATTCCAACGACAAAACAATTAAATCATTCTTCCTTATGCAAGCAAAGAAACGCTTGCCGCCAAAATGCGATTGTGTACCTTTCGGAAACAGCTGTCGTGCTTTGGTGACAGTGTTTTGCAATACCAAAGTATCAGTACCACTCTCGTAGGATATCCCATAGCTAATCCATTTTCCGTCGGCAGATAATTCGTTAATCAGCACTTTGCCCTCTTTTCCAAATCCGGCACTATTCTTCACTACCTGCCTAGCCTGCCCAAAAATTGGGCAGGATAAAAGCAGACAACATGAAAAAAATAAGTACTGGTATGCCTTAAAAGTGTTATTCCGCTTCATTTTAATACCCGGGATTTTGTGGATTTAAATTGGGATTAATAACTAGCTCGTTAGCAGGTATAGGCCAAAGTTTATCTGTAGGACTCCAGCCTGTCTTAACAGTTGGTAAGACAGTATCAGCCAAACCACTCCGCTTCAAATCAAAAAACCGGTTCCCGAATTCGGTAAACAATTCAAAGCGGCGTTGGTTCAGTATTTCAGCAATCAAATCAGACTGGCTTACGGCCGTTGTCGGCAGTAAACCGGCCGTGATTCTGATTAAATCCAAATCTGCTTTTGCATTAGTGAGCTCTCCTAACCTGGCTCTTGCTTCCGCTCGAATTAAAACCTGCTCAGCAAGGCGCAGCACTACCGAGTACTCCATAGAAGATGGTGTACTGGCTTGTTGCTTGTATTTGTATGCATGGTACCACGTGTTCGCCCCATTGGTTACTGCTTTAGTCCATTTTGCTTTTCGTTGGTCATTGGCTTCAAATGCGCCTACAAAGTCATTACGCAAAGCTACATTGGCAGGAGGTCCTGCAGTAAAAATAAACAGGTTCCCTTCGCTGGTATTATTCCCATTGGCAGCTGGGCTAAATTGCCAAATTGTTGTCGTACTGTTTTTTACGAATACTTTGTTCAGGTCAGGCTCCCAAACATACAAAGGGCTATTCAAAACTGTCGAAGCGGCATTAGAGGCCTCTGCATATGCGCCCCTATACAGGCAAACTCTCGCAAGCATGGCGTACGCGGCAAACTTATTGGGGCGAACTCGCTCCGCAGTGACATAGGATTCCGGTAATAAACTGATGGCCTGCTCCAAGTCCGATTGTATTAGTGTATACACCGTTGCAGTTGGAGTCCTGCTTACGTGACTATTAGCAATGTAGTCTGTAGTAGTAATATAGGGCACATCACCATATAAGTTTACTAAGTAAAAATGAAGTGTCGCCCGCACAAAAAGAGACTCACCAAGTAACTGATCCCTTCCCGCTACAGGAAGCGTAGTCGAATTGTTTAAGCCCTCAATAATTGAGTTGGCCTCATATATCTGATGATAGGTGTTATTCCACAAAGCGGCGTTACCTGCCTCAGCCGCAATCAGACTGTTATTGTAAAAATTAATATTTCCGGTTTGGTAGTAATCCAATTCATCGGCATACATTCCCGCCAAAGCAGAAACCCCCAGCCCATTCCCGGCTAAGGGTCCACTACCTCTCAGTTTTGCATAAAGCCCCGACATCGCTGCGGTAGCTGTTGTCATATCTTCAAAAACTGTTTTGCCAATCAGCTGCGAGTTCGGCCGGTCTACCTCAACAAAGTTGTCACACGACTGATTCGCCATGAGCAATGCATACCCAAGCACTGCCAACGCTAGGCGAACAAGCGGCATTCTTAATAATATAATTGATTTCATAATGAATATTTTAACGTTAAAAGCTTAGTTGTACACCTCCCGTAATAACACGCAACGGAGGTAAAAATCCTGTGGCTCTGAATTCGGGATCACCACCCTTGTAATTGGTAAATGTCAATACGTTCTGTCCTTGTACAGTGAGTTTACAGTTCATTGTTTTGTATTTCAGCGGTACAGTATAGGTCAGAGCAATGTTTTTAAGGCGTATGTACGACCCATCCACTATTATAGCATCACTGGCCGTATAACGCGAAAACGCGGTAACTGCGGCGCTGTTTGCGCCCGATGTATTCATTTGATACGCTGCCATATCTCCGCTTTGTTGCCACACATTGGCATAATCTGTGCTCTGGTTAAAAAATGTACCGTTTGCTGATCCCGGTGTATAATTGTAGGTCTGTTGCTTCACAAACTGAAAAAGGAAATCCAAATCCCAGTTTTTATATTTCAATTGGTTTTGAAAGCCTCCAAAATATTTAGGGGTTAAATCGGCTACATAGTGTTTGTCTCCTGCCGCATTAATAATACCGTCGCCATTAAGGTCGGCAAATTCAAATAGTCCGGTTTGTGCATTAACGCCCTTGTACTGATAAAGTTTTACAATGGTAATGGGCTCACCTACCACATAAGTGTTGGCATAAGTCGAGGTTTCCAGACCGGGAAAAGAAATCAGTTTATTTCGGGCGGTAGCAATAGTAACATTTGTACTCCATCTCAAATTCTTACCTCTCAAATTATCGGTATGCACTGTGATTTCCAAACCTTGATTCTGCACTGTAGCGTCAAGATTAGCATTGATAGATGAAAAACCGGTTGTACCCGAAAGCGGTACCCCAACCAACTGATTTGAAGAACGGTTCCTGTAAAAGGCCGTGGTCAAAACAATCCGGTCACTCAGAAACCCCGTTTCCAAAGCTACCTCTAACTTGGTGCTCTTTTCCCAACCGAATTCCGGATTGAATAACCGCGTGGGCTCCAGTCCGGTAATCCCTTGATAAGCCTGTCCAGAGCTTGCGTAGGTATTCAGATATTGGTAATCACCAATCTGGTCGTTTCCGGTAGTACCATAGCTGGCTCTCAGTTTACCAAAACTTAGCCATGAACTGTTCTTCAAAGAAGTTTCATTGGTAAAGACCCAGGCGGCACCAGCAGCACCAAAATAGGCAAACTGTTTCCCCGGTCCAAAGCGGCTCGAACCGTCACGTCTACCAGTCAGGTTCACAATATACTTGTCGTTGTAGTTATAATTTACACGTCCAAAAAATGCCTGATACTTATATTCTGTAACATCACTGGCCAATACAAATTTGTTGTTGGCCGATGCCATATTGGTAATGAGACTGTTGCTCGCAAACCCCTGCCCCAGAGTGTATAATCTTCCCGTAGTCTGCTTTTGTGCAGTACCGCCAACCAGTATATCCAGTTTACCCTTCCCAAAGCTGTCCGCCCATCTGATTTGCGGTTCTATAATCGTTGATTCACGCGTGGTTACATTTTCATAAAGCAATGAAGAAGAACTGCTGATGTTTAACGACGGGTTATTAATACTAGAAGGCTGAAGCCGTTGCTCGTGATTATCCAGATTGGTATACCCCATGTTAGCTTTGATTTCCCATTTTGGTGTCAGGGCATAGTTTAGCGTTACATTAGCAATCAGGTCATTAGTTTTTACAGTACTATAGCCCCGTAATAATGCCAACGGGTTAGAAAACGTATTGTTTTCCCAATTCAGTTCACCATCTGCGGTATATAATGCAGGGGCATTAGGTGCAAGGTTCCTCGCCAACCTTGTTAAGTCGGTGGTTGATTGTTTATTGAACTGCTTTGTATACCCACCCGAAAGCGCCAACTTAAACCGGTTATCCTCACCGGCATGGTTCATACTAAAATGTCCTGCGGCTTTGCGATACCTGAAATCACCCGGAATCACAGCAGTTTCCGTATTAGTAGTTCCGCTGAGCAAATACTGGGTTTGGGCACTCCCTCCGCTTACACTCACATTAAGATTCTTGAATTCGGCAGTGCCACCCAGCAGTTCTTTTTGCCAGTCGGTGTAGCGGTTTTGATCCCAAGTGCCGTTTACATCATAGGCAGATGCAGGATAAGTAGTTATATTATCCTTGGCAAATCCGTCCTTACGCATAGCCAGATACTGTTCCGTATGCATCAGGTCTATAAATCGGGTGGCTTTCCCGGTTCCGGAAGTGGCATTTACGGTAATCTTTGTCCGGCCGACCTTACCTTTCTTAGTAGTAAGCAGTACAACGCCATTCGCCCCGCGACTACCGTATATCGCGGTCGCATCGGCATCCTTCAATACCTCTATGCTTTCAATGTCACTGGGGTTAATGCTGTTCAACGGACTCGTAGGCGATGCCATCCCCGAATTGATAGAGGCATATCCAATAGATTCCGACGAATACGGAACCCCGTCAATTATGTACAAAGGCGAATTTCCGTCAGCCCGCAGACTGTTGACACCGCGTATTTTAATTTGAAAACCACCGCCGGCAGTACCGCCATCTTGTATGATATCAACCCCCGCCATCCTTCCCTGCATGGCTGCAAGTACATTGGTTACAGGTTGTTTCTCCAACTCCTTTGAAGTAATCTTGCTGATACTACCCGTGAGCTCCTTGTCTTTCACGGTATAGTAACCTGCATTTACGGTTACTTCTTTAAGCGTGGTAGCATCCTCCTGCATAATCACATCATATACACGGCGACTGTCCACAGTAACAGTCACAGCCGCATAACCTATGTAACTAAAGACAAGCACATCTCCCACTTCAGCAGCTATACTAAACTGCCCATTTTCGTTGGTTATCGTACTTACAGGTTTGTTTTTTACAGAAACGGTAACTCCCGGAAGTCCCCCATGAGCATCACTAACGGTTCCGGTAATAATACTTTGTTTTATTGTCATTCCGACAAAGGAGGAATCTCCTCCATTTACAGCAAAAAGTCTCTTGCTTCTTGTCTCTTGCTTCTTGTCTCCAAAAGCAAACGTAACCTGAAAACAAAGGCACAAAAGGAATAGATATATTCCCATATTGCCAATAGGCTTTTTATTCATATTTTTGGTTTAGTTAAATGAAACATTAGTTTTGTTTGTCTACCGGTCCTCTGTTCAACCGCCAAGAAGATGCAGAGGGCCTTTTTTTTTGTGTTTTAAGTTCGTTGTGTTTGTTATACCATAAGCTGTAGCGTTAAAGGATTAATAATTGTTTTGTTCTCATTAACAAGAAAATCGTAATTCATAATTCGTAATTCGTAATTCATAATTCGTAATTCTAATGGCGTTGAGGCAGGGTCTATTATTTATGTGTCCGTCAGTTCGAGTATCCGCCTTGGCGGATATATCGAGAACCTCATGTATGGAAAATCCACACACAACTGTTTCATAACAATCAGTAAATCATGTAGCAGAGTGTAACGCATAAAAAAAGGCGCGGCTCAACTTAAACGACTTGAGGTACTGGTATACCCGCACACGAATAAGAGAGCCCACGCCAATTTAGCGTGAGCATCATACTTATCATCCCGTGTGCAAAAAGTACCAGTTTTCAAGTCGGGATTCAAAGCGAATGCTTCATATATTTTATAAGAAGTATCGCAAATTTATATAATCGAGTGCAATATACACAAATAATTTTAAATACGGTCGTTCGACCGTGAATATTTATTGAGCAAACATTTTCTTTGTTAACATGATAGATGCCAATAGCAAAATATGTGGATATATTACAAAAGAGTGGTTGAATCCTTGGATGAAAGAGGGTAAATCACAGACTGCATTTGCTAATGCTCATAATGTTGAAGAAAGTACAATTCGAAAAATAAAAGGGTCAAAAAACTATAGAATTCCAGTCGAAACATTACAAAAAATCTGTGAAGCAAGAAATCTCAAACTTTCAGAGTTTTTTAAACTCATAGGATTATAAAAGTTAATTCAAATACCTCAATATTAAGACGCCAAAAAGCGTGTCTCTTCTTTATCTCAAACTACATACAGATAATCCCGAACTACATACTTCCTTGAAGTAGCATTTTTTATTTCGACAACTTTAAAAATTTAAATATGAGATGGTATGAAATCCTACTTACGATACCGGTGATTATAATCGTTGAAACATTCGTAACAAAATCTACTAGCACAGAAAAAAAAACATCACAATGATAGTTGGTGAAATAAAAAAGACACTATCCAAAAAAGTTTATGAGTCAAAAATTACGGGGTTTTTAAACCTCATTATCTTTTATACTTACATAGTTAATGAGATGCTACCAAAAAAAGAGGCTGGTAAGTCTCCCATTGAATAGAAATTTACAAACTTATTTTATTTCAATCGCATGTGGTGTATTAATTATTATTTCTGGTTTTCCCTTATATAATTTGATCGTCCCAGTAATACAAATAGTTTTTCCTTTGTAATAAGTAGACGGTACAAAATCAAAATTCTTCAACTTATCAGCGTAGATAACAACCGTTAAAGGTGCACTAGGATACTTGCCTCCAACATTTAAAAAAGTCATGCCGTTTGAGTCTAAAACTTTTGTTGAGTATACTTTAGAACATATACGAACCAATTTACCTTCATAGTCAGCAGCTTTCGTTACGTCAATATCAGTAGATAATGCTACCACATCTGTAACTTCAGAGCTGGGAGGAATTTCCTTAACTTGAGTATTAGCTACCACATTAACATCTTTAAAATAATGCTCTAATATAGAAGCCAATCGCAACCCGGCTTTCAAAATTTGTTGTTGTATGATGGTATAATTAGAATCAATATAATAATCCGATACTTTGGCATTGTCTAAACTGTAGGCATTCTTTAAAAAACTTCTGCTGTCTTTTGTCCAGGCAATAACATCTATTTTTTTAATGGCTGCCAAATCAGCGGCACTATATGTATTCATCTTTAATTCATCGTTCAAATCCAAACCTTTATACTCTATAATATCAGTGTCCCACAATGCATGTAAATTGGTTCCTCTTCCTAAGAAAGAAACTTGAACAGTGTTTCCTCCTTTATCATCCTTATAACCAACATGCAGCGGCTGATGTAAATCACCCACCAAATGAAAGATATAAAGCAACTTCATTCTTATTTCCTCATTAGATAAACCTTTCATGTTATCCAAATCATTCAGAGATTTAGTAAGTGTATTGATGATATTGTCACCTTCAAGTTCCTTTACCGTAGTATTCCTATCAATATTAACGTAGTGATAAGGTTTCATAAAATCATACTGCTTATCACTCCTCATAGAGTCCATCCAATTGGCTGCATCTTCAATGCTCATACCATTAAGATAAGCCAATACATTTTTTTTTGTAGTGGCATCCAAATAGTGAAAAGCTATCTCAGCAACCAATGAGTGTCCTTTATGCCCCCATGCATAAGAAGCCGAACTAGTGAAAAAAGTCAAACAGGTAATGATCAAGACTACTGTACGTTTCATATATATAGCTATTTTTACACAAAGCTAGCTAATTCAACGAAAAAGCAAAAAGTATTACAGATTAAATAAAACTAAAATCTATAAGTACAAAAAGAACAGTAACTATAATGATAGTTCAAGCCTCAGCATGAACCCTGTGGCGCGGATTTGCAATCCGTTCATTTATAAACTTAAATGGCAATCATTCCCAAATTAAAATATTAAAGTTCCTCAATTACGTAGTATAGCTAAATCCACTTAAGGACATTGGCAATTCACCAAAATAATTTCCTTCAATGCAATGTTATGATAGTTTGGTTATTGCTTTCACCTATGTTGCGCATCTATCTTACTGAACCTTATAAACAGTCTCGCAAAAACCGACACCACAATGACATCTAGAAAAGCAGGAAAAAGTAAAAAAATACATATATTTGGATATATTAACCAGTTGCTGGCAAGCTTAACGACCACAACTTGTCAAGACAAAAAGCAAAGTCAAAAAATATTGAAGAAAAAATATTTTAATTTAAAAAAAAAAATAATATCTTTATTCAAATACCACATTTTTCATTAAACAAATCTTTGTTAGTTTTTCTAACGAAGTAACGTATTTGTAACCAATTAAACAGATATATTATGAAAACAAAAATTTTACTAGTGGTAATTATGATTTGCTGTCAAATTCACAGTCAAGAACAAGAGTGGACATTGAGTAAATCATATAAAACTTCAATTGATTTGACCGTAAATTATTTAGATGGCACAACTGTCAAACAACGAACAGCATTAGCTGGTCTAAAATACAAATACAAAGAAACTGTAGATGGAAAAGTATATATTAAATTTCTCAAAATTATAGTATCAACTGATCCAAAAAAAGATGATGATTCGTTTGTAAACTCTACAAATGATAATATAACTTACTTTGTTGAAAGCTCAAAATTAAATGCTCTTCACAAACAAAAAACGAGCAGTTTAGTCAGTGGAACTTTATTAGCCCCTATTAAAATTAGACCTGATGAAAATGTAAATGGAGTTAATTATCCTTGGGAACTTTCAACAGACATATCTCTTGGACAATACTTAGGTTATAGATTTCCTTTAAGTCGAACAAACCCTTATTACATAACAATTCCAACATTTACGCTTGGAACAAGTTTATTATCTATTAATAGTTCAAACACTACTCCGGAGAAAGAATCTTCAACAACTCTAGGATTGACTTGGTCAACAGGAATAATTTTAGATTTAAATGGTTTTAATGTAGGATTGTTGGTTGGGAAAGACTACGCTCCTGGTCAAGCAGGAAAGGACTGGATTTACAATGAAAAAACTTGGTTTAGTATAGGATTTGGGATTAGCTTAACCTCGAAAAATAAGGATTTATAAAAGCCTGCCACTGCCACCAACAGAGGTTTCACGCAATGGCTCAGTAGAAGTTAAACTTCACGTTTTTCTTTCCAAAAAAAACAATATCTTAGACCAAAAGAAATCAATTCACTGCATTTCCACTAGGTGATATCGCGGAACGTTAGTCGAAATTGTATGTTTGTGCTTAATTTAAAATAAAAATCCAATGTCAAAGTACGTATTTTGCTGGATTCCTATGGTCATTACTGCAGTTATAAATGGAACGGCTAGAGATCTGTGATATAAAAAATACATGACTGAATTAACGGCTCACCAACTTTCAACATTTTCACTAATTACACTTCTAGGTATTTATATTTACTTCGCTGTAAAATGATTTCCTCCTAGTTCTGAAAAACAAGCTTTCATAATTGGTATAATTTGGGCATCATTGACTTTGGCTTTTGAGTTTGGTTTTGGAATTATTCGAGGACTCTCATGGAAACAATTATTATACGCATACAATTTTACTAAAGGTCAAATCAGGATTCTTATTCTAATCTGGCTAAAAGTTGCTCCATTAATAGCTTATAGAATTATCATTAGATAAACTAAACAACAACTTCATCTAAAAGTAGTGTTGTGCAATTGTTGGTTTTAATTTTTACGTGTCCAAGACCGGAGACAGTGAACGGTTAAAAGCAAACAATGTTTATACTTAAAAAAAATAATCAGTTCGCTGGCATCCCAAGTGTCACAAAGCCGCAAAACATCTCCGGCAACTTTATCACGATTGTTCTAAAAATCATAATTTAACAAAAACAAAAAAACTGTTAGTCATGGAATACAAAAACATATTTGAGAATAAAGAATTTGACCCTAAAATAAACTCCATCAAACTCAAGATTTCAAATTACATAAATGAACATTAAATTGATTTAGAAGATTTGGATATTGATAACTTAATTCAATGAAACGATGTGCCCAAGAATGGTTTATGCAAATGAAAATTGCATAGACGAAATAAAAAATAAAATAACCGAGTTTATTAAGGAAGAATTTCAACTCATGAAATAATCATTAACTATCAAACCGATTGAAATGAATACATTTATCAAAATCTACACAAAAGGTAATAAAACAATTTATCTAAACATTTCGCAAATTGTAAAAATTGAGGCTGGCTCTGATCAAGGTGCAAGAATTATTTTGATTAATGGCGATTTGGTCGAAACCAGTCAAAAATTGGATAGTATTTTACAGATACTAAATGTTGTTTAAAAGATTTAATTAGTCAAAGTTGCCGACAACAGTGATTTCGTGCACAGCTAAATTTATTTAAACTTCACTCATTTTTTATGAAACATTTCTTAAACTGAAATTAATGCGTTAGCTGACTTCGATACTATATTATAGTTTCTGCTCTTTGGATAAAAGCACTACAAGTCTTGGACAATTCAATGACATTTATTTTAGAAGTACTTATACCTATAAATAAAGTATTTGGTCGATGAAATTTTATAAAACAAAATCAAATGCTTTCATTTGACATTATCTAAATAAAATAATTATGTCTAAACTCTATTTTAATAGAATTCATTTAGAGGTTCCCAGTAATACAAATAAAAGAGCGTTTATTTTAGATAGTCTGCAAGGACGTGCTGCGACCCCATACAATGACTTCTCATACAAAATTTCAGATCTTCAGATTCTTGATGACTATGTAGTTGGATATATGATAAAATATGACCCATATGGAAGAGGAGAATATCTTGATGAAAATACGGGTCAAAGACGACGTGGAGGTACTGTAAATAATATTGTTGCAAAATCATTATTTATTTTACGCTTAAGTGAAATGGTAATTGCTTTTGAAGAAATAACAAATCATATCTCAAAACGAAATTTTAAAGAACGTTTATTAGAAATCGTCAGAGAAAATAATCCAGAAAGAAATTATGATTTTTCAATTAGAGCTATTACTGAAGAATATTCATTTGTAGAAAGAGTTCGAACTCTACGAAAAATAAACAAAATCACTATTTCTCTAGTTCCATCAAATCCGAGATTCTCTGATCGCTGGAGAAATGTAGATGAACGTCTTCGTGAATTACATATCACATCATATAAAGAAATCCAAGAATCTCGTTCTTCAGAGGGTATAGAAATTGATGAGGAAACCGAAAGCAAAATGGCAATGTCTGAAGATGGGTATGGTAAAAGTGTGGCATCAGGCTTTGATGAAACTGGAAGACTAATAACTATAGCCACAGATCAACGAAATCAAGAAGTTTCTCAAGATTTACCTCATAGTGTTGAAGAGAGAGGATTCCGCAGTGTAATTGAACACGTAACCGAAAAATTTAATGACATCGCCGCAAGAACAGAACACACTGAAGGAGAAAATTAATATGATAATTTTCAGTTGGGATACCTACATTTCTGTGGGTGTTACTATATTGCTTATCATTATTATGCCAGAATACTCCCAAATGAAGTTTCTATTGTCATTTTATAACATTGCCATTTCTGTTCTTTCAATTATATTTTCTTTATTTTTTGCAGCATTAGCCATAATCATGTCTTCTTCTGATAATGATTTTGTTTCCTTTCTTGACGAAGATGGTACATTTACTTATTTGATGTGGACTTTTAAGGCTGTATTAATCTCATTGTTCATCAGTTTAGTTTACTCCATAGTACTTTATACAGGAACTTCATATTATATCGAAACAAAAGATCCTCAAATATGGCTTCAGCACAAATCGCTTTTTATTTCTTTAGTTTTATTATTTACTTACTGTATGATTGCAACTGGATTGAGTGTAAAACATACTATCAAATTTTCAGAATATCGATCAACGTTTCTCAGAATTAAAAGAAAAGAAGAGCAAGCAAAAAAAACAACTCAAAATAATTAATATGTACCAACAGCTAACAAAGAACTGTGCTTGCAACCAAATAAAAAATGATATTTTTTAAATAAATTTAGGCATAGGGCTTCTGTACTCTTTATTGTATTCGACTCCTGATTTTGCGATGGCAAAAGCCTGTCTTAACAGCTTATTACAAACAGCTATTAATGCCAGTTTTTTACTCTTCCCTTTTGCTGTAATTCTTTCATAAATCTCTCTACAGGCTTTATTGCATTTACAGGCTGTAAAGCTGCACATAAAGAGAAGATTTCTAAGTTTAGCATTTCCTATCTTACTTATTCTGGTTCTGCCCTTTAT
>NZ_SJPE01000010.1 GCF_004329815.1 Flavobacterium silvisoli | reverse complement strand
ATTGCGTCGGGGCTCACCTCTTCCCATCTCGAACAGAGAAGTTAAGTCCGACTGCGCAGATGGTACTGCAGTAATGTGGGAGAGTATGTCGCCGCCTTTTTTTGGAAACCCTTACTAGAAATAGTAAGGGTTTTTTGTTTTATGTCCTTCGACAAGCTCAGGATGACAAATTTATAAAAGAAATGCTTGACACAAGAGATATTCCCGCTGTAGCACATATTGCGTGAGGGATGGGAGAGGTTACCGTGTAACCCGGACAGCCCGGTTCCTGGCTTTAGACAGGAACACGCCCAATTAAAAAACTCCTCAATTGAGGAGCTTCTTATTTGTTTTAATATTCTTTAGTGTTCACAAAGACTTCCAACCTTATGCGAGAAAAATAGTTTTTTATTTTAAAATTCCGGTAACAGCTTGGACGGTTGTGGCGTGATAGCCTGATTTTGCTTTGTTGAAGATTTGCTTAGCCCAGGTTTTACCTTTGGGTGTTTTAATCATTTCTTTGTATAGAGGCAATAAAGAACCGGTCCGGCTATAAGTGGTCAGAAAGGTTTCGATGTTAGGATATGCGGTCTTGTATTGGTGTTTTATGGCTTGTATGAACCATTGACGTTTGATGACAAAGTTTCCTTTTTGCGTGAAATGAAATTCTTCATCGATGGCGGACATTTCTTTTAGGGTCAGATCTTTCGGGAGGTAATCGATGAAATGTTGTTTTTCATTGGTGGATTTTATTTTTTTGCTCAACCCTTTAATACCAGTTGTTCGCCATGTTTTTTGGATGCCATCAATGGCATTGAAATCTAACGAGATAGGTGTGATGCAATTGTTTGGGATTCCCGGTTTATAAATCCAGTCGTCAAGTTTTATTTTATCGGCTAATGTTTTATCTCCTTTGATTAGATTTTTATTAAAATAGGTTACAAAATCTTCTGTAGTGATGGATTGGAAGGCGTGTGATTTGAAATAGGTAGTAATGAAAGCATCAAACTTTTGGCGTCCCACGGCCGCTTCAACGGTCTGTAAGAAGGCGTATCCTTTTTCGTAGGGAATGTCGCTTAAACCATCATCGGGATTTCTTCCGGTGGTGTTCACTTTTAAGCGGGTGTCTGGGTTGTTGATGCCCAGTTCATCTATATTGTCCTTAAGTACTTTTCTGCTCAGTACATCCTGCATTTTTGCTTCTTGTACTCCAAATACAGCTTCTCCAATGCGGTGTTCTACATAGGTTGTAAATCCTTCGTTGAGCCAAATGTCATCCCAAGTTGCATTGGTCACTAAATTACCACTCCAACTGTGTCCTAATTCGTGGGCCAATAAACTAGTTAATGAACGGTCTCCGGCCAATACCGTTGGAGTCAAAAACGTAAGGTTTGGATTTTCCATTCCGCCATAGGGAAAACTTGGCGGCAGCACAATAACATCATAACGTCCCCATTGGTATTGGCCAAATAGTTTTTCGGCTGCGTTGACCATTTCACCCAATTCGGCGAATTCCCATTGTGCTTTATCAATTACCGAATGTTCTGCATAGACACCGGTTCGTTTGTCAATAGGTTTAAATGTAATATCGCCAACTGCTATTGCCATCAGGTACGACGGAATAGCTTTGTCTTGTTTGAAGGTGTAAATTCCAGTGTCGTTTTTCTGTTGTGGATTTACTGCACTCATTACCGCCATCAGGTCTTTTGGAACAGTAACTTTAGCATTATAAGTAAAACGAATACCCGGTGAATCCTGGCAAGGAATCCAGGTACGTGTCCAGATGCTTTCGCCCTGCGAAAACAAAAATGGTTTCTTTTTATCAGCAGTTTGTTCAGGTTTAAGCCATTGTAGAGCTACACCGTTTTGAGTGGTATTGTAATAAATATTGACTTTAGTTGTGTTTGGTTCGATGATTATATGCAGTGGTCTGCCATGAAATTCTACTTCTTTTCCCAATTTGAATTGGGTGGCTTTTTCTTCATCTCCCAAAGTTACTTTGGTTATGTTTAACGCATTTTCATCAAAGATGATTTCTCTTCCTTTTTCTAAATTTTCAATATCCCATGATGCTTTTCCCGAAATGGTTTGAGTGTTGAAATCAACGTTGATGTCTAAGTCTAAATGTTTAGCTACTGCATTATTTGGCTGGGCAAAGGAATGAAGGTCTTTTGCTTTTTCAGTTTCTATAGCCTTTTGCTTCGCCAATTCGCTGTCGCTCGTGTCTTTTTTTTGACAGCTTATCATGAGAAATAATAAAGAGATAACAAGTGTATTTTTCATATAATGTGGTTATTAACTTTCAACCGTAAAAATAAATCAAAATACTTCTCTTATAAGTGTTATCTGAAATGTTTTTGTATTTTTGGTAAAACACTTACAATATGAGAACAAAGTTAACCTTGATATTTGCTTTTTTTGCCTTTCAATTTTCAGTTGCTAACGCGTTCATGACAGCTGACCCTGTGGCACCCAGTCTTCCTCCATTAATGTATTGCGATTCTAACAATGATGGGTTTGGGGTTTTTAATTTGAATAATCTAAATTCAAGTATTCTGGCAGCACAATCAGGGATTGCTGCAAATTATGTCATAACCTATCATGAAACATCTCTTGATGCTGAAATTGGTAGTAATTCTATAGCAAGTCCCTACTATAATATTAGTCCAAACATTCAGACAGTTTACTACAGGGTGAGCGATATTACAACAAATAGTTATGCTGTTGGCAGTTTTCAGTTAATTGTAAATTTATCTCCAGGGGCTATTGTTCCAAATGATTACCATTTGTGTGATTTTAGTGGAGCTGTTGGGTATGAAACTTTTGATTTGACTGTAGTGATACCAAATGTTTTAGGAACGATAGATCCTGCTACTGTTTCAGTAAATTTTTATGTAGATGCGGGTTTGACTAGTCAGATTGCTAATCCATCAAATTATACCAATTCGACTGTTTGGACCCAAACCGTTTATGTGAGTGTGTTGAACTTGGCAACTGGCTGTTATAGTTCTGTACCACTAAATTTAGTTGTTGATCCATTGCCTCAATTAATAGCTCCGTCATGGCCTTATGCGGTTTGTGATGATGAACAGGATGGGATTGCGGTTGTTGATTTGATGCCATTAGTTCCCGAGTTGCTTAATGGAGGATCTTATAATGTAACTTTTCATGAAACACTTACCGACGCGCAATTATCGGGCACTACTATACCCTTTCCATCTTCTTATGTAACAATTAATCCCTACTATCAAACAATTTATGCAAGGGGGACTAACCCTCTAACGGGATGTTATACTATAATATCAATAGGACTTCAAGTAAACCCCGCACCAATGATAAGTTCTTTGCCATCAGTTGTAGTTTGTGATCAGGATGCACATCCGCAAAGCGGAAGTACACTTGTCGATTTAACCGTTCGAACATCGAATATCCTTGCAGTGCAGCCATTAATAGCTTCGCAATATACTGTGACTTATTATGTGAGTCAGGTAAGTGCTCAATCAAATGTTGCTCCGATTATTAACCCAAGTGCTTATTTTGGTGTTAATGGGCAAACTATTTGGTACCGAGTTGTTCAAAATTCAACCGGATGTTATAATGTTGGAAATTTTCAATTGGTTGTAAATACTGCTCCTCTTGTAACTCAACCTAGTTATCCGCCATATATACTTTACGATTTTGGGAATGATGGTACAGAAACATTTGATTTAACTACACAAATCAGTAATATAGTAATGGGACAATCAGGATGTACGGTTTTCTTTTATCCAAGTTTTGCAGACGCTGTAAATGGTACTAATGTCATATATAATACTTCTGCTTATACCAATGCTCCTATTTACGTTCAAACACTAGGTATAAAGGTTATTAATGCATCAGGTTGTTATGCTATTTCAACTATGGATATTGTAGCATCACAGGAAGTTCCGGCTCCTAACGGCCCTTTTTCGCAAAACTTTTCCGAAGGAGATACTTTGGCCGATTTGATTGTGAGCGGAGTTGATGTGCAATGGTACGCTTCGGCTAACAACAAAATGGCAACAATGTCTTCAATACAACAAGCATTACCCATGAATACGTTATTGGTTGATGGAACTACTTATTATGCTACACAAACTATTAACGGTGTTGAAAGCGATTCCCGTTTGCCGGTAACGGTACACTTGATATTGGGCGTTAATGATGTCGAGATTTTACCTGTTCAATATGCGCCGAACCCGGTTAAAAATAGTTTGAACCTGCAATCGAGCAAACTCTTAAAATCAGTTGCGATTTATTCAATATTAGGGCAAAAAATACACGAGCAGAGTTGCAATGATACTCATCTTATGCTTGACATGTCCCATATGGCAGCCGGAAATTATATCCTAAAAGTGCAAGGAGAAAGCGGACAGAAGACACTGAGAATTATCAAAGAATAGTTATTTTGTTTAAAAGCAATAAAAAACCCATTCAAACAGAATGGGTTTTTTTATAAACATAATTGATTTCAATTTTAATCGCCATTTAAGCTAACATCGTCACCGGATTCTCGAGGAAGATTCTCAAAGTTTGTAAAAACTGAGCTCCTGTGGCACCGTCAACGGTTCTGTGGTCGCACGCTAATGTTAAAGTCATCGTGTTGCCTACTACGATTTGACCGTTTCTTACCACCGGTTTTTCCTCGATGGCTCCTACGGATAAAATCGCAGAGTTCGGTTGGTTGATGATCGAAGTAAACGATTGGATGCCGAACATCCCAAGATTAGAAACCGTAAACGTACTGCCTTCCATTTCGGCCGGAGTCAATTTTTTGTTTTTGGCTTTTCCGGCTAAATCTTTGACCGCTGCTCCAATTTGAGACAAAGTCATTTGGTCGGTAAAATTAAGAACAGGAACTACCAAGCCATCTTCAACAGCAACGGCTACGCCAATATTGACATGATGATTGATGATCATCGCATCTTCTCTCCATTGAGAGTTAACTTGCGGATGTTTTTTCAAGGCCATGGCACATGCTTTTACCACCATATCATTAAATGATACTTTGGTATCAGGTACCGTATTGATTACGGCACGTGATTTCATAGCTTCGTCCATACTAACTTCTATGGTTAAGTAGTAATGTGGTGCCGTGAATTTAGATTCCGCCAAACGACGTGCAATGGTTTTACGCATTTGGGAATTCTTGATTTCTTCGCTGAATTTTTCACCAGCAGGAACAAATGGTTTGACTGCCGGAGCAGTAACCGATTGTGGAGTGCTTGGTACTTCAGTTGCTGTAGTTTGTGGTGCAGAAGCTGACGACGTAAAGTTCTCTACATCACTTTTGGTAATTCTGCCGTTTTCTCCGGTTCCTTTTACTAGAGCTAAGTTGATTCCCTTGTCTTTGGCAATTTGTTTAGCTAATGGTGAAGCAAAAATTCTTCCCGTTGATGTAGTTTCTGTAGAAGCAACTGGAGCAACGGCTGCCGGAGCTGAAGCTGATTCAGCACCTATAGGAGTAGAAGTGCTGCCTTTTTTAAAGTTTTCGGCCACACCGGTAATGTCAGTACCGGCAGGTCCGATGATAGCTAAAACGCTGTCAACCGGAGCGGATTGTCCTTCGTTAATTCCAATATATAATAAAGTACCGGCATTGAACGATTCGAACTCCATGGTGGCTTTGTCGGTTTCAATTTCCGCCAAGATATCCCCTTCTTTTATTTCGTCACCCACTTTTTTCAACCAAGTAGCTACCGTTCCTTCGGTCATGGTGTCGCTTAGACGTGGCATGGTTACGACTACTACCCCTTTTGGTAAAGAAGTTGGAACTGATGATACTGCTGGCGCTTCTGTAGTCTGGGCTACAGTTTCGGCTTTGGCTTCAGGAGCAGCGGGTGCTGAACCTCCGGCAAGCAAAGCGGAGATGTCTTCACCTTCGTTACCAATAATGGCCAAAAGTGAGTCGACGGCAGCGGTTTCGCCTTCTTTAATTCCAATGTATAATAGAGTCCCGGCGTTGAACGACTCAAATTCCATGGTCGCTTTGTCGGTTTCAATTTCTGCTAAAATATCGCCTTCAGAAACTTTGTCGCCCACTTTTTTCAACCAAGTAGCAACGGTTCCTTCCGTCATGGTGTCGCTCAAGCGCGGCATGGTTACTTTTGTTGCCATAAATTATAGTCTGTGAGGGATGAAAGGATAATTTTCTTGTTCGTACACGACATCGTATAATTGTTGTGCTTCCGGGAAAGGCGATTCTTCGGCGAATGTGGCACACTCTTCAACCAAATCTTTCACTCTTTCGTCTATCACTTCAATTTCGGCATCAGTGGCAAACTTGTTTTCTTTGATGATATCCAAAACCTGCGTAATTGGATCTATTTTTTTGTATTCGTCTACTTCTTCTTTAGAACGGTACAATTGGGCATCTGACATCGAGTGTCCTCTGTAACGGTATGTTTTCATTTCCAGGAAAGTAGGTCCGTCACCGCGACGCGCTCTTTCGATGGCTTCGTGCATGGCTTCGGCTACTTTTACAGGGTTCATGCCGTCTACCGGTCCGCAAGGCATTTCATAACCTAACCCTAGTTTCCAAATATCGGTGTGGTTGGCGGTTCTTTCTACCGAAGTTCCCATGGCATACCCATTATTTTCACAAATGAAAACTACCGGCAATTTCCATAACATGGCCATGTTAAACGCTTCGTGTAGCGATCCTTGGCGTGCCGCACCGTCACCAAAATAGGTAAGGGTTACACCGCCGGTATTAAAATATTTATCGGCAAAGGCCATACCGGCACCCACCGGAATTTGTGCTCCTACGATACCGTGACCTCCGTAAAATCCGTGTTCTTTAGAAAAGATGTGCATGGAGCCTCCCATACCTTTAGAGGTTCCGGTTACTTTTCCGAGTAATTCCGCCATAACCGCTTTGGGGTCAACCCCCATGCCGATAGGCTGAACGTGATTACGATAGGCCGTAATCATTTTGTCTTTAGACAAGTCCATAGCGTGTAAAGCGCCAGCTAAAACGGCTTCTTGTCCGTTGTATAAGTGAAGAAATCCTCTAACTTTTTGTTGAATATATAGTGCGGCAAGTTTGTCTTCAAACTTTCTCCAAAACAGCATGTCTTCATACCATTTTAAATAAACGTCTCTGGTTACTTCTTTCATTTTTTACTTTTTACTAAAGCGTTATTAAGTTCTAAATAGGATTCAACGCAAAATGGTTCACTCACTCACAAATTTGCGAATGGCAAAAGTAAAACATTCCCCGTAAGAAGTAAAATTTAAAACCGTAATTTTTACCTTTTCTACAGGAAGTTTTTA
This sequence comes from Flavobacterium silvisoli, assembly GCF_004329815.1. Lineage (GTDB taxonomy): Bacteria > Bacteroidota > Bacteroidia > Flavobacteriales > Flavobacteriaceae > Flavobacterium > Flavobacterium silvisoli. Next base: position 114,296 of record NZ_SJPE01000010.1, on the reverse strand, counting down.
TCGAAACTCAACGGGAGTAAATTTTTAATCGAATCCGATTTGTAGACTTCTCCGGTTTCGCCCATAAAATAAATTTCAATTGGAGTATCTTGTTTGAATTCATACTCCGAAATGGATTGTCGGCATGCTCCGCAAGGTGGAATCGGCGATTTGGTTTCGTTGGTGTCTGATGCGGCGGAAACGGCTAACTTCACAATCTTTGCATCAGGATAAATGGCGCCACTTTGAAAAATGGCTACTCTCTCGGCACAAAGTCCGGAAGGATAGGCAGCATTTTCCTGATTGGATCCTAAAACAATTTTGCCGTTATCCAAAAGCAAGGCAGCGCCTACACGAAATTTAGAATAAGGAGCATATGCTTTTTTTCTGATTTCTACAGCTTGCTGCATTAATGCCTGAACTTCCTGCGGCAATTCGGCTGCCGATGAAAATACCGTGAACGAAGTGTTGATGTTTATTTGTTTCATTCGAATTGAGAAATTTTTTTGTTGGTAAACGAAACAACTGTTGTTGCGCTTTGTTTTATGTTGCAAGATTTAAAAAGTTGTTTCATTATTGAGGAAAAAAAATCCAAATTTCAAAAGCAGAAATTTGGATATTGTTTTTTGTATTTATTGACTATTAATAATCATCGTATTTTTCACCAAAATTAAAGGTTAAGGAGAAGCGAAGTGTATTTTCCAGCGGATTTTTCACTTTGGATGCTGAGAACAAATAAGACACATCTACTTTTACCACATTATATTTGAATCCGGCTCCTAAAGAAAAGAACTGTCTGTATCCCTTGATAGGACTTTCGTGAAAATAGCCTAAGCGGAAAGCAAATGAATCTTGGTATAAATATTCGGCTCCTACCGAATAGGTGAATTCTTTAAGTTCTTCACTGAACCCGCCCGGCGCATCATTGAATGATTTGAAGATACCCGAAACCCAGTTGATTTTGTTGTAATCAATTTGCTGTTGTTGGTATAGTGCTGTTTCATCAGCTCCTGAAATCTGGCCATCTCCGTTGATATCGGCACTTTGCGGAGTTGGTACCAATAATTTGGCCAATTCTACGTTAAGCGAAACTTTGTTGTAATCGTCAAATATGAAATCATACCCGGCACCCAGTCTCATGTTGGCAGGAAGGAAGTTGGCACTATTGTCATCAGAGGCTCCGGCATCATAGTTGATTTTCGGACCTAAATTCTGAAAGTTAAACCCAAGTCGTAAACGCCCGTTGAAATCAGACAAAGCAGTTTCTTCACCCTGATAAAAACCGGCAATGTCTACGGCAAATGTTGAGGCCGGTTTGGCATCGCCACCAGCACTGGCATCAGCAATTCTAAGAGCAGAACGAATGTATCGTCCGGCTACAGCCATCGAAAAACGATCACTCAATTTCAAAGAGTATGAACCGTCAAAGGCCAATTCGCTTGGCTTTACTATTTGAGGTATATCATTAGCATTTTGTCTCAACTCTATCTCGCCTAAACCAAAATAACGCAAACTAACGGCAAAGGCACTTCGCTCATTGATGCGATTATAGTAGGTGGCTTGCCCGAGTGAAATGTCATTCACTAAATCGGTCAAATAGGGCGTGTAACTGGCCGTGAATCCTTGCTTGTCAGTAGCGAAAGCATATTTGGCGGGATTCCACTGTTGCGAAAAAGCATCTGATGAAGTAGCTACTCCCTGATCGGCTAAACCTGCCGCACGGGCATCAGCTGCTACTAAAAGGAAAGGAACTCCGGTTGTGATTACTCTGCTGTCCTGTTGGGCGTTGATAGATGGTATTGTGGTTAGTAGTAATAGTACTGCTGCAATTTTTTTCATTATCAATATTAATAAAAGTTAACAAATATAGTATTTTCCTAAAGGATTACAAGTTTTTCTATTTTTTCTGCTTTTTTATTCGACAAAGTGGACTTTACGGTCAGTTTATAGACATAAACTCCTTTTCCGATGCGGTCTCCGAAATCATCTTTTCCGTCCCAGGTTATTTCTCTTGAAAGAAAGCCGTCATTGGTCACGGTTTGGTTTTTGGTCCATACTATTTTTCCGGTTATGGTCATGACTTGTACCTGAACCTCCAGAGGTTCGAAAGGTTTGTTGTGAGAAAACCAAAATTCGGTATAATTCACAAACGGATTCGGGTAATTCAACACATGATCGAGTGTGACATTCTCATCGCCAACCACCACAAATTGTATTTCTGCAGTTATCGGATTATTGTATACATCCCAAGCTTTAAACGTTACAGTATGCAGACCCACTGCTAAATTTCGGAAAGGGAAATAGACGCGGCCTCGGGTGTAATCATTCAGTTCGGTTTGATAGTAATCATTCATGATGTAAGGCTTGGTTTCATCTCCGTCCAGTATGCCTACAATGTCATGTCCAATGCCGCTCGCGGTATTGATTCCGTGTTCGTCTTCCAACAATGCTAAAAGAAATGGGGATTTGTTAGTTATGCCTCCATTGACGAAAGTTTCATCATTCATATACAGTTTTACTCTGGGACCGGTGACATCGGCCACAGCGTTGGTATTGATGCCGCCTATTTTTATATCTGTATTAAAACCGGTGTTGTCCGATAAAGGTTGATTTCTTTTGGCATAAAAGCTGATTCGACCATTGGCCACCGGAATTCGGATGTCTCTCGGTACTACAAATCCAAATTCAAATTTACCGTTGGCAACGGAAGCATTACCTCTGAAAATGGTTTCGCCTAAATTGGTAAAATTAATAGGAGGGCTCATGCCATCATTGTTTAAAGTGGCACGGATGATGTTTTTGTCGAAAATATTTACCGAAAGGTCTCCGTTGTATGTGGGTAAAAGATTGTTGTTTTCATCCCGAACTTCACCCGTCAGTTTGACGTAAGCCAGCGATTGTAAATCATCAATCGGACCGGTAATCGGCATGTCGTTTACTTTGGTTAAAACCACTTTAGGTTTCGGAATGGCCAACATCAAAGCGGGATCGCCTAAATAAAAAACTACGTTTGTGGCGGTGTTAGAACCGGCTGCTTTGGCCAATCGCAGAGCCTCTGCTATGGTAGGGTATTCATTAGAATTATAAGCAAACAGATACTGGGCTATTTTGTCGTTGAAAATCTCTGCGTTCAACTGTCCGATAGACCGTACTGTGGTAATCATGGATATGGCTCCGCCTTTAGGGTTCCAGTAGGTGTATTCACCGGCAGTTGGTCGGTATGGATTATCAAATCTTGAAAAGTCACATGTAATGGTAATGAACAGTGGGTATTTGTATCGGTTGTTCAGGTTTTGTCCGTCTGATTTTTCCCAAATGCGTTCGCCCGACAGTCCGTCTTCACCACCGTGCCCCAAATAGTTAAAAACTAAAGCGCCTTTTTCAAAAGCCGCAAAAATTTCTTCACGGGCTTTTGGGTATCTTTTTCCGCCTGCAGAGGTTTCCTGCTCGTATGAATCTAAAAGGATTTTTTTAAAGTTGATAAATGGCTTTTGGTTGACAATAGTGTCCGTCAGATTGTTTTGTTTGTTTTGCAGTGAAGCATCTGAAGGTTTGTCGGTGTCATCTGCAATGGCCACATAGTTATTGCGCCAACTGCCAAATGATTTTACATCGTGGTATTCTATAACTTTATTAACCATTTCATCAGCTTGTTCCGGACTGCTCACAATCATCCTGCCCACGGCAATGTCGATTCCGCCTATGTCATAAGTAATAGAAATAGTTCCCGAAGCAGGAGTGGAGCCATAGTCGATTCTCCCTTCATCCGAATCCATCATGGTGTAAAAATCATCCGAAGCAAAAGAAGCTTCGCTCTCGGTGTAGCTGTTCAGTGCTTGATAGATGGGTACTATGTTGGTGTTGTTTCTCGTGCGGTCTTTAAAATCGTAAGAGGCATCGCCAAACAAGTTTACATATTTCACTCGCTTGTCGATATCAGAAGCGTTAAAATAAACATACTTGATGAAGTTTCTTATGGCGCCAATGTCTTGTTTGCCTGAGCCGAATTCCTGGTAAATGGTTTCAAGGTTCACCACTTTAACTTTCATATTTGAATGTCCTCTGTGAAAGTTGGCTAATTTCTCGGCCTGTGAATTTAGAATTTTAGGTGTAATGATTAAGTAGTCAATATCCTGAAACTGACCCTGGGCGTTTGTTAAAATTGTGCCTTTCAGATTTTGGTTGTCAACTTTGGTTTTGGAGTCTTTTAGCGGAGTAAAATAATCCTGTTTATCAACAACAATGTATTTTCTTATTTCTCCCAGATTTGATTTGAACGCGAAAGAGTTTTGAGCGGCATTGTCTGTTTTGGTTACATTATAGATGTCGGTGATGTCCCAAATTTGACTGATACTTGCAGCATTTCCAATTTGATATTCTCCAACCCCGAATAACGAAGCCGCCTGATTAAATTGAAATTTAAACTGTTTGCCGTTGCCTAGCAGGTTTCTTTTGGCATTGATGGTAATGTAATCCAGGTAACCGTTTGAGCTTGGAACGCCGCTGTTGTCGTAACTGATTTTTACAGTTATATCTTCTGAACTGACATTGGTGGTTGCCGAAAGATATTGGTCTAAAGCTTCGGTGCCTGAGTTGGCAGATAGTGCTCCGAAATTCATGGTTCCTAACAATTGACTGTTGGCTTCAATTTTAAATTTTGTTGCCACCGAAGCAGCTGTAGCAGCGTGTACGCTAACTGTGATAGGTGAAGAAGTTACAATGTTGGGGATTTTAAATTTGAATTCCTGTTCGTTGTTTATCCCGAATTGTTCACCAAACCAAATTCGTCCTAACTTTACAATATTGATATTGTCTGTTTCGTAAAACTGATAATCATCAAAAGTGTTTATAGTCGTCGTCGTGGCAGCACTTGGTTGAATCATATCGGTCATCCTTTTGCCCATGCCGCCTTGTGCAGTTACGTAGTAATAAGATTTGTCGGCATAAATGTTCAGATGACTTTTGTACTCATCATTCCAATTGTCCATCCCTTCGGCATAAAAGAGAATGTAGTCGGAGCTATCAAATTTGCCATCTTCTTCACCAATAAATTGTATAGCATTTTCGGCTAAATCCATCGGATAATTTTCTGCATTTTGTAAAGGCAGCATTCTTCCTCCGTTTCCGTAAATCTTTATCTTTCTGGGGTCTCCTCCGGTGTCAAGTCCTAAGCTTTCCAAAAATCCCTTGGTGATTTTATACACTCCCGATTTTTGCACATAAAAACGATACCAATTGCCGGTATTTAATACCGAATTTTCAATTGCAGTTACATTATTGGCAGTAATCGTGTTTTTGAAAGACGGACTCGATGAAACGGAATAAGTAAAAGACGTTAATTTCTTAAAAGAATTTCCTTCTCTGACTATTGGGGAGATGGTGATTTGGCCGTAATTTTTATCGCGTGCAGTGCTGTTTTTGAAGGAGTATTTGAACGATGTTGGAATGTCTTTGACTGAAAGATCACCCAGTTGGTTCTCTGTGATAGGTTCAAACACCGGATTACTGATTTGAAATGCACTTTCATTTATGCGATTGTTCAGCGGAATCCTGAGTGTAAATTTTACGGTTCTGGTATAGCTGTCAAAGAAAAAATTCTCACCGTTAAATTGAGGTACAGTAAACGAGTAATCGCCAAAGGATAATTCTTTTTTTTCGGTCCAGTTTACAGTTACAAGCCCATGTTCCTGAGCTATGGTCAGGCCGGTGTATAATAAGAATAGGAAGGTGGTAATTGTCTTTTTCATGTTACAAGTAAACGGATTTTTACTCAAAATAGTATAAGAGCATAAAAAAAATTTTTTTTTAAGTCGAAATACAATAAAACTTTTAATTTTGCGTTTCTATATGAAATCGCCTGCGAATGGCGAATTTAGTATTAATTTAAAAAAGGTGTTGCAATTTAATCGTTAATTCTTATATTGCGCCACGAAATTTATTACCTACTAAGAGTATGAAAGTAAACAAAATTATTGCTGTAAAATTATTGCTGTCATTAGTAATGATTGTTGGTTTTACAAGTTGTAGTAAAAAATCCGATTCTAAAGGCGGTTCAAAGGCTACCGGTTGGAAAATCAACGACAAAAAAGGTGGTTTTCAATACGCTTCTAAATTCAAAAAGCAAGCTACAGGACCTGGTTTAGTAATGGTAGAAGGAGGAACATTTACCATGGGTAAAGTTCAGGATGATGTAATGCACGATTGGAACAATACTCCAAATCAACAGCACGTAATGTCTTTCTATATGGATGAAACCGAAGTAACTAATTTAATGTATATGGAATACTTGGATTGGTTAAAAAGAGTATACCCTCCGGATCAGGAAAATTACAAAAACATCTATGAGGGAGCTTTGCCGGATACATTGGTGTGGAGAAACCGTTTAGGATATAATGAAACGATGACGAACAACTATTTGAGACATCCGGCTTATGCTGAATATCCTGTAGTTGGAGTTAACTGGATTCAGGCTACTGAGTTTTCTATCTGGAGAACAGACCGTGTGAACGAGAAAATTTTAGAAGAGCAACGTTATTTGAAGAAAGATGCAAAAGTTACTGATGTAAGCGCTGAGAAAGTGTTCAGTACTGAGGCTTACTTAGCTTCACCATCAACAGCGATGGGTGGAGATGATAAAATTGTGTTGAAAAAAGGACAAAAACCTGGAGCGGCTCCTAAGGCTTCGGCTTCAGGAAGTACTAATACTCAAGGGAACAGTCCTAGAAACGTATACGCACAAAGAACTTCCGGTTTAATCTTACCGGAATACAGATTGCCAACTGAGGCTGAGTGGGAATATGCTGCGGCAGCAGATGTGGGCCAAAGAGAATATAACGCCTACAAAGGACAAAAGAAATACCCTTGGTCAGGAAGCTACACCCGTTCAGGAAAAAGACAGGTTAGAGGTGATCAATTGGCTAACTTCAAACAAGGAAAAGGTGATTACGGCGGAATTGCAGGATGGTCTGACGATGGTGCTGATATCACTAACAAAGTTAAATCGTATCCGCCAAATGATTTTGGTTTATATGATATGGCAGGTAACGTAGCCGAATGGGTTGCGGATGTTTACAGACCAATTGTTGATGACGAAGCTAATGACTTCAACTACTACAGAGGTAACGTATACATGAAAAACAAAATCGGTGACGACGGAAAAGTGGAGTTAGTTACAGCTGAAACACAAAAATTTGATACGTTGCCAAACGGTAAAATTGTGGCCAGAAATTTACCAGGTCAAATCGCTCAAGTACCGGTTGATGAGAAAGAAACTTACTTGAGACAAAATTTTGACAAGTCTGACAACAGAAACTATCGCGATGGTGATAGACAATCAACAAGATATTTCAAGTTTGGTAACTCTGAAGATGGTGATGAAAAAGGAAAAATGAAAGATGATCAAAGAATGTATGACTCTCCTAAACACAATGTGTCTACAGATAGTTTAGGAAATATGATCAGAAAATATGATAAGTCAAATAAAAGAACGACTTTGATTAATGATGATGTAAGAGTATACAAAGGAGGTTCCTGGAGAGACAGAGCTTACTGGTTGGATCCTGCACAAAGAAGATACTTCCCTCAGGACATTGCAACAGACTACATCGGATTCAGATGTGCGATGTCGAGAGTAGGTCCTAAAGCCGACAAAAAGAAAAGAGCAAGAAACTAAGTTTTAGTTTGTGAATAACAAAAAAGCCCTTATTTTTAAGGGCTTTTTTATTTTAAAACCTTTTGATATATGACTATTCAGGAAATACACGAGTTATTTTTAACGTGTACTAAAGTTTCGATAGATACCCGTAAGATTGAGCCTAATTCATTTTTCGTAGCCCTCAAAGGAGATCGTTTCGATGCTAATACTTTTGCTGCTGAAGCACTTAAGAAAGGTGCTGCTTATGTTATAATTGATAATTCAGATTATTACATTGACCATAGAACCATTTTGGTAGAGAATAGTTTGGTGGCTCTTCAGGAGCTGGCTAAATTCCACAGAAACTACTTGAAATTACCAATCATCGCTCTAACCGGTAGTAACGGAAAAACCACCACTAAGGAATTGATTAATGTGGTGTTGTCAAAAAAGTTTACCACTGTTGCTACTGTTGGTAATCTTAACAATCATATTGGTGTTCCTATGACACTCTTGTCGTTTACCTCAAAAACAGAGATTGGAATTGTTGAAATGGGAGCCAATCATCAAAAGGAAATAGAGTTTTTATGTGAAATTGCTCAACCTGACTATGGCTATATTACCAACTTCGGAAAGGCGCACTTAGAGGGGTTTGGTGGAGTTGAAGGCGTAATAAAAGGGAAAAGTGAAATGTATTCTTATCTGAAGTCAAATCAAAAAAAGGTCTTTGTAAATCTGGATGATGCAATCCAAAATGACAAAACTGCCGGTTTTAATCGAATTACTTTCAGTCAAAAAGATGAAAAGGCCACGGTTTTTATAAAAAGTGTATCGGCTAATCCATTTGTCAAGATTGAGGCTTTGGGTGTTGTTATTGATTCTCATTTAATCGGGTTGTATAATGCTAATAATATCAACGCTGCCATTACCATAGGTGTTCATTTTGGAGTTTTGGTCAATGATATCAAAGATGCTATAGAAAGTTATGTGCCCGAAAATAATCGTTCGCAATTAATGACTAAAGGATCTAACGAAATCATATTGGATGCTTATAACGCTAATCCTAGTAGTATGAAGGTGGCTTTGGAAAATTTTATTCAGTTGGGTAAAACGAATCAAATGGTTGTTGTTGGTGATATGTATGAGTTGGGAGTAGAAAGTCTGGCAGAGCACAAGGAAATAGTCCGGTTTTTAAACGATCACAGTTCGTTTGAATGTCATTTTGTAGGAAAAGATTTTTTTGCAAATGCAGTGGATAACGAGCGTTTCCATTTTTACAGTTCTTTTGATGATTTTGCCCGGTATTTAGCAGACAACAGGATTGAAAATAAAATGCTGCTGATTAAAGGGTCCAGAGGGATGGCTTTAGAACGGACGTTAGATTATTTATAAAAAAGATAAACTCCTCAGGTTACTGAGGAGTTTTTTTATGTGGATAAAGATTTGATAAAAATAAAAAACCTCATCATTACTGATGAGGTTTTGATGGTGGGCGATGAGGGATTCGAACCCCCGACCCTCTCGGTGTAAACGAGATGCTCTGAACCAACTGAGCTAATCGCCCTAGTGCTTTAAGTCATTACTTCCTTATTGCGAGTGCAAAGATACACTAGTTTTTTACTTCTGCAAGGATTTTTTAAAAAAAAATTATAAAATTTCTGCAACGACGAAAGTACTTCCCCCAACATAAATAAAGTCGTCAAGGCTTGCTTTTTTTATAGCGTCCTGATAAGCATTTGATACAGAATTATATATTTCGCCTTTAAGTTTAAATTCTGCTGCTTTTTCTTTTAAAATTTCGGCATCTAATCCGCGAGAAATATTTGGCTTGCAGAAATAATATTTTGCTTTTTTGGGGAACAACGGAAGGATTTCTTCCAAATTCTTGTCGTTTACCATCCCCAAAACGATGTGAAGTTCATCAAATTTTTCTTTTTGCAGTTGGTTGAGTACAATTGAAAGTCCGTGGGCATTGTGTGCCGTGTCACAAATAATTGTTGGATTGCTTCCCAGTTGCTGCCATCTTCCCTGAAGCCCGGTATTTTTAATCACATTCAAAAAGCCATTTTTAATCGCCTTCTCCGGAATCGTTAAGAGTTTTTTTTCATTGAGTATTTTCAATGTTTGCAAAACCGTCTTTTTATTGTGGTATTGGTAATCGCCCAGCAAGGCAGACGGATATGTTTCCTGAATCAAATCAGATGCGAAATAAATTTCGGATTGGAGTTCTTTGGCTTTTGCTTCAAAAACCGGTTTGGTTTCTGGAACATATTCGCCAATCACAACCGGGATTTTACTTTTTATGATTCCGGCTTTTTCAAAAGCAATAGCTTCTAAAGTAGTACCCAGAAATTGAGTGTGGTCTAATCCGATGTTGGTAATAACAGAAATCAAGGGCGTGATGATGTTGGTAGAGTCCAAACGGCCGCCCATGCCAACTTCAATAATATTGATGTCGGTTTGCTTGTTTGCAAAGTAATCAAAGGCCAAGCCAACAGTCATTTCAAAAAAGCTCAATTTGTTGGCTTCAAAAAAAGACAAGTTTTTATTGATAAAGTTGCATACATATTCTTCGGTTATGTGTGTCCCGTTGATGCTGATGCGTTCCCGAAAATCTTTTAAATGAGGTGAAGTGTACAATCCTACACTATATCCGGCTTCCTGTAAAACGGATGCCAATAGGTGAGAGGTAGACCCTTTTCCGTTGGTTCCTGCCACGTGTATGCATTTCAAATGTTGTTCCGGATTTCCTATATGATTAGCTAGTAAAACAGTATTGGTAATGTCTTTTCGATAGGCCGTAGCACCTTGTGTTTGGTACATTGGCAGTTTGTTAAACATCCAATCAAGGGTTTCTTTGTAGTTCATAATTTTCGTAAAAAATTAACCAAGGGTTATACTTTTTTATCTATTTTTTCGTTTATATTGTCAGGCGTATTTGAGGAATACAAAATTGATATTATTTTCAGAATTAATAGCCAAAAAACAGATAAATATGATAAGTACATTTTTGCAGTTACAAGTTGATACTCTTGCACAAACTCTGCCTACAGCGACTCCGGCCAATCAGGCTTTAACCAATGAAGTTTCCGTTTTAGAGTTTATTTTTAAAGGAGGTCTTTTCTTAATTCCGATTGCTATTTTGTTATTCTATACGCTTTATATCATTTTTGAACGCTATTTGTACATACATAAAGCCGCTAAAATTGATGCACATTTGATGTCAGATGTTCGTAATCATTTGAATAATGCTAATATAGAATTGGCGGTCTCTGCTGCGGAAAGAAGCGGGAATGCGCAAGGAACCATTATCAAAGAAGGTGTGCTTACCATAGGAAGACACATCAATGAAATTGAGTCAAACATGGAGCGCGCTGCTAATATCGAAATCGGGTACATGGAGAAGAAATTAGGACAATTAGGCTTGATTGCCGGTATTGCGCCTACATTAGGATTCATCGGTACGATTTCGGGAGTTATTAAAATTTTCTACAGCATCTCAGTAACCGAAGACATCAGTATCGGTAATATCTCAGGAGGGTTGTATGAAAAAATGATCAGTAGCGGTGCCGGACTTATTGTTGGGATTATTGCCTACAGTGCTTACCATTTGTTCAACGGAAAGATTGATAATTTTTCCCTGGCAATTCAAAAACAAGTGTTAGAATTCATCAATATAATTCAAAGACCAAATGGCTATAAAGCGAAATAAACGATTTCACGCAGAAGTCGCTACTTCCTCTTTGAGCGACATTATGTTCTTCTTGTTGTTGTTCTTTTTGATTATTTCAACTTTGGCCAATCCTAATGTTATCCGAATGACATTGCCAAAATCAAAAACAAATGAAAAGACCAACAAACAACTCATTACGTTATCAGTAACAGAAGAAAAGCGGTTTTTTGTAGATAAAGAAGAAGTAGGTTTTGATCAGTTAGAGGCCAAACTTTTGTCGAAAATGGATCCTGCCAAAGATCAAACCGTGGTTATCCGAATTCCGGCCACCATGCAGGTACAGGATTTGGTTGATGTACTTCAAATAGGGGTGAAGAACAAACTTAAATTTGTGATTGCTACCAGTCCGAAATAAACCACTAAAACAGCATACTATGAAATTAAAAGCACTCTTGTTATTGGCTTTTGTCAGCTTGACAACTTTTGCACAGGATACCGAATTTAAATTTGCAAAAGAAGGATTGACCGATTTTATTGTCGGTAAATACGAAGGTTCAGCCAAAGAACTGTACGGCCGTACAATGGGATGGATAAAGGAAAATAAAGGATACAGTGTAGTGTCTTCTGTTGAAAATGAGAAGATAACTTTTAAGGGCAAAAAAGATCCTTTTATTTGCAGCAAAGCAGGCGGAACCAATGTGTGTACAATTGCCACGTTTGTTATCGAAATCACCTTTAAAGAGGGAAAATATAAATTTGACCCGATTAGTTTGGAAGAGTTTGACCGAAAAGAAACTACGACTCCGCAAAATCTGAATGATTTTTCTAATTATTATAATAAAGACGGTTCGTTAAAAAAATACAAAGACAACGTGCCGGCTGCCTATGAAGATTTGTTCAACGGTGTAAATAAAAATTTATTAGACTATATGGACAAAAAGAAGAAAGCTGAAGAATGGTAATGGTCTAAAAAAGCAACAAAAAATCCCGATGTTAATCGGGATTTTTTGTTATGGTTAATTCAAACTGAACGTATAGATTATTTTACCAACTTGTTTTTCCGGTGCATCGGCGTCGGGTTGCCATTTGGTGTTCATGGCTGCTATTCGGGCTTGATCAAGTAAACATTTTGCCGTATTGGTCGTTCCTTGTACTCCGGCCGTTACGCTGATGGTGTTGCCATTTCGGTCAACTGAAACCTGTACTGCTACTCTTCCTTGTTCTTGGCAAGTATAATCGGGTTGAGGTTTACTGAGCGCTTTTCGGTTTCCTAAGGAATAACCTGAGCCGCTGCCGTTTCCGCCACCATTTCCACTGCCGTTTCCTGAACCGCTTCCGCTTCCGGTGCCCGTTCCGTTTCCTGAACCGTTTCCTCCGCCTGTACCTGTTCCGCTTCCGTTACCATAATAGCCTTTGGAGTTTAAATTGCCGTTAGCACTTCCTTTGTTACCGCCTTTATTGTCATCACCGTCTCCACCTTTATTACCCAATAAGCTCGATAAAGCATCGTTGGCATTTTTCGAAACTTTTGGTTTTTCAGGTGTAGGTTTTGGAAGGTCTTTTTTAACCGTTACCGGCGTTTTTTTTACAGTCTCATGTTTGGGAATCACAGCGTCATTTGCATCAGAATTGTCGTCGGCAATAACATCTTCCTCCGGGGTTGGCACCACAGGGGTAGCTTTGGCTTGGTCTTTCACATTTAAAACTTCGCTTTTATAATTGTCGCCCATGCCGTAATCGCTATCGCCGAAATTCATCTCGATGCCACCACCACCGCCACCGCCCATGATTTTCATATCGGCAGGAGGCCAAAAGCGCAAAAAGAAAAGCAACAGAATCAACAAAGCATACACCACGGTTGTGATGCCTAAAGATTTTTTGTCTTCGTTTGACAGTTCAAAACTCATAACTATTCTTTGTTCGTTTACTTAATAACGCTTAAAAATACTAAATATTGTGTAAACTTTGTTGTTAATTGTTTACTAAACTAATTGTTTCAGTGCAATTTCGAATGCTGTAGCACTGATATTTTTTTTATCAGCATTCAAAGCATGAGCTTTATCCAGCGCTTTTTTGATGGTTTCCGATATGTCGTAAAAAATAGCTTCGTCTGTCATTTGTACTTTCTTTTCCATGAAATAAGCAAAAACGCGGGCCATACCGCAATTTGAAATAAAGTCAGGAATCAAGCTTACTTTGCTGTCAGTTTCTTCCATAATAGGTCCGAAGAAAATTTCTTTGTCGGCAAACGGTACGTTAGCTCCACATGAAATAACCTCCAAGCCATTTGTAATCAGATTTTCAACTTGTTCTTGGGTTACCAATCTGGAAGCAGCACAAGGAGCAAAAATATCGGCTCCCAGGGTCCATATTTTTTCATTGATTTCGGCAAAAGGAATCATGTTTTGGGCTACCAATTTGTTGCCGTTTTTATTCAAAAACAATCGTCTGATTTCATCAAAAGTAAAGCCTTCTTCGTTAATAATACCTCCATCACGATCAATAATTCCAACGATTTTAGCGCCCATTTCCGCAAGATAGAAAGCCGCAGCAGAGCCCACGTTTCCGAATCCCTGAACGATGGCTTTTTTGCCGTGTACATCTCCGCCGTAAATGTGGTAGTAATGACGTACGGCTTCGGCTACTCCATAACCGGTAATCATATCGGCTACAGTATATTTGCGCAATACATCGGGAGAGAATTTCGGATTTTCGATTACTTTGATAACACCCTGACGTAATTGTCCTATTCGGTTGATTTTGTCTGCTTCTGTAGGTTTGAAATGGCCGTTGAAAACACCTTCCTGCGGATGCCAAACACCACATTCTTCGGTAAACGGAATTACTTCATGTATTTCGTCTACGTTCAAGTCGCCACCTGTGCCGTAATAACTTTTCAATAAAGGAGAAACAGCTTTGTACCAACGCTGCAAAACTCCCTTTTTACGAGGATCATTCGGGTCGAAATTGATGCCCGATTTTGCTCCTCCAATTGCCGGACCCGAAACCGAGAATTTTACTTCCATGGTTTTGGCAAGCGATAAAACTTCGTTCATGTCCAGTCCTTTTCGCATACGCGTCCCACCACCGGCAGCTCCGCCACGAAGCGAATTGATTACGGTCCAACCTTCGGCTTCTGTTTCTGAATCCTTCCAATTAAAAATTATTTCAGGTTGTTTGTTTTCAAATTTTTTAAGTAAATCTTTCATTTCAGTTGCATGTTGTTTTATTGTTTGGGATAAAAAAGACCGGATTTTAAAGCTGAATTCCTATAGGTCTTTTTGGTGGCGCAAATATAAGAATAAGGAATTAGGATTGAGGAATAAGAATTTGGGAAATTGACTAAAAAAAACGCCACTTATACAGTGGCGTTCGGATTGTTATTTCTTTTTGTTTTCTTTGAAACGTTTGTCAGGAGTTCCGTCTTTTTTGAGCGGACCTTTTGGTTCTTTGTTTTCTTTGAAACGCTTGTCCGGAGTGCCGTCTTTTTTTAGAGGTCCTTTAACTTCTTCTTTTTTCGTTGCCGGCGCTTTAGTTTCTTTGACCGCTTTGTCTGCCTTTTTTGGAGTTTGTTGAGCGTTTGCGGATAGCGTAAATCCTATCAAAGCCATCATGGCTAACATTAATTTTCTCATTTTTATTTTTTATTGGTTTGAATAGCTAAGTTATGTAAAAGTTAAATAAATTCTACTTAATTAATGCTTAAAAATGACGCCAGACGAATGATTTTGAGTAGCTCCGGTTACACTGCTCAGGACATTAATTTCATGACGTAATCTGAGCACACCCAGCAATCCGAAAATCAGAGCCTCTTTGTATTCTAAGGTTTTTAAATCGGGGATGATGAGTTGTAATTGCGGCAAATGATGTTGCATCCTTTCTGTCAAAAAATCATTGTAGGCACCCCCGCCGGTGATGAGCATTTTACCCCTTTGATTGGGCAAAGCCAGAGAAGTTTGTGCAGCAATATGTTCAATAAAAGTACGCATTTTATCTGCTGTTGCTATTGTATATTTTTCCATCAAGGGCAATACAACTGCTTTTACAAATTCAAAACCCAACGATTTCGGGTGGGGTTTACTGTAATAATTCAGTGAGTTCAATTCGTCAAACAAATCCGTATTAACCTTTCCCGAACGGGCGATGTTTCCTTTGTCATCATAATCAAATCCCAACAGATTTGCATAAAAATTTAAAACGGTATTGACCGGAGAAATGTCAAAAGCAATACGCTTTCCGACTTGTTCAAAAGATACGTTTGAAAAGCCTCCCAAATTCAGGCAGTAATCATACTCTGTAAATAGGATTCGGTCGCCAATAGGAACCAAAGGCGCCCCCTGTCCGCCTAATTTTACGTCCTGTACCCGAAAATCACAAACGACAGTTTCACCAACAATTTCAGCAATGTTGGACAGATTGCCTATTTGAAGCGTCAATCCGTTCTGAGGCTGATGCAAAATGGTGTGTCCGTGACTGCAAACCGCATCAAGATTTCGGATGGCGTGTTTTTGAATGAAGTTGTGAATCACAGTTCCTAAAAGCAGTGTGTATTCTTCGTTTAATTTTTTCAGTTGTTCATTAGAAAAATCAACCGCAGTCCTCAGTTTGTTTAACCAATCGGCATCGTACGGAATGGTTTCACTTTCGTGAATGGTGTACCTCCATTTGGCTTCATTAACTGTGAAATGAATATGTGCTAAATCAATGCCGTCCAGGGAAGTTCCCGACATGACTCCGATAACTTGATAGGTTTCTTTAAACATTGGCTAAATTTACGAAAACGTTTGAAATTTTAACTTTATTATCATACTTTTGGGCACCAAAATTAAAGAAACAACAATCATAATTTTTTACAAGTATGGATTTTAATTTAACCGAAGAACAGTTAATGATTCAACAAGCTGCCAGAGATTTTGCTCAGGCCGAATTGTTACCGGGTGTTATAGAAAGAGACGAACATTCAAAGTTTCCGACAGAACAAGTCAAAATGATGGGAGAACTCGGGTTCCTTGGGATGATGGTAGATCCTAAATACGGAGGTGCCGGATTGGACAGTGTTTCTTATGTTTTGGCCATGACCGAAATTGCAAAAGTGGATGCTTCTGCTGCAGTAATCATGTCGGTAAACAACTCTTTGGTGTGTGCCGGTATGGAAAAATACTGTTCAGAAGAACAAAAAATGAAATATTTAGTGCCTTTAGCCAAAGGAGAAGTTATCGGGGCATTTTGTTTGTCAGAACCTGAAGCCGGTAGTGATGCTTCTTCGCAAAAAACAACCGCCAAAGATATGGGCGACTACTATTTGCTGAACGGAACTAAAAACTGGATTACCAACGGAGGAACCGCTTCAACGTATTTGGTAATGGCACAAACCGATGTGGAAAAAGGACACAAAGGAATCAATGCTTTCATCGTAGAAAGAGGTTGGGAAGGTTTTGAAATTGGTCCGAAAGAAAAGAAAATGGGAATCCGCGGAAGCGATACACATTCGTTAATGTTTACCGATGTAAAAGTCCCTAAAGAAAACCGAATTGGTGCCGATGGTTTCGGATTTAATTTTGCCATGAATGTATTGAACGGCGGAAGAATCGGAATCGCTTCACAAGCCTTAGGAATTGCCACTGGTGCTTACGAATTGGCTTTGAAATATGCCAATGAAAGAAAAGCTTTCGGAAAAGAAATTTTCAAACACCAGGCCGTTGCCTTTAAATTGGCTGACATGTATGTAAAAATTACTGCTGCCAAAATGCTAATCATGAAAGCAGCCTGTGAAAAAGACGAAGGAAAAGATATCGCTCATTCGGGTGCTATGGCTAAATTATATGCTTCTGAAATTGCTTTGGAAGTTGCTAATGAGGCCGTACAAATCCATGGAGGTAATGGTTATGTTGCCGAATACCACGTAGAACGTATGATGCGTGATTCTAAAATTACACAGATATATGAAGGAACTTCTGAAATTCAAAGAATCGTAATTTCAAGAGGTTTGACGGTTTAAATTTTTCATATATTTGAATGACATAATTTTAAATTGTAAATAGTATTACTCATTGAACCCTTTCGGCATGAAAGGGTTTTTTGTTTGAAAAATTGCAATGGACTTATGTTGTTGACTCAAGTTCAAAACACTGTGTTTAGTCTAAAGCGGAAAAGCTGATTTCATTTCATGACTTTTAATATCTTTACAACAAGAATCGCAAAATAGAATCACAGATTCATAAACACGAAAACAATCTCTTCAATTGTGAATAAAAATATCATCATCACCGGAACCTCTCGGGGTATAGGTCACGAATTGGCACTGCAATTTGCCAATGCCGGTCACAACGTTTTAGCCGTTTCCCGCAAAACCCCACAAACTTTATTGGGAAATGCCAATATTACCTGTTTAACCGTTGATTTGTCTCAGGAAGATGAATTAGCCGAAGTGGAAAAATTTCTTTCTTCCGCCTGGAAAAAGATAGACATCATTATTCACAACGCCGGGAGTTTAATCCATAAGCCTTTTGCTCAAACTACTCAGGAAGATTTTGAAAAAGTATACCGTGTGAATGTTTTTGGAGTAGCCAATTTGACCCGGACGTGTTTGCCGTTTTTGCCCAATGGAAGCCATGTGGTTTCCATCAGTTCTATGGGAGGTATACAAGGCAGCATGAAGTTTGCCGGACTGGCCGCTTACAGTTCGAGCAAAGGAGCTGTAATTACACTTTCGGAACTTTTGGCAGAAGAATACAAAGAACAAGGCATTGCTTTTAACGTGCTTGCGCTCGGGGCTGTGAATACCGAAATGCTACAGGAAGCTTTTCCGGGTTACGAAGCACCACTCTCGCCCAAAGAAATGGCTGATTATATTTTCAATTTTGCCTTAACCGGAAACAAATATTTCAACGGGAAAGTGCTTCAGGTTTCATCTACTACACCTTAAGTTTTGAGTGAGGTTTTAGCCAAATACCTGCCCGAACACGCGGTTTTGCCTTGCTTTGAGTTAATCAAAGACAATAACGTGCATCTGAAAATTGTCAACGAACGACAAACCCGTCATGGCGATTACCGGAGGGCTGTTGGCGGCAAACATGAAATTACGGTAAATGCTAATTTAAATAAATACCGTTTCCTCATAACACTGGTACACGAAATAGCACATTTGGTAGCCTATGAAAAATACGGTCGCTTAATCAAACCGCACGGCAACGAATGGAAACACACCTTTCAACGGTTGATGGTGCCGTTCATTCGTCCTGAAATTTTTCCGCATTCTGTGTTGCCCTTGGTGGCCAATCATTTCCGAAATCCTACCGCCAGTAGTGATACAGATGCCCGATTAGCCTTTGCCTTAAAACAATTTGACGAAAGAAAAGCCGACATTCATTTCATACACGAGGTGCCCAGCGGTAGTTTGTTCCGAATAAAGAATGGCAGGATATTTCAAAAGAAAGGACTTCGTGTAAAGCGTTATGAGTGTCTTGAAATCAAAACCGGACGACTGTATTTGTTTAACGCAAACGCTGAGGTTGAAATAATTCCGGGATAAATACAAAATAACTTTAGGGCTTTGTACCTTTGCCAGTCAAATCAGATACTGACATTCTGAAATCAATTCAGAAAAGTAATAACAGCATATCATGAATAAAAATTATTACGCAATATTAATGGCCGGCGGTGTGGGTTCACGCTTTTGGCCGGTTTCTACCACCGATTTCCCCAAACAGTTTCACGATATGTTGGGCTCGGGGAGCACATTGATTCAAAAAACGTTTAGTCGTTTGTCGTGGTTAATTCCGGCCGAGAATATTTTTATACTGACCAATGAGCGTTACAACGGATTGGTGTTAGAACAATTGCCTATGGTCAAACAAGAGCAGGTTCTGTTAGAGCCCGCCATGCGAAATACAGCCCCTTGTATTTTATATGCTTCCTTGAAAATTCAGAAGATGAATCCCAATGCGGTGATGGTGGTAGCTCCCAGCGATCATTGGATTGAAGATGAATCCGAGTTTACCAAAGATTTGCAACAGTGTTTTGATTTTTGCCAAAAGGAAAATGCGTTGATGACTCTAGGGATTCAGCCTACTTTTCCTAACACGGGTTTTGGTTATATTGAATTTGATGAAAAAGATGCCAACCCCATAAAGAAAGTCAACCAGTTTCGGGAGAAACCCAATTATGAAACGGCTAAGGCATTTTTAGAAGCCGGTAACTTCCTTTGGAACGGGGGTATTTTTATTTGGAGTGTTCAAGCTATTACTGAGGCTTTTGCCAAATTCCAGCCTCAAATGGAAGCGCTGTTTCGTCAGGGGTTGGAGAGCTACAATACCTCTTCTGAAAAGGAATTCATAGATGCCCATTATGCCAAAGCAGAGAACATTTCTATTGATTATGCCGTAATGGAAAAAGCACAGAATGTATACGTATTGCCAGCCACTTTTGATTGGAATGATTTGGGAACCTGGGGTTCGTTACATGAAAAATTAGATAAAGACGAACAAAACAATGCGGTGGTCAATGCCACGGTTATTTTAGAAAATGCCTCCAATAATATCATTCGTTCAGATGCCAAAAAACTCGTTGTGATTGATGGGTTAGATGACTATATCATAGTAGATAATGAAAATGTGTTGATGATTTATCCGAAAAGTAAGGAACAGGACATTAAGCGAATTACGACCAAAGCCAATGATTTGTAACAGAAAAGGAGCTCAACGAGCTCCTTTTTTATTCTTCTCTGTTTTGCGCTTTTCTGATTTTTTTGAAAAGGTTGGACGAATAGACAAAGTCGGTGATGGCTTCGTTATCCGTTTTGAAGATGTCTTTTTTGGTGCCTTCCCAAGCCAGGATTCCTTTTTTAAGGAAGACAATCTTTTCGCCAATCTCCATAACCGAGTTCATATCGTGGGTGTTGATTACAGTAGTAATGTTATATTCTACAGTGATTTCGTGAATCAGATTATCGATGATGATAGAGGTTTTCGGGTCGAGGCCTGAGTTGGGTTCATCACAAAAAAGATACTTCGGATTGTTTACAATGGCGCGTGCAATGGCTACCCGTTTCTGCATCCCTCCGGAAAGTTCCGAAGGTTTTTTGTGATGGGCATCTTCAAGGTTTACTCTGTGAATAACAAAGTCAACGCGCTCTTTAATCTCAGCGGCCGTTTTGTGTGTAAACATTTTTAACGGGAAACCTACATTTTCCTCTACTGTCATGCTGTCAAATAAAGCACTGCCCTGAAATACCATGCCTATCTCTGTTCGTAACGCTCTTTTTTCGTCATCGCTCAGATTAGAATAAATTCGGCCGTCAAAAGAAATGGTTCCTTTATCCGGTTTGTGAATTCCCAATAAACTTTTGAGTAATACCGTTTTTCCCGATCCGCTTTGTCCTATGATTAAGTTGGTTTTACCGGTTTCGAATACGGTAGAAATTCCTTTTAAAACTTTGCTGTCGCCAAATGACTTTTCTATGTTTTTAACTTCTATCATTAGGTCAATAGTAATTGGGTTAGTATATAATTGCTCAAAATAATAGTAACGGCAGTCCATACAAACGAAACCGTACTGGCTTTCCCTACTTCAAGTGCTCCTCCCTTCATGTAATACCCGTGAAAAGAGGGGATGGTAGCTAATAAAAAGGCAAAAACAAAAGTTTTGATAAAGGCGTAGGTAATGTGAAACGGAATGAATTCCTGCTGAATACCGGTGATAAAATCGTTACTCGATGCAAATCCGCCGTATACAGCTGCCATCCACCCGCCTAATATCCCCAGAAACATACTGATGCCGATAACAAACGGATACAGCAGTAAGGCAATTAATTTGGGGAATACCAAATAGTTCAACGAGTTTACTCCCATTACTTCAAGCGCATCAATTTGCTCGGTAACCCTCATGGTTCCTATACTCGAAGTGATGAATGAACCCATTTTTCCGGCCATGATGATAGATATGAAAGTGGGTGCAAATTCCAGTATGACCGATTGTCTGGTGGCAAAACCGATGAGGTATTTCGGAATCAAAGGGTTGGTAAGGTTCAAAGCAGTTTGAATAGAAACAACTCCTCCCACGAAGAACGAAATAAAACAAACAATTCCAAGTGAATCTATAATCAAATCATCAATTTCTTTGAGAATGAGTTGTCGCATCACCGACCATTTGGTGGGTTTGTTAAAGACTTCTTTCAGCATCAAGAAATATTTTCCTATTTGGGATAAATAGCGAATTAGCATCATGGCATTAAAATATTGTCAAAAATAGGTATAATTAATTTGAAAATGTACCAATTTGAAAATTTGAAAATCACTTGCTGCTGAGCTTTGGTATTTTCAGGTTTTTAAATCTTCAAAGTAGCTTTTCTTTCATTTTTTGCCAACGGTACTTGCGGATGAATCGGGCTTGTTCAGCGGTTACCAACAAAGGTTTTTTTGCCGATTTGGCTTTTAGGAATCCTTTGATGTAATCTATAAAGAGCAGAGGTTTGCCTTTGCGCATGGCCAGTTTTAGTGAGGCAACACAAGTGATGATAAAACCATAGCCCAAGCTGTAAAATGCTTCTCCTTGTTTGTATCGGCTGGCTTTGTTGTAATTGGCTCCGGTGGGTTTGAGGTGTTTTACTTGTAATTGTTCATCGGTTACGACTTTCCAATGGTAAAATTTGCACAACAATTCGTCTACAGTGTCCCAGCCCATAGCCGGTCTTAATCCTCCGATTTGTTTAAAGGCCTCTTTTCGGTAGGCTTTGAAAGCGCCCCGAATGTGGTCTTTATCAGTGAGGTTCTCCAAAATCCAATGACCGTTTTTTTCAATATAGGCAAATCCTCCTGCCATTCCTATTGTTGCATCCGCTTCAAAATGACGGATGATGGTTTCAAAATAGTTGGCAGGAAAAATCAAATCAGCATCTGCTTTTACTATTACATCATAGTTGTCGTCTAAGGTTTCCAATCCTTTTTGAAAAGCCTGAATGACTTTGCTTCCGGGCAGGTGAACAGCATCGGAAGTTTTGTTAACCAAATGAATGAACGGATGCTGTTGGGCGAAAGCCGATACAATCTCGGCCGTTTTGTCAGTCGAATGGTCATTGACCACCACTATTTTTTGAGGCAAAACGGTTTGGTCTATTAACGATTGCAGTGTCAACCCGATAAACTGCTCTTCATTGTGCGAAGGAATGACAATATAATAGTTCATTACTTTACTTTTTCAGCATAAACGATGTAGTATCTGGGGGTGAAAGAGCGCAATAGGGGTCGTAAACCGATTTTTTTGACCGGATGTGTGAATTGCTGTCGGTCGATAATTTTCCAGCCGGTTTTTTCCAGCAACCAGTCGAGCTGCCAATCTTCAAACTCATGGTAGTGCCTGTCCCACATATCGGTTTTACTTCGATACGCTGCAGAAAACCATAAACGGAGCGGGATAGAAATTAATATTTTATCAGCTTTTATGTTTTGCAATACCGTGTAGGGGTTCAATAAGTGTTCAAAAATTTCAAAAGCGGTCACAACACTGTAGTTTTCTTGCTGCAGGTTCGTTTGGTCGTTGTCTAAATCTTCGCCTTTGGTGTTGATTACCGTATAGCCGTTCTCTTCCATGATCTTAGAAAACGGATTGGGAACTCCCAGGTCCAGTATGGTTTCGGTAGTATGGATGTGCTTTTTTAAAAAAGCTAATGTTAAATTGAATCGCTTGCTCGGATAGGTCTTCTCGTACATGGAAACGTCTTATGGTTTTAATGGGTCAAAAGTAACCTTTTTACCGTTTTGATGCTTTAAACTTATACTACATTTTATAGACTATGGCATTTATGTTCATACCGGCTCCGACAGAAGCCAGTAAGATAACATCGCCTTTGTGCAGTTTTTGATTTTCAATTTTGCCCCTTACCAGTAAATCGTATAGTGTAGGAACGGTAGCCACGCTCGAATTGCCCAGTTTGTGAATGCTCATAGGCATGATGCCTTCGGGCGGTACTTGTCCGTAGAGTTTGTAAAAACGATGGATGATAGCTTCGTCCATTTTTTCATTGGCTTGATGAATCAGTATTTTTTTGACAGCATCAATGGGAATACCGCTTTTGTCTAAACACGATTTCATGGCTTTGGGAACCTGGCTCAAGGCAAACTCATAGATCTTTCGACCGTGCATTTTGATATAGCGAACATCAGGGTCGTGTGATTTGTTGAACGAATTGGCAAAATACAAATAGTAAGCCTCATCATAAGTAAAGGAAGCGGTTTCATGAGCTATGATTCCCTCTTCTTCAGAGGTAGCTTCAATTACAGTGGCGCCGGCTCCATCGGCATAAATCATGCTGTCGCGGTCGTGCAAATCAACCACTCTCGAAAGTGTTTCGGCACCTATGACCAAACATTTTTTAGCCATACCCGCTTTGATAAATGCCTGTGCCTGTATGACACCCTCTATCCAGCCCGGACAGCCAAAAAGCATGTCGTAGGCAACGCATTTCGGATTTTTAATTCTTAAGTTGTATTTGACTCTGGCAGCTAAACTAGGGACTAAATCGGTTTGAATGGCTCCTTTTCTGACATTACCAAAATTGTGGGCCATAATGATATAGTCAAGTGTTTCGGGGTCTATACCGGCATCCTCGATAGCGTTTTTTGCAGCTATGGTAGCTATGTCAGAAGTGAGCAGATCATCAGAAACATAGCGGCGTTCTTCGATACCGGTGATGTCATAAAATTTTTCAGTAATTTCCGCATTGGGCAGCGGAAAAGGGGAGCCGTCATCATTCAGGAAAACATGTTGGGCAAAATCTTTATTGGTTACTGTTTCGGTAGGAATATAACTTCCGGAACCGGTTATCTTACTGTTCATGGCGGGGTGATTTTTGACTAAATTAGGAATAAAAATTACAACTTATTTAAAGTGAATTCATAATTCTTGGCGAATTGCAAATATGGCAATAATAGTGGAGCAAAATTTTGAATTTCAAAATATTAAGTATTTTTCTGCTTGATTTTGATTTGCATGATGGTCGACAGGTTATGGGCCATGTTCTTCATGCGTTCACAAGTAATGCCACAAAAGTTCTCGTTGATGGAGGCTTCAAAATGGTGCAGCCAAATGTCAAAATGTTCCTTGGTTAAAGGCGAAAGGGTGTCTACATCAAGATGCATCTGGGTGAGATTGTTGTAATACCCTCCGGTGCCCAATAAGGATTGTGACCAAAACTTAACCAGCATTTGCAGGTGTTCCTCAAGCTTGGTGTGTATAGGGACAATTTCGGTGAATATATAACTGATGCGCTCGTCGGCAAACAACTTTTTATAAAATTCAGCTACAATTGTATAAAGGTCTTCCTGAGTTTGAATGTCGTTCATCTTTTTTATTTGTCACAAAAGTAATCTTCTCTTGCGGTTAAATTCCTGATTAAAGTCAGTTTTTAACTTGAAAAGATGAGAGGTTTACAAGGTGATGGATGTCTTTATAATAGCGTCAGTCTTTATTTTTAGTTAAACTGTTTGGTCTTTTTTAAGAAACGCTGTTTCACTACTTTCAGCAATTCCAGCACCAGCAGTAATACAGATGCTCCGGCAATGGCAGGAATAAAGTGTTGGTAACCCGGAAAGTCAAAGCTGAAAATGTTCTGCAGAAAAGGAACAGCAATAGCCGCCAGCAGTATGACCAAAGCCATAATGGTAATGATAAATACGGCACTGTTTCTTTCAAGGATGACCGAAACAAAATTACGGGTTTCGGACAAAGAGGTGAGGATGACGAATACATTGCCTATGATGAGAGCCGAAAAGGCGATAGCTCTGACCTCGCCTTCGGTGTGGCCTTCTTTTACCGATAAGAAATACACTATGAGGACCATAACAAAAAGGAGAATCCCTTTAAATAGACTGAACGTTATTTTACGCCATCCAAAGAAAAGCTCATCGGGTTTTCGGGGCGGGCGTCTCATGATGCCTCTTTCTTCCTGCTCTGATTCGAAAGCAATGGAACAAATAGGGTCAATAATTAATTCCAGAAAAACAATATGCAGGGGCATTAAAAGAATGGGTAAGGTATTGAAAAATGCAGGCAGGAGTACCAAACCTATGATGGGTATGTGTATAGCTATAATGTAGGACATTGCCTTTTGCAAATTGTCAAAGATTCTTCTGCCCGAACGAATGGCGTGTACTATAGAAGCAAAATTGTCATCCAGTAAAACCAATGAAGAAGCTTCCCGGGCCACATCGGTCCCTTTTAATCCCATGGCTACTCCTATGTCAGCGGCTTTTAAGGCAGGTGCATCGTTTACACCGTCGCCGGTCATGGCTACAATTTCACCATTAGATTTGAGTGCTTTAATGATTTGCAATTTTTGCTCAGGAACTATTCGGGCAAATATAGAAGTGTGTTTGATTTGCTCTTGCAAACCGGCTGCAGTCATTTTTTGAAGGTCAGTGCCTGTCAATACACGGTAATTGTGCGGCAGCCCTATTTGGTTGGCGATGCTGATGGCCGTTGCAGGAAAATCACCGGTAATCATGATGATTCTTATACCTGCTTCGTCGCATTCTTCTATGGCCTGAGGAACTTCGCGGCGAATGGGGTCTTCAAAAGCTACCAACCCCGTTAAGGTAAAAGCAAACTCCTGTTGACTTTCGGGCAGCACATCACCTTGCCATTGGGCTTGTGCGGCGGCCAGTACTCTGTACCCCCGTTCTGCCATTTGGTGTACGGTTCGGGTATAGTTTTTTAGTTCCATTTCCGGTAATTGGCACAACGTGAACAGGGCTTCGGGTGCTCCTTTACAGTAAGCCGTGCAAATGTCCTTAGTTTCCGATTCAAATACCCGGGTCATGGCAAACAACGACCGACTCAGCGGATATTCCCGAAGCAAGTGCGGGTTTGTTGTGGTTGTTTTATGTTTTTCATACACTTGGGCAATCGCTTTTTCCATCGGGTCAATCGAATTGTTTTGCGAAGCGCGGTACAACACTTCTAAAGCCGGAAAGATAGTCTCGCTGTTGGTTTTGAACTCGTATTTTGAGTAGATGGTGTCGTTTACGCGCAGCGCGGCAATTTCCATTTTGTTTTGGGTAATGGTTCCGGTTTTGTCTGTACATAATACAGTGGCTGAACCCAGCGTTTCAATAGCCGACGGTTTTCGGGTGAGTACTTTGTTTTTGGATAATCGCCAGGCACCCAATGCTAAAAAGATGGTGAGTACTACCGGGAATTCTTCGGGCAAGATGGCCATGGCCGCCGAGAGGCCGGTGAGTAATGAATTAAGAATACTGCCGCGGGAGATGTAAAATGCAACCACAACCCCAATGCAAAGCACAGCGCCTCCTATAAACAAATTGCGAATTAGTACTTTCATTTCGCGCTGCAAGCGGGTTGACTCCTGTTCAATGCTTTGCAGGGAAGTACCAATTTTACCAAACTGAGTATTGGTGCCTGTAGCTGTAACTTTTGCCATTCCTTTGCCCTGAACGACTAAGGTTCCGCTGAAAACAGACGGTTGTTGGTTTGTGGCTTCTGATCCGGCATTTTTGAGCACCGGAACAGATTCTCCTGTTAATAATGATTCATCAACGGTTAGATTGTCACTATTTATAACCAATGCATCAGCGGGGACACGGTCGCCCTCGTGCAGAATAATAATGTCATCGGGCACTACCTCTCTGCCTGCTATTCGTATTTCTGTACCATCTCTAATGACTAAAGCGCGGGGGGAGGAGAGTTGTTTTAATGCCTCTAACGATTTTTCGGTTTTTTGATGCTGATAAAAGGTGATGAAAATAATGACCGAAACAGAACATACCATACTGATGCCCTCCAGATAGTCGCCCAAAAGCAGGTAAACCAAACTGCAACCAATCAGCAGGATGAACATTGGTTCCTTAATGACTTCAAAAGCTATTTGCATTATACTCTTGGGTTTTGCCGAAGGCAATTCGTTGTACCCATGTTGTTTCAGTCGTTTGGCGGCCTCTGCGCTCGTTAGTCCCGGTGGTGTCATTAGATTTGATGCTGTTTTGTGTTGTACTGTCTGATGTGCCCTTTTTGTGGGGTTAAGGTAAAGATAATAAAAACTGCTTTGTGTGGGTCTGACAAATAATTGACTTTTGGTTTTTTTAGGGTTGTGTCCGATATGTGTCCGATGTGTATGCGATGTGTGTCCGATATAAACAGTATTTACATCGGATATACATCGCATGTATATGGGTGGTATGTGGGAAACAACTGCTGTATGATTGGGATAGGGCTCAAGTGTAACGGGTAGTATATTAGTCTTTAACTGCACATAATTTCTGTTTAATTGTACGTAAAAACCGAAATAAATATGTAATTTGCAGTATTTAATACGTATCGGTATGGCGCGACTCAATGCAAAACAACAGCTGCAAGGACTTGTAGGCAGTGTGTATATACGGAATATGAACGGTATGAAAGTGCTGCAAACCCGTCCGGTGAAGCCCAAACAAACGAAAGGTACCCGAGCCAGTGCCGCCGATTTTAAATATGCGGTAGCACAATCACAGACCATCCGGAAGGCATTTCAGTCGTTATTGGCACTGGGAACTCATCCGTACACCAGTCAACGCTTGACGGGTGAATTGCACAAAGGGTTTCATATTCCTCAGGGGTATACGAATCATTTGACTTTATTTACCGCAGATTTAGCCCATTTGATTGGGTTTGAGTTTCATAAAACCTGTCCGTTAGAGCTTTTGCTTCCTGTAATTTTTCCTTTTGAGGTGTCGGATGACGGTAGTTTGTGCCTGGCTCCAACATTGGTCCCTGCTGTTCATTCTAAATTGCTGCCCGATAGTAAAGCTTCCTGCGCTTTGGTTTTTGTGGTGGCCTCTTGGCACCCTGACCGAGGACCACAGGCGGATACTGTAGTTTTTAGTTTTGAAATGAAACAACATATTCCAACGCCTATAGCCTTGCAGACGGATGTTTACCCGGCCGGCACCCGACTTATAGTGGCCGCGCAATTACTGGTATGGAACAGCCGTACCGCACTGGGAGACAAGAATTTTTGCAATAACAAACAGTTTAACCCGGTACAAGTGGTGTTTACGGGAGTGGTGTAGGAGAGTTGTTGGTTTTGCAATAAACCGCCTTTGTAGCCGGTTATTTTTCTGTTTTTTAGAGCTCTTTTGTTAAAAAAAGACATAAAAAAAGGTTTCAAATTGTACAACTTGAAACCTTTTGTGGGTGTAGTGAGTAGTTCTTACATGTAAGCCTCGATAGGCGCACACGAGCACACTAAATTTCGGTCGCCATAGGCATCGTCTATACGGCGTACGCTTGGCCAGAATTTGTTGTCGTGAATATAAGCCAACGGATAGGCTGCCTGCTCACGGGTGTAAGGCATGGTCCAAGTGTCTGCCGTTACCATGGCTAAGGTATGCGGAGCGTTTTTCAGTACGTTATTAGCGTCTTCAGCTGAGGCGGCTTCAATTTCTTTACGGATGCTGATCATGGCATCGCAGAAACGGTCTAACTCGGCCAAATCTTCGGATTCGGTTGGTTCTACCATTAAAGTTCCGGCTACCGGGAACGATACTGTAGGGGCATGGAATCCGTAATCCATTAAACGTTTGGCGATATCGGTTACTTCGATGCCGTTTTGTTTGAAGGCACGACAGTCTAAGATCATTTCGTGAGCGGCACGACCCATTTCTCCGGAATATAAAACCGGATAGTGGGCTTCCAATCGCGCTTTCATATAATTAGCATTCAAGATGGCGAATTGAGTGGCGTTTTTCAATCCTTCGGCACCCAACATGGTGATATAACCATACGAAATCAAACACACCAATGCAGAGCCGTAAGGAGCCGATGAAATGGCTGTTATGGCTTGGTCTCCTCCAACATTGATGATAGGATTGGTTGGTAAAAACGGCACTAATTTTTCATTTACACAAATAGGTCCAACACCCGGTCCTCCTCCTCCGTGAGGGATGGCAAAGGTTTTGTGCAGGTTTAAGTGACATACGTCAGCCCCGATGGTGGCCGGATTGGTTAAGCCTACCTGCGCATTCATGTTGGCCCCGTCCATATATACTAAACCTCCGTTTTCGTGGATGATTCTGGTGATTTCGATGATGGAAGACTCGTAAACACCGTGAGTAGAAGGGTAGGTAACCATTAAACACGATAAATCGTCTTTATGCTCAATGGCTTTGGTTCTTAAGTCTTCTACGTCTATATTTCCTTCCGGAGTGGTTTTGGTTACAATGATGGTCATTCCTGCCATGGCTGCCGAAGCCGGGTTGGTTCCGTGGGCCGAGGATGGAATCAAACATACATTTCTGTGGTGGTCACCTCGGGATAAGTGGTACGCACGAATAGCCATTAAGCCGGCGTATTCGCCTTGTGCTCCTGAGTTAGGTTGCAGCGTGGTACCGGCAAAACCGGTGATTACGTTTAATTGTTGTTCTAATTTTTTCAACATGGTCAGGTAGCCTTCCGCCTGCTCTACCGGAGCAAAGGGGTGAATGCTGTTCCAGTTGGCCATGGATAGCGGCAACATTTCGGCGGCGGCATTGAGTTTCATGGTACACGACCCCAAGGATATCATGGAGTGGTTCAACGATAAATCTTTGCGTTCTAATTTTTTGATATAACGCATCAATTGCGATTCCGAATGATGGTTGTTGAATACTTCGTGCTGTAGGAACGCTGAGGTTCTTTGCAGCGAAGCCGGGTAGTTGTTGGTTGTATTTAATTCTGCCACTTTGAATGCTTCTTTACCGGTGGCTTCTGCAAAAATGGCAATGATTTGATTCAGGTCGGCCAATGAAGTGGTTTCGTTTAACGCAATGGTAATCGTATCGGCATCGGCATAGAAGAAGTTTACTTCGTGTTTTTCGGCAATGGCTTTTACTTTGGCAGCATCCGCTTTTACTGCAATAGTGTCAAAGAAAGCGGTATTGGTTTGATATACGCCTAATTTATTGAGGGCATCTGCCAAGGTTACGGCTGAGGCATGTACTTTATCAGCGATGTATTTCAATCCTTTCGGTCCGTGATACACGGCATACATTCCGGCCATAACGGCTAACAATACCTGAGCGGTACAGATGTTAGAGGTGGCTTTTTCGCGTTTGATGTGTTGTTCACGGGTTCCTAATGCCATGCGCAAAGCGCGTTTTCCGGTGGCATCAATAGACACACCGATGATTCTGCCCGGCATAGAGCGTTTGTATTCTTCTTTGGTAGCGAAGTAGGCAGCATGTGGTCCGCCATACCCCATCGGGATTCCGAAACGTTGTGTGGTTCCTACAACCACTGATGCGCCCATTTCTCCTGGAGGAGTTAGGGTGGCTAAAGATAGAATGTCAGCCGCTACGGCTACTTTAATTTCATTTTCGTGAGCTTTGGCGATGAAGGCGCTGTAGTCATTCACCTGACCGTATTTGCCCGGGTATTGTAAAATAGCCCCGAAGAAATCACTAGAGAAATCAAAGGTTTCGTGATTGCCCACTACCAATTCTACCCCTATAGGAGTAGAACGCGTTTGCAATACAGATAGGGTTTGCGGGAGTATTTCTTCGGAAACGAAGAATTTACGGATATTGTTTTTCTTTTGGTCACGCGTGCGGACGTCGAATAAAAGTGCCATAGCTTCGGCTGCTGCCGTACCTTCATCTAAAAGTGAGGCGTTGGCGATTTCCATTCCGGTCAATTCCATCACAGTGGTTTGGAAATTCAGAATAGCTTCTAAACGACCCTGAGCAATCTCGGCTTGGTATGGGGTGTAAGCAGTATACCAACCCGGGTTTTCAAAAATGTTTCTTTGAATTACTGCCGGCACAATAGTGGGGTGGTACCCCAAACCGATGTATGATTTGAATACTTTGTTTTTTTTACCTAATTCCTGAATGTGATTCAAATATTCGTATTCGGTCATAGGCGGGTCTAACTGTAAATCGTTTTTTAAACGAATACCGTCAGGAAATGTTTCATACAGCAGTTGGTCAAAATTCTCAACCCCGATGGTTTTAAACATATGGTTTAGGTCGCTCTCACGTGGACCTATGTGGCGTAATGCAAATGCGTCTGTTTTCATTAAATAGTAAATTCTAAAGTGTGTTCAGTTGTGTTGTTTCGGGCAACCGAAATGAGTTCGGTTTTAACGGCAACAAAAGTAATTATTAAAGTCTGAATTTTTGGTTAAACAGCTGCCAAATTTCGAGAAATTTTTAACCAAAAACGGTTGTTATTAACAGTTTGCGTATTTTTGAAAGATGCGGTACTTACAGAAGCTTCTCGATTTTTATCTCAACAGCAGTCTACACGTCAGTTTGTCGGTTTATGCCCTGGTGCGCATGACCGGTTTTTTGTTTCATATAGAGGCTATTCACGACAGTGCGCTCTTTGCTTTTTTCGGAACGATAGTGGGGTATAATTTTGTTAAATACGATGCCTTGGCACGCACTCAAAAGCTGCAGATGAGGGTTGAACTGAAAGCTATTGCAGTGTTGAGCTTTTTGGCATTGGCAGCCACGGGATACTATTTTTTACAGTTGGGACGAGCCACACAGATTGCGGCCTTCGCTTTTTTGATCTTGACACTGCTCTATACATTGCCTTTTTTTCCTAACCGCAGCAATGCCCGAAACTGGGCGGGGGTAAAAATATACATGGTGGCTTTGTGTTGGGTGGGGGTGACTTTGTTTTTGCCTGTTGTTGAGGCGGGTATTCCGTTTACATCAGCTGTTTTTTGGGTGGCGTTACAACGGTTTATTCTGATTTTTGTTTTGATACTGATTTTTGAAATTATTGATTTGAAGGTAGACGATCCGAATTTAAAAACCGTGCCGCAACAGATAGGGGTCAAACGGACGAAACTGATTGGGGTGTTATTGCTGTTGGGGTTTATTTCAATTGAATTTTTGAATGTTGATTTTACTTCTAAGGCTTTTACTGTCAAATTGGGAATAGCATTGACTGCGGTTCTTTTTTTGATTTTTGCCAATGAAAAACGCTCTAAATACTACAGTGCTTTTTGGGTGGAGAGCATTCCGATAGTCTGGTGGCTTTTGTTGGTTTATGGTTTGAATTTTTCTGTTTAAGTGTTGCGAGAAGTGATTTTTTAACAGTTTTATAAAATAAGCTCTGTATTTAACACATTTAACATATAAGTGATAAATATTAACTAAATATTTTTTAAAATAAAATTAATTAGCGTTAAACCTGAATTAATAATTTTCATTGGCTTTTATAAGCGTTAAATTTCGCCTTATTAACCTAAATCTATTGCCAATGAAAAAAGCTACTTTTTCAACGTATGCCCGTATACCAAAACTTGCGGTCTCGGGGTACAAATTCTGTTTTTTAGTCCTTTCCCTTTTGTTTATAGGACAGTTCACTTACGGACAAACCGTTCTTATCAACCCATCTGCTGAAGGAGGATTTGAGAACGGATCAACTTTTGCCGACAACGGCTGGACTACTGTAAATGCAACTACTAATACTTGGAATGTGGGTACGGCCCCGGGTTGGTTTACCGGAAGCAGAGGAGCCTATGTGTCAAATGACTCAGGAGCAACTTGGGCTTACACCAACAATACGGCCAACCGTTCTGCCTTTTACCGCGACATTACCTTTCCGACAGGAGCCGGTTCAATAGCCCTGAGCTTTGACTGGAGAGCCAATGGGAATGACGGAAACTACGACAACCTGTTAGTGTATGTTATGGATACTTCTATTACACCTACTACAGCAGGACCAACCGGGACTGGTACCACCATTACCGGCTGGAGCGGATATACTAACGGTACAACCGGATATTATTTATTGCAACGCAACGGAGTTGCTGTTCCGACTACTACGACCACCGTTACCTATACTTTATCAGCCGCTCAGTTGGCTTACGTATCAGGAGCCACAAAACGATTGGTGTTTGTTTGGAAAAATGACGGAGGTGGGGGGACTAATCCGCCGGCAGCTGTTGACAATATCTCTTTGATAGCTTACACTTGTCAGTCGCCAACCAATTTAGTCACTTCGGCATTCACTCTTTCTACAGCCACTTTTGGCTGGACGGCACCGGCATCAGCACCAGCTGAGGGTTATGAGTATGAAGTGCGTACCAGTGGAGCAGCAGGAAGTGGAGCTGTTGGATTAGTGGACAACGGAACGACTACTGATTTATCGGTTTCGTTAAGCAATTTGACCGCCAGCACCGCATACACTTATCATGTGCGTTCTAAATGTTCTTCATCGGATCACAGTTTATGGGTTTCGGGATCTTTTTATACCGGATATTGTGTTCCTTCATCAACATCCAGCGCTACTTATATCAATAATTTTTCTACTACCAACGGTACAACCAATATTTCGAATTTGAATTCAGGGTACACTCTGAATGGTTACCAGGACAATTATAACACGGCAACTGTGAGTCAATATCCAACCGGAACCATCAATTTTGCTTCGGATATAGTAGGGGGAACATTAGGTACTGCTATTTGGGTAGATTGGAATAAAGACATGGTTTTTGACAATGCTACGGAAAGAGTTTTTGTAACAACGGCTTTCGGAGGTAATCAAACGGGAAGTTTTACTGTACCGGCCGGTACAGCACTGGGTGATTACAGAATGCGTATCCGAGTGGATTTCAACAGTATTGCTCCTGATGCTTGTTCAAATGCAAACACCAGAACTGAAGCGGAAGATTATAAGTTGACTGTTGTAGCTCAGCCAAGTTGTTTGGCTCCAACAGGACTAACCGTTAGTAATATAACCCCTACGGGTGCTACTTTTAACTGGACAGCATCTGTTTCTCCGACAAATGACGGATATGACTATTATTATTCAACAACGAATACTGCTCCAACAGCACAAACTGCTGCCATGGGAAGTGTGGGACAAGGTATTTTGACCGTTACTGTTTCAGGATTGTTTTCAAGTACTGATTATTTTGTTTGGGTGAGAAGTAATTGCGGTGTTGGGGGAGTTAGTGAGTGGACCTCAGTTGCGGTACCTTTTAAAACCTTATGTAATCCGCCAGTTGTAACTTCAACGACTCCGGGTTCTGTGTGTGGGCAAGGAACTGTAAATTTATCAGCTACTTCAAACGAGGGAACGTTAACTTGGCATGCCGCCCAAGTGGGTGGAGCAACATTGGCTACAGGTGATAGTTTTACGACTCCAAGTCTTAATACCACAACCTCTTACTGGGTTCAAGCTTCAACCGGAGTTACTCAGTCTTCAGGAAAATCAGCTCCGCCTGCATCGGCAACAGGTTCTACTCTTGTGAACTGGGGTATTGTTTTCAATGCAACTGAAAGCGTTAATTTACAAAGTGTATCGTTGTACTCAACCAGTGCCGGTACTGTAAATATTAAAGTTACTAACGCTGCTTTAACGGAATTATATTCTACCGGAGATGTTGCTATCGCGGCCGGTGGAACTACAACTCCTAACGTTGTCCCTCTTAACTTTACGGTGCCTGCCGGAACCGGTTACAGAATTTTGGTTAAAGCATATAACGGTGTTAGCCTTATCAGAGATTCATCAAGTTTGGCCTTCCCTTATGCCGGTACCGATGGTAAAGTGAATGTAACCTCTTCTGAATGGGGAGGAACTACAACGGGAACGTATTATTATTTTTATGATTTGAAATACAATCAAGGGTGTACTTCTGCCCGAACAGAAGTTGTTGCTACAGTAGCTACTGCTCCAACATTAACGGTAAGTACTAACAGTACTGCTGCTGTTTGTGCAGGTCAGTCTTCAAGTCCGGTCATCATTGCAACAGGAGGTTCAGATTATGATACTTATGTTTGGTCACCAGCTACCGGTGTTACCGGCGATGCGGCTACTGGTTGGGTATTTAATCCTTCCGCTACTACAAATTATACGTTAACAGCTACTCAATCTTCAGGCGCATTGTGCTATACTACGACAAATGTAACAGTTAATATTAATCAGAACCCAGTAGTAAATGCTTCTGCTGCTAATGCTAGTATTTGTCAAGGTTCTTCAACGGTTTTAACTGCGTTGACCAATACTTCTGCTGCCGGCTCACTTGATGTGGGGACTGCTACTACTTTAACTTCTGCTACTACTCAACCTACGGCATTTTGTAATCGTTGGGCTCAATACTGGAATCAAACCATTTTTACTGCCGCTGAGTTACAAGCATTAGGATTAAGAGCAGGTAATATAACGTCTATCGCTTATAACATTACTACTTTAGGGTCTGGGACAAATGTTACTAACTTCTCTGTGCGAATAGGTACTACGGCCAGTGCAACAGCAACGGTTTTCACTACAACCGGACTGACTACTGTATATGGTCCGACCACTTATGCTCACCAAGTTGGAGTGAATACCATTACTTTTGATACACCATATTTTTGGGATGGTGTTTCTAATATTGTTATTGATATCAGACAAAATGGAGCAGACAGTACTAACAATGCTATTACCTATTATACCGCTACTACAGGTAATACTACAATATCTGCAGTGACGAGTACTGCGTTTGCCACAAATTCAATTCAAAACTTAGTAACGGCCGGTACTGTAACTCCTTCTACATCAACACAACGTTTGAATGTTGTTTTTGGAGGACAAATTGGTTCAACCGGAGCCGGTGATTTAACATGGACTTGGAATCCGGATGCATTAGCCGGGAATGTTGTGTCTGTATCGCCAACCGCTACTACAACTTACACAGTAAAAGGAACAGATCCTGTGACCGGTTGTTACAGTGAAGCCACGGTAAATGTGAATGTAACTACCACCCCTGCACCAACAGGAGATGCCGTTCAGACATTTACTGTATTTAGTGCAGCCGAAGCTACCGTTGCTAATTTGGCCGCTACAGGTACGAATGTGGTTTGGTATGCTTCTTCAGCGGATGCATTAGCCGGAGTAAATGCTTTGGCTCCAACAACAGAATTGGTAAACGGGGCAGCTTATTACGCGATGCAAACCGTTGACGGATGTCGCAGCATTTCAGCTTTGGAAGTTACCGTGACAGTTACGTTGGGTACTAACAATTTTGATTTAAGCGGATTAAAATATTATCCAAACCCGGTAAATAATGTATTGAATATAGAATTTGCGGGCGGAATCAAATCTGTTGAGGTATACAATGCGATTGGACAAAAAGTGATGGTTCAAAAGGAGAATGCTATATCGGCTACAGTTGATATGACTTCTTTAGCAGCAGGAACTTATTTTGTTAAGGTTGCTTCTCAGAATGGAGCGAAAACACTAAAAGTGATGAAACAATAATTTTTCATTTGCTATAAAAAAGAGCCACCTAAAAGGTGGCTCTTTTGTTTTATGGAAAGGCAGAAAACATAATTATATTATTTGGTTCAATCCATAAAAAAACCGAAGCCATGGCTTCGGTTTTTGAAATTTCTAAATCTGTTTAAATGAGTCCGGCTCTTTTCAACAAAGCTTCCGGTTTGGGTTCCTGTCCGCGGAAACGTTTGTAGAGTTCCATCGGTAATTCGGTACCGCCTTTGGAGAGTACGTTGTCTTTGAATTTAGCAGCGACTTCTTTGTTGAAAATACCTTTCTCCTGAAAATAAGCAAAGGCATCGGCATCCAACACTTCTGCCCATTTGTAGCTGTAATAGCCCGAAGAATATCCTCCTTGGAAAATGTGGGAGAAGGAAACACTCATGCAGTTTTCGGCTACATCAGGATATAAAGCGGTGTCGTCCATGGCGGCTTTTTCAAAAGCTTTTACGTCTTTAATATGATGAGGTTTGGCATGATAGGCCATATCTAAGAGCCCGAAACTCAACTGGCGCAGCGTGGCCATTCCTTCTAAAAAGCTCGCGCTTTCTTTGATTTTATCTACATACTGTTGCGGAATAATTTCTCCAGTTTCATAGTGTTTGGCAAATAAAGCCAAAGCTTCGGGTTCGTAGCACCAGTTTTCCATAATCTGGCTTGGCAGTTCTACAAAATCCCAGTACACAGAAGTGCCTGATAAACTCGGATAAGTGGTATTGGCTAACATGCCGTGCAAGGCGTGCCCGAATTCATGGAATAAGGTGGTTACTTCGTTAAATGTCAGCAACGAAGGTTTGGTTTCGGTGGGAGGTGTAAAATTACAAACGATAGACACGTGCGGTCTATCATTAATTCCATTTTTGATGTATTGCGGTTTGAACGAAGTCATCCACGCGCCGTTGCGTTTGCCTTTTCTCGGAAAGAAATCGGAGTAGAAAACCGCAACCAATTGGCCTTCGAAGTCTACTACTTCAAAAGTCTGTACATCGGGATGGTATTTGTTGATGTCAAATACTTCTTTGAACGTGATGCCGAATAGTTTTTCGGCTACGGTAAAAGCTCCGTTCAAAACATTTTCCAACTTAAAATAAGGTTTCAGAATCTCGTCATCGAGGCTGAATAATTTTTGTTTCAGTTTTTCAGAATAGTAGGCGCCATCCCATTTTTCCAATGTTTCCAATCCGTCGAGTTCTTTGGCGAAGGCTGTCAGTTGAGCAAATTCTCTTTGAGCTGCCGGTTTGGCTTTTGCCAATAAATCATGCAGGAACGATTCTACTTTTTCGGGAGTTTGCGCCATGCGCTCTTCGAGTACAAAATGAGAGTGAGACGAGTATCCCAATAATTTGGCTCTTTCGTGACGCAGTTTTACTATGTTTTTTACATTTTCCTGATTGTCGTATTCGTCTTCCTGAAATGCTTTTTTTCCGGCGGCTATGGCCATTTCTTTGCGCAATTCGCGGTTGTCTACATAGGTTACAAAAGGCAGGTAGCTCGGAAAGTCGAGGGTGAACATCCAGCCTTCTAAATTGTCCGACTTAGCCAGTGAACGCGCCATTTCTTTGGCACCTTCGGGCAAACCTTTTAAATCGGCTTCATTGGTAATATGCAACTTATATCGGTTGGTTTCTGCCAATACATTCTCGCCGAAAGTTAATTTCAGTTTAGCCAAATCGGTATCGATTTCGCGCAAACGGGCCTTTTTATCTTCGGGTAGCAAAGCACCGTTTCGGGTAAAGCTTTTGTATTTTTTGTCTAATAAAGTGGCTTGTTCGGGAGTTAATTGAAGCGTGTCTTTTTGATCGTATACGGCTTTGACTCTTTTGAATAAATCTTCGTTTAGTGCAATATCGTTGCTGAAAGCTGTCAACAAGGGCGATACATCCTGAGCGATTTTTTGCAGTTCGTCGCAGGTTTCAGCCGAATTTAAATTGAAAAAAACAGACGATAATCGGTCCAAGGCTTCGCCCGAAAAGTCCAGCGCTTCAATAGTATTGGCAAAGTCGGGTGCTTCCGGGTTGTTGATGATGGCATCAATTTCGGCACGAGCCGCTTCGATATTGGCTTCGAAAGCCGGTCGGTAATCTTCAATTTTTATTTGACTGAAGGGCGCGGTGTTGTGTTTGGTTTGAAAAGGTGCTGTTAAAATTTTCATGTATAGTTGTCTTTTTTGGGTAATTTAAGAAATGATGTGTTTATTTCTTCATTTCTTCCGAAGCTTTATTTACGGCTTCTTTTAAACTTTCTTTGTAAAGGATGATTTTATCCAGTACCATTTTATTGTGGCTTCCGATGATTTGGGCTGCCAGAATCCCCGCGTTTTTAGCGCCGTTCAATGCTACGGTAGCCACGGGAACGCCTCCTGGCATTTGCAGTATCGAAAGGACACTGTCCCAGCCGTCAATAGAATTGCTCGATTTTACGGGTACACCAATGACCGGTAACGGTGACATGGAGGCCACCATACCTGGCAAATGAGCGGCACCGCCCGCACCGGCAATGATTACCGATATGCCTCGGTTGTGTGCATTTTTGCTGAACTCAAATAATTTTTCGGGAGTTCTGTGGGCCGACACAATGTCGACTTCGGTTTGGATATCAAAGCTTTTCAGGATGTCAATGGCTTCCTGCATGACCGGGAGGTCACTTTTGCTTCCCATGATGATGGCTACTTTCATAATTAATTCATTAACAATGGATAATTGTTGTTATTTTGCGATGACGCGAATTGTATTTTTTACTTCTTCGGCAATTTTACGGGCCTCGGTCATGTTTTCGTTGACGATGGTTACATGTCCCATTTTACGGAACGGACGGGTTTCCTTTTTGCCGTAAATGTGGGGTATTACCCCGTCAATAGCCATGATTTTTTCGATGTTTTCATAAACCACCGGTCCCGAAAAACCTTCTTCTCCTACCAAATTTACCATAATTCCCGCTACTTTGCTCCAGGTGTTCCCTAAAGGTAAATCCAATATAGCCCGCAAGTGGTTTTCAAATTGAGAGGTATAGCTGGCTTCTATGCTGTAATGGCCTGAGTTGTGTGGCCGTGGGGCTACTTCATTGATTAAGATGTCTTCGTCATGGGTTTGAAACATTTCTACGGCCAATAAACCTACATGATTGTATGCTTGGGATACTTGTAAGGCTTTTTCGGTGGCTTTTTTAGCTATGTGACAGTCAATACGCGCCGGACAAATTACGTATTCCACCTGATTGGCTTCGGGGTGAAATTCCATTTCCACTACGGGATACGCTTTTACTTCGCCCGAAACTGAACGCGCGACTATTACAGCCAACTCGTTTTTAAACGGAACCATTTGTTCGGCTATACATTCTACGTTGGGCAGGTTTTCAATATCCTCCGCTGAACGCACTATTTTCACTCCGTTGCCATCATACCCAAATTGGGCACATTTCCAAACAAAAGGCAGGGCAACCCTGTTGTGTTCTATTTCGGTTCTCAAATCAGTGAGTGAGGCAAAGCGTTTGTAGGCAGCTGTTGGGATTTGATTTTCAACATAAAAATCTTTTTGTACGCCTTTGTTTTGTATCAGTCGTAAGGTTTTGGGTGAGGGGTACACTTTGAGGCCTTCAGCTTCCAGTTGTTCCAGTGCTTCGAGATTGACGTTTTCAATTTCAATAGTCAGTACATCGACTTTTTTGCCAAAGTCATATACCGAGTCGTAATCCATCAAATCGCCGATAAAGAATTTGGTTGCTCCGTATTGACAGGGAGCTTCCATACTTGGGTCGAAAACATAAGTCTGAATGTCGAATTTTCGGGTTTCGGCCAAGAGCATTTTGCCTAATTGACCGCCTCCGAGTATACCCAGTTTGAAGTTGGATGAGAAGTAGTTCATAGTGTAGTTGTAGTTGTTGGCACAAAGATACTATTCCGCTGATAATGGACAATTGCTTGTTGGATAATTTTATGTGTTGATTTTACATAAAACTTCTCTGGCCGCGGCTTTATAACCGGCTGATTGATATGTAAAATCTTTATTGATGATGTGGCGCAGTTCATCTTTTATCCAATCATGGGTTTTTGCATGATGGGCCAAGGTATACATGGCGTATACTTTTGGTGCTATTTTGTCATTGCCAATCAATCGGTCCAGGCTGGTTTCTATAATTTTTTCCTGTTGGTCTTTGGATAGTAAAATTTTGTCAGAGAGGCTCAAAAAGAGAAGCGTGCGCTATATTCCTCTGATAGCCGATTCGTGTTTGTATTTTGCAGCGCTATGACAAATCAGTTCGGTAAACGGAGATAGTAATTCCGGATGCGACTCTGCCAGCAATTCGATAATCCAAACGGCTTTGTAATGGTTTTTGTTGGATATGTCGGTTGCTAATTCCACCAAATCAGCCATGTGTTCCGGGTTTTGAACTACAAAATCATGTATTCCTTTGCGGCAATTGGTGCCGGCATTGCTTTGGGCTATTCGGTCTTTAAAAAAAACGTCCATAGCGTAAATATATCAATTTTACAAAAAAGTCTAGGTACTTAGCACTTAATACTTAATACTTCTTTAAATTTGCACCTTATTTTAAACACAACACCATGATACATCTTCACGATAAAACGTTCGAACCATTTATTTCTTCGGAAGAAATTGATTTTGCCATTAAAAATATGGCCAAGCAGATGGATGATGATTTTTTTGATGAAGTACCTGTTTTTGTGGGAGTTTTAAACGGTGCGTTCATGGTATTGTCTGATTTGATGAAACAATACCGCGGTATGTGTGAGGTCGACTTTGTTAAAATGGCTTCATACGAAGGAACCAAGTCTACCAATGAAGTAAAACAATTGATAGGGTTAAGTCAGCATTTAGAAGGCAGAACCGTTGTGATTGTTGAGGATATAGTAGATACCGGAAACACAATAGAAGAATTGAAAGCCATTTTTAAAGAAAAGAAAGTAAAGCATTTGAAAATTGCTACGCTGTTCTTTAAACCCGAAGCTTATAAAAAAG
This sequence comes from Flavobacterium silvisoli, assembly GCF_004329815.1. Classification (GTDB taxonomy): domain Bacteria; phylum Bacteroidota; class Bacteroidia; order Flavobacteriales; family Flavobacteriaceae; genus Flavobacterium; species Flavobacterium silvisoli. Next base: position 72,796 of record NZ_SJPE01000010.1, on the reverse strand, counting down.
ACATTAAAATAGATTACGTAGGGATAAGAATTCCGAATAAATTCATCGTTGGTTATGGTTTAGACTACGACGGTTTAGGAAGAAACCTGCCGGACATTTATCAATTAGCCGAATAACATTCATAACTAACATTCATAACTAAAAAAAATGATTAATATCGTTCTTTTCGGAAAACCAGGTGCAGGAAAAGGCACACAAGCTGAATTTTTAAAAGAGAAATACAATCTGACCCATCTTTCAACCGGGGATATTTTCAGATACAATATTAAAAATGACACTGCCTTGGGGCAATTGGCCAAAACCTACATGGATAAAGGCGATTTGGTTCCGGACGAAGTAACGATCAAAATGTTGGAGAGTGAAGTGGATAAAAACCCGCATTCGGCCGGTTTCTTATTTGACGGTTTTCCCAGAACGTTAGCACAAGCCGCCGCTTTAGACAAGTTTTTAGAATCAAAAGGTCAAAAGATTACCGCTACAGTGGCTTTGGAAGCAGATGATAACATTTTAGTAGCCCGCTTGCTGGAAAGAGGAAAAACATCGGGCAGACCTGACGATCAGGACGAGGAAAAAATCAGGAACCGCTATCAGGAGTACAACGAAAAAACAGCTCCTTTGATGCATTATTACGAAGCGCAAAACAAATTTCATGCAGTTAACGGTATCGGTTCCATAGAAGAAGTAACCCAACGATTAAGTGCGGTAATCGACAAATTATAATTTACGTTTTTGGTTAGCAGTTATATTCATAACGCGTAACTTATAACTCATAACTCAAAATGGAAATACTCATTATTCTTTTTTTAATTCTGCTCAACGGTGTTTTTTCCATGTCGGAAATAGCGCTGATATCGGCACGAAAAAACCGACTGGAAACCGCAGCAAAAAAAGGAAATACCAATGCCAAAGTTGCTTTAGATTTGGCTAATTCTCCCAATAAATTTTTGTCAACAGTACAAATTGGGATTACCCTTATCGGAATTTTGACCGGTATTTATTCAGGTGAAAAAATCACCCACGATATGCAGGCTTTTATTGCTACTTTTTCGGTGTTGAAACCGTATTCGGAAAGCATAGGTGTAGGAGTTGTGGTGGTGATTCTGACCTTTTTTTCGTTGGTTTTGGGCGAATTATTACCCAAGAGAATCGGACTGAACTATCCCGAAGCCATAGCCAAGGGAGTGGCCGTTCCGATGAAGATGATTTCCATCATTACCATGCCGTTCATTTGGTTATTGACCAAGTCTACCGATTTTGTTTTAGATGTGTTTAAAATTAAACCCACGGCAGACGGTAAAGTAACCGAGGAAGAAATCAAAGCCATTATCAAAGAAGGTACCGAGGGCGGTGAAGTTCAGGAGATAGAACAAGATATAGTAGAGCGCGTTTTTCACATAGGCGATCGAAAAATAAACTCCCTGATGACACACCGTCAATCTATTGTTTACCTTTCATTCGAAGATACTATTGAGGAATTGAAAACCAAAATGTTTGACGAATTGCACTCCTTTTATCCGGTGTGTCAGGAAAATCTGGATGATGTGATAGGGGTAGCCTTGCTCAAAGATTTGTTTGTTGGTTTTGAAAAAGGCAACTTTGAATTAAAGTCGATTGTCAAAGAACCGGTTTATATGATAGAACATACTTCGGCGTATAAAGCGTTGGAGAATTTTAAAAAATCAAAAGTGCATTATGCTTTTGTAACCGATGAATATGGGGTGTTTCAGGGAATTATTACTTTGAATGATATCTTGGAAGCTCTGGTGGGAGATGCTGCTGATTTTGACGATGACGAATACCAATTGGTAGCCCGAGAAGACGGAACATGGCTGGTAGACGGATTGTATTCGCTACACGATTTCCTGACGTATTTTGATATGGACGATTTAACCAATGATTACGAAGTAACTACGGTAAGCGGATTAATCATGACTGAAATGGGCAAAATACCGGTTACGGGCGAAAAGCTCATTTGGAACAAATTAGAATTAGAAGTCATCGATATGGATGGCGTGAAGATTGATAAAGTGCTGGTGAAAACAATAAAAGAATAATTAGAATGCGGTATACAGCAGGCAGATTTTAGTACTATGATTTCTGTTTTTGTGTTCTGCCTTCAGCAACCTAAGAGATTATGACAGAAGGGAATTTTGTAGATTACGTAAAAATATATGTTTCTTCCGGAAAAGGAGGGAAAGGCTCTTCGCATTTGCACCGCGAAAAGTTTATTGAAAAAGGAGGCCCGGATGGGGGTGACGGAGGCAGAGGAGGTCACGTAATCATAAAAGGAAACAAAAGCTTGTGGACTTTATTTCACCTGAAATTTGCCCGTCATATCAAAGCCGGTCACGGTGGCGATGGCGGAAGTTCGCGCAGTACGGGTCATGACGGGGAAGATAAAATTATTGAAGTACCTTTGGGAACGGTCGTTCGCGATAAGGAAACCGAAGAAATTTTGTTTGAAATTACCCAACACGGAGAAGAGCGCATCTTGGTAAAAGGAGGAAAAGGAGGGCTGGGGAACTGGCATTTCAGAAGTTCTACCAATCAAACGCCTCGTTATGCTCAACCGGGTATGCCGCCGGAAGAGATGGATGTTATCCTTGAATTGAAAGTTTTGGCCGATGTAGGCTTGGTCGGATTCCCGAATGCCGGCAAATCAACTTTGCTTTCGGTGCTGACTTCTGCCAAACCTAAAATTGCGGATTATCCCTTTACGACTTTGAAACCCAATTTAGGGATAGTGGCTTACCGCGAATTTAAGTCATTTGTTATGGCCGATATTCCGGGAATCATTGAAGGAGCTGCTGAAGGTAAAGGATTAGGACATTATTTCCTGCGCCACATTGAACGTAATTCCACCTTGTTGTTTTTGATTCCTGCCGATGCGGATGATATTCAAAAGGAATACGAAATCCTGTTAGACGAATTACGCCGTTATAACCCTGAGATGTTGGATAAGGATCGATTGATTGTTGTTTCAAAGTGTGATATGCTGGATGACGAGTTGAAATCGGAGTTGAAGAAGGAATTAGATGTAGCTTTCAAGGGCACGCCTTACCTTTTTATCTCTTCGGTTGCCCAGCAAGGGCTGACGGAGTTGAAAGACAAGCTTTGGGAAATGCTCAACGTAGATACTGAAGAGCCTGAAAACAGTCACGGAATATAAAACAAAATCCTCACTAAGGTGGGGATTTTTTGTGTCCTGCTCATTGATTATAAATCTTTAATTTCGGCTGTCTTTTTTACAATTTCCCTGATGACATCATCAAGTTGTTCGGCCGAAACGCTGATGTATTCCAAGAGTTTTTCATCTTCTTTACCGGTTTCAAAATTGCTTTTCAGCAAATTGATGCAACCTAACACATTGGCCAGTGGCGCCCGTACTACATGCGACTGAGTCCATGCTATGTCTTTCAGGGCTTTATTTTGCAACTCTATTTTGCGCATTTTTTCCAACGTTTCGGTCATGTCAATCATGGCTCCTATGGCTCTGATGGCTTTTCCGTGAGCATCTCTCACGAGTATACCTTTATGCTGCACGTGCGCAATAGAGTGGTTGGCTTTGAAAAATCGATATTCAGTATTAAAAAAATGCCGCTGAGGGTCTGCTAAAGCATTTTTCAAATCGGTCAGTACACGTCTGCGGTCTTTAGGATGGATGTTTTTCTGCCAAAAGTACTTGTCGCATAAGGACACATCATATCCCAACATGGTTTGAAAGCCCTCTCCCCAAAAAACGGTGTGGTTGTTAATATCCCAATCGATGATTGCTTCAACCGTTGCTTTAGCCAGTATTTTAAAGCGTTCGTTGCTTTCCCAAATTTCCTGTTCGTGCAATTTTCTTTTGGTAACATCCATAATGACCCCTTCTAGTTTTATCGGTTTGCCCTCATCGTCTTTGATCATGTATATGCGCTCCAATACCCATTTTGTTTTGCCGGATTCGGTTACGATTCTGCGCTCACTTTCGCTGATGGTTTTGTCTTTTGTCTGGATGTAATAGTCCGTTGAAAAATCAGTTTGATCTTCGGGATGGTAATATCGTTTAATGTTGTCAAGATTCAATTGAAAAGTATCGGGATTGACTTCAAAAATTTTGTAAATTTCGTTAGACCATTGTATTTCAGATTGGGTTAAGTCATTGCTCCAATATCCTAAACCGGCAATTTCACTGGCTGCCTGCAGTTTCGAGTTGGTTTCCAGTAATTTGTTTTGAATGTTGATTTCAGCCGTTAAATCGACTACCGAAGCCAATCTCACTTTTTTACCCTCAAATACGGCATAGGTGGTTTTTACTTTTACGTGAATAATTTCTCCGTTCTTTTTTTTATGTCTTATGATTCCGGAAAGGCTTGAGCTTTCGTTTTTGAGAGATTCATGAAGCAATTTTTCCAAAGCCGGAGCGTCTTCTGCAGGTCGAATGTCGTGCAGTGTCATTGCTTTATATTCTTCTTGTGAAAAGCCATAAACGGAACAGGCTGCTTCGTTCACCAGTAAAAAACGAAGGGTTTCTATATCAAACAGCCACATGGGTAACGGACTGTGATCAAACAATGAGGAGTATTCTTCTTGCGATTGTACAGATTGTTTGATGAGTTGTTGCTTCACATCAATTATTTCCTGGTAGTAGGCTGTTGTTTTTACAATGTTTTGTTTGACCAGTATGTAAAGCAGGACAGCCGTGATGAGTATGAATGCCAGTCCTTTGGCTGTTTGTAATTTAGACAGTATTACAACATCGGAGATGAAAATTTCCAAAAGATGATCGGAAGCAAATATGTAAACGGCACTGACTATTGCATAAATCAATACTATTTTAAAAGAGGAATATTTGTTTAGTTTCTCCATTCGATTATTTAATAACGCTACTTTTCAGCTGTTAATGTAAAACTATTTTTTGGCATACTAAAAAAATATGACCAGCATCATGCTAAAAATTATTTGGGAAACAGGAAGTTGTTTACCCTCTTAAAAATGAATGTATTAGTTTTAATTTAACGTCTTTTTTCGGCAAAAGCAATGATGTGTCCGTCCGGATCTGAAAAATAACAAACCCTGTCGCCCCAATCTCTGTCGGTAATCGGACTGATGAGTGTAGCACCGCATTTTTCGGCATTATCAAATTCGAGTTCGATGTTTTTCACATAAAAGCACAATTCACATCTTGGAATGCCGTTTCCTTCTTTGGGATGAGGAGTTTTGTTTTCCAGAATTTTTGCAATTCCGTCGTTTGGCATCAGTCCCAATTTGAAATGTTCAGCCAGTTTGAATTCGGTCATGCCCGGTACGTGCAGGTCTGCTTTTTTGCGAAGCAGTTGTTGATAAAAGGCACAACTTTTTTCCTGATCTTCAACATATAGTATGGTTTCAATGCAAAGGATAGGATTTGGGTTGGTTTTCATCATAGTGGCAAGGTATGAAAATAATCAGAATAAGGGAGGGTTGTTGATGTTGTTTTACTGTTAATTTTCAGGTTTTTCAGGCTTGAAATGTCTTGTTTTTTATTGTTGTTTTTCTGTTAAAAGCACTCTTCTAATGGGTAAAAAAAACTATATTCGCACCGCTTTTGGTCCTGTTTAGTGTAACAATTATAATTTTTAACAGACTAGTAGCATTCAATCTAATAACACAAAAAAATAAAGATGAAAAAAATTATTTTATCCCTAATCGCCGGGATTATGTTGCTTCCTATGAGCATGAAGGCTGATGAAGGAATGTGGTTTTTAATGTTTATTGAACGTTTGAATCACAGAGACATGCAAAAAATGGGCTTGCAACTGACAGCCGAGGAAATTTACAGCATCAACCACCACAGTTTGAAAGATGCTATAGTGCAGTTTAACGGGGGTTGTACAGCCGAATTGATTTCAAAAGACGGTTTAGTGTTGACCAACCACCACTGTGGGTACGACGCTGTTGCCGAATTGTCAACGGCTGATGATAACCTATTGAAAAATGGGTATTGGGCAGAAAACAGAAAAGCAGAAAAGAAACCGTCAAGTTTGTTTGTTCGTTTCTTTGTGCGTATGGATGATTGTACCAAAAGAATTTTGGCCAAGGTAAATCCATCGATGAGTGAAGCGGAAAGAGAAAAAGCCATCAATGCTGAAATTGCCGCTATCGAAAAAGAAAACAACGAAGGAGGAAAATATACCGTTTCGGTTCGTCCGTTTTTTCAAGGCAATGAATACTACTATTTTGTTTACCAAGATTACAAAGATGTACGTTTAGTAGGTGTTCCGCCAGAAAGTTTAGGGAAGTTCGGGGGTGATACAGACAACTGGGAATGGCCGCGTCACACGGCAGATTTCTCTATGTTCAGAGTATATGCTGATAAAGACGGTAATCCGGCTGACTATTCAGAAAACAATGTGCCTTTACAACCGAAACACTATTTGCCGGTTAACTTAAGCGGTGTAAAAGAGGGAGATTTTGCTATGATATTAGGGTATCCGGGTAGAACCAACCGTTGGATGCCGGCGGGCGGAATTGAGCAAAACGTGAAGTTTGCTTATCCTGCTTGGGTTGAAGGAGCTAAAACCGGAATGGACAACATGAAAAAATATATGGATCAAAGTCCTGCTTTGAATTTAGTATACGCCTCAAAATACGCTTCAACAGCCAATTATTGGAAAAACCGTCAGGGAATGATTGATGCGTTGACCAAATTTGGAACAGCCAAAACCAAGGCAGCTCAGGAAGCTAAATTTGAAAAATGGGCTAACAAACCGGCCAATAAAGCTAAGTACGGTAATGTAATTGCCAACATCAACAAGTTTTATGCTTTGACTAACGAAAAGTCAAGACACGATAACTACATGCAACAATTGTTCAGAACCACTTCTTTCGGAACTATAGGAAGAACTTTGGGCAGACAATTGGATTTATATGTAAAAGCGGATGCGGCGAAACGCGCTCAGGTTGCTCCTCAAATTGTAGAAATGGCAGAGGAAATGTATAAAGAATTGTACATTCCGGCTGAGAAAGATTTATTAGCGGCTCAATTGAAATTGTATGCTACTAAGTCTACCGGTTATAAAATTGCTCCCATGGTAGAAAAAATCGGAAAAGAAAACAATAATGATTTTACCGGTTATGTTAATGCTGCCTTTGAATTGAGTATTTTTTCTTCAGTTGATAAAATTAAAGCATTCTTAGCTTTGCCAAGTCAAGGGATGTTGGATAATGATCCGTTGTATGCTTTATCAAATGATATGTTGACGCATTTCAACTCAAAATCGGATGAAATTGCCAAAGCGCAGAACGATTTCAGTGCTTCTTTCCGTTTGTTGGTAGAAGGTTTAAGAGAATCAAAAATAGCTTCTATCAAATATCCTGACGCTAATTCAACGTTGCGTTTGACTTATGGTAAAGTTCGTGCGTTGCCTGCTGATAAGCGCAATGATGCTACTATTAACAACTACACTACTCTTGACGGTCAGGTGAAAAAATACAAAAAAGGCGATCAGGAGTTTGATTTACCGACTAAGGTTATCGAAATGAACAAGAAAAGAGAATACGGTAGATTTGCCGATAAAGACGGAAGTTTACACGTGAATTTCTTGACAGATAACGATATTACTGGAGGAAACTCAGGTTCTCCGGTATTGAATGGTAAAGGAGAGTTGATCGGTTTGGCTTTTGACGGTAATATCGAAGCTATGGCGGGTGATGTAATTTTTGATAGCAAATTGCAAAGAACCATTAATGTAGATATTCGTTATGTATTGTGGGTGATTGAAAATTTCTCAGGCGCCAAACACATTGTTGACGAAATGACATTAGTGAAGTAATTCTGAATTTAGTTATATATAAAACGTCCCGGGAAACCGGGACGTTTTTTTATGCAGTATTAATTCATCAGTTTTTTAGAAACGACGCTACCGTCGATTAAGGTGATTTTGACAATCAAGGCCTGTTGGTTTTGGATTGCCAGGTTGAGGTTGAATTCGGTTTTATTGATGTCTTCCCCATTATATACTTCCCGACCCAGCAAATCGTATAGTTTTACATTTTCGATAGGTGTTTCAAAAGATTGAATGTTGATTTGTTTATTATCTGAAGTTACAATAACTGTGTTGGGTACAGTTTTGTTATAATTGGTATTGTTTCCGTTGCCATTTCCATGCGGATATTTATAACGCAATTTAAACCTTGTGTTATAAGTTCCTGGAACAGCATTGAATACATAAGGAGTTTCGCGTAAGTTGGTTATGATTTTGGTTTCGGTATCTTCCAGTAAAATATTTTTATTTCTGTTTTCAAACAAACCGTCAACGCCTCCGATAGCAATGGTGTATTGCCCTGGAGTTCCTATTTTAACTCCAAGAGGAACTATGTCATTCGGATTAAAAGGTAATGAACGTCCCTGAATCAGGTATTTGTCATTGCCAATAAGGGAGTAAAGTGACATAGGCATCGGTGTAGTAGTGCCGGCGTCAAAAAAACTATCCGCATTCATTGTGGCTCCTTCTATATAGCCCACCAATATACGGTCAGATTGTTGATTGCTGTCCAGTAAATCAAGCCAGATTCGGTTTCGTTCTATATTCGTCAAATTAGTATTGCCGGTTGTTGGGTTGGATGCCTTGTAAAAAGTGCTGTTAGAGTAGCTTTCATTTCGCAGGCCGTTGTTAAAACTAACCGTATCAGAACCTGTAGGCCCGTCAATCATTTGAACAAAAAAGCCTTGTCCTGCACCAATAAATAAATCGGATGCTGCAGCCGGACAACAACTACTACCGCTAAAGTTAAAGGTAAAGTAATCACCCGGATTGTAATTGTAGACAAAAGTGTCGTAAAAAGGGCTGGCAATGGCCGCCGGCAGTGTGCCATGTGTCCACAGTCTTATTTGTCCCATTATTTTGGTTCTGTTGTCAAATAAAAACTGACTGCCCCGAATGGATGAAGGATATGGATTTCCTAACAAGTTCCAGTTGTCGCTGTAATTGTTTATTTCGGTTCCGTTTGTTCCTGTGTGATAATTAGTGTTTTGGTCGGCTCCACGGAAAATAGAAGTTGTTATAACCCCATTATTAGGAGTTCCTGTAAAAGTGCCTAGTAAAGGAGAAGCTACACTTGTACTGAAGCTGTCCGGAGCACGAAGTATATATCCTTTTGCCGGCAGCATAGTGTTTCCGGCAGCGTATTCCCAATTGCCCTGTCCGCCGTTGTTATTGTTTACAGTGGTATTCCATTTAAAAATGCCGCCCGATGTTAACGGAGCTATGATAGAATTCACATTAAAATTAGCCACCGGGGATGACCAGTATACATAATCCAGTTGTCTGACATTGGCCGTTCTTTCCATAGTGATGTTGCCCGAATTTACAGCTGAGTTGTTGATTTGAACCAGGTTTCCACTGTTTTTGATGGTAAATATTCCTCCGGAAACTACTTTAATAAAATCGGTAATGGTAATGTTGTTGGCCGAATTCAGTGTTAGGTTTCCTCCATTTTTTATCGTTAAGTTATATCCGTATGCGTTGTATGCAGTACCCGAAATAATTGGATCATTGGTAACATCAGGAATTACTACGCAGTCGGTATTTGTTGGGACGCCTATAGGAGTCCAGTTGTTGGCTTTATTCCAATCGGTATCAACTGATCCGTTCCATACTTTGCTTCCGGTGACTGTTACGGTGGTTTGGTCGGTTACTTTTAGCGTAGCACCGCCACATAAAGTATAAGTGACTTCGGCAGTGTAAATAGTGGTGGTAGGTGGACAAACGGTAATGGTATCAGTGGTTCCTACAACTGTTCCTGAAGTCCCGGCTCCTTCATACCATTTGATGGATGTGATGGAGTTACCTGAAGGAACAAATCGCCAGGCTTCGCTGCTAGCTGTCCAATTAGTATCCAGTCCGTTTCTGCCGGGTGCCACGACAGCCTGAGTGCCTGCTGCATTTTGAATTCCTACTATGGCATTGCCGCCATTCCAAGGAGATACGTTAAAATCGTCTATTTTTTTCTCTTTGATGTATACTTCAATGATGTTGGTGTTTTCATACAGCACCATCATGCCGGTATATAAAATACTGTTGGTTGAAAACATCGGGACATTGCTCCATGAGGCCACTAAAGCTCTGCATCCTGTGTTCAGGGTTATTAGTTCCCAGCCTACTTCACCGCCAACACTTGGGTCGATGTCGTGATAAACGCCATAAATAGTATTGGCAAATAAGGCTCCGGTTGTACTTGGTAAATTGTTGCTGAAAGCATAACCGGAAGAAGAGCTTGCTCTGGAGGTGTCAAAAGACAACATTCCGTTTGAGCCAATTGTACAGGCATTGTAAGTGTTGCCGTAAAAACAAAAATTGAAAGGTAGGTTAATAACCGGAGACCAAACGTCATCACTGTTTACACTCACAGGATTGGCCAAACAGCTGAATTGATATGGAGGGTCGTACGGAATTGACTCGACGGTATAGTTGGTAGTCTGTCCTAAGCGAAGATAAGTAGCTTCTAAATCGACACAACTTGAATTGGAATGACAATCAATAGGAGTAGGGTCATTGCCGTTTAAGCCTAAACCTCCCGAAATTACAGAAGGACATCCTAAGCTGGTTGTGCCAGTTCCGTTTCCGGCGGTACAGGGAATGTTTGAGGTTACACAAATGGTAAATGTTCCTTGTCCGCTTGAGCTACTGTAGCTGTGAACTCTGACGTAATAAGTATTTCCAATGGTTAATCCGTTTAAAATAGTGGCCTCGTTTGAAGAATAGGTGTCGTCAATGCAATCCATACTGGTTAATGAGCTACAAGAGCCGCTAAATACCTGCATGACGGCATCTGATAAAGTTCCGGGGGTAACGGTTACAGTATGAGATGCAGCTGTTGCAACAAAACTATACCACACGTCATCATCGGCCGTGCCTGTACAGCTGCTTTGTGATTGAGTTGCTCCTACGGTAGTTCCTGCAGTGCTGGTTGAACAATTCAGGTCTGAATTTACGGTTAATGCAATAGCGCCACTGCAATTATCATTTGCAGGAGCAACTACTGGGCAGTTTAATGAAAAACTTATGTTTCCCCCTGTAGAGCTTTCCGGATCGAGCAAAAGATAATATTGAGTTCCGGCTGTTAATGAAAATCCGGGACTGGTTCCGGCTCCTGAAATATCATCTATACAAGTCCAGCCTGAGCTGTTACACCCTAAAGAGGCTGTTTTAAACTGATAGTCAATATAGCCAAAAGAGCTGTTTTGTTGGATGTAATAATTTCCTGTTGTGGTGGGTGTAAATGTATAAATCTGTTCTTTTCCGGGAGTGGTATACCCACAACTTGAAGAACTGAAACCACCGGATCCGGAGGCTATAGATACAGCGTTAGTCGTGCCGCAGGATGCTATGTTGGGAATTGAAGCACAGGGGTCGTAAGGTGTGGTACAAGTTCTTGAAATGGTAAAAGCTCCGGTTGTAGTGCTCGAAGTTAAATAATATGCTATGTATATATAATAAGTTGTGCCCGCAGTTGCGGTGAATGTATAAGTTTCAGCTGCTGACACCGCAAAGTCTTGGCAACTTATGTTGGATAAGCTTCCGCAAGTTCCGCTTGTAATGGCCATTTCAAGGTCAAATCCTGAGCCGGTAGCCGAAATGGTAGTCACATTACCGTCTCCGACAAATGTATACCACACTCCGTAATTGGATAAGCTGCATCCCGTACCATGGGTATAGCTGGAAGCACCAACGGTTGTACCGGCCAGATTAGTAGTGCCGCACGGCAAAGTAATGGCATTGGCGCATTGGTTGTTGGATGGCCCGGGAGGAAGAGCTGCAGAAAGTTCTTTTTTAAGTACCGCTGAATTGATTAAGGTTCCATTACTTGAGAATGAATTTATCGAAAATAATAGCAGAAAATAAAGAGTTAAAATCAGATGAGATTTGGTTTTTTTCTTATTGAATAAAAATGTAATTATTAACGACATTGTAATAGTATTTTAATTGAAATAAAACAATTATTAAATATACATCAATGTTTTAGGTGAATTGATGAGAAGTAGATAAAGTGATTGATAATGTCGATAAAGAACACCTCAAATTTATTTAGGGTTATTATCTCAAATGTTTAGTCATCAAAAACTTATCTTTTTTTGAAATGCAAAAACCCCATTAAACAGTGCTGTTTAATGGGGTTTGTTTTTTGGTGTTGATGAATTAATTGAGTAGTTTCACTGCAGCCTTTTCGCCACTGGTTTTTACTACAGTAGCCAGGTAAACACCGTTTTGGTATGGGAATTCCGTTTCAAAATGAGTTGATTGAACACTAGGTTTGTATTTGGTTATTAATTTACCCGAAATATCATATAGATATATTTCTTTAATAGAATCATCTGTTTTGATATTTAAGATATGGTTAGAAACATAAGCATACGTTGTTGCTAAAGTGTTTTGATTTGTACCCAAAGTGCTGTTTTTATACTTCAAAATGAATCGTTCATTGTAATTACCGGCATTAGCGGTAAAAGTATACGGTGCCAGTCTTAAATTGTGAACGACGTTGAGTTCTGTATCTTCGAGGAAAATATCTTGATTCGCATCGCTGAAAAGTCCGTCAACCTGATTGATTCCTATAGAGTAAGTTCCTGTAGACGGTACAGATGTTCCGATTTTAACGTAATCGTTGTCGTCAAAAGGAGTTGGTCTACCATTGATGATAACGGTTTGATCTTCAATCCAGGAGTATATACCTAAAGTGTTAGAGATTTTATGAGAGGCATCATACAATCTGTCGTAGTCATAAGTGGCATCTGAAACATATCCAACCAAGGTAGTTGCAGCCATTTGATTGGCATTTACCAAACTTAACCAAATTCTGTTTTTCTCCGGCTGTACTGTATTGGCAACAGTGTTTTGTCTGTAGAACTGACTGTTGTCATAAGCCGCGCTTCTCATGCTGTTGTTGAAAGTAACCGTACTGTTACTTGCCGGACCATCATTCATGATAACAAAGAACGCCTGTCCGGCAGCAATTTTACCGTTGAATCCGGGAGGAGTTGAGCCGGTTCCGTTATAACTGATGTAATCGTTTACATCATAATTGGCAGCAAAACTTCCGTAAAAAGGATTGGTATTGCTTGAACTGATAGGAGAGCCATGTGTCCATAGTCTGATATTTCCATTGATGTTGGTATTCAGATTTAAGAAGTCAATTGCATCAACAGCTGAAGGATAAGGATTTCCGATTAGGTTCCAATTGTCATCTAGGCGAGTTATTGTAGCTCCGTTAGTTCCGGTGAAATCAGCTCCAGTGTAGCTACCTCTTGAGATAGTTGCTTTTCTGATTCCGTTGTAAGGTACTCCGTTGAATGTTGCCGTCAGAGGCGCCGCATTAGTATAACTGTAAGAGCCCGGAGAAATAGCTATGTATCCTTTGGCTAAAGCCATAATCTCAGTGCCGCTAACCCAGTTTCCTTGTCCTCCATTACCGTTAGCGATAGTCGGATTCCATTTGAAAACATAGCCACTTGGAGAAGTAGGAGAGATATTGGCAGAACTAAAACTCTTAACCGGGGAACACCAATATACATAATCATAAGCTTTTACATAAGCGGTTCTTTCCATAGAGATTGACCCGGTATTGGTGGCGGTGTTGTTTATTTGTACCAAACTTGAACTGTCTTTCATTTTGAATTGTCCGGTTGATGATACTTTAACAAAATCGGTTACCACTATATTGCTGGTCGAATTGGTTTGTAATGACGAACCTGCAGCAATGGTTAAATTATAACAGTAAGCATTGTATGAAGTTCCTGAAATGACAGGTTTGTTAGGTACATTTTGAATAGTGATACAGTCTGTGTTGGTTGGAACCCCTGCAGGAGACCAGTTGTTTGCATTGTTCCAGTCGGTATCAACCGCACCGGTCCATTTTTTTCCGGTTGAAACAGTTACAGTTGTTTCATCAGTGTATTTAGCTGTTGTACCATTGCAAAAAGTATAAGTTACTTCTGCTGTGTAGTTAGTGGTTGATGTAGGACAAACGGATATATTGTTACTGGTTCCTACAACAGGTCCTGATGTGCCTGAACCTTGGTACCATTTTATACTGGCCACAGAGGCTCCGGAAGGAGTAAATCTCCAAGCTTCTTCATTAACAGTCCAGTCGGTATCGTTTGAATTTCTGTTTGGTGCTACAACAGCCTGGGTTCCGTTTGCATTTTGGATGCCTACTACGGCATTACCGTTATTCCAAGTCGGACAAACATTTTTTTCTTTGATGAACACCTCAATAATGTTACTGTTTTCGTGTAGTACTATCATTCCGGTGTATAGAGAACTGTTGCATACAGAAGAATACATTGGTATATCGCTCCAAGCAGCTACCAAAGCTCTACAGCCACTGCTTAAAGTAACTAATTCCCACCCCACTTCTCCTCCTTTACTAGGATCAATATCGTGATAAACCCCAAAGATTGAATTTAAAAATAAAGATGAACTGGGTAAGTTGTTGCTGAATGACCATCCTGAGTATCCACCCGGGCTGTAAGTGGTAGTATCGAAGGTAAGCACTCCGTTTGAACCTACTAATACTTTGTTGTAAGTGTTGCCATAGTAGCAGAAATTAAATGGTAAAGAAATTGTATTCGACCAAACGTCGTCAACATTAACACTTATAGGGTTGCTCAAGCAGTTGAATTGGTAAGGCGGTGCATACGGAATGTTGCTAACTGTATAACTCGTTGTGTCGTTATAATCCGGGTAAATAGCTTCAAGATTTGTACAAGTGCTTGTAGCAAAACAGGTAACAGGCTCAGGGTCTGCTCCGTTTAATCCGCTGGCACCTGCAACTATGTTTGGACAAGTAGTTGAGGTTGTTCCGTTTCCACTGCCCGGGCTACATGGTGTTGTAACGCAAATGGAGAATGAACCGTTACCACTGGCACTACCCGCACTGTATACTCTCACATAATAAGTAGCTCCTACAGTCAATCCCGCTACCGTTGATACTTCAATAGCACTTCCAGATGTGGCATTGTTACATTGTAAACTGGTTAAACCCGAACAGCTACCGCTGAAAACTTGAAATACAGCATTAGTCATTGTAATCGGGGAGACAGTTATTTTTTGACTGGTTGATACCGCTACAAAGCTGTACCAAATGTCATCATCGGCTGTTCCTGAGCAACCGGCTTGCGATAGTGTTCCGTAAATGGTAGTTCCTACAGTACTGGTTACGCAGGTTGTAGTTGGATTAACGGTTAAAGCAATAGCACCACTGCAATTGTCATTGATTGGAGCAACAGGGGTGGTGATACAAATGTTGAAGTTCCCTCTGTAACCAGCTCCGTTTCCGTAACTGTAAACTCTTACATAGTAAGTGGTTCCGATGGTCAATCCGGTAAAAGTATTGGTTTCAGTTGCTGTTGAGCTAGTGTTGTCAATACATCCTAAACTTGTTAATCCTGAACATGTTCCTTTGTATAATTGGAATACAACGTCTGTGAGTGTAGAAGGGGTCACTGTCACAGTATGTGAAGTAGCTATTGCGACAAAGCTGTACCAAACATCGTCGTCTGCCGTTCCTGAACATCCTGCAGAAGATTGTGAGGCACCAATTGTAGTTCCGTTTGTAGAAACCATACATGTTGCCGTTGTGTTTGTTGTTAAGTTGATGGCCGTAGCACAATTGTCATTAGTAATACTTGTAGTGATTGAACCTGTAGTGTAAGCACTTTGACAACCGTTGCTGGCCAATATTCGGTAATAATAAGTTGTTCCTGCAGTTAATCCCGAAACGCTAAGGGTAGTTGTTGGATTCGCTACTGTGAACGGAGAGCCCGGAATGTTGTTAGTATATCCTGCATTAGTAGTTATTTGAACGGTATAAGTTATGGCTCCTGATGTTCCGCCAACCGGTGCTGTCCAATCTAAATTAAACGAAGTGGTGGTAATGCTTGAAGCTGTAACTCCTGTTGGTGAACCCGGACAAGTAGTGCCGCTTCCAACCAATGCTCCCGATGTATTGTAAACAGGACCTCCTGTACAGTATGTAGGGTTAGTGTAAGCATATACGTAGTAGTAATAAGTGGTGTTTCCGGTTAGTCCGGTACTTGAAATGTTATATGTACTTCCGGACTGAATAAATGTTAACCCTGTTCCTAAAGTTGCAATGTTGGCAGCATTGTATATGGTTCCGTTAACCGGTTGGCTGGGAGGTGTAGCACTGGTAGAACGAACCACTAAAAATCCATCCGCTGATCCCAAGAAAGAAGCCGGATAAGTGGAAGAAGTTATGGCTCCGTTGGTAAAGTTGAACGCTTGATTTGCAGGTGGTGTACATGGGTTAGACAAAGTGGTAACCGATCCCGTTGCAGAGGGGCTTTCACAGCCATTGTTAGCCGTGATTTTATAGTAATAAGTAGTATTGCCGGTTAAATCATCTATATCCAAAGTTGTAATCGGATCCGGTACTGTAAACGGAGAATCTAAAATATTATTGGTAAATGCTGCATCAGTAGTAACTTGGATAGTGTAACTAACTGTATTGGCATTACCTCCAATTGAAGAAGTCCAGTTTAAAGTAAAATTGTTTTGGTTTATATTGGTTGTGGTTACTGAACCTGGTACAGCCGGACAGGTTACAGCATTTCCGGTCAAAGGTCCTGAAGTATTGTATACCGGTCCTCCTGAACAAGAAGTGTTATTGTAGCTGTATATGTAATAGTAGTATTTTGTATTACCTGATAAACCTGTGCCTGCAATTGTAGTTGAACTTCCCGATTGCATGAAAGTCAATCCTGAGCCCAATGTGTTTACGGTTAAAGCGCTGTAGGTAATCCCGTTTACCGGTTGGCTTGGTGCTGTAGCGCTGGTTGAAGCAATGACTAAGTATCCGTTAGCAGTACCGGTAAATATAGCCGGTATTGAAGTTGAGGTTACGGTCCCGATTGTTAAGTTGTTTGCGGCAGGAGGAGCCACACAAGCAGCTGTTAATGTAGTAACATTGCCCGTCAAATAATTGCTAGAACAACCGTTATTGGCTACAATTCTGTAGTAATAAATGGTAAGTGGGTTCAATCCTGATACTGTGTAGGTCAAAGCTGTCCCAACGGCAAAAGGAGACCCCGTTATTGGCGTGGTGTAAGTGTTGTTGGTGTAAACTTCTAACGTATAGTTTACCGTTGCTGCAGACCCACCTGCTGATGCCGTCCAACTTACCGTAAACCCATTACCTGTAACGGAGGAATTAACCGGGGCTGTTGGTGCTGCAGGACAAGTAATAGCACTGTTTGTTAAAGGAGCAGTTGTATTGTAAACAGGAGCTCCAGTACAACCGTTGTTATAGGAGAAGATATGGTAATAGTACTGTGTATTGGCTGTTAAACCCGAATCAGTAAAGGTAACGGCATTACTGGTAACAGCACTTCCCTGAATAACCCGGGTTGTTCCCGGAGTTAAAGTAGTCAGGCCAACAGCATAAGTAGTCCCGTTTGTTAAAGTAGGAGGGGTAGCACTAGTACTTCTCACAATTAAGTAACCGCTGGGTGCCGGACTGGCAGCCGCGAATGAACCACTTAAGCTGGTACTTGTAACCGATGACAAAACCAAAGTTGTTGGTTGTGCAGCAGGTGCGGCGCAAGAGGTTGTTACCGAACCTGTAACGTAGGCACTTGAACAACCGTTATTAGCCAAAATTCTGTAATAGTATGTAGTGTTAGTGTTTAAACCCGAAGCCGAATAACTCAAAGCAGTTCCAAGGGCAAAAGGCGATCCGGCAATATTAACCGTGTAAGCAGCATCAGTGGTAATCTGAACTGTGTAAGTAGTGGTATTAGCACTACCTCCTGTCGGGTATGCCCAGTTTAGTGTAAATCCGTTTCCGGTAACACCTGAGGTCGAAACAGTGTTTGGAATAGCAGTACAAGTAACTACATTATTGGTCAACGGACTGGTAGTGTTGTAAGCGGCTCCTGAACATGAAGTGTCATTATAAGAGTAGATATAATAGTAATATTTAGTGTTTCCTGCCAAAGAGTTGTCTGTAAAAGAAGTACTGTTGTTTACCGAAACCACAGTAGCTCCGTTGATGGTGTTTCCAACATTATATGCGGTTCCGTTTACAGGACCCGGACTAGGTGCCGTGGCACTGGTGCTTCTAACTACAAGGTATTTGTTTGGAGTAGGAGAAGCTGCCGTAAAACTTCCCGATACACTAGTGGCACTTGAGCTGCTCAAAACTAAAGAAGTAGGTTGTGCGGTTGGAGTTGAACAGGCTGAGGCAGCAGTAACACACAAGCTGCTTAAGGTCATGTTTGAATTGTTAGTACCCGCATTTACAACCTTGATGTAATATAAACCATTGTTCAATAAACTTGTGATGGTTTCTGTTTGAGCTGAATTGTTGGTGTCATCATTATTAGCACAATCTACAATAGTTAGTCCTGAACAAGAACCTGAAGCGGAGATTAACATTAAAAATAAATTGCGATCTGCCGAATCTGCAGTGATAGTGATGGTTTTTGGTCCACCTGTTACGGTAAAAGAGTACCAGCGTTCTCTTTTGAAAACACCGGCCGTAGTACAACTGGCTGAACTCATTAAAGGAGAGTCTTGTGAACTGTCTGAAACAGAACCACTCAAGCAGCTTCCGTTTACAGTAATTGCAATTGCATTAGAGCAGGAAGTTTGTGAGTGTGAATCTTGTATGTTCAATATCATTACCATAATTAAACTAAGTTTAATCAAGGTTGTATTGAACAACTTGAAACTAATTTCTCTTGATGTTAAGTAAAAATTTTTCATCTCGGGGTTTGTTATATTATTTTTTTAAAATAATTTCTAATCCCATTCTGTAAATGACTTACTGTAATGTCCTCTTTTATTTTGCATAAAGACAGAATCATTAGCAATAGTTTAAATAGAATTGAAAAAGAACGTTTTGTTTATTTGACATATCAAACGTATTAGAAATATCGTTTAAGTGCAAAAAAAATCGATGAAATGCATTATTTAAGCATTTAAAGTAGTTTTTAGATTACAAATATGATGTAATTTATGTCGGAAGTTCAAAAAACATAATATTTTGAAAAAGAGGATACTTCAAAAAAATTAATCCCTATTTTTGGATTTTGTTTCTGTATCCAGTTTTATTCGGTTAATACAAACAGCATGAGGTATTTAGTGTCTGCATTGTTTTTTTTATGGTCTTATTGGGCTTTTCCGCAATCTGAATTTGCGAAGGCAGAGAAACTTTTCAACCAAGAGAAGTATACATTGGCCAAACCTTTATTTGAAAATATACTGAAAGAGACTCCCAATCATCTAAAAACATTAGAATATTTAGGAGATATAGAAGGATATAATAAATCATGGGATACTGCTATGATGTATTACGGAAAATTAAAAACTCTCAATCCGAATGAAGCTAATTACTATTATAAGTATGGTGGGTGTCTGGGAATGAAGGCTAAAGAAGGTAGTAAACTCAAAGCGCTTGGTATGATTAGCGATATTAAAGCTTCCTTTGAAAAAGCCATCCAACTCAATTCCAATCATATTGATGCACGCTGGGCACTAATCGAATTGTATCTGCAACTGCCCGGGATAGTAGGAGGAAGCGAGCGCAAAGCCGAAAAATATGCAGGAGAACTGTTGAAGATTTCACCAGTTGACGGTTATTTAGCCAAAGGCAGAATAGCAGAATACTTTGAGCGGTATAAAGAAGCTGAAAAATACTATACCAGAGCTCTGACTATTGGAGGCTCTAAAACAACGTATCAAAAATTAGCCGATTTATACAAAAACAAAATGAACCAACCCCAAAGAGCAAAATTATTATTAGAAACCTATCAGGATAAAACAAAGTCTTAATTCATGCGTACACATTTTATAGCTATAGGAGGTGCAGCCATGCACAACCTCGCGTTAGCACTACACCAAAAAGGATATCAAGTTACCGGTAGCGACGATGCCATCTTCGAACCTTCCAAATCAAGATTAGAAAAAAAAGGATTACTACCGTCCGAAATGGGTTGGTTTCCTGAAAAAATAACCTCTGACATAGAAGCCATTATCCTCGGAATGCACGCCAAAGGAGATAATCCCGAGTTGTTGAAAGCCAAAGAACTGGGGCTGAAAATTTATTCGTACCCGGAATTTTTATACGAACAATCCAAAAACAAAACCCGCGTTGTTATTGGCGGCTCTCATGGGAAAACTACCATTACTTCTATGATTCTGCATGTGATGCATTATCACAATATTGAAGTAGATTATATGGTTGGCGCACAATTAGAAGGATTTGATACGATGGTTCATTTAACCGAAAACAATGATTTCATCGTTTTGGAAGGCGATGAATATTTGTCATCTCCTATCGACAGAAGACCTAAATTTCATCTTTACCAACCTAATATTGCCTTACTCTCCGGAATAGCCTGGGACCACATCAATGTGTTTCCCACCATTGAAAATTATGTGGAGCAGTTTGAGATTTTTGTGAATCAAATTACCAAAGGCGGAATTTTGGTTTACAATGAAGAAGATCCTACAGTAAAGAAAGTGGCTGAAGAATCAACCAATACCATTCGAAGAATGCCGTATCACACGCCAAGTTATTCGGTTGAAAACGGAGTAACTCTACTGGATACTCCCGAAGGACCTATGCCTATAGAGGTTTTTGGGGCGCACAATCTCAATAATTTAGCCGGCGCCAAATGGATATGTCAAAATATGGGAGTAGATGAGGCCGATTTTTATGAGGCCATTGCCAGTTTCAAAGGGGCTTCAAAACGATTAGAGAAAATAGCCGAAGGCAAAGGAAAGGTGGCCTATAAAGATTTTGCCCATTCTCCAAGCAAAGTGTCAGCCACAACCCAAGCGGTAAAATCACAATATCCCGACAGAAAATTGGTGGCTTGCCTCGAGTTGCATACCTACAGCAGTTTAAATGCCGAATTTCTCAAACAATACGAAGGAGCATTAAACGCGGCCGATGTAGCTGTAGTATTCTATTCGCCTGATGCGGTAAAAATTAAACAGCTCGAAGAAGTGACCTATGATCAGATTGCAGAATCTTTCAAGCGCGATGATTTAATTATTTATACTAATCCATCTGAGTTTAAGGATTTTCTTTTTAGTTATGACCTGAACAATTCCGCTTTGCTGTTGATGAGTTCGGGTAATTATGGCGGATTGAATTTTGATGAAGTAAAAACACTAATTGTTTAAAATAAAATTCTTACATTTATCATTGTTTTACTTTTAAAATAAATGATGAGTGATCAAAGGTTTTCCATAAAACAATGGGCAGAAGATGATAAGCCCCGTGAAAAGCTGATGCTGAAAGGCAAAGCTTCTCTGAGTGATGCCGAGTTGGTTGCAATACTTATTGGTTCCGGAAGCCGCAACGAAAGCGCGGTGGGTCTGAGCAAAAGAATTTTAGCCAGTGTCGATAACAACCTGAATGCGTTGGGAAAATTGTCATTGAAACAATTGATGGAATTCAAAGGAATAGGAGAAGCAAAAGCCGTAACCATAGCAGCAGCCTTGGAATTGGGAAGAAGAAGAAAAACCGAGGACACTCCAGAGTTGCATAAAATAACATCGAGTAAAGCGGTTTTTGAACTGATGCAGCCTCTTATTGGTGAACTGGCTCATGAAGAGTTTTGGGTGTTGTATCTCAACAATTCGAACAAAGTGATTTACAAATCGCAATTGTCTAAAGGAGGGATTACCGGAACTGTGGTAGATATTCGATTAATTTTCAAGACCGCATTGGAACACTGTGCGACTTCCGTAATTTTGTCACACAATCATCCTTCGGGAAAATTGCAGGCCAGCGAAGCCGATAAAGAAATTACCCAAAAACTAAAACTGGCCGGAAACCAACTGGATATCAAAGTCCTTGATCACGTTATCATAACTGAAAAAGGATATCTCAGTTTTCAGGATGAAGGCATTTTTTAAACTATGAATGATACCATTACCGATGTTTTTTTTGATTTAGATCACACCCTTTGGGATTTTGATTCCAACTCAGTGCTGGCCTTTGATAAAATTTTCAAGCAACACCATCCAACCATTGAGACAAAAGATTTTATAACCGTTTACGCTCCCATCAATCAAGCTTGCTGGAAACTGTATCAGGTTGATAAGATTACTCACGAAGAATTGCGGTACAATCGGTTAAAGCTTTCGTTTGATGCCATGAATTACAGCATATCCGACGAACAAATACACAAAATTGCCCACGATTATATCGAATTTCTACCCGATAATAATCAACTGTTTGACGGAGCTCTAGAAATTTTGGACTATCTGTATCCTAAATACAACCTGCACATTATTACCAACGGTTTTGCCGAAGTGCAGCATAAAAAAATCACCAATTCGGGTATGGCCAATTATTTTAAAACCATCACCAATTCGGAAATGGCCGGCGTAAAAAAACCACATGCTTCTATATTTGAATTTGCCTTATCTTTGGCTAAAACCCAAAAGCAAAATGCCATTATGATTGGTGATTGCATCGAGGCCGATGTAAACGGTGCTATGGCGTTTGGTATGAAAGCTATTTGGTTTGATCAGCATGAAACTCACGCTCCGGATGGCGTAGTAACGATTAAGCATTTATCAGAATTAAAAGAACTATTATAACATGAAAAAAATAGCGTTGTTCCTCTTCATAGCAGTTACAGTTTCTGCATTTTCGCAAAGCATTAATGATTATCAGTATGTTATTGTGCCGGCTAAGTTTGATTTTCAAAAAGAAAACGATCAGTACCGGTTGAATATCCTGACCAAATTACTATTGCAGAAATACGGATTTAAATCCTATTTAACTACAGAGGAATTGCCGGCTGAAATAGCTGATAAGCGTTGTTCTGTGCTGTATGCCGCTTTAGAAAAAGACAACAGTTTTTTTATGACTAAAGTAAAAGTAGTTCTCAAAGACTGCAAGGAAAAAACGGTATACGAAACTGCTTTTGGCTCTAGTCGCGAAAAAGAATACGTGGTTGCTTATAACGAAGCCTTACGCGCAGCCTTTCAATCGTTTGACAACTTAAATTACAAATACAGTGGAAAAGAAGAGAAAACTGAGGTTCCACCGGTTGTGCCCGTAACACCAAAACCCGAGATGCCATCTTCAAGTGTTGAGAATACTTCCGGAGTATTCTTTTTTGCTCAACCAACTGTCAATGGTTTTCAGGTGGTAGACAACGAGCCAAAAGTTATCATGCGGTTGTTTAATACCTCACAGAAAAATGTTTTTATAGGGGTGAAAGGAACCATCAACGGGGTAGTGCTTTTGAACAATAATCAATGGTTTTTTGAATACTACGAAAACGGTAAATTGATTTCAGAACCTTTGACGTTAAAGTTTTAATTGCTCTGTAAATTCACCATTCTTAATATCCGTATTTATCTTTCCATCTGTTTTTCAGAAAAGTACGCAGCTCGTTTTCACGGGCATTATTTCCCGGTTTGTAAAAAGTGGTATTCCTGAGTTCATCCGGAAGGTATTCCTGTTCCGAAAAATTGTTGGCATAGTTGTGTGAATACTGGTATTCCTCCCCATAACCCAATTCCTTCATTAGCTTGGTAGGTGCATTGCGCAAGTGTATCGGAACCGATAAATCACCAGTTTGCTTAACCACAGCCTGTGCTTCTCCAATGGCCATGTAGCTGGCATTGCTTTTAGCCGAAGTTGCTAGATACACAGCACACTGACTCAGTATGATACGGCTTTCCGGATACCCAATCGTCGATACCGCCTGAAACGTATTGTTGGCCATGATAAAAGCCGTAGGGTTTGCGTTACCAATATCTTCGCTCGATAAAATCAGCATGCGTCTGGCAATAAATTTTACATCTTCGCCACCTTCAATCATTCGGGCCAGCCAATATACTGCTCCATTGGGGTCGCTGCCGCGTATCGATTTGATAAAAGCCGAAACAATGTCGTAATGCTGCTCTCCGGTTTTGTCATAAAGTACCGTGTTTTGCTGCACCAATTCCAAAACTTTTTCATTAGTGATGATAATTTCACCTTCAGGGCTTGCGTTTACGACCAGTTCAAAAATATTTAATAGTTTGCGTCCGTCGCCACCCGAAAGTCTGAGTAAGGCCTCGGTTTCCTTTAGTTGTATTTTTTTTGACGCAATGATTTTATCTTCCTTCATGGCCCTGTTGAGCAATGCCAGCAAATCTTCTTTCGAAAACGGATTCAGAATATACACCTGACAACGTGACAACAAAGCCGGAATCACCTCAAAGCTTGGGTTTTCAGTAGTGGCACCAATCAGCGTTACCCATCCTTTTTCTACCGCGGCCAGCAACGAATCCTGTTGCGATTTGCTGAAGCGGTGAATCTCATCAATAAACAAAATAGGATTTTTAGCCGTGAATAATCCGCCGCTCATTTTGGCCTTATCAATCACCTCGCGTATGTCTTTTACGCCACTGTTAATAGCACTCAGTTCATAAAAAGGGCGATTACTTTGTTTGGCAATAATCTGTGCCAAGGTAGTTTTGCCGGTGCCCGGCGAGCCCCAAAAAATCATAGAGGGAATTACGCCCCGCGCCATTTGTTGTGTCAACGAACCCTGTTCACCCACCAAGTGTAATTGGCTGATGTAGTCTTCTAATCGTTGCGGTCTGATGCGTTCGGCAAGTGGTGCTTCCATGGTTAATTTGAAAATGGATTGGGGTTTTCAAAAATCAATAAGGCACAAATTTACTTATATTAGATTGTTATTTTTACAATTTTCAAATTATCTCGTCTTCAAATTTTCAAATTGGTATGACAAATTAGCACTACTTTTAGTTTGGCTGTGTTTTTGAACAATCATTGCAATACAGCAATTATTATGAACGATCATCATCATTTCAAATTTACGCCTTCGGTATGGATAGTACCCGCTTTACTGCTTGTGGCCATGTGGACTGTTTTTTTTGTCGAACGAAGCTTTAACGTAGATTTGACATCACACGGTATTTTACCCCGAACGGTTACAGGATTGCAAGGCGTTATTTTCAGTCCGTTTTTGCATGCCAATTTCAATCATATTGCCAATAATTCTATTCCGCTTTTTATCCTTACGGTGGCGCTTATTTATTTTTACCGCAATATTTCGTTAAAAGTATTGGTGTATGGGATACTGCTCTCGGGCATCATTACCTGGGTTATTGGCAGGAGTTCGTTTCACGTAGGAGCGAGCAGTTTGATTTATGTTTTGGTTTCTTTCATTTTTTTTAAAGGACTCATGACGCAGTATTACCGTTTAATGGCTTTGTCGCTAACAGTGGTAATGATTTACGGTGGGCTGATATGGTATGTTTTTCCCGAGGTAGATCAACAGGTTTCCTGGGAAGGTCACTTAGCAGGGCTCATCAGCGGGTTTGTGTTTGCGGTTTATTTTAAGACCCCCGATTATGTAAAGGCTACCCAATACCCTTGGGAGCAACCCGATTTTAACCCCGAAGAAGATATGTTTATGAAGCACTTTGATGAAAATGGTAATTTTGTGAATACGGCAGAACCTGAGATGGTGGAGGAAGAAGTTCCGGCAAGCCCAATCAATTATGTGTATGTGTTTAAAGAAACGACAGACGAGGATAAGGAAACCCCATAACCGGCTCTTTAGCCCCGATTGCAGAGAAAATAAAAAAGCTTCCGGTTCGGAAGCTTTTTTATTGTAACGTAAAGCGGGAATAGGGAGGACTGATAAGTCCCAAGCCATTCGCTTCTTATTGACGTTGTCGTACAGTTTCGTAAAGAAAGGCTCCGCAAGCCACGGAAACGTTTAAGGAACCTATGCTCCCAAACATAGGTAACTTCGCTTTTTCATCTACGATTTTGAGTACTGATGGGTTAATGCCGCGGTCTTCGCTGCCCATGATTATGGCTACGGGTTCGTTTAGTGACACGTTGTATAGGTTGTCTTCGGTTTTTTCGGTGGCGGCTACGGTTTTGATTCCGCTGCCTTGTAGGTAAAAGATGGCGTCTTTGATGTGGTCTACTTTGCAAATAGGTACATTGAACACGGCACCTGCCGATGTTTTAACGGTATCGCCGTTTACGGGGGCGGAGCCTGTTTTTTGGACTATGATTCCGTCAACACCTGTACATTCCGCAGTTCTGATAATGGCTCCGAAGTTTCGGGCATCGCTGAGTTGGTCTAGGATTAAGAATAGGGGAGTCTTACCGCTTTCGATGACGCTTTCAACCAGTGTTTCGAGTTTTACAAAGATGATGGGAGCTATTGAAGCTACAGCACCCTGGTGGTTGTTGGCGGTTAGACGATTTAGTTTTTCTACGGGCACATAAGTGAAATTGATGCTGTTTTTTTTCATCGTTTTCATCAATTCCTGCATTAATTCACCTTGAGCATCGCTTTGTATGAATACTTTATCAATTTCCTTGCCGGCATTAATGGCTTCTATAATGGCTCTGATTCCGAAGATTTGATTTTCTTTTTCCATGCCGCAAAGATATAAAAAAACCACCAGTGAAGACTGGTGGTTTCTATTAGCTTGTTTTTTTAGAATTTAGTCTGCTTTTGTATAAACTGAATCTCCTTCATCACCATAACCGTTGACCCAATGGATTGATAATGTTCCATCAGGATTTACAGTTCCTGAATAGGTCACATCAGTTCCGAAAGGTTCTGGAAATACACCAGAAATTACTCCGCAAACGTCATTAAATGTGCCTTCTACTTCAAAGTCTAATCCGTAAATGTCATACCATAACATATATACACCACCGAAAGCATCTGATACAGTATAATTACCACCACCATTAGCTGTTATTGTTACAGTGTATGGGAAATCAGTTATCGGATTTTCATCAGGAGTCGGTCCTGAGTCTGTAGAAAAGCCAGAAGTTAATACTGTATAAGTACCAGCTAAATCAGATGGACAAGATACGTTGTAAGCTTGTAAAACTTTAAAAAGATTTGAATTGGATATGTCAGCTCCATAATTAGCAGAACCGTCATCATTTAAAATTTTAATAACTGTACCATTTTTAAGAGTAAGTTCAGCCGTTACTTTTAAAACGTCACCAACTGCTAAATCTTCGGGTCCGTTTAATTCTGTGAATGCATTAAAAAGATCGTTTTGCGATAAATTAAATGTTGCAGGGAAAGAAGTCACGCTGGTAGCAAAAGTTGCTTTGTAGACATTGTCTCCTTTGAAATAAAACAACATTATGTTTGCAGAAGCAACATCTCCAAATCCAATGTCAACAGTGAATCCTAAATTGATAGGTTCGTTGTCATTTACAGCCACTAAGTTAATAAAGGCATCAGTGGTAGCAATCTTTCTTATATCTGGTGTTGCACCATTAGTAGTAGAAATGACTGAATCACCACCATCCTTTTCACACGATGCAACAAACATCACGAGAAATAAGGAAACTAATATTAATTTTATTTTTTTCATTTTAATTTCTTTATGTTAATTATCCCAAAATATTTTATAGGTTGCCGGATTTTTTTGAGCAGGTGCATTTGCATTTGAATTCAACTCAGATTGTGGCCAATAGAATGATAACTGGAATGGATTGTTCTGTACTGTTTGAGAATCAATAAGTGGGAATCCATCCCCATTGTTTAATTGATATTCGGGCGATGGACCAAGAGGATTAGCTAAAACTGGATATCCAGTTCTTCTATAATCTGTATATTGATCCATAGGGTCTCCAAATGTTGCTACCCATTTTTGTGTCATAATGATTTCTAATTTTTTTGCTGCAGAAGCGGAGTTGAATTCTGTCATTATATTATCAATGAAAGTTGCTACTTCTGGGCTACCAGTTAGAATTGGAACAGCTTGATTTGTTCCGCTGTTCGCAACTACCTGATCTACTTTAGCAAAACTTGCCGTCATTGCATCTTGTAGTTTTCCAGCAACATTACCACTCAATTTTCCAACTTGAATTAATTCGGCTTGGATGTATAAAAACTCATCATAAGTTAATATTCGGTGAGGAGCCTTTCCTTTTCCACTAAATGCTGTGTTTAGTGTTTCAACTGATCCTCCCAGTCCGTCATCATATCTGCCGCCACAAGGGAATATTCCCGGATATGTATATGATTTTTCAGCACTCTTATCTCTGTCCGGACCTGTACTTCCGAAACGAATACTAAAGAAACCTGTAGATGCATCCCAATAGTCAGCACCAGGATCCCCAGTTACTGTGTTTCCTTGATCAGGAGGGAATTCACCGGCAGTTAGTTGATTATAAAAATAATAATGCATTCTTGGGTCAGGATTTCCAGTGTGGATGTTCGGATTTACACCTTTTAATATTTCATAAAACCAAGGACTTTGATATGCGCCAAATTGAGTGCTTTCGTAAGCTTCGATGAATAGCTGATTTCTTTCATTCGATGGTGAGATTGCATCATATCTATTGAATTGGAAGTCGTCTGCATTAGAACTGAAGAAATTATTCTCTGCAATTAATGCATCAAAGCCTGCTTGGTCAAAGTCAGATGTAAGTCTGGTTTGATTATAAAGTTTTAATTTGAGTGTATTTGCAAATCTAATCCATTTGTCAGTGTCTCCTCCATAGTATAAATCATCTACTCCAGGCTTTTCAGTTCCTAAATTGCTTGCAAGATTTATTTTTGCTGTTTCAATTAAATCAAATATAGCAGCATATATTTGTTTCTGGTCGTCAAATTTAGGATTAATAATTCCTGAGGTTGCCAACTGTGTTGCTTCGCTAAAAGGGACATCTCCCCATAAGTCAACAGCATATGACATAAGATATGCTTTATGCATCTGTGCTACGCCGACGTATACCATGTTTCCCGTGTCGGTACCTTGTCTGATGATGGTTTCAAAATCAGTCAAACCAAGATAAATGGCATCCCAGTCATTGTTCATATTGATATTGTTAACTTTAATACCATATTGGTCTTCTTCTTCTCTTGACGTCATTTGATGTGTGTAAGTAGAAAGAAGACGTCCTGTGTTATTATTGAAATCTCCTACTAAAGCAGTGCCTACCTGAGCATTAGTTAGTAAAAAGTTTAATGGCGCGGTTGTAGGGTAGTCGGTATCTTTATCAACATCTAAATAATTACTACAACTTAGAAAAAATGTTGAAAATAAAGATAAAACTACAATAACTTTGTTGTTTCTTATTTTATTGATGAGTTTCATTTTTATATTTATTAAAATGTTAAATTAACTTTGAATCCATATCTCTTAGCTGTTGGTGCTGCAGATGTTTCAATACCCTGTAGGGTAGTAGAACCATAACTTGTTGTTTCTGGGTCAAAATTGGTATATTTAGGAACATTAGGTGCAAAATACCATAGATTACTTCCAATGAGACTGAAACTAATTTTACCGAAAGGTGTTTTTTTCAATACAGATGAAGGGACATCATAAGTTAAACTAAGTTCTCTTAGTCTGAATACTGTTCCATCATATATAGAAGCCTCGTCCACACTATTGATACCAAAAGTGTTACCTCCGGCAGGTGAAAAATATAACTCATTCATACTTATCTGAGTTGTATTTGGAATTTGATTACCACTTCCGTCTAGTATTGGGGTACCATCATTATTACCATAATAACCCGGTATAACGAAAGTTCTTTCTCTATCTTCAGTGTCTTTAGTAACTCCTCGTCCTAACAAACTTTGAATAGTTACTGAGCTTATGTCTCCACCTTGTTTCCAATCGAATTGGGATTTTAAACTAAATCCCTTGTATGCAAAAGTATTGGTAAAACTAACTTTAAAATCAGCATTTGGATCACCAATTATACCTAATTCTGGGTCTTGAATAATACCTCCTCCGGATGGATTAATTAAATAATTTCCATTCGCATCACGGGCAAATTTTGTACCATAAAACACCCCGAATGATTGTCCAGGAATGGCATATGCTACTTGGTTTGGATCAAGTTGTATTCGGTCTAAGCCTTCTTTTAGTTCTGTCACTTCGTTTTTGTTTTTTGTGAACATGGTATATAATGTCCACTTAAAGTCATTCGCTTTAACTGGAACTAAAGTAAGTCCTAATTCAATTCCTTTGTTTTCAATAGAACCAGCATTAGTATTGTACTGTTGATAACCACTTGAAGAAGGAACAACAATAGGTGTAATCAAATCAGTTGTTTTTTTGTTGTATAATGTTAAGTCAACCACTATACGTTTGTTAAAGAATTCTAAATCAGTACCAAATTCAAATTCAGAAGAAAATTCAGGAGTTACTGATTGATCTCCTAAAGAAGTTGGATTTCCAATTACGGGATTTCCGTTATAAGCATTACCTTGCGTATATGCAATTCTCGTGAACTCTGCATCAGCATCTCTACCTACTCTGGCAAAACTGGCTCTTAATTTTGCGTATGTCAATATTTCGCTTTTCATTTGTAAAGCATCTGTTACTATCAATGAAGCACTTACTGATGGATAGAAGTAAGAATTATTCTTTTTTGGTAATGATGAACTCCAGTCATTTCTGCCGGTGGTATTTAAAAATAAGTAGTCTTTGTAATTTAATGTTAAGTCCGCAAAAACACCAACGTTTCTTTTCTGAGCACGTTCATCAACTAAATTTTTAATACTGGTTACATTTCCAAATGTGAAAATATTTGGAAGTACAAAATCTATACCTTCATTAACTTCTCTGGAAAAGTTGTTTTGTAAAACGTTATTCCCTAAAATGGCAGCAAAACTTAAGTTTTCAGTTAATTTATAGTCAAAGTTAAAAAGTAAAGACGACTCAATGTCTTCATTGATGAAGTTGTCCTTTTTCAAATCACCTAATCCGTTGTTAGCTCTTGAACCTATATCGCGAATCTCATCTCTGTTTAGGGTATATCTGTTTACTCCAATTCTGTATGAGGTAGAAATGTGATCGTTAAATTTATAGTTCAAATTTAAACCAGCCACTACTCTATTAGTTTTTGTGATAATTTGATCATGTTGCCAAGACCAAAGAGGGTGGTCAAATTGGGTTCCATTTGGAGTTACAGAAGCACCAGTTACAGGATTTGTGTAAGGTAAGTTAAAATCCCAGTTTCTTGCTAAAAACAAGGTTCTAGCAAAAGAAGAGGAAGCTCCGTCGAATTGATTTTCCCCAAAGAATCCACCAATTTGTTTTGTTTTAGAGAAACTCATGTTGGCTCCTGCTGTTAATCTGTCATTCAATTTAAAATTTCCACCTGCAGACATTGATGTTCTGTCATAAGAATTATACGGGATATAACCGTCTTGTTTCATGTCAGATATTGTTACACTAAAATTTCCATCTTGACCTGAGTAGTTTAAGCCTACAGTTCGATCTAGAACAGTGCCTGTCCTGAATAAGTCTTTGACGTTATTTGGCTTGGCAACATAAGGGACTGTTGGACCAAATTGATCAGGAAACGCAGCTAATAATGTAGGCCAAGTTGGAATAGTGGCTAATGAATCAAATCTGGGACCCCACGAACCATTAGCATTCGAATAATTAAAATTGGATCCCGCCCCATAAGTGTTTTGATAATCAGGTAAGTTTGCTATGTTTTCAAAATAAGTTCCCATACCAACATTTACACTCATTTTTTCATTTTTTCCGGATTTTGATGAGCCAGATTTTGTTGTGATAACGATAACTCCGTTCATGGCTCTCGAACCATATAGAGCCGCAGCTGCTGTACTTTTTAGTACGTTGATGCTAGCTATGTCATTTGGATCTAGAGTAGATAAAGCACTTTCATACCCCCCTCCGCCGGTTATTTGACTTGAACTAGTTATTTGATCACTGCTATAAGCAACTCCGTCAACAATTATTAAAGGCTGGGTGTTTCCAACTAATGAATTAACACCTCTGATGGTAATTTGATTAGAAGCTCCGGCAACTCCGGTAGAAAAATTCACATTAACCCCAGCTACCTTTCCTGATAGTGCTCTTGTTAAGTCAGGTTCTGCAACTTCTGTTACATCACCACTTTTAACTGAGGAAACAGCATATCCCAACTTTTTAGGATTTCTTTTGATGCCAAAAGCAGTAACCACAACTCCTTCCAATTCAACTGCATCATCCTTCATTTTTACGTTAATCGTTGCAGAAGACGCAGTAATTTCCTGTGTTTTCATCCCGACGAAATTAAAAATAAGAGTTTGATTCGGACTGGCTTTGATTGAGAACTTCCCGTCGAAATCAGTTTGGGTTCCCAGTTTAGTTCCTTTAACAAGAACGTTAACTCCCGGAATAGGTAAACCGGCGTTATCCGAAACAACACCTGTTACTACCCTCTCTTGTGCAAAAGAGATTTGCACCAACAACGCTATGAATAGCGTCAAGAATCCATTTAACTTTGTTTTCATTATTTAATTTGGTTATAATTAGTCTTTCAAAATTCTTAAAATAATCTTAAAAATCCTAATATAAGTGCAAGTTTTTAATGTTAAAGTTCATAAGTTCTTAAAAATTAGCTCTAAAACTAATGTGAACTATAGAATTGGATAGTTTAACAGCTTGATTATTTGTGCTTCCGGTGGCATAAACCATGTTAAAAAGTCCGTTTTTAGAAAGTAATCCGAAACCAAATCCCAGTCCGAGCAAGTTGGTCTTGCTGTTAGTGGTGTTGTCTTGTAGTTGGCCGTAATCAATGATGGAGTGGATGTAGAGGTTTGAGGCTAGCACGTATCTGTATTCGGTCAGTAACGAGTTGAAGATGTTGCCCTGGAGACTGTTTTCGTTGAATCCCCGTATCGAATTGATTCCGCCAAATCGCTGAAGTTCATTAACGATGTAATCGTTGCTTTGCAGATAAAAATTTTGAGTTTTGAGAGAAATTATATTTTTTTCGTTCAGGTACAGGTTGTGTTTCAGGTTCAGGCTTGCAAAAAATTGATTGTCTGAAATCAGTTTGGTGGTTCTTTTGCCAAAACCGGTTTTGAAATTCAGTGTGGTTTTTTCGGGGAATAGAAAATCATCGTTTTTTAAATCGATGAATTCCAATGAAGTGGTGGTGAACGAATTGTTAAAGTCGCTCAGGGTTGTTGTGTTTGAGTTTTGGATGTCGCTCGACTCTGTTGATTGATAGCCTAAATACAG
Source organism: Flavobacterium silvisoli (assembly GCF_004329815.1). GTDB lineage: Bacteria > Bacteroidota > Bacteroidia > Flavobacteriales > Flavobacteriaceae > Flavobacterium > Flavobacterium silvisoli. Next base: position 39,773 of record NZ_SJPE01000010.1, on the reverse strand, counting down.
TCGGGTATTGTAGTTGAAATAATAACCCAGATCAATTGAAGTCCGCGTATTTTGAAATGTGCTGTCTTGCTTGAAAATGTTTAATTCTGTTTTGAGTCCGATAGGGCTTTTAAAAAGATACGGGATTTCAACGTTCAGGTTGAAGGTTTTTTGATCTTGTCCGTTGCTTTTCCAATATAGTGCAAGTTTTTCGCCTGAATTCAGAATGTTATTTAAAACCAAATCAAGATACCCGCTGAAGACCATTTTTTTATTTTCGTCGTTGGTGAAACCAATGTAGCCGTCAAACGTATTGGCTTTTGTTTTTTCTAAATACACATAAACTTTGGTAGAATCCTTGGTGAAAAGGATTTCAGGATATTTACTCTGTTTAACAAATCTGAATTTATCAAAATCATTGTAGAGTTTATCCAGATTCTTTTGATTGAAAATTTTATTGCGGTAAAGGCGAAGCATGTTTTTTTTGTGTCCGTCCGGAAATTTATCATAGCCTTTTATGACAATGTCGTTCAGTGTTCTTTTGACCTCTTTCGTGACTGAAAGGTCGGCTATGATGCAGTCGTTCTTTTTTTGAAGATTTGTCAATTTGACTTTAGCCATCGAAAAACCGTTGCCTTCTAATTTTTTCAATACAGCGTTCAAAAAGTTTTCCGTTTCCTGATACGGGAGTAGTAAAGTGTCATTTTTCAATGGGTAATTTGCCGGTATATTTTCCTGAAATTTTATACCTATATATATGCGTGCATAATTTATTCGTTTTCCAAGCTCGAATTTGAACAAAAAAGTAGAGTCGTTAAGTTTGGAGTTTTCGATGATTTGACTTTCGGTAAAGCCTGTTTTTATTATCTTTTTGAGAAGTGAATTGTTTTCGTCAACAATAGATTTGATGTTTTGATGCTTTGAAATATATCCTATGCTGTCAATTATTTTTGTTTCTTGATTGTTTTGTCCGCTGATTTTGAGATAGAAATTTTGTGCCGAGAGAGTTCCGCACAGAAGGTAAAATAAAAAAAAGAAGAAAATCTTTTTCAACTGAAAGTATTGTTTGCTTCAAAATAACGCAAAAAATCTGTTTTTATTGCGGTTAATCGAATCGAAAAACAATTTGTTTGAAAATTAATTAATTACGATTTGTTTCGTTCAAAATAATTACTACATTTGCAACCCCTAAAAAAGCGGGATTTTAATAAATAAAGAAATTTTAGTATTTAATTATGCCAACAATTCAACAATTAGTAAGAACAGGAAGAACTCAAATCACTAAGAAGAGTAAATCGGTTGCTTTAGATTCTTGTCCTCAAAGAAGAGGTGTTTGTACGCGTGTTTACACTACTACTCCGAAAAAACCAAACTCAGCGATGCGTAAAGTAGCGCGTGTACGTTTGACTAACGGAAACGAGGTGAATGCCTACATCCCTGGAGAAGGACATAATCTACAAGAGCACTCGATAGTATTAGTGCGAGGCGGAAGGGTAAAAGATTTACCAGGAGTTAGATACCACATTGTGCGTGGTGCACTTGATACCTCAGGTGTAGCAGGAAGAACACAAAGAAGATCTAAGTACGGTGCTAAGCGCCCAAAAGAAGCTAAAAAGTAATTTTAAAAACTTTTAAAGAAAAGACATGAGAAAAAGACAGGCCAAAAAAAGACCTCTTTTACCAGATCCAAGGTTTAATGACCAATTGGTTACCCGTTTTGTGAACAACTTAATGTGGGACGGTAAGAAATCAACAGCTTTCAAGGTGTTCTATGATGCTATTGACATCGTAGAAACTAAAAAGAACAATGATGAGAAAACTTCATTAGAAGTTTGGAAAGATGCATTGACAAACGTTATGCCTCACGTAGAAGTTCGTTCGCGTCGTGTGGGTGGAGCTACTTTCCAAATCCCGATGCAAATCAGACCTGACCGAAAAATTTCAATGGCGATGAAATGGATGATCCTTTATGCTCGCAAAAGAAATGAAAAGTCAATGGCTGCTAAATTAGCCTCTGAAATCTTAGCTGCTGCTAAAGAAGAAGGTGCTGCTGTTAAAAAGAGAATGGATACTCACAAAATGGCAGAAGCAAACAAAGCATTCTCTCACTTTAGATTTTAATATTTAAGAAATGGCTAGAGATTTAAAATATACAAGAAATATAGGTATTGCGGCTCACATTGATGCTGGTAAAACAACCACAACAGAGCGTATCTTATTTTATACTGGTAAAACCCATAAAATTGGTGAGGTTCACGATGGTGCTTCAACAATGGACTGGATGGAGCAAGAAGCAGAAAGAGGTATTACTATTACTTCTGCGGCTACAACTTGTGAGTGGAATTTCCCAACTGTTCAAGGAAAAGCTATTCCTGAATCTAAGGCTTACCACTTCAACATCATCGATACTCCGGGACACGTTGACTTTACTGTAGAGGTAAACCGTTCATTGCGTGTTTTGGATGGTTTGGTATTCTTGTTTAGTGCGGTTGACGGTGTTGAACCTCAATCTGAAACCAACTGGAGATTGGCAGACCAATACCGAGTTCCTCGTATGGGATTCGTAAACAAAATGGACCGTCAGGGTTCTAACTTCTTGGCAGTTTGTCAACAAGTAAAAGATATGTTGAAATCTAATGCTGTTGCTATTACTTTACCAATCGGTGAGGAGCAAGATTTCAAAGGGGTAGTTGACTTAGTGAAAAATCAAGCTATCATTTGGCATGATGAAACTCAAGGGGCTACTTTTGATGTTGTTGACATTCCGGCTGATATGGTTGACGAAGTAAAAGAATATCGTTCTAAACTTATCGAAGAAATTGCTACTTACGATGAGAACTTGTTAGACAAGTACATGGAGGATGAAAATTCTATTACGGAAGAAGAAATCAACAAAGCTTTACGTGCTGCAACTATCGATATGGCTATTATTCCTATGTTGTGTGGGTCTTCATTCAAAAACAAAGGAGTTCAGTTTATGTTGGATGCTGTGTGTAAGTACTTGCCGTCTCCATTAGATAAAGAAGGTATCGAAGGTATTCATCCTGATGATAAAGATTTATTAGAGGAAGATCAAAAGAAAATTGTTCGTCGTCCTGACGTAAAAGAGCCTTTCGCTGCTTTAGCATTTAAGATTGCAACTGACCCTTATGTTGGTCGTTTGGCGTTCTTCCGTGCTTATTCAGGTCGTTTAGATGCCGGTTCTTATATCTTGAATACTCGTTCAGGAAACAAAGAAAGAATTTCTCGTATCTACCAAATGCACGCGAACAAACAAAATCCAATCGAGTACATCGAAGCTGGAGATATTGGAGCAGCAGTTGGATTTAAAGATATCAAAACCGGGGATACTATGTGTGATGAAAAACACCCAATTATCCTTGAATCAATGAAATTCCCTGATCCGGTAATCGGTATTGCTATTGAGCCTAAAACTAAAGCTGACGTTGATAAAATGGGTATGGCTTTGGCCAAATTGGCTGAAGAGGATCCAACGTTTACTGTTAGAACAGATGAGGCTTCAGGTCAAACGATTATCTCAGGTATGGGTGAGTTACACTTGGATATCTTAGTAGATCGTATGAAACGTGAATTCAAAGTAGAGGTTAACCAAGGCGAGCCTCAGGTTGAGTATAAAGAAGCGTTTACTAAAGCTGCACAACACAGAGAGGTTTATAAAAAACAATCGGGTGGACGTGGTAAATTTGGTGATATCGTATTCCGTTTAGAGCCTGCTGATTTAGTTGACGGTAAACCTTTCGTAGGATTACAGTTTGTTAATGAGGTAAAAGGAGGTAACGTACCTAAAGAATTTATTCCTGCTGTTGAAAAAGGATTTAAAGAAGCTATGAAAACAGGTCCTTTAGCAGGATATACTGTAGACAGTTTGAAAGTTACTTTATTAGACGGTTCTTACCACCCGGTAGATTCGGATGCTTTGTCTTTCGAATTAGCTGCTAAGATGGGATACAAGGAAGTAGCGAAAGCTGCAGGTGCTGTTATCCTTGAGCCAATCATGAAAATAGAAGTGATTACCCCTGAAGAAAACATGGGAGATATCGTTGGTGATTTGAACAGAAGAAGAGGACAAGTGAATGATATGGGTGACAGAAATGGAGCCAAAACAATCAAAGCTAACGTTCCATTATCTGAAATGTTTGGTTATGTAACTACGTTGAGAACATTGTCTTCGGGTAGAGCAACTTCTACAATGGAATTCTCTCACTACGAGCAAACTCCTGCAAACATTTCTGAGGAAGTAATCAAAAAAGCAAAAGGTAACGCTTAATTTTTATCAAGATGAGTCAAAAAATTAGAATAAAATTGAAATCTTACGATCACATGTTGGTTGATAAATCAGCTGAGAAAATCGTAAAAACTGTGAAAAGCACAGGTGCTGTTGTAACAGGTCCAATTCCGTTACCTACGCACAAAAAAATATTTACCGTATTGCGTTCTCCGCACGTGAACAAAAAAGCGAGAGAGCAGTTTGAGGTAAGTTCATACAAAAGATTGCTAGACATCTATAGTTCTTCTTCGAAAACTATCGATGCTTTAATGAAACTTGAATTGCCAAGTGGAGTTGAAGTAGAAATCAAAGTATAAGTATACAAATTTCTGAAATGAGTATCAGGAGTAGATTTATTTCTGATACTTATTTCTTTATTGAATTAGTAAAATAATAAACATTAAATAATTATTAATATGTCTGGGTTAATTGGAAAAAAAATCGGCATGACCAGTATTTTCGATGAGAACGGGAAAAACATTCCTTGTACGGTAATCGAAGCTGGCCCTTGTGTCGTTACCCAAGTCAGAACCAATGAGGTTGACGGGTATTCAGCTCTTCAACTTGGTTTCGATGACAAAGCAGAAAAACATGCTACTAAAGCTGACTTAGGTCACTTTAAAAAAGCCGGTACATCTGCTAAGAAAAAAGTCGTTGAATTCCAAGGATTTGAAGAAAATTACAAATTAGGTGATAACATCACTGTGGAAGTATTCAGCGAAGGAGAATTTGTTGATGTACAAGGTGTATCAAAAGGAAAAGGTTTCCAAGGGGTTGTTAAGCGTCACGGTTTTGGTGGAGTTGGACAATCTACACATGGTCAGCACAACCGTTTGAGAGCACCAGGTTCTGTAGGAGCATCTTCTTATCCATCACGTGTATTCAAAGGAATGCGTATGGCAGGAAGAATGGGAGGAGATAATGTAAAAGTTCAAAACCTTAGAGTTTTAAAAGTAGTGGCTGAAAAGAACCTACTTGTAGTTAAAGGAGCGATTCCTGGACACAAAAACTCTTACGTAATCATTCAGAAGTAATGGAAGTAAAAGTTTTAGATATCAACGGAAAAGATACTGGAAGAAAAGTACAGCTTTCGGATTCAGTATTCGGCATTGAGCCAAATAATCACGCAGTATATCTTGATGTTAAGCAATACTTAGCCAATCAAAGACAAGGAACTCACAAAGCTAAAGAAAGAGCTGAAGTAGCAGGTTCTACGCGTAAGATTAAAAAACAAAAAGGAACAGGTACTGCACGTGCAGGATCAAAAAAGAGTCCATTGTTCAAAGGTGGAGGAACAGTTTTCGGGCCAAGACCAAGAAGCTACTCTTTCAAATTGAACAAAACTGTAAAAAGATTAGCTCGTAAATCGGCCTTCTCTTTAAAAGTAAAAGAATCAAATTTAGTAGTTGTTGAAGACTTTAATTTTGATACACCAAGCACCAAAAATTTCATTAACGTTTTGAAAGCTTTAGGGTTAGAAAACAAAAAATCTTTGTTCGTGTTGGGTGATTCAAATAAAAATGTATATTTGTCCTCACGCAATTTAAAAGCGTCTAGCGTTGTAACTAATTCAGAGTTAAGCACTTACGAAATTTTAAATGCTAATAATTTAGTTCTTTTAGAGGGTTCTTTAGAAGGAATTGAAGAAAATTTAAGCAAATAATTAGACCATGAGTATCATAATTAAGCCTATCATCACTGAAAAAATCACCAAAGAAGGTGAGGTTTTCAATCGTTTTGGTTTTGTTGTTGACAAAAAAGCAAACAAAGTTCAGATTAAGAAAGCGGTAGAAGCTGCTTACGGAATTTCGGTTGTTGAAGTTAACACGATGAACTATAGAGCTGATAGAACTACTAAGTATACAAAAAGTGGTTTGATTAGCGGAAAAACAAATGCTTACAAAAAAGCAATTGTACAAGTAAAAGAGGGAGAAACAATAGATTTTTACAATAATATCTAATAACAATGTCAGTTAGAAAATTAAAACCTATTACCCCGGGTCAGCGTTTTAGAGTTGTGAATGGTTTTGACGCCATTACGACTGATAAGCCGGAGCGCTCTTTGTTAGCACCGATAAAAAACTCAGGAGGTAGAAATAGTCAAGGAAAAATGACCATGCGTTATACAGGCGGTGGTCACAAACAAAGGTATCGTATTATTGATTTCAAAAGAACAAAAGTGGGAATTCCTGCTACTGTGAAATCAATCGAGTACGATCCAAACAGAACAGCTTTTATCGCGTTATTGTGGTATGCAGATGGTGAGAAAACATATATTGTTGCTCAAAACGGATTGCAAGTAGGACAGACTGTAGTGTCTGGAGAAGAAGCAGCACCTGAAATCGGAAACACTTTGCCGTTGAGCAAAATTCCGTTGGGAACTGTAATTTCTTGTATCGAATTGCGTCCTGGACAAGGAGCTGTTATTGCTCGTTCTGCCGGAACATTTGCTCAATTAATGGCGAGAGACGGAAAATATGCTACTATTAAGATGCCTTCAGGTGAAACAAGATTAATCTTGTTGACGTGTTCGGCAACCATCGGAGCAGTTTCTAACTCTGACCACCAATTGATTGTGTCTGGTAAAGCAGGTAGAAGCAGATGGTTAGGTAGAAGACCAAGAACAAGAGCTGTAGCGATGAACCCGGTTGATCACCCAATGGGAGGTGGTGAAGGACGTTCATCAGGAGGTCACCCACGTTCTAGAAAAGGTCTACCGGCTAAAGGTTACAGAACTCGTTCTAAAGTTAACCCGAGCAACAAGTATATTGTAGAACGCAGAAAGAAATAATTAGATAGACATGGCACGTTCATTAAAAAAAGGACCTTTTGTTCACTATAAGTTAGATAAAAAAGTTCAGGAAAATATTGCCGGCGGTAACAAAGGTGTGGTTAAGACTTGGTCTAGAGCCTCAATGATTACTCCGGATTTCGTTGGACAAACTATCGCAGTTCACAATGGTCGTCAGTTTGTTCCGGTTTATGTAACTGAGAACATGGTAGGACACAAATTAGGAGAGTTTTCACCAACAAGATCTTTTAGAGGTCATGCTGGAGCAAAAAATAAAGGTAAAAAATAAGAAGCAATGGGAGTTCGTAAAAGAGAAACTGCAGACGCAAGAAAAGAGGCTAACAAGTCTATCGCATTTGCTAAATTAAACAATTGCCCTACTTCACCTAGAAAAATGCGCTTAGTAGCAGACTTGGTAAGAGGTCAGAAAGTGGAAAGAGCTTTGAATATTTTAAGATTCAGCTCAAAAGAAGCTTCACGTAAATTAGAAAAATTATTATTATCAGCTATCAATAACTGGGAACAGAAAAATACTGAGGGTAATGTAGCGGAAGCAGGCTTATTTGTTAAAGAAATCCGTGTAGACGGCGGTATGATGTTGAAAAGACTTCGTCCGGCTCCGCAAGGAAGAGCACACAGAATTAGAAAACGTTCGAACCACGTAACTATCGTGTTAGGACAATTAGATAACACACAAAGTAATTAATAAACAGTATGGGACAAAAGACAAATCCAATTGGAAATCGCCTTGGTATCATCAGAGGATGGGATTCAAACTGGTATGGTGGAAATGATTACGGTGACAAAATCGCCGAAGATTATAAAATCAGAAAGTACATCCATGCTCGTTTATCAAAAGCTAGTGTGTCAAAAGTAATCATCGAGAGAACTTTGAAACTTGTAACCGTTACTATCACTACCGCAAGACCTGGTATCATTATCGGAAAAGGCGGTCAAGAGGTAGACAAGTTAAAAGAAGAACTTAAGAAAGTTACTGACAAAGAGGTTCAAATCAACATCTTTGAAATCAAAAGACCTGAGTTAGATGCTTATTTAGTTGCAACAAGTATCGCTCGTCAAATTGAAAGCCGTATTTCATACAGAAGAGCTATTAAAATGGCTATCGCTGCAGCAATGCGTATGAATGCTGAGGGAATCAAAGTTTTGATTTCAGGTCGTTTGAACGGAGCTGAAATGGCACGTTCAGAGCAATTCAAAGAAGGAAGAATTCCTCTATCAACTTTCAGAGCCGATATTGACTATGCTTTAGGTGAAGCTCATACTACTTACGGTAGAATGGGTATCAAAGTATGGATCATGAAAGGTGAGGTGTATGGAAAAAGAGATCTTTCTCCACTTGTAGGTATGGATAAAAAACAAGCCGGTCAAGGTGGCGGAAAAAGTGATGCTCCACGTGGTGGAAAATCAAACGGAAAACCAGGCCCTCGTAAAAGAAAGTAATTTTAAACTAAAGAAAAATGTTACAGCCTAAAAGAACAAAATACCGTAAGGTACAGAAGGGTAGAATGAAAGGTGTTTCTCAAAGAGGACACGAGCTTTCTAATGGAATGTTTGGAATTAAATCAGTACATGAAACAGGAATGTTCTTAACTTCACGTCAAATTGAAGCTGCGCGTATCGCTGCAACTCGTTTTATGAAAAGAGAAGGACAGTTATGGATTAAAATTTTCCCGGATAAACCAATTACCAAAAAGCCTCTTGAGGTACGTATGGGTAAAGGAAAAGGAGCCGTTGAATACTGGGCTGCTGTGGTGAAACCAGGAAAAATCATGTTTGAAGTAGGTGGTGTTCCGCTATCTGTTGCTAAAGAAGCTTTGCGTTTGGCAGCACAAAAACTTCCAGTTAAAACTAAGTTTGTAGTTGCTAGAGATTTCGAAGCATAATCAAAGAAATATTATGAAACAATCAGAAATTATCAATCTATCTGCAGCTGAGTTGCAAGTAAAACTTACTGAGTTGAGAAAAGCTTACATGGATTTAAAATCTGCACACGCTATTTCTCCAATTGCCAATCCACTTCAAATCAGAAGTGCCAGAAGAGCTGTTGCTAGAGTAGCAACTGAGCTAACTAAAAGAGAGTTACAATAATTGTATGCTAGCTGAAAAGATGGAAAAAAGAAATTTAAGAAAAGAAAGAATTGGTGTTGTTACGTCAAACAAAATGGACAAGTCTATTGTTGTGGCTCAAGTAACCAGAGTAAAACACCCATTATATGGTAAGTTCGTGTTAAAAACTAAAAAGTTTCATGCACACGACGAAACAAACGACTGTAACATTGGTGATACGGTAAGGATTATGGAAACAAGACCTTTATCAAAAACTAAATGTTGGAGATTAGTTGAAATCATTGAAAGAGCGAAATAGTTATGGTACAACAGGAATCAAGATTAAAAGTAGCAGATAACACAGGAGCCAAAGAAGTTTTGACTATCCGTGTTTTAGGAGGAACGAAACGTCGTTATGCCTCTGTTGGAGATAAAATTGTAGTGTCAATCAAAGATGCAACACCAAACGGAAACGTGAAAAAAGGTGCTGTTTCTACTGCAGTTGTTGTACGTACCAAAAAAGAAGTGAGAAGAGCCGATGGTTCTTATATCCGTTTTGATGACAATGCTTGTGTTCTTTTGAATGCAGCAGGTGAGATGAGAGGAACTCGTGTTTTTGGTCCGGTTGCCAGAGAACTTCGTGAAAAACAATTCATGAAAATTGTATCATTAGCACCAGAAGTGCTTTAATTCATAGTAAGATGATAAAGCTAAAAATAAAATCAGGAGACGTAGTAAAAGTTATCGCTGGTGACCACAAAGGTTCAGAAGGTAAAGTTTTGCGCGTTGACCGTGAAAAAAACAAAGCTGTCGTTGAAGGTGTAAACTTGGTTTCAAAACACACTAAACCAAGTGCTAAAAACCCTCAGGGAGGAATTGTTAAGAAAGAAGCTCCTATTCATATTTCTAACTTGTCTTTAATTGATCCAAAATCAAAAAAAGCTACTAAAGTTGGAATCAAAGTAGAAGGAGATAAGAAAGTGAGATTTTCAAAAAAATCTAATCAAGTATTATAGTTATGGCTTATACACCTAGACTTAAGCAAGAATATAAGGACAGAGTAATTGCTGCCCTTAAAGAAGAATTCGGTTATAAAAACGTAATGCAAGTTCCTAAATTGGAGAAAATCGTTTTAAGCCGCGGAGTTGGAGCAGCAGTATCTGATAAAAAACTTATTGACTATGCGGTTGATGAGTTGACAAAGATTACTGGACAAAAAGCAGTATCTACAATCTCTAAAAAAGACGTTGCATCGTTCAAATTGAGAAAAGGTATGCCGATTGGAGCTAAAGTAACTCTTAGAGGAGAAAGAATGTATGAATTCTTAGATAGATTGATTACATCATCTTTGCCACGTGTAAGAGATTTTAACGGTATCAAAGCTACTGGTTTTGACGGAAGAGGTAATTACAACTTGGGTGTTACTGAACAAATCATTTTCCCTGAAATTGATATTGATAAAGTAAACAAAATTGCAGGTTTGGACATTACATTCGTTACAACGGCAAAAACAGATAAAGAAGCAAAGTCATTATTGGCTGAATTAGGTTTACCTTTTAAAAAGAATTAAGACATGGCTAAAGAATCAATGAAAGCCCGTGAGGTGAAAAGAGCTAACACAGTAGCAAAGTACGCTGAGAAAAGAAAAGCTTTATTAGAAGCCGGAGATTACGAAGGGTTACAAAAACTACCAAAAAATGCTTCTCCAGTTCGTATGCACAACCGTTGTAAATTAACAGGAAGACCAAGAGGATATATGAGACAATTTGGTATTTCACGTGTTACTTTTCGTGAAATGGCAAACCAAGGATTGATCCCGGGAGTAAAAAAAGCCAGCTGGTAATAGTTGGAATTTCAGCAGATAATTGTACATTTGCCGGATTTTTGCCGGGAACGTGCAATTCTCTGCTGTTAAAATAGTGTTTAATGGCTTCAGGTTCAAAGAGATAGTCTTTTTGAAAACCGTTGCCACAATTTAATAAATATGTATACAGATCCAATTGCAGATTATCTTACGAGAGTTAGAAATGCAGTGATGGCTAACCACAAAGTGGTAGAAATCCCAGCTTCTAACCTTAAAAAAGAGATCACAAAGATTTTATTCGATCAAGGATATATCTTGAGTTACAAATTTGATGACAGTACTGTACAAGGTACCATCAAAATCGCTTTGAAGTATGACAAAGATACCAAAGAGCCGGTAATTAAAGATATCCAAAGAATTAGTAAACCAGGTTTACGTAAATATGCAGGTGCTGCAAAACTACCTAGAATCCTTAACGGATTAGGAATTGCTATTGTTTCCACTTCAAAAGGTTTGATGACCGGAAAACAAGCTAAGCAATTGAATGTTGGTGGAGAAGTAATTTGTTACGTATACTAAAAAAAACAGTTAAACAATGTCAAGAATAGGTAAAAACCCAATTTCGATTCCTGCAGGTGTAACTGTTGAAGTAAACGATACTACAGTTACTGTAAAAGGAAAATTAGGTCAACTTTCTCAGGATTACTCAAACGTAACCGTAAAAGTTGAAGAAGGTCAAATCTTAGTTGAAAGATCTTCTGATAGCAAAGAGCACAGAGCTCAGCACGGATTGTATAGAGCATTAATCAGCAATATGGTGGTTGGTGTTTCTGAAGGATTCACAAAAGAATTAGAATTGGTTGGGGTAGGTTACAGAGCTTCAAACCAAGGACAAAAATTAGACTTAGCATTAGGTTTTTCTCACAATATTGTTTTAGAAGTTGCTCCTGAAGTAAAATTAGAAACAATCTCTGAGAAAGGTAAAAACCCAATCGTAAAGTTAACATCTCATGACAAACAACTGGTAGGTCAAATTGCTGCGAAAATCAGAGGTTTCCGTAAACCTGAACCTTACAAAGGAAAAGGAGTTAAGTTTGTTGGTGAAGTATTAAGAAGAAAAGCAGGTAAATCAGCGTAAAAATTAGCATTATGTCATTAACAAAAACTGAAAGAAGACAAAGAATTAAATTCAGAATCAGAAAGATTGTTAGCGGTACTGCTGCTAAACCAAGATTATCTGTATTCAGAAGTAATAAGGAAATCTATGCACAATTCATTGATGATGTGAATGGAGTTACTTTATTGGCTGCTTCATCAAAAGATAAAGGAGTAGATTTAAAAGGTACAAACGTTGAAATCGCTACAGCTGTTGGAAAATTGGCTGCTGAAAAAGCGTTAAAAGCCGGTATTACAGAAGTAACTTTCGACAGAGGAGGTTATTTATATCACGGTCGTATTAAATCATTAGCGGAAGGCGCAAGAGCGGCCGGACTTAAATTCTAAGAAATTATTATGTATAACGGATATAAAAACGTAGAAATAGTAAAACCTAGTGGTCTTGAATTGAAAGATCGTTTGGTTAGTGTGAATCGTGTTACCAAAGTAACAAAAGGAGGTAGAGCTTTCGGCTTTTCTGCTATTGTTGTGGTAGGTGATGAAAACGGTGTTGTTGGACATGGTTTAGGAAAATCTAAAGACGTTTCTGAAGCTATTGCAAAAGCAGTAGAGGATGCAAAGAAAAACTTGGTTAGAATTCCTTTGAGTGGTCAGTCAGTACCTCACGAACAAAAAGGGAAATTTGGTGGAGCAGCGGTATACTTAATGCCAGCTTCTCACGGTACGGGAGTAATTGCTGGTGGAGCTGTTCGTGCAGTTCTTGAATCAGTGGGTATTCACGATGTATTGTCAAAATCACAAGGTTCATCAAACCCTCACAACGTGGTAAAAGCAACTTTTGATGCTTTATTACAAATGAGAAGTGCCGCTACTGTTGCTAAGCAAAGAGGTATTTCTTTAGAGAAAGTTTTTAAAGGTTAATTCAAGGAAATTATGGCTAAATTATTAGTAAAACAAGTTAGAAGCAAAATCAACTGTCCTCTTACACAAAAGAGAGGATTGGAAGCTTTAGGTCTTCGTAGAATGGGACAAGTTGTGGAGCATGATTCAAATCCAGCTATCCTTGGAATGATAAATAAAGTTAAACACTTAGTTTCCGTAGAGGAAGTTAAATAACAAATCATAGTTATGAATTTAAGTAACTTACAACCTGCTGAAGGTTCTACACACAATCAAAATAAAAGATTAGGTAGAGGAGAAGGTTCCGGTAAAGGTGGTACTGCTGCACGTGGTCACAAAGGAGCTAAGTCTCGTTCTGGTTATTCAAAAAAGATTGGTTTTGAAGGAGGGCAAATGCCACTTCAAAGACGTGTGCCTAAGTTTGGTTTCAAAAACGTTAATCGTATAGAGTATCAAGGGGTAAATCTAGACGCACTTCAATTGTTGGTAGATAACGGAATTGTTACTGATACTGTAGATTTTGCAGTGTTGGTTGAAAACCGTTTGGCTACTAAAAATGAAGTAGTTAAAATTCTTGGTAGAGGCGAATTGAAAGCAAAATTAAAAGTAACTGCTCACAAATTTACCGCAACTGCTAAAGCAGCTATCGAAGCGGCTGGTGGAGAAGCTGTAACCCTATAATTTCTATAACAATGAAGAAATTTTTTGAATCATTAAGTAATGTTTGGAAAATAGAGGAACTAAAAAATAGAATCCTAGTTACACTCGGTCTATTGTTAGTTTACAGATTTGGTGCGCATGTAACGCTACCGGGTATAGATGCTACGCAATTGCATAGCTTGGCAGGTCAAACAGAAAAAGGTATTGGATCAATACTGGATATGTTTACCGGTGGAGCTTTCTCAAAGGCGTCAGTATTTGCACTAGGTATCATGCCGTACATTTCTGCTTCAATTGTTGTTCAGTTAATGGGTATCGCTATTCCTTACTTGCAAAAATTGCAAAAGGACGGTGAGAGCGGAAGAAAAAAATTGAATCAAATTACCCGATGGTTGACTATCGCCATCACTCTTGTTCAAGGTCCTGGTTACATCTATAACCTTTACAGAACATTACCGGGTAATGCTTTCCTTTTAGGATTTGATTCATTTTCATTCTTATTCTCTTCTGTTCTGATTCTTACTACGGGTACTATTTTCGCCATGTGGTTGGGAGAAAAAATTACGGATAAAGGAATTGGTAACGGTATTTCACTATTGATCATGGTGGGTATCTTAGCCCGTTTACCACAAGCATTGTTTCAAGAATTTACTTCAAGAATTACAAACAATAACGGAGGTCCAATGGTATTGGTTTTCGAAATCATTGTTTGGTTATTAGTAATTATAGCTTGTGTATTATTGGTGATGGCAGTTAGAAAGATTCCGGTACAATACGCACGTCGTACTACAACTGGTGATTTCGAACAAGACATGCTTGGCGGAAACAGACAATGGATTCCATTGAAACTAAACTCTGCAGGTGTAATGCCAATCATTTTTGCTCAGGCAATTATGTTTATCCCGGCAGCTGTAGCCGGACTTTCAAAATCTGAAACGTCTCAGTCTATAGCAGGTACCTTCAGTAACATGTTTGGTTTTTGGTACAACTTTGTTTTTGCAGCGTTAATTTTAATATTTACGTTCTTTTATACTGCAATCACAGTTCCAACAAATAAAATGGCCGATGATTTAAAAAGAAGTGGTGGATTTATTCCGGGTATTAAACCAGGTATTGAAACTGCAGATTTCTTAGATAAAATCATGTCTCTTATAACATTCCCAGGTTCATTGTTTCTGGCGTTAATTGCTGTGTTCCCAGCGATTGTTGTTAGTGCAGATGTTCAACAATCATGGGCTATGTTCTATGGCGGTACTTCATTGATCATTATGGTTGGTGTAGCTATCGATACTATTCAACAAATAAATTCTTATTTATTGAATAAACACTATGACGGATTGATGAAAAGTGGTAAAAATAGAAAAGCAGTAGCTTAATTTTTATGGCAAAACAATCAGCAATAGAACAAGACGGATCAATCATCGAAGCATTATCAAATGCTATGTTCCGTGTAGAATTAGAAAACGGACACGTTGTAATCGCTCATATTTCAGGAAAAATGCGTATGCATTACATCAAATTGTTACCTGGTGACAAAGTGAAGTTGGAAATGAGTCCTTACGATTTGTCAAAAGCAAGAATTACATATAGATACTAAAGCTAGTAAAAATGAAAGTAAGAGCATCAGTTAAGAAAAGAAGTGCCGAGTGCATCATTGTACGCAGAAAAGGCAGATTATACGTAATCAACAAAAAGAATCCTAGATTTAAACAAAGACAAGGATAATTATGGCAAGAATAGCAGGGGTAGATATCCCAAAAAACAAAAGAGGAGTTATCGCTTTAACCTATATCTTCGGAATTGGTAAAAGTAGAGCAATTGAGATTTTAGATAAAGCTCAAGTTAGCCACGATAAAAAAGTTCAAGATTGGAATGACGACGAAATCGGAGCAATCCGTGATGCCGTTTCATATTACAAAATTGAAGGTGAGCTTCGTTCAGAAGTTTCATTACACATCAAACGTTTAATGGACATTGGATGTTATAGAGGTATCCGTCACAGATCTGGTCTTCCGTTAAGAGGACAAAGAACTAAGAACAACTCTAGAACAAGAAAAGGTAAAAGAAAAACTGTTGCTAACAAGAAAAAAGCAACTAAATAATAAGTAATATGGCTAAAGCGACCACAAAAAAACGTAAAGTTATCGTTGAATCAACGGGAGAAGCGCATATTAATGCAACTTTTAACAACATCATCATTTCGTTAACTAACAAAAAAGGTGAAGTTATTTCTTGGTCTTCAGCTGGTAAAATGGGCTTCAGAGGTTCTAAAAAGAACACTCCGTATGCAGCTCAAATGGCAGCAGAGGATTGCGGAAAAGTAGCATTAGAAGCTGGACTTAAAAAAGTAAAAGTGTATGTAAAAGGACCAGGTAACGGACGTGAGTCTGCTATCAGATCAATTCACAACTCAGGAATTGAAGTAACTGAAATCATAGACGTTACTCCAATGCCGCACAACGGATGTCGTCCTCCTAAAAGACGTAGAGTATAATTTTTTACTGAAATCATTTCAGTATCAGTTATAAAATAATTTAGTATAACTCAAGATTGACCGAAAGATTATCGAAGGATGTGACCTGAATTCATAATCTCAATCTTAAAACAATTTAAAATGGCAAGATATACTGGTCCACAAACAAAAATTGCTCGTAAATTCGGCGAAGCAATCTTCGGAGATGACAAAGCCTTCGAAAAAAGAAATTACCCACCCGGACAACACGGGATGGCTAAAAAAAGAGGTAAAAAATCTGAATATGCTGTTCAGTTAATGGAAAAGCAAAAAGCTAAATATACTTACGGTATTTTAGAAAAACAATTCAGAAACCTATTTGAAAAAGCAGCAGCTTCTAAAGGTGTAACAGGTGAAATCTTGTTACAATTATGTGAAGCTCGTTTAGATAACGTAGTATACAGAATGGGAATTGCACCTTCAAGAAGAGCGGCAAGACAAATCGTTTCTCACCGTCACATCACTGTGAACGGAGAAGTGGTTAACATCCCTTCGTATCATTTAAAAGCCGGTGACAAAGTTGCTGTTCGTGAAAAATCTAAATCTGTTGAAGCTATCGAGCGTTCTTTAGCCAATTCTAATCATGTATATGAGTGGATTACTTGGAACAACGATACTAAAGAGGGAACCTTTGTATCTGTACCGCAAAGACTTCAGATCCCTGAAAACATCAAAGAACAATTAATCGTAGAGTTGTACAACAAATAATAATTGACAGTAAGTCTAAATTATGGCAATATTTAATTTTCAGAAGCCCGATAAAGTTATCATGATCGATTCAACCGATTTTGAAGGTAAGTTTGAATTCAGACCTTTAGAACCGGGTTACGGATTGACCGTTGGTAATGCACTTAGAAGAGTTTTACTTTCTGCGTTAGAAGGTTATGCCATCACTTCGGTTCGTATCGAAGGGGTAGAGCATGAGTTTTCTACTATTTCTGGTGTAGTTGAGGATGTTACTGAAATTATCTTGAATCTTAAACAAGTGCGTTTCAAACGTCAGATTGAAGATGTAGATAATGAAACAGTTTCCATTTCTATCTCAGGAAAAGACCAAATTACTGCTGGTGATTTTCAAAAATTCATCTCCGGTTTCCAGGTGCTAAACCCGGAATTGGTTATCTGCAACTTAGACAGTAAAGTGAATCTGAACATGGAATTAACCATCGAGAAAGGTCGTGGTTATGTTCCTGCAGAAGAGAACAAAAAACAAAACGCAGCCATCGGTACTATATTTACAGACTCTATTTTTACTCCGGTAAAAAATGTGAAATATGCCATTGAAAACTTCCGTGTGGAGCAAAAAACCGATTACGAAAAATTAGTTTTCGAAATCAAAACGGACGGTTCAATCAATCCGAAAGACGCTCTGACTGAAGCTGCCAAAGTTTTAATTCACCACTTCATGTTATTCTCTGATGAGAGAATTACCTTAGAGGCTGACGAAATCGCTCAAACAGAATCTTACGACGAAGAATCATTACACATGAGACAACTGTTGAAAACCAAATTGGTTGACATGGACTTGTCTGTAAGAGCTCTTAACTGTTTGAAAGCAGCCGAAGTTGATACACTCGGAGATCTTGTATCTTTCAACAAAAACGACTTAATGAAATTCCGTAACTTCGGTAAAAAATCGTTGACAGAGTTAGACGAGTTGGTTGCCAACAAAAATCTGACATTCGGAATGGATTTGAGTAAATATAAACTAGATAAAGAATAATCTGATCTCTTCAACGGGATAAGATTAAATTTCATAAAGCAATGAGACACGGAAAAAAAATTAATCATTTAAGCAGACAGACTGGACATAGAAAATCTATGTTGGCTAATATGGCTTGCTCTCTTATCGAGCACAAGCGTATTATCACCACTGTTGCTAAAGCTAAAGCGCTTAAACAATTCGTTGAGCCATTAGTAACCAAATCAAAAGAGGATACTACACACAACCGTCGTGTGGTTTTCGCATACATCAGAAACAAATATGCTGTAACTGAATTATTCAGAGAAGTTGCCGCTAAAGTAGGTGACCGTCCGGGAGGATACACCCGTATCATCAAAATGGGTAACCGTTTGGGAGATAACGCTGATATGTGTATGATTGAGTTGGTTGACTTCAACGAACTATACAACGGAGGTAAAAAAGAAGAGAAAAAAGCGAAAAGCCGTCGTGGTGGAAAAGCTAAAAAATCTGAAGATACTGCAGCGAAACCAGCAGTTGAAGCAGCTCCGACCCCAGTGGTGGAAGAAGTTGTTGAAACTCCTGCAGCTGAAGTTGCTGAAGCACCGGCAGTTGAAGAAACTCCTGAAGCTCCGGCAGATGAAGAAACTAAACAAGACGAAGCATAATGAATGCAGACGCTTAAATATAAAGGATAAACAGTTTTGTTTATCCTTTTTTTTTTGGACTCAACCGAACGGATTTCAAGTTTTGAAGCGAATGGTTCGTGCACTGTCTCAAATCCATATTCCCGCTGTCTGGGTTACACGGTAACTCATCCCATCGGGGCTAAAAAAGGAATCAAACGGAATGTTTATAAACTTTGATAAATCAATTTTATAATCCGTCAACAATAAATTATTTTTGCTCAACAATACAAACAACACTAAACTTACAACACACAACTAACAACATGAAATACACCACACGACCACAAGCCTTCTTACTACTGGCCGACGGCACAGTTTTCTACGGAAAATCGATTGGCCTTTCCGGAAAAACCTTCGGCGAAGTTTGCTTCAATACCGGTATGACCGGTTATCAGGAAATCTTCACCGATCCGTCTTATTTCGGACAAATCATGGTGGCCACTAATCCCCACATTGGAAACTACGGTGTCAATGCCGACGAAGTAGAATCCGGAAAAATCATGATTTCCGGACTGGTATGCAAAAACTTCAGCTTCAACCATTCGCGTCCCAACTCAGAAAGTAACCTGTACGACTATTTCGAACAACAAAACCTGATTTGCATATCCGATGTAGATACCCGTGCTTTAGTGAGTTATATTCGTGATAACGGCGCCCAAAATGCAGTTATCTGTACCGATGGTACTCCGATAGAAGAATTAAAAAGTCAATTGACTCAGGTTCCCGATATGAAAGGATTGGAACTGGCCTCAACCGTATCGGTAACTGAACCGTATTATTTTGGGAATGAGCAGGCAACTTACAAGATTGCGGCACTTGACCTGGGTATCAAAAGAAACATTCTGAGAAATTTGGCTCAGAGGGATTGTTATATAAAAGTCTTTCCTTACGATACACCTTTCGAAAGCCTGCAAGCGTTTAATCCGGATGGCTACTTTTTGTCTAACGGCCCCGGCGATCCAGAACCACTGGAGCAGGTCATACAAACTGCCAAAGCGATGATTGCCTCTGACAAGCCGGTTTTTGGTATCTGTTTAGGACATCAGATTATTGGTTTGGCCAACGGAATTTCTACCTACAAGATGTTTAACGGTCATCGAGGGATTAATCATCCGGTAATGAACGTATTGACAGGTAAAGGCGAAATCACTTCGCAAAACCACGGATTTGCCGTAAACAGAGAAGAACTGGAAAAACACCCTGACTTGGAAATTACCCATTATCACATCAATGACAATACCGTGGCGGGTATGCGTATGAAATCGAAGTCGTGTTTCTCGGTGCAGTACCACCCCGAAGCCAGTCCCGGTCCGCATGATGCCTCCTATTTGTTTGATGAGTTTGTAGCCAATATCAAAAAAGCCAAAAGCTTGCAAGAGGTATAAGGTTTCTCTTTTAGCCCCGGTTGCAGCAACTACCGTGTAGTGCGGAAAACGGGAATAAGGACAACTGACACGGCCAAACCATTCGCTCTTGACGACTAAATCGTTTGCGTTAATAACATTCAACAGAATTAATAGGCAGTTGGTATAACTTAAATATATTTGTAGTTCAAAAATTATAATCAGTAACAGCCGTTCGTTACGTTCGGGTCAACTTTTAAAATAAGAAATAATGAGTATTATCATCAAAGTACATGCAAGACAAATCCTTGATTCGAGAGGAAATCCAACCATTGAAGTAGATGTAGTAACCGAGAACGGTGTTCTGGGCCGTGCGGCTGTGCCAAGTGGAGCATCAACCGGCGAACATGAAGCGGTAGAGCTGAGAGACGGAGGCAAAGCCTACATGGGTAAAGGGGTGTTAAAAGCAGTAAAAAATGTAAACGAAAATATTGCTCCTGAACTATTGGGGGTTTCTGTTTTTGAACAAAATCATATCGACCAATTGATGATAGAATTGGACGCTACGCCCAACAAATCTAATCTTGGTGCCAATGCTATTTTGGGTGTTTCTTTGGCGGTTGCCAAAGCTGCGGCTAATGAATTGGGCTTGCCGTTATACCGTTATGTTGGGGGTGTTTCTGCCCACACTTTGCCGGTGCCTATGATGAATATCATTAACGGAGGTTCACATTCGGATGCGCCCATTGCGTTTCAGGAATTTATGATTATGCCGGTCAAATCCAAAAACTTTACGCACGCCATGCAAATGGGAACCGAAATTTTCCACAACCTGAAAAAGGTGTTGCACGACAGAAATCTCTCTACTGCGGTAGGCGATGAAGGTGGTTTTGCACCAAATTTGGCAGGAGGAACCGAAGATGCTTTAGATACTATCAAAAAAGCGGTAGAAAATGCCGGTTATAAATTTGGTGACGAAGTAATGATTGCATTAGACTGTGCGGCTTCTGAGTTTTATACTGACGGTAAATACGATTATACCAAATTTGAAGGCGCATCAGGAAAAGTTAGAACCTCTAAAGAACAAGCGGAGTATTTAGCCAATTTAGCAGCCAATTATCCTATCATTTCTATAGAAGACGGAATGCAGGAAAATGACTGGGAAGGCTGGGCATACTTAACCGAACTGATTGGAGACAAAGTACAATTAGTAGGCGACGATTTATTTGTGACCAATGTAGAAAGATTGTCAACCGGAATTGAGAAGGGCATCGCCAATTCGATTTTGGTAAAAGTAAATCAAATTGGAACTTTAACCGAAACCATTGCTGCGGTTAACATGGCGCACAATGCCGGGTATACTTCGGTAATGTCCCACCGTTCGGGAGAAACGGAAGACAACACGATTGCCGATTTAGCGGTGGCCTTGAACTGTGGTCAAATCAAAACCGGTTCCGCTTCACGTTCGGATCGTATGGCCAAATACAATCAATTATTACGCATAGAAGAGGAGCTGGGCGATACCGCATACTTCCCTGGCTTGAGAGCATTTAAGCAGAAGTAATTCTTGTAAAAATATTTAGTAAAAACACCTGACAGTTTTCCAAAACCTGTCAGGTGTTTTTTTATTAGTCTATTTGTGGCAACCGGTAAGCATGTATTCAAGAAATACAAGTTACTCCAGTATTCCGTATATTTTAAAATAAAACAATTCGGGTTGCTACTGTAATGAGTGCATTTTAAAATAAAACAATGCGGGTTGCTACTGTAATGAGTGCATTTTAAAATAAAACAGTGCAGGTTGCTGTAGTAATGAGCATATATTTAAAAAAAACAGTGCAGGTTACTGTAGTAATGAGCATATATTTATAAAAAACAGTGCAGGTTGCTGTAGTAATGAGCATATATTTAAAAAAAACAGTGTAGGTTGCTGTAGTAGTAACTTATTCTGAAAAAAAATGGTTGGATATAGAAAAGAGACTTTTTATTTTGGATGGAGAGTAGTACTTTTGCGCATGCAACACAACGTACTAATTTTAGATTTCGGCTCGCAATACACACAACTAATTGCACGCCGCGTAAGGGAATTGAATATCTTCTGTGAAATTTTCCCTTTTAATCATTTTCCTAATGATTTATCGTCCTACAAAGCGGTTATCCTTTCCGGTAGCCCTTATTCTGTTAGAGCCGAAGACGCTCCTCATCCTGATTTATCACAAATTCGCGGTAAGCTTCCTTTATTGGCCGTTTGTTACGGAGCCCAATATTTGGCCCACTTTAATGGAGGCGAAGTAGCTCCGAGTAACATTCGCGAGTATGGTAGAGCCAATCTGTCGTTCATCAAAGACGATGAAGTATTTATGGACGAAGTAGCTTTGAACAGTCAGGTTTGGATGAGTCACAGCGATACTATCAAACAACTGCCTGCCAATGGAGTGCTGATAGCCAGTACCAAAGACGTAACCAATGCTGCCTATCGCATCGAAGGCGAAAATACCTATGCCATTCAGTTTCATCCCGAAGTATACCACTCTGTAGACGGGAAACAGATTTTAGAAAACTTTTTGGTGAAAATTGCTCAGGTGCCGCAAAACTTTACTCCTAATGCTTTTGTAGAAGATTGTGTAAAAGAACTGCAGGAAAAAGTAAAGGGCGATAAGGTAGTACTCGGGCTCTCAGGAGGGGTCGATTCAACCGTAGCCGCTGTTTTATTGAACAAAGCTATTGGTAAAAACCTCTATTGTATTTTTGTCAATAATGGTTTGCTGCGCAAAAATGAATTCGAAAACGTGCTGCACCAATATAAAGATATGGGTTTAAACGTAAGAGGAGTTGATGCTTCCCAGCGGTTTTTAAAAGCACTGGAAGGAATAGAAGATCCTGAACAAAAGCGCAAAACTATCGGTAGAGTTTTTATCGAGGTGTTTGATGACGAAGCCCATCAAATTGAAGATGTGAAATGGTTGGCTCAGGGAACCATTTATCCCGATGTCATCGAGTCGGTTTCGGTTAAAGGACCAAGCGCCACCATCAAATCACACCACAATGTAGGTGGTTTGCCCGATTATATGAAACTGCAGATAGTGGAGCCCTTGCGCATGCTTTTCAAAGACGAGGTGCGCCGTGTTGGGAAAACACTTGGGATAGACGATGAGCTATTAGGAAGACATCCTTTTCCCGGTCCGGGCTTATCTATTCGTATTTTAGGAGCCATTACTCAGGAAAAAGTAAACATACTACAGGAAGTTGACGCGGTTTTCATCAATGGCTTAAAAGAACACGGGCTATATGACCAAGTGTGGCAGGCCGGTGCTATTTTACTTCCGGTAAACAGTGTGGGGGTGATGGGAGATGAACGCACTTATGAAAAAGTAGTAGCCCTGAGAGCGGTGGAGTCAACAGACGGAATGACAGCTGATTGGGTGCATTTGCCATATGATTTTTTGATGAAAATTTCAAATGAAATCATCAATAAAGTCAAAGGTGTGAACCGTGTGGTTTATGATATCAGTTCAAAACCACCTGCCACGATAGAGTGGGAGTAATACTGGTTTTCTCGACAAACGGTTAAAAAAAGTCGGTTATTTGCTTTCAAATGAAAAAGATTTGCTAATTTTAGCCATAAATAAAATAATAAGTACATGAAAAAGCGTATTCTTTTTTCAATACTTCTGACCGTTTTTTCTTTTGTGCTGACCGTTTCGGCCAAGCAGGAAAAGTATATTAAACACACGGTTAGTAAAGGTGAAACGGTTACTATTATAGCTCAAAAATACAAGGTAACACCTTTTGATATTTACAAACTCAATCCCGATTCTCAAAACGGCATTCAGTTAAACAGCGTATTGTTGATTCCGTCATCCACTATTGTTGGGGCTACAGCCTCTGTAACGCAATCAAAAGGAAATCCGCCTGCTACTCATTTGGTACAGCCAAAGGAAACTTTATACAGCATTTCAAAACAATACAACGTTACAATTGAAGAGCTAAAAGCAGCTAACGGTGACTTGTTGAATAATGGGTTAAAAACCGGTCAGAATATAAAAATTCCGGCATCTTCAGGAAATGCAACAGGAGTTGTTTCTGCTCCGGTTCCGGTTAAAGAATCGATCAAAGAAACTTTGAAGCCTATTGTGAAGGAAGAGCCCAGAGCAGCCTCCAAGGGTGAAACCACTTATCATGTCATCGAGCCAAAGGAAACCAAATACGGAGTGTCTAAACGATATGGCATGACCATAGAAGAGTTAGAACAATTAAACCCGCAAATTTTAAACGGTTTTCCTGTAGGTATGAAACTGGTGGTTTCGGGTACAGGAGCTACTGCTCACGCTGAAACACCGGTGGTTAACGGAATCAAACAAAAGGAAATCACACCTACCTCCAGCGGAAAAAAATATTTACAGGAATATGTGGTAAAACCTAATGAAACGGTTTCCAGCATTGCCAATGATTACGGCATGTCTGAAAGCGAATTGTTAGAACTCAATCCCGAATTGAAAAGAGGAGTGAAAACCGGAATGATTCTGAGGGTGCCTATCATCACTAAGAAAGAAGTCCCCGTCCCGGTTAAAGATCAAGGACAGGGAAATTTGATAAAGAAAATCAATACTAATGCGAGGAAACAACTCGCATTACTTTTTCCGTTTAATATCAGTAAAATTGAAAGTGATACGGTCAATACCACTCAGGCCCGTTTAAAAAAGGATAAATTCCTGAATCTGACTTTAGATTTCTATTCGGGAGCATTGATGGCGATTGATTCTGCCAGAGTATTGGGACTCAACATTGATATCAAGATTTTGGATTCTCAAGAAACCAAGAACAGTTCCAATGTAGCCGGTTTGGCCGAACAAAATAATTTGGCGGCTATGGATGCTGTTGTTGGACCGTTTTATCAATCCAATGCCGAAAAGTTGGCCGATTTGTTAGCGGTTTCCAAAACGCCTGTGATTTCGCCACTGTCTAAAGAAACAGGGAAGAAGTATCCTAATTTGTATCAATCAATGCCGTCTAATGACATTTTGCGCAGCACCATTTTTAACTACATGAGGGCTAAGGGAGGTAACATCCTTGTGGTGGTTGATCCTAAGAAAGGAAGTATTAAGCAATACATCCAGGAAATGCAGAAAGGTGTGCGTATCGTTGGTTTGAGTGAAAAAGGAACTTTTGTGGCGGACAGTTTGAAAGCTTTGCTTCAAAAAGACAGGCTGAATTATGTTGTCATAGCTTCTGAAAGTACCGGGATGATTTTGGCTACTACCACGGCTATGCTCAACGCACAAAAAGACTATCAGGTACAATTGGCCATCATGGAGCCAAATGAAACCTTGGATTTTGAAGAAATAGCCCTCAGTCGATTGACCAAGCTGAAGCTCCTCTATCCGTCAGTATCGCGACCAAATGAAACTCTTGAGGCCAGCCAGTTTGATGCCAAATACAAGAAACTTA
The DNA here is from genome assembly GCF_004329815.1 of Flavobacterium silvisoli. Taxonomy (GTDB): domain Bacteria; phylum Bacteroidota; class Bacteroidia; order Flavobacteriales; family Flavobacteriaceae; genus Flavobacterium; species Flavobacterium silvisoli. The sequence continues at coordinate 14,495 of NZ_SJPE01000010.1, read as the reverse complement.
ACAAAATACTCCCGAATCAATACGCCATTCGTGGTTTTGACGTGACTTTTGATACGCTCCTGCGTTTGTCTCAGGATAAACCGTTTGAAGAAACTGTGTTGAGTAATCCTTCGGACCAAATAGAGAATAAGTTTGATTATGTCCTGAATGCTACTGGAGGGTATACCAACAAAGGAATTTATATATTATATTACGATACCGATTTAACGATTAAAGAAGCCTTATAATGCCAACATCAAAAGTGACCTATTTGGGCGATTTAAGAACATCGTCTGTTCATTTGCAGTCCGGGAGTGAAATTATTTCGGACGCACCGGTAGATAACAATGGAAAAGGAGCTGCCTTTTCGCCAACCGATACCGTAGCTAATGGTTTGGCTTCCTGCATGTTTACTGTTATGGGAATCAAAGCCCGTGATATGGGGATTGATTTTTCGGGAGCAACTGCCGAAGTGACTAAAATTATGGCAGCTGAGCCAAGACGCATCTCCGAAATTCACATCACATTTGACATGAACATAACGGTTGATGAAAAAACCAAAACGATTTTGGAGCGTACCGCCGAAACCTGTCCGGTAAACATGAGTCTGCACCCTGATATCAAGCGGGTAATCGTTTTTAATTGGAAGTAATTTTGAACTCCCAGCAACAACTTCTTATCAAACTGGCACATACTAAAATGCCTTTCGGTAAATACGAAGGGTATTACCTTATTGATTTGCCCGAGTATTATGTGGTTTGGTACAATCAGAAAGGCTTCCCGAAAGGTCAACTCGGTGAGCAATTACAACTTGTATACGAGCTTAAATTAAATGGTTTGGAACCATTGGTGCGTAACATCAAAAAGCAATATCCTAAGCCAATTTGAAAATGGCATGATTTGAAAATTTGAAGATGTCATAAGTGCATTTTACAATCCCAAAAAATAATAATTTTCAAATCTTCAAATAGACTAATCTTCAAATTAAATCGTATTTTTGCCTCGTTTTTTACAACAACAAATACAACAACACAACTACAACTACAATGAATCAAACACAAACAAAATACATTTTTGTTACAGGCGGTGTGACTTCTTCTTTGGGAAAGGGTATCATTGCCGCTTCTCTGGCCAAGTTACTACAGGCAAGAGGCTATCGAACAACCATTCAAAAATTTGATCCTTACATCAATGTTGATCCCGGAACACTGAACCCTTATGAACACGGAGAATGTTTTGTGACTGATGACGGTGCAGAAACCGATTTGGATTTAGGCCATTACGAACGCTTTTTGAATGTACCTACTTCTCAGGCCAATAATGTTACCACCGGAAGAGTCTATCTGTCGGTTATTGAAAAAGAACGCAGAGGAGAATTTTTGGGGAAAACCGTGCAGGTCGTTCCGCACATTACTAATGAAATTAAGGAACGTATGCAATTGCTCGGAAAATCGGGCGATTTTGATATAGTAATTACTGAAATTGGCGGAACAGTTGGAGATATTGAATCGTTGCCTTACATCGAATCGGTTCGTCAGTTAGTATGGGAGTTAGGTGAAGGCAATAGTATTGTTATTCATCTGACGTTAATTCCGTTTTTGGCCGCTGCCGGAGAATTAAAAACCAAGCCTACTCAACATTCGGTAAAAACACTGATGGAAAGTGGGATAAAAGCCGATATTTTGGTTTGCAGAACCGAACATGAATTGTCGGATGAGTTGCGCCAGAAATTAGCCTTGTTCTGTAATGTGAAACGTGAAGCGGTTATTCAATCAATTGATGCTTCCACGATATACGAAGTGCCGAATATGATGTTAGAAGAAGGATTGGATATCGTTGCTTTAAAGAAATTAAATCTGCCTAAAAAAGCGGCACCTGACTTAAAAAACTGGAATACCTTTTTGCACCGATTGAAGCATCCGAAACAAACAGTAAACGTAGGTTTGGTTGGAAAATATGTTGAATTACAGGATTCTTATAAATCTATTTTAGAAGCTTTTATACACGCAGGAGCTGCCAATCAGACTAAAGTAAATGTCATCAGTGTTCATTCTGAATATATTGATTCGACTACAGCTGCCGAGCAATTGCAAGGTTTGGACGGAATACTGGTAGCACCAGGATTTGGCGGACGCGGTATTGAAGGGAAGATAGAGACCGTTCGTTATGCCCGTGAACATAATATTCCTTTTTTCGGAATTTGTTTGGGAATGCAAATGGCGGTTATAGAGTATTCGAGAACTAAATTAGGGTTGAAAGATGCCAATTCTACCGAGATGAATGAGGAGACCAAAAATCCGGTAATATCTTTAATGGAAGACCAAAAGACTGTTACAGACAAAGGCGGAACCATGCGATTAGGAGCTTGGAAATGCGATATTAAAGAAGGGACGCTGGCACATCAAATTTATGGAAAAAACCAGATTTTGGAGCGTCATCGTCATCGTTATGAATTTAATAATGAGTACAAAAAACAACTGGAAAATGCCGGATTAATTGCTTCAGGTACAAATCCGGATACCGGTTTGGTAGAAATTGTTGAGTTGGCTGACCATCCGTTTTTTATAGGAGTACAATACCATCCGGAATATAAAAGTACAGTTGCGAATCCACACCCAATTTTTGTTAGCTTTGTGGCCGCAATGGTAAAACATAAAAAATAACGTTGTAACAATTACCAGATTGTTGCTTCTTATGACAAATAAGTAAATAATGGAAAAAAAGAAATTTGATTTTAATTCGATAATTGGATTTGGTTTAATCTTCATTGTCATCATGTGGATGATGTACAACAACAGACAAACTGAACTAAAAGAGCAACAGGAAAAAGCAAAAACAGAAAAAGAGGCAAAGGCTAAGTCGGTGGCAACTCCGGCTCAAGAAGTGGCTAAAACCATCAGCGATACTACTGTTGCAGATTCGGTTAAAATTCAAAAATTGCAGGGGACTTTAGGAAGTTTCGCTTATTCGGCAACTTTACCGTCGGCTAAAGAAGATTATACCGTTTTGGAAAACGATTTGATTAAACTCAAAATCGCCAATAAAGGAGGGTATATTGCAGAGGCTACTTTGAAGAAATTTGAAAGATTCAGTAAGAATTCCGGTAAATTGGTTGAGTTAATCAAAGACAATAACAGCAGCTTCAATCTTCAGTTGGCTACCAAAGACAATCGTGTTTTAAATACCAAAGATTTGTTTTTTGAACCTACTTTAACCAAAGTAGGAGCCAATCAAATTCTTTCGATGAAACTTAAATCAGGTGCTAATGAGTATTTGGAGTACAAATATGTATTGGCTCCAAATCAATATCTGGTTGATTTTGATATTCATTCTCAAGGTATGAATGGGGTTTTGAATACCACAAAACCAATCGATTTGCAATGGGATATGAAGACCTACCGCAACGAAAAGAGTATTTCGTATGAAAACCGTTATGCCGATATACGCTACGAATATGACGGAGGCAAAGATAATTACGTTGGACAAGGTAAAGACAAAGAGGAAACTCCTGAAAATGTTACGTTTGTAGCTTTTAAACAACATTTCTTTTCGAGCATTTTGGCTACTAAAACTCCATTTGCTACTTCAAAATTGCATTCGAATAATTTGGTAAACGACGAAAAAACGGATACTATTTACACCAAACAATTCAAAGCTAATTTGCCATTAGTAGCTACAAATGGTGAGTTGGATTATAAGATGAACTGGTATTTCGGGCCAACAGATTACAAAACGCTAAAAGACTGTGACAAAGGTTTTGATAAAATCATACCGTTGGGTTGGGGGATTTTCGGCTGGATTAATAAGTTTATTTTTATTCCGTTATTCGGATTTTTGAGTTCATACATGGCTCTTGGTATTGCCATTATCATTTTCACCATCCTGATTAAAGTGGCCATGTCGCCAATTACCTTTAAGTCGTTTTTGTCACAGGCTAAAATGAAAGTATTGCGACCGGAGATTATGGAAATCGGAGAAAAGTTCAAAAAAGATCCGATGAAAAAACAACAGGAAACGATGAAACTGTACAACAAAGCAGGGGTAAATCCTATGGCAGGTTGTATCCCGGCATTGATTCAGATTCCGTTCATGTATGCTTCATTCCAGTTTTTTCCATCAGCATTTGAATTGAGACAAAAAAGCTTCCTTTGGGCGAATGATTTATCGTCTTTTGACCAAATTGCCAAATTGCCTTTCCACATTCCGCTATACGGAGACCATATCAGTTTATTCCCGATATTGGCTGCAATAGCAATTTTCTTTTACATGAAAATGACTTCGGGTGACCAAGCTATGGCACAACCACCTCAAGACGGAATGCCGGATATGGGTAAAATCATGAAGATTATGATTTATGTTTCACCGGTGATGATGTTGATTTTCTTCAACAGTTACGGTTCCGGATTGAGTTTGTATAACTTCATTTCCAACTTAATTACCATTGGTATTATGATTGTCATCAAAAAGTATTTCATTGACAGTGATAAAATTCATGCACAAATTCAGGAAAATAAAACCAAACCCAAAGCAGAAGGAAAGTTTCAGCGAAAAATGAGAGAGATGATGGAGCAGGCCGAAGCTCAGAAACAGCTGCAAAACAAGAAAAAATAAATATTTTCATGTTATAAAAAAAGCGCGGTTATTAACCGCGCTTTTTTTTTCATAGCAATTAATATTTGTTACAAGGTTGGCAACAGTACTTTACTCAAAACGTGAATTACACCATTTGATGCTTGTACATCGGTAGCTATTATTGGACATTCACGGTTGTTGGCATCTTTTAGTCTTGCGCTGCCATTTAGTAATACTTTAAACGTTTGTGCCGGGCTTAGAATAGGAGTTATAACTTGTCCTTCGGTAAGAGTACTGGATAACACATTGGCCGGACTCACGACATGGTACTGTAATACTTTAGTCAAATTAGCTGCTGATACACCGGCAATTCCGCTTGGTGCTAATTCCGCATCTAATGATGTGAAAGCAGCATTGTTGGGTGCAAATACAGTAAAGGGTCCGGTTCCTGAAAGAATCCCTATAAAGTCAGGTTGTCCGGCACTGGTTAATGCGCCAACCAAAGAAGAGAAATTAGGGTTAGCAATTGCATGATTTACTACGGTTGGTAATCCTATGACATTGTCAACAATATGAATCACTCCGTTTGAAGCTTCAATATTTGCTGTTACTACAGTTGCACCCCCATTGGTTGCACCTCCATTTAATTTTACAGTTGAACCCACTTCTACAAACATGCTCAAGGTATTTGTAGAAGAAGCTGAACCTTTGGCTAATGTTTTTACGTAACCGGTTGTCAGTTCACTGCTGTTTAAAGAACCGGAGAGTACGTGGTTTTTTAAAATCTCTGTTAATACATTAACCGGTACAGCGTCTAAATTTGCATATCCGTTGGCCGTTAAAAATGCCTGAAATTTGTCATTTGTTGGAGCAAACACGGTGTAATCACCCGCGCTGTTGAATGTTGACGTTAATCCGGTTTTGTTTAGAGCACTTACCAAAGTACTTAAGTTTTCATTCTTAGATGCGATCTGTGCGATGGTTTCGGGAGTACTACTGCTATCGCTACTGCAGGAAATAATTGAAGCGCTAAAAGCTACAATTGCGAATGTTTTGAATAGTTTTTTCATAGTTATTATTGTTTAAGTTTACACAAATCTAAATTATTTTTGTTTAACAAAAAATATAAAAAATTAAACAAATTAATATTTATGAAAAAATTAACGCTTTTGTTTGATGTTGTTTCAGATGTTAAAAACCAGTGCTTTACGATATATATTGGTTTGATTTGTATTGGTGGTTATTTCGTGAAGTGAAAAAAAATAAACAAAATGATTTCACAATGATTGTTATCTGTTAATGCCTCAATGTAATTTTGATTCGTATTGAAATTTAGCAGCCATTGAATACACTTGTGATAAATTTATGTTCTGTGAATTAGATATTTTTGTTGAATGAATTATAAAAAAAAGGCTGTCTATAAAAGACAGCCTTTTTTAAAATTTATTAACTTGGTTTACTAGTCAGCGTTAACTGATAAAGGAAGTAAAACAGTATCTACAGTGTGAATGATTCCATTAGAACATCTAATGTCTCTGGCAGTAATTGTTGAAGAAAGATTAGCTGGAGGAGTGGCAGTGTCAAATGGATCAGGATATACAAGAGAGATAACATTGTCGTTTGGATAATTAATTGGATCCGGAACTACAACACTTGCGGTGATATTTTGACCATTCAAAGTAGTAACAGTTGCTTCGTTGGTTAAATTTGTAGAGAGTACTCTTGAAGTTAATACGTGATATTTCAATACTGAAGCCAATAATCCTGGTTTAGCGGCTTCCAAATCTTCAAGCGAAGCATATCCCAAGCTTATCAACATATTAGCAAAAGCATCATTGTTAGGTACAAAAACAGTATAGTTTCCTTCATTTTTAAAGGTATCAGTCAATCCTGCAACATCAAGGGCATCCACAAAACTACTTAGTTCGGGTGTTACGGTTGCAATCTCCGCAATTGACATTGTTTTTAATGATTTTTCGCTTTCAGCTTTTGAGCAGGAAAATGCCAAAAAAGCTACGGCTATCAGGCTGATTTTTTTCATAAAATTTTTCATCTATAGTAAGGTTTAATTTTTTTCAAATATAAAAAATAATCATTTAAATCAACAACTAAATCATAAAACACGCAAAAGTATTTGTTTGAGATATAAAACTTACTTGTTAAAAGAAAGTCAAAATTGTTTTTAACATTAGAATGGGATGAATGTTTTTTTACTTTTGAATTTATTTTTTTTTATACTAAACAAGATATTTTGTCGTTATACATAAAACAATTCGAAATGAAATACATATTAGTTTTCTTCTTTATCCATTCAGTATGCTTTGCTCAGGATTTTAATAAATTAGATGAAAATGGTAACAAACACGGTTTGTGGAAAGGTGTTTACGAAGAATCAAAAAGGCCTAGATACGAAGGTACATTTGTTCATGGAAAAGAAACGGGTCTTTTCAAGTTTTTTGATGATACCAAAGCCGGAACAGTGATTGCAACTCGTGAGTTCAATCCCAAAGACAATTCGTGCTACACTATTTTTTACAATCAAAAAAATAACAAAGTAAGCGAGGGTAAAGTGGTTAATAAACAATTTGAGGGCGAATGGAAGTATTACCACGAAGATTCTCCGCAAATCATGACATTGGAAAAATACACAAGCGGAAAGTTAGACGGAGTTAGAAAAGTGTTTTACAAAAACGGAAACATTGCAGAGGAAACCAGTTATAAAAACGGAATCAAAGATGGGCCGTATAAAAGCTACACCGAGAATGGCGTCGTGCTTGAAGAAACCACCTATAAAAACGGACAGTATGATGGCTTAGCTATTTTCAGAACGCCGCTTAATAAAATTGCAGGGAAAGGTTTTTTTAAAAACGGGAAAAAGGTTGGTATGTGGCAAGTTCTCGAAAAAGACAAACTAAAGGAAGTCAACATGAACAAACAGGGGAAGAAATTCGAAAAAAGAGTTAAACCGCTAGAACAATAATAAATAAACGAGTAATTTTGCGGCAAATTTTTTGCTGTACTAATGAAAAGAGTAGTTGTCGGACTTTCCGGTGGAGTTGATTCAAGCGTGGCCGCTTATTTGTTAAAAGAACAAGGATATGAAGTCATTGGTCTTTTTATGAAGAATTGGCACGACGATTCGGTCACCATTTCCAACGAATGTCCTTGGCTGGAGGATAGTAATGATGCTCTTTTGGTAGCTGAAAAATTGGGTATACCTTTCCAAACGGTTGATTTAAGCGAGCAATACAAAGAAAAAATCGTGGACTATATGTTCAACGAGTACGAACAAGGAAGAACTCCAAATCCTGATGTGTTGTGTAACCGCGAAATCAAGTTTGACGTTTTTATGAAAATTGCTTTAAGTCTCGGTGCCGATTACGTAGCTACTGGGCACTATTGCCGAAAAGGCGAAATACAAGTAAACGGTAAACCGGTTTACCAGCTTTTGGCCGGCAAAGATGACAACAAAGACCAATCCTATTTTCTCTGTCAACTATCGCAGGAACAATTGGCCAAATCCTTATTTCCGATAGGGGAATTAACCAAGCCGGAAGTTCGCGAAATTGCCATGCAGCTAGACTTAGTTACGGCTGAAAAAAAAGATTCCCAAGGGTTGTGTTTCATCGGAAAAGTACGTTTGCCTGAATTTTTGCAACAACAATTGCAACCCAAAGAAGGTTTGATTTATGAGATAGATGCCAACAGTTCTGTTTATCATCAGTCAATACCAATATTTAGTTCTCTGGAGGAACAATTGGCTTTCGAGTCTAAAGGGATTTCCTATACACCCGAAAACGGCAAGGTTGTAGGCAAGCATCAAGGGGCGCATTATTTTACCATTGGTCAGCGCAAAGGGTTAAATGTAGGGGGGACCAAAGAGGCTCTTTTTATCATTGCTACTGATGTAAAAACAAATGCTATTTATACCGGGCAAGGAGCCAATCATCCGGGTTTATTTAAAAAAACACTCAGAGTTCAACCGTCAGAAATTCACTGGATTCGGGAAGATTTGGCCTTGAATAATGGTGAGTCGATGCGGGTTATGGCCCGAATTCGTTACCGTCAGGCTTTGCAAAAAGCTACTTTATATCAATTCGAAAGTGGTTTGTATGTTACTTTTGATGAACCTCAATCAGCCATTACTGAAGGGCAATTTGTGGCTTGGAATATAGATGATGAATTAGTGGGTTCAGGAGTAATTTCATAAATTAGCATTTTCCAAAAGGTTAAGGCTATGAAAAAATTATTCTTTATTGCATTTTTACTGGTTAGTTCATTAGGATTTTCGCAGGAAGATGCTTGGGTTTATTTTACCGATAAACCGGAAACTCAGTTTTATTTCGATAATCCGCTGGAAATGCTTTCTCAAAGAGCTTTAGACAGAAGAGCCAATCAAAATATAGCAGTAGATAGTAAAGATGTGCCTTTGCATCAACCATACATTGATACGGTTGCATCCGCCAACGGAATTGTGGTTAAAGCCAAGTCGAAATGGTTTAACGCGCTGCATGTCAGAGGCAGCATAGCGGATATTCAAAGTTTGTCAAATCTGCCATTTGTTGATCATATTCAATTTGCTGACAGAAGTTTGAATAATACCAATAAGTCAGCTGCAGCAAAGAAAAAAGTATTGCAGAAAGTCAATAAAAATCTGGAGGTGACTACCTCATATGCCTATGGTAATTCGGGGAATCAAATCCAAATGCTCAATGCCCATCTGTTGCACCAAAATAATTTTACCGGTGCCGGAAAGATAATTGCTGTTTTAGATGCCGGCTTCCCAAATGTCAATACAGCGGTTCCGTTTCAACGCCTGCAATCGAATAATTTGATTTTGGGAGGATATAATTTTGTTGATGACAATACTAATTTTTACAGCAGAGGTTCACACGGGACTATGGTGCTTTCAGCCATGGGTGGATATGTGCCCAATCAATTGGTGGGTACAGCTCCCGATGCACAATACTATTTGTTCATAACGGAAGATATTGCTTCCGAAAATCCGGTAGAAGAAAGTTACTGGGTTGAAGCGGCTGAACTTGCAGATAGTCTGGGAGTGGATGTTATTACAACTTCTCTGGGGTATTTTCAATATGATGATCCAAGTTACAGTTATACTTATGAAGATATGAATGGCACGACTTCATTCGTTTCAAAAGGGGCCGAGGTTGCTTTCAGCAAAGGTATGGTGTGTGTGGCCAGTGCCGGAAATTCGGGAGCCGGACCCAATCCGTATATCGGTGTTCCGGCTGATGCTCAGAATGTGTTGACTGTGGGAGCCGTAAAACCAAACCGAACGTATGCATCTTTCAGCTCTATTGGTCCTTCGTTTGACGGAAGAATTAAACCCGATGTGATGGCTCAGGGGGAAAGTGCAGTGGTGTCAAATTTATCAGGGTCAATAATAACGGCTAATGGGACTTCTTTTTCTTGCCCTATTTTAGCCGGTGCCATAGCCAGTTTTTGGCAAGCTGTTCCTTGGGCAACTAATGTCCAAATTATTGATTTTGTGAAGCAATCTGCAGATGCTTTTTCAAATCCTACATACAATTACGGTTATGGAATTCCGGATTTTCAGTTGGCTTTAGATACAGCCCTTTCGGTAAGCAACAATTCTAAACCTCAATTTTTAGTGTATCCTAATCCGGCGAATGATGTTCTGTTTGTTTCTTTTCCAAATCATCTGAATCAGGCTACTATTGATTTTTACAACACTTTGGGACAGTTGGTTTTTCAAACGCAGGTAGAGGAAGCGACTTCATCGATTTCATTAAAAAAATTAAATCCCGGAATTTATTTTTATAAAATACAAAGCAATTCATTTTCGCAATCAGGCAAAATACTAAAAAATTAATACGGATAGTAATTCGATATAAATGAATAAAATTACCCAACTTTTCAATATAAAATATCCAATCATCCAAGGCGGCATGATTTGGAACAGCGGTTATAAATTGGCCAGTGCAGTCAGTAATGCTGGCGGTTTAGGATTAATAGGGGCAGGTTCTATGTATCCCGATGTTTTGAGGGAACACATTCAGAAATGTAAAAAAGCTACCGATAAGCCTTTTGGAGTAAACGTCCCGATGCTGTATCCTAATATCGAAGAAATTATTCAAATCATAATCGAAGAAGGGGTTAAGATTGTATTTACTTCGGCTGGAAATCCTAAAACATGGACTTCTCATTTAAAGCAACATGGCATTACAGTGGTTCATGTTGTGAGCAGTTCTAAATTCGCATTAAAGGCACAAGAGGCTGGTGTTGATGCGGTGGTTGCAGAAGGGTTTGAAGCTGGGGGGCATAACGGAAGAGAAGAAACGACGACTCTTACCTTAATTCCGATGGTCAGAGAAAACATTTCGATTCCATTAATAGCGGCAGGCGGAATAGCTACCGGGCGTGGTATGTTGGCGGCAATGATTCTGGGAGCTGACGGAGTTCAAATGGGATCTCGTTTTGCGGCTTCAGTGGAGAGTTCAGCACATGACGATTTCAAAAAAACAATCATTACGGTTAAGGAAGGAGATACTCAGTTGACATTAAAAGAGTTGGCTCCGGTTCGTTTGATTAAAAATAAATTTTATCACGATCTTGAGCAATTATATGCAAAATGTCCTACTCCTGAAGATTTAAAAACGCTGTTGGGAAGAGCCAGAGCAAAAAGAGGAATGTTTGAAGGCGATTTAACAGAGGGCGAATTGGAAATAGGTCAAATAGCCGGATTAATACATGAAATTAAACCGGTAAGTGTTATAATTGAAGATACAATAGCTGAGTTCAATGTTGCTTCCCGTGAGATGCAGCAGGTTTTGTTTTAAACGTTTTTGAACTAGCAATATAATTGTTAATAGGTTCCTAGTGTTGGGTAAACTTATTAACAATTTTCTTTTTTTTGAGACTTTTATTGAGTATTGATAACTTCTTTTAAATTTATTTAATTAATGTAACTTTCAATATTTCAATAAAATATAATTGATGGGCATTGTTTATTAAATGTTAATAATGTTGATTATTTTGTTTATAACATTTTAACAGCTCAAAGAGGGAGATTGTTTTTATGAGTAATATAGTAGAAGCATTTTTATTTTGGATAAAACTATAAAAACAGCATTTTTATTCTCTGTTTTACAGAGGGTTTTAGGATGTTTTAGCGGTTGAGAATTCGAATATTTCTGAAAATGTTTAAACTGAATTGCTTATGAGAATAACTACTCTTGTTAAAAAACATTTTTATAACGCTGTCTTACTACTGTTTTTGTTTGGAATAAATAACACGGTACTTGCTCAGTGTCCTACAATTGCCAATACTCATCAGTCATTTTGTGATACTCAAACGCCAACTGTAGGTAGTTTAGTGGCTACTGATAATGGAGGTGGTATCAGATGGTATACAACTTCTACTGGAGGAACTCCTTTGTCTAACTCCTTTGCATTAAATGATGGGGTTTATTATGCAGATGATATAACCGGGAGTTGTGCGGTTAGACCTTCAGTAACTGTGACTGTATATTCAAAACCGACAGCTGTTTTAGGTTCTATTCAATTTTGTCAGGCTTCAACAATTGCAGATTTAGCTCCGTATGTGATAGGGAACCAAATCAAATGGTATGCAACCCCGACAGGAGGAACCGTTCTTGCATCGTCTACACCTCTGGTAAGTGGTTCAACATATTATGCCAGTCAAACCAATCCCGACACCGGATGTGAGACTTCAAGAAAAGGTTTCTCGGTAACGATAACTATAGTTCCGACACCCACCGGTGATATGAATCCGAAGTTTTGCTCCGAATCCAATCCTTTGGTTGCTGATTTAGTTGCCAACGGAACTAATCTTTTGTGGTATCTCACGGCAACTTCGGGGATAGAGTTGGATAGTTTAACTCCTTTGGTAAACGGACAAACCTATTATGCCGAGTCAAATGTTGGTAACTGTCCAAGTGCCACTCGTTTGGCAGTAACTGTAACTATAGAAGCGCCGAATAATGCCGGTTCTTCCGGACAATTTTCAATTTGTGAAGATGTAGTTCCAAGTACTGACCCATTTGATTTATTCGACTTTCTTGGTGATGAGCCTGATAACACCGGCACATGGACAGGGCCTATTGCTACTACTAATGGCTACCAAGGAACAGTGGATGTCAGTACTATGACACCATCGGGAAGTCCTTATGTGTTCACTTATACCGTTAATACTTCAACTTCTTGTCCTGTAAATCCTCAAACGGTTACCATAACAATCATACAAAGTCCTTCAGTTTCAGTTAGTTTTAATCCGCCTGTGATTTGTGCCAACACAACTTCGACTCTGATTTTTACCGGTACGCCCAATGCAACGGTAACGTATACCATAAATGGAGGAGGCAATCAAATCATTGTTTTGAATAGTTCAGGAAGTGCTGCTTTGTCAGGTACATACGCTTCTGACACGACAGTGACATTGATAAGTGCCAAAACGGCTACCTTGCCGGGTTGTGTAAAACCACTCAGCCAAACGATAACCTTAACGGTAATTGACCCGACTGCCTCGGCAAGTTTTGCGCCAACAACTATTTGTGCCAATAGCAGTTCGAATCTGACTTTCACCGGAACACCGAATGCTACGGTAACCTATACCATCAACGGAGGAGCCAACCAAACCATCGTTTTAGATGCTTCTGGAACCGCTACTTTATCGGGGACTTATGCAGCTAATACGACCGTAGTATTGGTAAGTGTGACCACCTCGGGTTCACCAAGCTGTACCAAACCATTGAATCAAACTATAACCTTAACGGTAATTGACCCGACTGCTTCGGCAAGTTTTTCGCCAACAACTATTTGTGCCAATACCAGTTCGACTCTTACTTTCACGGGAACACCGAATGCCACGGTAACGTATACCATCAATGGAGGAACCAACCAAACCACTGTTTTAGATGCTTCTGGAACCGCTACTTTAACCAATATTTACACAACCAACACAACAGTAGTATTGGTGAGTGTGACCACCTCGGGTTCACCAAGCTGTACCAAACCACTCAGCCAAACGGTAACTTTAACGGTAATTGACCCGACTGCTTCGGCAAGTTTTGCGCCAACAACTATTTGTGCCAATAGCAGTTCGACCCTGACTTTCACCGGAACACCGAATGCTACGGTAACATATACCATCAACGGAGGAGCCAACCAAACCATCGTTTTAGATGCTTCTGGAACCGCCACTTTATCGGGGACTTACACGGTCAACACAACAGTAGTATTGGTGAGTGTGACCACCTCGGGTTCACCAAGCTGTACCAAACCACTCAGCCAAACGGTAACTTTAACGGTAATTGACCCGACTGCCTCGGCAAGTTTTGCACCAACAACTATTTGTGCCAATACCAGTTCGACTCTGACTTTCACCGGAACACCGAATGCTACGGTAACATATACCATCAACGGAGGAGCCAACCAAACCATTGTTTTAGATACTTCTGGAACCGCCACTTTATCGGGAACTTACACGGTCAACACAACAGTAGTATTGGTGAGTGTGACCACCTCGGGTTCACCAAGCTGTACCAAACCACTCAGCCAAACGGTAACTTTAACGGTAATTGACCCGACTGCCTCGGCAAGTTTTGCACCAACAACTATTTGTGCCAATACCAGTTCGACTCTGACTTTCACCGGAACACCGAATGCTACGGTAACCTATACCATCAACGGAGGAGCCAACCAAACCATCGTTTTAGATGCTTCTGGAACCGCCACTTTATCGGGAACTTACACGGTCAACACAACAGTAGTATTGGTGAGTGTGACCACCTCGGGTTCACCAAGCTGTGCCAAACCACTCAGCCAAACGATAACTTTAACGGTAATTGACCCGACTGCTTCGGCAAGTTTTTCGCCAACAACTATTTGTGCCAATAGCAGTTCGACTCTGACTTTCACCGGAACACCGAATGCTACGG
>NZ_SJPE01000001.1 GCF_004329815.1 Flavobacterium silvisoli | reverse complement strand
CATCATTAAAACAGAGTTCAACCTTTACAGTAGCTCATTAGGCTTTGATCAAACAAAACATAGAATAAGTAAAAGCATTAAGTCTTATAATGAACTAAGGCCACATGCCAGTTGTGATTATTTAACCCCTAACCAAGCACATTTACAATCAGAAATATTAAACAAGAGATGGAAAAACTATAATAGAAGTTTTAATCATGAAAAAGCAATTGTATAGCAACTTTAGGATTAAAAAGTATATTTGTATAGCTATAATAGGATTTATTTAATAACCTGTATAGTTATTTTAGGACGGGTCACTTTGTCGTATTACGCATGGTTGGGGTATGGATAAAGCATACCAAAGGCATAGATAATGTATGAGGAGTGTATGAAAACCATTATGTAAAATAAAAAACAGACTTGCCGTTTCTAATCAGAAATCACAATCTTTTTCCAAACTATAATGACTGCAAAAGTTATGATTTCGGTGTAAAAGACTTATTTTTGCACTCTATTCTTATCGATTATGTTAGAAAATCAAACCCGAGGCTTTGCCAATCTGAGCGAAGCTAAACGATATACCGTTACCGCGGCATTGCCGTATACGAATGGCCCAATCCATATCGGTCACTTGGCCGGAGTTTACGTGCCATCCGATATTTATGCCCGCTATCTGCGCCTGCAGGGAAAAGATGTGGCCTTCATTTGCGGAAGCGACGAACACGGGGTAGCCATCTCCATGAAAGCCAAAAAAGAAGGCATCACACCACAACAGGTAATTGACAAATACGACGGCATCATTCGGCAGTCTTTCTCCGATTTTGGTATTTCATTCGACAATTATTCGCGAACTTCCTCCAAAATTCACCACGAAACCGCTTCGGCGTTTTTTAAAAAATTATACGATAACGGCGACTTCATCGAAGAAGTGACCGAACAATTATACGATGCCAAAGCCGACCAGTTTTTGGCCGACCGCTTCGTAACCGGAACCTGTCCGAAATGCGAAAACCCGGAAGCCTATGGCGACCAATGCGAACGCTGTGGCTCTACGCTAAACGCCACGGATTTGATCAATCCGAAATCAACCATTACCGGAGAAACGCCTATATTAAAATCAACCAAACACTGGTTTTTGCCGTTGGACCGCTACCAGGATTTCCTGCAAAAATGGATTTTGGTAGACCATGCTAAAGACTGGAAAGTGAACGTATTGGGACAAGTAAAATCATGGTTAGACGATGGCTTAAAACCCCGCGCCGTAACCCGTGATTTAGACTGGGGCATCGACGTTCCGGTAGAAGGAGCTCAAGGCAAAAAGTTATACGTTTGGTTTGATGCGCCCATCGGCTACATTTCTTCTACCAAAGAATGGGCGGCTCGCGAAGGTAAAAACTGGGAACCGTACTGGAAAGATGCCGACACCAAACTGGTGCATTTCATCGGAAAAGACAACATCGTATTCCATTGCATCATTTTCCCGGCCATGCTCAAAGCGGAAGGCAGCTTCATCTTACCGGATAACGTTCCGGCCAACGAATTTTTGAATCTGGAAGGGAACAAACTCTCCACTTCAAAAAACTGGGCGGTTTGGTTGCACGAGTATTTAATAGACTTCCCAGGCAAACAGGATGTATTGCGCTACGCCCTGACAGCCAACGCACCCGAAACCAAAGACAACGATTTTACCTGGAAAGATTTTCAGGCGAGAAACAACAACGAATTAGCGGCCGTTTTTGGCAATTTCATCAACCGCGTGGTGGTGCTGACCAACAAATATTACGATGGTATTGTCCCTACACCGAATGAATTGACCGAAGTTGACGAACAAACGTTGGCCGAATTAAAAGCCTATCCGGCGGTAATTGCTTCTTCGATAGAACGCTACCGTTTCCGCGAGGCGCAAGGCGAATTGATGAATGTAGCGCGTTTAGGAAACAAATATTTAGCCGACGAAGAACCGTGGAAAATGGTAAAAACCGACCCGGCACGTGTACAGACACAAATGTATGTCGCGCTGCAGATAGCCACAGCACTGAGTGTTTTGGCCGAACCCTTTTTGCCGTTTACAGCGAAAAAACTCAGCTCTATTTTAAAAACCAATATCCCGTGGAGTTCCGTTTCGGAAACCTCAGACTTGTTACCGGCCGGTCACCAAATTGGCGAAGCTGAAATTTTATTTGCCCAAATTGAAGATGCCGAAATTCAGAAACAAATAGACAAACTCGAAGCCACTAAAAAAGCCAATGTAATGGAAAACCAAGTTGTTGAACCCCAAAAAGCCACGGCAACTTTTGAAGATTTTGCCCAATTAGACTTGCGTGTCGGCACCATACTGGAAGCTGAAAAAATGCCGAAAGCCAACAAACTTTTGGTGTTAAAAGTAGATACCGGCATTGACGTTCGCACCATCGTGTCGGGTATAGCCGAACATTTTTCTCCGGAAGAAGTAATTGGCAAACGCGTAACGGTTTTGGTGAATTTAGCCCCGAGAGCCTTACGTGGTGTGGAAAGTCAGGGAATGATCCTGATGACCAACGATGCCGAAGGCAAGTTGGTTTTTGTCAACCCCGAGGGTGAGGGCGTAAAAAATGGCGCTTTGATTAGTTAAAAAACACCAGCTATGAACTTAAAAGTAATTGCTTTCGATGCCGACGACACTTTGTTCGTCAACGAACCGTATTTTCAGGAAACGGAAGAGAAATTCTGCGCTTTGATGAGCGATTATTTATCTCATCAGGGCTTGTCACAGGAGTTGTTCAAAACCGAAATCGGCAACTTGGAATTGTATGGATATGGCATCAAGGGGTATATCCTTTCGATGATTGAAGCCGCAATGAAAATTTCAAACAACACCATTTCGGTCGAGGTCATTGAAAAAATTACGGAATACGGAAAAGAACTGTTACAGAAGCCTATCGAATTGCTCGAGGGCGTGGAAGAAACGTTGGAAGCCTTAAAAGGCAAATACAAACTGGTTGTGGCCACCAAAGGCGATTTGTTGGACCAAAGAAGAAAATTGCACAACTCCGGGTTGGGCCATTATTTTCACCACATCGAGGTGATGTCAGACAAAAAAGAGAAAGACTACGAAGATTTGTTAAAGCGTTTGGAAATCAAAGCCGAAGAGTTCTTCATGATTGGCAATTCGCTGAAATCTGATGTTTTGCCGGTGCTGAACATTGGAGGATCCGCCGTTCACATTCCGTTTCACACGACTTGGGAACACGAAAAAATCAGTCACAAAGTAGAACATCCTAATTTTAGGGCTTTAGAAAAAATAACTGAAGTACTGCCCATATTATTACCATAAAAGTGAGACAGAAACTCAACCTCGATACTTGGAACCGAAAAGAGCATTTCCTGTTTTTTAAACAAATGGAAGAGCCGTTTTTTGGCATTACCACTACTATAGACTGCACCAAAGCCTATGCAAAAGCAAAAGAACTGGGCATTTCCTTTTTTACCTATTATTTACATAAAACTTTGCTTGCCGTCAACGCTGTAGAAAATTTCCGTTACCGAATAATTGAAGATGAAGTGTACCTGTACGACACTATAGACGTTTCGGCGACTATTTTGAGGGACGATAAAACATTTGGGTTTTCGTTGATGACATTCGCGGAAGACTTATTTGAATTTGCAGAAATTACGCGAAAAGAAATTGAAAGAGTAAAGGCAACACCGGGTTTGATAACCCGTGATTTCGAAATTAATTTGATTCACTTTTCGGCTTTGCCCTGGATCAACTTCAGTGCTTATTCCCATGCCCGTAGTTTTACATTTCCCGACAGTTGTCCTAAAATTTCTTTTGGAAAAATGACCGAAGAGAACGGTATAAAGACCATGACAATGGCCGTTCATGTGCACCACGGTTTAATTGACGGCTATCACGTGGGAGAACTCATTCATCACTTTCAGGAAGAGATGAATCGTTCATGACTTTCGGATTTTGATACAAAATGTTCAAAAATAGAAAAGGCGGAGAAATGCTATTTCTCCGCCTTTATTGCTTCCGGTTTTAAAGCGCATTTAATACGGCTAGTATATCATCACCGTATTTCTCGGTTCTTGCTTTTCCGAATCCCGGCACCCTTTCCAACTCATGCATCGTTTGGGGATTCCTTTTAGCAACCGCGATTAAATGCGAATTATGACAAATTCTGAAAGCAGTCCAATCCAGTTTTTGAGCTAAATCATTCCTCCATTGGCGTAAAGCGGTGAAAATTTTGAGTTCTTGTTGCGACAAATCTGCTTCTGTAAACTTTTTCCCGTCAGCTTCCTGAGCTGATTTGGGCACATAAAAAACCGTGGCCGACCAAAAATCTGTAGTTCCTGTTGTGACAAAATTGGTCGAAGTTAATTTGACCTCAACACGATCCAGGAATTCATTCATTCGGTCTTGATCGGCCTGACAAAATTCTTTGTTGAGCCGAATGTTGAAGACTTTAATGTTCATGATTTCCGGTTGGCGTTTATTTTCCCAACAACAGGATGTCATTGGCCACAACCTCGGTAATGTAGCGTTTGGCACCGTCTTTATCTTCATAACTGCGGTGGGTTAGCTTGCCTTCTATGCAAATTTCTTTGCCTTTGGTGACATACTTTTCGATGATGTCAGCTACTTTTCCCCAAGCACTTACACGGTGCCATTCGGTTTGTTCTACTTTTTCTCCTTTGTCATTGGTGTAATAATCGTTTGTAGCGATAGTAATATTGGCTACTTTTTTGCCTCCTTCGAAGGTTTTTACTTCCGGTTCTTGTCCTACGTGACCGATTAACTGTACTTTGTTTCTCATGGCATTCATGGCGTTTCAATTTAAATGTTATTGTTATGTTACGTTGTCGGTTTCTCATTTCCGACGAGGCAAAGTTGCAGTGGTTGACGAAAATTATTCGGTTGTTATTCATTTACTTTCGGTTGTAACTATTTGTAACCGTTTGTAAACGGAAATATTTTCTTATATTTGGTTGAGAAAAAGACAACAAACACAAAAGACAATTCTCTATTAGCCCTGATGGGAGCGGCACCGAAGTAGAGCGGACAGCAGGAAAACAGCTAACAGATAAAGCCCAAGCCATTCGCTCCTAACTTGCAACAGTAATTAAAAAAACATGCAAAAAACTTGTTTAGAATGTGGCGAAAAAATTGTGGGTCGCGAGGACAAAAAGTTCTGCAGCGACGGTTGTCGGAATGCCTATAATAACAAAATCAATAAGGACAGCACCAATTACATGCGGAACATCAACAACAAGTTGCGCAAAAATTACCGCATTTTAATGGAGTTGAACGTGGAAGGAAAATCGAAAACCACCAAATCAAGATTGCTGAGTAAAGGTTTTGATTTTGATTTCTTTACTAATATTCTGAACACCGCAAACGGCAACACTTATTATTTTGTGTACGACCAGGGGTATCGTTTGCTGGAAAACGACTTCTTTATGTTGGTCAAAAAAGAACACTAATTTTATCCTGATGAGAAAAAACTACGCTTCTGTTTATTCGCTTTTGGTGCTTGCGGCACTTATTTTTGGGGTGTATTACTTCATGATGCCGCAGTGCTATGATAAAACCGAAGCACCGCTTTCGGAATTTTCCACTCAGCGTGCGTTGGAAACTGTCAAAAAAATGTCGGCTAAACCCCATTTTGTAGGTTCGGAAAACCATGAAGTAGTAGCCAATTATCTGCAAATGGCTTTGCGAAATTTGGGACTGGAGCCATCTGTTCAGGAGGGTTTTACCATGACCGAAAAGGGAACTTTGGTCAAATCGAAAAATATTTTGGCCCGCATCAAAGGGTCTACTAATGGCAAAGCTTTACTGCTCTTATCACATTACGACAGTGCCCCGCATTCATTCTCAAAAGGCGCCAGCGATGACGCCAGTGGTGTGGCTACGATACTGGAAAGCATACGGGCTTTCTTGCACAACAAAACAGCACATAAGAATGATGTCATCATACTGTTTACAGATGCGGAAGAACTGGGTTTAAATGGTGCTGCACTATTTGTAACACAACACCAATGGGCCAAAGAAGTGGGATTGGCACTCAATTTTGAAGCGCGCGGTTCTTCGGGTCCGAGTTATATGTTGATGGAAACCAACCAAGGCAACGCCAAAATGGTAGAGGCTTTCAAAGCCGGAAAAGCAACATATCCTGTTTCAAATTCACTGATGTACAGCATTTATAAAATGTTGCCGAATGATACCGATCTGACCGTCTTCAAAGAATCGGGAAAAATACAGGGGTTTAATTTTGCTTTCATCGACAGTCATTTTAATTACCATACCCAACAGGACAATTACGAGAATTTAGATCGAAATACGCTCGCGCACCAAGGAAGCTACCTGTTTCCGCTGTTGCAGTATTTTTCAAACGCCGATCTCACCGACTTAAATTCAACCGAAGATCAGGTTTATTTCAACGTTCCGTTTGGATTTGTGACGTATCCGTTTGCCTGGATTTTACCGATGCTGGTCATTGCTTTCATTTTGTTTGCGTTGTTTATTTTCATCGGTTTAGGCAAAAGAACGATGCGGGTAGATGAAATTATCAAAGGATTTATTCCGCTTTTCGGAGCAATGGCAACCGCCGGTTTGGTGACTTATGTGGGTTGGAAGTTGCTGTTGCATTTTAATCCGCAATACAACGACATTCTCCAAGGATTTACCTATAACGGTCACGATTATATTTATGCGTTTGTGAGTTTGACCTTAGCGATTTGTTTTCTTTTTTATCAAAATGACAGTAAAAGAAATCCTGAAATGAGTCAACTGGTTGCCCCTTTATTTCTTTGGATTTTGATCAATCTGGGCATCGCCTTGCAGTTGCCGGGAGCCGGATTTTTAATCATACCGGTGCTGAGCAGTTCGTTAATGTTAGGTTTTTTTGTGCTTACGCAAAAATCACGCTGGCTGCTCAATGTCTTCTTAGCGGTTCCAACCGTAATCATTATTGTTCCGTTTATCACCATGTTCCCGGTTGGGTTAGGATTGAAGATTATGTTTGGCAGTTCCATACTGACCGTTTTGGCCTTTACGTTATTGTTGCCGATTTTCGGTTCGTTTTCACAAAAAGGAATTTGGGCCGGACTTTGTTTTGCAGTAGCACTGGGATTTTTCATCAAAGCCCATCAATCTGCCGATTATACAAATAAAAAAGCCAAACCCAATAGTTTGGTTTATCTCTTGAATACCGATACAAACAAAGCCAATTGGGCGACATACGACACTAATTTAGATGAATGGACGAAAAGTTTTTTAGGCGAAAATCCTAAGCCTGCTACGACTCTTAATTCGGATAAATTATACAGTAAATACGGTTCGGAATTCACCTTCATGGCCGAAGCTCCGGTTAAAAACATCAACAAACCCACCATCGAATTTTTACGCGATACCATTAAAGGCAACCAACATTTATACAAAATCAGGATTACCCCAAACAGAAATGTCAACCGGTACGATATTTTTTCCAACAATAGCATTCAGTTGCATAATTTCAGAGCAAACGGGGTGCAGTCCATCAACTTTAACAGCAACATTGCCTCTAAAACCACTGGTAAACTGCTGACGTATTATGTAACAGGCAATCTTCCGCTGGAAATTGAATTTTCAATCAATGCAAAAGAAAAACTGGATTTGGAATTACTCGAAAGTTCCTTTGATTTGATGAGTCATCCACAGTTTAATTTGGCCAAACGAAAAAACTGGATGATGCCGACGCCTTTCGTATTGAACGATGCCGTAATTCTCAAGCAACAAATAAAACCATCGCCCAAAGCAGTGGAGGTGAAACCTGCTTTCAAGAGAAATAAGGCGGTCAAAGACAGTTTAACCATTGCTGTTGACTCACTACAACCATGAAACAAATCAGCATTTTAGGTTGCGGGTGGCTGGGATTGCCATTGGCAAAATCATTACTGAAAAAAGGTTTTTCGATAAAAGGATCCACTACATCGGTAGCAAAAATTCCTGTTTTGGAAGCAGCCGGAATCAAGGCTTTTCAAATAGAGGTAAAAGAATCCATGATTGAAGGTGCTATCCAATCATTACTCGACCAAAGCGAAATTCTGATTATTGATATTCCGCCAAAGTTGAGGGGATTAGCTGCTGAGAATTTTGTAAAAAAAATGGAAAATCTGACTTCCTTTATCGAGCAATCTTCCGTTGAAAAAGTGATTTTCGTGAGTTCAACCGCCGTATATCCGGACGACAACAATATTGTTACCGAAGAAACCCAACCCAAACCCGATACCGAAAGCGGTCGGCAATTACTGGAAACGGAGTTGCTTTTACATCGCAATTCTAACTTTAAAACCACAGTAGTTCGCTTTGGTGGTTTGATAGGCGAAGACCGTCATCCGGTTCATTTTTTGTCCGGGCAGGACAACATTGAAAATCCTGAAGCCCCCATAAATCTTATCCATCTGGAGGATTGCATCGGTATCATTGAAAGCATAATCGAAGAAAAATGTTGGGGACAAACGTTCAATGCTGTAGCGCCATTTCATCCGACAAGAAAATACTACTACACTCAAAAAGCTCTTGAATTAGGATTACCTTTGCCCGGGTTTAGTGAAAATAGGATTTCTGCCGGAAAAATAATTCAGGGGAACCTCATAGAATCTGAACTGAATTACACCTTTAAAAAACCTAATTTATGAGTACAACAGATATTGTCGGGACGATTGGAGTCAGCTTAATATTGATTGCCTATTTCCTGAATATTTTTTCGTTAATCAAAAAAGACGGAAACTTGTTTTATGTACTGAACATTTTCGGTGGCGCGATTGCCTGTTTTTCTTCTTATCTGATTTCGTTTTGGCCCTTCGTGGTTCTTGAAGGCACTTGGGCTGTTATCAGCATTATTGCTTTAGTAAAAAGTATAAAAAAACCTCAAGCATAACTTGAGGTTTTTTTGTGGTTTAAATTCTTACCAAATTTTTACTTGCTTATCCGGTGCCAAATACATACCATCACCCGGTTTAATACCAAAGGCTCTTTGGAACGTATCTAAATTTAACAAAGGCACATAAGCTCTGTACATTCCCGGTGAGTGTGGGTCAGTCTTCACCTGATTTTTGATGGCTTCATCGCGCATTTTGCTTCTCCAGATGGTAGCCCAGGAGATAAACAAACGCTGTTCAGGCGTATAGCCGTCAATCAAGCCCGGATTTCCGTTTTCTTTTAAATACAACTGTAATCCGTCGTAAGCAGCATTGATTCCGCCCAAGTCACCGATGTTTTCACCCAAAGTAAATTTACCATCAACGTGAATTCCGGGAAGTGGTTCCAAAGCCGAATATTGGTCGGCCAAAGCAGTTCCCAAAGCCGTAAATTGTTTCAAGTCTTCAGCAGTCCACCAATCTACCAGATTACCTTCCGCGTTGTATCTTGAACCTTCGTCGTCAAATCCGTGAGAAATCTCGTGACCGATAACTGCTCCGATTCCACCGTAGTTCACCGCTTCATCCGCCTGATAGTTATAGAAAGGAGGTTGTAAAATAGCTGCCGGGAAAACAATCTCGTTGTAAGAAGGATTGTAGTAGGCGTTTACTGTTTGCGGTGACATTCCCCATTCGGTTTTATCTACCGGTTTGCCCAATTTCGCCAAATCTTTTTTCCAACTCCATTGTGAAACGTTTTTGATGTTGTCAAAATA
Organism: Flavobacterium silvisoli; assembly: GCF_004329815.1. Classification (GTDB taxonomy): domain Bacteria; phylum Bacteroidota; class Bacteroidia; order Flavobacteriales; family Flavobacteriaceae; genus Flavobacterium; species Flavobacterium silvisoli. Next base: position 496,074 of record NZ_SJPE01000001.1, on the reverse strand, counting down.
AGTACCGCCTTCTTCCGGACTTTTTACTGTTAAAGCAGAATAATCTTCCCATTTATCAGGATACCCAATTTTAATGGTCAGTTTATCCAACTTTTCGATGGCTTTGGTTTTAGTTGCCTCAGACATCCAAGCTAAATTATTGATTCTTTTTTTGTAAGCTCTGATGATGTTTTGAATCATTTTTGAAGCTTTTTCTTTGGCTTCAGCCGGAAACATTTTTTCGACATACAATTTTCCTAAGGCTTCACCTACCGTTCCGTTAACTACCTGAAGTGCTTTTTCATGACGCGGTCTTTGTTTCAATGCCCCGGTTAATGTTTTACCGTAAAATTCCCAATTCGCGGTTTCAATATCGGTTGATAATTGTCCTGCCGAACTTCTGAGCAGCATCCAACGCATGTAAGCTTTCCACGATTCTACTTTGTTTTCGGTAAAAATAGTTTGCAAAGCAGCCATGTATCGGGGTTGCGATACGATGATGGTGTCTAATTTGGCAATGCCTACTCCTTTGATATAATCATCCCATTTCACCACCGGCAACATTTTCTGCAAATCGGCAATTGCTGTAGGATTGTATTGTTTACGGGCATCTCTTCGTTCTACGCGGTCTAATCTGGGTTGAGACATTTGGATTTCAAGCGCCAAAATTCTATCGGCATCTGCCTTGGCTTGTTCCGGTTTTTCTCCTAAAAACTGCAGCATTTTGGCTACATGCAGTACGTATTTTTCACGTTTTTCTTTTGAATCTTTGTCGTCGGAAACATAGTAATCCCTATCAGGAAGTCCCAGTGGGCCGGGTCCTAAGCTTACTATATTACGGTTACTGTTTTTTTCATCCGCTCCGATTCCAACACCAAAGAAACCTACTCCGCCTCCTACAGCTTCCTGCTCCATCATCAGTTTTTGCAAATCCTGAATGTTTTTCACTGCATTAATTTTAGCCAAATACGGTTTTAAAGGAGTAATCCCCTGTTTGTTTCTGGCCACAGTATCCATCACTGATTTGTACATGTTGATGGCTTTACCCTGATCGGTATTGGAAAGGTATTTTGGATTTTTGGCAGCATCTTTTAAAATAGCCAAAGCGTCTTTGTCTGTGTTTTGACGCAATTCATCAAAACTTCCCCAACGGGTTTTATCAGCAGGAATTTCGGTATTTTTCAACCAGGTTCCGTTTACAAATTTGAAAAAATCAGTTGAAGGACTCACCGTTTTATCCATTAAAGAGGTATCGATGCCGGGGGTCTTTTTTTGTGCGTTGCTTTCCGAAACTCCGGCAAGTACCAGAGCGGCCAACAACGTTTTTGAAATAGCATTTATTTTCATAAATCGATTTGTGTTTGTTAAGGTTGTAAATTTATAGATTCTGAAGCAAAAGAAACTTTTTATCAGGAAAAGATAAGTCTTTATTAACTTTTAAATGTTACAAGCTAGCACTTGCTTTTGTATTTTTGCAAAAAAAAGACATGTTGCCCATCCTAAAGAAATACCGAATTCTCATTGGAACTTTTTTGGTTTTTTCCGTCATTACCGTTTCCTTGTTTTACCATGTTCTCAAACCCGGCAAAGTGTTGCCAATATACAATCCGGCGGATGTAAACCCGGAATTGGTTGACAGTACGATGCAGTATGTTGAAAAATACCACACCATAGGCGATTTCTCATTCATCAATCAAAACGGGAAAGTCATCACACAAAAAGACTACGAAGGGAAAATTTACGTGGCCGATTTTTTCTTTACCACTTGCGGTTCCATTTGTCCGAAAATGACCGCTAATATGGTTGATGTGCAAAAGGCCATTTTAAACAACCCAAAAGTTATGTTGCTTTCGCATACCGTAACTCCCGAAATTGACAGCGTTCCTGTACTCAAAAAATATGCATTAGAAAAAGGAGTGGTTGATTCGAAATGGAACTTGGTTACCGGCGATAAAAAAGACATTTACAGTCTGGCCCGAAAATCGTATTTGGCAGTAAAATTGGGCAAACCCGATGAATTGTATGATATGGTGCATACCGAAAACTTTGTACTGGTAGATGCTCACAAAAGGGTTCGCGGATTTTACGACGGTACTAAAAAAGAAGAAATCAAACGACTCTTAGACGACATTGATTTGCTTTGCAAGGAAGATAAAAATTAGTTAAACTGACATTTATCAGTTGATATTCTTTTTTTATGCCTATTTTTGCAATCTTAATTCAATCTAAATAAGCATTGAAAACCACTGTTGATTTATTACCCATTGGAGCCAAGGCAACGATTCTTAATGTTGATTTGGATAAAATTCCGCTCAAGCTCCTAGAAATGGGCTGTTTGCCCGATAACGATTTGGAAATTATTCAAATTGCACCGCTGGGCGATCCCATATATTTGAATGTAAACAACGGCTCTCATTTGGCTATCCGAAAAGAAACCGCTCGTGAGATTGAGGTTGAAATTCATGAGAAATAACAAAAGATGAGCATTCAAAACATCACAGTAGCTTTAATCGGAAATCCCAATACCGGAAAAACCTCGGTATTCAATCAACTTACGGGTCTGAATCAACAAGTGGGAAACTATCCCGGAATTACTGTGGAAAAAAAATTGGGTTTTTCTAAACTGCCCAATAATATCAAAGCCAATATTCTTGATTTACCGGGAACATACAGCTTAAACGCCAGTTCGATTGATGAAAATGTTGTCATCGAGTTGTTGCTGAACAAAAACGACAAACTCTACCCTGATGTAGCCGTAGTAGTTACAGATGTTGAAAATCTGAAACGAAACTTATTGCTTTTCACCCAAATCAAAGATTTAGAAATCCCTACGATTTTAGTCATCAACATGACTGATCGAATGAAACCCAAGGGAATTACATTGGACATTCCGTATCTGGAAGAACAATTAAAAACCAAAATCGTTTTGGTAAGTACCCGAAAAGGAATTGGGATTGAAGAATTAAAAAAGCAGATTGTTGAATACAAATCGTTATCTACAGAACCTTGCCTGAATGCTTCGGTTATTGATGTAGAGTATTTTGATAAACTTCGAAAAGCTTTCCCGAACCAATTGCTTTACAAACTTTGGCTGGTCATAACGCAGGATGTTAACTTTTTGAATTTGGATCGAAATGAAATCCGAAGTTCGTTTACCAAATCGCATTCCGATTTAAAACGACTGCAGCAAAAAGAAACCATCAAGCGCTACCAATTCATCAATGAAACTTTAAAAATAGGACAAAAAATAGATACCGCAAATGCCACTGATTTGCGTTCTAAACTAGACAAGGTCCTGACTCATAAAATTTTTGGCTATGCTATTTTCTTTGGGATATTATTACTCATTTTTCAATCTATATTTGATTGGTCGAGTGTTCCTATGGAGTTCATTGACCAAACATTTGCCGACTTGGCTGCTTATGCCAAAAACCAACTGCCGCCGGGTGAATTTACCAATTTAATAAGCGAAGGAATCATTCCGGGTATTGGTGGCATCGTGATTTTTATTCCGCAAATCGCTTTCTTATTCCTCTTCATTTCGGTGCTCGAAGAAAGTGGTTACATGAGTAGGGTAGTATTCCTGATGGACAAAATCATGCGTCGCTACGGTCTTTCGGGCAAAAGCGTTGTGCCTCTTATCTCGGGAACAGCCTGTGCCATCCCGGCCATTATGAGTGCCCGAAATATTGAAAACTGGAAAGAGCGATTGATTACCATGTTGGTTACTCCGTTTATTACCTGTTCGGCTCGTTTACCGGTTTATGCCATCATCATTGCTTTAATCATTCCCGAAAAAAGACTTTTGGGATTATTCAGTTTACAAGGTGCCACCCTGATGATTTTATATCTTCTTGGTTTCGGAATGGCGATCTTTTCGGCTTTTATTTTAAACAAATCTCTGAAACTGAAAACTAAATCGTATTTCGTGGTAGAAATGCCCAATTACAAATTGCCGCTGTTCAAAAATGTAGCCATCAACGTAATTGAAAAAACAAAGGCATTTGTTTTCGGTGCCGGGAAAATAATCTTAGCCTTATCTGTTATTCTATGGTTCTTGGGCTCTCACGGTCCTAAGAAAGATTTTGTAAAAGCAGAATCGATAGTGCTGGAAAAAGCCAAAATTGAAAAACAAACCGATGCCAATTACATTGCCGACGAAATCAGTTCCTACAAACTGGAGCACTCTTACATAGGCATCATTGGAAAATCGATAGAACCAATTATACGCCCTTTGGGTTATGATTGGAAAATTGGGATTGCCGTGGTAAGTTCGTTTGCCGCGCGTGAAGTTTTCGTTGGGACCTTAGCCACTATTTATAGTGTCGGAAGCCACAACAGCGAGGAAACCACCATCAAAAACCGAATGGAAGCCGAAGTATATCCCGATGGTAAAAAGGTTTTCAACTTCGCTACCGGGGTATCTTTATTGCTGTTTTATGCCTTTGCCATGCAATGCATCAGCACCTTGGCTATTGTAAAAAAAGAAACCAATTCCTGGAAATGGCCATTGATCCAGTTGGTATTTATGAGCGGTTTTGCTTATATAACTGCGCTTATTGCGTTTCAAGTTTTAAAATAATGAACATTCAGGAAATATTAGTTTACGTAGCACTTGGCATTGCCATTGGTTTTTTGGGACAAAAATTCATCGGCTCCAAAAAATCTAAAAAAGGGTGTGGCAAAGACGATTGTAGTTGTCATTAGAATTTCACCAAGAAAAGCGGTATGTCAATTCGGTGACGCACATTATTTACTGTCGTACCAAAAATTAAGTCTTTAAATCCGGTGTGACCGTGGGTTCCCATAATTAACAAATCATAGTTGCCTTCGTTGATGATTTTCGGGATGATTTTCCCGGGTTTTCCAAAGCCTAATTTGGTTTCTACTTCAAAACCTTTCTCTTGAATCATGTTGTGGTAATCCTGCAATAACTTTTCATCAATAGTAGTTTCATGATCACTGATTTTATTTCCGTAGAACATGGCTCCTACGGTTTCGACTACGTGAATTAAGGTATACTTAGCCTCTTTTCCACCCAAATCTAAAGCGTGTAAGATGGCTTTTTCATCGGCAGTGGAAAAATCAACCGAAACGGCAATATTTTTCTTTTTGTAATTTTTATGCTTCTCTATTTTCAGCAATAAAGTGTGAGGCGAATGGTTATCAATTCCTTTTTTACTTTTCGCCACAAAAGGTTCAAAGATGATGTAGAGTAACAAAATCAAAAAACCAATGGTCAAAGGAACTACCGTAAACCAGAGCACTGTTGGATTTTCAGAACTTTCGAGCCAGCCTTTGATTTCATCAAAAACCAATTTGGCATTCAAGGAAACAATTGTAGTAGCAATTAACCATGCGGCAATTTGAGTAGTTTTACTAATGTGAAAGCCTTTCATTTTGGTCTTATCGCTCACAAAATGAATCAAAGGAATAATAGCAAAACCGAGCTGTAAACTCAAAATCACCTGACTTAAAATCAAGAGTTTTCCGGTGACGCTTTCGCCAAAATACATAATCGCAACTACAGCAGGAACAATAGCAATTAACCGAGTAATGATGCGACGTACCCATGGCTGAATCCTTAAATTCAAATAGCCTTCCATGATGATTTGTCCGGCGAGAGTTCCGGTAATGGTTGAGCTTTGTCCGGCAGCTATAAGTGCCACTGCAAATAAAATAGGAGCCCACTGTGTTCCTAGCAACGGAGCTAATAATTGATGCGCATCCTGAATCTCGGCCACGTTAAACATTCCGTTTTTATGAAATGCGGCAGCAGCCAAAATCAAAATAGCGGCATTGACAAAAAAAGCCAGATTCAAAGCAATGGTGCTGTCGATAAAATTATATTTCAGTGCCTGCTTGATGCCTTTATCACTTCTGTCAAATTTTCGGGTTTGTACCAAGGAAGAATGCAGGTACAAATTGTGTGGCATCACTGTAGCACCAATAATTCCGATGGCAATATACAGAGCATCTGAATTGGGTAAACTCGGCACCAAACCTGCAAATATTTTTCCCACTTCGGGCTGCGCAAATATCATTTCAAAAACAAAAGAAAACCCAATGATGGCTACCAAAGCAATGATAAATGCCTCCATTTTTCGGATGCCTTTATTGATTAAAAACAACAGTAAAAAAGTGTCTAAAACAGTAATTAAAACGCCTTCCATCAACGGAATGCCGAAAAGCAAATTAATACCGATAGCCATTCCCAATACTTCTGCCAAATCACAAGCGGCTATGGCCACTTCGGCTAAAAAGTAAAGTACGTAATTAACAAATTTTGAATACGTTTCGCGCGAGGCCTGAGCCAAATCGTGCTGAGTAACTATTCCCAATCGGGCACTCAGACTCTGCAGCAACAAGGCCATGATATTACTCATCAGCAAAACCCAGATTAAAGCGTAGCCAAACTGACTTCCACCTGCGATATCCGTAGCCCAATTGCCGGGATCCATATACCCAACACTAATCAAGTAGGCAGGTCCAAGAAAGGCCAATATTTTTCTGAAACCAGTGGCTTTCCCTTCGGTAGCTACCGACTCATTTACTTCCTCAAGTGATTTTGATTTGCTCATACTTTAAATCGTTTTAACAAAAAGATTACCGGCTATTTTATTGGTGATTAAAAGTTTGTTTCCGTTGATTTCTATAGTTAACGAGTTGTCGAAACTTTCCTTTTCAATAACTTTTATTTGGGTTCCCAATGCTATTTTTTGCTTGTCTAAATATTGTAAAAAACTTGTTGACGAATCTTTTACACCCACACATATCCCGGTTTTGTTAATAGCTAATTCGGAGAGCAACTGCTTTTCTACTTTGGGGAGATTTCCATTTCTGTCCGGTATCGGATCACCGTGTGGATCTTTGGACGGAAAATCTAAAAACTCATCCAGTTTATTAATCAGTTTATCCGATTGGATATGTTCTAACTCTTCCGCAATTTCATGCACTTCATCCCAGGTAAAGTTTAATTTTTCGACCAAAAAAACTTCCCACAAACGGTGCTTTCTCACAATCATTTTGGCGGCAAAGAAACCCTTTTGCGTGAGCGAAACCCCTTGGTATTTTTGGTAACTCACCAATTCTTTTTCGGCCAATTTTTTCAACATATCGGTCACCGAAGAAGCTTTGGTTTGCATTTCGTGTGCTATAGCATTGGTAGAAATATCCGCTTTGGAAACTACTGACAAATGGTAAATAATCTTCAAATAATTTTCTTCAGAATAAGTCATACTCTCGTTTTTGATGTGACAAAAATAGTGATTGTTTTGGAAATAGAAATATATTTTTAGTTTTGTCTAAAAATTAATTTATGGAACCAAAAATATTACTGCTGGTATTCTGCCTAACAACAACCTGTTTTGCTCAAAAATCAAAACCTATAGAAGCCGATCGTCCCGATCAAACGGAAACACCGGCTATTGTGCCCAAAGGAATGTTTCAGGCTGAAACAGGCTTTACATTTCAAAAAAATAATTTGCAAAACCAAAGCTGGAACTTGCCTTCAACACTTTGGAAATACGGCTTAAATGAAAATTTGGAAGTCCGCCTGATAACCGAATTGGTTTACGAAAAAACAAATGATGAAAAGTCTTTCGGTCTATCTCCTGTTTGGATTGGATTTAAAGTCAGGCTTTGTGAAGAAAGTGGCCTCATCCCCAAAACATCTTTCATAGGACATATGTCTTTACCTCATGCAGCTTCATCAAATTTTAAGAAAGATTTTTCAGCCCCGGAATTCCGATTCACTATGCAGCACACCCTTTCCGACAAGATGACTTTGGGCTACAATCTGGGTTGTGAATGGGATGGCATCACACCGTTGCCCACCTATGTATATACCTTGACAACAGGATTGGCAGTTACGGACAAGCTGGGCATTTATACCGAAGTATTTGGATTTGCGTCGCAAGCAGAGAGCGCCAATCACAATCTTGACGGAGGTATGACCTATTTGATTACCGATAATTTTATGGTAGATTTGTCTTCGGGTGTGGGTCTTACCGATATCGCTCCTGAATATTATTTTGCATTAGGATTTTCATTCAGATATTAAATATGAAACACTATCATTACATTTTTACAGGTACAGGCTTAGCGGCGCTGATGACGGTTTATGAAATGATACGCTCCGGAAAATTTGAAGATAAAACGATTTTATTGTTAGATGAAAATCCGAAACAAACCAACGACCGTACTTGGTGTTTTTGGGATGAAAACAAGAACTTTGATACTATAGTTTCTAAAAAATGGGACACTGCTTATTTCAAAAACGAGAATTTTGAAAGAGCCATGATGTTAAACCCTTATCAATATAAAATGGTGAAAGGGCTTGACTTTTACCGTCTGGTTTTTGATTTAATTGCCAAACAAAAAAACATCCATTTTGTGAATCAAAAAGTAATTGATTTTCAAGAATTGGACAACCTTTGTGTAGTGAAAACCGAAACTGAAAGTTACAGTTGCAATCAAATTTTCAATTCCGTTTTTAATCCGCAAAAAGTTAAGAATCAAACCAAATATCCGCTGATACAACAGCATTTTGTGGGTTGGTTCATCAAAAGCAAAGAGGTCATTTTCAATCCGGAATGTGCAACTTTCATGGATTTTTCGGTCACTCAAAAAGGCAATACTCGATTCATGTATGTACTGCCCACTTCAGAAACAGAAGCCTTATTAGAATATACTTTATTCTCAAAAGAATTGCTGCCCAAAGAAGAATATGAAACCGAAATAAAAAACTACCTTCAAAAACTGGGAGTAACTAATTATGAATTAATGGAAAAAGAACAAGGCAGTATCCCGATGAGCTGTTATCCTTTTTGGAACCAAAACACAAAAAACATCCTCAATATCGGTTCGGCCGGTGGCTGGACAAAAGCCAGTACGGGTTACACATTTGCCTCTACCATAAAAAAATCAAAGGCTTTGGTACAATTTCTCATCACAGAAACCGACCTCAGAAAATTTCACAAAACCACTAAGTTTTGGTTTTACGATTTACTGTTGCTGGATATACTCAACAAAAAAAATGAATTAGGTTCCCGTATTTTTTCAGCCATGTTTCAAAAAGGAAATCCAACCGTAATCTTCAAGTTTTTGGACGAAGAAACCTCTTTTTGGGAAGATTTACACGTAATCTGGAAATGTCCTAAAGGTCTTTTTATTAAAGCTTTCCTGCAAAGAATACTTCGCTTCAGGTTTTGAAATAAAGACATCGAAAATCTTTATGACTTCTTTAAAACATCACTTTAGAATTCTCATTATCTTTGCAACAGATTTTTAAAATCTAATTTCGTATATCTAAAATCTAATAGTCAAAATTATGTATCCAGAAGAAATGGTATTACCAATGCGCGCCGAGTTGGCCGAAGTTGGTTTTCAGGAATTATATACTGCCGCCGAGGTTGAAAATGCACTCAAAGCAGATGGAACTACTTTAGTCGTAATTAATTCGGTTTGTGGCTGTGCTGCACGTAATGCACGTCCGGGCGCGAGAATGAGTCTAGACGGAGCTAAGAAACCAGACCATTTGGTAACGGTTTTCGCCGGAGTTGATAAAGAAGCCGTTGATGCTGCCCGTCAACACATGTTCCCTTTTCCTCCTTCATCTCCAAGTATGGCCTTGTTCAAAAACGGTGAATTAGTACACATGTTAGAACGTCACCACATCGAAGGCCGTCCGGCTGAAATGATTGCCGAAAACCTGAAAGATGCTTATGCTGAATTTTGTTAATTCAAACGAATCATAAAAAAAGGAACTCATTTGAGTTCCTTTTTTTATTTGGAAATAAAATTAATGCTAATTTCTGTTTACCAATGCGTCTTGTTTCCAGGCTTTTACAGAAGCAATTCTGCTGTTTGAATAATCCACTTCGCTTAGCGCTTTGTCATTCCAAAAAAACCATTTTCCGGTTTTTTGTCCGTTGGTATATTCTCCCATTGATGCTTTGTTACCTTGTTGATCATAAGCAACCCATTTTCCTTCCAGTTTTCCGTCTTTGAAGTATCCCTGTTGCTGTATCTGACCGTTATTGTAGTAGTAAGTTGCCTTAACCAAATTGCCTTCTTGTTCTAATACTGGCTTTACCGCTTGCGCAAATGTGAATCCTGAAAAGATTAATGCGCCTAAAATTAATAGCTTTTTCATAGTCGTAGGTTTTAATTGCTTGATATTATGTTTCAAAGTTACTCTTTAATTTACATTAAAAAAACTTTTACTTAACAATTTGGTAACATTGAGTAAAAATTTAACATTGGAAATCTGATTCCGGAGCTTAATTTAAATCAAAATACAAGCCTTTCAGCAGCAATAACTTGAAACAATATGCTATTTTTGCACTCAAATTTTAAATGAAAATGTACAGAAGTCATACCTGTGGTGAGTTAAATGCGTCACACATCAATACCGAAGTAACCTTAGCCGGCTGGGTTCAAAAATCAAGAGATAAAGGATTCATGAATTGGGTGGATTTGCGCGACCGCTACGGAATTACGCAATTAATTTTTGACGAAAGCCGCACAGACAAAGCTGTCTTCGAATTGGCTAAAACCCTGGGACGCGAATTCGTGATTCAGGTTAAAGGAACTGTTATTGAGCGTGAAGCCAAAAACAAAAATATCCCAACCGGTGACATCGAAATTTTGGTGTCCGAATTACACATACTGAACGCCGCCGTTACGCCACCATTCACCATTGAAGACGAAACCGATGGCGGAGAAGACATCCGAATGAAGTACCGTTACTTGGACATCCGCAGAAATCCGGTAAAAAATGCGCTGCTTTTCCGTCACAAAGTGGCTATGGAAGTGCGCAAATATTTATCAGACCAAGATTTTTGTGAGATAGAAACCCCTTATTTAATCAAATCTACTCCGGAAGGAGCCCGTGATTTTGTGGTGCCAAGCCGCATGAATGAAGGACAGTTTTACGCTTTGCCACAATCGCCTCAAACCTTCAAACAGTTATTGATGGTAGGCGGTATGGACAAATATTTCCAAATTGTGAAGTGTTTCCGCGACGAAGATTTACGCGCTGACCGTCAACCCGAATTTACCCAAATCGACTGTGAAATGGCCTTCGTAGAACAGGAAGACATTCTAAACGTTTTCGAAGGATTGACCCGCCATTTATTGAAAGAATTAAAAGGCATCACTGTAGATAAGTTCCCGAGAATGACTTACGAACACGCCATGAAAACTTACGGAAACGACAAACCGGACATCCGTTTCGGAATGGAATTCGGTGAGTTGAATGCGGTGGCCCAACACAAAGAATTTGGCGTTTTCAACTCGGCTGAATTGGTCGTTGGTATCGCCGCTCCGGGTTGTGCATCCTACACCCGCAAAGAAATAGACGCCTTAATTGACTGGGTGAAACGACCACAAGTAGGTGCTTCGGGCATGGTCTATGTAAAATGCGAAGAAGATGGCTCGTTTAAATCATCCGTCGACAAATTTTACGACCAAACCGATTTGGCCAACTGGGCAAAAGCCACCGGAGCCAAAGCCGGCGATATGATTTTTGTGCTTTCGGGCCCGGCCCATAAAACCAGAGCCCAGCTTTCTGCACTTCGTATGGAATTGGCAACACGCCTAGGATTGCGAAATCCGGAGGAATTTGCACCGCTTTGGGTAGTCGATTTCCCGTTATTGGAACAAGACGAAGAAAGCGGCCGATGGCACGCCATGCACCATCCGTTTACGTCACCAAAACCGGAAGACATGCAATTGTTAGCTACTGATCCGGGCAAAGTAAGAGCCAATGCCTACGACATGGTCTTAAACGGCAATGAAATTGGGGGTGGTTCCATTCGTATCCACGACAAAGCCACGCAGCAATTGATGTTTAACTATCTCGGGTTTACCGAAGCTGAGGCCTACAACCAGTTTGGCTTCCTGATGGATGCCTTTCAGTTTGGCGCCCCACCTCACGGTGGATTGGCATTCGGACTCGATCGCTTGGTAGCCATTTTGGGCGGACAGGAAACCATACGCGACTTTATTGCGTTCCCGAAAAACAACTCAGGGCGCGATGTCATGATCGATGCTCCTTCGGCAATTGACAAGGCTCAATTGGACGAATTACATATTAAGTTGAATTTGAGCTAAATACTGTCAAATTCACAGAATTTTAAGAAGCAATTGTTGAAATAATTAAAAACAATTGCTTTTTTTATTAAATAATTTAAAATATCTCAACTAATTCATTATTGAGTTTTTATTGTTTTTACTGATTTTATATTTTTTTTATAATTTTTTAACATTGAAATGCTTGTTATGTCGCAATAAAAATTATCTTTGAACATTATTAATATTTTTTATTTCAACACAATGCGCACAGGTACAGTAAAATTTTTCAACGAGTCAAAAGGGTATGGTTTCATAACTGATGACGAAACAGGAAAAGACATCTTCGTACACGCCACCGGAATCAAAGCAGACAGCTTAAGCGAAGGTGACAAAGTTTCTTACGAAGAAGAAGAAGGTAGAAAAGGTAAAGTAGCCGCTCAAGTAGCTGCTATCGAAGACTAATATATATTATTTTTTGATTACCTAGAATGGCTAAACGTCCCGAAAAATTTCGGGACGTTTTTTTATGCTTTTTCCTCATTATTTATAATCAGTTTAAATAAATGCTTTGTCGGGATAAAATACAAACGTTTAGCCCCTGATTTTTGCGAATTCAATAATGCGATGTATATTTGTGGCTATTTTAATTACTTCAAAATTTAAGCCTTATGCAATCCAATCAATTAGATTATTTGCCAATCCTAATGCAGGCTGGTTTAGCTATCGGATTTGTGGTGATGACCATCATCGGTTCAAGCTTTTTAGGTCCGAAAAGACATTCCAAAAGCAAGGATAAAAATTTCGAATGTGGTATCGAATCCGTGGGGAATGCCCGGATTCCTTTTTCTGTAAAATATTTCTTAGTAGCCATTCTTTTTGTGCTTTTTGATGTGGAAGTAATTTTTCTCTACCCTTGGGCGATTAACTTTAAAGCCTTGGGGGTTGAAGGTATGATCAAGATGGTTATTTTCATGACCTTGCTTTTAGTCGGTTTCTTCTACATCATCAAGAAGAAAGCGCTGGAGTGGGAATAGCTTTAATTACGAATTATAAATTCAAATGATTCATGAGTGATTCAAAACCAAATATGGTAGCGCCACCGGAAGGCGTGGTGGGTGAAGGATTCTTCGCTACCAAACTGAATGATGTTGTTGGTTTGGCCCGAGCCAATTCGCTTTGGCCCTTACCCTTTGCCACCTCTTGCTGCGGAATCGAATTTATGGCCACGATGGCTTCGCACTACGATTTAGCACGATTTGGTTCCGAAAGAGTAAGTTTCTCCCCGCGTCAAGCCGATATGTTGATGGTTATGGGTACCATCTCTAAAAAAATGGCTCCCATTTTACGCCAAGTATACGAACAAATGTCGGAACCGCGTTGGGTTATCGCCGTGGGGGCTTGCGCTTCTTCAGGGGGGGTGTTCGACACGTATTCGGTGTTGCAGGGCATTGACAAAGTGATTCCGGTTGACGTTTACGTACCGGGCTGTCCGCCAAGACCCGAACAAATCGTGCAAGGGGTCATGCAGTTGCAGGAACTGGTGAAAAACGAGTCGGTTCGCCGCAGAAACTCACCGGAATATAAAGAATTATTAGCTTCTTATAATCTATAATATGGCTTTAGAAACAGCGCATATACAAGAAAAATTGTCTCAAGCATTCGGCAACCATGTGCTGAACTTTGAAATGAAACGCGACATTTTCACCTTTGAGGCAACTCCGAGTACGATTCACGAAGTGATTCGCTTTCTCAAAGAACAAGAAGATTTAAACTTCCATTTCTTAACCGATTTGACCGGAATTCATTTTCCCGACAATGATGCCGAGCACCAATTTGCTGTGGTGTATCAGTTGCACAATTGGATTGAAAACGTTCGCATCCGCGTAAAAACCTTTTTACCCGACCCCGCAGAAGTGGATACGGTAACCGATTTGTTCTTGTGTGCCAATTGGATGGAACGAGAAGCGTGGGATTTCTTTGGGATTAATTTCAAAGGCCATCCGCAACTCAAACGCATCTTGAATATGGAAGAAATGGTGTCCCACCCGATGCGGAAAGAATTCCCGATGGAAGACGGGGGACGAACCGACAAAGACGACCGCTTCTTCGGAAGAACACCGGCCAATTGTTAAACCAAACAGCATTTTCAATGTCAGATTTATTGTTATCCCCGGAGCATCGTTATGCTAAAATTATCGAAAAGACTCGCAACGAAGACGGTAGCGAACTCTCTATACTAAACCTCGGCCCCACTCACCCGGCCACGCACGGAATTTTCCAAAACATCTTATTGATGGACGGTGAAAAAATTCTGGATGCCGAGCCAACGGTTGGCTACATTCACCGTGCCTTCGAAAAAATTGCCGAAAATCGTCCGTTTTACCAAATCAACGTGTTGACCGATCGTATGAACTATTGTTCATCGCCCATTAACAACATGGCCTGGTGGATGACCGTAGAAAAGCTTTTAAATATTGAAGTGCCGAAACGCGCCCAATATTTGAGAGTGATTGTCATGGAATTAGCGCGTATCGCCGACCACTTAATCTGTAATTCGATTTTGGGTGTGGATACCGGAGCCTATACCGGTTTCTTGTACGTATTCCAATTCAGAGAAAAAATATACGAAATCTACGAAGAAATTTGTGGAGCCCGTTTAACGACCAACATGGGACGCATTGGCGGATTTGAGAGAGAATGGTCTGACGAAGCTTTCAAAAAATTAAACATCTTCTTAGAAGAGTTTCCGGTAGCTTGGAAAGAATTCGAAAACCTATTCGAAAGAAACCGCATCTTCATTGACCGTACGGTAAATGTAGGTTCGATTACTGCTGAAAAAGCGATGCAATACGGAATGACCGGTCCAAATTTACGCGCCGCCGGAATTGATTACGATGTTAGAAAAGCGGCTCCGTACTCGTCTTACGAAGATTTTGAATTTGATATTCCTGTTGGAAAATCAGGAGACACGTACGACCGTTTCTGTGTGCGCAATGCCGAAGTATGGGAAAGTTTGAGCATCATCCGCCAAGCTTTGGCCAAATTACCGGAAGGTCCGATTCATGCCGATGTTCCCGATTACTATTTGCCTCCGAAAGAAGAAGTATATACCAATATGGAAGCACTAATCTATCACTTTAAAATTGTGATGGGCGAAGTGCCGGTGCCGGTAGATGAAATCTATCACGCTGTTGAAGGAGGAAACGGAGAATTAGGATTCTATTTAATCTCCGACGGAAGCCGAACACCATACCGCTTAAAATTCAGAAGACCTTGTTACATCTATTACCAAGCGTATACCGAAATGATTAAAGGCGGCATGCTATCGGATGCCATCGTTATCTTATCAAGTTTAAATGTAATCGCCGGCGAATTAGACGCTTAAAGAATTATGGAAAGATCACATATCAAACAGGAAATAAATATTACGGAGTCGTTGATGGCTCGCATCAATGAGCTCATCAGTCACTATCCGGCCGATAAAAAGAAATCGGCATTATTACCGGTGTTGCACGAGGTGCAAGATGCGCACGACAACTGGTTGAGCATCGAACTGCAAAACAAAGTGGCTGAGATTTTAGGCATTTTACCCATCGAAGTCTATGAAGTGGTGACTTTTTACACCATGTTCAACCAAAGACCGATTGGGAAATACATGTTCGAATTCTGTCAAACCGCAGCCTGTTGCCAAAACGGCGTGGAAGATTTGATGGACTACACCTGTGAAAAATTGGGCGTAGGCATCGGCGAACCGACCGCTGACGGGATGTTCGAAGTTCGCGGCGTGGAATGTTTAGGCGCTTGCGGTTACGCTCCTATGATGCAGTTGGGCGATTTCTACCAAGAACATTTGAACAAAGAAAAAATCGACCAGTTGATTCAGGATTGCAAAGACGGAAAAATCACTTTACACGATAAATAATATCATGGGAAGAAAAATATTATTAGACAAAATCAACGTTCCGGGCATCAAAACCTATGAAGTGTACCGCAGAGAAGGCGGCTATGCTTCAGTGGAAAAAGCCCTGAAAAAAATGACTCCCGATGAAGTAGTCGAAGAGGTAAAAACTTCGGGCTTACGCGGTCGTGGCGGTGCGGGTTTCCCGGCAGGAATGAAGTGGAGTTTTATCGATAAAAAATCGGGCAAACCACGTCACTTGGTGTGTAATGCCGACGAATCAGAACCGGGAACTTTCAAAGACCGCTATCTGATGGAATACATTCCGCACCTATTAATCGAAGGGATGATTACGTCGAGTTATGCCTTAGGGGCTAACTTGTCCTACATCTACATCCGCGGAGAATACATGTGGGTGTACAAAATTTTGGAAAGAGCCATCGCCGAGGCCAAAGCGGCCGGTTGGTTGGGGAAAAATATATTAGGTTCGGGCTACGATTTGGATTTGTATGTCCAAATTGGTGGCGGTGCCTACATCTGTGGAGAAGAAACTGCTTTGATTGAAAGTTTGGAAGGCAACCGAGGGAATCCTCGTTTGAAACCGCCATTCCCGGCAGTGCAAGGGTTGTGGCAAAATCCAACCGTAGTAAATAACGTAGAAACAATTGCAACGGTGCCTTGGATTGTCAACAATTCGGGGGCTGATTATGCTGCTATCGGAATCGGACGCTCTACGGGAACCAAATTGATTTCGGCTTCGGGAAATATTAGAAACCAAGGCGTTTTCGAAATCGAATTGGGTGTTTCCGTATACGAGTTCATGAATTCCGATGAATATTGTGGCGGAATGCAAACCGACCGTCCTCTGAAAGCTTTAGTGCCCGGAGGTTCTTCGGTGCCGATTCTTCCGGCGCATCTTATCTACAAAACAGCCGCCGGCGAAGACCGTTTGATGACCTACGAAAGTTTGTCGGATGGAGGTTTTGCGACCGGTTCGATGTTAGGTTCAGGCGGATTCATCGTATACGACGACCGCGCTTGTATCGTACGCAACACGTGGAATTTCTCGCGTTTCTATCACCATGAATCGTGCGGACAATGTACGCCTTGTCGCGAAGGAACCGGCTGGTTGGAAAAAGTATTGTGGCGTATCGAAAACGGACAAGGACGCGAAGAAGACATTGAATTGTTATGGAGCATTCAGTCGAAAATTGAAGGAAACACCATTTGTCCATTGGGTGATGCGGCTTCATGGCCGGTGGCAGCAGCCATTCGTCACTTCCGAGATGAATTTGAGTACCACATTCGTTTCCCTGAAAAAGTAAAAAACAGAGATCACTTTGTGGCTGAACCTTTTGAAAAAGTAAAACATTTAGTGGCAAAACAAATAGTATAAAAGTTGAGGGTTGCCAGTTGGTGGTTGATGAAGAAAATCCAAATAACCAACAACCGACAACCAATAACTAACAACCAATATTTATGAAAGTAACCATAGACGGTCAGGAAATTGAAGTAGCGCCGGGGACCACCATCCTGCAAGCTGCTCGTATGATTGGAGGCGAATCCGTGCCGCCAGCCATGTGTTATTATTCCAAACTAAAAGGAACCGGAGGTAAATGCCGTTGCTGTTTGGTCGATGTGACCAAAGGAAGCGAAGCCGATCCACGTCCGATGCCAAAGCTTGTTGCCTCTTGTGTAACGGGTTGTCAGGATGGTATGGAAGTGGCCAGTAAAAAATCGGACCGAGTAGCCGAAGCGCGCAAAGCCGTAACCGAATTCCTTTTAATCAATCACCCGCTCGATTGCCCGGTTTGTGATCAGGCAGGCGAATGTGATTTGCAGAATTTAAGTTTCGAACACGGAAAACTGCAGCACCGCTTCATTGAAGAGAAAAGAACGTTCGAACCGGAAGATATCGGCGATAAAATCCAGTTGCACATGAACCGTTGTATTGTGTGTCAGCGTTGTGTGGAAGTGGCTGATCAATTGACGGATAAAAGAGTACACGGCGTATTGAACCGAGGCGATCACTCGCAAATTTCGACTTGTGTTTCTGCGGCTATCGACAACGAATTCTCAGGAAACATGATTGATGTGTGTCCGGTGGGTGCTTTGACGGATAAGACCTTCCGATTTAAATCGAGAGTGTGGTTCAACAAACCGTTTAATGCGCACAGAGAATGTACGACTCCGGGTTGTTGCGGAAAAGTTACCTTATGGATGTTCGGCAACGAAATTCAAAGAGTAACGGCGCGCAAAGACGAGTTTCATGAAGTAGAAGACTTTATCTGTAACACCTGTCGTTTCGACAAAAAAGAGGTGGCGGATTGGGTCATTGAAGGCCCTCGTCAATTCGAGAAAGACTCGGTAATCAACCAAAATAAAAAATACGACACCACTGAAAAAGTGGTGATTGAAACCGAAAAAGGCATCCTGATGGGTCGCGATGTCGATCGTAAAAAAATCAGTATGGCCGAGATTGATTACAACGAAAAAATTGATGGTAACCCTATAAATTCGAAAAACAATGGATAGTGGATTTATCATAGAAAAAAGCGTTTTAATCGTAGTGGTTTTTGCCGTAACCATGATTATGGCCATGTATTCTACCTGGGCAGAACGTAAAGTAGCAGCTTTCCTTCAGGATCGTGTGGGACCAAACCGTGCCGGTTGGGGTGGCTTATTACAACCGTTGGCCGATGGGATGAAATTGTTTGCCAAAGAAGAATTCGAACCCAATACCCCTAACAAATTTTTATTCTTTGTCGGGCCCGCCATTGCCATGAGTACGGCCTTGATGACCAGTGCGGTCATTCCGTGGGGCGATAAATTGGAAATCTTCGGAAGAACCGTATACCTTCAGGCGACTGATATTGATGTGTCGTTATTGTACATTTTCGGAGTAGTTTCTGTGGGGGTTTACGGCATCATGATCGGAGGCTGGGCGTCCAACAACAAATTCTCCTTGATGGGAGCGGTTCGTGCCGCTTCGCAAATGGTCTCGTATGAAGTAGCCATGGGATTGTCGATGATTGCGTTGTTGATGATGACCGGAACGTTGAGCTTAAAAGAAATTTCCGAGCAACAAGCCGGAATGAACTGGAACGTGTTCTACCAACCGGTAGGATTCTTAATCTTCCTGATTTGTGCTTTTGCCGAAACGAACAGAACGCCTTTCGATTTGGCAGAATGTGAATCCGAGTTGATTGGGGGTTACCACACCGAATACTCTTCCATGAAAATGGGATTCTATTTGTTTGCGGAATACGCTAACATGTTTATTTCCTCAACCATTTTGGCGGTCCTGTATTTTGGGGGGTACAACTACCCGGGCATGCAGTGGATGGTGGAGAATGTTGGCGTAAACACGGCCAATGTTTTAGGAATCGGAGTATTATTTGTCAAAATATGTTTCTTCATCTTCTTTTACATGTGGGTGCGTTGGACCATACCGAGATTCAGATACGACCAGTTGATGAACCTGGGCTGGAAAATTTTAATTCCGCTTTCGATCATCAACATCATCATTACAGGAATTTGCATTTTAGCTTTTAAATAAGATACCGCAACTATGTCAACAGCAATTCAAAATATATCGCTTTCCGGCAAAAAGAAACAGGTTTCCAATAAGGAAATGACGTTTCTGGAGCGATTGTATTTGGTAGCCATCATCAAAGGATTGATGATTACCATTAAACACTTTTTCAGAAAAAAAGCCACCATCCACTATCCGGAGCAAGTGCGTACGTTTAGCCCGGTGTACCGTGGCCGACACATGTTGAAACGCGACGAACAAGGGCGTGAAAACTGTACGGCTTGCGGTTTGTGTGCCTTGTCTTGTCCGGCAGAAGCCATCACCATGAAGGCCGCTGAGCGCAAAAGAGGCGAAGAGCATTTGTACCGTGAAGAGAAATATGCCGAAATCTACGAAATCAACATGTTGCGTTGTATTTTCTGCGGTTTGTGCGAAGAGGCCTGTCCGAAAGACGCTATTTACCTAACCATTTCAAAAGAATTGGTACCGGCGCAATACGACCGTGAGGATTTCATCTTCGGGAAAGACAAATTAGTGATGCCGTTGGAAATGGCTATAAAAAATACTCAACTTAAAAACGCTAACTAATGTCGCCTATATTAATTACCTTCTACTTTTTAGCAGCCATTACGTTGGCCACGGCGTTTTTAACCATTTACAGTAAAAACCCGATTCACAGTGCTATTTACTTGGTCCTTTGTTTCTTCTCTATTGCCGGTCATTACCTGTTGTTTAACGCGCAGTTTTTGGCCATCGTGCATATCATCGTGTACTCGGGGGCCATCATGGTGCTCTTCCTCTTTACCATCATGTTGATGAACCTCAACAAAGAAGATGAAGTACACAAACCCCGCATTACGCGTTTGGGAGCGATAGTGGTTTTCATCCTGACCAGTATAGTTTTGGTTACGATTTTCATCAACTCCAAAACCATCATGGGCGATTACGACACTTCGGGCGAAGATTTCCAATCCATCAAAAAATTAGGAAATGTGTTGCTCAACGAATATATGGTGCCCTTCGAATTCGCTTCTATTCTTTTGTTGGTTGCGATGATTGGTGTAGTCTTATTGTCTAAAAAAGAAAAAACGGAGAAAAAATAATGAACAATATTTTAAATGAAATAGGGATAGAAAACTACATCTTCCTTTCGGTACTGCTGTTCTGTATCGGTGTTTTCGGAGTGTTGTACCGCAGAAATGCCATCATCGTGTTCATGTCGATTGAAATCATGTTGAACGCTGTGAACTTATTGTTTGTGGCCTTTTCCACCTACCATCAGGATGCCGAAGGTCAGGTATTTGTATTTTTCTCAATGGCAGTTGCCGCGGCCGAAGTTGCCGTTGGTTTGGCCATCTTAGTTTCGGTGTTCCGCAACTTGGGATCGATTGATATTGATAATTTAAAGAATTTAAAAGGATAACCCGGAATGGAAACAAATTTAGCTTTACTCTTACTCTTATCTCCGTTTGTTGGCTTTCTTTTCAATGTATTCTTTGGAAAAAAAGTAAGCCGAACGGTTTCGGGCGCCATCGGAACACTGACCGTTATCGTGTCTTTCTTATTGAGCATCTGCTTTTTTGCCCAATTGAACCAAAACGGAAAACCATTCGAAATTTCCTTATTCGACTGGATTTCGGTACATAATTTCAAATTAGACTTCGGTATTTTGTTAGACCAATTGTCGTTGTTGTGGTTGTTGTTCGTGACCGGAATCGGTTCGTTGATTCACCTGTATTCCATCAGCTATATGCACGATGACGAAAACATGCACAAGTTCTTCGCCTACCTAAACCTGTTCGTTTTCTTTATGATTACGTTGGTTGTGGGCAATAACTTATTGGTGATGTTCATCGGTTGGGAAGGCGTTGGATTGTGTTCGTACTTGTTAATCGGATTTTGGTATAAAAATCAGGATTATAACGATGCAGCTAAAAAAGCGTTTATCATGAACCGCGTGGGTGATTTGGGCTTCCTTATCGGCATGTTTGTAATCGCCGCCTTGTTCTCTACCTTAAATTATACCGAATTAAAAACTGCTATCGGACACGGTGGTGCCAATGCCGTTATGCTGGGTCTGGCTGCGTTGTGTTTGTTCATCGGAGCCACCGGAAAATCAGCGCAATTACCGCTATACACTTGGTTACCCGATGCGATGGCAGGACCAACTCCGGTTTCAGCATTAATTCACGCCGCAACGATGGTAACTGCCGGTATCTTTATGGTAACGCGTATGAATTTCCTATTCGATTTAACCCCTGAGATTCAAAATATTATTGCCGTAGTCGGAGCGTTGACCGCTTTAATCGCGGCTTCTATCGGACTTTTACAAAATGATATCAAAAAAGTATTGGCCTACTCTACCGTTTCCCAATTGGGCTTGATGTTCCTGGCTTTAGGGTTTGGAGCATATAACGTAGCGGTATTCCACGTGATTACACATGCCTTCTTCAAAGCGTGTTTGTTCTTAGGTTCGGGTTCGGTAATTCACGGTTTGCACGGTGAACAGGACATGCGAAACATGGGCGGCTTGCGCAAAGCGATGCCGATTACGTTTTGGACGATGATGATTTCCACCTTAGCCATTGCGGGTATCTTCCCGTTTGCCGGATTCTGGTCAAAAGATGAAATTTTGATGGTGGCCTTTGAACACAACAAAGTATTGTATGTGATTGCGTCAATAGCGTCTATCATGACCGCCTTCTATATGTTCCGTTTGATGTACCTGACGTTCTTCCGAGAATTCCGCGGTACCGAGGAGCAAAAACACCACTTACACGAAAGCCCGAGTTTAATCACCATTCCGTTAATCGTCTTAGCGATTTTAGCGGTGATTGGGGGTGCCATCAACTTGCCGGGCAGCGCTTGGTTAAACCATTTCTTAGAACCGATTTTGGCTGCCAAACACGAAGAGCATGCGTTAGGTACTCATGAATTTATGCTGATGGGTATTGCTTTAGCCGGAGCTATAGTGGGTATCCTTTGGGCGAATGCCAAATACATCAAACAAGGTTTTGTGCCGAAAGCCGATGCCGAAATCACCGGATTCAACAAAACCATTTACAACAAATATTACGTGGATGAATTGTATACCTTCCTGATTGTAAATCCTATCAACGGTTTGGCCAACTTCTTCCGTACTACCTTAGAACCTGCTTTAGGGAAAGTTGTCTACAGTTTGGGCACCGCTGCCAACGGACTGGCTACACAAGGAAAAAAGCTGCAAAACGGAAACATCGGGTTGTACCTTTTTGCTTTTGTGATTGGCGTTTGCGCCATCATCACCTATTTATTTATAACGCATATCGCTCAATAATTTTTACATAATGGATGTAACTACTATATTATTATTACTGCTGATGGGTTCCATCGCTACTTTTTTGGCGGGAGATAAATTAGCTTCCAAAGTCGCTCTGTTGTTCAGTTTGGGGGCCTTGGGTTTGTCTTTGTATTTGTTAAACTCATTGAATCAGGGCGCCAATATCAGCTTCACCGGAAGTTGGATAGACTATCCTAAAGTAGCCTTGGCATTCAAAGCCGATGGTTTGGCAATGGCGATGGTATTGTTGACTACCGCCTTAACCCCGTTGATCATTTTATCCTCATTGGGCAACCCGTTCAATAACAGTAAAAATTTCTACGCCTTAGTCTTATTCATGTCGTTTGCCATGACCGGTACTTTTCTGGCGGCTGACGGATTGTTGTACTACATCTTCTGGGAATTGGCCTTGATTCCGATTTACTTTATCGCCTTGATTTGGGGTAACGGCGATGCTGAAGACCGTAAAAAAGCGGTTTTGAAATTCTTCATCTATACCTTAGGAGGTTCGTTATTTATGCTGATTGCTTTCGCGTATTTGTACTCCAAAGCCGGAAGCTTCCTGTTAGAAGACCTATACAAACTTGATTTATCAGCTACCGAAGAATGCTGGATTTTCTTGGCTTTCTTCTTGGCGTATGCCATTAAAATTCCAATTATTCCCTTCCACACCTGGCAGGCAAAAGTGTACCAAAAAGCACCAACCGTGGGTACTATGTTGCTTTCGGGGATCATGTTGAAAATGGGATTGTACAGTGTGATTCGTTGGCAATTGCCTATCGCGCCGCATGCTGCTAAAGAATACATGCCTATTTTAATCGGATTGAGTATTGCCGGTGTAATTTATGGTTCGATAGTGGCTTTGCGCCAAAAGGATTTGAAAAAATTATTGGCTTATTCGTCGTTGGCACACGTTGGCTTAATTGCTGCCGGTTGTTATACCTTAACTCAGGACGGATTAAGTGGGGCCGTAGCCCAAATGATTGCGCACGGTTTTGTGATCGTTGGGTTGTTCTTTGCGGCTGAAATCATCTACAGAAGATACGAAACGAGAACCATCGCCGATATGGGCGGTATCCGTTCGCTAACGCCAAAATTCACTTCGATGTTTATGATTTTGGTATTGGCTTCCGTAGCCTTACCGGGAACGTACAACTTCGTGGGAGAGTTTACCGTATTGTACAGTTTGAGCCAAGCCAATATTTGGTACGCTGTTTTGGGCGGAACGACTATTATTTTGGGAGCCTATTATATGTTGAAAATGTTCCAGAATGTGATGTTGGGAGAAACCAATGCCAAGGCTTTTGCGGATGTCACCACCACCGAAGCTATTACTTTGGTTGCCATCATCGCCTTTTTATTATTCTTTGGCTTGTACCCGAAACCGATTACGGATTTGGTAGCTCCGAGTATAAAAGAAATTCTAACTATTATTAATAACTAAGTCCATAATGAATACATTAATTGCCATATCAGGTTTAGGTGTTTTTTGCCTTATCGCTGAAATCTTTAATTTAAGAAAGCTCTTGGTTCCCGTTGCGGTTTTGGGATTAGTAGCTATTCTTGGACTTACCGTTTCCGAGTTCCATACGCCGAACACGTTCTACAACAACATGATTGTGGTGGATAAATTCTCGGTTGCTTTTTCGAGTTTATTCATCGTCCTGACGATATTTCTGGTGGCCTTGAGCGGTGATTTTTATAAAGACCATCCGAGTAAGTTATCCGACTTTTTGGCCATTAAAATTTTCCTTTTGGCCGGAGCCGTGGCTATGGTTTCATTCGGAAACTTATCGATGTTTTTCCTTGGGATTGAAGTATTGTCTATTTCTTTATATGTCTTAGCTGCCAGCCGAAGATTAGACATAAAGAGTAATGAAGCCGGGATGAAATATTTTCTTTTGGGTTCTTTCGCTTCAGGAATTATTCTTTTTGGAATTTGCTTAATTTATGGAGCAACCGGTTATTTCGACATCGCCGAAATCAAAGATTTATCTTCAGGAGCAGGTATCCCTGTTTGGTTTCCTATTGGTATTACCTTAATGATTATCGGTATGTTATTTAAAATAGCTGCCGCTCCTTTCCATTTCTGGGCACCCGATGTATACGAAGGTTCACCGACTATGACAACAGCGACCATGAGTACTTTGGTCAAAGTTGTGGCTATGGCTACCTTATACAAAGTGTTGAGTGGCATGACTACCTCACTAACCCTAACGTTTGAGATGGTGATTGTCGTGATTTCAATACTATCCATGACCGTGGGTAATATCATGGCCTTGCGTCAAAACAACGTAAAACGTATGTTGGCGTTCTCCGGAATTTCGCATGCCGGTTTTATGCTGATGGCCATATTGAGTTTGTCAACCGCAGCCGGAACACTTTTATATTATACCGCCGCGTATGCTTTGGCCGGTATTGCTTCTTTTGCCGTAATCATTTACGTAACCCGCAACAAAGACAATGAAGACACACTCAACTTTAACGGTTTAGGAAAAACCCATCCGTTGTTGGCCGCTGTATTAACTGCTTCGCTTTTATCTATGGCCGGTATTCCGATTTTTGCCGGATTCTTTGCCAAGTTTATGTTGTTCAGCCAAACCATACAAGCCGGTTATTTGGTAGTTGTTATTGCCGGAGTAGTCAACTCCATCATCAGTATTGGTTATTATTTTAAACTGATTTTGGCGATGTACACCAAAGAAGCTGCCGAAGAAAAACAAGCCGTGCCTTTTGTGTACTACTTTGTGGCTGTAACTGCTATTTTACTTAACATTCTGATGGGACTTTATCCGTCATTAGTAATTAATTTACTGAACTAACAGTATTTATACTGCTGTAATACCAAAACCATCAAGACACTACTTGGTGGTTTTTCTTTTAAATAAAACCCTATATTTGGGTAACCAATTTATTCCCGTATGGAAACCCAGACCAAAGTATCGGCAGTGCTCAGAAAAATTCCTTATGATATTATTGCTTTCTTCTTTTTTGCTGTTGCTGTTTCGGTCTTCAGTTTTTATTTGAATTTGGATATCAATAAAAAACTAAAAGCCAGCCTGATTCCTTACACCGGTTGGGGTTTCGGAAGAGGTTATATGTTTTTTTTGTTTTTTATCCCAATCTGTCTTCTTTCGTTCAAAGGTACGGTAGTCAAAACGCTTGGAATCCTGCGTATATTCATCATTATTTCTGTGCTGATGCAGCTTTTTGACGGCGTTCAAGACTGGCTTCAAGTTGCCCCCGAAGATTACACCAATCCCAACCCCTATTTGCGTTATGATAAGCTAACGCCGATTTATACTATTGGAGTGCCACTGTTTTGGTTAGTATTGATGCTGATAATGCTGGTTATAAGCTATCTCCAATTCAAAAATGAAAAACGGCTAAATTAACCTTTGTTCATTTCAAAAAATAATTGGCTATTGCGTACTTTTATACCATGTATGCTTTAGTCGATTGCAATAACTTTTACGCCTCCTGCGAACGCGTGTTCCAACCCAAACTCATGGGTAAACCCATTGTTATTTTATCCAATAACGACGGCTGCATTATTTCGCGCAGCGATGAAGCCAAAGCGCTCGGCATACCTATGGGAGCACCCGAGTTCAAGGTGCGTCAGGAACTAAAAGATAAAAACATACACGTATTTTCTTCCAACTATCCTTTGTATGGCGATTTGAGCAGCCGTGTGATGAAAATCTTAGAAGGATTTACACCGCATGTTGAACCCTACAGCATTGACGAGGCCTTTATGAATTTTGACGGAGTACCGGTAACCGATTTTCACGATTATGGACTGCAAATCAAAACCCGTATCCTGAAATGGCTGAGCATTCCGGTTTCGGTAGGTTTTGCTCCCACCAAAGCCTTGTCGAAAGTAGCCAATAAGATTGCTCGTAAGTACCCCGAAAGAACAAAAGGTGTCTACGTTATTGATACTGAAGAAAAGCGCTTAAAAGCCCTGAAATGGACGAAAATTGAAGATGTGTGGGGCATTGGTTTTCGCCTGAGCCAAAAAATGAAAGCCAAAAACATTGCCACGGCCTACGATTTTACTTTACCGCAACACGAAGCCTTCATCAAAACCACTATGGGTGTTACCGGACTTCGGCTGAAATACGAACTCGAGGGGAAATCGGTTTTGGAGATGGAAGTTCCTAAAGATAAAAAGAGCATAGCCATTACCCGCAGTTTTGCCGGCAACATCACCTCCCTCGACGAGATGAAAGAGCGTGTTTCTACTTTTGCGACCGTTTGTGCCGAAAAGCTTCGCAAACAAAAATCCTGCTGCCAAAGCGTCATTCTGTATTTGCGCAAAGACAAATATAAAACCGAAAGAGCGCGATATAACTTTTATTCTATGGAAACCCTGCCCTTTGCCAGTAATTCTTCTATTACCATCAGTAATGCAGCATTAAAAATGCTCAAATCTATCTTTGAAGAAGGCGAAATTTATAAAAAAGCCGGGGTAATCGTAACCGGTATCATCCCTGAAAACCAAAAGCAGTTCCAGCTGTTTGAAGAAGAAAACCCCAAGCATCTGAAACTGATGCAGGTTATGGATGCCTATCAAAAGAAAACCGGAGAGCGCAAAATACGCTTGGGTTGCCAGGACTTGCAACGCACCTGGAAAATGAAACAGGAACATTTGTCTAAAAAATACACCACTGATTTTAAAGAAATACTACAGATTCCATGTCGCTGAAAAAAAAACTCACTTTCTTTATCCCCGATAGTGAAAACCCTCAGGAGCTTCCCTATTTTGATAGTGGTATCAAAGCGGGTTTCCCTTCGCCCGCAGCCGATTTTGACGAAACCAAAATCAGTCTCGACCGGGTACTGGTTAAAAACACCGAAGCTACTTTTTATGCCAAAGCCGACGGAACCTCTATGAGCGGTGCCGGAATTGATGATGGCGACATTATGATCATAGACCGCAGCCTTGAACCCGCCGACGGCAGAATAGCCGTGTGCTGCATTGACGGTGAGTTTACGGTAAAACGACTTGCCATAAAAGAAGACGGCCTGTACCTTCTGCCCGAAAATCCCTCCTTCCAACCGATAAAAGTAGAGGAAAACCATAAACTCATCATTTGGGGAATTGTTACTTATGTGATAAAAAGTGTGTAGCCCACATACTGTTTTACATAATTGTTTTCATACACTCCTCATACATTATCTATGCCTTTGGGATGCTTTAGCTATACAGTAACTATTGAATAGACGGATAGATAATAGACGAAGTGACCCGTCCTAAAATAACTATACAGGTTATTAAATAAATCCTATTATAGCTATACAAATATACTTTTAATGTATAGCTATTTTAGGACAAGACAAGTTTCTGATTTTTTTGAATTTGATTAACAAACCCTCAAATCGCTTATTCTAAAACATTTGAGTTCATATCAAGCATAAAAAAAGACGAACCGTTTTAGCTCGCCTTTTAATGATTTTTATTACTACTATGTTTAATCTTTTATTATTTTTTTAATTGTCATTTCTTTATCTCTTGTAAACTGCAAAAAATAAATTCCATTTGAAAGATTACTTAAATCGATCGTGTTTTCACTCTGAAAACAGACAATCGGAATAAGAACTTGCTGTCCTAAGTAATTAAAGACAGTTACGCTTTCATAACCAAATTTAGAGTTATTAAAAGAAATGATTCCCTTGGTTGGATTTGGATATACTCTAATATTTTTATTGACAACAAACTCATCATTATTTAAATCTAAACCAGAGTTAAATCTTGCTATTACAGTATAAACATCATTGCCAATCTGAGTAAATCCAGTCGCTAATAATTTACCATCAGACTGCAATAAAATAGAATTAAAACGATTGTTATTATTACCAAAACTTCCCAAATTATAACCACTAGTATTAAAAGTTACATCCAATATTCCACTATCAGTATATCTTGCAATAAGGAATTTATCATTTGGAAGAGGAGAGTTACCAACAATTACAATTTTATTATCGGGCTGGATGAGTAATGATAAAGAAAGTGATGAATTGCCATATGTAATTGTAGAAATTCCGTCTGTTCCAAATAAAGTATCTAAAACACCCGTATTATCGTACCGGGCAATAACTGTTGATTGATCAGCATGTCCAGTAACAACAATTTTACCATCCTGCTGAATTACCATTCCTGATATTATCTCAACACTATAAGGGTTTAGATTAGTTAAGACTTTACCGTTTATTCCAAAATCGGTATCTATGTTGCCATTGCTATCGTAACGAACTAAACAAAAACAAATATTTATTGAGTTTATATTCGCTTGACCAGCGGCAACTATTTTACCATCATTTTGAATGCTTACAGCATTAATTTGACTTTGATTCGCGCTTGTGGTAATCGTTGTTGTAGCTAAACCATTAAAACCAAAATCCATGTCAAGACTTCCATCAGTATTTAATCTGGCTATAGCAAACTCATTGCCACAATTTCCTCCAACAACAATTTTATCATCTAATTGTACTTTTACAGAGAATGCATTCATGTTGTTGTTAAATATTGCTATTCCATTATTTCCAAACAT
Organism: Flavobacterium silvisoli; assembly: GCF_004329815.1. Classification (GTDB taxonomy): domain Bacteria; phylum Bacteroidota; class Bacteroidia; order Flavobacteriales; family Flavobacteriaceae; genus Flavobacterium; species Flavobacterium silvisoli. The sequence goes on along the minus strand of NZ_SJPE01000001.1, from coordinate 466,711 downwards.
AGGATCAAGATTCCCATCCGTTGTTAATCTAACTACCAATAAACTTATACTGGTAGGTGAATTCTCGATGTAGCCTGCTATTACTATTTTCCCATCTTGCTGCAAAATAAGCGAGTGTCCGTAAGTCTTATTATTAACATTAATACTTATAAATCCATTAGTACCAAAACTGGTATCTATTGTCCCATCGTCTTTATGTCTACTCAATCCTATTTGGGCAACTCCTGAAGCTGGTACCCCATAGCCGCCCATCATAACTACATATCCATTTTGTTGTATAACAGATGAAACAGGAATAAATAGCCCTGGATTATACGTAGTAAGAACACTGCCATTAGTGGCATAACTAGAATCGATTACACCTGGCTGGCTAAATACTTTAACAGCTGATGTCAAAAGCGTTAAAATTAATATAAATTGCAATTTTTTCATAAAGGGCTATGATTCTGTTTGATGTCAAATTTACCAAATATATCCGACAATTAAACTTATTACTTTTTTACTAGTTTTACCTGAATACTTGAATTTTCATTATCTATTTTGGCAATATAGTAGCCCGCTGGTAAATTGGAAATGTCTATCTGATTAATTACCTTTGGACTTATTGACGAGATGTAAATCGTCAAGAAAAAGTGTACTGATTTAGGTCAATACTAAGAGAGGACGTGTCCCTTTGAGAGTAATTAACCATGACAGTCACATTTTTCCAAAGCAACTTACCATAATGGAAAAGACGTTATTGATGAGATAGGTTTTGAAAATCACACAACAATAATTATTTTTCAAGGCGAGTTTTTAAACAAATTTTCAGAAACTCCCATGCAGCAGTAGCATCCACCCTAAATGCCAAAATTATTACAGCGAATATAATTGCTGTTTGCCACCATCTTGGTAATGGGATTTTGATGTATTGTTTTTTATTCATGATGTGGATTTTTAAAGTTCATATACAAAGAGAGAAATTCTCATTTTTATATTTAAGACATGAACTGTGATGATGGTGACAAGTTCTGAACTACTGATTTAAAAAAACAGAACCGTTGATTTCACCTTTGTTTTGGCAGTTCTCAAGCGTTTGTGACACAAATTAAAATACTCTTAGATGGAGTGTTTAGCAACAAAAAAGCCCGATACTTTCGTATTGGGCTTTACATCTTAATTTCTACGATGACATACTAGTAATAATAGTGCAAGACACTGTCTGTACTACTTCCCGCTGTATGTGTTACCGGAAAATCATTAGAATTATAAGTATACTGTTGATTTGTTGTATAAACTGTCCCTCCGTTTTCGGAGTAAGTAGACTGCAATATGTTATGCTTATTTTGATCAAAACCAATTACATTTTTGAATGGATTATTTTTAGTATCGTAGATATATGAAGATACTTTTATAACAGCACCCGTATCTTCAATACGACTGCTTATTTCCCCATTGTTCATCGTTATGGTATTATGAGACATAACATTGTCCTGAGTGCTTAAATCACCACTATACTTTATGGTAGAAATAGTCCCATCAGAATTGTAGGTGTAGATTTCCTTTGTTCCGGTTTCGTTATAATAGTCCAATTTCACAGATGTTGCCAAACGATTATAGGTATTGAAAGTATAAATATCTCTTTCTGTCAGCGTATTGGAAATATCAAAAAATTCCACTTTGGTAATTAAATCTCCTGTGTAGGTATATACCGCCCTCCTGATATAATTAGTAGTGGAAAGAACAGACTCAGCCATTTTATTACCATTGTAGGTGTAGTTATAGGTAAAGGTCCCTGCAGGATTCGTATCTACAATTTTCTTAACCAATATAGCATCGGGCGCTGTTGAGCCATCATCGGATGAACAAGATTGAAATAGTACAAAGAACATGCACAGCAGCACTAGTCTTTTCATAAGATTGGTTTTGAATGTTTAAACAAAAATAACCAAATAGTAATACAAACCAACTGTTCTACCATACGGGACGGACTAAATCAGACTTTTTAAATGGTATTGTTACAAGAGATGTAAACAAAAAAGCCCGATACTTTATAAACAGCATGCCCATAGACTAAGGACGTATGAGACGAACTGAAGTTCGTGTACCTGAAGCCCACCGGGCTTCCTCCTTTTAATTTCAAATCCCTCTTGGGCTCACTCGCTCAGAGTTGGTTGCAAAATAAAAAAGCCCGATACTTTCGTATCAGGCTTTCATTTTGCTCCCCCTCTTGGGCTCGAACCAAGGACCCTCTGATTAACAGTCAGATGCTCTAACCAACTGAGCTAAGGAGGAAGATGTTGTATCTTTTAAGCGGTTGCAAAGATAGAACGAATTTTATTTTTTGCAAATAAAATTGAATAAAATTTCAAAAAATATTACTTGTGAAAAATTGCCTTGTAAATATCGTTCCCGTTAGCAAAAAGCAACAAGGAAATAAGTAATACAAAACCAACCAGTTGCGCCTTCTCCAAGAACTTATCGCTGGGTTTTCGGCCCGAAATGATTTCGTATAATAAAAACATTACATGTCCGCCGTCAAGAGCCGGAATCGGCAATAAATTCATCACGCCAAGCATGATAGACAGCAAAGCGGTAATACCCCAAAACGCTTCCCAGCTCCAAGTGTTCGGGAAAATATTGAAGATGGCGGCAAACCCTCCCACTCCTTTATAGGCTCCAGTACTCGGATTGAAGATCGCTTTAAGCTGTTTGCCGTAATTGCCCAATTGGGTACATCCCTTTTCAATTCCGACAGGAATTGATTCGAAGAACCCAAATTTTTGACTGCTCACTTTGTAGTATCCCAATTTTTCGAGAGATGCTATACTGATACCGCCCAGTTGTACGCCCAATTTCCCTTCGTTGGTCACCTTAACCGTCAGAGGAACTTCTTGTTCGTCTCTGAGTACTACAGCGGGCAATTCTTTACCTTTATTGTTTTCGAGTATAGGCTTTACCTCATCAAGGTATTTGGTTTTTTGACCGTTGAGCGACAATAAAATATCTTTAGGCTTCAGATGCTGATTGGGAGAATCAGAAGGAACAGCCCCGATGGTAAACGGCATACGCAATTCGGCCAAAGGCATTTTAGGTCCGGATAATAATTTGTCGATAAAGTTGATTGGCATCTTAATTTCCTGTTCAACCCCGCCTCGGTCAACCACTACTTTTTTCGACATCAATATTTTTTCTGATATCGTTTGGTCGAATTTGTCAATTGGTTTTCCGTCTATGCTTACAAACTTATCACCGGTCTTGAACCCTATCTGCTGCATGGTAGGGTTTTGAATCCACACTCCGTCTTTTACTTCGCTGTTAGCAATGTACTGTTCCCCATAAAAGAAGGTCATTCCGATGTAAATGATGAAAGCCAAAATGAAATTTACCGTTACCCCACCCAGCATGATAATCAAACGTTGCCAAGCCGGCTTAGAACGGAATTCCCATGGCTGGGGTTCCTGAGCCATTTGCTCTGTATCCATACTTTCATCTATCATACCCGAAATCTTAACATAGCCTCCCAAAGGCAGCCACCCGATTCCGTATTCGGTTTCCCCGATTTTCTTTTTGAGTAACGAATATTTTACGTCAAAGAACAAATAGAACTTTTCTACTCTTGTTTTAAATAATTTAGCCGGAATAAAATGCCCCAGTTCGTGCAGTATGATTAGTATTGATAAACTCAGTAAAAATTGAGATAATTTGATTGCAATTTCCATTTCTTATTTTGTCAGTTTCTTTTAAACGCACAAAAGTAAGGTTTTCACCTTACTCCTGCATAGTATATTGAGCGAAGATTACTTTTTTATGAATTTTTTATGATAGATACCTTCAGCTGTTTGAATGTCAATGTAATGAACCCCCGATGACAACGAGTTTACTGAAAAATCCAAGGTGGTACTTTCCAATACTTTTTGTCCCAAACTGTTGTAGATAATCGCTTTTTGCAAACCGAGATTGGCCGGCATTTGAATGTGTAAAAATTCGGCACTAGGGTTGGGATATACCGCTACAGCCTTGTCCATTTCAAAACTCTGATTGCCCAAAGTCATAGTAGAATTGCGTGAAATCAAATGCTTTTCGGGGTCAAACTCGACACCTGTGATGGTAAAAGGAACGTTCATGATGAATTCCTGCCCGTTAACCGTATTGTTTAACACCAAATCTGCCATCTCTCCGTTGGCGCCGTATACTCTTACCGGAACCGGCATTTCAAAATAGGTTACCGAAGGATGTGACTGGGTTTGGTTGACTACAAACTTAGCCTGACCTGCACCCCAATTTTGAGCAGTAATGGTATACGTAGGATAGCCTTGATTGTAAATCCAGTCGTTGAAAAATTCGGTTAAGCTTTGCCCGTATACCGCCTCCAAATGTCCTTTTAAATCGGTAGTCACGGCATATTTATATGCCAGATTCGGATCGGCTAAATAATTCTTAACTCCCTGAAAAAATAGGGCATCTCCCAATTTGAAACGCAGCATTTCCAAGACCATAGCGCCTTTGTCATAACTAAACTGGTCGCTGAAAATCCGATTGACATTCGTAGCCTGAGTATCGGTCAGATAAACAGCTCCGCCCGTAGTAGAAGTAATATTATCAATCATGTTTCCTTTCTCGAAAATAAAAGAATCCAATCCGTCAAAATTTTCGATCACCAATGCCGCCAAGTAGGTGGCGAATCCTTCATTGAGCCAGACATCTTTCCAAGAACCACAAGTAACTTTATCGCCAAACCACTGATGCGCCAATTCATGAGCAATCAATTGACGGCTGAAATTGACCATAAACGAAACTGTGGTATGCTCCATACCGCCACCCCAGCCAAACTGAGCATGTCCGTATTTCTCGTTGTGAAACGGATAAATTTCAAACAAACTCTCGTACAAATCCAGAATCGCCGGCGTTTCATCCAATTGAGGTTGTACTGTGGCTAAGTTTTCGGGATAAATGTAATTGATGATTGGGTACTGATTGGGTGCCGTACCTCCCGTTTGGGTATAAACACTGTAATTTGTACAAGCAATAGCAATCAAATAAGCCGGTATAGGATAGCCATGGTGAAAGTGCGTGGTCTTATTCCCTCCCGAAACCACAGGGGGTGTGGTTTGTATTCCGTTAGAAACACTGGTATACTGTGACGGTGCCGTGATGTACACATCGATGCTGTCAATCTTGTCGTTCAAATCCTGTTTACAAGGCCACCAATCGCGGGCTCCGAAAGGTTCTGAAAGCGTCCAAATGATTGGGGTTCCGTTGTGTTGGCTTTGCACAAAAGAAAAGAATCCATTGTTAGGAGGAACGCCAGAATAACTGATTTCAACTGTTGCCGAAGTTCCGGCCGTTTGAGTAGCAGGAAGGGTTATCACCAACTCATTGTTGGTGTTTTCAACATACGTCAAACTGGTTGTTCCCATTTTAACCGAACTCGCAGTGAGTTCATTGGCAAAATCAAACGTGATGGTATTCATATTTGACAGTGCGGTGTAAGTAGTTGTCACTTTACCGGTGATGAATTTTGCATTCGGATTAATGGTAAACTCCAATTTATGATAGGTAATATCATAGTTCTGAGTATTGGCATTGATTTGAAGATTCATTGTTTTGGACGCCGATTTCATTTCAGCTTCCGCAATGGAGTGTGAAGTGATTTCTCTTTTTTGGGCAAAAGCCACATAAACGCAAAGACAAAACAATAAAACGTAATTTTTTCTCATGGTATTTTAGAAATTTTTGCGAATATACTAATAAAGCACTGTAACAATTATTAAAATTGTGGTAAAATAACCCCTTATAAACAGATTCATAATAATTTACCCTAAAGACTAAGTTTTCAGGCAACTGAAAGGTTTTATCAAACATTTCATTAAATTTGCCTCCTTATAAAGAAAATGCCATGTTACAAATAAGTTACATCAGAGAAAATCAGGAAAAAGTGATTGCCGCTTTGGCCAAAAGACATATGGATGCGAGAGCCTTAGTGGAAACCGTTATCCAATTAGACGAAAACAGAAGAAGCACTCAGGTTGCGCTCGACAATACTTTGGCGGAAGCCAACAAACTATCGGCCTCTATCGGTGAAATGATGAAAAGCGGAGAAAAAGCCAAAGCCGAAATTTTAAAACAAAAAACCAGTCAGCTCAAAGAAACCAGCAAGGAACTTTCGGAAAAACTGGAAGCCTTTGCGGCAGAATTGCAACAAAACATGTACTTGCTGCCCAACCTTCCTGCAGATATCGTACCCGAAGGAAAAACTCCGGAAGAGAACCTGAATGTTTTTCAGGAAGGCGAAATCCCTGTATTGCACGAAGGAGCTCAACCGCATTGGGAATTGGTGAAAAAATACGACATCATCGACTTTGAATTGGGGGTAAAAATTACCGGAGCAGGTTTCCCGGTTTATAAGGGCAAAGGCGCCAAATTACAACGCGCTCTGATTGCTTATTTCTTAGACAAAAATACAGAAGCAGGTTATCAGGAAGTACAAGTGCCGCATTTGGTTAATGAGGCTTCGGGCTATGGAACCGGTCAGTTGCCTGATAAAGAAGGCCAAATGTACCATGTAGGCTTAGATGATTTATACCTGATTCCGACTGCCGAAGTACCGGTTACCAATTTATACCGCGATGTGATTTTGCAGGAAAATGAACTGCCTATTTTGTGCACCGGATATACCCCTTGTTTCCGCAGAGAAGCCGGTTCTTACGGAGCACACGTACGCGGTTTGAACCGTTTGCACCAATTTGACAAAGTGGAAATTGTTCGCATTGAACATCCTGATAAATCCTACGAAGCCCTTGACGGCATGGTAGAACACGTAAAAAGCATTTTAAAAGAATTGCAATTGCCTTACCGAGTACTACGCCTTTGCGGTGGCGATATGGGATTTGCCTCGGCATTGACCTATGATTTTGAAGTATTTTCAACGGCACAAGATCGTTGGTTGGAAATCAGTTCGGTTTCTAACTTCGAAACATTCCAGGCCAATCGTTTGAAACTGCGCTTCAAAGGCAAAGACGGTAAAACCCAATTGGCACATACCCTGAACGGAAGTTCGTTGGCATTGCCGAGAGTTTTGGCCGGCATCATTGAGAATTACCAAACTCCGGAAGGCATTGTAATACCTGAGGTTTTACGTCCTTACACCGGATTTGATATCATTAACTAAAAAAGTTAATCTTTAGCAAACAATGTACTAATCGAGCACAAAAAGTGTTACTTTAGTACATTGTTCGTTTTAACGGAAATTATGAAAAAACTCTTCCTCACCCTATTCTTGTTGGTATCATTTTGGGCTCAGGCTCAAAGCGAGCAGTTGGCCAATAATTATTTTGACCGAGGTGAATTTGAAAAAGCCTTGGTGAGTTATGAAGAATTGCTTAAAGGTCAGGAAGGCAATTTTAATTATTTCCAAAGAGTCATTGAATGTTACCAACAACTGCAACAATTCGAAAAAGCGGAGAAAGCCCTAGAATTGCGTTTAGACAAATACAAACAAAGCAATCTTTTGGTAGAACTGGGGTTTAATTACCAACTGCAAAAAAATCAGGAAAAAGCCAAAAAATATTACGACCAAGCTATTGACAAAATCAGGAAAAATGCCAATGAGGTATACGGTATTGCCTATGTTTTTGAGAAAAAGGCTTTGTTTGATTACGCTTTGCTGGCTTATAAAACCGCTTTGGAAAAAGAACCCCGCATGAGTTTCGGGTTTCAAATGGCAACGCTTTACGGTCAGCTGGGAAATACCGATTTGATGATTGAAACTTTTTTGGATGAATCGGTAAAAAATCCGCAAAACCTGCCTATTATTCAAAACCAATTGTCCCGTTTCATGACCGAAGAAACGGATGCCAGTTTTAACGAAGCGCTGAAAAAGTCTTTACTGATCAGGGCTCAAAAAACCCAAGACATCATTTGGAACGACTTTTTGAGTTGGTATTTTGTGCAAATCAAAGAATACGGCAAGGCTTTTATTCAGCAAAAAGCCATTTATAAACGAAACCCCGATTCTTTTGCCAATATTGTCAATTTGGGCCAAATGGCTATAGAAGACAATGACGAAGATTCAGCCAAAGAAATCCTTACTTTTGTTTTAGACAATACCCAGGATCTGGAGTTGTTGATACAATCGCATTCCTATTTGCTGGAAATGAAAATCAATCATGCATTGGCTAAAGATTATCCAGCCATAACACAGGAATTGGATAATCTGATCAAACAATTCGGCCCCAGCCCCTATACGCTTTCTTTACTGGAACTGCAGGCAAATTTTACGGCCTTTCATTTAAACAATCCCGAAAAAGCCAAAACCATTTTAAAAAATGCTATGGAAATGCCCATTAACCGCTACCAAATGGCAGAGGTAAAAATGGCCTTGGCCGATATCTTTTTGTTTGAAGAAAAATTCAATCAGGCCTTGATTTATTATTCGCAGATAGATGAAGAAATGGGTGGAGACGCCATCGGTCAGGAAGCCAGTTTGAAAACAGCCAAAACCAGTTATTTTAAAGGCGATTTCGAATGGGCTTCACATCAGTTGAAAGTTCTAAAATCAGCACCTTCACAATTGATTGCCAACGATGCTTTGGATTTATTTTTACTGATCAGTGACAATACGGTGGAAGACTCAACCCAAGTAGCCCTGAAGAAATTTGCCCGGGCTGATTTTCTTTTATACCAAAACAAAAAAGCGGAAGCTTTAGCCGGATTTCAATTGATTTTAAAAGAAAATAAAGGCGATGCCATTGAACCGGTCACTTTGCTGCGGATAGGTAAAATTTATGAAAAGATGGGAGATTTTGTCAAAGCTCTTGAGAACTACAACGAAATCATCAGCAAGCACAAAGACTGTATCTATATTGATGAAGCATTATATTATTCGGCTGAAATTTACAACCTTAATCTGAACGATCCGGAGAAAGCCAAACCGCTTTACGAAGAAATGATTTTCAAACACGAAGACAGTATTTATTTTGTAGACTCGAGGAACAAATACCGAAAACTGCGCGGCGACACTAATCTTTAGTAATCGTTTTTGAGCCATAAACTTAAACCCTAAATTTTTTAAAATGATATTATACAACGTTACCATCAACATACACGAAAGTGTTCATGACCAATGGATGCAATGGATGCAGGAAAAACACATCAAAGATGTACTGGCTACGGGGAAATTCTCATCGGCGCGAATGGTAAAAGTTTTAGTCGAGGAAGAAATGGGCGGCACTACCTATTCTATTCAGTACTGCACCGATTCTAAAGAAACATTACAAAAATATTACGACGAAGATGCACCAAGGCTTCGCGAAGAAGGACACCGATTATTTGGCGACAAAATGTTGGCTTTCCGAACGGAATTGGAATTGATTTCGGATCATTAACACCGTGATTGTCATTCCCGCGCAGGCGAGAATCCACTAAACAAAAGCAAAATAAAATGCAATCACTTCGTCAATACTGTGTTTACATTTTAGCCAGCAAAAAAAAAATGGTACCCTATATATTGGAGTAACCAATAGTATTGAAAGAAGAATTGAAGAACACAAAAACAAACTAAACTCAAACTGTTTTACAGCAAAATATGACGTAAAATTGTTGGTTTATTATGAAACATTCCAATATATAAACGATGCTATTGACCGAGAAAAACAACTCAAAAAATGGAATCGTCAATGGAAAATAAACTTGATTGAAGCAGAAAACAAAGACTGGAAAGATCTTTCTGAAAATTGGATTAATTAAAATAGATTCCCGTCTGCAGGGGAATGACAAACAGACTACAATGAGCCAAGTAAAAGCCAAAAAACACCTCGGTCAGCATTTCTTAACCGATGAAAATATTGCCAAAGACATAGCCGACACTTTGGGGTTTCAAGGCTATGACAAGGTACTGGAGATAGGTCCGGGGATGGGAGTTCTTACCAAATATCTGTTGGAAAAACCGGCCACAACTTATGTCATTGAAATTGACACTGAATCTGTTGAGTACCTGAATGCCCATTATCCGAAATTACACGGCAAAATCATTTCCAAAGATTTTTTAAAATACGACATCAACGAGGTTTTTAAAGGCGAGCCGTTTGCCATAACCGGGAATTTCCCTTATAATATTTCTTCCCAAATCGTATTCCGTTGCTTGGATTTACGCATGCAGGTTCCGGAATTTACAGGGATGTTTCAAAAAGAAGTGGCAGAACGCATTTGTTCCAAAAAAGGCAATAAGGTTTACGGCATATTATCGGTTTTGGTACAGGCGTTTTACGATGCCGAATATTTGTTTACAGTCAATGAAGATGTGTTCAATCCGCCGCCTAAAGTAAAATCGGGGGTGTTGCGCTTGTTGAGAAAACCAAATTTCCATTTGCCCTGCAACGAAAAACTATTCTTTAACGTGGTCAAAACAGGCTTTCAACAACGCCGGAAAACCCTTAGAAATAGTTTAAAATCCTTCAACCTTTCGGATAATTTAAAAGAAGACACTATCTTTGACCTCCGTCCGGAGCAGTTATCTGTAGAACAGTTCATCGAACTTACTCAAAAAATAGAAGCCCATGCAGTTTAATATCAGCAAAGAACTCTTAACGCAAATCGAGCAACTCATTCATCAAAAAAATGACCAGGAATTGGCTGTTTTGTTGAATGACATGCACCATGCCGATATTGCGGAGATTTTTGATGAATTAAATATTGAAGAAGCTACTTATATTTTCCGAATTCTGGACAGCGAAATCACCGCTGAAATTCTGCCCGAGCTGGAAGAAGATGTACGTGAAAAAATCCTTCAGGGTCTTTCCGCCAAAGAAATTGCGGAAGAGCTTGATGAATTAGATACCGATGACGCCGCGGATATTATTGCCGAATTGTCGCAAAGCAAAAAAGAAGAGGTAATCTCGGAGCTGGAAGACGTAGAGCACGCCAAAGACATTGTGGATTTGTTGCGCTACAGCGAAACCACTGCCGGAGGTTTGATGGGGAAAGAAATGGTAAAGGTCAACGAAAACTGGAATGTGTTGACCTGTGTTAAAGAAATGCGCATACAAGCCGAAAATGTAACCCGGGTACACTCTATTTATGTTGTAGACGATGACGGAAGACTGAAAGGAAGACTTTCCCTTAAAGATTTATTGACTACTTCTACCAAAACACCCATCAGCGAAGTATACATCAAAAAAGTGGACTACGTAAAAGTAGACACCCCTAACACAGAAGTAGCCCGTATAATGCAAAAGTACGATTTGGAAGCCATTCCGGTCGTAGACGAATTGGGTAGATTAGTAGGTCGCGTCACTATTGATGATATCGTAGACGTAATCAAAGAAGAAGCCGATAAAGATTACCAGATGGCGGCGGGGATTACGCAAGACGTAGAAGCCGGCGATACCGTATTCGAATTAATAAAAGCACGTTTGCCGTGGCTTTTGATTGGCATGGTAATCGAAATTGTAGCCTCTTTTGTTCTAAAAAACAACGAATCGGCATTTCACAAATATGAAACGCTCATCATTTTTGTTCCCTTACTGTCTGCAACAGCGGGAAACATTGGAGTCCAAGCCTCGGCCATCGTAGTACAAGGTTTAGCCAACGGATCTTTAAAAGAATTTAGTCAAAACTACTTTAAAAAAGAATTATTGGTGGCCATGCTTTCCGGAACTATAATTTCACTCTTTCTGTTGGTTTATCATTCTGTAATGTATCAACAATATCAAGTAGGATTAGCTATTTCTATCTCTATTATCGTTGTCATTCTATTTGCGGCCATGTTAGGCACCTTGGTTCCTCTGTTTCTTCACAAAAACAAAATTGATCCTGCCATTGCAACCGGGCCATTTATTACAACCACAAATGATGTATTTGGTATTATCCTTTATTTTGGAATTGCCCGCATGATTCTTGGATTTTAATATTTAACAAATAAAAAAAACCTCTCATTGCTGAGAGGTTTTTCTTTTAGTACCCGGAGTGGGAATCGAACCCACACTCCTAAGAACACGAGTTTGAGTCGTGCGCGTCTACCAATTCCGCCATCCGGGCAATAGACTTTTGGTGTTTTGTGGGTGCAAATGTAAATAAATTTTCTTCAAACTATCAAAAAAATACTTAAAAATATCCTTTCAGACTCGGATTTAATTTCTAAATTTGCACCGCGTTACAGCAACACACAACTAACTAACTACATTCGAGGCGATTATACAGTTGACGGTCTGAATAAAAAAATTCGGTCAAATCGGATAAACACCGCGAATCAAAACAACAAATTACAATGTCGCAACTAGAACCAGAAGCAAAAATTTTTGCGTGTTCGCAAAGCGTCTATTTAGCGGAACAAATTGCCAGTCACTATGGTGTTCCACTAGGTAAAGTTACGTTCTCAAAGTATAGTGATGGTGAATTTCAGCCTTCGTTTGAAGAGTCTATAAGAGGTTTACGCGTTTTTATTGTCTGCTCTACTTTTCCGAGTGCCGACAATTTAATGGAGTTATTGTTGATGATTGATGCCGCCAAAAGAGCCTCAGCCCGACACATCACTCCCGTAATTCCTTATTTTGGATGGGCCAGACAAGACCGAAAAGACAAACCCAGAGTTCCGATTGGAGCCAAGCTGGTAGCCAAGTTGTTGGAAACCGCCGGTGCCACCCGAATCATGACGATGGATTTGCATGCCGATCAAATACAAGGGTTTTTCGAAAAACCGGTAGACCACTTGTTTGCTTCAACCATCTTTTTGCCTTATGTAAAAAGTCTGCAGTTGGAGAATTTGACCATAGCATCACCAGATATGGGAGGTTCCAAAAGAGCCTATGCCTATTCTAAATTTTTGGAATCGGATGTGGTGATTTGTTACAAACAACGCAAAGCCGCCAACGTGATTGACACGATGGAGTTGATTGGAGAAGTAAAAGGGCGCAACGTGATTTTGGTAGATGACATGGTCGATACTGGAGGAACTTTGGCCAAAGCGGCAGATTTAATGATTGAAAAAGGTGCTATAAGTGTGAGAGCCATTTGTACACACGCTATCCTTTCGGGAGATGCGTATGACAAAATAGAAAATTCACAATTGAGCGAATTGATAGTCACCGATTCTATTCCGTTAAAGAGAGAATCGAAAAAAATAAGAGTGGTGAGTTGTGCGCCGCTTTTTGCAGAAGTTATGCACATGGTGCAACACAACAATTCTATCAGTGGTAAATTCCTGATGTAAATCAAGTTGTCGGTTGATGGTTGATGGTAAAATATTAATCGCCAACAACTGTAAACCAACAACTAACAACTAAGTATTTTATTTATTAACTATATATTTTTACAATGAAATCGATTACGATTAAAGGACAAGAAAGAGAAAGCGTAGGCAAAAAAGCTACAAAAGCCTTACGTGATGCTGGAATGATCCCTTGCGTTATTTACGGAGGAGACCAACCAGTACATTTTGCAGCAGAAGAAAAAGCATTTAAAGGATTGGTGTACACTCCAAACGCTCACACTGTTGTAGTTGATTTGAACGGAAAAACTAACAATGTAATCCTTCAGGACATTCAGTTTCACCCGGTATCAGACAAAATTTTACACATTGATTTCTTCCAGTTGAACGACAACAAAGAAATCATCATGGAAGTTCCTGTGAAAATTACAGGTACCTCTCCAGGTGTATTGTTAGGAGGTGATTTACGTTTGAACCAAAGAAGATTAAAAGTAAAAGCTTTACCAAAAAATCTTCCGGATTATGTTGAAGCCAACATCTCTGAATTGCAAATGGGTAACAAATTGTACGTTACCAAATTGGAGACTAACAACTTCAAATTGATGCACCCGGATAACACTGTGGTTTGTCAGGTGAAGATTTCACGTGCCGCTATGAAAGCCGCTCAAGAAGCAGCCAAAGCAGCCAAAGCTCCTGCAAAAGGAAAGAAAAAATAATTCATTTCCAAGTTATAAGAAAAGCCTCGTTGAAAAACGGGGCTTTTTCATTTAGGAGCGACAGGTTCGAGCCTTCTTGGATTCCGTGTTCCCGCCATCCGCACTACGCGGTAGTTACTCCTGTCGGGGCTAAAAACAAACCAAAGGCGCTTTATAAACTTTTGGACACAAATTTTCAAATTAACTCATTTTCAAATTTTCAAATTAGCTACTTTTGCCCCATGAATTGGTTTACCAAATTATTTACTAAAAATATAGTTTCAGAAAATACAGAACCTATGAAAAAGTTCCTCATTGTCGGTCTTGGAAATATTGGTGCCGAATATGTAAATACCCGTCACAATATTGGCTTCAAAGTATTAGACTATGTGGCCCAACAGGAAAACCTGACCTTTGAAACCGCCAAATTAGGAGCCGTAGCCGAATACAACCTTAAAGGAAGAAAACTCATTCTTTTAAAACCCAATACCTACATGAACCTTAGCGGTAAAGCCGTTAAGTATTGGATGGAAAAAGAAAACATCGCCAAAGAGAACGTATTGATTATTACCGATGACTTGAACTTACCCTTCGGCACCATTCGCATCAAAGGCAAAGGCAGCGACGGCGGGCACAACGGACTTAAAAATATCCAACTGCTGCTGAATACCTCCGAATACCCGCGCTTTCGTTTCGGCATCAGCGACGAATTCAAAAAAGGCCAACAGGTAGATTACGTTTTGGGCGAATGGAACGAAGAAGAAAAAGCCAAACTCCCCGAGCGGTATAAAATATCCAAGGAAATCATCGAATCGTTTGCACTGGCCGGATTAGCCAACACCATGAATTCCTTTAACGGAAAATAAGCCCTTGTTGTTTCTGTAAAAAATGTACCTTTGCACCGAATTCTTCCATTTAGAATTCACAACATAATTCTCACTTAACGTTTATAGCATGCAACTGTATAACACTTTAAGCGCAGAAGAAAGAGCCGAGCTTATTGACCAAGCCGGCAAACAAAGACTGACTTTGTCTTTCTATGCGTACGCCAAAATCGAAGACCCACAACAATTTCGTAACGAATTATTCCTTGCCTGGAACGCACTCGATGCGCTGGGTAGAATTTACGTAGCCCATGAAGGCATCAATGCTCAGATGAGCGTACCGGCCGAAAATTTTGAAGCCTTCCGAGACACCTTGGAAGTCTATGATTTTATGAAAGGCATCCGCCTGAATGTAGCCGTAGAACACGATGATCATTCGTTTTTAAAACTCACCATCAAAGTGCGCCACAAAATTGTAGCCGATGGTCTGAACGATGATACTTTTGACGTAACCAACAAAGGTATTCACTTAAAAGCCAAGGAATTCAACCAAATATTGGAAGACCCTAACACCATAGTGGTCGATTTCAGAAACCACTACGAAAGTGAAGTGGGCCATTTCAAGGGTGCCATTACCCCTGATGTGGAGACCTTTCGCGAAAGTTTGCCTATCATCAACGAACAACTGAAAGATTTCAAAGAAGACAAAAATCTGGTGATGTATTGTACCGGAGGTATTCGTTGCGAAAAAGCCAGCGCCTATTTCAAACACCAAGGTTTCAAAAATGTCTACCAATTGGAAGGCGGTATCATTCAATACGCCAAACAAATCAAAGAGGAAGGACTCGAAAGCAAATTCATCGGAAAAAACTTTGTATTCGACAACCGTTTGGGTGAACGCATCACTGAAGACATTGTATCTCAATGCCACCAGTGCGGCAAACCGTGTGACAATCATACCAATTGCGCCAACGACGGTTGCCATTTATTGTTCATCCAATGCGACGAGTGCAAAGCCTTGATGGAAAACTGCTGCTCAACCGAATGCCTTGAAATTACCCATCTGCCATTGGCCGAACAGGTTAAATTGAGAAGAGGCAAACAAGTAGGCAATAAAATCTTCCGCAAAGGCCGTTCGGAAAACCTGCGCTTCAAACACTCGGGAGCGTTGCCTGATGTTCCTTTGGCGAAAGTTCAGGAAACAAAAGACATCCGTCAAAAAATACGAATCAAAAAAGTTTTGGTTGCCCAAGTTGAACATTACTATGTAAAAGCACAAGTAGCCTTATTCATCATAGAAAATCAGGAACTGCAATTGGGAGATAAAATACTGATCTCCGGACCAACTACCGGCAATCAGGAATTGGTTTTAGAACAAATGTTGGTCAACGGTCTGGAAAAAACTCTGGCAAAACCAGGAGATAAAGTAACGTTTCGAGTACCATTCCGTGTTCGTTTGTCAGACAAATTATTTAAAATCACCAGCTAATGACTACTTCAGGAAGAATTGAATTGATGGCTCCTGCCGGAAACTTTGAATCACTCCAAGCTGCATTAGATAACGGTTGTGATTCGGTTTACTTTGGCGTTGAACAATTGAACATGCGTGCCCGTGCCACGGTAAATTTCACATTAGATGATTTACCCGAAATAGCCCGCAGATGCAACGAAAAAAACGTCAGAACCTATCTGACCTTAAATACGATTATTTACGATCACGATTTATCGATTGTAAAAACACTTTTGGCGAAAGCCAAAGAAGCCGGAATTACCGCGGTAATTGCCTCTGACCAAGCGGTAATCATGACCGCCCGGACTATGGGACTGGAAGTGCATATTTCTACTCAATTGAATGTCACCAACATCGAAACGGTAAAATTCTACGCCTTATTTGCCGATACTATAGTCTTGTCAAGAGAACTGAGTTTGCGTCAGGTAAAGAAAATTACGGCCGATATTGAAAAGGAACAAATCAAAGGCCCAAGCGGGAATTTGGTTGAAATTGAAATCTTTGGCCATGGGGCACTTTGTATGGCGGTTTCGGGCAAATGCTATTTGAGTTTGCATTCGCACAATTCTTCGGCCAATCGCGGTGCCTGCAAACAAAACTGTCGTAAAAAATATACCGTTATCGACCAGGAAAGCGGTTTCGAAATTGAAATTGACAACGAATACATGATGTCGCCCAAAGATTTGTGTACCCTTGATTTCTTGGACCAAGTGATTGATTCGGGCATCAAAGTTCTGAAAATTGAAGGAAGAGGACGGGCTGCCGATTATGTTGCCACTGTAATTAAAACCTACAGAGAAGCTATTGATTCGTATTACGAAGGCACATTTACCAAAGAAAAAATCAGTGGTTGGATGGAAACTTTGGCTACCGTTTATAACAGAGGTTTTTGGAGCGGGTATTATTTGGGTCAAAAGTTGGGCGAATGGTCTGATAACCCAGGCTCGAGTGCTACCCAAAAGAAAGTTTACATTGGCAAAGGGATGCACTATTTTCCAAAAGCCAGCATAGCTGAGTTTAAAATAGAGGCCTACGACATCAAAAAAGGCGACAAAATACTCATTACCGGGCCCAGCACCGGAGCTCAGGAAATGGTAGTCGAAGAAATGATGGTAAACGATTTAGCATTAGAAAAAGCC
The DNA here is from genome assembly GCF_004329815.1 of Flavobacterium silvisoli. Classification (GTDB taxonomy): domain Bacteria; phylum Bacteroidota; class Bacteroidia; order Flavobacteriales; family Flavobacteriaceae; genus Flavobacterium; species Flavobacterium silvisoli. The sequence goes on along the minus strand of NZ_SJPE01000001.1, from coordinate 449,360 downwards.
ACCAAAGGCGACAGTTGTACTTTGAAAGTGCCGTTCCGCATTCGTCTTTCGGACAAGATGTATAAAATTGTAGAAAACTAATGGTTGTAGTTACCCTGCAGAGAGACAAATGCATTGGTTGCAATTACTGTGTAGAAATGGCTCCGGCTCAATTTCAAATGTCAAAAAAAGACGGAAAATCGGTGTTGTTAAAATCCGTCAATGCCAAAGGATTTTACACCCTAAAATCGGCTGACCATACCATAGTTGAATCCTGCGAATTGGCCGAAAAAGCCTGTCCGGTGAAAATCATCAGTGTTAAAGAAACCTGATATTCGAGGTTTTTTTAAATAAAAATGTACTTTTAAAAAATCTTTCCGATAAAGACATCATGGATATCTATAAAATTCTAAAATTCAATGCTTTCATCAAAAGTCACCGAATCAAATTCTTTGGCTTGTGGCTGTTGAGCATTTTAGACAAACGATATCTGGCCATTCAGTTTGACCCCGTTTTGGCGTGCAACCTGCGATGCAAAATGTGTTATTTTACCGATGACGCCTATGTTCGTGCCAACATGAAAGGTATGTTCAAAGAAGAGGATTTGGAAGCTTTGGCCAAAGTCAATTTTAAAAATGCACTCAAGCTTCAAATTGGCTGCGGTGCCGAACCGACTCTTTTCAAACACAACACCAAACTGATTGAAATTGCCAAAAAGCACAGAGTGCCGTACATCAGCATGGTAACTAACGGGAATTTATTAGACAAAAAAGACATTGCTGATTTTGCCAATGCTGGTCTGAATGAATTCATACTTTCTATGCACGGCGTGACCCAAGAAACTTATGAAGATCTTATGGACAAAGGTGTCTATGAAAAATTTCACGAGGTATTGCAAAACATCACCGAACAAAAGAAACAAAATCCAGGCCTGAAATTGCGCATCAATTATACCTTTAACGAAGATAATTTTCATCAACTGAAAGACTTTTTTACCGTATATGGCCATTATGAAATCGACATTATTCAGCTAAGACCTATTGACAAGATTGGAGAAACAACTTATGCCAATTTCAGTTTAAAAGCCATTGAAAAAGATTACGCTGAAGTTTCGGGTTTTATGAAAAATGAATCGGCCCGAAGAGGCATCACACTTCTCTTTCCTAAAACAATTTTGAGAGAAGAAAACCAGTCGTTGATTGTAAACACCGGAAACAACAGCTCGTATCTGCTGCCTTATACCTACTGTTATGTTTCTCCGAAATTTTACTGGAAAGACGATTTTAACTGGAAAGAGGAAACCTTTGCCGACTGGAAAAGAAGAAACCGATGGAACAGCCTGTTGTTCAGAAACATTTTTGTTTCCAAAAGAAATTTGGAAAAACCCAACCGAAACATGCTAAACTACAGTGTTGAGCTGAATTAATTGCAGCAAAATTCTTTTGAAATTTAAACCAACAAAATACTATCTTTACACTTTTAACGTTTAGGACTAGTAGTCTCGCTGTTGATATACCCGAGACGATCAATATATATTCAATTTATGGCTTGTACAAGTTGTTCAACATCTGATGGCGGAGCGCCTAAAGGATGCAAAAATAATGGGACTTGCGGCACCGATAGCTGCAACAAATTAACCGTTTTTGATTGGTTGGCCAATATGAGTCTGCCCAATGGTCAGGAACCTTTTGACTGCGTGGAAGTGCGTTTCAAAAACGGCCGAAAAGAATTTTACCGCAATACCGAAAAACTGACATTGAGCATCGGAGACATAGTAGCTACCGAGGCATCTCCCGGTCATGATGTGGGAATTGTTACGCTCACCGGCGAATTGGTCAAAATTCAAATGAAGAAAAAAGGGGCAAATTACAACAGTAACGAAATTCCGAAAATATACCGAAAAGCATCTCAAAAAGACATTGACATTTGGAGCGAAGCCCGCGATAAGGAAGAGCCCATGAAGGTAAAAGCCCGCGAGTTGGCTATTGCGCACAAACTGGAAATGAAAATTTCAGATATCGAATATCAGGGTGACGGCTCCAAAGTAACGTTCTATTATACTGCTAATGACCGCGTTGATTTCCGTCTTTTGATTAAAGATTACGCGCGCGAATTCAGCACCCGTATCGAAATGAAACAAGTAGGATTCCGTCAGGAAGCTTCGCGTTTGGGCGGTATCGGTTCTTGCGGAAGAGAATTGTGCTGTTCGACATGGCTGACTGATTTCAGGAGTGTAAACACCTCGGCAGCGCGCTACCAACAATTGTCATTAAACCCGCAAAAACTAGCCGGGCAGTGCGGAAAATTAAAATGCTGTCTGAACTATGAATTAGACACGTACATGGATGCGCTGAAAGATTTTCCTGAATTTGAAACCAAATTAAAAACCGAAAAAGGCGATGCTATTTGCCAAAAACAGGATATTTTTAAAGGGCTAATGTGGTTTGCCTATACTGATAATTTTGCCAACTGGCATGTGTTGAAAATAGAGCAAGTACGCGAAATAGCAGCACAAAATAAACAGGGCAAAAAAGTAAGTTCACTTGAAGATTTTGCTGTTGAAACCACCTCTGAACCGGAAAAAGATTTCAACAATGCTATGGGACAAGAGAGTTTGACCCGTTTTGACCAACCCCGCAACAAAAAGAAAAACAGAAACCGTAACAAAGCTAAAGCCCCGAATCAGAACGGAGATCAAAATAAAGGACAAAACCAAAAGCCACAAGGAAAGAGACCTGTAATCATCAAAAAGAATGAAGATAAAAAATAGTATCCTTTTTGTTTTGCTTCTTTTTTTAGTCATTTCCTGCGACAAAAAAAGAGTTTTTGACGAGTATAAATCTGTTGGCAATGCCTGGCACAAAGACAGCGTGGTTACTTTTGAATTGCCAAAATTAGATGCCGCTAAAGCATACAATATGTATGTTAACATCAGAGATAATGATGATTATCCGTTCAATAATTTATTTCTGATTGTGTCTTTGGAACAACCGAATCACAAAGTAAAAGTAGACACCTTAGAATATCAGATGACCAATCCCGACGGAACATTGTTAGGTGATGGCTTTACTGATATTAAGGAAAACAAACTCTTTTACAAAGAAAATGAGCGTTTTACCCAAAAGGGGGTTTATAAAATCCACATCAGACATGCGGTCAGACAAACCGGAAAAATAGAAGGACTACCCACTCTACCCGGCATAACCGACGTTGGTTTCCGAATTGAATCTACAGAATAAAAATATGGCACAAAAAAATAATACAACCCTCAAAGACATCAACTACTACAAAAAGAAATTTTGGAAGTTGTTTTTTTATGGCCTTGGAATAATGGTTTTGTTTTTTGCTTTGGCCTCTTGGGGCTTTTTTGGAGCAATGCCTTCCTTTGAAGACTTAGAAAACCCCGAATCCAATTTGGCCACCGAAATCATTTCTTCTGACGGAGTGACCATTGGTAAGTTTTATAACGAAAACCGAACGCCAATCAAGTTTGAGGACTTGCCTCCTCATTTGGTAAAAGCCTTGGTCGCTACTGAGGATGAACGTTTTTATGAACATTCAGGTATTGATGCCCGAAGAACGTTTGGTGCCGCCTTAAAACTAGGGTCTGATGGTGGAGCGAGTACCTTAACCCAACAATTAGCCAAGCTGTTATTTCACGGGGAAGGTTCCAGTTTTAAACCATTCCGTATCATTCAAAAAGTGAAAGAGTGGATCATCGCCATTAAATTGGAACGACAATATACCAAAAACGAAATCATTGCCATGTACCTCAACAAGGCTGACTTTGTAAACACCGCTGTCGGAATCCGTTCCGCTTCTAAAGTATATTTCGGAAAAGAACCTCGTGATTTAACCATCGACGAAGGAGCTATGTTTGTGGGGATGCTGAAAAATCCATCCTTGTACAATCCGTTGCGACGTTTAGAAAAAGTACGTCTGAGAAGAAACACCGTGTTAGGCCAAATGGAACGAAACGGTATTCTTGACGAGCAAACTAAAAATAAATTAGCCCAGCAGCCTATCGTTTTACACTTTCACCCCGAAAGCCATAAAGAAGGGACCGCAACTTATTTCAGAGAATACCTCCGCGAGTACATGAAAAATTGGGCCAAAGAAAACAAGAAAAGCGATGGTAGTGATTACGACATTTACAGTGATGGTCTAAAAATTTACACCACCATCGACTCCAAAATTCAGGAACATGCTGAAGAAGCCGTGCAGGCTCACATGAAAAACCTGCAACAGGAGTTCTTTGCCCAGCAAAAAGACAACAAAAACGCTCCTTTCATCAACATTACCGAAGCCGAAACCAAAAGAATCATGGATAAGGCAATGAAAACCTCAGAGCGTTGGAGGGTAATGAAGGATTTAGACAAATCAGACGAAGAAATCATAGCCTCTTTCAACGTAAAGACCAAAATGAAAATCTTCTCTTGGAAAGGAGAAATCGATACCACCATGACTCCAATGGATTCGATTCGCTACTACAAACATTTTTTACAAGCCGGACTAATGTCGATGGAACCACAAACCGGTCATATCAAAGCTTGGGTGGGCGGTATCGATTATAAATACTTTCAGTATGACCACGTAGGTCAGGGAGCCCGTCAGGTAGGTTCAACTTTCAAACCGTTTGTATATGCTACGGCTATTGAACAACTAGGAATGTCGCCTTGTGATTCTATTATCGACAGTCCGTTTATGATTCACAAAGGGCGCCACAACGTAACCGAAGATTGGGAACCGAAAAACTCCGATCGCCAATACCGAGGGATGGTTACTCTTAAAAAAGCTCTGGCTCTTTCCATCAATACGGTATCTGCCAAACTCATAGACAAAACAGGACCGGAAGCTGTAGTAGCATTAACAAAAAAATTGGGCGTAAAATCAGACATACCGGCACAGCCTTCTATAGCTTTGGGAGCTGTTGAAATTACGGTTGAAGATATGGTAGCAGCTTACAGCACCTTTGCCAACCAAGGAGTGTATGTTAAACCTCAGTTCATCAGTCGAATAGAAGATAAAAACGGTGTGGTGCTTTACGAACCCGTACCCGAAACTCACGACGTACTCAACAAAGACATTGCCTATGCCGTGATTAAATTATTAGAGGGAGTTACCGAAACCGGATCGGGTGTACGTTTGCGCACACAAGGCGGCGGTAACGGCGACAACCGTTGGACAGGTTATCCGTATATGTTTACCAATCCTATCGCCGGAAAAACAGGAACTTCACAAAATCAGTCCGACGGTTGGTTTATCGGTATGGTTCCTAATTTAGTGACCGGAGTTTGGGTAGGTTGTGAAGACCGTTCGGCCCGATTCAAAGGGATTACTTACGGACAAGGAGCTACCGCAGCTTTACCTATTTGGGGCTACATGATGAAAAAATGCTACGAGGATAAGGATCTGCAAATTTCAAAAGATCCGTTCCAACGACCGGATAATCTTTCGATTAAAGTGGATTGTTACGAACGCAAGAAAGTAGAGGTTGACTCCAACGCCGTTCCGACGGAAGAAGAGCAAAACCCTGACGAATTCGGATTGTAATTCAATTTTAATTCCGATAAAAATATCCCGTTATCCAAACTAACGGGATATTTTATTTTTATTTCAGATTAGTAACATTAATGACTTCTCCCCCTGAAAAATATCAGCAAAATCAAAGAATCTGAAAAAACTGCTATACACTATCGAAAGTACTGTCTAAATAGAAAAAACCACTGAATCTCTCTTGCAATTCGCTCTGTTTTTCCATTTAATTCCTAAATTTACGGCACTAACAAATTACACAACATGATTAATAAAAAAGTAAACTCGGTTCAAGAAGCACTGCAAGGTATCGAGGATAATATGACCATCATGCTCGGTGGTTTCGGTCTTTGCGGTATACCGGAAAACAGCATCGCCGAATTGGTAAAAAAAGGCACAACAGGATTAACTTGCATTTCCAACAATGCGGGTGTTGATGATTTTGGTTTGGGCCTGTTACTGCAAAAAAGACAAATCAAAAAAATGATTTCTTCCTATGTAGGCGAAAATGCTGAATTTGAACGCCAAATGCTTTCGGGCGAATTGGAAGTAGAACTGACACCACAAGGCACTTTGGCAGAAAAATGTCGCGCCGCACAAGCCGGAATTCCGGCATTTTTTACCCCTGCCGGTTACGGAACTGAAGTAGCCGAAGGAAAGGAAACCCGTGAATTTAATGGCAAAATGCACGTGATGGAACTGGCCTACAAAGCCGATTTCTCTATTGTAAAAGCGTGGAAAGGTGATGAAGCCGGCAACCTGATTTTTAAAGGAACAGCCCGAAACTTCAACGCTTGTATGGCAGGTGCTGCCAAAATAACCGTAGCCGAAGTAGAAGAATTATTACCGGTAGGTTCGCTCGATCCCAATCAAATTCACATTCCGGGAATTATGGTACAGCGCATCTTTCAGGGAGAAAAATTTGAAAAACGCATTGAGCAACGAACAACCCGAAAAAAATAATAGTCATGCTAGGAAAAGAGGAAATCGCAAAACGAATAGCCAAAGAAGTCAAAGATGGTTATTATGTAAATTTAGGAATCGGTATACCGACTTTGGTGGCCAACTATGTGCGTACGGATATTTCAGTTGAATTTCAAAGCGAAAACGGAGTATTGGGCATGGGACCTTTTCCGTATGAAGGCGAAGAAGATGCCGATATCATTAATGCCGGAAAACAAACCATCACCACTTTACCCGGAGCCAGTTTCTTTGACTCCGCTTTCAGTTTCGGAATGATTCGCAGTCAAAAAGTAGATTTGACCATCTTGGGCGCTATGGAAGTGGCCGAAAACGGCGATATTGCGAACTGGAAAATCCCGGGAAAAATGGTCAAAGGAATGGGAGGCGCTATGGATTTGGTCGCTTCTGCCGAAAATATTATTGTGGCCATGATGCACGTCAATAAAGCCGGTGAAAGCAAAATTTTAAAACGCTGTACCTTGCCCCTAACCGGTGTAGGTTGCGTGAAAAAAGTGGTTACCGAATTGGCTGTCATGGAAATCACACCCAAAGGATTCAAACTACTGGAGCGTGCTCCGGGCGTTAGTGTTGAACACATCATAGCCTCTACCGAAGCCGATTTGATTATTGAAGGGGAAATTCCGGAAATGGTAATTTAATACGCTATTTGTATAAAAGTAAAAACCACAAATTCGAAATGAGTTTGTGGTTTTTTTGTTTACTTCCTCGTCGCTAAATATTCTAAAAGAGCCGGAGAAGCATGAGCAAACGTTGGTGGCTGTTCGGCGATGCTTACAGCTCTTTTTTTATTGAGTTTGTATACCAAATCATATTCGGTGGTAAACAAAATTACAGAGAGAAACGGATTGTTTACAAACGGCAACAGTCTTTCAAAAGCCTCATCAATTGAGTAAAACTCAACAATCTCTTCTCTTTGAAATTTATACTTAAGTTCTAATTGCAAAATACCGTCTTCCACTATCGGCCGAATGTAAATATTCATCAAATCGGTATTTCCGATGGTTTTGGCAAACGTTAATTTGGCAAAAGTCCCTTCGTTCAAACTTTCTTTGACTTTCTCGTAAAACTCGGCAAATGTTGTCCTGAATAACATCTTAATGGCTTAAATCGGCAAAGAAATCATTTCCTTTATCATCTGTGATGATGAAAGCCGGGAAATCTTTTACTTCAATTTTACGAACCGCTTCCATGCCTAACTCTTCAAAGTCAAGCACCTCAACCGATAGAATGTTTTCTTTAGCCAGAATCGCGGCAGGACCACCGATGGAACCCAGATAAAACCCTCCGTATTTTTGGCATGCATTCATCACTTCTTTACTGCGGTTACCTTTGGCCAGCATAATCATGCTACCGCCTGCTGCCTGAAATTCATCAACATACACGTCCATTCTCCCTGCGGTAGTTGGTCCGAAACTTCCGGATGGCATACCTTCAGGAGTTTTCGCCGGGCCGGCATAATACACCGGATGGCTTTTAAAATACTCGGGCATTGGTTTACCGGCATCTAATAGTTCTTTGATTTTAGCGTGCGCTATATCTCTTGCCACGATTAAAGTACCGTTTAATTTCAATCTGGTTTTGATGGGGTATTGCGATAATTCGGTCAAGACTTCCTTCATCGGACGGTTTAGGTTTATCACAACCGGTTCTTCCAAATGTGGCGCGGTTTCGGGTAAAAATTGCTTCGGATTGGTTTCGAGTTGTTCTACAAAAATACCGTCTTTGGTAATTTTTCCTTTAATATTTCTATCAGCAGAACAGGAAACCCCCATACCTACCGGACAAGAAGCCGCATGACGCGGTAAACGAATCACGCGTACATCATGGGTTAAATATTTACCGCCAAATTGTGCTCCGATGTGACTTTCCTGGCAAATGAGCTGCACTCTTTTCTCCCATTCCAAATCACGGAAAGCCTGACCGGCCATATTTCCGGTGGTGGGTAAATGATCGTAGTATCCTGCTGAAGCTTTTTTCACGGCAGCCAAATTGGCCTCGGCAGAAGTTCCGCCAATGACAATAGCCAAGTGATAAGGAGGACAGGCCGAAGTCCCCAAATCCATTATGCGCTCGCGGATGAACTCGTCTAGTGATTTTTCGTTGAGGAGCGATTTGGTTTTTTGGTACAAAAATGTTTTGTTGGCCGATCCGCCTCCTTTGGCCAAAAACAGAAACTCATAAGAAGCTCCTTTTTTGGCATAAATATCAATCTGTGCCGGCAAATTAGAACCTGAATTCTTTTCTTCAAACATAGAAACAGGCACGATTTGCGAGTAGCGAAGATTGCGTTTTTGATACGTATTAAAAATTCCTTTGGATAACCATTCGGCATCATCAGCCCCGGTGTATACATTTTCGCCTTTTTTGGCCATTACTATTGCTGTTCCGGTATCCTGGCACGATGGCAATTCGCCTTCAACAGCCACGGCGGCATTTTGCAATAAATTATACGCCACGAAACGGTCATTGTCAGTGGCTTCGGGATCTTCGATAATATTTCTCAGCTTTTGCAAATGGGACGAACGCAACATGAACGACACATCACTCATGGCCGTTTCAGCCAGCAATTCCAATCCTTTCGGATCTACAGTCAGGATTTCGCGCTCACCCAGTTTTTCAATTTTTACATAATCAGAAGAGATTTTTTTGTACTGCGTATCGTCTTTGAGAATCGGATACGGATCTTGGTATATAAAGTCCATTTTTTAAATAAATTTTGAAGCGTAAAGTTACACATTCCTACTCTAAATAAGGAAAGCAAACGGCATAGAAATCAACAGTTTTTTTAAAAAAACCAACTCGCTACAAAGATGGCAGCCACCACGCAAATCAAATCTACTAAAAGCATAGTGCTCAATGTGTATCGGGTATTCTTGACATTGATACTGCCAAAATAAACGGCAATCACATAAAACGTTGTTTCGGCACTGCATTGGAAAATACAACTCAATCGTCCGGTAAACGAATCGGGACCGAAATTGCGCATCGAATCAATCATGAATCCGCGAGAACCACCCGAACTGAACGGACGTAGCATAGCCACCGGTAACGAATCTGTAATTTGTTTGCTCACACCGATATTGGAAAAAACAAAGGAAAGTCCGTTGCTGATAATTTCGAATAAGCCACTGTTTCTGAAAAACGAAATAGCGACCAACATTCCCAAAACATATGGGAAAATCTTCACTCCGGTTTGCAGCCCATTGTTAGCCCCGGTTACGAAAGAATCGAAAATAGTGGTGTTTTTCTCCACAAACTTTTTTTCGTGTAAAAATGAAAATACGAGTGTGAATCCTATGATGGCCACCAACATTAATCCGGAAAGATTAGACGTGAACGCATTCTTGCCAATTAAATCCAATCGGTTGATGTAGAACAAAAGTCCAACAATAGCGCCAATAACAGCCATTAAAGCTACAATCAATGAAGCACTTCTGAAGTTTACTTTTTGTCGGATGCCCACAATGATAAAAGCAGCTATGGTTCCGATGAATGAAGTAATGATGCACGGCAACATCACATCGGCAGGATTACTGGCATTTTCGGCAGCCCGGTAACCAATGATTGAAGTCGGAATCAAAGTCAATCCGGCAGCATGGAGACACATGAACATGATTTGAGCATCGCTGGCTCGGTCTTTTTCCGGATTCAGCTCTTGTAAACTCTGCATGGCTTTGAGTCCGAACGGTGTGGCGGCAGAATCCAAACCGAGGAAATTGGCAGCAAAATTTAGTGTCATATAGGATATAGACTCATGGTTTTTAGGAATAGAAGGAAATACTTTAGCAAAAACAGGGCTCAGTATTTTGGCTAATTTCTCAGAAGCGCCCGAAACAATCAACAATTCCATCAACCCGCAGAAAAAAGCCAAATAAGCGATTAACGGCAAAATTAAATCCATCAAACTGTTTTTACATGTTGGTAGTAACCCATCAGATTTTTGGACACCGCTGTAAATTTTAACGGTTTTACTTTTATAGACATAAGTCGTATCCGGATTGAGGGTGTCTCTGTCGATAATCATGGTTTGCTCGGGTGCCTTTTGAATACTGTCCTTAACAGACTTGGGAACTTGGTGCAGGTATTTTTCAGCAATCAGTATCGGGTCGTCTTTTTTTCCGTTCAGGATGAAATCAACCGAATAACTGTTTGAAGTAACTAAACTGAACACTACAAAAACGATGGAAGAAACAAAAATAGCCAGCCAAAACCTACTTAATACCATAATTTCTTTTTTTGGTAAATGTAACTATTTATCACTTTTATACAGAAAAATTTTCTCCGGAAAGACTACTTTTTACCTCAATTATTTAGGGTGTATTCTTAATAAAATGTTTTATTCATTGCATTAATAATTAATATTTAACCAAAAACCAATAATTAATCAAAATATTAATAGTGTTAGCAATAATGATTTATATATTTGCCCACTTTAAAACCAACACCACTCAAATGAAAAAAAACAACCTGCTATTTTTTCTCTTTTTTGTTTTTCCCTTATCTATTATTGCCCAAAATGAGACCGATATAAAAAAGATAGTGTCTTCTTATGACTTAGATAAGATTAAAGAGAGAGAAGCTTTTTTCAAAAAGAAAGAAGATACCGAAAAACAAAAGGCCATCGTCTACGCCCGAAACCACAATCTACCCATCAGAAAAATAAATGAAGACGGATCGATAAGCGAATTGATGAAAGTTACGCCGAACGGTTTCCCCATATACTATGCCACAGACAATGCTAATGCGGCCAAGTCTACTCGTGCTAACCACTTGAATACCGGTGGTTCGTTAGGATTAGATTTAAACGGACAAGGTATGACGGCCCGTGTTTGGGATGGAGGAACGGTGAGAGCTTCTCACACTTTATTTTCCGGCAGAGTAAGTGTGGTTGATCAACCCAGCAGTACTTCTTATGTAGTACATTCCACTCACGTTACCGGAACCATTATGGCTTCAAATGCAGCTGCTGCCACAAAAGGAATGGCTTATCAGGCATCAGCCAGAACTTTTGAATGGACTAATGATCTTTCGGAAGTGATGAGTGAAGTACAACAAGGAATGTTGATTTCTAATCACTCTTACGGAACTCCGGTAACCAGCAACTCTACCACTCTACCCGCTTGGTATATAGGAGCGTATACATCTGATGCCAGAGATTGGGACGAAGCCGCCTATCTTTCTCCTTATTATTTAATGGTGGCCTCAGCCGGAAACGATGGAACCAACAATAATAACGCCAACCCTATTGCCTTTGGTTACGACAAATTGACCACTAATAAAGTGTGTAAGAACAATTTGGTTGTAGCCAATGCACAAGATGCCGTGGTAGCTACCAATGGCAATTTAACCAGTGTGGCTATTAACTCTTCGAGCAGTCAAGGACCCACCGACGATATGCGAATCAAACCGGATATTACAGGTAATGGTACCAGTGTGACTTCAACAAGTAGTGAAAGCAATACGGCAACCGCAACCTTAACCGGAACTTCAATGGCTTCGCCTAACGTGGCGGGAACTCTACTGTTATTACAACAACACTACAAAAACCTAACAAACAGCTTCATGAGATCAGCCACCTTAAAAGGATTAGCCTGTCATACTGCCGACGATAGTGGTATGGTAGGTCCTGATCCTATTTTTGGTTGGGGATTATTAAATGCCAAAAAAGCGGCTGAAACCTTAACCGGAAACGGACTGACATCATGGGTTTCTGAAGAAAATTTGACTCAAGGTCAAACCTATACCATGACGGTAAAATCAGACGGTACTACCCCTTTGATGGCTTCTGTTACCTGGACAGACGTTCCGGGAAATCCTATAATGGATGATTTAACCGAAAACGATCCTACCCCTCGTTTGGTTAATGATTTAGACATAAGAATAACCAAGGATAACACTACTTATTATCCATGGCGATTGGATATTGACCCAAGCAGTCCGGCTGTTCGTGACGGGGACAACAATGTTGACAATGTTGAATTGGTTAAGATAGACAATCCAAGTGCGGGTATTTACACTATTTCGATCACGCACAAAGGAACATTGGTGGGTGGAAATCAAAATTATTCTCTGGTGGTAACCGGTATAAGTTCCACTTTTTCTTTAACCTCTACCACTCCTGATTTGACGGTATGTTCCGATCAAACCGCTGCCTATACTTTTACCTATAAACAAACAGGTTCAGGCACTACAACTTTCAGCGCCGAGGGATTGCCGGCTGGGGCTACTGCCAGTTTTAATAACAATTCGTTAAATGCTAACGGAACCGTTACTATGACTATTTCCGGTCTGACAAATGTTGCTCCCGGTGATTATTACATAGGAATTAAAGGAACCAGTGCTACTGAGACCGAAACCCGTTTTAAAAAGTTGCGCATCTACAGTTCGGCTTTTCAAAATGTGGTATTAACCTCTCCGACCAATTCTCAAAATGGTCTTTCAACCACCGTAAACTTAAAGTGGGATAATCAGTCTAATGCTGAAAGTTACACGGTTCAGGTGTCTACTTTAGCTAATTTCAGCTCAATGGATATCAATGAAACCGTTACCACTAATCAATTTACGGTTACCGGTTTAAATCAACAAACCAGATACTATTGGAGAGTCATTCCGAGTAATCGTTGTGGTAATGCTACGGCTACTACTGCTGCAATTTATTCTTTTGATACTGGAGTAGTAGTGTGTGGGTCCAGTTCATTTTCGGCTACCAATTTCTCAAATGCTGCAATTTCCTCATCGGCCGATTCTTCTGCAAGTGTACCAATCACAATTACCGGAGGTTACACCATTGGAGATTTGAACGTTCGCATGAATATTACGCACACCTACGTTGAAGACATGACCATATCGCTGATAGGTCCGGCATCCATCGGAAGTCCGAAAATTATTTTACTAAAAGAGCCTTGTGGCGACAATGATAATATCAACTGTACCATGGATGATTCGGGCGGAGTACCTACTTGTTCCGGAAACCCTTCCATTTCGGGGAGTATTGCCCCTTATGATTCGTTGAGTTCGCTCAATACTTTACCGGCAGACGGGGTGTGGACTTTAAGTGTTGTAGACCCTTATAACGGAGACGGCGGAACTATAAACTCTTTTGCGATTGATCTTTGTTATGTCCTTCCGGCAAATTTGTCAACTACTGCGAATGTCTTAGCCAATGTTACGATTTATCCAAATCCTACCAAGGGAATCATCAATATCAGTTTGCCCGAAATGAACGACAAAACGGTTTTAACCTTACACGATATTCAAGGGAGAGCGATACTCAGCAAAACCACGGATAATTTGAATGAAGTGCTTAACATCGAGAATTTACAAGAAGGAGTATATCTGTTATCACTGGAGAATGGGACGGATAAAACTACCAAAAAGGTTATTTTAAATAAATAAACGACAATAGCTGTAAAAAAAGGCTCCCAAGTTGGGAGCCTTTTTTATACATGAATGATTTCGTCTTCTATCAGCAATTCTTCTCTTCTCAACCTGAGGAAAATTTGCGCTACAGCAATCACATCTTTTTCGCAATACGTGATGATGCGGTCGATGTCTTTTTCTACATAAAATACGTGGGCCACCTGGCTGCCGTCTATATCGCCTTTCGGGGATGGTATTCCCAGAATTTTGGTCAGTAGTTTTAAGGATGTAAAATGTTTATAATCGCCAAATTTCCATAACTCCAACGTATCCAAATGCGGAATTTCCCAGGGCTTTTTACCAAAAAGATTCAGTTTGTTCGGAATGGGAATTTGATGGATGATCATTCTTCGGGCAATGAACGGAATATCGAACTCCTTAGCGTTGTGTCCACACAACAAATGTTGTGCCTGACCAAAATGATTGTCGAGCAGTGAAGCAAAGTCTTTGAGCAACTTTTTTTCCTCACCAAAAAATGAGGTGACCCTGAAATTTCGAATATCCTTTTTATTGGCAAAATAACCTACCGAGATGCAAACGATTTTACCAAATTCGGCCCAAATCCCCGCCCGGTCATAAAACTCTTCAGGAGTGTACTCTTCGCGACGTTGATACTGTGTTTTTTGTTCCCACAACGATTGCATTTCATCATCCAAACCGTTGAAGTGTTCTTCCTGAGGAACAGTTTCAATGTCAAGAAAGAGGATATTATTGAGATTTACTTTTTCAATCATGTTATTGAAAATTAAGAATTAACCGACTTAAAAGTAGGAATTAGTTTTTAAATATGAAAGAAAAAGTTTAAAAAAGTGATTGTTGTGGCGATGGATTTTCGTGTTCCAACAACCATTTTTTACGCCACAAGCCGCCGGCATAACCGGTTAGTGATCCGTCGGTCCCAATAACACGGTGACACGGAACGACTATCCACAGCGGATTTTTGCCGTTGGCCGAGGCTACGGCGCGTATGGCTTTGACATCGCCCAACTTTTTGGATAAATCGAGATACGACATGGTTTTGCCAAACGGTATCATCAATAACTCCTGCCAGACTCTTTGTTGGAATTCGGTGCCTTGCGGATTGAGTTTAAAATCAAATTCACGGCGTTCTCCTTTAAAATATTCTTGCAGTTGGACAACGCACTCCTTGAGACTTTCCGGAATTTTGACCGTTCTTTCTCCTTCACTCAATACTGATATTTCGGTGATACCATTAGCATCGCCCACTATTTTGGTGATGCCTAAGGGTGATTCTATAAAAGCGGTTTCCATGAGCTAAAGTTACTAAAGTTCTCGATACATCCCGATTAAAATGAAAAAACTCTAGCCGACGAAAGATGTTATTGGGAAAAGCCAAGAATATAGTCTTCCAAAGCTTTGAGTTCCTCCTCGCTCATTTGCTTGGTAATGGCAAAGTTGGTCTTCATGACTTCGTATTGGCTGGGGTCAACGATAGGTTCGCTTTGTTCCTGAAGAAAGGCCACGATGCTGCCGTTTTTTTCTTTGTAGATTTTGGCAATTTCCTGCAAACTGGGCCCAATCACTTTTTGGTCGGGTTTGTGACAGGCCGTACAATTTCCGGTGCCCTCAAAGAGTTCCTGACCGGAAGGCTTTGTGGCACTTGCTGTTTTATCGATTGGATTTTCGGTTGTTGCCGATTCTTTTTTGCAGGAAAGGAAAAAAAAGAAGGACAGTACTAACACTACGTTTTTCATGGTTTACAAAAATTCATTACAATTCTTCTTTAGCCCCGATGGGGGCAAGCTACCGTGTAGCGCGGACAGCGGGAACAGGGATGACTGATAAATCCCAAGCCATTCGCTACTTGATACAATAACACTTCGACAAACTCAGTGTGGCATTCGTTCGACATTTCGTCTTATCCCAGTGTCATTATTTGTTTAATAAAATGGCGGCTTCTTTGGCAAAATAGGTCGAAATCAAGCTGGCACCGGCGCGTTTGATGCACATGAGTTGCTCCATCATGATGTTGTCGTGGTCGAGCCAACCTCTTTCGGCTGCGGCTTTGATCATGGCGTATTCACCCGAAACATGGAAGACCGTCACGGGAACATTGACTGCATTTTTGACTTCGCGCACGATGTCGAGATACGCGATTCCAGGTTTTACCATGACCATATCGGCACCTTCTTCTACGTCCATCAAGGCTTCTTTTACGGCTTCGATGCGGTTGGCGTAGTCCATTTGGTAAGTCTTTTTGTCCTTTGGCACGACTACATCGGCTTCTCTCGGCGCGCTGTCGAGCGCATCGCGGAAAGGTCCGTAAAAGGCGGAAGCGTATTTGGCCGAATAACTCATGATGCCCACGTTTTGGAACCCTGCGGCATCCAATCCTTGACGCAAACGCAACACGCGGCCGTCCATCATGTCGCTAGGTGCTACAAAATCGGCACCGGCTTGGGCGTGGGAAACGGCCATTTTGACTAAAGCTTCGTTGGTAGCATCGTTGGCAATATCTCCGTTTTCAATGATTCCGTCGTGACCATAAATAGAGTACGGATCTAAAGCCACATCGGGCATGACAATCATTTCCGGACAAGCGGTTTTGATGGCACGAATGGCGCGTTGCATCAAGCCATCGGGATTCCAGGCTTCTTTACCGGTGTTATCTTTTAGACTTTCGTCGACTTTTACATAAATATTCACGGCACGTATGCCTAAGGCGAATAATTCCTTCACTTCTTCGACTGTTAAATCCAACGAGCGACGGAAAATGCCCGGCATGGATGGGATTTCGGATTGATAGTTTTCGCCTTCGGCGATGAACATGGGAAACATGAAGTCGGCCGGACTTAACGTGGTTTCGCGGACTAACGAACGAATGCTTTCGTTAACGCGTAATCTTCTGCCTCTTTGTAATGGGAACATGTTGATTTATGATTTATGATTAACGATTATAGATTTAAGATTTGAATTGAGATTTGATTTATTGATTTTTTCTGCCATCAAAAATCGTTAATCTTCAATCTTGAATTCTCACTCTACAATCCAATTAATGGGTTCTTGCAATATTTTAATTAGTTTTTCTTCTTCACTGCCCGCTTCCGGATGATGGTCGTACACCCATTGCACATGTGGGGGTAAACTCATCAAAATCGATTCGATGCGGCCGTTTGTTTTTAGCCCGAAGAGCGTGCCTTTGTCGTGTACCAAATTGAACTCGACATAACGCCCGCGACGGATTTCCTGCCAGTTGCGTTGGGCTTCGGTATACGGCAATGCTTTTCTTCTTTCCACAATCGGCACGTAGGCTTCGCAGAAACTGTTGCCCACTTCGGTTACGAAATTATACCAATCCTGCATACTCCTTGTGTCTGTGGCTTTGCAATAATCAAAGAATAAACCACCGATACCGCGCGCTTCGTTTCTGTGAGCGTTCCAGAAATAAGCATCGCATTGTTTTTTGTATTTCGGATAAAACTCCGGATGGTGTTTGTCGCAAGCGGTTTTACAGGTTTGGTGAAAATGTTTCGCATCTTCTTCAAACAAATAATACGGCGTCAAATCCTGTCCGCCACCAAACCAGGAATTGATTACGTTGCCGTGATCGTCATACATCTCGAAGTAGCGCCAATTGGCATGCACCGTGGGTACCATTGGGTTTTTCGGGTGAATGACTAAACTCAATCCGCAGGCGAAAAAATCGGCTTCGCCTACACCAAACATCTTTTGCATGGTATCGGGTAATTTGCCGTGAACGGCAGAAATATTGACCCCGCCTTTTTCGAAAACCTGCCCGTTCTCGATGACACGGGTTCTGCCACCACCGCCTTCCGGTCGTTGCCAAAGGTCTTCCCGGAATTTCGCTGCGCCATCTACGGCTTCCAAAGCGGCACAGATTTCGTCTTGAAGGTTTTGGATGTATGGATAGAATTTGTCTTTCATTATGGTTGTCGGTTGTTGGTTGTTGGTTGTCGGATAGAATGTGAACTCCGACAACTGGTAATCAAACAACTATGATTTATATTCTTTCACTGCTTCTACAAACGCCTTGGCGTGGTCTACCGGAATGTTCGGTAAGATGCCGTGACCCAGGTTGACGATGTAATTGTCTTTGCCGAATTCGTCTATCATTTCATACACCATTTTTTTGATGGTCGGGATTGGCGATAACAAACGGCTTGGATCAAAGTTTCCTTGGAGCGTAATTTTTCCTCCGGATAAATAACGGGCATTACGCGCCGAACAGGTCCAATCAACGCCTAAAGCGGAAGCTTTGGATTTGGCCATATCTCCGAGGGCGAACCAACAGCCTTTTCCGAATACAATCACTTTGGTGTCCTCGGCCAAGGCTTCAACGATTTGGTTGATGTATGGCCAAGAGAATTCTTTATAGTCTTCGGGAGATAACATGCCGCCCCAAGAATCGAAAATCTGGATGGCGTTACAGCCGGCTTTTACTTTTTCTTTTAAATACAAAATGGTGGTGTCGGTGATTTTTTGCAACAAGGTGTGCGCCGCTACCGGATTGGAAAAACAAAATCCTTTGGCCGCATCAAAACTTTTAGAACCTTTGCCTTCTACCGCATAACAGAAAATGGTCCAGGGTGAACCGGCGAAACCAATCAACGGCACTTCGTCGTTCAGCATTTCTTTGGTCAGTTTTACCGCATCCATCACATAGCCTAAGGTTTCCTCAATATTGGGGACGAACACCTGGTTGACTTGTTCCATGGTGCGGATTGGGTTGGGGATGATGGGGCCCAAGTTGTCTTTTAATTCGACATGGATTCCCATGGCACGGGGTACCACTAAAATATCCGAGAACAAAATGGCGGCATCCGGTTTTACGATGCGAATGGGTTGCACGGTGATTTCGGCGGCCAATTCCGGAGTTTCACAACGGGTGAAGAAATCGTATTTGTCGCGCAACGCCCGGAATTCAGGCAAGTATCTTCCGGCCTGACGCATCATCCAAACCGGTGGACGTTCTACCGTTTCATTATTTAAAGCTCTTAAAAAAAGGTCGTTCTTTATCATTTTAATTGTTATAATAGTCTATACATTTCATCAACACGCTTTCCACTGTAGGCTGGTTGGCGATTATAATATTGGGGGTTGCATATTTCAGGGCTTCTGCTGTGGTGGTGCCTATGCAAAAGCAAATTTCATCTTCGATTCGGTTTTCCTTCAAGTAACTTTCAACACCTGACGGACTGAAAAACAAAATGCCATCCGGTTGGAAGTCGACTTTATGCGAGGTTAAGATTGTTTCATAAACCTCAACTTCATCCAACTTAATTTGGGCTAATCGCAAAGCATCGGGTAGGATGTCTCTTCTCAAATTTCCGCAGAAAAAAGTAAAAGAACTTTTAGAATATTGGTTACAAATTACAGAAGCCAATTCGGCTGCATAATCCGAACAAGCCACTACATGAAACCCGTTTTGCTCAAGTAGTCTCTTGGTTTTGGTTCCCACGCAAAAACATTTTCGAGTTTTGAACTGGCTTATTTCTTCATTTCTAAGAACGCTTTCCACCGCATTTTGACTGGTAAAAATCAGGTAATCATTGACGGTTTTCAGAACAAAGTCTTTGCTTCTTATTGCGATAAAATCTTCGTCGGCTACTATAAACCCGGCATGTAACACCTTTAGCTTCTTTTGTTCCGGAAGTTTTTTGGTTGATTGTATGCGAATTGGGTTTGTCATTCTTATTTATTGGGTTTTAACTGCTTCCTTAGTTCTATCATGAGTTCCTCTCCACCATTTTCCAAGATTTCCCGGGCAGCATGAAACCCTAATTTTTTCCATTCCGACACATCAACTACTTTGGTTGTTTCCAGCTTTTGTTTTCCGTCTAAAGACAGCAATGCGCCTTTAAATTCGATTACGTCTTCTTGCTCATTGTATTTGGCTAATGCGCCTATTGGTGCTGTACAACCCCCTTCCAATGTTCGCAAAAACTGTCTTTCGATATAGGTACAAATTTCGGTTTCAACGTCATTTAATTGCGAAACCGCATCCACTGTAAAATAATCATTTGCCATAGCCACCACGACCATAGCGCCTTGTGCCGGTGCCGGAATCATCCAATCAAGATTGATGAAGGTTTCCGGTTTTAGGTTGATGCGTTCCAAACCTGCAGCAGCAAAAACAGCTCCGCTCCAATCGTTATCTTTAAGTTTTTGCATGCGGGTATTCACATTTCCGCGCAAATCTACTACTGCGTGATTAGGGTATTTATGCAACCATTGGGCCTGACGTCGTAAACTTCCGGTGGCAATAGTACCTATGCTTTCCAGAAAATCCAGACTTCCTTTGTGCACCAAAATATCCAAAGTATTAGCTCTTTCCAAAACGGCCGCCTGTACAATTCCGACGGGTAAAGCTGTTGGGACATCTTTCATAGAATGAACGGCAATATCTACCTGACCATTAATCATGGCAATGTCCAGTGTTTTAGTAAAAATTCCGGTGATACCGAGTTCGTATAACGGTTTGTCAAGTATGATGTCGCCTTGCGATTTTACTGCTACAATTTCGGTTTTATAGCCTAAATCCCTAAGTTTTTTTTGAACAGTATGGGCTTGCCAGAGTGCGAGTTCGCTGTCGCGGGTTCCTATGCGTATGGTTTTTTCAGTCACTTTACTGGGTTTGATTTTTTCTAAACGCTACGTTTTAAAAAAATGATTTTTCTTGATCTAACTGAAATACCTTTTCAATCCACTCAATGCCTTCATCCATAGAATCGCCGTCTTTGAGATGATTCACAAACTGATTGGTGATTTTTTGGATGATGCGGTTGCTGATGAGTTCGGCTTGTTCTTCATCAAAGTTGGGTAACTTTTTGCGTTGTACATTCAGTTCACCTTCTTTGATGGAGTTTAGCTTTTCTTTTAAAGCCTGAATGGTTGGAGCAAATTTTCGGTTTTTGTTCCAAGCCAAAAAATCGGTTTTTATTTCCTCTATGATCGCTTCGGCTGCAGGAATGTGTTGTTTGCGGTTTTCTAAAGTTTCATCGGTGATTTGAGAGAGATGATCCAGATGAATTAACGTTACACCATCTATCTCCTGAACATTTTCATGTACGTTTTTCGGAATCGACAAATCCAAAATCAACAATGGCTTTTTCAGATTCAGGATGGCCTTGTCAATGGTTGGGTTTTGTGCACCGGTAGCCACTACGACTACATCAGCCTTCTGCAGTTCCAATTGTAAATCGGCATAATCTTTTACAACCAAATCCAATTTTTGAGCCAATTTTTCGGCTTTATCTTTGGTGCGGTTGATTAAGGTAATTTGCTCATGTTTGGTATGTTTCACCAAATTTTCACAAGTATTTCTGCCTATTTTCCCGGTTCCGAAAAGGAGAATATTTTTGTTGGCAATATCTGCCACATTTTTGATGATATATTGCACCGAAGCAAAGGAAACTGAAGTGGCTCCTGATGAAATTTCGGTCTCAGTTTTGATTTTTTTGCTGGCTTGGATGACTGAATTGACTAATCTTTCCAAAAAAGAATTCACCAAACCATTCGATTTGCTTTCGGCAAAGGCCGTTTTGATTTGACTGATGATTTCAAAATCACCTAAAATCTGGCTGTCTAAACCAGTTCCCACACGAAACATGTGGTTAATCGCTTCCTGATTTTTATAGATATACGCGACTTCCTGAAATTCCTGAACGGTTCCTTGGCTGTTTTCGCAAAGCAATTTAATTAATTCGTAAGGGTGATTGGCAAAACCGTAGATTTCGGTTCTATTGCAGGTTGATGTAACGATTAAAGCTTCTATTCCTTCCGCTTCGGCTTGTATCAACAACGTAGATTTGGCTTTGGCGTCTAAACTGAACTTCCCTCTTGTGGCGGCATCGGCTTTTTTATAACTCAAGCCAACGGCATAAAAAGAAGTGTGTTTTGACATATTAAAATTTTCCATAGATGACTTTTCCTAAAAAGTTCAACAAAATTATCACTATAGCATTTATAAAAATAACGCTCAAAGTACTTTTTATATCGCTCTGAGATATTTTGACAGCGAAATACCTTTTTTGCGTTATTTATTTTAAATTTGCAATGAAATCAAGTCTTTCAAACCTTCTTATGTAGATTAATTCTAAATAATAATTCAACTTGATCTCGAAAATACACACGAAAAAATATCGCTATGGGTTCTCAGGAAATTATAACTATTGAAAATGATTTTACCCTAATTCGGTTTCAAAATGATGAGAATGAAAATTATCATGTTAAGAAACACATCCAACAAGGGTTGATACAATTCCATTTTGGCATCAAAGGCAAAGCGAAATTTGTTTTCAATCAGGGTAATTATGCTTTGGATTTAAAAGAAGAAAAGTCGTTGCTGTTTTACAACCCACAAAAAGAACTGCCTCTGGATTTGGAATTAGCACCTAATTCCTGGGTAATATCGGTGATTGTTTCCATTCAAAAATTCCATTCGTTGTTTTCTTCCGAAGCTAACCATATTCCTTTTTTGAGCAAAGAAAATGAAGGAAAAAAATATTATAAAGAGGACAATATAAGTCCGTCAATGGCTATAGTGTTGAGTCAAATGTTTCATTACACGCTAAATCCTTCCATCAAAAATTTGTATTACAAAGGAAAAGGGTATGAATTGTTGAGTTTGTACTTCAACCGAAATGAAGACCCGAATGCTGAGCAATGTCCGTTTCTGACTGACGAAGACAATGTCATGAAAATCAAAAAAGCCAAAGAAATCATCATTGCCAACATGGCTGAACCACCCGGATTGGAGGAACTTTCGGAACAAGTGGGGCTGAGTTTGAAAAAACTGAAAATGGGATTCAAGCAAATTTACGGCGATACCGTTTATGGTTTTCTTTTTGACTATAAAATGGATTATGCAAGACGATTATTGGATTCGGGCTCCTATAATGTGAATGAAGTCGGACTTAAAATCGGGTACAGCACCGGCAGTCATTTTATTGCCGCTTTCAAAAAGAAATTTGCCACAACCCCAAAAAAATACCTGATGTCTATCAATCAAAATACGGTGTAACATCAATCCCATATATATGGGTATCAAGAAAAAATTAAATACAAATAAAGCCAAAAAAGAAGTTTCATTACTTTTATAACCACAAAACCCTTCCCGGGTTTGAAACCCAGGAAGGGTTAATTTCTTAAAATAAAAAGCATGAAAGGAGTACTATTAGTCAATCTCGGGTCGCCCGAAAGTCCCACGCCAAAAGATGTAAAACCTTATTTAGATGAATTTTTGATGGACAAATACGTGATAGATGTTCCGTATTTGTTGCGCGCGCTCTTGGTTCGCGGCATTATTTTGCAAACCCGCCCGAAAAAATCGGCCGAAGCCTACAGTCAGATTTGGACCGATGAAGGTTCGCCGCTAATCGTCATTTCCAAAAAAATGCACCAAAAAGTAGCTAACATGGTGGATGTTCCGGTGGCTTTGGCCATGCGTTACGGCTCGATGACCATTCAAAAAGGCTTGCAGGAATTGAAAGATAAAGGTGTAACCGATGTGATGTTGTTGGCTTTATATCCACAGTATGCTATGGCTTCTACCACGACCATTTGGGCTTTGGCCGATGAATTGCAACAAAAGCATTTCCCGGAAATGAAGATTACCAAAGTACCGGCATTTTACAACAAGCCCGATTTTATCAAGGCTTTGGCCAATTCCATCAAAAACCACTTGGAAGGCTTTGAGTACGACCATTTATTGTTTTCGTATCACGGCATTCCGAAGCGTCATATACGCAAAACAGATGTAACCAAATCCCACTGTACCATTGACAACAAATGTTGTGTAACCCCTTCGCCGGCGCATGAGTTTTGCTACCGGCACCAATGTTATGAAACCACGCGACAAGTCGTGGAATTGTTGGGCATTCCCGAAGGCAAATACAGCCAAACATTTCAATCGCGCTTGGCGGGCGATAAATGGTTAACGCCTTACACTGATGTGGAAATCAATAAAATGCCTGAGAAAGGCATCAAGAAATTGGCGGTAGTGACCCCAGCTTTCGTTTCGGATTGCTTGGAAACTCTGGAAGAAATTGCCATGCGTGCCAACGAAGAATTTAAAGAACACGGCGGCGAGGAGTTTTTGGCGGTGCCTTGTTTGAATGATGAAGACGAATGGTGTGGTGTAGTTGCGAACTGGATTAAAGACTGGAGTAAGTAATTTCATGGAACTTTACAACTACATAAAATCCCTGCACCTCATCTTTGTCATCACTTGGTTTGCCGGACTGTTTTATATTGTTCGTTTGTTTGTATACCAAATTGAGGCCAATGACAAACCTTCGCCCGAGCGTGAAATTTTGCTAAAGCAATACAAAATTATGACTTATCGGTTGTGGTACATCATTACTTGGCCCAGTGCTGTGTTAGCGACTATCTTTGCCTTACTGCTCTTACACCTGATGCCTGAGTGGCTGCAAATGCCCTGGATGCAGGTAAAATTAGGCTTTGTAGTGTTGCTGTTTGCGTATCATTTTAAGTGTCACCAGATTTACAACCAACTGCAAAACGACAAGTTCAACTACAGCTCCAACTTTATGCGGTTGTGGAATGAAGGCGCTACTATCATCTTGTTTGCCGTAGTGTTTTTGGTGATTTTAAAAAACGCTTTCAACTGGATTTTTGGTGTAGTCGGCATCATTTTATTTTCGATTTTGATAATGTTAGGTTTTCGATTTTATAAAAAAATTCGAGAGAAAAACCAAAACTGAACACTATGTTAAACGGCTTCAAAATGTCAATGTTATCCCTTCGCATCAGGATTTTCCTGTCGATGATTATATTGATTGTAATTGCTTCCGTTTTGATGGCCTCTATATCAATCATCCAATTTAAAAACGAAGCCAAAGAATACCACCAAGAACGCTTAGACCGTAAAGAAAATGCCATCAAAGAGCACATTAATTATGTGCTTTCTACTACGACCTACCCGTTGACGCAAGCCAATCTGCCTTTGATTTTTAAAGATAAAATTCATGAACTGGCCGACATTCACAATCTTGACATTAACATTTATTCCTTAAACGGGAAACTCTTAAAATCTTCCAAGGCGACATTTTCGGTTGATAAAGTAGCGCCACCCATTCCGAAATACATCATCAATCTGGTCGAATCATCGGTCGAAAAAAGGTATGTTGACATTAAAAATGTAAACGGAGTTAAAAACCGTTCTTCTTACAGCCAAATCAAAGACGACAAATTCAAACCGCTCGGGATTTTGAATATTCCCTATGTAGAAGACGATGGCTTTTATGAAAATGAATTGCAGCAATTCCTGTTGCGTTTGAGTCAAGTGTATTCCTTTATGTTGATAGTAGCCTTTGCCCTGGCCTATTTTCTGTCTACCTATATCACCAAATCGCTCAAGACCATTTCTGACAAAATCAACGAAACGAGCCTGAACCAAAAAAACGAAAAGATTGTCATAGAAGCCAACAGCAAGGAAATCAATTTGCTCATTAAAGCTTATAACGGCATGGTGGACAAACTGGAAGAAAGTGCTTCAAAACTGGCCCAAAGCGAACGCGAACAAGCTTGGCGCGAAATGGCTAAACAAGTCGCTCATGAAATCAAAAACCCTTTGACACCCATGCGTTTGACGGTGCAGAATTTTCAGCGGAAGTTTGATGCCAATGACCCCGAACTGAAACAGAAACTCAACGATTACTCTAAAACGCTGATTCAGCAAATTGACACCATGAGTGCGGTAGCTTCGGCTTTTTCAAACTTTGCTTCGATGCCGGCGCAACAAAATGAAACCCTAAACGTGGTTCAAGTAATCGATCTGGCTTTGGATATTTTCAACGAAGATTTCATCTCATTTGAAAGCAGCAACAATTACATCGTTACCAAACTGGACAGAACCCAATTGATCCGCATCATTACCAATTTGGTCAAAAATGCCATTCAATCGATACCCGAAGAGCAGGAAGAAAAACACGTCTGGGTTTCAGTCAATGAAGTGGATGGCTTTGTGATTATTTCGGTAAAAGACAACGGCACCGGCATTGAATCTGAACACGCCGAACATATTTTTGAACCGAAATTCACCACAAAAACCAGTGGCATGGGACTTGGCTTGGGAATTATTAAAAACATCATCGAAAATTACAAAGGAACCATTACATTTGAAACCGAACTGGGAAAAGGCTCTACCTTCAGCGTATCCCTTCCCATTGTTAAATAAAAACACTACATCATGAACTTTGAAAACATACTTGTAGCCGAAGAAAACGGCATCGGACAAATTACCATCAACCGCCCGTCAAAATTGAACGCGCTCAATATGGCGACCATTCAGGAATTGCACAACGCATTGGAAAGTTTGGAGGCCAATGAAAACATCAGGACTATCATTATTACCGGTGAAGGCGAAAAAGCATTCGTGGCCGGCGCTGACATTTCGGAATTTGCTAATTTTTCGGTAGAAGAAGGTGCACAGCTGGCCGCTCAGGGACAGGAATTGTTATTTGATTTTGTAGAAAATTTAAAAACGCCGACTATAGCAGCCGTAAACGGTTTTGCCTTAGGTGGCGGATTGGAACTGGCCATGGCCTGTCATTTCAGAATTGCCTCCGATAATGCCAAAATGGGATTACCCGAAGTATCCTTAGGCGTAATTCCGGGTTATGGCGGAACACAACGTTTACCGCAACTCATAGGCAAGGGTCGCGCTATGGAAATGATCATGACTGCCGGAATGATTAGTGCCGAAGATGCTTTCCGTGTCGGATTAGTGAATCACGTGGTGCCTCAAGCCGAACTTTTATCGTTTACCAAATCATTGGCCCAACGCATTATGAAAAACTCCCCTATGGCCATAAGCAAGGCTATAAAAGCCGTAAATGCTAATTTCAAAGAAGGGGTAAACGGCTATGAAACCGAAATCAGAAACTTTGGTAAATGCTTCGGCACCGAAGATTTTAAAGAGGGGACTACTGCCTTTTTAGAAAAAAGAAAAGCAGAATTCACAGGAAAATAATTAGTTTTGGTCACAGTTTACAATCTTATTAAAAACTGTAAACTGTGGCTGCCAACTGAATTCTAACACTCTCCATCCCATTCGGCATAAAACTGCGACAGGAAATTTTCCATGTAACGGTGGCGTGCTGTTGCGATAGTTTTGCCCGTTTCGGTATTCATTTTGTCTTTTAAGAGCAACAGTTTTTCGTAGAAATGATTGATGGTAGGCGATTCGGATTTTTTATATTCCTCCTTGCTCATAGTTAAATTAGGTTGAATGGCCGGATCGTAAATCACCCTGTTTTTGAATCCTCCGTAGTTAAAGCAACGTGCAATTCCGATAGCACCAATAGCATCGAGTCGGTCAGCATCCTGCACAATTTGAAGTTCTTTTGAACTGAATTTTTTTTCAAAATTTCCGCCTTTGAATGAAATATGGTCAATAATGTTGATGACATGCGCAATTATTTCTTCGGCTACCCCTTCTTTTTCCAGAAAATCACGAGCTATTTTAGGTCCAACCGTTTCATCGCCATCGTGAAATTTACTGTCGGCTATATCATGAAGTAAAGCCCCTAATTTCACGACAGTTAAATCACAGGTTTCTTCCTGAGCAATCAGTAGGGCATTTTTATACACGCGTTCAATATGAAACCAATCGTGTCCTCCTTCGGCATTTTCGAGCTGTTGTTTTACAAAACGTATGGTATTATCAATTACTGACATAAAATTTCGGAATAAAAAATCCTTTCTGTGGGAAAGGATTGGGTTTGTTATTTTATCATGGCGGGTTGTACCCAGGAAAATATTTTCTCTTCGCCCGGAGTTACCATACGCTCCGCAATTCGGGTCATTCGCGCCGGTAATTTCAATAAATAATCACGGGCTTTTTCGGCCTCATCGGTCAAATTTGACAATTTATCAATTTCCCATTTTATGTTTAATTTTTCCAAAATATCAACATAATCCATGGCTGTATAAACGCCGATGCGTTGGGCTGATTCTGAGAATTTTTCAAAAGCTGCCCCGATACTTTCTCCCGATTCGCGAATTAAATTGGCCGGCATGGTGATTTTTTTCTTCATCATGTATTCAAAAGCCAACAACATCTCGCTGGGATCAATTTTAAAAATACGGTTTACGAATTCGCTGTAAGCCAAATGGTGACGCATTTCGTCACCGGCTATGATTTTACAGATTTTAGACAATTTATTATCTCCGTATTTCTTTGCCAATTGTGCCACGCGGTTGTGCGATACATAAGTAGCCAATTCCTGAAAACTGGTAAATACAAAGTTTTTATAAGGATCTCTTCCGGTTCCGGGATCAAAGCCGTCATTGATTAAATACTGAGTCGTAATTTCTACCTCGCGCATGTTCACGCGTCCTGACAGGTATAGGTATTTGTTGAGTAAGTCACCATGGCGGTTTTCTTCACCTGTCCAATGACGTAACCATTTGGCCCAGCCATTATCACCACCCGCGGTTTTTTGATTTACTCCCTCAACATCCATCAACCAGGTTTCATAGGTAGGCAATGCTTCTTCGGTAATGGTGTCACCCACTAAAACCACCCAAAAATCATACGGCAATTCTTTGGCCAATTCACGCAATTCTTTTACATTTTCTAAAAAATCATCGTTTTCAGAATTAGGAAGCAAATCGGTAGGTTGCCAAATTTTTTCGACCGGAATTAAAAATTCATCTACAAAGCTGTCGATGTCTTTTTCCAGAAATTGCATGACTTCAAGTCTTATATTTTTTTGAGGCATTATTTAATTTTTTATTGATTGTTTGACCGCTTGCTCCGTTTTTTCCATTAACTCTTCAAATGAAAAAGCTGAAACAGCCATAGGCTCATGGATAATAAACTGCAAATGGTTTCCTAATCCCATGGGAAAGGCTCCAAATTTAACCATTTTCCACGAATTATTAATGGTAATGGGTACAACATAAGCAGATGGCGCGTATTTACATAAGATTTTTAGTCCGCTTTGCGCGAATTCTTTAGGTTTTCCGTTTTTGCTTCTGGTTCCTTCCGGGAAAATTACTGCGGAACGTTTGTACTTTTCAATGTATTCCGACAATCCTTTGATGACCGGAATGGCCTGTTTAGGATCTTTACGGTCAATCAAAACCGATCCGCCATGCCTTAAATTGTAGGAAACGCTCGGAATGCCTTTTCCCAGTTCTTTTTTGCTGACAAATTTGGCATGGTGCTTTCGCAAATACCATATGATTCCGATAATGTCGTACATACTTTGATGATTGGCCACAAAAATCACAGGGACATTTTGAGGAATTCGTTCTCTGTTTTCAAACGTATACGTGGTTCCCAAAAGATTAGTGCATTTGGTTAAAAAGAAGTTCAGATAGTCAACGCTTTTTTTGTGTGCCTGATACCCAAAAACATTCAAACAAACCCATTGAATAGGATGAAAAATGACTAATGTCAACCCAAAACACAGGTAGTATATTACCGAAAGGGGATACGAAATAAGTTTTTCCATAATGTGAAAATTGAGGACAAAAATAGGCAAAAATCGAGGGACGTGACTCAAAAATCATATCAAAATTTAACGAAACATATACTTTTTGCTCACTTATTTTACCTGTGAATCAGCTTATCTTTAAATTCGCGGAATTAGTTTTCCGACCTTTAAAATAATTTGTTCAAAACTCCTCTGTTTTGTATCCTGTTCCATCAAAAAAAGCATTATTTTTATGCCACTAAATTTTTAAAAAATGAGTTCAGAAAAAGAAGCAAAATTAAAAGCATTACAACTTACCCTTGATAAATTAGACAAAGCTTACGGCAAAGGAACCGTGATGAAAATGGGCGATAAAGCGGTAGAAGAAGTAGAAGTGATTCCGTCAGGATCCTTGGGATTGGATTTGGCTTTGGGCGTAAACGGTTATCCTAAAGGAAGAATTATAGAAATATACGGACCTGAATCTTCGGGTAAAACAACCCTAACCCTACATGCTATTGCTGAAGCTCAAAAAGCGGGTGGTATTGCTGCATTTATTGATGCTGAACATGCCTTTGACAGACATTATGCTGAAAAGTTGGGCGTTGATGTAGAAAACCTGATCATCTCTCAACCGGATAACGGAGAGCAAGCATTGGAAATTGCCGAAAACCTGATTCGTTCCGGGGCTATTGACATTGTAGTGGTTGACTCGGTTGCTGCTTTAACCCCGAAAAGTGAGATTGAAGGTGAAATGGGAGATTCCAAAATGGGATTGCACGCCCGTTTGATGTCACAAGCCTTGAGAAAATTAACCGGAACCATCAGCAAAACCAACTGTACGGTTTTCTTTATCAACCAATTGAGAGAAAAAATAGGTGTCATGTTTGGCAATCCCGAAACGACCACCGGAGGGAATGCTTTGAAATTTTACGCTTCAGTTCGTTTAGATATTCGCCGTTCTTCTCAAATTAAAGACGGAGAAAACGTAATAGGGAACCGAACCAAAGTAAAAGTAATCAAAAACAAAGTAGCACCTCCTTTCAAAACTGCTGAGTTTGACATCATGTATGGTGAGGGTGTTTCAAAAACCGGAGAAATTCTGGACTTGGCCGTAGAATTTGAAATCATCAAAAAAGCAGGTTCTTGGTTCAGTTATGGCGACACCAAATTAGGACAAGGAAGAGATGCTGTCAAAGTTCTGATAAAAGACAACCCGGAATTAGCCGATGAATTGGAACAAAAAATCAAAGATTACATCAAAGAGAACAATGCCTAATACCAGAAACCCGAAAATTTTCGGGTTTTTTTATTACCTTAACGCAACCATTTGTTTGAAAAAACATCTAATCACAAAATTGATTGACATCATGAAACGAATCATTTCACTTATAGCCCTGTTTTTTATTTTTAATTCCTGTTCAACTGATAACGGAGACAGTTATTTGTTTGAATTACTGCCTGTAACCAGTGTTGACATGCCTGCTGAATTTACCGTTGGAGGCACCTACCAGATTACAATGCATTACAAACGACCAACGTCCTGTCATTTTTTTAACGGAATCTATTACGATAAAAAAGTTGATCCGGAAACTTCCAAAAACATAAGAACCATAGCGATAGAAAATGCCGTGGCGCAAAAAAGCGGTTGCCAAACGCTTACAAACAATGAAGTAGAGTATTCGTTTAATTTTCAGGCCACCAGCACCAATCCTTATATTTTTAAGTTCTGGAAAGGAAAAGATGCCGACGGAAATAATGTCTTTTTAGAAGTTGAAGTGCCTGTAAATTAACCCCCAACAATTTTTGCAAATTGGATTTAAAACAACTCATAAATGATTGCAAAAACAACAATAGGAAAGCACAAGAACAGTTATACAAATTATATTCTTCAAAACTGTTTGCTGTTTGCCTAAAATATTCGCGCAGTTACAGTGAGGCTCAAGACAATTTGCAGGATGGCTTTTTGATCATCTTTAATAAAATAGAACAATTTTCATTTAAAGGTTCGTTTGATGGTTGGTTAAAACGAATTATGATTAACCATGTTTTACAGCAATACCGAAACCAAACCTTTCTGAGCTTAGTAAATGAAGATGTAGCAGATGATTGCGAAATTGATTTAGACGACGACAACATTTCTTTGGATTATCTGCTTAAAATAATTCAGGAGTTGCCCGACAGGTACAGGCTGGTGTTCAATCTGTACGTTTTAGACGGGTATTCACACCAGGAAATTGCCGAGATGCTATCCATTAATATCGGAACTTCAAAATCAAATTTGGCTCGTGCCCGTATGATTTTAAAGGCAAAAATAGAACAACAAAAAAACGAAATAAACAAAACTTTTCCTTCTGCAAGATGAGTGAAAGAAAAAACATAGACCGACTGTTTCAGGAAAAATTCAAAGACTTCGAGGCTAATCCCGCCGATGAAGTTTGGGAAAATATTGAAGCAAAGTTAAATGAAAAGAAGAAAAGAAGAATCATCCCTTTTTGGTGGAAATCATCAGGAGTGGCGGCATTGTTTGTACTGGGATTTTTATTGACGAAATCGGTCTATTCTCCAAATAATCAAACAAAGGATGCTGTTGTTGGTACGAATGCTGTACCGGCGGCATCAGAAGCCTCAACGCCAAAAGTTATAGAAAACCGCACAACTATAAAACAACCGGGTCCCACTTCTTCTGAAGCAATAGTAAACAATAGTTCATCTGCTCCTGAAAAGAGTGAGACTTCTTCAGACAAGGTTATTACTATCCCAAAAAACAATTCAAAAACTATTGTAACTCACTTTCAAAAAGCTTTAGTTGAAAATAACTCTGACCAAATTCATTCTTCGAAAAAGAAACGTCAAAACCGAAATTCAGACGCTTTAGTGCCGGAAACTATTGTGGAAAAAACTTCCGAAAAAATATCGCAATCTGAAGAAAACAATAGCGTGGCTTTAGCAGAAAAAGAACATACTGAACCCAAATTTACCCCAAATAACTCAAACAATGTAACGGCATTAACCGGTGAAAAACCACTAAATCTTGATAGTTTAAAAGAAGCTATCACATCAAACTCAAAAATTGTAACACCCGAAAAGAAAGTTAACGACACCGTCAAAATTGCCGGGGTTGCTACGAATGAGTTGGAAGAATTGCTTAATGAAAAAGAAAGCAAAGAAAAACAGCTACCCAAAGAAAACAGATGGCAAATTACCTCAAATGTTGCTCCTGTTTTCTTAGGTTCTGTTGGAAACGGCTCTCCGATTGGTTCTGAGTTTGAAAA
Source organism: Flavobacterium silvisoli (assembly GCF_004329815.1). Lineage (GTDB taxonomy): Bacteria > Bacteroidota > Bacteroidia > Flavobacteriales > Flavobacteriaceae > Flavobacterium > Flavobacterium silvisoli. The sequence continues at coordinate 416,740 of NZ_SJPE01000001.1, read as the reverse complement.
TAATTCAAAAGAGTACAACACCAGTTTCAGCATGGGAGTTGGGGTGAGTTATGCCGTCAACACTAAATTATCGGTACGAACCGGTATCAACAAAATGAGTGTAGATTACAACACCAATAATATTGCCTTTTTTGTAGCTATCGATGATCAGGGAATGAATAACATTAGTCCCACTTTAGGCGGAAAAACCATTCATGTCGAAGATGCCGAGACACCTGTTGACAATTTGCTCCCGTTTGAAAATAATTTTGTGCAAAGAAATGAAGGCTATATGAATCAAAAAATGGGCTACTACGAAGTGCCCGTTGAGTTAACCTATGCACTGATCAACAACCGTTTCGGTGTAAAAGTAATAGGCGGCGTCAGCACTTTTTTCCTGAATGAGAACAAAATTTCACTCGTTTCAGAAAACATGAGTACCGAATTGGGAAAAGCCAACAACCTGAACGATGTGCATTTCAGCACCAATTTGGGATTAGGTATAAAATACGGTTTTCTGAAATCTTTTGAATTCAACGTAGAGCCCACCGTTAAATACCAATTGAATACTTTTACTAAAAACGCCGGTAATTTCAAACCATACTTCTTTGGAATCTACAGTGGCATTAGCTATAAATTTTAATTTATGATTGTTTAAAATTAGTTAAGTGGTGTTATTGCTTTAGGGTAATAACAGAAAAGAGTTCCGAATTATGGAACTCTTTTTTTATGCGTTGTATTCTTGCAGTTGTTTTAAAATTACCTGACGAACATCCTCTTTTAGAGTTTTTCTGTATTCCGGTTTTTGGTTTTTGGTTTCAAAAAAACGATGGATTTTGACGCGCATTATTCCGGGACTTCCACTGAAAAATGTATACGAAAACCTTTTTTTATTGTCGGCAAAACTCATAGGAACAATAGGAATCTGATGTTCTACCGCCAAGCGAAACGCACCGTCTTTGAATTCATCCAACAGTATCGATTCATCATCGGGAACACCGCCTTCGGGAAAAATACAAATGCTTAATCCCTGATTTAATCTTTTTTGAGCTCTTTCAAAAACGGCCATACGGCTCTTTGAACTTTTTCTGTCCACTAAAATACACGTACGTTTATAGAAAAATCCGAACAACGGAATTTTTGCCAACTCTTTTTTGCCCACAAATACGAATGGATTTTTTACAATCGAAAGCATCAGCATAACATCGGTCATCGAAGTGTGATTGGACACAAACATATAGCTTTTGCCTTCGATAATTTTCTCTTCGGATTCTAAAACCACTCTGAATCCCATGCCAAACAAAATGATTTTGGCCCAAATTCGTGCCATGATAAAAAAGTAAGGATACCATTTTTCAGAAAGAATCGAAATGAATAAAAACGGAAACATCACGATTATCGGAATCGCCATCAAAATGTAAAACCAAATGCGATAAAAAATCCAAAAAACAATTTTCAGTGCTTTCATATGGTCAAATGTAATGAAAGGTATGCAGTTTTTAATACAAAGCCTTAACTTTGCAGTCAGAAAATAGTTGAAAATGCCAAAAATACTAACCGGAATTCAAAGCACAGGCACGCCCCATTTAGGAAATTTATTGGGTGCTATTTTGCCTGCCATCGAAATGTCAAAAAATCCAGCTAACGAATCATTTCTTTTCATAGCTGATTTGCATTCTGTTACACAAATCAAAAACGGAAACGAACTTCGTCAAAACACTTACAGTACAGCCTCGGTGTGGCTCGCTTGCGGATTGGATGTCGACAAAGTGATTTTTTACCGTCAGAGCGATGTACCCCAAACAGCTGAATTGTCCTGGTATTTGAGTTGCTTTTTCCCGTTTCAACGTTTGACATTGGCACATTCCTTTAAGGACAAAGCCGACCGCTTGGAAGATGTAAACGCCGGATTGTTTTCTTACCCTATGCTAATGGCAGCCGATATATTGCTGTACGATGCACAATTTGTTCCGGTAGGAAAAGATCAGATGCAACACATCGAAATTACTCGTGACGTAGCCTCGCGTTTCAATCATCAGATGGGAGAAACCTTTGTACTTCCTGAAGGAAAAGTGCACGAAGAAACCATGTATGTTCCGGGAACCGACGGTTTTAAAATGAGTAAATCAAGAGGAAATATCATCAACATCTTTTTAGAAGATAAAGCTTTGCGCAAGCAAATCATGAGTATTGAAACCGACAGTACTCCGCTGGAAGAACCTAAAAATCCGGATACCTGCAAAATATTTGGTTTGTATAAGTTAATTGCCAATGCTGAGCAAACAGCCGAGATGCGTACTAAATATGCTAATGTTAACCGTGATTTTGGTTATGGCCATGCCAAACAAGCGTTATTTGAACTGATTACCGAACGATTCAAAACTGAAAGAGAAAAATACAATTACTACATGAGTCATCAGGATGAAGTGAATGCTTTATTAAAACAAGGAGCAGCAAAAGCCGGAAATATAGCCGATACCGTATTAAAAAGAGTGAGAGAAAAATTGGGATTTGAATAAAATTTCTACATTTGATAAAAATCTCTTTTTTTATGAAAAAAACCGTTTTACTGCTTGTACTGTTTTTGAGCGCTTTTAACACCTTTGCTCAGGAAATAAAATATACGGAAGATAAGAACCTCGAGCTGGGTAAATTTTTAGCGAAGATTCACGCTACTAACTCGTTCGGATTCAAAAACCATTTGATAAAGACCTATGTAGTTAATAACGATTTGGGATATACCAAAGACGATTTACCGGGAGCCAAACAATTTTTATACATTTCCGACAGCGAGTTGGGCAAAGAAATTACTACCAAACTATACAAAACAGATGGCTTATTGAATATTGAAGTAATAGATGTTGCTGAAGTTCCGGGAGGATTTGAGGTGAAAATAGCTCAGGGTCCGAATGATGACAAAACAGATGAAATATTCATCCTCAAAACAGCTAAAAAAGAATAATCTCTAACAAATGAGAACTTGATGAAGGCAAAAAACAAAATCGTTTTTTGCCTTTTTTAATTGATTCGAAGAATGCCGTCTTTCAATGAAACGGATGCATCTTCTCTGAGCACATAATCAGTCTCTAAAATTTCTTTGGTTTCCGGGAGCAATTCACTGAATCGGTATTCAATCACCGAGTGATTTCTGATGAAGAGATGCTTACTCTTAGTTTGAAATGTTGCCAACTGTTTCCCCAGATAAAAATTAAAAACAGCGTTGACATCGGATGGCCTTTTATTGACTTCTATAGTTTTTCCCGATTTGATATAGTATGCCGCTTTGGGAAGTTTTATCGTGTCATAAACCATCGCATTTTCCAGCAAGATCATATCGCAATTGGTGTGGTTACTGATTTTTACTGTGGAGTTGCTTTCGCCCTGAGGCATGCTTTGGTAAAATGTTTCAAACGGATTTTCACCTGTTTTTATGTCATTAATCCTTGTTAACTGTTTGATTTCCTCTTTTTTATAATCGGATAAAAAAACGAAAAAACTGTCAATTTGAAATTTCATCCGAGTATAGTAAGGGTCGATTGAAGGTGGTTCCGCATTGTACTCTTCCGTTGACGCATCATAATCATAGTCAACCGTCCTGTTTTGAAACGGATGGAATGCATTAAAAAAGATGACTCCTCTGATGAGCACAAACACCAAAACCACCGCAAGAATCAGGTAATTGCGATTTCTTTTAGAGATAGCCGGAGTGGGTATTATCTCTGATGAATAATTGTTCTCCCTGATTAATTCAGCCAGTTCATCATCATCTGCTTTAAAATTATTGACTGCAATAAATGATTTACCGGCCAATTCGGAACTTGGATTCTGTTGATACATCTTGCTGATGAGTGTCAGCATACTTTTAAGCTGTTCTTCGATATCCTGATTTTTGATGTAATTCAGGAACACGTAAAAATCGCCTTCCTTTACAAACAATATCTTTGAAAAATCACTGTAGGGCGGAGACAAAGCAATGCGGGCTAATTCTAACTTATGGGAAGCCAACTGCCGGATTTCCGCCAGTTGCTCCTCGGAAAGTGCAGGTTTGGTTTCGAAAAAAGCAGCAATCTCCCTGAAATTATTGGCGGCTATATATTGGTTGAAATTGATGTCCATGCTGTAACGTAGTATAAAAACAAATGTAAATTATAATTCTATTGTAAATTAAATCGCTTCAAATAATTTGCCCGGCAAAGGTCTAATGACGCCTTTAAGCTCCATATTTAAGAGGATAGAGGAAATTTTAAAAATCGGGAAATCGCATTCCAAAGCCACTACATCGAGCAGTTGCTTGCCACTTTTCTGAAGGTAATCATAGATTTTCTGTTCTTCATAATCCAACGAAACAAACAACTGCTTTTGAACTGCTTTTGTGGTTGTCTGATTCAGTTCCCAATTTAAACTGTATACCAAATCTGCCGCCGAAGTCAGTACATTGGCACGTTGGGTTTTGATTAAATCATTGCAGCCCTGACTGTATTTGTCTGAAATCCTACCCGGTACGGCAAACACATCTCTATTGTAATCGTTGGCCATATTTGCCGTTATTAACGAACCTCCTTTTTCGGCGCTTTCAATTACTATGGTGGCTTCGCTCATCCCGGCAACAATGCGGTTTCGGCGAACAAAGTTTTCCTTATCCGGATTAGAAGTACTCCAAAATTCAGTTATAAAACCACCGTTTTGTTCTATTTTGGCTACGTATCTTTTATGAGATTTGGGGTAAATTTGATTCAACCCATGCGCCAAAACACCTATCGTTTGCAAATCATTTTCAAGGGCAGCCTGATGGGCAACAATATCAACACCGTAAGCAAATCCACTAACAATAACCGGATTGAAAATGGCTAAATCTTCGATGAGTTTTTTACAGAATTCGGCTCCATAAGACGTAATCTGTCTGGTTCCTACTATGCTCAGCATTTTGCGATTTTCAAAGTTTACCGCACCCGAAGCAAAAATCAAAACGGGTCCGTCTACACAGTGTTTCAGCCTCTCCGGATAATTCTCATTTTGGTAATAAAAAACGGTGATGTTGTTCTTCTCCAAAAAATCCAATTCGAGTTCCGCATTTTCAAAAACGACTTTGTTTTTTAAGTTTCTTACCAAAACTTCACCAACCCCGTCAATTCCTTTGAGTTGTGAAGCTTTAGACGCAAAAACACTTTCTGCTGAACCACAGTGATTTATCAGTTTTTTGGCTACAATATCGCCAACGCCTTCTACCCGCAACAGTGCCAATATGTAAAAAAGTTCTGCTTTATTCATATCACTAAAGTACTACAAAATATTTTATTTTAGTCTAGGATTGTTAATAAAAATTGTGAATAATTTTTTGATACTACTATTGTTTCTCTAAATTTGTTAACATGAAGATTGAACCTTACATATCCCAATTATTATATCGTTATCAATGTGTTACCGTTCCCGGATTTGGTGCTTTTTTGACCGAATTCCAATCGGCGCAGCTGGATGAAAATGCTCATTCGTTTTATCCTCCTAAAAAATTGATTTCTTTCAATCCTTTCATCAAAAACAACGACGGATTATTAGCCAATCATTTGGCGCAGGCCGAAAAAATCACCTACGAAGTAGCGGTAAGTGTCATTCAGAATGAAGTATCAAACTGGAAAACTAAAATTCAGGAATTTGGTCATTTCACGGTAAAAAACATCGGTGAATTCCGTTTGAATGCCGAAAAAAATATAGTATTCGTCCCGGCGGATCAAATTAACTATCTGAAAGAATCTTTTGGATTGAGTTCCTTTATTTCACCGGTCGTAAAACGAGAGGTATACAAAGAAGAAGTTGAAATTGTTGAAGAAACTGCTCCAATTCTTTTCACTCCTGAAAAAAGAAAAAGCAACAAAGCACTGAGATATGCTGCTATTGTCACCGTTTCATTAGGTTTAACAACTGCATTGGGATATAAATTATACGACAACTATCTGAAACAAATCGAACAGGAAACCCTGCTTGTACAATCGAATGTTCAGAAAAAAATAAACCAAAAAATACAGGAAGCTACCTTTTTTATTGAAAATCCGCTACCGGCAGTAACACTGACTGTTCCTAGTGAAAAGATGCCTTATCATGTGGTTGCAGGGGCTTTCCGTTTGGAATCGAATGCGGAGAAAGCTTATCAATCTTTACTGAAATTAGGCTTTAAAGCCAAACGATTACCCGCCAACAAACACGGCTTGTATCCGGTGCTTTACGGAAGTTATCCTTCCTACTCAGAGGCCCGAGAAACCATGAAAAGCATTCAAAAGCTGGACAATAAAGATGCTTGGCTGCTGATAGAAGAATTATAAAATTATCCCGAGAAATCGGGATTTTTTATTTTCAGTAATTACCTTTGCTAAAAACTTCACATGACTCCAAAACATCCTTCCGAATCGTTGACTATTTTGACTGATTTAGTTTTACCAAGTGAAACCAACCCGCTGAACAACCTTTTTGGTGGTGAATTACTAGCCCGCATGGACAGAGCAGCAAGTATTGCAGCCAGAAGACATTCGCGCAGAATCACGGTTACGGCTTCAGTGAATCACGTGGCTTTTAATCGTTCCATTCCATTAGGAAGTGTAGTAACCGTTGAAGCCAAAGTTTCCCGGGCCTTTAATTCGTCTATGGAAATCTTTTTAGATGTTTGGATTGAAGATCGGGAATCAGGCATCAGAACCAAAGCGAACGAAGCCATTTATACTTTTGTTGCCGTTAATGAAACCGGACATCCGGTAAGTGTTCCTGCTATAATTCCGGAAACCGAACTGGAAAAAGAACGTTACGATGCCGCACTAAGAAGAAAGCAATTGAGTTTGGTACTGGCCGGAAAAATGAATCCGCACGATGCCACCGAGTTGAAAGCCTTATTTTTATAACATAAAAAAAGCCCCGAAATTCGGGGCTTTTTTATTACATATTATACAACCACGAAGCCGGATTGTTGTATGTCGTATTTTGTAAAATCAGGAACTTAAGAACTGTTTTGCCGGTATCTCCGTTGGTTCTGATTTTACCCAAAATTTCTTTGGTTGACACCTTATCGCCTATGCTTACATTAACACTGCTCAGGTTTTGGTACACAGTGAAAAAATCTCCGTGTTGGATAAAGACCGCTATGTTTAAAGGAGAAAGTTTAATTACTTTGGTCACTTCGCCACCAAAAACAGCTCTCGCCGAAGCACCATTTTCTGTAGTAATTTCAACGCCACTGTTGTGAACCGTTAACGTTTTGTAAATTGGGTGCGGTTGATCTCCGTAAGGCAACGTCACGACTCCTTTTTCTACCGGCCATGGGAGTTTTCCTTTATTGGCTCTGAAATTATTAGCTATTAGCTGACCTTCGGGTGTTAGGACAATTTTAGCCGAAGTCTCAACTGCCTTAGTTGACTCTGCGGTAGTCGTTTTTGGGTTGGCTTTGGCCTTGGCAGCTGCTGTTCGTTTGTTGGCCGCGGCAATGGCTTCCCGGATTAATTTTTGAATCTGTGCGTCAATCTTCTTGGTTTCCTGTTGTTTTTTCTTGATTTCAGCTACAATTTTTCCTTTCTCTTTCTTGATTTGATTAGCTATTTTTTCCTGTTCCTGTTTCTCCTTTTCAAGATCTTGTTTTTCTTTTTCGTTTTCAGCTATCAATTTTTCTTTGTCCGATTTTTGAGCCCCAATTTTATTGTTGTACTCTTCCAATTGCTTGGTTTTACTCTTTATTTCCTCTCCTTGCATTTTTCGGTAACTCGCATATTGTTTCATATACTGGGCTCTTTTATAGGCCTGAAGAAAATTTTGGGACGACAGCAAAAACATGGCTCTGCTCTGTTCCGATCGGCTTTTGTAGGACTTCAAAATCATTTCGGCATAATCCTTTCTCAATTCATCTAAATCGCGGTTAAGCTGATTAATTTTGAGTTGATTGACGTAAATATCGTTACTCAGCAATTTGGTTTGCTTTTCAGTGGTTTTGATGAGTTTTTCTTTAAGTCCGATTTTTTCTTTTTGAATCATCAATTGAGACACAACCGATTTCTCTTTGCTTTTCATCGATTGCAATAATTCTTCTTTTTCCTGAATTTCCAATTGAATTTTAGCCTTACGCTCCTCCAGTTGTTCCTGCGTCAGCGATTGGCACCACGCTGGTGTTGCTAAGCAAAAAAATAAAAAAAGTAAAATGAATCTCGGCATGGTACGGGTTGTTTTGGCAAATTTACTTAATAAAAATTCGTTCATAATCTCCGGGAACACTGTAAGGAAAAGAAAGATCTTCGTTGAATGTTATGTTGTTATATTCTATTGAAATTTCTGTTTTTTGCGATTTTTGGAAAGCGTTAATCAATAAACTCGCCGGCAAATACGTTGCGGAAACCTCTTGAAAATTGGGATAGTTCACCTCAAAATCTCTTTCGAGCACCGGCTGAACAATTTCTTGCTTTTTCAACAAATAATGTTCTCCTTCAAACAAAAAAGACTTCTCAGTCTGATTGTCAATTGTTTTTAATTTATAAAACCGCTCAACTATAGAGCTGGTATATTTTCCTTTGGTCAAGTCATCAATCGGTTTTCCGAGTAATAGATTTTGCACTTTTTGAAAATCCAAATCAGTGCCCAACCACTTGCTCAACGAGGCATAATCTCCTTCAAAAAAAGTACCGTTGATTTTTTCATAATACTTCACTTCATTGGGCGTTATCAAAGCCTTAGCCATAGTAATTCCCAAAAAACGGATGCTGACCAATATCTTTTCATCCTTTTTTATTTTAATTTCGGCCGAAACGTTTTGCGACTGATTCTCGTCTCGGTACTTGGCACTGGCTCTAATGTATAACGATGAAAAATCGATTTTAGTATTGTAGTGATTTTCTATTATTTTTTCGGCACTCAAAACATCAGCCGCTTTCCCTTCGTTTAAAACCGCTTTTGTTTTACAGGAAACAAGCAAAAGAACCAATAAGGCACACCCTAACTTTTTCATTATTTCTTTTGTTTATTGATTAGCTCGTTGGCTTTGGTAAAATATTTTTCTTTCTTTTTCATATCGCCTAACCCATTGTAGGCTTCGCCCAGTTGGATGTTGAAATTAATTTCGAGGGCGGTATCTTCTATCACAAAGTCTAAACCGGCTTCTAACTGATTGGCCGCTTTTTTGAAATTTTTCAATTGGTTGTTTGCCAAACCGGCATAGTAATAAAACTGAGGCTGTGTCGGGAAAAACTGGATCAACTCTTCCGCTCTTTTTTCCACCGCTTCAAATTGTTGGGTTTCTACGTAGGATTGCAGCAGCAATTGCTGAGTTTCTACATCGTCTTCATTATTTTTTAAATGCATTTCAAAATACTTTGCCGCTTTGGTGAAATTGGTTTTTGCATAATAGAATTTGCCGATTTCTTTGGCCACTTTTATCTCTTTATCATTATCAAAATAAGCGATGGCTTTGTCTAAATCGGGTTCGTATTTTGGATTGTTTTTGGCAAAAATCAGAAACTCATTCAGTATTCTGTGTTTTATTTTTTGATCGATTTTTTTGCTTGGTAATACAATATTCATCGCCTTGACAGCATTATCGCCATCATTATTATTCAAATGAAATTTAAACAAACTCACCTGAGCCCAATCAGACGTTGGAATGGCCTGCTCCAGTTTTTTGGCAATTTCCATGGCTTTTTCTTCCTGATTGCTTTGCGAATACATGTAAATCAAAGCAATATAATTAGATTCGTCTTTGGGGTTTTTCTTGATTTGATTTAAAAGATTGTTCTTTTCTGCCGCCTGGTATTTGGCATCTTTTAAAATATCAGCTTTATACAGTTCCCGTTTGTCTGTTTTCCCGAACTTTTCGTTTAACTCATTGATAAGATCTAAGGCCTTGTCAAATTGTTGGGTATTCATATAAAGTGAGGTTAAATCTTCTTTATAGTCTTCTTTGAATTCCACCAACTTTTCAACTATGGGAATGGCTTTGTTGTAATCGTGTTGTTCGTAACAAACGTCGTACATACCCACCCATGCCCAACGGTTTTTGGGATCCATTTTGGTCACTTTTTCAAAGTTGTCATAAGCCTCTTTGTATTTCTTTTGCGCCAGGTAATTTTTCCCCAATTCAAAATAAACAATGGGATCATCCGGATTGGCTGTTTCACATTTTCGGAGCGATTCTATGGCTTTATCGTAGTTTTCAATCCCTTTTTGTTTTAACGCTTCATAAAAATTATCTTCAAATCCGTTATCCAACACTACTACCTCGTGTGGTTCGGTTTGAGCCAAAACAGCGTTAGGAGTACCAATGGTACCCAACAATAAAAGCCCGTAAATCTGAAGTTTTTTCATTGTACGCCAAATCGTTTTATCCTTATTCTAAAACCGAGTAATCTCCTATACTGATGCTTTTAAAATCGCCATCAAAACTGGCGTGATTGCCAATCATTGCATTGTCTAATTTAGCATTTTTGATGTGAACATGCGTTTGTATCAAACTGTTTTGAATTTTACTGTTGGTAACGTGAGTTCCTTTTCCTAATGATACATTTGGTCCAACAATAGAATTAATCAACACCACGTCCTCTCCTATGTAACAGGGAGGAATAATAGTCGAATTTTCCAATCTTACATCATAATCAACCAAATGTTCTCCGTCATTATGTAAAAAATGCAACATTCTTGAATTGGTTTCAACCGTTACGTCTTTGTTCCCGCAATCCATCCATTCATCGACCTTGCCCGGCACAAATTTCATGCCTTTTGCCATCATTTGTTTGATTCCGTCATTAATTTGGTATTCCCCACCGTGAATAATATTATTATCAAGCACCGACTGCAACTCGTTTTTCAGCACAGCAACGTCTTTAAAATAATAAATTCCAATCACGGCAAGGTCTGAAACAAATTCTTTTGGTTTTTCTACCAGCTCTACAATTTCGTTGGCTTCGTTCAAATTAATCACGCCAAAAGCTTCCGGTTGGTCAACTTGTTTAACCCAAATTACGCTATCGGCATTTTGGTCTAAATCAAAATCGGCACGAATCAAAGTATCGGCATAGGCAATTACCGCCGGGCCACTGAGTGAATCTTTGGCACACATGATGGCATGTCCGGTTCCCAACGCTTCATTTTGATAATAAATAGTTCCTTTGGCACCCAACTTTTGAGCTATGGCGATCAAATCTTCTTCTACTTTTTTGCCAAAACTTTCATGAATCACAAAAGCAACTTCTTCAATATCCTGATTTAAAACTCCGGCTATATCTTCTACCAAACGGTGAACGATTGGTTTGCCCGCAATGGGAATCAAAGGTTTAGGAATGGTTAGTGTGTGAGGACGAAGACGTGAACCGCGTCCTGCCATGGGAACTATTATTTTCATTATTTGTTGTATTAAGATTTGAGTATTAAGTAGTAAGACTGTATACTCTATAATTTTTTATTTTACCGCTTATTGCTGCTGCCACCTACTAACTACTTCACTCCTGTGCTGCCAAAACCGCCTTCTCCTCTTGACGTTTCCGATAATGCTTCCACCTGAATCCACTCGGCACGTTCGTGTTTGGCAATTACCAATTGGGCAATTCTTTCTCCGTTTTCGACTACAAAATTTTCATTGGATAAATTTACTAAAATCACGCCGATTTCACCACGATAATCCGCATCAACCGTTCCGGGTGAATTAAGGACAGTAATCCCTTTTTTGGCGGCTAAACCACTTCTTGGCCTGACTTGAGCTTCATACCCTACGGGTAGTTCAATAAACAAGCCTGTTTTTACGATGGCTCTGTCTAAAGGTTTAAGTGTTATGGGTTCTGATAAATCAGCACGCAAATCCATTCCGGCTGAAGCTATAGTTTCATAATTGGGCAACTCATGTTGCGATTTATTGATGATTTTAATGGTCATTATTTACGTTTTATTATTCTGAGTAAAGTTTCTTTTTCGCTGTAGTAAATAAAATATAAAAACAGGATTAACAATACTGCTTTGATATAATAATTCTCTCGGACATAAGGAATGTAAAATGATACCGCCGAAAACAAAACGGTGAGTCCTAAATAACTGAATATTTTATTAAAATCATACGGAATCGGGTATTGTTTTTGTCCCATTTTATAAGAGATAATCATCATACTTCCGTAGGCTGCAATAGTTGCTATGGCAGAACCATAGTAGCTCATACTGGGAATCAACAGCCAATTCAGGAACAAAGTAACTCCGGCTCCCACCAATGAAATGTAGGCTCCGATTTTGGTTTTATCAATGAGTTTGTACCAAACCGAAAGATTGGTGTAAATGCCTAAAAAGAAATTGGCCAGCACAATCAACGGTACTACTTTGATGGCATCCCAATAGATGGCTTTCGGGACCAGCGGTACTTTCAGTAAATCAATAAAAGCAATGACAAAGAGGCAAATGAAAGAACCGAAAATCACAAAATATTTGGTAATCGTGGCGTAGGTTTGCTGCGCATTCTCGTTACTGGCATGGCTGAAGAAAAAAGGTTCAATCCCCAGAGTATAGGCGGTTCTGAACAAGACCATGAACATCCCTATTTTGTAACAGGCCGAGTAAGCACCAATTTCAGACAGGGGAACATGCATCCAATCTAAAAGAATTTTATCAAAATGCTCATTGATGGCAAAAGCAATTCCCGCGAATAAAATGGGTAATCCGTAGCTCATCATCCTTTTCCAAAGCAGTTTATCGAACTTCCAGGAAATTCCGGTATAATTGGGAATCAACACCAATAATGTTGCTAAACTGGCCATTAAATTAGAGATGAAAATATAGCCGATTTGGTAGTTTTCAAAGTAAATGGTTTTGAAAAATCCGTCCGGATTTTGCTCGGCCAGTTTGGGCAAAAAAGCTAAAAAGAATACGTTCAACAACAAATTGACGGTAACATTTCCCATCTTGATGACCGAATACTTGATGGGTTTTCTCTCTGCTCGCAACTTAGAAAAAGGAATGATTGCCAAAGCATCTAAGGTCAATATCCAAATCGTGTAGGTAATATATTCCACACTGATATCAGCCCAATTTCCAAGGGTCTTTCGGGACAAAAGGGCCAATCCGAGAAATGCTAAAGAAGACCAAAACAATGAGATAGTTGCCGTGGATATTACGTTTTTCTTATCGTTTTCTATGTTATAAAATCTAAAGAAAGCAGTTTCCATTCCGTAGGAGAGCACTACATTGAAAAACACCAAGTACGAAAAAATAACCGAAACTTGCCCCATTTCGGCCTTATCCTGCAGGTAATATACGAACAACGGATTCAGAATAAAACTTATGATTCTGGGAAAAACCGTGGCCAGTCCGTAAATTAGGGTTTGTTTAAAAAGATTTTTATAAAGGCTCAACGAGAGTATATTTTATTGGTATCGAACAAAAATAGCCATTATATTGATTCCAAAAAAAAAGAGCGAACATTTGTTCGCTCTTTCTTATGAATTTATGGTTTCTTAACCTTTCAAAGCTTCCGCACCACCCACAATTTCCAAGATTTCGTTGGTAATTGCCGCTTGACGGGCTTTGTTGTAGGTCAATTTCAATTGGTTTCTCAACTCGGTTGCATTGTCGGTTGCTTTGTGCATAGCGGTCATACGTGCACCGTGCTCAGCGGCAAACGAATCGCGTACCGATTTGTACAATTGAGTCTTCAATGACTTTGGAATCAAGGTCAACACAATTTCTTCCTTTGAAGGTTCAAAAATGTAATCACCACCTGAAATTGGTTTATCAGTAGCAACCGGAGCTAATGGTAAAAACTGCTCTGTAATTACAATTTGAGTTGCAGCATTTTTAAACTGGTTGTACACAATTTCGATTTTGTCGTATGCACCGGAAATGAATTTTTCGGTCAATACATCTGCAATAGCAGCCACATTTTCGAAGGTTAGATTGTCAAAGACTTCGTTCTTGTTATCAATAACCGTATTGGTTTTACGCAATACATCATTTCCTTTTTTACCAATAGCAAAGATATCAACCTGTTTTCCAACATAACTATCCGCAAGTTCTTTGGTTTGCTTAATAACGTTTGTATTAAAAGCTCCCGCTAAACCTCTGTTAGAAGTAATAGCAACGATCAGCACTTTGTTTATTTCACGTTGCGTGGTGTATTGTCCACCGGCATCACCGTCCAAAGTTGCGCTAACACTTTGCAATAATTCCGTTAATTTTTCGGCATAAGGTCGCATGGCTGTAATAGCATCCTGTGCTTTTTTCAACTTTGCGGCAGATACCATTTTCATCGCCGACGTAATTTGCATCGTTGACGAAACGGAACTGATTCTGTTACGGATTTCCTTTAAGTTTGCCATGTTCTTGTATTAAGGTTTTAGTATTAAGTAGTAAGACTAATTCTTGTATATTTCAAGTCTTTTGTTTTACTACTTGATACTTAATACTTTTACTTTTATTAGTTATATTTTGCTGAAATTTCTTTAGCTGCTTTTTCTAAAACATCAGTAATGTTGTCATCCAACTTACCTGCTTTTAAAGCATTCAACGTATCTCTGTGTTTGTTGTTCAAGTACTCAATGTAATCTTTCTCGAATTCTTTTACTTTGTTTACAGGAACGTTTCTCAACAAGTTTTTAGAACCGGCATAGATAATAGCTACCTGATCTTCTACTGTAAACGGGTCGTTTACCGCTTGTTTCAAAATTTCAACGTTTCTTCTACCTTTTTCGATTACGTTTAATGTAGCCGCATCCAAATCAGAACCGAATTTTGCGAACGCTTCCAATTCACGGAACTGCGCTTGATCTAGTTTTAACGTACCTGATACTTTTTTCATCGATTTGATCTGAGCGTTACCCCCCACACGCGATACCGAGATACCTACGTTGATCGCCGGACGAACTCCTGAGTTGAACAAGTCAGACTCCAAGAAAATCTGTCCGTCAGTAATCGAAATTACATTGGTTGGGATATAGGCTGATACGTCACCTGCTTGTGTTTCGATAATTGGTAAGGCTGTTAATGAACCGCCGCCTTTAACGATTGGTTTCAATGAATCCGGTAAGTCGTTCATGTTTTTCGCGATATCGTCATCAGCAATCACTTTACACGCTCTTTCTAATAAACGAGAGTGTAAGTAGAATACGTCTCCAGGGTAAGCCTCACGTCCCGGTGGTCTTCTTAACAACAAAGACACTTCACGGTACGCTACCGCTTGTTTTGACAAATCATCATAAATGATCAAAGCCGGACGACCTGAGTCACGGAAATACTCTCCGATAGCAGCACCTGCCATTGGAGCATATACCTGCATTGGCGCAGGATCAGAAGCGTTAGCGGCTACAATTACTGTATACGCCATAGCGCCTTTTTCTTCTAATGTTTTAGCAATACCTGCAACGGTTGACGCTTTTTGCCCCACAGCTACGTAGATACAGAATACCGGTTGACCTGCATCGTAGAACTCTTTTTGGTTCAAGATGGTGTCGATACACACAGTAGTTTTACCGGTTTGACGGTCACCAATAACCAACTCACGTTGACCTCTTCCTACCGGGATCATCGCGTCGATTGACTTGATACCTGTTTGAAGTGGCTCGGTTACCGGCTGACGGAAGATAACTCCGGGAGCTTTTCTTTCCAATGGCATTTCGTATAAGTCACCACCGATTGGTCCTTTACCGTCGATTGGCTCACCAAGGGTGTTAACCACACGTCCTACGATTTGCTCACCTACTTTTAAAGAGGCAATACGTTGTGTTCTTTTTACCGTTGATCCTTCACTGATTCCGGTTGAAGGTCCTAAAAGTACTACCCCAACATTGTCTTCTTCTAAGTTCAATACGATAGCTTCCAATCCGTTTTCGAATTGTACTAACTCACCATACTGTGCGTTTGATAACCCGTACACACGAGCGATACCATCCCCTACCTGAAGAACAGTTCCTACTTCTTCTAACGTAGCACCGGATTGAAATCCTTCTACTTGTTTCTTTAATATTGCTGAAATTTCAGCAGCTTTAATTTCTGCCATTGTTTGTATATTTAATGGTAATTAATTACTAAATTCTCTTTTTAACTCCTGCAATCTGTTGGCTACAGAAGCATTGTATTGTTTGTCTCCGATTCTCAAAATGAATCCACCAATGATACTCGGATCTACTACATTTTCAACCGTTATCTTTTTGTCTGAAATCGTAGCGATTTTGGCTAACACTTGTTTTTCCAAATCAGCTGTGATAGGGAAAGCGGTAGTGATTTTAGCCACTTCAATCCCATTCATTTCATCAAACTGCGCATTGAATTGTGAAGCGATGGCTGCTAAAATTTCAAATCTTTTATTCTCTTGTAGCAATCGGAACAGTGAATTGGTTTCAGACTGTACATTAGCGAAAACTTCTTTCAAAGCACTCATTTTTACTTCAGAAGAAGTAATCGGACTTGATAAAAATTCGCTCAATTCAGCACTTCCGGCAACGGTAGCCACAATAGACAACATGTCGTCGTTTACCTTGGCGGCATTTCCGTTAGAAACCGCTGTTTCTAAAATTGCTTTGGCGTATCTAATCGCTGCTCTTGACATACCGATTAATTTAATTTTACGTCACCCAACATTTTCTCAACCAATTTGGTTTGAAATTCTTTGTTAGATAATTCATCTTTCAATAATTTTTCGGCGATATCTAACGATAACGTTGAAACGTGAGCTTTCAATTCAGCCATAGCTGTGTTCTTCTCACTTTCGATAGCAGCTTTGGCTTGCTCAATCATTTTTTGACCGGCAACCTGAGCTTCTGTTTTGGCATCGTTAATCATTTTTTCTTTGATTTCACGAGCTTCTTTAATCATTGAATCACGCTCTAATCTGGCTTCTGCTAATAACTTTTCGTTATCGGCTTTCAGGTTTTGCATTTCTTTCTTAGCGTTTTCAGCCGATAGTAATGCATTTTTAATCCCTTCCTCTCTTTCGTTTACCGCATCAAGAATTGGTTTCCAAGCGAATTTTTTCAATAAGAAAATCAGCGCAATAAAGATGACAAGCATCCAAACAAATAAACCAAGTGAAAATTGTTCTAATAATTTTTCCATTATGTATATAAATAATCAGATCTAGAATTCTTTTTTTTAAAAACAACAGTTACAACCAACCGTTGCAACTGTTGCTGTTTTTTTGTGATTAAGCAGCGAATAACGCAGCGAAACCAATACCTTCGATCAAAGCAGCAGCGATAAGCATAGCTGTTTGGATTTTACCTGAAGCTTCTGGTTGACGAGCAATAGCGTCCATTGCTGAACCACCAATTTTACCGATACCTAAACCGGCACCAATAACGATTAAACCTGCTCCTACGATAGTTGGAATTTGCATAATGTATATATATTTAATTAAACATTCAATTTATTAATGATGATCATCATGGTGATGTTCTTCATTGGCTGCACCGAAATAAAGTGCTGATAACATAGTGAAAATATATGCCTGTAAAGCGGCTACTAAAATTTCCAATAATGACAAGGCAAAAGCTAAGACAAAAGACAAGCTGCTTCCGATCCAGTTTTTGAAAATAAACATTAAACCGATGATGCTCATCAAAACCACGTGGCCAGCCACAATGTTAGCGTAAAGACGAATCATCAATGAGAAAGGCTTGATTATGGTTCCCAATAATTCAATAGGTGCTAAAACCAATTTCATAGGTGCAGGAACGCCCGGCATCCAAAAAATGTGTCCCCAGTAATTTTTGTTGGCTGTGAAAGTTGTGATTAAATAGGTCACTAAAGCCAGACCTCCGGTGATGGCAATGTTACCGGTAACGTTTACTCCCAGTGGTGTTAAACCAAAGATGTTTAAGAACCAAACAAAAAAGAAAATAGTCAACAAATAACTCATATACTTTTTATAGTTCTTGCCAATGTTCGGAATAGCGATATCATCTCTGATGTAAAGAATGATTGGTTCAAAGAAACGTCCGGCGCCTTTTGCAATCCCTCCGTTTTTAGCATATGATTTTGCCAAATTAGTAAATAAGAAAAACATGATTAACGAAACCACCAACATCATGAAGACGTTTTTGGTGATTGAAAAGTCAAGTGGTTTTTCGTTAGTAGCGTGGTGTTTTTCATCAACAGTTACTTCTCCCTCTGCACTGGATACTTTATAGATTTTTCCGTGAAATAATCGGTAGTAGTTTCCATTGCTTTCTGCCGCACTCTCTCCGTGGTGAAATTTAGAAGAAGAAAACAATTGCAGACCGTTATCCCATAAAATAACCGGTAACGGAAAACCAATATGATGTTCTACTTTCGCATCATCTTCGTACGAAAACAAATGAAAATCATACGAATCTTGCAAGTGATGATTGATAAACTCTTTAATCTCGGTTTTTAAATCTTTCGATTCTTCTTCGTGGTGTGCTGCCGTTTCAGTAGTTACTGAATTGTGTGCAACAGCGGTTGAATCGCTTTCAGGATTTGCAACGGTAACCAGAGGTAAAAATGCTACTAAAGCTGCAACTATAAAATGGAGTGGTTTTTTTGAAATCACCATATCTGATTTTATCTAAAATTTTATTTCTTCAAATTTGGCGCAAAAGTACAATTTTAATTAATATGAAAAAGTATAAGTTTTGTTTTTTTGACAGAACTGTCGTTTTTTATTTCATTTATTACTTATTATTTAAAATTCTGATGGTTAGAAGTGTTTCTATTGCCAAAAAAGAAATAAAAATAATAAAGAAGTTTGTTTTTTCCGCAGAAACTTCATGGGTAGTTGCTTTCAAAATCGGTCTGAATAAAAAATAAGCTATCGTCATTTTTAGCGATGTTGCAATCAAGAATGTATAACCTACATAATCCAAATTCTTCTTTCTCACAAACGACAATACACTCATAATGATGAGGGAAAAAACAAAAAAGATGCTATATAAAGTGGTTACTGAATACACCCATTGCGACAATTCGGATTTGGAAAGACAATTGGTTACCACAAAAAAATTGACACTGAAAGCAATACCTGAACATATAAAAAGATAAGCTGCGGATTTCAAAAACTGCTTAAAATAGGGGGAATTATTCATTTTTATTGATTTCTTTCAATTGGCGGTTGATGTTGTAAAAAGCAATGGCAACGCCTACCAGTACCATAATCTTTACGTACCAGTTTTTCTCATTAGGATATTTTGCATCAAGCCATTGCCCAAAGTAAGCAAAAAGAAAAACAATCACACCCATTTGAGTTGGAATGCTGATTAAAGTCAGCCATTTGTTAGGCTGTTTTTTCTTCGGTAGATTGTCCATTAGCCGGCAAATTTTTTACATGAGGTTTCATGACACAAGTAGCACTGAATTCGGCTCCGGGTTCTACGGATAGTTTCCCGCAAATGACTTCACCTTTTATGTGCGATTTAGATTTAATATTCAGGATTTCCTGTACTTGTATCTTTCCTTCAAATCTGCCTTCGATATCCGCATTTTTGCAAACGATGTCGCCTTTGACACTGGCCGCCGGGCCTATCACAATTTTGCCTTTAGATTGAAAATTTCCTACCAAATGACCGTCTAAACGAAAATCAGCCGGTGAAAAAATATCGCCATTGATGGTAGTTCCTTCGACTATTCTATTGGTTTTACCCAAGAGATCGGTATACGATTTCGGACTTTTTTCAAACATAATCTTATCCTTTTCGGTTTGGTTCCATTTGAGGTGCCGGTGGCAAACCTTGGGCTTTTTGCTGGGCTTTTGTTGGCCCTTGTCCTTCCGGCGATTTCGGATTTTTAAAGTTTTTAGGCTCTTCTATTTGATCTGAGCCTTCCGGTTGGTCTTCAGTCACTTGTTGTTTAGGCTGTGGTTTCGGTTGTTTTGGTTCAGGAGCTCTTTCAAACGTTCCGTCCCAGTTAGGTTGTTCCGGATTGTCTACGAGTTTGCCTGCCAAATAATCCTCCAAATTCTTTTTAATTTGAACAATAGTATAGTTCTCGGCCGATATAATTATCGGGGTATCCGGAACTTTATACTCTTTGAACTCTTTCAAAATTGAGGTGATTCCGGTAGCCAAATCTTTGGAAGTTATTCCGTGAATCACAACAAAATTGTCGGTCATGGTATAAATATCCTTAGACAAAGTTAATCTTTTTAAATCCCTGTCTTTTATAAATTTATTGATTTTTTCGATTAATGTCTTGGTATTTTTATCTTCAAAATCTTTAGATTTGTATAGTATCTTCCAATTTTTAGAATCGCCAGACGATAACTGCAGAGCTTCCAGTTTTGGCAAATCTACCGACAATAATTTTTCGGCTCTTTTGCCTTCTTCGCTGTTTGGATAATTCAGAGCAACAAAATTCAAGGCTTTGCTGTACTCCGACAAACCACCTAGTTTTCCTATTACTTGAGCTTTTAACAATTCAAATTTCGGCACAATTTCTTCTCCGGTGTAGCGTTCTATGGCTTTTTCGGTAGCGATTAAAACGGTTTTGTATTCTCCGTTTTGGTACTGCTTGTAAATACTTTCATAAACGGCACTCGGCGAATCATTCGATTTGTCGATTTCACCCGAAGGATTCAGCAAAATCTGTGCGTATCTCGAATCAGGATATTGTGCGATGATTTGGGCTTTCATTGCTTCCGCTTTGGACGAATCTGATAGTTGATACAATTTGTACAAATTATACATAGAAGGCAATACCAATCTTTCTTCCGGTTTGTTTTTGAGCAGTTGCTCGAACTTGTTGACCGCCAACTGATTTTCTTTGAATTTTTCCTTATATATGACGCCCAATTGGTAGTAAGCAAAGTTTCTTTCTTTAGCCAAACTATCAATCACTACCGTTGACGTTGGCAATTGTTTGATGTAAAAATCGGGGGTGAATTTTTCATCAACAGGCGCAACTCCATCGGTGTTTTCAGCATTTTTTTCTACTGTATCTTTATCCTTGTCGGCTTCTTTGTCGCTGTCTTTATCTGCTACTGATGCTACCCTCCAGTTGTCTTTCAGCGTTCTTTTGCCCCATATTCTGATGAATTCTTTTTTACCGTAAGCCACAGTAGCCGGATTGTAAAAGTAAAAAGTGCTTCCGGCGGCAGCTAAATCGGGTCCTTTTGACGGCGGCATCATCCTGTTGGTTTTGCCGTCCGGACTCATCATTCCACCGTCTCTTTCCTGGTTTTCTTTTATGATTGCGGCTTTGTCCGCCAGTTTTTGAGCCGCTTTTTCCTGATCTTTCAGTTTTTCAATATACTTTTCGAAATAAGCCTTTTTGTCGTTTTCCGACATATTGTAAACCGAAATAATGCTGTCATTGCGAACAGCTATACCTTCATATTTGATAACGTCTTCCAGATTTTCTCTTTTCTTTTTAATCAAATTGAATTCGCGGGTTCTCGGCTTGAGTTGTACTAATGTACTATCGTAATATTTTCCAGCGGTCGCGTATTTTGCCGAGTTAAAATAGATGTCTGCCAAATTCCTGTAATTGGAAGCAATCAGATAAGTGTCCTGAGTTTTTTTCTTAAGGGAAATGTTGTAATATTTTTTGGCCTGAGTGTAGTTTTTCTGTTTATCATAAAACAATCCCATTTGGTGGTTTAATGCATCCAAATAAGGTCGGTTTTCTCTGTCTTCCAACAAGTCATTGTATTTTTTCAGAAAAGCAATAGTGTCTCCTTTGGCAAAATCAAACTGGCTGGATTGTCTGATATGAGCATGGATTACATATTGTCGGGCCGATTTTCGGTGCATGTCTATGACTGATTGATACGTCGCATAAGCACTGTCTTTGTATCCCAACTCTTCGTATAGTTGTGCTAAAATAAATCGGTAGCGCGCTTTTTCTTCGTTAGATTTGGTGAATTCGGTAGCGATTTTAATTTTGGCAATGGCACTGTCTTTCTCTTCCAAATTCAAAAAGGCTTGTGCTAAAGTAGCATTAGCGTCAGCAAAAATCTGATCTTTAAAATGGATTTCCTTGAGTAGTTTTCGAAGGTTGTTTACTGCCAAGGCATCATTTTCCAGACGCATGTTGGTCTTTTCCCTCCAAATTTTTACTTCATAAATTTTGTCGCTGTTTGGATATTTGTACAACACATAATTGAAGGCCTCCAAGGCGGGAACAAAACGTTGGTCGTAGTAACGGGCTTTACCCAACATCAAATGCGCTTCGTCCATTTGAGGGTTTTTTTCTGAACCCTGAATATTCATGGAATGCTTTTGAATGGCTTTGGTGGCTTTGGTTTCGGCTCGGTCAAAATTGGGATTCTTAACATCGCCGGGCATTCTGTTTTCATCGGAAACCTGCATTCGTTCTACCGGTAGTCTCTCCCAAAAATTGTCTCTGTTTTGCAATACCACATCCTGAATCCCTTTATCTAAAGCAATTCCACCGTTATATAGAATATTGTATTTCGTACTAAGCGCATGTGAATTTCTGGACAGGAAGGTATTTTTTTTGGTAGAACAAGCTATCAAAAAAACAAGCATTCCGGAACAGATAAAGTATTTGAGTGTATTGGTTTTCAAAGCAAAACGTATTTTGTTATAACGCAAAAAAGCGATAAATAGTATAACTGACTGGTAAAAATACGTTTCTTTTTGATATGGCAAAAAATTACACTGCAAAAAATGCCTCGAGCTCTTTTAAAGTTTCGGGTGAGGTTTGAATGTCTTTGACCACTTCGCCTAAATGCAAGGCTACAATTCGGTCGCAAACCTCAACAGTATGTACTAAATCGTGGCTCGAAACCAATACCGTTACGTTAGGATCCTCGGCCAATTCTTTGATGATTTTTTTCAGGCGATTTACCGTTGTTGGGTCTAAATTAGCAAAAGGTTCATCCAAAATAATTACTTCGGGATTGCCAATGAGCGCGGCAACAATACCAACTTTTTTCATATTTCCTTTGGATAAATCGCGCAGGTATTTTTTACTATTGAGAATTTCTCCGTTAAAAAACTCTTCGTGTTTTTGCAGTAAAGCATCCACATCGGCTTTGTTCTGACCGCGTAAATCTCCGATGAAATAAAAATATTCCTCGGCCGTTAAATACCCTATCAAAAAACTCTCATCGATAAAAGCAGCAGTAAATGGTTTCCAGTTTTCGCTGGTATTTACTTGTACACCATTGTTGATTATATGTCCGGAACTCGGTTGAATCAGGTCTAACAGCAAGCTGAAAAAAGTAGTTTTACCGGCACCGTTGTTGCCTACCAAGCCGAAACTTTGTCCTTTTGGGATTTCGAGGTTTGGCATGTTTAAAACTAAAGTTCCGGCGTTATATCTTTTGGTTAAATTGGTTACTTGTATCATGGTTTTTATGATTTAATTTTTTTGTTTGTAGGCCGCAATGGTGGCGTATTTTTCGGTTTTGTAAATCTTCTCTATTTTGGTAAATACTTTGTCTCTTAAAGCAAAGCCCAACACTCCGGCCAAGGCCACTAACAGAAATCCTAAATTGGCCGAATGGACATAATATCCTAAAGCATATAACAACATCGGCACTAATAATTTAGGCAGTGAAATCAGCATGGTTTTTATATTGAATGCTTGTTTGTCGCCAAAAGCTTTATTGGCCATGGTCAAATCGATTGGCGTTTTTACGTAGGCACCGCCGAGCATTACTAAATGTGAATTAACCCCAATGTTGTAAATGGCTCCCACCACTATCAGCATATAGGTTTGCCATCCAAAATAGAGATAAAATGAAGCGATGATGGTAGCAATAACGGTTCCAATAACCATCAGCCACCATTTGGAGGTAAGGTATTGGCGGTAGCTGATGTTCTGACTCATCATTAACTGGTAATAAGCACTGTCCCAACTTGGCACAAACTGCCCGAAGGTGAATAGAAATCCGCCCGAAACAAAGATTCCGGCAAACACCTGCATCATTGGGTTTTGATAAGCTTCAATCGAATTAGTGAAAAACAATAATCCGTAGAAAATAAACAGGAAACTCATAATTACTGTTGTTCGGGAACGCTTGTTTCTTCTCAACAGTTTGATATCGTTTTTCAGAAAGGTTCCCAACGTGCCGAATTGGTTCAGCCACGTGTAATCTTCTGTTTTGGCTTCAGCACTTTTTTTGGCCAAACCGGTGTCTAAATTCAAATTGCTTTTGAAATAGGCAAACGAAAAATAGTAAACCAATATGCCTAAAAGCAGCGGAGCTGCAAAACCGTAATTCGTATTGTAAAAAGACTGGAAAAATGGTTGGGTATAATCGGTAATGGTAAAAAGATGGTAATACTGAGCCAAGCCCAATGACACTACCGCAATCAACATAGGGTAAAAAACACTGTTTTTATTATTGAGTAAAACGTTAATAAAGTTATTGGTAAAAATAAGCGCCATCATGCCCAAGTGCCAAAGTACTGCCTGAAAACCGTAATCGTGCATCAATAAAACCACCGTAAAAGGCAGAAAGAAAAAAGCGTGGATGATATTGAAAAAAGAAATACTTGTTTTACCCAACGAATAGTGAACTATTGTATTGCGTTTTATGGGTAAGGTGAGCAACGGTTTGATATTCGTAACCGGCATCTTTTGCAGAAAAAAGCGAATCACCAAATCGCCTACCAAATAGTAAATGAGATAGGTATTCACCGTTGAAAGCGGTTCGAGTCCTTCTTCTTTTAAAATGAAATAAACGGCCGTACCCAGAATAGCAAAGCAAGCAATGAAATACAATGCGGCTAATCCCATAATGATTTTCAGCACCAAATTAGTCCCGAAGGAAGCAGAGCGTAGGAATGATTTCCATTCGAGCCGGATAAAATGTTTGAACATGGTTGTTGGTTTAGGTTTTCGAATTAGTTTTTAAATATAGGAAAATGTTACATATTTTCTATCAACTCGTATTCGGGATAAGTTTCTCTGAGGTATTCTTCAGCTTTGGAAGGAATTAAAACTAATACAATATATTCGCCTAAAGCCATAATAATCAAAAGAAAACTCACTAATAACAATGCCCAATCGTTGTAGTTTTCGCCTTTAATATGAAGGGCAATTTGGATCGGTAAATTCATTAATCCTGTAAAGGAACCATATCCAAAAATGATTTCTTTGAGCAGCCATTTTTTACCGGTTTTTTTGTGATTTTTTTTATTTTTTCTAGACAACCAAAAAATCCCAACAAAAAAAGAAACTGCCAAAACTACAAATGTCATTTGCACAATTAAAACGTCTTGTTGGAGGAACTTCAACAGGTAAAAAACAATACCGATAGCCGCCAACGTTCCGATAATTTTGGGCAAGCGGAAAAAGGTTTTGAGCTCGTTCCAAACCAATTTGTTGTATTTGCTGCTAAGTGCCCCTTTACGTTTATCCACCACATCCATAAACCCGAAAACGCCAAACTTTTTGAACTCTATTTGCAAGGCTTCTTCAAACGTGAGTTTCGGATTGGTTTCCCATTGCTCTTCTATAGCGTTCGCCAAATGGTCTACCAGTTCGGTTTGTAAATCGTAGTATTCCACATAGTGCTGGCGCGTAAAAACATAGAGCTTTTCGATTTGTTCGGCGGTTACCTTCATAAGTTATATGTAGTTTAATCGGTGGCGGTTGAATTTTATAATTTCTTTCAAAAAGTAAACTCCATAACCGGTAAACAAAAATGTGAACAATGTCAACGTGTAAACCGAGACGTTTTCTTTTCCGAAAATAGGTAAAAAGAACAGCTGCAACTGATAAAGAATCATCAAAATATTTCCTGCTTTTTCTACGGCGTAAAACCTTTTTTTGAGGTACCATCTGACATAACCCGTTTGAAACAAAGCAAGCGTAATGACCAACACAAAGAATAAATTATTTACCGTAAAGCTCTCGGAAAAATAAGGATTGACATCAACCTTTTTGAAAAAGAAAAACAACAATATTCCAAAAAACAACATAGAGGGTTTGAACAAAAACAACAAAAATTGCCGAACCACCTCCCAAGAAAAACTCCATTGTTTTTTGTTGTTTTTCAGGATTGCTTTTTTGTTCAGTATCATGTATTCCTTGAAAGCAGGATAAAATTCATTTTGGCCGGTTGACATTTTCTCTTCTACAGCAGTCGCAATATGGTCTACCATTTCCTGGCGAATGTCAGTATAAACAACATCGTTACTCAAAAGATAAGTATCGATAAACCGGATTTCGTCTTTGCTTAAATTCATGTTACGGTTTTTTGTCTTATTAGAGATTTTGAAGTTTTTTTACAGAGAAAAAATAAATAAAATAATACATTATTGACAAAGTCATGTAAAACGAAAATATACCTATCCAATAAACCGCATCAACCTTTCTTATTATTTGAATAAAGATGAAGAGATACGTCATTAAAACAGTATTCGTTACTCCCGCAAAAGACATTGAATATGATTTCCTTTTTTTGGAAAACATTGAGTACAATATGACTAAAGAAATTGGTGCCGGAACGACAATGGGTAAAATATCAAAATATTCCATAAACCATTCTTTGCCATTGATGGAAACCAAGTTGTAAACAACAGTAATCATTAAAGCATAAGCCAAAAGAAACTTAATTGACAAAATATTTTTGAGCAGTAATTTCGAGCCAATCCTGGAACTATTTCTGTTCAGTTGCAAATTAGTCTCTCGAATAAAATCTTTCCTTTTGCGCATAAAATCCTCGAATACTTCATCAAAAGAACCATCTGATTGTTCCAATTCTGTTGCCAAATGATCTAATAATTCCAATCGAATATCTGAGTAGATTATACCGTATTCTTTGAAGAGTATTTTATCCATTCGTGAAATATTCTCTTTACTCAGTTTCATATCGTATCCAATTTAGGTTGTACCAATGCCTGCATGTTTCTGATAAAATCTTCTAATTCCGCCAGGCGATTTACCGTTTCTGTGGTCCCTTTTTCGGTGAGTTTGTAGTATTTTCTCAGCCGGTTGTCTACATTTTCTATTTCTACCTCCAACACTCCTTCTGCCTCCAGTTTGTGCAGCGCCGGATATAACGCACCTTCGGTAATTTTTAATTCTCCTTTGGTAATTTCCTTTACTTTTTGGGTAATTTCATACCCGTACATTCTGCCATTTTCGCCCAAAAGTGTCATCACTATAGTCGTCAAACTTCCCTTGTACAATTGTGAATTTTTCATTGCTCTTTATTTAACAATGACCAAATATACATAAGTTTTCTATATACATAATAATCTTATGTAATAAATTTTATGTTTCTTTAAAAGTATCCGTTTGTTACCTTTGCAAAAAATAATTCCATGTCAGCTTTTTATAAATTACAGATTAAAGAAGTAAAGCACGAAACGCCAAATGCCATTTCCGTTGCTTTTACCATTCCGGCCGAATTAAAACCGGTTTACCGATTCATTGCCGGTCAATACGTTAATTTGAAGTTAACCCTTGACGGACAAGAAGTACGTCGTGCCTACTCGGTTTGCTCATCACCCAATAGTGACGAGTTGCGCATTGCTATTAAATCGGTGAAAAATGGTCACTTTTCTAAATTTGCGAATGATCATTTAAAAGCCGGCGATTTCTTAGAAGTTAGTCAGCCCGAAGGAAGATTTACTTTTGAACCTTCGTTTTCCAATTTGAAAAATTACGCGGCTTTTGCGGCAGGAAGCGGAATTACACCTGTAATGTCGATTTTAAAATCGGTTTTAGAAGGTGAGCCTAAAAGCACATTTGTTTTGGTTTACGGCAATAAAACACCGGAAGAAACCATTTTTCACAACGAATTACACGATTTGCAACTGAAATATGTAGGGCGCTTTTTTGTGCACTATGTATTCAGTCAGGCACGAGTAGAAAACGAACACTTTGGCCGCATTGACAAATCGATTGTAAACTTTGTGCTGAACAACAAACACAAGGAGAAAGAGTTTGACAAATTCTTTTTATGTGGCCCGGAAGAAATGATTAATCTGGTTTCGGGTGTGTTGAAAGAACACAATATAGCCGAAAAGAACATTAAGTTTGAATTGTTCTCTACCTCAACTGCTGCCGAAAATGCAGCAGCTACAAGCCATACCGGTCACACCAAAATTACGGTAATGGTTGACCATGAAGAAGCAACTTTTGAAATGTCGCAAAAACAAACCTTATTAGAGGCTGCTTTGAAACAAGGGATAGATGCCCCTTATTCGTGTCAGGGCGGAATTTGCAGTTCTTGTTTGGCCCGAATTACAAAAGGTTCTGCCGAAATGAAAAAGAACTCCATTTTGACTGATAGTGAAATTGCCGAAGGATTGATTTTAACCTGTCAGGCGCATCCGACTTCCGCTGAAATTTATGTAGATTATGACGATGTGTAACAGATAAAAGAAAACAGACTAATAGAACATAGACAAAACTCCCATAAAAAGGGAGTTTTTTTATTTTAGTAAGGATTGTATTTTTTCCACAACTGTTTCGGGAGCTATGGTACGCATGGCGTCTTCATACCCATCTACTTTTTTGTTACCGTAAACAGACGTAGGCAGTAATGGGTATTTTTCGCGGTCTGCGGTTAAACAGTTATCCATAGATTGATTGAACGGTTTGAACCCGGCAAAAGGGTGCGTGGCTCCCCAAAGCGTGACAACTTGTATACCCAGCATGGCGGCAATATGGGCATTTCCGGAATCCATTGAAAGCATGACATCAAGGTTGGAAATCAACTCCAGTTCCTGTTGCAGTTTCAGTTTTCCGGCCACAACGATGCAGTTGCTAAAGTCTTTGGCTAAGATGTTCAACTGTTCTGCTTCCTGAGTTCCTCCTCCAAAAAGAAAAATTGTATACTCGGTATTCGAAGCCAGTTTTTCGATTACTTTCTGCATCAAATCTAAGGGATATACTTTACTTTGGTATTGGGCAAAAGGAGCAATTCCTATCCAATTTTGATTCGCTTTTTGACCCGAAACTCCAATAACTTCTTCAGACAAAATTGCTTTTTCGGGAAACACCGGATTTGAAATCGTAACCGTAAAACCCAGCTGACCAAATGTATCAATATGTCTTTCCACCATCGATTTTACCGGTTGGAAGATTTTATTTTCAGCTCGTGTCAATTCTTTTTTATCGGCTCTTCCTTTATCGGTTGCCGCTACTTTTTTTCCGCTCAAAGCAAAAAGAGTCCGAACCACTTTGGAACGCAACACATTGTGCAAATCAGCCACAGCGTCTATATTCAATCGCTTCAAATCGGAATATAATTTGAGCAAACCCATAACACCTTTGTGTCTTCCTTTGACATCAACGGGGTAGAAATTTACATTGTGAATGTTATGAAAAAAAGGCTGAAAAAAAGGACGTGATACTACTGTAATTTTCACTTCCGGATGTTGCTGTACAAACGCCCTGATAACAGGAACCGTCATCGCAACGTCGCCCATGGCAGACAATCGGATGACGGCTATATGTTGAATTTTGTTTGACAAAAGGTTGTCGCGATTTATTTTTTGTTTTGGTACAAAACCGGATTTAATTCCTCGTCGTTGTACATTTTCATTTGTTTATACACTTTCATGTATTTGTCGCCGTTTTCAATATCTGTCAACAAATCATTGATGGAAATAAACATATCACTTTTTTGGTCTAACAGTACATTTAGCTTTTCCTGGCATTTGGCTCGGTGTTCAGCTGTAGCTTCAGCACGATTAGCTTCTTCGCTCATGTGATAAATTTTCAAAGCCAAAATAGACAAACGGTCGATGGCCCAAGCCGGACTTTCGGTATTGATTTTGGCGTTGGGTTTTATCTGAACGTCTTTGTATTTCTGTAAAAAATAGCTGTCGATATATTCCACCATATCGGTACGAACCTGGTTAGAAGCGTCGATTTTTCTCTTCAAATCCAAAGCCGCTACCGGGTCGATATTCGGGTCACGAATGATGTCTTCATAATGCCATTGTACGGTATCTACCCAGTTTTTGGCATACAATAAATACTCGATAGTTCCTTTGGTATAAGGATTTAAAGCGGGTTGGTACACATCGTCAATAACGTGGTAATCTTTGATGCTTTGTTCAAAAATAGGGAAGGCAAATTGTGAAAACATATCGTATATTTTTTATTTTATTTGATACAATTCGACCAAAAGGTCTCGGGTGCAAAGATAGTTTTTATACTTTTACCCAAACATACAAATTTTTGTCGTCTATGCATATTCATTACATTTCTGAACAGAACAGTATTCTCAATCATTTTTTGGCACAAATTAGAGATGTTACCATCCAAAAAGACAGTATGCGTTTTCGAAAGAATATTGAACGCATAGGCGAAATCATGGCGTATGAACTGAGTAAAACGTTGGAATATAAGGCGGTGAATGTGCAAACTCCGCTTGGCATAAAACACACCACTACTGTTGCCGAGCCGGTAGTTTTATGTTCAATTCTCAGAGCCGGTTTGGCTTTGCATATGGGCTTTATGAATATTTTTGACAATGCCGAAAACGGATTTGTATCAGCTTATCGCCATCATTATGATAACGATGACAAATTTGATATTTTAGTCGAATACCAAGCTGCTCCTTCTTTTGAAAATAAAAATTTAATTCTGATTGACCCGATGTTGGCCACAGGACAGTCGATAGTAGCGGTATTACACAAATTGCATTTGGAACAAAAACCAAAAGAAATTCACATCGCTGTTGTCATTGCTGCTCCTGAAGGTATAGCCTATTTGGAAAAAAACCTGCCTGAAAATTGTCATTTGTGGGTAGCGGCTTTAGACGAAAAACTAAACGAGAAAAACTACATCATTCCCGGTCTTGGTGATGCCGGCGACTTAGCGTACGGCAACAAATTATAGTTGCGCAAAAAAGGCAAAAAAACTCCCTAAAATCAACAATAACAATACTATTTCCTGATACATTTTATTTTGGGAATACTCTACATTATTGGTACACATGACCGATAAAGGCATGAAAGTAAACAACAACATGGCATTATTTTTCTCGGGCGACATCACAAAAATCAGCGAACCGATTAAGAATGCAAATATCATTTTCTTATAAGAAGCCTGCAAAATCAGCGGCCTGTTAGTCATCGAAAAAATCATCGAAAACAGAAAATAAACAGCAATCACAACATAAAACGAAAGTGCCGCATTTTGGTAGTTGTTGGTAAAATAATTCAGCTCAAAATTGACTTGCGCCTGGTGCAGTATGTGGTCAATCCATGATTTGTCGAAAATC
The DNA here is from genome assembly GCF_004329815.1 of Flavobacterium silvisoli. Taxonomy (GTDB): domain Bacteria; phylum Bacteroidota; class Bacteroidia; order Flavobacteriales; family Flavobacteriaceae; genus Flavobacterium; species Flavobacterium silvisoli. The sequence goes on along the minus strand of NZ_SJPE01000001.1, from coordinate 385,665 downwards.
ATCGCACTTAATACAAATACTACTGCAGTAGCAAAAAAGGCTACAAAGGGCAAGAGCCAGTTTCGATAGTCACGGGAAGCGTGAAAAATGATAGAGATGTAAACCAGAACAATGAAAAGAATACACCAAAAATGAAAAAGGCTGGCGATGAAAATCCACATGGCTGCATCAAAAATTTTCTCTTTCGGGGCTTTTAAGCTTTGCAACGAAACCATTCTGCGCATAGATAACAACAGAAAGAAATTAGCAAACAGCAAATTTAAATTGTTGAAAACGCCTGGGAAAAGCAATAAAAACAACAGGAAAAATAAGATGGTATAACTGCTGTCTTTGGTGAGTCCGTTTTTTTTGACCATGAAATTAACCAGAAAAAAAGAAGCTAACAACAAGACTATCAGCATACTGTTTTTGAACAGCCCGTTAGACGCAGCCGTAGTAAATAAATCACTGGTTTGGTATATAAAAAAGAAGCATAACAATAAAACTACAATCAGCGAATAATTGAGGATAGTAGATTTTTTAAAAACGCTTGTTATCATGTGGATATTTTATACATTTGTGCTGTAAATATAACATTTTATAAGATGAAAGCATTTTTTGAAGGCATTCAAACATTATTTGTAGATTTTCTATTCAAGCCTTTTGACTGGTTGCGTACATTAGAGTTGAGCAATTGGTGGTTGGCCAACATTGTAAGCTGGGTTTTGATGTTGATTTGTGCCAAATACGTTATATACTGGTGTAAAGAATTGAAAAAACACCAAGACAACAACGAAGAAAACCAAGATACCACGGCTCATTCTTTCTTAAAATAAGTCGAAACCGATATCTTTTCTAAAATACATCTTATCAAAATGTAGACGTTCTATGTTTTGGTAAGATTTTTTTATGGCCTCCTGAAAGGTGTCTCCAAAAGAAGTAATGGCTAAAACCCTGCCCCCGTTGGTAACAATCTTTCCGTTTTTGATTTGGGTTCCGGCATGAAAAACAAGAGAGTCCTGAACATTTTCAAAACCTGAAATTTCAAATCCCTTTTCATATTCTTCCGGATATCCCCCGGAAACCAGCATGATGGTTGTTGCACTTCTTGGATCAATTTCCAACACAATTTCATCTAGTTTTTGGTTAACCACCGCTTGGAACAACTCGATCAAATCTGATTTGATTCTGGGCATCACCACTTCTGTTTCGGGGTCACCCATTCTGACGTTGTACTCAATTACCATAGGTTCGCCTTTGACAATGATGAGTCCTATAAAAATAAATCCTTTGTATTCAATAGCGTCTTTTTGAAGTCCTTCAACGGTTGGTTTTACAATGCGGGTTTCAATTTTTCTCATTAAGACTTCATCTGCGAACGGAACGGGGGAAACAGCTCCCATACCTCCGGTGTTTAAACCGGTATCTCCTTCTCCGACTCTTTTGTAATCTTTAGCGGTTGGCAATATTTTATAGTTTTTCCCGTCTGACAGAACAAAACAACTCAGTTCAATTCCATCGAGAAATTCTTCGATCACAACCTTTGAACTGGCAGTACCGAACTTGGCGTGAACCAGCATATTTCGCAATTCGGTTTTGGCTTGTTCTAAATCGGTCAAAATCAAAACGCCTTTTCCTGCCGCCAATCCATCTGCTTTTAAAACGTAAGGAGGTTGCAAGGTTTCTAAAAACTGACATCCCTTTTCAACTGTTTCAGCATTAAAACTGGCATAAGCTGCAGTCGGGATATTATGTTTGACTAAAAATTCTTTGGCAAATTCTTTACTGCCTTCTAATTGGGCTCCCATTTTAGACGGACCAATTACCGGTATTTGTTGTAAATCAGCATCATTTTTAAAAAAATCAAAAATCCCGAGCACCAAAGGATCTTCGGGTCCTACGACAACCATGTCAATGTTTTCTTTAATTACAAAAGCTTTTATAGCGATGAAGTCATTGGGTTGCAAAGCAACATTTATTGCAATGTTACCAGTCCCTGCATTACCGGGTGCCACATAAAGACAAGTACAGTGAGAACTTTGAAGTAATTTGTATGCTAAAGCGTGTTCTCTTCCGCCTGAGCCCAATAGTAGAATAGTCATGATGTTGTGTTGTGTGTTAAAGTCTACAAAAATAGGGTGTTTATTTTTTTTTCCTGCATTTTTTTACTAGTTTAGTACCTTAAACTGTAAAAAACAAATACTATGAAAAAACTATTACTCTCTTTATCCTTGTTTTCACTGGGATATATGTCTTATGGACAATCATGGGTTTCACAAGCTACAGGGTTTGCTTCAGAATCCAGAGGTATCTCAGAAATTCACATTGTTGATGCCAACACGGTTTGGGCATTGGCCTTTGATGGTGCGCCTGTAACAACCGCACACCCGGCAGCTCTTAACATTCAGGAGTTCACTTTGACAACCGACGGAGGGAACAATTGGACTGCGGGTATCGTTGACGTAGGAGATACTACTTTTGAAATTAACAACATTTCTCCTGTGAGTGCTACAACAGCTTGGGTTTGTGCTATCAACAACACCACTAATGATCCTAACAACGGAACAGGAGTTATTTATAAAACTGCTGACGGCGGTCAAAATTGGGAACAGCAAAATGCAACCGGTTTTCAAACTGCGGGTGAATCTTTTTTAAATGGCGTTCACTTTTTCAATGCTAACAATGGTATTGCCTATGGTGACCCTGTAGGAGGAGAATTTGAAGTATACAGAACTACAGATGGTGGTGATACTTGGACACAAGTGCCCGGATCAAGTCTTCCCAATCCTCTTTCCGGAGAGTACGGATACAACAGTTTACCTACTGTAGCTGGTAACACCCTTTGGTTTACAACCAACAAAGGAAAAATGTACAGAACTACGGATATGGGTGTGACATGGACAAAATTAAATGGGCCTACCGGGTTTACTGATTTTGGTGCTACTGCTATTAATGGTAGATTGCTTTTCAGCGATAACAACAATGGAATCATCATGGGTACTACTAATGGTTCTGCTGCTTCTCCAACATATAAAATCTGGAAAACCACTGATGGTGGAGCTACTTGGTCAGCACCTATCACTTATACAGGATACAGATTGTTAACTTATGTTCCAAATACAACCATTTTAGTTGCTTGTGGTGCCGGAACATCTTCAGGTGGTGTAGGTTCTGCATTCAGTCCTGACAACGGAACTACTTGGACGACAATTGAAAGCAATCTTGAACAAAGATTAGCCCCAGCTTTCTTAAACAGTTCTACAGGTTGGTGTGGTGGATTCAGCACTGACTCTATAACCGATGGTATTTTTAAATTCAGTGGTAATTTAGGTAATGAGCAATTTGCTGCTAATACCGTTAAATTATATCCAAATCCTGCTACATCTGTTGTAAACATCTCTGCTCAATTAGAGTCATACAACGTTAAAGTGACTGACATCACTGGAAAAGTAATGTTTAACAAAGTATTCAGCGGTGTTGAAAACACTGTAGACATTTCAAGTTTTGCTACCGGAGTTTACTTCTTCGAGGTTAAATCAGGAAGCAAATCAGAAACTATCAAGATTATGAAAAATTAATACTGAATAAATAGTATTTTTAAGGGCTGACAATTGTTAGCCCTTTTTTATTGTTTGTATACATGCTCAATATTTTCGATTTATCGCTTAGATTAAATGGTTTTCCTATGGATGAAGCCTCTGCTGAATTGAAGCGAATTCAATCTTTGTCCGCATCTGACTATGAAAATTATGTGACAAACCGGAGAAATGAGATTGTAGACTATCATCTAAAAAACAATGTATTCTATGCCGAACTGGTAAGCAATAATTCCTTTTCCCTCTGGGAATCATTACCGGTTATGACCAAAAAAGACTTTCAAAAACCTTTGAATCAAAGGCTTTCAAACGGATATACTTTAAATGATGTTTATGTCAACAAAACATCAGGATCCAGTGGCGATCCGTTTGTGTTTGCCAAAGATAAATACTGTCACGCACTGACTTGGGCCAACATTATTAACCGATTCGGCTGGTTTGACATCAACTTTAACAGCTCATTACAAGCGCGTTTTTATGGTATTCCTCTGGATTTCACAAGTAATCTCAAAGAACGAATTAAGGACTTTTTATCCCATCGCTACAGGTTTTCAATTTTTGATTTATCAGATGCTTTTTTGGAAAAAATACTGTTGAAATTCAAACACAAAAAATTTGATTACATCAATGGTTATACCAGTTCGATTGTGTTATTTGCTAAATTTTTGGAACAAAAAAATATCTTGTTAAAAACCGTTTGTCCTACATTAAAATGTTGTGTAGTGACCTCGGAAATGCTTTTTGAAGATGATAAAAAATTACTCGAAAAACAATTTGGCGTACCGGTAATCAACGAATATGGTGCTTCAGAGCTGGATTTAATAGCCTTTCAAAATCCTGATGGCGATTGGCAAATTAACTCCGAAACACTATTTGTGGAAATTTTAGACAATCAAAATAATGCGCTTCCTTATGGAAAGGAAGGAAGAATAGTAATTACTTCATTATACAACAAGGCCCATCCTTTTATCCGCTATGATATTGGCGACATAGGTGTTTTGGACGAAAAAAGTACTATTAAAAAACCCATACTTAAAAAGCTCATCGGCAGAACTAATGACGTGGCTCTTTTACCCAGCGGAAAAAAATCGCCGGGACTAACCTTTTATTATGTCACCAAAAGCATTATACAAGATGACGGAAACGTAAAAGAATTTGTGGTCAAACAAACCAAAATCGATACTTTTGAAATTGAATATGTAAGTCAGCTTGAACTGACTTCAACTCAAATTCAGAACATAGAAAAAGCCATCACCTCTTATTTGGAACCCGGTTTAACTTTTACGTTCATCCGAAAAGAAAAACTCGAACGAACCAAAAGCGGAAAATTAAAACAGTTTGTTTCCCTACTAAAATAATCGCATGAAAATTACGATAGTCGCAGGCGCCAGACCCAATTTTATTAAAATCGCACCCATCATCAGAGCGATTGAAGAAAAGCAACAAGAGGGTGCAAACATCTCTTATCGTTTGGTACACACCGGACAGCATTATGATAAAAATCTCAGCGATACTTTTTTTGAAGAGCTGAACATTCCTTTGCCCGATGCGAATCTGGAAGTAAAAAGTGGCTCACAATCCGTACAAACAGCTGCAATCATGGTTGCGTTTGAGCAAGAGTTGCTCGAAAACCCCTGTGATTTGGTGTTGGTTGTTGGCGATGTTAATTCAACTATGGCATGTGCTATTGTGGCCAAAAAAATGAATATCAAAGTAGCTCATGTTGAAGCGGGCATTCGTTCGGGCGATATGACTATGCCGGAAGAAATCAACCGGATTGTAACTGATAGTATCACCGATTATTTTTTTACCACCTCAACAACTGCCTCAGAAAATTTGTTGCATCACGGGGCTAATCCAAACAACATTCATTTTGTCGGGAATGTAATGATTGATACTTTATATCAAAATTTGAGCAGAATAGCTCCCCCTGCATTTTGGGACGATTTTCAATTGTCGGCCAACGACTATATTGTACTCACCCTGCATCGTCCGGCTAATGTGGACGAAGAACAATCTCTCATACGACTTCTGGAAGGCATTGATAAACTGGCTGCCGGGAAAAAAATTATTTTTCCGATTCACCCCAGAACAAAAGCTATTTTAGGACAACAACAACTGCATACCGAAAACATTCTTTTTACAGAACCGCAAGGATATCTGAACTTTATGTTTTTGGTTAAAAACAGTTTGGCGGTGATTACGGATAGTGGCGGAATTTCGGAAGAGACTACCGTATTGGGAATTCCATGTTTTACCATGCGAAACAATACGGAAAGACCCGAAACGCAAACCATTGGCACCAATACTTTGGTGGGAACTACGGTTGAAAATCTGGAAAAAGTTTTTGGTGACTTCATAAAAAATGGTTCAAAAAAAGCCGGAATCCCCGAACTATGGGACGGAAAAGCCTCGGAACGCATCATTGGGATTTTGCTCAACACTTTCCAACAACAGCTGAAATAACAGGTATATGGAAGACATTCTTATAGTATCTAACTATTATCCTCCCGAACAAGGGGCTGCCGCCAACAGAATTGAACAATTGGCGTTGAAACTGCAGCAGAATAACTATAAGGTTACGGTGGTTTGTCCGTTGGGAAATTATCCCAAAGGAGTCTTGTTTCCGGAGTACAAAGGAAAGTTTTCTGTAACCGAAAAGCGTGACAACATCACTGTAAAAAGACTTTGGATTTATCCGAGTGTCAGCAAGAATTTAGTCATTCGAATTGTTTCTGTTTTATCTTTTTCACTGGGTTTGTTTTTTTATTTGCTATTTAAAAAGACCCCGAAAAAAGTTGTGGTACAATCTCCCCCACTCTTACTTTCATTCATTTCCGTTTTAGTTCTTTCTCTGAAAAATAAAAAAATAACTCTCAATGTTTCAGATTTATGGCCATTAGCTGCCATTGAATTGGGCGCGTTGAAAAAGGGATCATTTTCACATAAATGTTCGCTGATTTTAGAACGGTTTATCTATAAAAATGCCAGCATAATCTTGGGACAATCCCACGAAATCATCACTCACATTCAAGACTTTTTCCCGGAAAAAAAATGCTTTTTATACCGAAATTTTCCCGATCACGGGACGGAAAAAATGGACTTAAAGACAAACGAAAATCAACCTGTAAAACTATTTTATGCCGGTTTACTGGGCATTGCTCAGGGAGTTTTAGAAATGTGTCAAAATATCAATTTAAAGGATTTAAATATAGAGTTGCATCTGTTTGGTGACGGGGCTGAAAAAAACGAAATAGAACACTTCATTTCAACTCAAAAAGAACAAAAGATAATTTTCCATGGCATGATGGACCGAAAGACATTACACAAAAAACTACAGAGTTTTGATGTTGCGATTGTTCCTTTAAAAACCCGTATATACGGCTCTGTTCCTTCTAAAATTTTTGAGTATGCTGCTTTTGGCTTCCCTATACTGTATTTTGGCGGTGGTGAAGGAGAAACTATTGTACATGAGCACCAATTGGGTTGGGTGGCAGCAGTTGAGGATTACCATGACCTAAATCAAAAACTGAGTTTGATTTCGGGGCTAACCAAAGGAGAGATTCATCAAATAAAAAGGAGGATTTTTACGGAAGCCCAGGGAGCATTCAATCTGGACAATCAAATGAATGAACTCATAGCGCTTGGTGTCTTCTAATAGGCTTTTTCTTCGCCTTTAAAAATGTTAATCACCGTTTGAACTATAATTTTGATATCCATGATTAATGACCAATTTTCGATGTAAAACACATCAAACTTGATGCGGTTAATCATGTCTTCATCAGTTTCTATTTCTCCTCTGAACCCTTTTACCTGAGCCAAACCGGTTACACCGGGCTTTACGTAATGACGCACCATGTACTTCTTAATTCGGCTGGCATAGGCTTTATTTTGGGACCACAAGTGTGGTCTTGGTCCTACTACTGACATATCTCCGAACAAGACATTGAAAAATTGCGGCAACTCATCTATGCTGGTTTTACGCATAAATTTACCCATTTTAGTAACTCTGGGATCATTTTTAGAAGCTTCCTTTTCGGTATTCCCATTGACTTGCATCGATCGGAATTTGTAACAAAAAAACTCTTTTTCATCCAAACCAGGTCTGCCTTGTTTGAAAAAAACCGGCCCCTTAGATTCTAATTTAATGAGAACCGCCAAAATAGGAATCAACCAAGACAAGACAAATATGATAACCAGCAATGAAAATAAAACATCAAAAACACGTTTAACTCCTTTGATAAAAGGATTGTGTAATTGCGTTTTTTGCAGAGATAAAACCGGAAACAATTCGTAGTAATCTATTTTCAAATTTTTAGAAAAAATCTCTTTGGTATCCGGTATGAATTTTATTGTTTTTTTATTTTCATCGGCAAACTCGACCAAGTCTTTTAGCTTTTCATTGGAGATTTCGTTTAAAGAACAATATATCTCATCGATTTTGTTTTCTATCACATATTTTTTGAGTTCTTCTACTTTGCCCAAAATCTCCGGATTTTGTTTTTTATCCGAAAAATAACCATAGAACCGATACCCGTAATCTCTTCTGTTCTCAAAAACCTCTTTCAATCGAATGGCTTCCGGAGTATAGCCAATAATGACCGCATTTCTGAAATTACTCCCTGTAGATATTCTGTACTTTTTTAAATAAAAAAACAAGAAATACTTAAATGCCAAAATAACGGTAAAACTAATCGAAATGAAGAAAGCAACCGCTTTTCCGCTGAATATGGCCGTTTTGACAAAAGGGAAAAAAGCAATAACCATCAGTAAAAAAATACTGAATTGTTTGACCAGTTTAGTAATGATTTCTACCGGTGTTGTAAATCGGAAAACTTCGTAGTATTTTACAATTATGGCTATGACAACCCAGGTTAATGATTGATATACCAAATAATAGAACTGATTAAGTTTTAATTCTCTGAAGAAGTATAAACTTAACCCCGTTATGACCATCAGATCAAATAGGACACTGATGGGTCTAATATATTTTGAGTACCTTCCTGTTTGTTGTGAAACCATGCAATACTAGTGGATATATCCTTTAAAGTCTTTGTGTTCTTCTTTTAAAAGTTCCTCGGAGGTTAACGATTTGAAATAATCATAGGTGAGTTTCATACCTTCCGCTCTGGAAACTTTGGCGCTCCATCCTAAAATTTCTTTGGCTTTGGTGATGTCCGGTTGGCGTTGTAACGGGTCATTAACCGGCAGCGGATGGTAGACTACTTTCTGATTGGTTCCGGTTAGTTTTATAATTTCATCTGCAAAATCTTTAATGGTGATTTCATCAGGATTCCCAATATTTACAGGGTAAACATAATCAGAATGCAGTAATCTGAATATTCCTTCTACCTGATCGGTCACGTAACAGAATGATCGGGTTTGACTTCCATCTCCAAAAATAGTCAAATCTTCCCCTCGTAAAGCCTGGCCGATAAAAGCCGGAATAACACGCCCGTCATTGAGTCGCATTCTTGGTCCGTAGGTATTGAATATCCTCACGATTCTGGTTTCTACGCCGTGAAATGTGTGATAAGCCATTGTGATGGATTCCTGAAAACGTTTAGCTTCGTCATAAACGCCTCTGGGCCCTATCGTATTTACGTTTCCGTAGTAATCTTCTGTTTGCGGGTGTATCAGGGGATCGCCGTATACTTCAGAAGTAGATGCAATCAGAATTCTGGCTTTTTTAACTCGGGCCAAGCCCAAAAGGTTATGTGTTCCCAAAGAGCCTACTTTCAGGGTCTGGATGGGTATTTTTAAATAATCAATCGGACTGGCAGGAGATGCAAAATGAAGAATATAATCTAATTTTCCGGGTACATGAACAAACTTGGTCACATCGTGGTGGTAGAACTCAAAATTTTTATCTTTAAACAGGTGTTCGATATTTTTTAAATCTCCTGTAATCAAGTTATCCATCCCTATGACAAAATAACCTTCGGCTATAAAACGATCACATAGGTGCGAGCCCAAAAAACCCGCAGCACCCGTAATTAATATTCTTTTCATATTTTTTTATTCTACTTTGGAATCTTTAGCAGGAATTCGCGAATTAAAAAGACAGTACATCAAGGTGAAAAAAACCACACCGCGCTGTCTCCACAAAAAAGATTCGGTCAAAAATAAACTTATCATTAGAATTGCGAAAGCAAAATGAACAAAATCTTTCGATTTGTAGGCGTTTTTAACATTAATAATCAGCATTATTACTAATAAAATAAATCCGAAAACACCGAGTTCTGCAAAATTCTGAACGTACTGATTGTGGAAATTCTTCGATTGATATCCCTCGTGATTATCATCTCCCATATACAAATCGTATTGAACTGCTTTCTCTTTAATTTTTGGCATTGAGGCATTTAATCCGAAACCGTTAAAGAACGCATTGTTTTCTTTAATCAATTCAAGAAAAATTCTCGATTGATAGACCCGAAATGCCGTTCCGGAAAAATAATCGTTGGGCGAAAAAACTGGATTAGTCCAGGCTTCTTTTAAACTCACATAATGAACTCCCGGCGGTACACCTTCAATTACATTAGCACTCAGACTTTTGTCTGTATTGGTTTGAAATTCTACCTGAAAGCGGTGTTTGATTCTTCCTGTTGAAAAAATGATTAGTATAAGCAGGCCAAAAAGAATCAGGTTTCTCAATCGTAATTTGTGAGCGGTCTTTGAAAAAAAGAAAACATAAACCAGCACCAATAACAATACGACGAGTATAATGTTTTTGGATGAAAGCAACAGTAAAAATCCGAACAACAAAACGGCTATTGCAGTATCAACTTTTGACTTTACGCCTTTGGTAATAAAATAAAAAAAGGCTACAGCAACAAAAACCGAAACGTGTATGGCGTTCAACAATTTAGGGACTAAACCGTAATCATCCTCGTTTTGACCGTGGTAGAAAAAAACTCTGGAATCATGAAACAAAGCATATCTGACCAAAGCCCGAACGGAATAATACAGCACCAATAAAACAATGGCATAACTGTAATACATTAACATTTTCTTCTTTTGGTCTTTTGAAAATCCTGTAAAGAACAAAAAAGCCAGCGGAATTAAAAACAATGGCGCTTCTTTTGATAATGCAGATAAGGTACTTCCCTTGTCTATTGACCAAAAATAGGAAACCACCATCAACATGTAAAGCAGCATAGGAAGGATTAAATTGCTCTGAAACATTACCTTGTTTTTTTTCAGAATAACCAAGGATACAACCGTGAATATCCCCAAAGCAATATTGTTAACCGCATAGCTCAACGGAATGGTGACTAAGAGTAAAAGTGTTGGGATAAAAGCGTTATTGCTTGTGTTTTCTTTTATCAGATTTTGAAAAACAGTCTTCAAAGAGTTGTAAGTATTCACCATTTATTTTTCCCCAATTAAATTCATTGACAATGGCGTCAAAATTGTTTTGAACCAATTGCAAGTTATCATTTTTTTTGATTGTATTGAGAATATTTTTGACCTCCTGAGGGTTGGAAAAGTAATAACTGTTCTCTTTTAAAATCCCTTTATTAAAATCATTATTATGAGCGACAACAAGTGCTTTAGAAGCCATAGCTTCCAAAAGCGAAGGGTTGGTTCCCCCAACCGAATGTCCGTGGAAATACAAGTTAGAATAGTACCTGAGATTGTTCAGGTGTTCTAAATTGTATAACCCACCTATAAAACGGATGTTTTCGTGGTCTTTAAATTTATTTTTTAAATAAGCCCCATATTTGGTGTGATGTTTTCCGATAACTAAAATAGGGGTCTTGTCTTCATTCATTGCCACACCCTCTAAAACCATGTCAAGATTATTTTCGGGCTCAAAACGCGCCATAATCATGTTGTAGTTCTCTTTTTCAACATTGTATTCCTTGAGAATAGCTTCGTTTGGATTGGTGAACGGATAGGCTCCGTAAGCTATGTAGGTAGAGTCTTTTTTATATTTTTCTTTGAGAAATTTTTTAATCCCCAACGAATCCGAAACCAAGAAATCACTACTGATGGCAGCCAATCGTTCAGCAAATTTTAAAAACTGTTGTACGGGTTTTGAATATTTTGTACGCTTCCATTCCAATCCGTCCATATTGGTTATGATGATGGACTTTTTGGGTAAAAGAAAAAACCAAATAGAATTACTAGTGTAGCCCAGCTGTAAGATTATATCAAAATCTCTTTGACGCGAGTCCATGATACAATTGTAATCATAAATAAACTGACCGAAAGTACCGAACTTGTATTCCGGATCGTGTTGATGAATGATGTTTACACCGTGAAAAGATTTTTCCTGAAAAGGATGGTTGTGCGAATTATAGCAATACACTTCGTGTCCTTTTTGCACCAAATACACCGAAAAAAATTCGGCAAACTGCTCAAAACCTCCGTAATAATTGGGGACACCACGGGTTCCTAGTATGGCTATTTTCATGCTGTTTTACTACAGTTTAATAGGTCTGTCAATTTTGCAAACGTAATAAATTGATTTGACTTGATACCGACATTGGCTTAAAAAGTTTGGCGTTTCCTTATCTTGGCATGAGTTCGGCCTATTTTCTTTTTCATTTGACAAATAAAAATTGGTTGAAAGGTTTAAAACATGAAGATATAGATTTTATTACTAGTTTTACGCCTTACTAAATTCTCTCTTTTAATGAAAAAAGTTCTTTTTCTTTTTGGAACTCGTCCCGAAGCTATAAAGATGGCTCCTCTGATTACGGCTTTTTCGTCCGATGCAAATTTTGAAGTTAAAGTGGGGGTTACAGCCCAACATCGCGAAATGCTGGACCAGGTTTTGGCTTTTTTTGAAATTCAGGTGGACTATGATTTGAATGTAATGAAGCCTAATCAGACGCTGCATCAATTGACTGCTGATTTGATTTCTAAAATAACTTCGGATATTTTATTAAAAGAGCACTTTGATTTAGTTTTTGTACAAGGCGATACTACTACCGTTTTGGCAGGTGCATTAGCTGCTTTTTATCAAAAAATTAAAATTATTCACATCGAAGCCGGTTTGAGAAGTGGTGATATGCTATCCCCATTTCCCGAAGAAATGAACCGTGTTTTGACTTCACGTATAGCTTCTTTTCATTTTTGTCCTACAGAAGCCTCTCTGGAAAATTTGGCAAAAGAAAATATAACCGACAACGTTTACGTGGTTGGCAATACCGTTATCGACGCTTTGTTAATGGGATTAAAAAAAATTGATGCTGCCAAAGAAACGGAACTTCTTTCAAAATTTGACTTCGTCGATTTTTCAAAAAAAATAATTTTAGTTACCTGCCACCGCAGAGAAAATTTCGGAAAGCCTTTTGAAGAAATCTGTGATGCTCTCTTGGAGGTCGCAGCTGCCTACAAAGATTTGGTTGAAATTGTATATCCGGTTCATTTAAATCCAAATGTGAAAGAAGTTGCCCAAAAGAAACTGATAGCGAACAACATTAAACTCATTACCCCTCTGGATTATCCGGAACTGATTTGGATGATGGATAAAAGCAATATTATCATCACTGATTCGGGGGGAATTCAGGAAGAAGCGCCAAGTTTAGGCAAACCCGTTTTGGTTTTAAGAGAAGTTACTGAAAGAATGGAGGGCGTAGATGCCGGAACAGCCATACTGGTAGGTTCGGATAAAGCCAAAATTATTCTGGAAACCCAAAAATTGTTGGAAGACTCGTCTTATTATTCTCAAATTGCTACAGCTTCTAATCCATACGGAGACGGAACCACCAGCGAAAAAATAAAAGCGATTATCAGTCGATCATAATATCGTTTAAGTATTTTTTGAATTGTTAACTGCCTATAAGGCTTTCAAAAACCGCTTCAAATTGACTAACGTGCTTTTCCAAAGAAAAGTGTAAGTGTACACGTTCACGGCCTTTTAAGCCAAAAGAGGTTCTTTTATCTGCATCACTTATCAAGATGGTAAGTGCTTCGGCCAGCTTTTCCGAATTTCGAGGCTCAAATAATAGTCCTGTTTCCTCCGGAAGTACAATCTCTGTTAAACCTCCGTGATTGGCGGCAATTACAGGTTTTTTAGCTAACATAGCTTCAATAGCAACCATACCAAAAGGCTCAGGTTCGGTTGACGGAACCACAGCAATATCAATAGCTTCCCAAAATTTCCAAATATCTTCACGAAACGGAATAATGGTCACACGTTGATTTAATTGAAACTCACTAATTTTTGCTTTCAAATCGAGTTCAAAAAATTCCTGATTGGGTGGTGCTGAACCTATAAATACCAATTGAGTTTGCGGAAATTTATCGGCGATCAGATGAAATGCTTTCAAGAGTAACTGCTGTCCTTTCCAACTATTGATTCTGCCTACGAGTCCAATAACAATTTGTTCTTTACTGACCTGCAAAAATTCTTTTCTGACCGCATTGATGTCCTGTTCAGAATACTGCGGTTTTTGGCTTACATCAAGACCATTCCATATAAAATCAGATTTTGCGGCTAATTTTTGATTACCTTCAATCCAAAAATTCATTGTCTCTTCTGAATCATAAATAACTTTATGGTTGGAATTCCAGGCAAGAATCCATTTGAACAATTTATTAATGATGATCGGTTTAGCCAGTATTTCCTGTACATGCCAAAGATGTTTTATCTTCTTTTTTTGGGCAAAAAGTATACCTATCAAAACGGCTAATGTATGCGAATAAACTAGCTTAAAATCATATTGTTTGTGGAGTTCTTCCAATTGTTTTAATCCCTGTCGGTATTCTTTGAAAAACTTTACCAGTCCTTTTGGGGTCATCATTTTTCGATACAACTTTAGTACCGGTGAAATGATAACTTTAATATTGTTCTTTTCTAATTCATCCTTCAACGGACCTTCAAAAGGAAGTATTACAATAGGTTCGTATTTGGACTTATCCAAATTGGAGATGAACATTAAAATAGTTTTATCGGAACCATAAAGTTCTGCCGATTGGTGTAAAAAAAGAATATTGCTTTTCATTTATTTAAATTTTTCTCTGTAGGCAATTAAAAAGCCTATCAGTATCGTTTTGGTCTCTGTTAAATTATAAAAACCTAAAAAGACCCAGTTTGAAATAATCATAAAAAAACCTGTTCCTATAAAAAGTAAGTTGATGTAATGTATTATTTCATTATCGCTCCTCACTCGAACAAAAAAGTAAAAGATAGTTGACAGAAAAATGAATATCCCTAATAATCCGGATTTCAAAAACACAATCATGAAACCGTTGTGTAAAATGGAAATAAAACGAAGCTTCATATCGCCCAACCCTACTTCCTGTTTCAAGTCAATTTGGGAACCGATTCCTTTTCCGAAAACAGTAGGAACCCATCCGTCTCTTGTTACTTGTCTTATAGTCATGATATTCTCATATGATCGGTAATTATCATTAAAATCTTTATAATCTTCTCGATTTATTTTTGTTTTAAACGGTTCTAAAGGAGCCACTTTTATCTTGTACAAAAAACCCTCAAATCCTTCGGCATCACGTCTCGGATTCAACGATAATACAATAAAATAACCTATTACTGAAGTGGTAATTATGGATAAAAATATCGTTACAGATTTTTTGTTCAAAACAAAGTATCCTTTAAGGGCTAAGAATAATATGATGAACTGAATAAAGTTGGTACGTGCCAGATACATCAGTGCAGAGAAACCAACAATCACGGCCAGAATGAGAAATTTTTTCGGAGAATAATTGAGTTGGAATTTTTTGTGAAAAAGAATGATTACAAATACATAAATTTCATAATCACTGAAATAACCTGCATAAAGTCTAATATCAGCAACCGTGCTGGCTTTGAAAACTATGATGGCAAAAAATAAAATGATAATATGGCAAACCGCTATAAAAACTCCTGTGTTCACAATTAATCTGAACGCGTTTTCATAATTCCGTTTACACAACTGATACCCCAGTAAAAAACCTATAATTGGCTTGCAGAGATAGACTATATCTCTGATTATAAAATACTTCTGATAATCTATGTAAAAAAAACTGACAAAGATTGCAATTGTTAATACAGCTAAAAATGGAACTATCAATTTAATCAAAGACAATGAATAACTCCTAGAAACACTCACCAAAAAAGCAAAAGACCATACTGAAATAGTAAGTTCAAAATTGTCAAGATACGGAGCAGCTATACTCAGTAAGAACAACAACTGATAACGAAAATTGTGAGGAATGGCGATTTTCATTTATTCAATTTTTTTGATGACTTTGGCCGGTACTCCACCAATTATAGAATTATTTGGATAAACACCGTTTACCACAGCCCCTGCAGCTACTACTGAATTGTCGCCTACTTCACAACCATCTAAAAATGTAACTTTGGCACCTACCCATATGTTATTGCCCAGTTTTATACCTTTAGAAGAAGTCCCTTGTTCTCTTATTAATTTTGTAGTATCATTAAAATTATGATTTTCTGAATGAAACGAAATATATGACCCCATGATGACATCATTGCCAATTTCAATTCCTCCCGGTGCACCGAAATGGGTAAAATCGCCAATAGCTGAATTATTTCCCATTTTTAATCCTTTACCAAACTTTGAGAAATGACTGGTCGAAAGTAATTTTGAATAACATCCTATTTTGACACAATCACCCAGAACGATTTTTTCAGAAGCAAATCCATCAATAACGCAATGGTTTCCTATGGTAACACTTTTTCCAAAAACAATGTTTTTGGAATTTAGAATTCGGGTATTGCTTCCCACAAAAATCTTTCTTCCGGTTTTCAAATAACCTCTTATCAACATGATTAATCTGCTGAAAAGGACACTATACATGAGTTTTGCTGGGATTCGTTCATCTATTTGATAACTTTTCCCGGAACTTGCCAGCATTTTTTGGAATATTCCTTTAATCATTTAAAGTGTTATTTTAGAAGAAGTCCCAAAAATACAATAGTTTTTAACTTGAGCGAAGAAATAAGTCTTTTTTAATCGTTAGATAAAAAATTACCATCGTTATGAATTCGGTTATTAATAAGACCCATAACACTCCCAGTACATGATAAAATGGAGTAATGATAATAATAAGTGCTAAACTTATCAAAGTGATTGTCGTAGTCGTTCTTACATATTCCTTTTGTTTGTTGCTTCCTAAAACCAATTGTTTTAACGGAATCGTTATTCCTTGAAGAATGGGAATGAAAACTGCTATTTTTAATAAATTACTGATTTCCACAATTCCCTTTGGATTAAAGTAAGAAACCAACTGAAAAGAAAACAGAGCAATAACAATCATTGATATGACGACAAAAGCAAAGTTCATTCCGTTATAGCGCTTCCAAAATCGTAGTGCTTCTTTTTTACTTGTTTCCAATAAATAACAAATCCTGGGATATACAAAATTGAAAAACAACAAGATATAAGTTTTAAAAATAACTATGATTTGGTCTACAATTTTATATTGCCCTGCCATAATATTTCCGCCAAAAAAACTAATCAAAACTATTGGGGAGTACATCTGAAGCGAAACAAAAATCTGAGAGAAAAAAAGAGAAAAATTCTCATTAAGCAGCTTTCTTACCTCACCAGATTTTATGTGGCGAAACGATATTGAGAAATGCTTTACAATATAAAGCCAAACAATGCCATTGGCGAAAATCATACCCAATCCCCAAATCAAATTGCTGTACACATAATCTTCGGGTTTTCGGATAAAAATAAAAACACCTGCTAAATACACTATTTTCGAAAGAACATTGAGGATGGTAATCCATTTGAAATTTTCAACACCTTGTAAAAACCAGGTTGGATTTACAAATTGGCCAACCACCATAGTAAAACTCATAAAAAAAAGTGCTTTTTCCTTGCTGAAATACGGAATAAAACAAAAACAAAAACCTGAAATTACAGCCATCAGAATCAATAAAATCAATTTAGCCGTATAGGTTGTGGTAAAAATGTTTTGCAGTTGATTTCGGTCATTGCGATGGACAGCTACTTGTTTGACCCCAAAAATATCAGAACCGTAGTCTACAAAAACCATAATAAAAAAAGCCAGTGCCATACCCACACCAATCTTTCCGTAGCCTTCTTCGCCGCAAACAGAAACAATATAGGGAATAACCAACAACGGCGTGATTAGATTAAAGCCTTGACCAAAACCGTAAATTGAAAATTTCTTAAGGAGCTCACTTCTGAGAACACTTTGTATTCTTTGTTTCAAATTCTGTAGATTTGTTGTCAAATATAAAAACAAAACCCCAATAAAGAAGTTTTAGCTTATCTGCTGAACAAAAAAATCACAAAACATTTTAAAATATTTTGTGATTTTTTAATACGGCTTTTTTAATATGATTATTACTTGGCCGTAGTAATTTTTTTGATGTTATCAATCGTTGCTTGGGTTGGGTAGTAATACGGTGTTTTGTAAGTACCGTCTTTCTTAAGGAATGTAATAGTCCCTTTAGCAACATCTATTTTAGTGCTGAATTGTTTGTCTTGGATAAAATATTGAAAGAAGTCAGAACCTTTAAACTGATAGTCATTTCCATAATAACTTACTTTAACATTTTTTACGACTACCGAATCTTGATCAGCTTTCAATCCAAAATCAAGTCTTATGTGTGTTGGTATTCTTTCTTCAGACAAAGCAAAAGTCAATGTTTCAAATTGATTTCCGCCTTTTATACCAGACCAAACCGCATTTGTGCCTTTAAAATCAACTGTATTATCCTCTGAAAAATATAAAGCAAAATTATCGGCTTTGGATGCAGCTGCTTCTAATTCTACGCTGAAGAATTTATTAACATTCTTGTTTTCAATTACTGTTTCTTCTTTTTCTTTTTTACAAGATACTAGAAATGAGCTAACAGCAAATACAATCATTAAAAATTTAGTTCTCATTTTTCTTTTTTTTTGCAAATGTAATTAGGTTTTTCTTAAAAATCAATCTTCTTTAATTTAATATTTGAGATTAAGGCATTTCTGTCTAAACCATCTAACCAAAAATCATTAATGAATTCGATTTCCACTGTGAGGTTTTCATCTCTAGATTGTGTAAAATTCAATGTAAATTCTTTGGTTTCCTTTTCATCCAACTCAACGGTCTTTAACAATTTTGAATTTAGATAGATATTTATCTTTGCATTTTCATTTTTGATTTTTGTTCCCGGAAGACTTATTCCTGCAATTGTTAGCTGATAATTTCCTTTGGATAGATAAACCGGAGCTGATGATGATTTGGAGTTCTCAAAAAATGCTAGGTTACCATTTCCGTCAAATTTGGCATTTTGGAATTGGTTTAAGCGAATCATTTTTTCTTTATTGTCCATCTTTTTTAAGATGAAATGTTTCGCCCAACAATCATGTAACTCAATTGTTTTGTCTACCATATAGTTTTTATCCAGAAACTCTTGTATCTCAGGACTAACGGCATATGGCTTAGAATTTCCATCAATAAACCAAAATGACTCTTGAGGAACTGAATTTGTTTTTACATCATTAATATATGTGTCTAATGTTTTTTCATATACATTATTGATTTTAAAATCCTTATCAAGATAAAATGTAAGTAGCCAACCCCAGCTTGATATAATAGTTTCATTTTGTTTATTTATTTCCTTAATCTGAAAACAAATGTCATTGAACTGCGACTTGACTCTTGTTGTGTAATAACTTCTCTCAATTATCATGTTGTATAAAAATACGGATGAAAGTAAAACAGTACAAACGGTTTTTAATATGTCCTTTTTAATCAGTGAAATCGAAAAGGCAATAGAGAGTACTATCCCCGGAACTATTGGAATAAAGTACCTATGCAGAAATAAAGAAGATTCTCCCAAGGATTTAATTAATAGGAATATAAAATAAAAGAGGATCCACACCAAAATAAAAATTGATTTGAATATTGGTTTGTTATAATATTCATCTTCTTTATCCTTCTTTATGAATACTGCGAGCAAAACAATTAATAAGGAGAAAATTGTAACATAAAGAAAGATTATATTTCCTCCTGTTATTTGCGTCAAAACTTGTTTTCCATATTCATACGAAGGTTTTAAAACCCAAAAAGAAGTTATTTTAGAAGCATTTACCACTTTTTTATATACTGGCAAAAAAACTAATAACGTTACTATTCCGGCTATAAAAGCATATTTTATTGTTTCTATCCTTTCTCTTTTTGTTTTTAAAAACAACAGCGTTATTGCTACTACAAAAAAAACACTCAGTACACTTACAATTCCTATAGGTTGTGAGTTTGTTATCAACCCCGTACACAAACCTAAATAAATTGCATTTTTTAAATTCACTTTCTTCAAAAAAACTACTAACCTATAATGGGCCATTATGACAAAAAAGGCCAACATGGTATAAGATCGTCCTTCTTGAGAATATTCAATGTGAAATGGCTGGATTGCCAACAGCAAAGCAGCTATATAACCTAGAGTTTTTCCTGAAATTTCTCTACCCAATAAATACATCCCCCAAACACCTAATACTCCAAAGATGACTGAAACCAGACGGATTGTGTAAAGTGTGTGACCAAAAATAATTCCAAAAAATTTCACAATTAAAAAATAGAGATGTGGTATCCCATCTCGATTTAAATTCATCGTATTAAATTCCTTGAAAGGCAGGTCGGGATCCGCTTGTTTTAAGGTAAACAACTCGTCAATCCAAGCACCCTGAAATCCAAGATTATAAAATCTTAACAAGGTTGCCAATAAAAGAATTGCTATAAGTAAACCGTTAAATTTGATAACTTTTTCTGAGTTATTGACATTAATGTTTAGTGATATATTCATTTGTATTACTTTTCTGCAACAATTAAACAACTGCTACCAAACCCTATAGTCTTTATGTTTTTGATTCTTTTGTTTTCAAAATTCAATATACTTTTCAAGATGTTTGATATAAAATTATCACCCAGCGAATGCCTTTTTGTGTAATGATTTTCTTTCTTCACCTTTTTCAAACCTAATCGAAATGGAATAGCATTAAGGATAAATAACGGAATTGGCAAAAACGTAAAAAAATAGGTTTTGTATTTGACTTTAAATCCTATTCCTTCTAGTATGTCTGAAATTTGCCTAAGCGTATACCTTCTATAATGACCTGCATATACATCTTCTTCCGAAAACAACCACTGATGAGCCGGAACAGTTATATAAATTTTCCCCCCTTTTTTTAAGTAATTGTAATTATCCGTCAAGAATACGATATCGTTCTCAATATGCTCAACTACATCAAACAACCCAATATTATCGATTGAGTTTTCATCAAATTTTGCATCCAATAATGTAGAACAAATGACATCCTGAACTCCTCGTGCTTTTGCATTCAAACATCCTGCAATTCCGGGTTCAACCAAAACACATCTATAACCTTTCTTTTGAAGCATCGCTGAAAAAAAACCATTTCCGCCTCCGATATCAAAAAAAGACTCATTTTTAGAAAATTTATCTACAAGATTGGCAATACAATCATTTCGGTGATTAAACCAAAAGCTGTCATCTTCTAACTGAAAGCATTGCTGATTTCCTTCTTCCGGATATGAAATAGCAGATTGTTCATTTGCAAAATAAATTCCGTTTTTGAAGTATAAGTTAGGGTTGTTGTGAAAATCTGAATCCATCTAGTATAACATTTGATTTAGTACTGTATCAACATTCAATTCATAAAAAAGTGGTAATCTTACCAGACAATCTGTAAAACGATCCGTTTCTGATAAATTTCTTCCATCGTGTTTTCCTTCATAAAACGGACTTGAATGAAGACTTATATAATGAAATACTGGATGAATATTTTGTTTTCTGAGTTTTTCAATTAAAGCCGTGCGTTGTTCAATATTTTGGCAAACCAGATAAAACATATGTGCGTTATTAGTTGCATAATCAGGAATTACCGGCAATGCTACATTATGATCGATAGCGAATGTCTTTAGGTTATTTTGGTATTTTTCCCAATGTTGTTTTCTTACAGATTGAATCTTATCAAGATTTTCTAACTGTGCCCATAAAAAAGCCGCTATAACTTCTGATGGTAAAAATGAACTCCCTATATCTACCCAGCCATATTTATCTACCTCGCCTCTGAAGAATGAAGACCGATTAGTTCCTTTCTCCCAAATGATTTCGGCCCTTTTTATAAACTGTTCATCATTTACTGCTAATAATCCACCTTCTCCCGAAATGATATTTTTGGTTTCATGAAAAGAAAATGCAGCTAAGTGACCTATAGAACCCAATGCTTTTTTCACTCCATCTTTTCCAACGTAATAACTATCAATTGCCTGAGCGGCATCTTCAATAACAAATAGATTATATTTTTTTGCTAGATCCATAATGGTATCCATCTCACAGGCAATACCAGCATAATGAACCGGTACAATTGCTTTTGTTTTTGATGTTATTAGTGATTCCAGTTTCGTTTCATCTATATTCGGATGGTCTTTTCTACTGTCAGCAAAAACTATTTTTGCTCCTCTTAAAACAAAAGCATTTGCAGTAGAAACAAAAGTATACGATGGTACGATTACCTCATCACCTTCTTTTATGTTTATGAGGATGGCTGCCATTTCCAAAGCATCTGTACATGAGGTTGTAAGTAATGCCTTTTTGATGCCAAACCGATCTTCGAAAAACTGTTGACATTTTTGGGTGTATTTTCCGTTCCCGGAAATTTTACCTGATGCAACGGCGTCAGTTATATATTTCGTTTCCTCTCCTGTTAAATAGGGTTTATTAAATGGTATCATTATACTTGACTAATTAGCTATTTGTTGCCAAAATTCATCTGAGATAAAGCCTGCAGAAAAGGGAAGTGGCGGTGAAAACAATACATTTTTTTCATTAATTACAAGCTGTTCATTTTGATTTGTTACTATACCCGAAACAGAAAATATCCCACCAAGTAAGGCCAAACAGGAAGATTTAAAGACTGTATCAATTACGGATTCATCTTTTTCCCAATTGACCGAAAAACAAGACTGATATAAAATTTTACCTGCATCGACTTCTTCATTTACCATGTGGCATGTTCCTCCTATAAATCCAACATTCTGCATTTTTGCCTGAACAATTGTTTCCATTCCAATTACACCTCCAAATGCTGGCAACAAAGAATAGTGTAGATTTATGAATCTATCTGGAAATTGCGAGAGTGTTTCGATATCAATGATTTTATGTATGTTTGTTACAACAACGTCTGGTGCTAATTTCTTTAGTTCCTGCTGAAGTTCTACTGTATGATTTAGGTTATATTTTATTTTCTTAGAGTAGATATTTTTCTTCGAAGCAAATTCCAAAGCAGCACAATCTCTATCTGCAATGACGCCAATAACTTGAACATTCATCTTTAAAGTCTGCAAAGCATAATAAACAAACTTAAGCGATCCACCGCCTCCGGAAACAAGAAAAACAACCTTATTCATGGATTTTTTTGATTATAACATTTGGTCTGCCTTGTACTTGTCTGAAAATTTTATAAATATAAATACCAATTATTCCCAAAAAAGTTGAAATAATTCCAAGGATAAGTACATTTATTGCCACTATCGAAGTCCATCCCAATTGAACCTCATTCCAATGAATAATTTTTTCAACAGCAATGTACAGTATAAACAAAAAACTAAAAAACGATATAATAATCCCAAAATAGAAAAGCGCTTCCAAAGGTTTTCCCGAAAACGAAGTTATCGCCTGAAGCATCAGTTGTGCTCTTTTTTTAAAAGAATAAGTACTCGGCTGCGTGCGTTGTCCTTTTATGACCGGTATTCCTTTCTGATGGAAGCCAACCCAATACATCATTCCACCTATAAAAAGATTGGCATCTTGCAAGCGTAATAATTCCTTAACATATTGCTGTTTCATCAAGCGTTCGGTGAGTATATTATGTGGAATTTTAGTGTCTGACAATTTATTAATTAAAACCCAAAAAATACTTCCCGTTTTTTTCTCAATAAAATTCCCTTTTCTAACCTCCTGATACCCGTAAACAACATCTAAAGTATTGTCTTTCATCATTTCATAGTAGTATTCGACTAGTACATTTGGTGGTGTTTCCAAATCATTGTCTATTAAAAAAATGTACTCCCCTTTTGCGTATACCAGTCCTGCCTGAATGGCGTAATGATGACCAAAATTTCGAGATAAATCAATGATTTTTATCTGGTTGATTTCTCGCTTTTTTACTAAAAGGTATTCAACAGAATCATCAGGAGATCCATCATTTACAAATATGATTTCAAATTCATTGATTTCAATTTGTTTTATGGAATCAATCATTTCTCTCAAAAATTCTTCAAGAAAAGGCTTTGATTTGTACAATGTTGTAACTACAGATAATTTCATAACAACTCTATTCTTTCGTTGGATTGATAAATCAAATATCCCGAACGATCGTTACTGTTGTGTATTGATTTCAGGTTTTGTTCGAAAATTTTCTTCTCTATATCAAAAGTATTCTTTTTATTGAAATAAGGTAATAATTCTCTCGTTTCTTCGCATAAAAAAAACACCCCGGCATTATTTTTAATTTGCACGTAAGGTTTTTTAAATTCGTTTAAGGCACATTGAATAACTCCCTTTAAAAAGTCGTAGCCGGTTGATAACTCGACTAAATGAGATCCTATGAAATCACCACCCATTCTAGCTCCAACTTCAATAACAAAAACTTCTCCCTTGTCTGTAATTTTGAATTCTGAATGACCGGCTCCGTATTGTATATGCAGAGCATTCAGGCATTTAATGGTTTCTTCTTTTATACGTTTTTGTATCTGTTCAGGTAATTTAGATGGCTGATGATGTGCAAGCTCAACAAAATAAGGTGCATTGGTTGTTGTTTTGTCTGTGATGGCTAAAATAGTATGCTCCCCTTTCCATGAAATGGTTTCCACACTTACTTCAACTCCTTCTATAAATTCTTCAATGATTGCATTTTTTGCAAAAGATTCATCTATTGCTGTTGCTAGGGCAGCCGGAATTTCCTCCGAACTTTCAGCCTTGAATATTGCCCTACTTCCTGATCGGTCAACTGGTTTAATGATTACCGGAAAAGTAAAATCATCAATATTAAAAACTTCTGAATCAACTTTTCTAAATTTTGGAATATTGCAATTTCCTTTGACAAAAGCTTGCCTCATTGCCGACTTATTTGTAGAAATAATTGCAGATTCATAACTGTTTGCAATCAGCCCAAGCTCCTTTGCAACATAACAAATTGTTGGTACAGCCATATCAGTGGCTATAGTCGTAATTGCGTCAATGCCAATTTTTTTGCATTGTTCTAAAATTGTTTCCTTTTCGAGTATAGATATCGGATAAAAATAATCCGAAGCCTCTTTACAAACTGCTCCGTCTGGCCATGCAAAACAATGTGTTTCAAGTCCCATCTCTTTGGCTTTCAAAACCAAAGGCAATTGAAGGTAACTTGCTCCGATAATTGCCAGTTTTTTCATTTGAGTTTAATAATCTGAATGAAGCTTTTTATTGGTTAAACAGCTTAATTATAGTCTTTTTTTGATGAAAAATATTACTCTGAAATCAAAATTCGTTTTAAAGAGTCCTCCCAATTCTTAATCTCTAAACAAAATGTTTCTTTTATTTTGTTTTTATCCAAAACACTATATTTAGGCCTTTCTGCCGGAGTCGGATAACTAGAAGTAGGAATAGGAAGTAAATTTATAGTTATTTTGTTTATCTCGAATATTTTTCGGGCAAATTCATACCAACTGCATTGTCCTTCGTTACTGAAATTGTAAATACCAAAGTTGTTGATTGTTAGTTGTTGTCCTTCGACAAGCTCAGGATGACAATCGGTTAAGATTATACGGATTAAAGCTTCCGCCAAATCAACTGCGTGGGTTGGGGTTCCTATTTGATCATTTACTACCGAAAGTGTATCTCTTTCAGAAGCCAATCGCAACATGGTTTTCATGAAATTATTCCCAAACTGCGAATATACCCACGATGTTCTGATGATGTAATAATTGCTTAACACTTCCTGAATGGCTCTCTCACCGTCAAGCTTGGTTTGTCCGTAAACTCCGGTTGGATTGGGTTGATCCTCTTCAGTGTAAGGAGTAGTTTTACTTCCGTCAAAAACGAAATCGGTAGATACATGAAGCAATACAGCGTTGTGCTTTTGACACGTTTCCGCCAAATTTTTGGCACCGACCACATTAATTAAATATGCTTTTTCGGGTTCACTCTCTGCTTTGTCAACTGCCGTATAAGCCGCTGCATTGATACAATAATGCGGTTTATATTGGTCAAAAACTGCTTCACAATCTTGCTTATTGGTGATATCTAAATCGGCTGAATCACAAAAGACAAAAGTTATTTCCGGGTAATTACCGGAAACATACCGAAGAGCCTGCCCTAGTTGTCCGTTGGCACCGGTGACTAAAACTACCATACTTTTTTGGCATTTTCAAGTGTGGGCAGTAGTTTATCTTTGTCAGAAATAATCAAACTTTCAGCCAAAAGGTTCCAGTCAATGTTGATGGATTTATCATTGTAAATAATCCCGCCTTCGCTTTCTTTATTATAAAAATTGTCGCATTTATAAAAAAAAGTAGCCGTATTGCTCAACACTAAAAAACCATGAGCAAATCCGCGCGGTACAAAAAACTGTCGCTGATTTTCGCCACTTAAAAGTACCGACTCATACTGTCCGAATGTAGGTGAATCAGGTCTGATATCAACTGCAACATCAATCACCTCACCTTGTAAAACACGAACCAATTTGGCCTGAGCATGTTCTCCGGTTTGATAGTGTAACCCTCGCAAAACTCCTTTAGATGAATACGATTGGTTATCCTGAACGAAATGAACCGCTTTTCCGATTCCTTCTCCAAAGGTTTTTTCATTGAAACTTTCCATAAAATAGCCTCTTTCATCGCTAAAAATATTGGGTTCGATGATGTAACAGCCTTCCAGTTTTGTCGGAATAAAATTCATACGTTAAATCAAGCTTAGTAAATGTGTTCCGTATCCGCTTTTTAACAACGGTTGCGCTAATTTTTTTAATTGTTCCGAATCAATAAAGCCCATTTTATAAGCGGCTTCCTCAATGGCTCCAATCTTTAATCCTTGTCTTTCTTCAATAACCTGTACAAACTGACTGGCCTGCATCAGGGAATTAAACGTACCGGTATCGAGCCAGGCTGTTCCGCGATCGAGGATGCTAACTTTAAGCTTGCCTCTTTTTAAGTATTCTTTGTTGATATCGGTAATTTCTAATTCGCCTCTGTGGCTTGGCTTGATGTTAGCCGCTATTTCAACCACATCATTGTCATAAAAATATATTCCGGGAACTGCAAAGTTTGATTTTGGATTAACCGGTTTTTCTTCTATCGAAAGTACTTTTCCGTTTTCGTCAAATTCAACCACTCCGTATCGTTCCGGATCATGAACATGATAAGCGTAAATGATACCGCCATCCGGATTATTATTAGCCAGAAGCAAATCGGATAAACCGGTTCCGTAAAAAATATTATCCCCAAGAACCAAGGCAACCTTATCATTTCCGATGAACTCTTTCCCAATAATGAAAGCTTCTGCCAACCCATTCGGGTTTTCCTGCACCGCATATTCAAAACGACATCCTAACGCTTTCCCATCACCCAGAAGCTGCCTGAACAAGGGCAAATCATGGGGAGTTGAGATGATTAATATCTCACGAATTCCCGACCACATCAGAGTGGATAACGGATAATACACCATCGGTTTATCGTAAATAGGCATCAGCTGTTTACTAACAGCTAATGTCAACGGATGCAAACGGGTTCCGGATCCACCGGCCAATATAATTCCTTTCATAATTTAATTATTCATTTTAACTACTTGCCTTTTGTAATATGAATTGAAATTTCGTATCAAAATAAAACAAAAAACAAGCAACAACGGCAATGTAAATTTTAGATTTCCGTTAACTAAATCTTCATCTTTAATATTAACAGTGATGCTGTTATCTTTTACAACTCTATCTAAGTTAACCAACTCTATTCGGTGTGATCCTTGTTCTTTGATTAACTCATCTTTGGTTTTGATGACATCATTAAGTTGTGAATTCTCGTTATAGTAAACTAATTTATCACTCTTCTGACTGCCGTTAGTAGTATTTTTAAATGCATTTAAAAATCCATTGATTTGCGAAATGATAGAATCATTTTCCGTCATCTTGATTTTGATATTATTCAAATATTCCTTTTGTATCTGAACATAGTAATCTGTATTATTAAAATAATTCAAAAGGGGTTTAATAACCCTATCGTCCGTTACAGCTTTAGTTGTTTTAAAAGTTATCAGATGAAAAGGATAATTTTTACTGGTTAAATTATCGGTTACAATTTTTTTGATGTCGCCATCCTCAGCCATCAACTTCAATAAATCGAAATTCTTGTCTTTATCTTCGATAAACTTATAAATATCCGGAATAGGTTGTATTTCTATTTTTTTGAACTTTTTTGCGTCTTTAATACCAACTACATCTCTTAAAAAAACAGTGTCATTGTCTTCAATTTTTGAATTAATCAAATTAATTTTAGCATACAAATAATCGGTTGAACTAAAGTTTGGACATACTATAATCTGATTGTCAAATGATTTTGTTTTTTTATCTAAATAAGCACCGGCTCCTCCTCCTATTAATACCAATGCACCAATCCAAATGATATTTTTTCTGATGAAAAATACACCTCTGAAAATTTTACTGGAAATTCTTTCGAAAAATTTACCGATACCTTTTGAAATAACTGACAAATCAATTTCCTGATTGTCTTTATTGCTTTGAGATGTTTCGCTCATAAAAATTTATTTAACGTTAAAAATTTGTTCTAATATTTTAATGGTAATCAAATACGTTGGTTTAACTCCGGTTGTTCCCAATCCTCCTGAAGCCAGTGTGCTTCCGGTTTCCAAAGGATTATCAGAAGCATAATAAGCGTACCTTACCTTCACATTCGGGTGGATGCTCTTTCTGATTTTAGAAGCTGATTGGATGGCTTTTTGGTAGTAAGCTCCTTCCATTTCAAGACCGATTACTTCCCAGGTTGATTCGTGGAAAAACTTCAACAAATCCTTATTCTGAAGCGATGTTCCCAAAACCGTAACCATTGGCCCGGCAAAAACCGGAATGTCATTTCCTTCAAACATTTCAGCTGTCAGTTCGTTTTCAAAAGGATAATTATCTGCTGTTCCCTCGTTGATGTGTGCTGACGGAATCATAATGTCTCCTTTTCCTCCCTGCAAAATTCCGGCTTTACCCATGATAGAAACCGATTCTACATTGAGTAGTATTTTGTGTTTGCCATCTTTATACGGTTTTAATAATTCATCAATGGTTTCAAATGCCTGCTCACCAAAAGCGTAATCCATCACGATTAGCACCGGACTCACTTTTCCAACTTTAGCTTTCGGGAAACTTGATTTTGCCCAGTCAATTTTGGCGGTGTCAAAAATCTGTACGTCAATGTTGGTGCCTGATTGATCGGGTAACGAAATCATTCCGTGTTTGATGGCGAAGTCTACCACTTTATTTCTAACGGGGTCAGCTCCTGACTTGCTCAGTTCTTCGTATATAAAGAAATCCGATTTGTCTTTGTACTTTGGTTTAAGTACTGTGGTAGCAAAAATTGAATTCATCACACTGTGCATATTAGCACTGATGATGTGAATCGGTCTTTCGAGTAAATTATTGGCTTTGAGTGTTTCTTTAATATTATTGGCCCAAATTTCTCCGTGAATGTGGTGCCCCAATCGTTCTCTCAAAATCGGACTGAACGTAATGGTACGCTTGTTATTGTCAACAATTTCTTCGATGGCGAGTTTTCCTAACCAATAAATTACGTGCAGAAAACGATCCGGTTTTTCTTTAGTAGCAAATGAATCGTAAATATCAATCACTTCTGAAAAACTTCTTCCCAATACATTGGCTGCATGTGAAATGGCTCTTTCTTTTTCTATTTGGGTCAACTTTTTGTTTTGTATTACTACTTCTTCCAGTTTTTCCCAATCACGTGTAACCTCCCCTTCTATGTCGTCTAATAAAACCCTGTCTTTAATTTTATGCGATTCGATAAAAATAAAAGTAAGATGCGTCAAAATATCGTAGATGTCAGAGCGACCACGTGTGATTTCCACATTCATTTGTTCGTCATCAATGCGGTAACAATTTCTTCTTCTTTTAGGAGGAACTATCGCCTGAAAGTGCGATTTGGAATACCCTTCGTCTGAAGTCAAATTGATAAAACGACATTCTTCGATGCCCACCGGAAGCCTCTCGATTACATAAAGCAATCCGTTGAGTTCCACTTTTTCTTCGGCTATACTGCCGTAAATTTCTGGTCTTAGAGATAGCAAAGCCTCTCTTAACGTTTCCCCGGAAACACCCATCGGTTTATAAAAACCTCTGTTGAATAAATGTCTCATGGTAATGTACAATCGTTCGATAGCTGCCGACGATTCTTGCGCTCTGGAGCGCGAAATGTTCTTAATTTCTTTCATTAATTTATTTTTTCTAACCTGCAAATATAGGGTTTTTAAGTTTAGTTGGTCAGCACAAGATTTATAGCCGGTTCGTTAATCATCATTTTATCCGTGTTGCCTTGATTAGCCGGCTTGGTCTCCCGATTCCACTTTCCGCCATAGAAAGTATAATAGTAATCACTTGGCACGAAGTTGTAGAGCACAAACGGGTAGTATATTTTTTCGGTTCGGATGGTATTAGAATTCATATCTGTAACCGTCTTTTCTACCTTATTCTTTTCGATAATTAATTTTTCAAAACCAACGAAAAGTCCATTTTTGGGCATTCGAAGATTAAAATCACTAATGTTGAAATACGATTTTTTGACACCTTTATTAACGGTAACAATATAATCTTTCGTCAACATTTCTTCTCCCGGAAATCCAAATGCATCAACCGTGTAAAAGTGAAGCCTGATGGAGGCGTTTTCTATATTGCTATCGGTAAGAATGGTAACTTGCTTGAGAAACTTCGTTTTTTTATACTTGGGCAAATACGGAAAAAATTTAACATCTATCCTTGGTCCATTATCAAACGCCTGAGCTACATTATTCTTGGTGCTGCCAATTTCCAGAGATTTTGTGCCAAAACGCGGCAAAATAACGACCTCATCCAATTGAAACGTCTTGGGAACCATTTTTACTTCGGTAGCCTGCGACGCTTGAACTTTTCGTTTTTCATACCCCAAAGCCGAGAAAATTAAATGCCTGTTTTCTTTGGCATTGATACTGAATTCACCGTTTTCCTCTGAAGTAGCACCCGTTTTCTCGTTTTCTACAGCAATGTTTACATACGAAATTGGTTTTCCGGTGAGGCTGTCTTTTACGACACCTTTAATTTGGGCCGACATATAAAAACCCGTCAACAGCATTAACCCAAACACTATTTTATCTTTCATCTCTTCCTTTGTTATCTATTCTCTTTTTAACACATCCGCAATTTTTCTGTCGTTCGACAGCCTGGGCAGTTTATTTTGTCCGCCTAGTTTTCCTATCGATTTCATATAGTCTTGGAAACCGTTTTTGGCTACTTTAGTAATAACCAGCGTTCGCAAGACATTCCCCGATATTAGATCGTCATAATACGTGTTTTGTTTACGCATGGCCTCGTCAATTTTTAAAGCGAAATCATCAAGATTTTCGGGTTCATTTTCAAATTCAATCAGCCATTCGTGATAGGGCAATCCGCTAATCGGATTGATTTGTGGCGCCACGGTAAATTCGTTTACCCGTACATTGGTATTTTCCATAGCTTCTTTCAAAGCGCTTTCTACTTCTTTCCCGATAACGTGTTCACCAAAAGCTGATATGTAATGTTTGATTCTGCCAGAAACTATGACGCGATAAGGATTCAAACTCGTAAACTGCACGGTATCGCCTATGTTGTAGGCCCAAAGTCCGGCATTGGTGGAAATAATCAACACATAATTCATGCCCAATTCTACCTCACCAATCGTATGTCTTTTGGGGTTTTCGGTAAAAAAATCCTCGGCTTTGATAAATTCATAAAAAATGCCCGAATTCAATAAGAGCAACATTCCCTTTTCCTTTTGGGAATCCTGATAGGCAAAAAAACCTTCCGAAGCCGGAAACAACTCAATCGAATCGACTTTTCTTCCGATGAGATTTTCAAATTTGGCGCGATACGGTTCATAATTCACGCCGCCGTAAATGAACAAATTGAAGTTTTTAAAAATTTCTCCAACGGGTTTGTTTCCTTTCTGTTGCAACTTCTCAAAATACATTTGCACCCAGGAAGGAATCCCCGAAATGACGCTCATGTTTTCGTGAAATGTTTCTTCTACTATCGCATCTACCTTGGTTTCCCAATCTTCTATGCAATTGGTTTCCCAACTGGGCATGCGATTTTTTTGCAAATATTTCGGCACATAATGCGCTACTATTCCGGACAAGCGGCCGAGTTTGATGCCGTTTTTTTCTTCCAATACAGGACTTCCCTGCAGAAAAATCATTTTACCGTCTACAAAATCAGCTTTGCCGGTTTCGTGTATATAACTCAAAATAGCGTTGCGGGCCGCTTCAATATGATACGGCATCGATGCTGCCGTGAGCGGAATGTATTTGGCACCCGAAGTCGTTCCGGAAGTTTTGGCAAAATAAATCGGTTTGCCTTTCCAAAGGATATTTTCTTCGCCTTTGACCACGCGATCCACATAGGGCCGTAATGCTTCATAATCTCTAACCGGAACCCTTAGGGCAAAATCTTCAAAAGTCTTGATTTCAGAAAAACCATGGTCCTTGCCAAATTGAGTGTCTTTGGCAGCAGCCAACAATTCCCTGAAAATTTTTTTTTGGGTCGCTACCGGATTATTGACCCAGGCTTGGGTTTTCTTGTGAATGCTTTTAGCAAACAGTTTGGCGGCAAAAGATTTGATTGACATGGTTATTCGTTTGGAAAATTCTTTTTAATGGCCTTTTCTGTGGTAATCATCATATAGATAAATCCTAAAATCATAAGTCCGATGCCCAAGCCCGTCGATGTGACTTCACTGATGTCCATCACCGCATCCAGAAAGGAAAAAGCTATTAACCCCAAGCCCAAGCTAACCATTATTTTGGTCGAGTACTTTTGGGCGAAGTCCCATGTCTGTTGGTTTTTCATGGAGGCTGCAGTTCGGTAGCCGTAGAGGTAATTTATTTTTTTGGGCGGAAACAACTTGGTGAGGATAGCGGTAATGGTTAACACGACTCCTATGAGGAAAGTAGTAATTCCTATTCGCTGGTTCAGATAATTCAAAAGGGTTTCCATATCATTCAAATTCAATAAAAATACTCGGGTCAATCGGGTAGCCGTCTTTCCACAATTCAAAATGCAAATGCACTCCCGTTGATTCTTGTCCGGTAGAACCGGCTAAAGCGATAACTTCTCCGCTCCTTACGGTATCCCCCTGAGCAACCGTTAACGAAGCCGCGTGTTTATAAACCGAAATAAAACCATTATTGTGCCGGATGATGACCACGTTTCCGGTATTCGGTGTCCAATCGGCAAAAATTACCGTGCCGCTTAATATGGATTTGATAGGTGTGTTTTTGGCCAAGGCTACGTCAACAGCGTAGTGCTTTTCTTTGGGATTGAATTCTTCGGTAATCATGCCTTTTACCGGTGGGAAAAGCACTATACTTACCTTTGGTTTTGCTTTTTCAAAAAGATTGTATTTGTCTTCACGAGCCACTTCTTCGCGCAGTTTTAAATCGGCTTTACTGGGTTGTAAGTCTTCCTCTGAAATAGGTTCGGTAGTAGTCGCGGTGATTGA
This sequence comes from Flavobacterium silvisoli, assembly GCF_004329815.1. Taxonomy (GTDB): domain Bacteria; phylum Bacteroidota; class Bacteroidia; order Flavobacteriales; family Flavobacteriaceae; genus Flavobacterium; species Flavobacterium silvisoli. The sequence goes on along the minus strand of NZ_SJPE01000001.1, from coordinate 352,345 downwards.
ATCTTTACTAAATTTCGCATATTCCAAATCCCCGGTCAACACCTTTCGGATGGAGGCAATATAAGCTTCGTTTTTCTTTAATGCTTTGGATAACGAATCGGATTTCAGTGCTAATTCGGTTGCATCTTTTTTGAGTTTAGAAGAAGCATAACCCGGGATATATTCGCGCAGCGGAGTAAAGGCAATGATGTAAGTGGTAACAAAAATAATCAACAAAGCGCCAATGGTAGCCACCACAAAGACATTCATCAAAGTCAATCGCAACGAAAAGACTTCGGCAAAAGTATCTTCATTCAAAATAACCAAGCGGTTTTTTGTGAATAGTTTTTTCTTTAAGATTTTACGCTTGAGTCGTTTTTCCGACATGAGTATTGATTAAGCAACAAATATAGAAAATAATGTTGGGTTCATTTTTCAATACGTTAACGAACTTTAACGATAAATATTGTGCTGAAAATAAAAACTATGTCTATTTTCTTTATACATTTGTCGTCGATTAATACTAATACGCGAAAGCACAAAATTATATATCATGGGAAGTATGGGAATATCAGAATGGCTAGTTATTTTAGTCGTTATTTTATTATTATTTGGTGGTAAAAAAATTCCGGAATTAATGAAAGGACTTGGAACCGGAGTAAGAGAATTCAAAGAAGCTGCCAAAGGTGAAGAGAAAGCCGCTGAAACAAAAAAAGACGAAGAGAATAAATAATATCTTTATCCTAAAAAACAAATCCCAAATTCAGTTGCTGAGTTTGGGATTTTTATATTTAAAAAATCATTGTGAGCTGAATGCGTTTGCGCTCCTCATCTACCTCAACCACCTTGACCTGCACGTGTTGGTGCATTTTGACTACTTCATTCACATCTGAAACAAACCCTTCCTTGAGTTGGGAAATGTGCACCAGGCCGCTTTCTTTAATACCAATATCTACAAAACAGCCAAAAGCAGTGATGTTATTGACAATTCCCGGTAAAATCATACCGCTGCGCACATCTTTAATCGATTTCACGTTGGCATCAAATTCAAATACCTTAGCGGCTTTACGCGGATCTAAGCCCGGTTTTTCCAATTCTTTTACAATGTCTTTTATCCCCAAAATCCCCACCTCGGCCGTGAGGTAACGTTCCGGTTGTATCAGGCCTATTTTTTCTTTATTGCCAATCAGTTCAGCGGTTTTTAAGCCTAAATCTTTGGCCATTTTTTCTACAATAGGATACGCCTCGGGGTGCACCGCCGAGTTGTCTAACGGATTTTTACCGTCTTTAATTCGTATAAATGCCGCTGCTTGCTGAAAAGCCTTATCCCCCAAACGCGGTACTTTTTTTAATTGTTTTCGGTCGTCAAAAGGCCCGTTCTCGCTTCGGAAGGCGACAATGTTCTCGGCCATTTTTTCACCAATTCCCGAAACATAACTCAACAGCGATTTACTGGCGGTGTTGATATTGATGCCCACCGAGTTCACGCAGCGCACCACTACGGTATCGAGTTCTTCCTTGAGTTTGGTTTGGTCTACATCGTGTTGGTACTGCCCCACGCCTATCGATTTCGGATCGATTTTCACCAGCTCCGCCAACGGGTCTGAAAGTCTTCTTCCGATGGAAACTGAACCGCGAACCGTCACATCATAATTCGGGAATTCGTCACGGGCAATTTTACTGGCCGAATACACCGAAGCCCCGGCCTCGGAAACCACAAATACCTGTACCGGTTTATCAAAAGCGATTTTTTTGATGAAAAATTCGGTTTCCCTTGAGGCGGTTCCGTTCCCAATAGAAATGGCTTCAATATTATAGGCATTCACCATCGATTTGATTTTTTTCATCGCCATCGCCGTTTCGTTTTGAGGCTGATGTGGGTAAATGGTTTCGTTGTACAACAAGTCGCCTTTTTCGTCTAAACACACCACTTTGCAACCCGAACGATAACCGGGATCGATGGCCAGGATGCGCTTTTCTCCCAATGGCGGCGCCAGTAACAACTGACTCAAATTGCCGGCAAACACTTCAATGGCTTTGGCATCGGCTTTGGCTTTGGCCTCTTGTAGGGTTTCGTTAGCAATGGCAGGTTCCAACAATCGTTTGTAACTGTCTTTGATGGCCAAACGCAATTGGTCAGCCGTTTCTCTGTTGTTTTTTATCGTGTTGTTTTCAATAAATTCGAGGGCTTCCTCGTTTTCAATTGCTACATTGAGTTTGACAAAACCTTCAGCTTCGGCGCGGAGCATGGCTAACAATCGGTGGGAAGGCGCTTTTGAAATGGGTTCGGCCCAATCAAAATATTGCTTGAATTTCTGAGCTTCTTCTTCCTCCTGCTTTTTCTTGACCACGCTGGTTGAGACTACCGCTTTGCGCTGAAACATGCGGCGCAGGTTTTTGCGGATGTAAATGTTTTCATTGATCCACTCGGCTATAATGTCACGGGCGCCTTGTAACGCTTCGTCTTCGTTGGTTACTTGGGCATTCAGATATTTTGAGGCTATAAATTCGATATCGTCCGCGTTTTGCGCCATGATGATTTTGGCCAAAGGTTCCAACCCATTCTCGCGGGCCACATCGGCTCGGGTTTTCTTTTTCTTTTTATAGGGCAAATACAAATCCTCTATTTCCTGAAGGTCAAAACTGTTCTCAATTTTGGCTTTTAAATCCGCTGTCAGTTGTCCTTGTTCTTCTATCGCTTTCAACACACTGTCTTTGCGTTTTACGATGTCGTCGTATTGCTTGGCAAGTTTGGCAATCTGCTCAATGACAACCTCGTCCAGGTTTCCGGTTTGATCCTTGCGGTAACGGGAAATGAACGGTATGGTACAATCTTCCTTGAGTAAATTCAGGGTGTTTTCAATGCTTTTGGGTGAAGCCGTAATTTGGCTTTGAATAAATTGTATGTGGGTCATTTTGAGAATTTAATTTTGAAGGTGTTGGAAAGCTTTCCCCAGATTTTCTATGACATCGGTAATCAGCATGCTCTCGGGACTTTGGGTTTCGAGGGTCATATCGGCGGCCAATCCGTGAAGATACACGCCTACTACCGCCGCCTGAATCGGTTCATACTTTTGCGCCAAAAAAGCGGTAATGATACCGGTCAGTGCATCGCCCGAACCGCCTTTGGCCAAACCGGCATTTCCGGTAGTGTTTTCAAAAGAAGCGGTTCCGTCAGTGATAAACGTTTTGTGGCTTTTCAAGACAATAATGAGCTGGAGTTCCTTTGCCTTTTGCACCGCGGTTGCTCTTCTTTCTTTTTCTGAATGGTGCACCCCAAATAATCGATCGAATTCTTTGGTGTGGGGTGTCAATATGGTTTGGGGTAAAAGTTGTGAGATGCCTTGGTTTTGGGCCAATATGTTTAGGGCATCGGCATCGAGGACTATTGGGACATGGGTGTTTTGTAACAGTGCTTTCAATTTTTTTTCGGCTGACTTGTCGGTGCCCAATCCGGGGCCTATGGCTATGGCTGTGTATTTTTGAGTATGGCTTTCTTCTTCTCTAAATTCAGCCATAGCCACGGGTACCGCTATAAACAGTGTCGTTCTTTCTTTTTTGGGAATGTTGGCCGTGACCAACCCGACACCGGCGCGAAGCGCCGATTTTGCTGCAATTATCGCCGCGCCCATTTTGTCTTTGCTTCCGGCCACAATCAAAACATGACCGTGAGAACCTTTGTGGGAGTCGGGCAAGCGTTTTTTAAAAATTTGTCGGATGAAATGTAAATCTACCTGCTCCATAAGCCGTTAATCCTGTACAATGAAATCTTTGGTGACTTCTTCCTTTTTAAATTCGGGTTGAATGTTGATGTGATTGATGCCGAATTTTTCAAAAAGCACCATTTCTATCTGATGCAACAATTCGTTGAATTCGCTCATTTTGATATCTTCTTCACAATCGAGATGCGCTTCGAGGTGTAACTCTTCGTCATTGAGATGCCACACGTGAATGTGGTGTAATTTCCCAACACCCCGAATTTTGTGCACTTCGCGCACCAATTCTTTGATATCAATAAAATCGGGCGTAAAGAGCATAAGCATTTTGGTGGATGCTAACAATAACTTGCCGCCAACAACAATCAAATAAACCGCAATGGCAATAGTCATGACGCTATCTACCCAAAACCAACCGTAAAACTTCATCAGTAACCCACCGACCAACACCGCCACTGAGGCCAACATATCAGTCAATAAATGCAGGTAAGCCGATTTCATATTAATATTGTGTTCGGCATCTTTTTGAAGCAGCAGCACCGAAAGTCCGTTAACCACTATGCCTAAAAGCGCCAACCAAATAACCAACCCCGATTCAATGGGGTGCGGATTAAAAAAACGTTCAATGGCACCGTAAATTAAAATAAAGGCTACGATAACCAATGTGGCAGCATTCACAAACGCCGCAATCAGTTCGGCTCTTTTGAATCCGAAAGTATTGTTGATAGACGCTTTTCTTCGGGAAAGTTTATGCGCTATCAAGCTAAATACTAAGGACAATACATCTGAAAAATTGTGAAGCGCATCCGATAGCAAGGCCAAACTTCCCGAGACAATTCCTCCGATGATTTGAGCCAGGGTTATCAACAAATTGAGCAGTATGGAAAAAACCAGGTTTTTACCCTTTACTTCGTGTTTGTGGATATGAATGTGGTCATGCCCCATGGTTATTGACAGGCAATTTTATTGACGCGGTTGGCGTGTCTTCCGCCTTCGAAAGAAGTCTTCAAAAAAGTATCTACCATATCTACCGCTTGTTGTATTGACGTAAAACGGGCCGGAATGCTGATGATATTCGCATCATTATGCTGGCGGGCCAGGACGGCAATTTCTTTGGTCCAACAAAGCGCGGAGCGAATGCCCTGATGTTTGTTAACCGTCATATTAATACCATTTCCCGATCCGCAGATTACGATACCAAAATCGGCTTTACCTGTTTCTACATCAACGGCAACCGGATGACCAAAATCGGGATAATCGACACTGTCAACAGTATCGGTTCCGTGGTTAATTACTTGGTGTCCGTTTTGTTCTAAAAAAGTGACTATGGCTTTTTTATACTCGGGACCGGCGTGATCGTTTCCTATAGCGATTTTCATGTTGAATTATTTGCAGTTTAAAGCACAAATTTACGCAAAGTATCGGTTGAATTTTTACTTTATTGTAACTCCTTGATTTTTAAAAGTTAGCGATTGTGCTCAAATATGATATTATTATAAGTAATTGAAAATCATTATCATTTATTTATTATAAATGTTAAAAAATTGCCTTGTTAATAGTGTTTTGCAAATCATTGATAATCAGTTAACTTTAATTTAACATGAATTGTTAACAACTTTGGATAGAAAATTAGAAGTTTTTTAAGGTTGAATACACTTTTTTTCTAATCAAAAACAGGAATGGAAAAATCAAATTTAGTTTGGTCTTTTTTTAGAAAATTTATCAGCATAAAAAAACAGGTTTTCAACAATAATCAACAACTAAACTTATTAAAAATTATATCGTATTTTAATGTGTTAACAACTGTTGATAAGAATTAAAATTTCATTCATTATAAGAACTTTATACTCCCTTAACATTGTTAATTTCTCTGTATAAGTTGGGAAAACTTTTAAATCATATCTTTTCATAAAAAGTTATTGCCACTATTAACACGCTATAATAACCATCAAAAATTAATTTTTTAAAATCTTTTCTTTTTGATGTTTTTAGTATGTGTTGACAACTTTGGTTTTCTAAACAATTTTTAAATTGTTGTTTAAGTTGTCTAAAATTTGTTGAACTACTTCTTTATCGTTGGGATGTATTTTGAGTTGAATGCCACCGTAAGCCAAACTGGCCAGTGGATCGGTTGAAACCAAATTTTCGTTTTGAAATAAATACGGAATTCCCTCTCGGTCTAAAATTGTTTTTAAAACCAGGATTTCATGAACGAAATTAAAGGTGGCAATTGTGATAAATTCAGTCATTATTCTGAGTTTTTGATAAAGGTACTAATTGTTATTTTTTAATTAAAACTAATCATCTATTACTGTTTACTGGTTACTATTTTGTAATTTTCAGCATTAATTGAAAAGATACAATGAGTAAGAAACCTAAAAAGTTTGGAAAGAATACCAAAACCTTTTCCGAAAAGATATTTAAAATACTATCCAAGAACGCCAATAAACCTTTCAACTACAAACAAATAGCTGCTATCTTAGAGTTAGATGATACCAAAAGCAGAAATGAAATCATCAAAGATTTGAAGATTCTTGCAGCACAAAAACTCATCATAGAATCCGAACCCGGAAAATATTTGGTGAAAGCCAGTAGTCAAAAATACTACGAAGGAACGATTGATATGACTTCCAGAAAGACTGCTTACTTAATTTGTGACGAATTAGAAAATGATGTTTTTATCCCTTTTGTAAATCTTAATCACGCCTTAGACGGTGATAAAGTAAAGGCTTATGTGTACGACCGGAGAAGTTCGAGAAAGCCGGAAGCCGAAGTGTTGGAAATTTTAGAAAGGCACAAAGAAGAATTTGTTGGGGTAATCGATATCCAAAAGAATTTCGGTTTTGTTACTACAGCTAATGCTAAAATGTACACCGATATTTTTATCCCGAAAAATAAATTAGGAGATGCCCAACATGGCGATGTAGTGCTGGTTAAACTAGAAGATTGGCCAACTAAAGCTGATTCCCCTTTTGGATCGGTCATCAAAGTACTCGGAAAACCAGGTGAACACAATACTGAGATTCATGCCATACTGGCTGAATACGGATTACCGTATGATTTTCCGATTGAAGTAGAAGCTTATGCTAATAAAATAGATACTTCGATAACACAAGAAGAAATTAACAAACGACGCGATATGCGTGAAGTGTTGACTTTTACCATAGACCCTAAAGATGCAAAAGATTTTGACGATGCACTATCTTTTCAGGTTTTAGAAAATGGAAATTTTGAAATTGGAGTTCATATAGCCGATGTTTCTCATTATGTAAAAGAAGGAACTATACTGGATGATGAAGCCTATAAAAGAGCTACTTCGGTGTATTTGGTTGATCGAGTAGTTCCCATGCTTCCCGAAGTCTTGTCAAATTATGCCTGTTCCCTTCGTCCGCATGAAGAAAAATATACTTTTTCAGCCGTTTTTGAAATTACTCCAAAAGCTGAAGTGGTTAACCAATGGTTCGGAAGAACAGTTATTTTCTCTGATCAGCGTTTTGCTTATGAAGAAGCGCAACAAATTATTGAAACCAAATCAGATATAATTCCGGCAGAAATATCTTTAACCGGAAAAGAATATAAAGCACCACCTGAAATTGTAAATGCTACGCTTAAAATGGATGAATTGGCTAAAATTCTCCGCAGAAAAAGAATGGCAGCCGGAGCGATTTCATTTGATAAAGTAGAAGTAAAATTCAATTTAAATGAAGAATCAGAGCCAGTTGGTGTATTTTTTAAAATATCAAAAGATGCTAATCATCTGATTGAAGAATTCATGCTGTTGGCCAACAGAAAAGTAGCTGAATTTATTGGGAAACAAAAGAAAACCTTTGTATACCGAATTCACGATGAACCCAATGAAGACAAATTGATGAATTTACAAACTGTGATTTCAAAATTCGGTTATACGATTAACATGAAATCAAAACAGGATATATCAAAATCATTGAATAATTTACTCAATGAGGTTAATGGTCGTAAAGAACAAAATTTAGTCGATACCCTTACCATTCGAAGTATGAGTAAAGCGGTGTATTCTACCGAAAATATTGGTCATTATGGTTTGGCTTTCGATTTTTACAGTCATTTTACTTCTCCCATCCGACGGTATCCTGATGTGATGGCACATCGATTGTTGCAGTATTATTTAGACGGAGGAAAAAGCGTCAGCCAGGAAGAATACGAAGAAAAATGCGCTCATTCTAGCGATATGGAAGCTTTAGCAGCTCAAGCCGAAAGAGATTCAGTGAAATACATGCAGGTTAAATACATGCAGGATCATAAAGATCAGGAGTTTTTAGGGGTGATTTCGGGTGTGACCGAATGGGGAATTTATGTAGAAATCATTGAAAACAAATGTGAAGGAATGGTTCGTATTCGGGAGATTAAAGAAGATTACTATGTTTTTGATGAAAAGCAATACGCTTTGGTCGGACAAGTTTCTAAAGGTTTGTTGCAATTGGGTGACGAAGTATATGTTAAAGTAAAAAATGCCGATTTAGTCAAGAAACAACTCGATTTTCATTTTGTAAGAAGAAAAGAATAGCATGAAAAAAATAGTTTTTAGTTTAGTATTATTGAGTTCAGTAGCTTTTGGTCAAGTTGAAAAAAATGTGGGTGATTTTTCCAAAATAACCGCTTTTGACCGCATAGATGTATTCCTCATTCCGGGTAGTGAAAACAAAGTACTTTTAGACGGAAACGGGGCAGATGAAGTACAACTTGTAAATAAAAACGGAGAGTTAAAAATCAGAATGCCACTAACCAAAATGCTTGATGGTGATAATATATCGGCTACGGTTTATTATAAAAATATCAATGCTATAGAAGCTAATGAAGGTTCCAGAATAGCAAGTGGTGATAAAATTAAAGTTACTGCTTTTGATATTATTGCCAAAGAAGGATCAGAAGTGAAATTGATTTTGGATGTGGCAAAATTGACTGTCAGAACCGCTAACGGTTCTAAAATTACATTGGAAGGAAAAGCCAAAAATCAAGATGTAGTTGTAAATTCAGGCGGAATTTACGAAGCGGAAAAACTTATAACGGAACAAACTACAATTGCCGGAAATGCCGGTGGAGAAGCTGACATTTTTGCTACTGATTTGGTAGATGCTAAAGTAAGAGCTGGTGGGAACATCACTATATATGGCAAACCAAAACAAATCAATCAAAAAGTCATTGCCGGCGGAACGATTAAAGAAGCCAAATAGAAATACTTGAATTTGTTAAAATTTAGTTCTAAATTGCAGTGTCAAAATTTGAAGCATGGTTTTATTAAACGATATTTTATCCGCCATTCCGCTTGGTTTCTTTCTTAGTTTTATGATTGGGCCTGTTTTTTTTGTTTTACTGGAAACCAGTGTTGTCAAAGGATTCAGAGCCGCTGTGATGTTTGATTTAGGTGTTGTTTTAGCTGATGTGATTTTTATTCTTATCGCTTTTTTCAGTAGTTACCGATTGATTCAGAGCATAAAAGATGATCCGGCTTTGTTTATTTTTGGTGGATTGGTAATGCTTACATACGGTATCATTTCTTTCGCCAAAAACCGAAAAGAATCTAAAAAAAGTATAGATGAAATCGACCCGAAAGAGTTGGCTAAAACAAACTATTTTTCTTTGTTCATAAAAGGTTTTTTCCTGAATTTCATCAATATCGGAGTATTGGGATTTTGGCTGGCTATTTTAATTACCATAGGACCTCAGTTGCAGTTGAATCCTACCAGAATGTTGACATTTTTCACTACTCTGATTCTTAGTTATTTTGTCACAGATATTTTTAAAATATTGTTAGCTAAGCAATTAAGAAACCAACTCAATCCGAAAAACATTCTTTTAATCAAGAAATTTATCAGTATAGTTTTAATCATTTGTGGGGTAGTTCTGTTATCGCAAGCTTGGTTTCCCAAAGAACAAAAAATGGTTAATAAAGCTTTTGAACAACTGGAAGAAAAGCAATAAACCCAATGCTATTATAAATTAATAACCTCCCAATCCGGAGGTTTTTTGTTTTAAAATATACTGTGTTAGGCTATATTATTAATCCGAAATTTAGTTGATAAGTTTTTACAAGTAAACATAAAAAAAACCTTCAAGTTATCTTGAAGGTTTTTGAGGCATCGTCCGGATTCGAACCGGAGTATACGGTTTTGCAGACCGGTGCCTAGCCACTCGGCCACGATGCCAGTTGGACGGCAAATATATAAAACAATTGATAATTATCAATTGATAATTGATAATTTTTAGAATTGGTAATTCTTTTAACTGCGGTATTCTTCCATTTCAATGGTAACTGCTTCAACATCACCACCAATAGGAGGGTTTAGTTTAGAAACACCTAACACAATTCGGGATACTGATGGGATTTCCTTAAAGATTCTGGTAATGATTCGGTGGGCAACATGCTCTAATAACTTGGAGCGAATGGCCATTTCTTCTTCTACAATTTTGTTTAAAAGCACATAATCAACCGTATCTTTGAGTTCATCTGATACCGAAGATTTTCTTAAATCGGTCTTGATTTCTAAATCTACACGGTAATCAGAACCAATTCGGGCTTCTTCTTCTAAACAACCGTGAAAAGAAAAAGTTCTGATATTTTGCAATTTAATAGTTCCCATTATTTTGATTTCCTGTCAATTTTCAAAACTTCAAATTTTCAAATTGACTAATTAAACATATCTTTGCTAAAATTACAAAAATAATGTCAACAGAAGAGAAGTCTTTAAATTTTATAGAGCAAATTATAGAGGAAGACTTGAAAAACGGATTGTCAAAAAACAAGCTTCGTTTTCGTTTTCCGCCTGAACCTAATGGGTATTTACACATAGGTCATGCCAGTGCTATTTGTTTAAATTTTGGTTTAGGAATTGATTATCAGGCGCCCGTAAACTTGCGGTTTGATGATACTAATCCGGCTAAAGAAGAGCAGGAGTATGTTGATGCTATCAAAAGAGATATAGAGTGGTTAGGATACCAATGGGCAAACGAATGTTATGCTTCCGATTATTTTCAGCAGTTGTATGACTGGGCTGTTGAATTTGTAAAAAAAGGAAAGGCTTATGTTGACAGCCAATCTTCTGAAGAAATGGCTAAACAAAAAGGTACACCTACACAGGCAGGAACTAATTCTCCTTACAGAAATCGTTCCGTTGAAGAGAATTTAGATCTTTTGAAACGTATGAAAAACGGAGAATTTCCTAACGGAACTCACATTCTTCGGGCTAAAATTGATATGGCACATACCAATATGCTCATGCGTGATCCTATTATGTACCGCATTTTACATTCGCACCACCACAGAACCGGTGACCAATGGTGTATCTATCCAATGTATGACTGGGCACATGGTGAAAGTGATTATTTAGAACAGATATCTCATTCCTTCTGTACACTAGAATTCTTACCACACAGAGAGCTATACGACTGGTTTTTAGACCAAGTATACGATTCAACTAAGGTTAGACCCAAACAAAGGGAATTTGCCCGTAGAAATCTTTCCCATACCGTAGTTTCTAAAAGAAAACTGTTGCAATTGGTAGAAGAAAAACATGTAAGTGGTTGGGATGATCCCCGTATGAGTACGATTTCCGGGATGCGAAGACGTGGTTATCCGCCAATGGCTATCAGAAATTTTGCCAAAACTATCGGAATTGCTAAACGAACTAATTTGATTGATGTATCCTTGTTAGAATTTTGCGTTCGAGAGGAATTGAACAAAACCACCCATCGTGTTATGGCTGTTTTGAATCCGGTGAAATTAATTATTACCAACTATCCTGAAGGAAAAGAAGAATGGTTAGAAGCCGAAAACAATCCGGAAGAAGAGGTAATGACATACAGAAAAGTGCCTTTTGCTAAGGAATTATACATCGAAAGAGAAGATTTTCAGGAAGAAGCTAACAAGAAATTTTTCCGTTTAACTCTTGGAACTGAGGTTCGTTTAAAAAATGCATATATCATTAAAGGTGAAAGTGTTGTGAAAGATGCTGACGGAAATATTACTGAAATCCACTGTACCTATGATACTGATTCCCGAAGTGGTAGTGGAACGGAAGCTTCTCAAAGAAAGGTAAAAGGAACCATTCATTGGGTTTCTATCCAACACGCGATTCCGGCTGAAGTTAGGATTTACGATCGATTATTTTCACATGAAAGTCCAGATGGAAACAAAGAAATTGATTTCAAAGAATTCATTAATCCAAATTCATTGGAAGTAATTACCGGTTATGTTGAACCAAGTTTGCAATCGGCCAAAAATTTAGACCAATTTCAATTCCAACGTTTGGGATATTTTTGTGTAGACAAAGATTCTTCGGCTGAAAAATTAGTTTTTAACAAAACGGTTGGTTTGAGAGATACTTGGGCCAAAGTGGAAGCCAAAGACTAAATTTTTTAAAATAGATTTTACAAATGAAAGCTCACTTTTTTAGTGGGCTTTCTTATTATTTATAAAATCAATTTAAAACAAAATAATATAATTTAAAACTATTAAAATTGACCTTCATATTTTGGTTTTATTCCAGTTTCAAAACAGAAGCAAGTAAATTTATCACTAATTAAAAGAAATGCGATTAAAGCTCTTTAAAATGAGTTTTGGTGTTTTTCAGTTGATTTAACTTTTGATGCATTCATTTTTTTTGTAACTTTAATCAAATAATAAAAATTAAAATTATGTCATCACAAAATAACAGTCTCATTGCACTTTTGGCAGGAGCAGCAGTCGGAATTGGATTGGGGATTTTGTTTGCCCCTGATAAAGGTTCAAAAACCAGAGAAAAAATCAAAGACGGTTTCAATGACTTGAAAGAAGGTGCTAAAGAAAAGTACACAGATACCAAAGAAGAGCTAAAAGATTCTATTGACGAATTACTCTCTAAATCGAGTTACAAAGCGGAAGAAGCCATAACTTATTTAGAAGAAAAATTAGCCGAACTCAAAGCTCAAAATGCCAAACTTCAAAAATAATGGCACTGGAAGATATTAAAGATAATCTTGAAGATATTCAGGATAATGCTAAGGCTTATGTTGAAACCAGTTTGGCTTATTACAAGCTTTGGGGTTTTAAGGTAGCTATGAAGTCAACCACTTTGGCAGTTAAGTTTTTGCTGATTGCTTTGTGTTTGACAATAGTTTTGTTATTCGTTTCAGTGGCAGGTGCGTTGGCTTTGGGGGATATTTTGGGTAGTTATCCTCTCGGATTTTTGTTTATAGCCGGTATTTTTTTGGTTTTGGCTTTACTTTTGTTTTTAGTAAAAGACAAAATTGTAGAAGGACCTATTTTGGAGAAATTCTCTGAGATATTTTTTAATGACTAATTATGGAAACCAAAAAATATTCTTCATACGCTCAAATAGAGCAGGAGTTGGAAATTCTGAGAGTTGAACGCGAAATTTATTATCAAAAGATTCACCTGAATGTTGAAAAAACTAAGGAGAGTTTGGTTCCCACTAAAACTTTGTCTTTTGTCAGCAATGTGTACAAAGAGGTTTTTTCAGGTACAGTTGGGACGATTATAAAAGCATTAATTCCAATAGCCATCAATTGGTATATAAACAGAAAAAGAGGCGATTAAGCCTCTTTTTTAGTATCGTAAACTATTGTTATTTTGTTGGTTCTCCCGGATTCGAAGTGTCTGAGGGGTTGTAATCCATAGAAGTTTTGTTACCTCTGTCTTTCACTCTTTTCGGTTGTTTTTTCATTTCTTCACCAATGATGCTCGATGCCGTAAAACTGGTTACCATGTTGTTCAACATGTCGCTGGCAGCTTGTGGAGAGTTAGGCAATAAAATTAAATTCGAATTGGTATCGGCACCAATGGCTTGTAAAGTGTCATAGTGTTGTGTGATTACAATCAGTGCCGAAGCTTCCTGAGAGTTGATGCCTACTTGATTTAATACTTCTACACTTTCTACCAAACCTTTGGCAATTTCTCTACGTTGATCGGCTATACCCTGACCTTGTAATTTTTTACTTTCGGCTTCTGCTTTGGCTTTGGCAACAATTCTGATGCGTTGAGCATCCGATTCAAACATTGCAGCTGTTTTTTCTCTTTCGGCAGCATTAATACGGTTCATGGCATTTTTTACCTGAATATCAGGATCGATATCGGTAACCAAAGTATTGATAATGTCATAACCGTAGGCCATCATGGCTTCGTTTAATTCGCGTTTAACGGCAATAGCAATATCGTCTTTACGAACAAAAACATCATCCAAAATTAATTTAGGAACCTCGGCACGAACTACATCAAAAACATACGCTGTAATTTGATCGTGCGGATATTCTAACTTATAAAAAGCCTCGTAAACGTGTTCCTGAATCACTTTAAACTGAACCGAAACTTTCATCTTGATGAATACGTTGTCTTTGGTTTGTGTTTCAATAATAACATCTAATTGTTGAATTCTTAAGTTTACCCGACCTGCAATTCTGTCGATGATAGGGAGTTTAAGTTGTAAACCCGAGTTTCGAATACTGAGGAACTTTCCAAAACGCTCAATAACGACCGCCGTTTGTTGTTTGACAGTAAAGAAGGAAGAGAAAAGAAGCACAAGACCAATGAATAAAATGATTAGGATAACTGGCATGATGTTTTAAATTAAATTGTTAATACAGTCTTTATACGAAATATATGTATGTTTGTTACAAATTATAAGATGCAAAACATGAATAAAAAAATTACAATTCTTTTGTTGTTCGTTTCAACAATGGGATTTGCTCAGTATAGCTACCGTGACGGAAACCGAATTGGGCTTTCTTTTGGGGTTTCACAAACCGCTTTATTTACCAATAATTTTTCTACCAAGCCTGAAATGGGTTTTGCCGGAGGGCTTTCGGTTCGCGGAAATTACTACAACAACTGGAGCATGATTTACGGGATGCAGTTTTTTTCCAATAATTTTTCGACTGAATCTACCTTGAATCAAAAAATTAAATACAATTTATCCGGAGTCCAAATTCGACTTTTACTGAGTTATAATGTCATCCAAGACCATGTTTCAATTGACTTTGGACCAGTGCTTCAAATTAACGGAAAACTCAAGACTGAAAGCGCTAATGACAGCAAAACTATCAAAGGAACTCTGTTAAAAGCCAGTCAAATAGAGGATATTTCACCAATTAGCGGTAATTTTTATTTGGGATGTTCAGCAGGAAGTAAAACGATCAGAGCCGTTATTTTTTATGAATACGGATTTACCAATATCCTTAACAGACTCAATAAAGACTCTGATTTAAAACCATTAAATAATGGCGATAAGTTCAAAGGGAATTTAGGAAGTATTAATGGACAAGTGATTATTAATTTGTAGAAAAGTCATTTTTTTAAGAAAAATAATATAGAAAACCAAAATATTAAATATTTTGGCTTTTTAATTAAACAACAAAACTTTACATTTTATTATGAAAAAAATATTGATCCTTTTTTTAATTTTCCAATCAATGAATTCAAACTCTCAAGTTTGTGTTGGAAAAGCAAACTACTATAACGAAAAAACAGAAGAAAACACATTAGAGGAAATAAATAACTTCAAAAACACAACTACAGTTTTTGTTTTACCAGAAAAAGATAGAAGTTCATTTGAAAAGATAGTCAAAGATAATTGGGATCTCACTAAATACGAGTTCATTTCCTTATCTGAATATAAAGAGAATAAAGAAAAATATACTTATCCGACATACTCTTTTTTAAAATTTGACAACTATATTTTAGATAGCGAGAAAACGTATTGGTCTTTTTTAAATCTAAATCTAGGTTATTCAAAAGTTAAACAATTCAAGAAAAATGGAAAATCAACTTTTGAAACAACTTTTTTAGCGACAGTTTTTTTATCTCCAGTAATGAATTTAAAATTCAAAAATTATGAAGATTATAATTCTGGTAGTTCGATTATGAATTATAATATTGGATTTTTTAAAAATCAAATACAGTACATTAATTCAAGTATAAAAACTAATGAAAATTTTAATTGTTTACAAGAGTTTAAGAACAAGGAAAAATTGAATGAGTTAAAAACAAAAAAATTATTTATTCTTCAAAAAGCAAGAGAAAATCAACAATTTGTTTTAAAAAATGATACGGATTCTGAAATAAACGGTCTATTATCAAAGTATGAATATGGTTATCAATTAGTATCTTCAGAGGAATTAAATAACAGGATTTTAAATGAAACAGAGGAATTTTATTATTTAATGTATTCTCAGATTAATTCGAAAAAAATAGTTAGTATTATTAGTAGTAAGACAGGAGAGATTATCTACAACTCTTTAGATAGACTTTCTTATTCTTTAAAGGATAGCGATTTTAAAAAAATATCAAATGAAATTAAAAAATCATAAAAAAAGCCCCGAATTTCGGGGCTTTTCTTTTATAATGTTGCGATGGCTTTTTCCAATCGCGTAATGGTTTCCTCTTTGCCGATTAATTCGGCTATATCAAAAAGATGTGGGCCTTTGAGTGCTCCAACCAAACTCAATCGGAACGGTTGCATTACTTTTCCCATGCCGATTTCATTGTTGGTCATCCAGTCTTTTACCACAGTTTCAATATGGGCAGAAGTAAAATCACTGATGTTTTCTAATACCGATGTCAATTCCTGCATTAAACTCGGGGTTTCTTCTTTCCAGTTTTTCGCTGCTTTTTCATCATAAGCCGTTGGTGCCACAAAGAAATAATCGGCTAAATCCCAGAACTCGGAAACAAAATTAGCGCGCTCTTTTATCAGCGAAACGATAGTGATTAATTTATCATTTTCAACAGTAATTCCTTTTTCGGAAAGGATAGGAGCAAAGGCTTTCGCCAAAGTTTCATTGCTTTGTTTTTGCAAATATTGATGGTTGAACCATTTGTTCTTTTCAGGGTCAAATTTTGCTCCGGCTTTGTGCACGCGGTTCAAATCGAATTTATTTGCTAATTCTTCTAACGAGAATAATTCCTGTTCAGTGCCATCATTCCAGCCAAGCAAAGCCAGGAAATTGATAACAGCTTCCGGGAAAAATCCTTTTTCACGGTAACCCGATGAAATACCTTCTTCGCTTTTCCACTCTAATGGAAATACCGGGAATCCCATTTTGTCGCCATCGCGTTTAGACAATTTTCCGTTACCTATAGGTTTTAAAATCAACGGTAAGTGTGCAAATTCAGGCGCTTCCCAACCAAAAGCTTTGTATAATAAATGGTGCAACGGCAAACTGGGCAACCATTCTTCGCCCCGAATCACGTGAGAGGTTTCCATCAAATGATCATCAACAATATTGGCCAAATGATAAGTCGGCATACCGTCAGATTTGAACAAAACTTTATCGTCTAACAAATTGGTTTCAAATTTTAAATCGCCGCGAATGATATCGTGCAGGTGCAACGTTTCATTAACTGGAGTTTTAAAACGAATCACATAGGCATCACCGTCCGCAATTCTTTTTTCGGTTTCTACTGCAGAAAGAACCAGTGAAGTATCTAATTTTTCCCGGTTGTGCCAATTGTAAATAAAGGTTTTCCCTTGTTCCTCGTGTTGTTTACGGTGCATATCTAAAGCTTCAGCTGTATCAAAAGCGTAGTAAGCCCAGCCCGAATTCACTAACTGGTCAGCATATTGCTTGTATAAATGTTTTCTTTCGGATTGACGGTAAGGACCGAATTTTTCATTTTTTCCGACTGTTTCACTCGGGGCAATCCCTAACCATTCCAAAGCTTCAAAGATGTAGGCTTCCGCACCGGGAACAAATCGGTTTTGATCGGTATCTTCTATTCGCAAATAAAAAACACCGTTATTTTTTTTGGCAAATAAATAATTGAATAAGGCAGTACGAACACCACCTATGTGCAATGGTCCGGTTGGACTCGGAGCAAAACGAACTCTTACTGGTCTTGACATTTTCTTAAAATTTACTGCAAAGATACGCTATCGAAGTATCAATTTAAAAATTTGAAAATGAGATAATTTTACGCCGCTTTCCTTAGTAAATTTTTAACGCTCGGGTATTCGGTAAAAATTGTACATTTATCGGTTATAAAAAAGAATAGTGTAACTGTGGAAAAATCAACCCTTATTTATCAGAAACTGGAAGACTTCATCAGGAAGTTCTATACCAATGAATTGTTGCGTGGAGCTATTTTCTTTGTGGGATTGGGATTGTTGTATTTCATCTTCACGCTTTTTGTTGAGTATTTTCTTTGGTTAAAACCTGCTTCAAGAACCATTTTGTTTTCATTGTTTGTGGTTGTTGAACTGTTTCTTTTGTTGCGATTTATACTGTTTCCTGTTTTTAAACTTTTTAAACTTCAAAAAGGGATTGATTACAATGATGCCTCAGCCATTATTGGGAATCATTTTAGTGAAGTAGGGGATAAGCTGACTAATTTCCTGCAATTATCCCAAGATCAAAACAAATCGGAATTATTGTTGGCTTCTATTAATCAAAAAGCAAATACATTGCAGCCTATTCCTTTTGGCAACGCTATTAACTTAGGTAAAAACAAAAAATATTTACCGCTGGCTGTAATTCCTATTTTATTCTTTTTGTTTTTTCTTATTTCAGGCAAAGGCGAAATTTTATCACAGAGTTTGAATCGTGTGGTGCATTTCAAGCAACAGTTTTTGCCGCCTGCACCGTTTGAATTTGTTGTGGTTAATAATACTTTACAAACTGAACAGAATAAGGATTTTTTGCTAAAAGTAAAGACTGTAGGCAAGGTTGTGCCCGAAAATGCGATGATTTTTATTGGCAATGAAAGTTATTTTATGGAAAGCAACAAGGCTGGAGAATTTGAATTTGTAATTCCAAAACCTTCGGAAAATATTGAATTTCACATCGAAGCTAATGATGTCACTTCACATGAGTATGAATTGAAAGTGGTTACGGTTCCGTCCATCGCTAACTTTGAAATGATATTGAATTTCCCCGGTTATTTAAATAAAAAATCTGAAACAATCAAAGGAACCGGTAATGCCATTATTCCCGAAGGAACCAAAGTTACCTGGAGAATGAATACATTGGCCACACAAAAAGTAGACTGGATCAACGAAAATAATCACTTCAATTTTACCAAAAATGAAAACGAGTTTTTGTTGACTAAAAGCATTCTTCAAAATACCGAATACCAGATATTAACCTCAAACGAAAAAGTTCAGAATTACGAGAAGCTGAACTATCAAATTTCGGTCATCAAAGATCAGTTTCCAACCATTACGGTTAATAATGCACCTGATAGTTTGAAAGTGAATAAGAATTTTATACTAGGTCAGGTTTCCGACGATTATGGGCTTTCTAAACTTCAGGTTGTTTATTATCCTAAGGATAAACCAACTGTAGCTAAAAAAGCGCTTATAAACGTTAAAAAAGATGTTTACGATCAGTTTGTATTTGCCTTCCCAAGCAATCTTCCTGTGGAAGAAGGTGTTTCGTATGAGTATTATTTTGAGGTTTTTGATAACGATGTCATTCACAACTTCAAAAGCACCAAATCTTCTGTTTTCAGTAACCGAATTGCTACCGAATCTGAAAAGCAAGATGAAATGCTTAAACAGCAGAACGATAATATTAATTCTTTAGCTAAATCATTAAAAGCTCAAGACAAGCAACTCTCCGAAATGGATAGGCTGCAAAAAATGGGCAAGGAAAAGGATAATCTTGAATACAAAGAACAGCAAAAAATTGATGATTTTATTCAGCGTCAAAAGCAACAAGATCAGTTGATGAAAGAGTTTACCGAGAAGATGAAAGATAACTTGGATCAATTCAAGACCGAAAAGAAAGATGATAAAAAAGATTTGTTGCAAGATCGATTAGAAAAAACTCAGAAAGATCTGGAAAAGAATCAAAAGTTACTGGATGAACTCAAAAAGCTGAATGACAAAATCAGTAAAGAAGAGTTGTTCGAAAAGATGGAGAAATTCCAACAAGCCAGTAAGAATCAAACGAAGAGTTTGGAGCAATTGGTTGAGTTAACAAAGCGTTATTATGTAGAAAAAAAGGCGGAACAAATTGCTGATAAACTATACAAGCTTGCTGATAAGCAAGATAAACTATCGGATAAAAATGATGAAAATAACGCAGAGAAGCAGGATGAAATCAATAAAGAATTTGACAAGTTGCAGGAAGAGTTAAATGATTTGGAAAAAGAAAACAAAGAGTTAAAAGCTCCGATGGATTTGCCTAAAACAGATGAAAAGGAGAAAAGTATCGATGAGGATTTGAAAGAAGCCAAAGATCAATTGCAAAAGCAACAAAAAGCCAAAGCCAAGCCAAAGCAAAAAAGTGCTTCCAAAAAAATGAAGCAAATGAGTCAGCAAATGATGGAAGGTATGGATGCCGGTGAAATGGAGCAGATGGAGGAAGACGTTGCCATGTTGCGTCAAATTCTGGACAATCTTTTAGCGTTTTCTTTTTCTCAGGAAGATGTGATGAAGCAATTCAAAAACTTAAAACGTGGTGCTCCTTCTTTTAATAAAAATTTAAAAATTCAACAAGATCTCAGACAACAGTTCAAACACGTTGATGACAGTTTGTTTGCCATGTCTTTGCGTAATCCGAAAATTGCCGAAGACATTACCAAAGAGATTGGCAATGTTCAATACAACGTTGACAAAGCAATAGAAACATTAGCAGATGCTAATATTCCAAAAGGTAATTCACATCAGCAGTATGCTGTTTCTTCTTCGAATAAGTTGGCAGATATGCTGAGTGATATTTTGAACAGTATGCAAATGCAGATGCAGATGCAAATGCCGGGACAAGGAAAAGGTAAACCAAAACCGGGTCAAGGTGACGGAATGCAGTTGCCGGACATCATTAAGAAACAAGACGGTTTGGGTGAGAAAATGAAAGAAGGCATGAAGAAGGGTCAGAAACCCGGCGAAAAACCCGGCGATGGCAAAGAAGGTAAACAAGGTGAGAAACCTGGCAATGGTCAGCAGGGAAGTAAAGGAAATAAAGGACAGCAAGGAGGAAATTCCAGTAGTGGACAAGGTAATCAAAAGGGTGGTGATGAAGGTCAGGATGGTGAAGGTGATGCTAAGGCAATAATGGAAATTTATAAAGAACAACAACAGTTAAGAGAGGCTCTTGAAAAAGAATTGAAGAAGCAAGGAATGGGTGGCAATGGTCAAAACACACTCGATCAGATGAAGCAGATTGAAAAGCAATTGTTGAATAAAGGTTTTAATAATGAAACCCTTCAAAAGATACTGAATGTTAAATATGAATTGTTAAAATTGGAAAAGGCTTTGCAACAACAAGGCGAGGATAAAAAGCGTCAATCTGAAACAAATAAGAAAGAATTCGGCAATCAAGCTAATGCCCTTCCTGCCAAGCTTCAAGAATATTTAAACAGTATTGAAATTTTAAATAGACAAAGCTTACCTTTGCGCTCCAATTTTAACCAAAAGGTTCAAGAATATTTTAAAACCAATGATTAGTTTTAATTACGAGACAGATTTCAAGTTAGCTGATGAAAAGCTATATGCCGAATGGATTTCTAAAGTCATTAGCTCCGAATTAAGAAACGAAGGTGACATCAATTACATCTTCTGCGACGATGAATATTTGATTGAAATAAACCAGCAATACCTCAATCATGATACGTTAACAGATATCATTAGCTTTGATTATTCTATAGGAAATGAATTACATGGAGATGTTTTTGTTTCTGTTGAAAGAGTTCGTGATAATGCAGTAGATTTTAATGTTGATTTTGAAGAAGAACTCAGACGCGTCATGATACATGGGATACTTCATTATTGCGGATATAAAGATAAAACCACAGAAGACGAAAAAGTAATGCGTGCAAAAGAAGAGGAGAAAATGCAAATGTTCCACGTGAAACAAAATTAAAATGTTTTTAGAAAGATACGATACAATTGTAGTTGGAGCCGGACATGCCGGTTGTGAAGCTGCGGCTGCTTCAGCCAATATGGGTTGTAATACTTTATTGGTTACGATGAGCTTGCAAAACATAGCACAAATGTCTTGTAATCCGGCTATGGGTGGAATTGCAAAAGGACAAATTGTTCGTGAAATTGATGCGCTTGGTGGGTATTCCGGAATTGTTTCTGATAAGACTGCGGTGCAATTCAAAATGCTTAATAAATCAAAGGGCCCAGCTATGTGGTCGCCCAGAGTGCAAAGCGACAGAATGCGTTTTTCCGAAGAATGGAGATTGATGTTGGAACGAACACCTAATCTTGATTTTTATCAGGAAATGGTAAAAGGTCTTTTGATTCAAAATGGCAAAATCGAAGGAGTTGTTACTTCATTGGGAATTGAAATCAAAGCCAAAACGGTTGTTTTAACCAATGGGACATTCTTAAACGGTTTGATCCACATTGGCGATAAACAATTCGGTGGAGGCAGAGCAGGCGAAAGCGCTGCTTACGGAATTACTGAGGATTTGATTAAAGCTGGTTTTGAAGCCGGGAGGATGAAAACAGGAACACCACCCAGAGTTGATGGCCGTTCTTTGGATTATTCCAAAATGAGAGAGGAGCCGGGCGATTTAGTACCTGATAAATTTTCTTATTCAGATGAGACTAAACCTTTAACTCATCAAATCCTTTGTCACATGACATATACTTCTAATGAAGTGCACGATATTCTTCGCGAAGGTTTTGATCGTTCTCCAATGTTTAATGGAAGAATCAAAAGTATCGGTCCTCGTTACTGTCCTTCTATTGAAGATAAGATTAATCGTTTTGCAGACAAAGAAAGACATCAATTATTTGTTGAACCGGAAGGCTGGAATACCGTTGAAGTTTATGTTAATGGTTTTTCTACATCTTTGCCCGAAGATATTCAGTTTAAAGCCCTGCGTTCGGTAGAAGGTTTTGAAAAGGTTAAGTTTTTCAGACCCGGTTATGCTATAGAGTATGATTATTTTCCGCCTACACAGTTGAAGCATACACTTGAAACCAAGTTGGTAGAAGGCTTGTATTTTGCCGGTCAAATAAACGGTACTACTGGTTATGAAGAAGCCGCTTCACAAGGTTTAATGGCCGGAATCAATGCTGCTTTGAAAGTCAAAGGACAAGAACCAATGATTTTAAGACGCGATGAAGCTTATATAGGAGTGTTAATCGATGATTTAATTACAAAAGGAACTGAAGAGCCTTATCGTATGTTTACTTCACGAGCTGAATACAGAACGCTATTGCGCCAGGATAACGCCGATTTTCGTCTAACAGCCAAATCGTACGCCATAGGTTTAGCTTCGGAAAAACGATTGAAAAGAATGGAATATAAGTTCAATGAAAGTGAAAAGATGGTTAACTTTTTTAAAGAAACCAGTCTTACGCATGATGAAGCTAATCCAATTTTGATTGAAAAGGGAAGTGCACCTATGACTCAATCGGATAAGATGTTTAAAGTATTTTCGCGTCCGCAAATTGAATTGGAAGATATACTCAGATTTGAAAAAGTTCTAAATTACATTCAGGAACATGATTTAGATAAAGAAATCATTGAGCAGGCTGAAATACAAGTTAAATATTCGGGCTATATAGAAAAGGAGAGAAATAATGCTGAAAAGCTGACTCGACTGGAAGATATTAAAATCCCTGAAAATTTTGATTATGAAAAAATTAAATCCATGTCAATAGAAGCAAAGCAAAAATTAGGAAAAATTCGTCCGATAACCATTTCCCAAGCTTCCAGAATCAGCGGAGTCTCTCCGGCAGATATTTCCGTTTTACTAATTCACATGGGAAGATAGTTTAGCGTTCCACGTGAAACTAAGTTTGTCAAGCCTTATCAATACTGCGTTTATATGAGTTTTAAGAATAATATTTTTTTTCAAAAAGTCAGAGATTATTCTGTTTCTAAAGAAATTTTCGAATTACATCACAATCCGGAATACGACATGTTGCTTACATTTCCTAAACCCAGTTTAGAGAAATTGCCAAGTTACTATGAAAGTGACGACTACATTTCGCATACTGATGGGAAACGCTCTCTTTTTGAAAAGCTGTACCACATGATAAAAAATGTTGCGCTAAAGAATAAATTGAAATTAATCAATGCTCAATCTCCTAAAGGAAGAATTTTAGATATAGGAGCCGGTACAGGAGATTTTTTGGTAGTAGCAAAAAATGATGGTTGGCAAATAACCGGAATTGAGCCCAGCACAAAAGCAAAAACAATTGCGTTAAACAAAGGAGTGTCTTTTGCAGAGAATCTAGCGGTACTCGAAGACCAATCTTTTGATGTCATTACAATGTGGCATGTTTTAGAACACGTACCCAATCTTGAAGAATACATTTCAGAGTTAAAAAGATTGATAAAACCTAACGGTACGATTATTATTGCTGTTCCCAATTTCAAATCTTTTGACGCAGCGTTTTACGGTAAATATTGGGCGGCTTTTGATGTACCCAGACATCTCTGGCATTTTTCAAAAACAACAATCAGTAAATTATTTGCTGAACACGAAATGAACGTTACCAGAGTACTCCCTATGAAATTTGACAGCTTTTATGTTAGCCTGCTGTCTGAAAAATACAAAACCGGTAAAATGAATTTCATCAGAGCTTTTTTTGTCGGATGGAAATCAAATCTCTCAGGAAAACGAACAAAAGAGTATTCGTCGCACATTTACATCATAAAAAATCAATAAAAAATCATTTTAAGCATCTATTTTTAATTAAAAACCCAAAAACCATTATAGCATCAACTTTGATTTTTAAATTGCTTAAATCGCTTTATTTTAAGCCGAATTCAATAAGAGAAAGCAATGGTTATTTTTTAAAGAATAATTATTTATTATATTAAAAAAACAGCTGAAAAATGATAGTTATTCTCGCCTGAGATATTTGATTTTTATTTTTATACTTTTGAAAGCAAATTTTATCTAATTCATAATGAAAAAAACAATCATCCTTTTTGCAATGGCACTAACCATTATGTCTTGCAACAAAACAACAGAGACAAAAGAATTTAAAACGGCCTACATTGATACGTCAAAATTAATGGAAGAGTCTATAGAGGCTAAAGATATTGAGGCAAAATACAAAGATAAATCAAAAGTAATGGGCAGTCAGTTAGAGGCTGAAGTTAACCGTTTCAAATCGGAGGCTGCCAATTTCAAGCAAAACGCCGCAGCAAACGGGCAGGCTTGGGCACAACAAAAAGGATCTGAATTGCAACAAAGAGAACAACAACTCAATTATGCCCAACAAGCTATGTTACAGCAATTGCAACAAGAAAGCGGAGCAGAGATGGATACTTTGGTTAAAGCATATAAGAAAATAATTAAAGATTTTGGTAAGGAAAAAGGATATGATTACATCTACGGTACCGGTGATGCACAATCAGTTTTATATGCCAAGGATAATTACGACATCACTAAAGAAATTATAAAATTAATCAACGATAAGTACAAATCTTCTGATAAAAAAGAAGAAAAAACAGAATCTAAGAAAGCCGAAAAAAAATAATTTATTGATTAAAAAAAACAAAAAAAGCCTCGATTTTCGAGGCTTTTTTATTATTATTATTATATGTAATCGGGTTAGCTTAACCAATATACCGCTAAAATTGATGGTATAAAATATATAGCAATAGTTCTGGCTCCATCATAATCCTTGGCTAATCTTTGACCTAATAGCAATATAATCAGAGTGATACCGGAAAAAACAGCTCCGTAAAAGCCAAAATTCCGCCCTCCATTTACCAATAATTCTACACAACCTACTAGAGTAAAAACACTAGTCAGGAGTTCCATAGCCAATACCATGAACAAGGCAAGAGGAACATAATTTTTTAAACCGGTTTGACTAAAATGACCTTTGAGCCATTCAACATTTCCTTTCCAGCCAAAGACCTTATCGTGTGCCGATTGTATAAAGGTAACAGCCAAAAACAGCAATACTAAAACAGAAGCAGTATTATTCATAACTAGTCATTTTTATGGATTAAACGAGTGAGCTTTATAGATAAGTCAGTTAAAATTATTTTCGCATTTCCATTTCTTTCAATATGGTAAATCGCATCCGAAAGTTCATTAAAAATGGCATTTATATTTGATCCGTTTACAAAAGCAGCGAATTTTTCCAAGCTGAATTTATCAACGGAAGGCTCCAGATAAACCAGTTTATTAGCTTGATAATTGAGTAACAAAGCCTGGCGAAACATCACAATACAATAGTTTAAAAATTGTTTTTGCCCCTCGCGCCCCAAACCGGCAATTTCCTCACTCCACGAAATCAAATCCTGAATTGCAGCAGCATTTCCTTTAGCTCTGAATGCAGCTCTGACCCAATCGACAAACCATTTTTCAAACGGTAAATCATCGGTGTCGTTGTTTAAAATATGGATGGCTTTGTTGTAATTTCCTTGGGCCTGATGGGCTACTTTTGTCGCCGATTGTTCATCTAAAAAGTACTTTTCCCGCATGGCTTTGGCAATAACAGCCTCCGGAAGCGGTCCGAAATGCAAAACCTGACAACGAGAACGTATTGTTTGTATTATGTCTTCCTCGTGTTCAGAAATCAAAATAAAAAGTGTTTTCTCAGGTGGTTCTTC
Source organism: Flavobacterium silvisoli (assembly GCF_004329815.1). GTDB lineage: Bacteria > Bacteroidota > Bacteroidia > Flavobacteriales > Flavobacteriaceae > Flavobacterium > Flavobacterium silvisoli. The sequence continues at coordinate 326,141 of NZ_SJPE01000001.1, read as the reverse complement.
CAGCAGTTTTAATAGTTTATTAGAAGCGGCTATATTCATTTTATCCGCCATCCAAACAATCATTATTTTATAACCTCCTTCATACGATTTCAAAGCCAGAGACTTCAATATATCCTGAGCATCATCAACCCTGATTTCTCCCTGCTTGTTTTGAACACCAAGGTGTTTGTACCAATCAAACAAACTTCCGTATGGATTTGCCATTACAAATTCGCGCCAATCCATCAAAAAATCGGCACTTTTAGGCTTCGATTTTACGTCGTCATTAGCCACATTTGGATATACAAAGTGTAGGTCGGGATGGGATAACGACTCGAACTTCAAATTACAACTTTGATTTCCGCCGTTGTTTTCGTTTCCGATGTTGTTGCACAATACAAACTGAGCGTAGGCAATGGCCATCGCTAGTGTACCACAGCCTTCGGGTCCAACAAATAATTGTGCATGTGGAATCCTACCCGATAGTGCGCTGGTTATGAGATGATTTTTAATGTAATCTTGGCCAAGTATATCTTTGAACTGCATAAAGCAAATATACTGGAAAAATTTTGCTAACAGAAAACAGAGGCGGATTAGTGTAAACTAACAGGTGTTTAAATTGTCAAAAGATTAAGAGCGTAGTTAAACGGGACATTGGTAGTAATAGCAATGAAGCTAAATCGTTTTGTAAATGACTGATATTTAAATCAATAAATCTTAAAATTCCCTTAAAAATTATCGATAAAAGCACGTAAAAGAACGATGAAATTAAATTTTACTATATTTGCAAGGATTCAAACCTTTTAAAAAGCCAAATGAAAACACTTCAGGATTTTAACTTCAATGCTAAAAAAGCGATCATTCGTGTAGATTTTAATGTTCCTTTAGATGATAATTTTAACGTTACTGATGCTAACCGTATTGAAGCAGCAAAGCCCACCATTGACAAGATTTTGGCAGATGGAGGAAGCGTAATTCTGATGTCGCATTTGGGAAGACCCAAAGGAAAAGAAGATCGGTTTTCCTTGCGTCACATTGTATCTGAATGCTCTGAAATTTTAGGAGTCGAGGTTCAATTTGCGGCTGATTGTCGTGGTGAGATTGCACAAAGAGCAGCTCAAGGACTAAAACAAGGTGATGTGTTGTTACTTGAAAATCTGCGTTTTTATGCGGAAGAAGAGGCGGGGGATGAAAATTTTGCCAAAGAATTGGCTTCTCTTGGTGATATATATGTTAACGATGCCTTCGGGACAGCACACAGAGCCCATGCTTCTACAACAATCATCGCCAAGTTTTTTGAAGATAAAAAATGCTTCGGAATGTTGCTGGCTAAAGAAATTGACAGTTTGAATCGTGTATTAAATAATTCTGTAAAACCGGTAACTGCAGTGCTTGGAGGTTCAAAAGTATCCTCGAAAATAACGGTTATCGAAAATATATTAGATAAAGTAGACCACATGATTATTGGTGGTGGAATGACGTTTACATTTATCAAAGCACAAGGCGGAAAAATAGGAAGTTCGATTTGTGAAGACGACAAACAGGAATTAGCTCTTGAGATTTTGCGATTAGCTAAAGAAAAAAACGTCCAAATTCATATTCCGGTTGATGCTGTTGTTGCTGATGCTTTCGCCAATGACGCGAATACGAAAGTAGTTGGTGTACATGAAATTCCTGACGGATGGCAAGGATTAGATGTTGGGCCAAAATCTTTGGCAGATTTTAAAGAAGTAATTATGAATTCAAAAACCATTTTGTGGAACGGTCCTTTGGGTGTTTTTGAGATGGAGAATTTTGCCAAAGGTACCATCGAGTTAGGTAATTTTATCGCTGAAGCTACTGCAAAAGGAGCTTTTTCTCTCGTTGGAGGAGGTGATTCGGTAGCAGCTGTAAAACAATTTGGTCTGGAAGAAAAAATGAGCTATGTGTCCACGGGAGGAGGAGCCATGTTGGAGATGCTCGAAGGAAAAACATTACCCGGAATTGCTGCGATTTTAAATTAATTTTCAGAAGCAATACAATAAAAGACAATTATTTGCGTTGTAAATCAGTTGATTTACATTTAGACGAACTAAAAAATACCACAATACCACAGTATTATGAATATAAAAAAAATAACGACTTTGGCACTGCTCTTGGCTTCCACTGCAATTTTTGCACAGGATGACCTTAACATTGCCCCGTTTAAAAAGAATTTAACCAATAGGCAGGTTCTCGATTCCATCAAAGCCACTTTTGTTCACGACAAAATAGCTTCTTGTATCGACAGCTTGTGGATGAAAGAATTGGCAAGTTTAGACTTGTACAACGAGTTAACCCTTGACATCAAAAACATCAACGTTGATGAAAAGGTTGATTACGAATTGCCTACTGCCCTCTTGAAAGAGCGATTAAAAAAACTGGACGAGAAGTCGCCTTTTAACATTGAGTACAATCAAGGATTGGAAAACGTAATTAAATCTTTTTTAAAGAACAGAAAAAGAGCCTTCGAACGATTGATGGGGATTTCACAGTTCTATTTTCCTATGTTTGAAGAAGCGTTAGCCTCACAAAATATTCCTCTAGAAATCAAATATTTAGCGGTTGTTGAATCGGCATTAAATCCGAGAGCTGTTTCACGAGTGGGAGCAACCGGTTTATGGCAGTTCATGTATCAAACCGGGAAACAATACGACTTGAACATTAACACTTATGTTGATGACCGAAATGACCCTTTAAAATCAAGTTACGCAGCCACTCAGTACATGACCAATATGTACAAGATTTTTGGTGACTGGGATTTGGTATTGGCATCATATAATTCGGGACCGGGCAACGTAGCTAAGGCCATAAGACGTTCGGGTGGACAGCAAAATTACTGGAACATCAGAAAACATTTACCAAAGGAAACACAAGGATACCTACCGGCATTTTTAGCTACTATGTACATCTTTGAATACCATAAAGAACATGGTATAAAACCAGATAAAGCCATTGCAAACCATTTTGCTACAGATACAGTCATGATTAAAAACACCATGACTTTCAAACAAATTTCTGCCTTGTTAGATGTTCCTGTGGCAGAGTTACAATTCTTAAATCCGTCATACAAAAGAGAAGTGATTCCTTTCATTACCGGTGAAAATCATTATTTGAGATTACCAATTGATAAGGTTGCGGTGTTTACTTCTAACGAAGATAAAATTTATGCCTACGTACAATACGAAGAGAGCAGAAGAGAAAGGCCTTATGAAAGTATGTTGGCTTCCAGGGATTCTATCAACTCTTCGGTTTCAAAAGTTAAATACCACAGGGTTAGACGAGGAGATAGTTTAAGCGAAATTTCATCCTTGTATGGTGTGGCTATGTCCGATTTGAAAAAATGGAATCATCTGAGAAACAGTAAAGCTCCTATTGGAAAAAAACTAAAGATTTATACTAACGAGGCCATAGCTTCAAAAGACAAGAAAATCGAAAAACCGGATACTATTTCGGTAAAAGAGTCTTCTGCTTTAGCTTCTACGTCGAACAAAGTTTACAAAGAAGAAAAAGTAGTATCGTTTAAAGATGTAGTCAAATATCACAAGGTTAAAAAAGGCGACAACTTGGGTGAAATCTCAGACAAATACGGAGTGTCAGTCGCTGAAGTGAAAAAATGGAACCACTTAAAAAGTAATAATATTGCCTTAGGTGCAAATTTGAAAATCATCAAAAATGAGCGTGTTGTTACAACGGTTAGAAAAGAAGTTAAAGGCAGCAAACCGATGGTAGAACCTAAAGTTGAAACAGCAGTAGCTTCTAATGAAACGAATGAAGATATTGCTCAACATCCGAATGACTATTACGAAGTTCAAAAGGGGGATAATTTGTTCAGCATTGCCAAAAAGTTCAATGTACGTTTGGAAGACCTCAAAAAATGGAATAATCTGGATGATTTGAACATACAACAAGGATCTAAATTAGCTTTGGCAAATACTGAAACAGCAACCAAGGAAGAAGAACCTAAAACAGAAACCAAAATAGTTGAATACAAAGTTAAAAAAGGGGACAACTTAGGAAGCATTGCCCGCAAATACAACGTAGCCGTTGCTGACTTGAAAGAATGGAATGAGTTAGAGGATAACAATGTTAAATTAGGTGCGTCACTAATTGTTTCAAAAAAAGAAGTGGTTGTTGCCAATGAAGTAAAGCCTTCTAAAAAGGAAAGCGTTGCATCTAACGACATGAATGAGGTGAAATTATATTACGTGAAAAAAGGAGATTCCTTGTTCAGCATAGCCAAAAAATATCCTGGTGTAACCATTTCCGACATCAAAAAATGGAATGGAATTAAAAACGAAAGTTTAAAACCGGGAATGAAGTTAAAAATTAACAACGGTTAATCCGAAAATCTTCAATAAATTTGGGTTTTATTTCAGTTATGAATAAAACCCTTTTTTTATGGTTTTTAGGCTCAGTTTGTTTGAGTTCCTGTTCGTTTAAAAAGGAACAGCTGCCCAAAGAATCTTCAGCAGCCATCAATACAATTGCTGTAATAATTGACGACCAGCTTTGGAGTGGTGAAGTGGGCGATAGCATCCGTAATAAATTTGCCTCACCGGTTTTAGGATTGCCTCAAGAGGAACCTTTGTTTACCATCAACCAATATCCTGTCAAATTATTTGAAGGATATTCAACAGACAGTCGCAACATCATCATCATCAAAAAAGACATTGAAAACAAATTTGAAATCGTAGAAAACGAATTTGCTTCACCACAAAATGCTATTCACATTTCGGGAAAAACTGCTTTTGAAATTCTCGAGATTTTAGAAAAAAACACCCCAACCATCATCCAAAAAATGAGGGCGACAGAAATTGCCCAAGAACAAAAAACCTTTAAGGACTCTTTACTGGATACCAAAAAAATACAAAAGAAGTTTAACATCAATTTACTGATTCCAAAAAAATATGAATACGTAATGCGACGAAAGAACTTTATTTGGCTGAAAAAAGAAATCACCAGTGGCAACAACAGCTTGGTTATTTATCAGGTTCCGTGGCAAAGTATCCGTCGAAACAATGCTGTAAAAGATATTATAAAAACAAGAGACTCAATAGGTGAACTTTACATTCACGGCTCAGAAAACAGAACAGAAATGGTGACAGAGGAAGCATATTCTCCCTATTTTTCAAAAACTACATTAGCCGGTAATAATGCCTATGAAACCCGAGGAACCTGGCAAATGAAAAACGACTTCATGTCGGGACCGTTCATTAATTATGTGATTTTTGATAAAGCACACAAGCGAATTCTTGTCCTAGAAGGATTTTGTTATGCGCCTTCCAAAGAAAAGCGCGATTTGATGTTTGAGTTGGAAGCAATTATTAAATCGATTCAAATTAAAAAATAAAACCATGAATCTGGAATGGAAAATAAAGCGATTTGAGACACTTTCTGTTAGAGAGCTATATGAATTATTGCAACTGCGCAGTGAAGTCTTTGTAGTCGAACAAAACTGCGTTTATCAGGATATAGATGGTAAAGACCAGAAAGCGATTCATCTGATTGGTGAAGTTGATGGCGAAATAGTATGTTACGCCCGTTTGTTTAAACCAAATGATTATTTTGAACAGGCTTCAATTGGCAGAGTAGTGGTAAAGCCAAATTTCAGAGATAAAAAATTAGGACACGTGCTCATGCGGGAAGCCATCATCGTGATGAAAAAATATTTTGACAGCACCAAAATAACTATTTCGGCTCAGTTGTATCTTAAGAAATTCTACGAAAGCCACGGATTTATTCAAACCAGCGATATGTATCTCGAGGATGATATTCCTCACATCGAAATGCGAAAAGAGTAATTACACTTTTGATATTACCAGTTCCACGCGACGGTCATATTCAGCACCTTTGCCCAATGGTACTGTATTTCCGTATCCTTTGAAAGTCATACGGTCTTTCGAAATCTTTTTCAAAATCAAATATTTGTATACCGCCTCAGCGCGATTAACAGACAGTTGGCGTTTTTTAGTATCCATATCAATGGCTTCTTTTTGATAAGGAGGGGTGCAGCATACATGTCCCTGAATTTCAAATTGAAGATTTTTGTATTTCTGTAACAATTTGGCAATTTTATCTAATTCGGTTTTGGTTTTGAAAGTCAACTTGCTACTGCCTCTGTCAAACAAAACATTGTCGAGGTAAATATGATCGCCTACAATATGACGCTTCTGAATGGTATTGTAATACCCCGGAATTTCGATTTTAGGCAATGGTTTTAAATTCAATACCACATCCACACGTCGGTTTTTGGAACGTTTCTCCGGAAGATTTTCTACAATGTCATCATCAATTAAAATTCTTCCTTTGCCTTCGATGGTAATGATTACTTTATTTTTTATGCCACTTTGAATGAATTTATTTTGAATAGCCGTTGCTCTCTTGGTCGAAAGTTTGTAATTGTAGGCCTCCTTACCAATGTCGTCGGTATAGCCGAAAATTTGGATGGATTCAATTCGGGTAGAATCGGTTTTTTTGATGAAATCAACAACATCATTAGCTTGTTTGTCATTCAGGGAGAATTTGTCAAAATCAAAATAAACTGAATGAACAACTTCCTCTTGGGCGTGTAACAAACTAAAAAACAGCAAGGGCAGGTATTTGAGTAATTTCATATTATATTTTTAAAATCTTGTTGTAAGTGGCTTTGTCGTTCAGGACTTCAACAGCTTTTTTGATTTCAAAATTGTTTTTGATGTAATATTGATACAATCCTTCTTTGTATTGGTATCTTTTAATAATTTCGTCCAAAAGTAAATTTTTGATTTCAGTTTTGTTTTTATCAATCAGCGTTTCTTCACTCTTTTCTATCGAAGAGAGCAATTGTTGATATTCTGCGGTAATTGCGCCGTCAATATTCTCTTTTTTGGCTTTTTCCAAAGTATTTTTCAAAGCGATTTCGGTCTCGGTGTCAAAGGCTATTTTTTCGCGTTTCAGGAAGGCTTTGAAATCGGCTATTTCCGCATCTGTGATAACCGGAATTTTGTCGCCCAGATTTGGATTTTTGTAGTAGTAATAAGTAGCATAGTTAAAAATGGCGTCATTTTTTTGCAAGGCATCGGCAATGGCGCTCGTTTTACTGCTCTCTAAAACTACATCCGGCAAAATCCCGCCACCGTCATATACGGTTCTTCCCTTTTTGGTTTGAAAAGCATTGTAGTTTTTAGCATCGGTACGAATGGCTTTCCCGCTTTTGTCTTTATGAGCATAATCCAAAGCCTGAATACATCTGCCGGAAGGCGTGTAATATTTGGCAATGGTAACTTTAACCTGTGTATTGTAAACCATATCAAACGGACGCTGTACCAATCCTTTTCCGTAACTACGGCTGCCGATGATTACTGCACGGTCCAAATCCTGTAAAGCACCCGAAACAATTTCCGAAGCCGAAGCACTTTTTCCATCAACAATTATTGCCAGTGGGATTTCGGTGTCAATAGGTTCGCGCGTAGTTTTATTGGTGTTGTTGTATTTAGCATTTTTTGATTTGGTGGTAACTATGGTTTCGCCTTTTGGGACAAACAAACCACAAATATTTACGGCTTCATTGAGCAAACCGCCCGGATTGCCGCGCAAGTCTAAAACAATTTGTGTGGCGCCGTCTGCTTTGAGTTTTTCCAGCGCTTCTTTGGTATCCGAAAAGGCTTTGGCGTTGAACTGTGACAATACAATATATCCGGTTTTATCGTCAATTTTACCATAAAAAGGAACAGCTTTCACATCTACTTCATCCAAGACTAGTTGTGCCGTCATAGGTTTTCCCTGACGTAAAAATTTGATGTCAATTTTGGTATTCTTTGCACCTTTCATTAATTGTGATGCATCGTCTTTAAAATCAGCCAAAACCACATCGCCAATTTGAATAATTTCATCTCCGGCTTTCAATCCTGCCTTATCCGCCGGATAACCTTTGTAAGGCTCTTTGATGATTATTTTGTCTTCTTTGCGGGTAATGAGCGCTCCGATTCCGGTGTATTCTCCGGTATTGTTGATTTTGAATTTGATAACATCCTGCTCATTGAAATAGTTGGTATACGGATCCAAATCGGCCAACATGCTTTTGATGGCTTTGTCCATCAATTCTGCCGCATTGGTTTCGTCAACATAGTTTTGATTGATGATTTTGAACAAGGTGGTAAAGATTTCAATTTGTTTCGAAATCTCGAAAAAATCATCTTTAAAGCTTACACCAATAAACAAAAAGGCACTCAGTATTACCGGTATAAAATATCTTTTTTTAATTTTTGAGAACATGGTTCAATCTTTTAACAAGTTAACGAATATACTAATTTACTTGAAACGAATTGTATTCCGCTTTTCAGCTATTGTTTTTTTCATCCTGAAGGGTTTTGACAAACTTTTCAAAAAGTTGTTTCGTTTTTTCGTTGATTTCGGAATAGGACAGTTTTTCTTTGGTTTGATAAAAAAACATCAGGCAGTACTTGGCCTCAAGATGGTCAACCAAAAGCGATTTGTTTAAACGGTAACATTCGCGCAGCACGCGTTTGAAGTAGTTGCGCTCTACCGCATTTTTGAAGTATTTTTTAGAAACCGATACGCCCACTTTGAGCGGTATATTTTCTTCAAAATGATACGGAATGTATACCAGTCGCAAAGGATATTTACTCACCGATTTACCTTCTGTGAAGAGCAATTCGATGATTTTTTTGCTTTTTAGTTTTTCTGCTTTAGGATAGGAATTATCCATTTGTTAATTGTCGTTGTAGACGTTGTAAACAAATTTGACTTCGTTATAATTGATGTAAATCTGCATTCGGTTGTTTTCTTTTTTCTTGGTGATGATGAATATTTTACACTTCGAAAATTTGTTGTCTACACATTCAAAAGGAACAATATTTACCTCGGCATTATCTTCGATTTCCCCGTAAGCTTTGATTTTAAACGACTGTACTTCGGCTGAATTTATGGTAATCAAATCCTTTTTGGCATCAAGGGTAATCATGACATTGGCTTTCACAAAGTCAGACCATTCATTCCAGGTACCGTCATTTTTTTTATCTGTAAAACTAACACTGCTGGTTTTGAATCGGATGGGTTGAGCATAACTTGTTTGAAATCCCAAGCCCATTATGACTAAAAGAAATAGAAATTTTAAGTTTTTCATGAAAAAAATGTTTCCCGCAAAACTACAAATTCTATTCCATAAATTTCAAAGACACTCAATAACACTGATTAATCCGGTAAAGGAATAATTCCGAAATACTTTTTTATCCAAGAGATTCTGCCTACTTTCGTAACCTATCAAAATATTTTCCATGCGAATAACCATACTTTTATTATTGACACCTCTACTGTTTTGGGCTCAAAAAAAGCAGGCGGTTTATAAAAAACTGGCTACCCACACGTGTGACTGTGTAAGCAAAAAAAAGGATGTGACCGATGTAAATCTGGGTATTTGCATTTTTGAAGCCATTGATTTGTTGAGCAATAAAGAACGAAAAAGTATCGATGTCAACCCGGATGATAAAATGACGTCTATTCAAAATATAGCCGAAAGCGTTGGCATTGAAATGGCAGTTATTTGCCCCGATGTGTTTATCAAAATTGCCGAAAATAAAGCAGATGCCAATTTTTCTGATGAAGATGAACTTGATTTGTTTTATGTTGGCACGTTTGAAAGTATGACAGCCAAAGAGTTCAATACCATTGTATTACTTGATGAACAAAACCAAAAGCAGGAATTTGTTTGGTTGTTTAGTTTTGACGGCGACAATCTGTTCATCAAAAACAAAATTGTAAAAGGAGATAAGCTAGAAATTCATTACCGCCAACAAGACTTTTTTGATCCTAAACTCAATCAGTACCGCATATATAATGAGATTGTCAGTATAAAATTATTGTAAAAAAGGCAACCATTTGGTTGCCTTTTTTTATTTCTGTTCAAAAACATTGTTGTCTCGTTTTACATCAGCCATTAATCCGCTGGGGTCTAGTGTTATTTTTTTGATGGAAGATTTTGCTTTCGGAATTTCAAAAAAATACGTTGGATAAGCCCAAGCCCAATCAGCCAAAGTGGTTCTGGTAATCGAAGGAGTCGGATTTTCTTTTTCAAAACTCATCATGCGAAGCGGAATATAAAAACTCTCCTTAGTGCCATCAGTATATTCAACCAAAACATCCATTGGCATAGGGATTCGGCCGATTCTTTCTAAAGTAACCCCGGTTCTCGACACTCCGTCGGTAGCTCCTTCAACAGTTTTAATGCCATAATCAATGGTGTTGGTGGTTTCCGTCCAATTGGTTAAGTACCAGTCTAAGTTTGCTCCCGAAACTCGTTCAGCAGTTCGTTTTATATCATTAGGAGTCGGATGTTTATATTTGAATTCGGCAAAATAGCGTTTCAGTGTTCTCAAGGTGTTTTCTTTTCCAATCAGATAAATCAATTGTGTCCAAAAAAGCTCGCCTTTTGAATATGAACAAATACTGTACACTTGATTGTAGTCAAAGTGATCGCCATGGGTTGACAAGGGTTGTTCTTTGCCCGAATTGGCCATGCTGATGTAGTTTTTATAGCTGTCAACAAAAGGATTTTCGAGATTTTTACCCGAAATTTCATTAACGGCCATATCTTCCAGGAAAGTAGCGCCTCCTTCATCCATCCATGGATGTTTACTTTCGTTGGATGCCAATAGGTGTTGAAACCAGGAATGAGCCATTTCGTGTGCAATAAGTCCATTTACCAAACCATCAAGTGTGCCTTCTCCCAAAATTAAAGTACACATAGCATACTCCATACCGCCGTCTCCTCCCTGAATGATAGAGTATTGCTCGTAAGGGTATTTGCCGATAATTTTGTTGTAAAAAGCCATCAGTTCAACCGCTTTGGGTTGTGCTTTTTTCCAGTTTTCAATGATTTTCGGATTGTTTTTGTATAAGAAATGAAACGTTGTGCCAAAATCAGTGGGCACTACATCATGAATGTAATTTTTATCAGCAGCCCATGTAAAATCAATCACATTCGGAGCAACAAAATGCCAAGTCAGCGTTTTTTGTTTCTTCGGAATTGTAACGGTTACTCCGGCATCCTGATAATTGTATCCTATTTCATTTTTGTTTTCTAAATAACCGGTTCCGCCCAAAATATAAGTTTTATCAATAGTGATTTTTACGTCAAAATTTCCCCAAACGCCATGAAATTCTCGCGCAATGTAAGGGTCAGCATGCCAGCCTTCAAAATCAAACTCCGCTATTTTTGGATACCATTGCGTCATTGAAAGCTCAACACCTTCTTTGTTATTGCGTCCTGAGCGGCGAATTTGTTTTGGTACTTGTCCGTCAAAATCTAAGGTTAAAACGGTCGACTTTCCGGGGAATAAGGGTTGTGCCAAATCGACTTCTAAAATAGTACCGACTTCTTTAATCTTAGCAGAAATACCATCTTGTTTAAAATTTGAAATTTTCAGATAACCAATTTCATTAGGTTGTAAGGAACTAATGCGGCTTTGTCTGATTTCTTTTCCGTCAGCACCTTTTGTTTTGGTGGCCATGCGGCTATCGGGATCCGGAATGTTTTGAACCCGAATATCCATTTCGCTTCCGGGTTGAAAGGCATTGTTGAATAAATGATAATACACTTTTTTCAAAGTATCGGGCGAATTGTTGGTGTAAATCAATTCCTGTTTGCCTTTGTACTGATAGGTTTTGACATCCATCGCAACATCCATTTTGTAATCAACATGTTGTTGCCAATAGTTTTTAGATTGACCAAAAACCGAAGAAATACCCATTAGGATAAAACCCAATAAAAACTTGTTTCTCATGCTTTCTAAAAATAAAAAAGGAAGGCCGAAACCTTCCTTGTCGGATTATAATTTTGGATTCTTTTTTGTCTTCTTTGCCATGGTTTCAGCCATTTTCAATGCATTGTAGGCATTGACAATTTTACCCGAAACACAAGTTTTCGAAAAAGGCATTTTCTCGGCGGTTTCACCCACCACCACATCAAAAGGAACCGGTGTTCCCGATTGCATGATGATTTGCTTTACTTGTGCCGCTTTTAGACTTGGGTAGTACGAACGAATTAAAGCAGCTACTCCGGCAGCATTTGGCGATGCCATTGATGTACCTTGTTCGTATTTATACTTGTTATCACCCACAGTTGCATAAATTTTTACTCCGGGAGCAAAAATATCAACGTTTTTCTGGCCGTAGTTTGAAAAATCGGCTACCATATTTTCGCCATATTTGTTGTCAAGGGCACCAATGGTCAGAACATTTTTGGCGATTTCTGTTTTTTTGTCTTTAGTATCGGCTGGAAAACTAGGTTCAACATCGATATTTTTACCGTCATTTCCGGCAGCAAATACAAGTAACACGTCTTTGCTTTCGGCATATTTGATAGCATCCCAAACCCATTCTTTGTGTGGTGAATAATCTTTTCCGAAACTTCCGTTGATTACTTTTGCACCGTTGTCTACGGCATAACGGATAGCCAAGGCAATATCTTTATCGTATTCATCACCGTTTGGTACGGCTCTTACCGGCAAAATTTCAACGTTGTCAGCTACACCGTCACCACCAAGATTGTTATTTCGAACCTGAGCAATGATTCCGGCTACGTGTGTGCCGTGGAAAGAGTCTTTTCTTTCCTTGGAGTAAACCACATTGTTGCCGTAAATTTTATTGGTAATGTCCTCAGGATTGTCACCTACTATTTTTCTTCCGTCAAAATCTTTGTTAAGGTTGAAATTCAACTGGTCGTAAACTTGTTCTTTGTAATCATTGATATCGTCACGAAATCCTTCGCCGGCATCTTCGGCTATAGAAAGCATGACCATTTTGCTTTGGTAAATCTTTTTATCAGAAGATGTAATTGCTTTTAAATCCTCAATCGTATAATTTTCTTTGTTCAAATATTCGCGGATATTTTTGTCGGCCGCTATGATGAAGTCAACCTGAAACTTATTTTTAAGCATTTTTTGGTTTTTCTTTTCATAGTCTTCTAAGGCTGCTTTGTATGCGGCTGAACCGTCATCCGGTTTTTTTAGGATACGAACCAATTCTAAGTTTTCATTGTTTGACTCGCCCAAAAAATTCCAACCGTGAACGTCATCAGTATATCCGTTTTTATCATCGTCAACGCCGTTGCCTGGAATTTCTTTTTTATTGGTCCAAATTACCGATTTCAAATCGTCATGATTAATATCAACTCCCGAGTCGATAACCCCAACAATAACTTTAGTGCTTTTTTTGCCTTTTAATAATTCGTTGTAAGCCTTATCAACGCTCATTCCGGGTATGGAATCTTTTACCAGATCCAGATGACTCCAGCGTTGCAGTTGTTGTTCGGTCAGAGTTCCTTTTTTGGCTAATGATTTATCAGCAGTTTGAGCGGCAACTGTCAAAGAAAACAACGACAGTACAAAGATTTTTATGAATTTCATTTGTTTTAAATTTATAGAACGAGTGTAAAATTAAATGGTTTTGTTACAAGCAGTAAAATGATTAACACTAACTTAAGATATCTTCACAACGGAAAATTTCTTTGAGACGAACACCTTTTTCAGTGTTTTCTACAGTGATTATTTGGTTATGGGCATCATGTTCTAACCACAAATAGTAGTTGTTTTCAGCGGCTGCCTTTAAAAATTTTTCTTTTTCGGGCAATGTCAAAAGCGGTCGGGTATCGTAACCCATGACGTACGGAAGTGGTAAATGCCCGGCAGTTGGAATTAAATCGGCACAAAAAACAATGGTTTTATCTTGGTACTGAACATGAGGAATCATCATTTTTTCGGTATGACCGTCTACATAAAAAATCCCGAATCCCAACTCTTTCGAATGACTGTAATCGCCCTCTGGTCTTTTTATAAAATTGAGTTGCCCACTTTCCTGCATGGGTAAAATATTTTCGGAAAGAAAAGAGGCTTTTTCACGGGCATTGGGTTTGGTGGCCCATTCCCAATGGTTGTCATTGGTCCAAAACTTTGCGTTTTTGAAGGCTACCTCATAACCGGTTTTGTCTTTGTTCCAGTTGACACTTCCGCCGCAGTGATCAAAATGCAGGTGCGTCATAAAAACATCGGTAATATCATCGCGGTGAAAACCGTATTTGGCCAAAGAACCATCCAATGAATGAGGACCCCAAAGCGAATAATAGCCAAAGAACTTTTCGGACTGTTTGTTGCCCATGCCGGTGTCAATCAGAATGAGGCGATTGCCATCCTCAATAAGCATACAGCGTGCTGCAATGTCTATCAAATTGTTCTCATCTGCCGGGTTGGTTTTGTTCCAAATGGTTTTCGGAACTACACCAAACATAGCTCCCCCGTCTAATTTAAAATTACCGGCCTCTACAGGATATATTTTCATGGTGTTGAAATCTATTCGGTTAAAAAAATAAAATGGTTCGCAAATTACTAAAAATATAGGGCTCTTGGCGGCACAAAATCATTTTTTTCTATTCTTAAATTAGTTATAAAAATCCGGCGATTTGTGCTAAAAAAGGATATTTGTATTAACTTTGCGCATTATTTAGACAAAATTAAAATAAGCCATGATTAAAGTTTCTGATACAGCAAGCAAAAAAATCATCGACATGATGCAGGAAGACGGTTTTGACGCAGCCAAAGATTACGTTCGAGTGGGCGTAAAAAGTGGGGGATGTTCGGGGTTGTCGTATGAATTAAAATTCGACAAAGAGTTGGGAGAGAACGATAAGGTTTTTGAAGATAACAACGTTAGAATAGCTGTCGAGAAAAAATCATTTTTATACCTGGCCGGAACAATCCTCGAGTTTTCGGGTGGTTTGAACGGAAAAGGATTTGTGTTTAATAATCCGAATGCATCAAGAACCTGCGGATGCGGAGAATCATTCTCACTTTAGAATCATACTATGTCAAAATACACAGAGGAAGACTTAAAAGTTGAATTAGAAAATAAAGAATACGAGTACGGGTTTTACACAGATATAGAATCCGAAACTTTTCCTATTGGTTTAAATGAAGATATTGTTCGTGCCATTTCCAAGAAAAAAGAAGAGCCGGAATGGATGACAGACTGGCGTATTGAGGCTTTTCGAGCCTGGCAGGAAATGATTGAGCCGGAGTGGGCCAATGTACATTATGACAAACCCGATTTTCAGGCCATATCCTACTACTCGGCACCCAAAAAAGTAGATCCTAACAAAACTTTGGACGATGTTGATCCGGAACTTTTGGCCATGTACAAAAAGTTAGGGATTTCCTTAGACGAACAGAAAAAAATGAATAACATCGCCATGGATATTGTGGTCGATTCCGTTTCGGTGGCCACCACTTTTAAAAAGACTTTAGGCGAAAAAGGCATTATTTTCTGCCCAATTTCAGAAGCCATTAAAGAACATCCGGAATTGGTTCGAAAATACCTCGGAACCGTAGTGCCTCAGAAAGATAATTTCTATGCGGCTCTCAATTCAGCTGTTTTTTCGGACGGGTCGTTTTGTTACATCCCAAAAGGCGTTCGCTGCCCAATGGAGTTGTCTACGTATTTCCGTATCAATCAGGCCGGAACTGGACAATTCGAAAGAACCTTAGTCATTGCTGATGAAGGCAGTTACGTTTCGTACCTCGAAGGTTGTACGGCACCCAGCCGCGATGAAAACCAGTTGCACGCTGCCGTAGTAGAATTGATTGCATTAGACGATGCTGAAATCAAATATTCGACGGTTCAAAACTGGTATCCCGGAAATAAAGAAGGAAAAGGCGGTGTGTTTAATTTTGTAACCAAAAGAGGTTTGTGCGAGAAAAATGCTAAAATCTCTTGGACACAGGTAGAAACCGGTTCAGCCGTAACCTGGAAATATCCTTCATGCGTTTTAAAAGGCGACAATTCGGTGGGTGAGTTTTACTCCATAGCCGTAACCAATAATTTCCAACAAGCCGATACCGGAACCAAAATGGTTCATTTGGGCAAAAACACCAAATCGACCATCATTTCCAAAGGAATTTCAGCCGGAAAATCACAGAACAGCTACAGAGGATTGGTGCAAATTGGCGCCCGTGCCGAAAATGCCCGCAACTTCTCGCAATGTGACTCTTTATTGATGGGCAACAACTGTGGCGCACACACGTTTCCATACATTGAAAGCAAAAATTCGACAGCCAAAATTGAGCACGAAGCCACCACTTCCAAAATCGGTGAAGACCAAGTGTTTTATTGCAACCAACGCGGCATTCCAACTGAAAAGGCCATTGCCTTAATCGTGAACGGTTTCAGTAAAGATGTCTTGAACAAATTGCCGATGGAATTTGCCGTAGAAGCACAAAAATTACTCGAAATTTCTTTAGAAGGTTCAGTAGGATAATTATAAATCAGAATAAAACACATTCAAAAAATGTTAAGCATAAAAAATTTACACGCAAGTGTTGAAGATAAAGAGATTTTAAAAGGAATCAACCTTGAAGTGAAAGCCGGTGAAGTACACGCCATCATGGGGCCTAACGGTGCCGGAAAAAGCACCTTGTCATCCATTATCGCCGGAAACGAAAATTATGAAGTAACCGAAGGCGAAATTCTGTTGGAAGGAGAAGACATCTCCGAATTGGCTCCCGAAGAAAGAGCGCACAAAGGTGTTTTCCTGTCGTTCCAATATCCGGTAGAAATTCCGGGGGTTTCGGTGACGAATTTTATGAAAACTGCGATCAACGAAAGCCGCAAAGCCAATGGCAAAGAAGAAATGCCGGCCAATGAAATGCTGAAACTCATCCGTGAGAAATCAGAACTATTGGAAATAGACCGCAAGTTTTTATCGCGCTCATTAAACGAAGGGTTTTCGGGTGGTGAAAAGAAACGTAATGAAATCTTTCAAATGGCCATGTTGGAACCAAAACTAGCCATCCTTGACGAAACGGATTCCGGTTTGGATATCGATGCTTTGAGAATTGTAGCCAATGGCGTAAACAAACTTAAAAGCGAAAACAACGCGGTCTTAGTCATCACGCACTACCAACGTTTGTTAGACTACATTATTCCTGATTTTGTGCATGTATTGATGGACGGAAAAATTGTAAAATCGGGCGGTAAAGAATTAGCATTAGAGTTAGAAGAAAGAGGATACGACTGGATTAAACAAGAACAGGAGGCATAATGGAATTGAAGGAAAAATTGATATCGTCTTTCATGGCGTTTGAAGAGCAAATAGACATTCATAGTGCTCTTCACGATGTGCGTACTTCGGCTATAAAAAACTTTGAAAGCAAAGGATTCCCTACTAAAAAAGAGGAAGCTTGGAAGTATACCTCGCTGAATGCCATTTTAAAAAATGACTATTCCGTATTTCCAAAACAGGAAAACATTATAGAGTTTGCTGAGGTAAAAAAATATTTTCTGCACGAAATTGACACCCACAAAGTGATTTTTGTAGACGGAAAATTTTCTTCGTTTCTATCGGCCACAACCCACGATGGTTTGGATGTTTGTTTGATGTCTTCGGCACTGAATAAACCCAAATACAAAATGGTGATTGACGAATATTTCAATAAAATTGCCAGCAAAGAGGAAAGTTTAACGACGCTCAATACGGCTTTCGCCAATGAAGGCGCCTACGTCAACATCCCGAAAAGCAAAGTGGTCGAAAAACCCATCGAAATCATCTATTTTTCTACCGGAAAAGAAGATGCTTTGATGGTGCAACCGCGGAACTTGGTCGTTGTGGGTGAAAATGCTCATGTACAAATTATCGAAAGACATCAAAGTTTGAATGAGAATCCGGTGTTGACCAATTCGGTTACCGAGATTTTT
This sequence comes from Flavobacterium silvisoli, assembly GCF_004329815.1. Classification (GTDB taxonomy): domain Bacteria; phylum Bacteroidota; class Bacteroidia; order Flavobacteriales; family Flavobacteriaceae; genus Flavobacterium; species Flavobacterium silvisoli. Next base: position 308,402 of record NZ_SJPE01000001.1, on the reverse strand, counting down.
GCCCAAAAACGCGCTATAGTTGATTATTATAAAATTCAGAACGATTTACAATCGGCCAACCTGATTGACAACACATATATTTCCCAAAAACAGGAAAGTCGGGTTTCGGTACACACGTTTTCTTTTGGAGGAAACATCACGCGAAACAATTTGAATTTTTATCATTTTGGAGAACGAATCGATTCGACTTTAAAAGGCATTACGATAATTGGTGACAAACAACACGTTGACCATTACACCTTGGTGCATCACGCGACGCCTAATTGCGAAAGTCATCAAAACTACAAAACCATTTTGGCTGATAGTGCCACAGGAGTTTTCAACGGAAAAATTTACGTAGAAAAAGAAGCTCAAAAAACGGATGCTTTTCAACAAAATAACAATATTTTGTTAGGGGATAAAGCTACTATCAATGCCAAGCCGCAATTGGAGATTTTTGCCGATGATGTAAAATGTTCTCATGGCTGCACCATCGGACAATTGGATGAAACGGCTATGTTTTACATGCAACAACGCGGTATTCCGAAGAAAGAGGCCAAAGCGTTACTCATGTATGCGTTTTCTAATGAAGTTATCGAGAGCATCAAAATACCTGAATTGAAAAAGCGAATTACCAAAATTATTGCCATGAAATTGGGCGTGAATTTAGGGTTTGATTTATAAGCGTATCGTTTCAAAATAAAAAGGGTCAAAGTTTTACTTTGACCCTTTTTTATACTATTAAAAAATGATTAATTAAGTGTATAGGTAAGCAATGTTCGGATAACAGGCAATCCGCCGTCAATTGTTTGAGATTCTCTTATCGGGCCAATATCTTTGGCGTACCAATACTCGGAATCAATTACGGTGATCTGACCATTTATATTGCTTTCTACCTTAAGAGTTGTCTTGATAATGTTTGTATACGTCACACCATTTATGGTTTCGGCGGCATCCCGTGCTGTGATTTTACCGTTGTAATTTATGGTAACGGGTAGTGTGCCGCTTGTGCCTCCGTAACTGTAATTCAACTTGGGATTAAGGGTTCCCGACCAAGTTTCATTAACTTGTAAATCGTCTTTTAAAATGGGCATTTCATATGATTTCATCGAGATAGTGACTCCGTTTTCAATTGTGTTTAAATCGCCTGTTTTTTGGTAATAAATTGCTCCCTTTTTTGTCATATATGTTTTTACACCATAAGTGTCTGTTGCGCCTTCATCGATTAATTCGTAATAAGTGCTTCCGCCAAATGTTGCTGTCCCGATGAGTTTGATTTGTTGGGTAACACCATCAGCATCTAAGTTCCAAGCATTGTTTACGGCCATCGGCCAATAATTTCCGGTTGAAGTTCCGAATGATTCACTGCTGCTGTCGTTGCTACAGGAAGAAAATGACAATACCCATAAGAAAAGAATTGTCGCTTTTAGTAAACTGATTTTTTTCATTTTGATAGGATTAGTTTTATCAAAAATAAGATTTTTTCTTAATCATCAGAATTTTTTTTCAAACTCTCGATAATTTCACTCAAAAATAGGTTGTAATTCAGGTTTTCATTCAGTCCCATGCGAACTACTACTAAATCTTCAGAAGGAATGATAAACACCATTTGCCCCTGATAGCCACTGCAATGATATAAATCTCTGGGAACATCAGGATATTTACCACCCGCATTAAGCCAAAAATGCGCGCCGTATTTTCCGTCTGAACCACGTGTTGGAGTCGCTACGTATTTGGCCCAACTTTTATCAAACAGTTGCTCGCCATTCCAATTACCTTGGTGTAAATAAAGTAAACCAAACTTGGCCCAATCTCTGGTTGTAGCCCAGCCGTATGAAGATCCTACAAAATTTCCTTTCATATCGGTTTCAATCAAAGCGGAATGCATTCCTATTTTGTCTAGCAGACTACTGTACCAAAAATCTAAATATTCCTGATGCGTTTTAAATTGTTTTCGTAAGATGCCGCTCAGTAAGTTGGTGGTTCCCGAAGAATAATTCCAGTGAGTATTGGGTTTGAAAACAGCCTTTTTTTGAGCTTGACATTCGGTCATGTCTTTGGCTTGGAAAAGCATTTTGGTCACATCTGAAATTTTAGTGTAATCTTCTTCCCATTCAAGACCCGAATTCATGTGCAGTAAGTCGTTTATAGTGATGTTTCGACGGCTATCCTTCTGCCATTCAGGTACAGGAGCGGGTTTCATGATGTCTATTTTTCCTTGTTTTTGGAGTATGCCAAAGTAAGTAGCGGTCAAACTTTTGGTCATTGACCACCCCAGAATTAGGGAGTTTTTGTTAAATCCGTCAGCATATTTTTCGGCAATTATCCGGTCTTTGTAAATGACAATCACAGAACGTGTACGTTTGTCTTTAGTTCCTTTTGGGTCAAAAACAGCGTCAATAGCCGAATGCAATCGAGTGTAATCAATATTAGCAAGAATAGTGTCTTTGGGCTCTTCATCGCCGTAAGGAAAAGGTAAATTGCTTTTGGCAGCTGTTCTGTTCGGAACTTCATACGGTTTTGAAATGTCAAAATCATCATCAATTAACGTTGCCCCCAAGCCTTTTCGGAAAATCGCTTTGCGCTGTTTTATTCCGTGTACTGAAGAAACTACCGCCCGATTTTTTTCATCAATTTTATTAGTCGCCCAATCTACTTTGTCGATGTCATTGTCGTTTTGTTGTATGGTTTCCAAACTTCGTCCATCAATGAAATGGGCAGAAGCCACACTCTTGGCCGAAAATCCTGAAATCAAATCAAGCTTCGGATAAATTTCAATTCTCAGATAAACCAGAAGAATTAATACCACAACCACAAAAATTTTCAAAAACTTTTTCATAGTAATTTATTTTTAAGCAATTTATGAAAATTAACTTGTGTTTTGAAAGAGCTAATTACAAATAAAAAACAAAGAAGGAATAGTGCCCAAAGCCAATGTTATTTTCAAAAATTACTACGTCTGTAGGGGCTTAAATTATCACGGAAAACAAATCATAAATATTCGTGAAATCGTGGTTTTTTCAGCATCAATTTTTCTACTTTTGTATTTAGAATTTTTCTAAATAATCCAATGTTAGACATCCAAAAAATCAGAGCTGATTTTCCTATACTTTCACAAAAAGTTAACGGTAAACCGCTAGTCTATTTTGATAACGGCGCGACTTCGCAAAAACCCCAGGTAGTTATTGATGCCATAGCAAAATACTATCAGGAAATCAATGCTAATATTCATAGAGGTGTGCACACACTCAGCCAATTGGCAACCGATGCTTATGAAGCATCACGCATGAAAATCCAAAAACACATCAATGCCAAATATGCTCATGAAGTTATTTTCACTTCGGGTACCACGCACGGGATTAATGCCGTGGCTAATGGTTTTGCATCATTGATAAAAGAGGGAGATGAGATTTTGGTTTCGGCATTGGAACACCACAGCAACATAGTTCCCTGGCAAATGCTTTGTGAAAGAACAGGCGCTACTCTGAAAGTTATTCCGATGAACGAGGCCGGTGAATTAATCATGGCTGAATACGATAAGTTGCTTTCGTCTAAAACCAAAATCGTGACGGTTAATCATATTTCAAATGCATTAGGAACAATCAATCCTATCAAATACATGATTGACAAAGCGCATGAAGCAGGAGCGGCTGTTTTAATTGACGGTGCTCAGGCAACACCTCATTTAAAACCTGATGTTCAGCAGTTGGATTGTGATTTTTATGTGTTTTCCGGACACAAAATTTGCGGCCCGACCGGAGTTGGGATTTTGTACGGAAAAGAAGATTGGTTGCGCAAATTACCTCCTTATCAAGGTGGTGGTGAGATGATTGCTACGGTTACTTTTGAAAAAACGACATACGCAGATTTACCTCATAAATTTGAAGCCGGAACACCCAATATTGCAGATGGAATTGTACTGGGAACAGCAATTGATTATTTGAATTCGGTGGGTTTTGATGCTATAGCAAAATATGAACACGAACTGCTGCAATACGCAACAGAACAATTATCCGCAATTGAAGGATTGAAAATTTTTGGAACGGCAAAAGAAAAAACTTCCGTAATTTCGTTTAATATCGAAGGAATCCACCCATATGACATTGGTACGATTATCGATAAACTGGGTATAGCTGTCAGAACGGGGCATCATTGTGCGCAACCCATTATGGATTTTTATCAAATACCGGGAACCATACGAGCCAGTTTTGCTTTTTACAATACCAAAGAAGAAATTGATGCGATGGTAGCAGCTGTGAAAAAAGCTCAAATGATGTTATCTTAAACCCTAAAAATATGAAAGCCATTACGCTGATTTTATTGACCGTTTTTCTCGGAAAAAGTTGTTCCAATGAAGCACAAAACGATATGGAGAACACAACGATTCAATACACTGCTACCACAAGAGGTTTTTTTGAAAAGGTAGTAATCATCAATCAAAAAGCAACCATCTCAAGAGACCGTAAAGGAGTTGAAGCTCCTCAGGAAATTGCAATTTCTGATGCCGATTGGAAAGAGTTGGTATCAGCCTTCGGAAAAATTAATTTAGAAGAAATCCCTAATTTAAAAGACCCGACTCAAAAGCGTTTTTATGACGGAGCAGCCATTGCCAATCTCAAAATTCGCTATCAGAACAAAAACTACGAAACAGTAGACTTTGATCATGGTTTTCCGCCGGCAGCGATAGAAAAATTGGTCAACAAAATAGTTTCACTAGCCAAAGAAAAAGAATAAAAGTTCTAATTAAGCATAAATGACAATACAGGAAATACAAAACGAAATCATTGACGAATTTTCAATGTTTGACGATTGGATGCAGCGTTATGAGTACATCATCGACTTGGGAAAAGGCCTGCCGCTGATAGATGAACAATACAAAACTGATGATAACATTATCAAAGGTTGCCAATCCAAAGTTTGGCTACATGCCGAACAACAAGATGATAAAGTTGTTTTCACTGCCGATAGCGATGCTATCCTAACCAAAGGAATTATTGCCATTTTAATCAGAGCTTTTTCTAACCAAAAAGCTACTGATATATTAGAAGCTAATACCGATTTTATTGATGAAATAGGGCTGAAAGAGCACCTGTCGGCCACAAGAGCTAACGGTTTGGTGTCAATGATTAAACAAATAAAAATGTATGCTTTGGCATTTAATGCCAAAAAATGAAAAGACTAAAACAATCAACGTTCAACAATAATGTTGAAAATAAATAGACATAAAAAATGGAAGAATTTAAAGATGATATCAATTTGGGTGAAAACGTAGTGAAAGTACTCAAAGGTATTTATGATCCTGAAATTCCGGTAGATATCTACGAGTTGGGCTTAATCTATGATGTGATGATTAACGAAGACAACGAAGTAAAAGTTTTAATGACATTGACTTCGCCTAATTGTCCGGTAGCCGAAACACTGCCACGCGAAGTGGAAGAAAAAATCACCAAAATAGACACGGTTAAATCGTGTGAAGTAGAGATTACTTTTGATCCGCCTTGGAGCAAAGATTTGATGAGCGAAGAAGCCAAACTCGAATTAGGAATGCTGTAATATGGCAGAAGAAATCATCAATAGGGTCGCCAATTCTGTACTCGAAGTATTCGATTTAGAGGATTATTATCCTGTAGGAACCCGAACGCAACTCGACATTTCGCAATGGTTACTCGATGGTTTTTTACTCAAAGAAAAGGACTTTCGAGAAGCACTGAAAAATCATAATTGGGAACAATACCAAAACCATTTCGTGGCTATTCACTGTTCGACCGATGCCATACTGCCGGCTTGGGCTCCAATTTTGGTAGCGACATACGTAACACCTTTTGCGCAAAAAGTGGTGCTTGGCAACCTTGCCGAGTTAGATATAGCGTTGTATCAGGAAGTATTATCATCTTTAGATTATTCGCAGTATCAGGACAAACCAGTTATTATCAAAGGATGTTCCAAAAAACCGGTTCCCGAGAGTGCCTACATCATGGCTGTACAAAAACTGCAGCCCTTGGCTAAAAGTATCATGTATGGCGAAGCCTGCTCGGCAGTACCTTTGTTTAAAAAAGGAAAATAACAACAAAACAGACAAAGCAGATGAAGAAAATTTTACTCACAGCTACACTATTGCTTTCTGCCCATACTATTTTTTCGCAAGTAAGTGAAAAAGAACTGTTGAAAAAGACAGAAGAAACGGTAGCCAAAATAATGCAGGAAAAACCCAATGGTTGGGACAAAAAAGGAATGTTTACCGTTCTGTTGAACCAAGCCAGTTTTAACAATTGGCTGGCCGGAGGACAAAGTAGTATTTCGGGAAATGCCGGTTTGAAATACGATTTCAATTACAAGAGCGACACCTGGACCTGGGACAACAAACTAACCGCTAATTACGGTTTGACTAAAATTAACGGACAGGATCTTCAAAAAACAGATGATCGTTTCGAATTCAATTCGTTGGTGGGCAAAAAAGCTTCGGGCGAATGGTACTACTCGTTCTTCTTCAATTTTAAAACGCAGTTTGACTCGGGTTTCGACCCCGCGGATAAAATCACCAAAATATCGCATTTCTTTTCCCCGGCGTATACCCAATTCGGGCCCGGTATGATGTGGAAGAAAAGCGAAAATTTGAAGGTGAATGTGGCACCGGCTACTTCAAAAGTAATCATGGTGCACAAGCATTTTACAGAGTTTGGACCTGCTTTCGRGGTGCATCAGGGCGATGCGTCTCGTTATGAATTTGGAGCTGCTGTAAACGGCTATTACAAGTTTAATTTGATGGAAAACGTTACAGCCGAAAACATCCTGAATTTGTACACGAATTATCTGGAAGACGCACAAAACGTTGATTTAGACTATACGTTGAATATTGTCATGAAAGTCAATAAATACCTTTCCACCAACTTTGCTTTCCAAACCATTTACGACGATAATGCCTTCAGCGGATTTCAAACGCGACAAGTTATCGGAATCGGTGTAAATTACGGATTCTAAAGAAACTATATTTAATAAAAAAGTCCCGAGAAATCGGGACTTTTTTGTTGTATATCAAATGTGTTGAATTATATTTTGGCTGTTGTCCAATTCGCTCCAACAAAACGGAAAGCCTGCTCCATGTCTGAAATCAGATCGTCGATATCTTCCACACCTACGCTCAAACGCACCAAATCATCGGTAATACCGATCTCTTTGCGTTTGTCTTCCGGAATTGAAGCATGTGTCATCAAGGCCGGGTGATTGGCCAATGATTCGACACCGCCCAAAGATTCTGCCAAGGTGAACACTTTTAAGTTCTCCAAAAAGGCTATAGCATCTTCTTTTTTCCCCGATTTAAAGGTAAACGAAACCATACCGCCAAAACCGTTCATTTGTTTTTTGGCTATGTCATGAAACGGATGGCTTGGTAAGCCCGGGTAATATACTTTGTCGATTTTGGGGTGATTGGCCAAATAAGCCGCTACTTTTTCGCCGTTTTCGCAATGACGTTGTACGCGTAAATGCAAGGTTTTGATACCGCGTAAGACCAAGAAGCTGTCCATTGGACCCAAAGTTCCTCCGGTGGCAAATTGTTTGAAGTGTAACTCATCACCCAGTTCTTTATCCTTGATGATCAAAGCCCCGGCAATCACATCAGAGTGTCCGCCCAAGTATTTCGTAGCCGAATGCATTACGATATCAGCGCCCAAATCCAACGGTTTTTGCAAATAAGGCGTGGCAAACGTATTGTCTACCGCAAAAAGAATGTTGTGTTTTTTGGTGATTTTCGCAATCTCGGCAATGTCAGCCAATTTCATCAACGGATTGGTAGGCGTTTCTACCCAAACCAATTTAGTGTTTTCGTTAATCAGCGACTGGAATTTCTCCATGTCGTTCATGTCTACAAAATGGAACTTGATGCCGCTGTTGTTGTACAAACGGGTAAACAAACGGTAGGTTCCACCATATAAATCATCCATGGCAATGATTTCGTCTCCGGCTTTGAACAAGCGAAGTAAACAATCGGTAGCCGCTAATCCGGAAGCGAAGGCTAATCCTCTAGCTCCGTTTTCAATGCTGGCCAAAGCATCTTCCAAGGCTTGACGCGTTGGGTTGGCTGCTCTTGAGTATTCGTAATCGCCTACCGGTTTTCCGGGAGATACTTGTGCATAAGTTGAGGTTTGGAACACGGGAGGCATAACTGCTCCGGTTACTTCTTCATGGTGTTGGTTGCCATGTATGACTTTGGTGTTGAATTTCATTTTATTTAATTGTTTATTTTGTTGTAAAGTCTAACCTATCAGTGTTTTATATTGTGATAAAATTTGAAGTACAAATTTAGGTTTTATTCTTTGTTTGGAAATGCTCTTTTCATTTTTATTAACGGCTATACAAATTTCTTGAGTTGCATCATGATACCTAAGTGCGTTGCCTCGTGAAAATTATTGAATTCCATCGCGTTTCGGGCATTTTGCAAGTGATACCCGGTCATAGTGGTAAACTCGTGGTAGTTTTTAAAAATACCGTTTTCAAAATCCTTTTGGGTTTGTTCCAAAGTGGCAAAAAGCAGCGATTTAATTTCATTTATTTCTTCTTGAGTCACCTGAGCTTCTGGTTTGGTGCCGCGCTTGTACCGCTCTACCATTTCGTCTGAAACCATCATGGGCAAGCCCGAAAGTTTGTACACCAGCATTTGCTGTACAACAATGATGTGGGCAATATTCCAAATCAGATTGTTGCTATAGCCTTCCGGAACTGTATTGAGCTGTTCCAAGGAATAATTTTCGAGGAACTTCAACAGCATGTTGCGGCTCGATCGGTTGATTTCAAAGGTGGCGGTCATCTTATATAAACTTTCGAATGTTCATCATAAAACCCAAATGCAAGGCTTCGTGATAGTTGTTGAAATTGATGGCTTCCAGGGTTGATGCCAAATGAAATCCGGTGCCGGTGGTGTATTCGGTATAGGTCACAAATTTGCCATTGGCGTAGTCCTCTTTGGTTTTCTCAATTAAGGAAAACAGCAGTGTTTTAAGTTCGTCAATTTCTGCTTGCGTGGTTTGACCGATGGGTTTGCTTCCGTTTTTGTAGGTATTGGTCATTTCTTCGGTCACATACGTTGGCAAGCCCGATAGTCGATAAACCAATCCTTGTTGTGCCACGATGATATGGCCCAAATTCCAAGCTAAATTATTGCTGAATCCTTCCGGAATTTTGTTCAATTGTTCCAAAGAATAGCTTTCGATGAGTTTGAGATAGTGTTTTCGGTTGGTTTCCCAGATTTTAAAAGTTGCGTCCATTTTTTAGTTTTTTATAATAATACAAAATCGTCTGTTTTGGGGATGGCATTCATCACGTCGATGGCGATTGGAGGAGTAGGATTAGCTAGTTTGCGTAGCTTGGTGTCAATCCACGCACCATCCAGTGTGATTTTGGCACATAAGGTATTCTGATTGTCGCGCAATTCATGTACAATTGTCCAACGCGAAGCATCAGCTTTCATTTTACTTATTTTAGTCGAAATAAAAATAGTGTCGTTAAGGCGAATTTCCTTTCGGAACACACATTCCTCACGAAAAGCGATGGGACCAAAATGCTGTTCCCGCATCAATTGTAAAGTCATGCCCTGCTGTTCCAGAATTTCAATACGATGTTGTGCTCCAAAGTCGTAATAGGCGCTGTGCCGTACATGAAAATTCGGATCCAGATCGGCCCATCGAATAGAAAGTTCTTTAGTAAAAGTCCCCATTTTTAGTAAAATTTATTCAAATGTAATCAGAATTCGTTGCTTATAAATTCTGTCGGAAAGATTTAAATCTATTTTAACGCAATGTTCTATTTTTGTAAAAAAAGACCATGCGAAAAATTTACCATCTTAAGACCTGTAGCACCTGCCAACGCATTCTGAAATCCCTGCCGAAACTGGAAACATTCGAATTACAGGACATCAAAACCGAACCCATGACGGTAAAACAATTGGATGAAATGCGACAATTGGCCGGAAGCTACGAAGCGCTGTTCAGCCGAAGAGCCACACTGTATAAAGAAATGGGGTTAAAAGATGAGGTACTCACCGAAGCCGATTTTAAACGTTACATTTTAGAACATTATACTTTTCTATCGCGACCGGTCATTATAGCTGACGGGAAAATATTCATTGGTAACAGTCACAAAGTGGTGCAACAAGTTATTGATTTTTTAGCCCATGAGTAAGCGCGCTTGGGCACTAGTCGCCGCCATGATGGTGTCGTTGATTTATGGAGTGTCGTTTACGATTGCCAAAGACGTGATGCCGATGTATGTTAAGCCTTTTGGGTTTATTCTGTTACGGGTTTTTGGCGCGACTGTGTTGTTTTGGTTGGTGTCTTTTTGGGCTCCAAAAGAAAAAATCCAACTGCAGGATTTTCCACGTATTGCTGCTGCGGCCTTATTTGGTGTGGCACTGAACATGCTTACTTTTTTTAAAGGACTGAGTTATACCTCGCCCATATCGGCGGCAGTCATCATGGTTACAACACCCATTATTGTACTGATTCTCTCCGCTATATTGATTAAAGAAAAAATGGAATTCCGGAAAATTATCGGGATTTTGCTGGGGCTCTTGGGTACCGGGTTTTTAATTCTCTACGGAAAATCAGCCGCCAATGCCAGCAATGCCTCGCTGGGAAATTTACTCGTTTTCATCAATGCCGTTTCTTACGGACTGTATTTGATTATCGTTAAAAAACTGATGGACAAATACAACGCGTTTACCTTTGTTAAGTGGATTTATACGTTTGGGTTGTTGATGGTTTTACCGTTTGGTTGGAGTGAATACCGGGAAATTCAATGGCAAACGATTCCTGCTGCTATTTTATGGGAAATTGCTTTTGTGGTGGTATTCACTACTTTTCTGACCTATTTGTTCAATTTGGTTTCCATGCGCGAGTTGAAACCGACCACGGTGGCGGTTTTCATTTACCTGCAGCCGTTATTTGCATCAGTATTTGCCATAAGTTTGGGAAAAGATCACCTGACATGGGTCAAAACGGCTTCGGCGGTTTTAATCTTTGTCGGTGTTTTTCTGGTTACGAGGAAGAAATCCTGAATCCTAAATCCCAACTCCTCAATTTTGAATATATTTGTAGCTATTAGAAAATAAAAGCATGATACAATCAATGACCGGTTTTGGCAAAGCTACTTTGCAATTACCCACCAAGAAAATTACGGTAGAAATCAAATCACTAAACAGCAAAGGATTGGATTTAAACACGCGTATGCCCTCTGTTTTCAGAGAAATGGAGTTGGGGTTGCGCAACCAGCTTTCGCAAAGGCTTGAGCGCGGAAAAGTTGATTTTTCATTATATGTTGAGGTAACCGGTGAAGAAACTTCGTCAAAAATTAATGTTCCGATAGTAAAAGGGTACATCAACCAGATGAAAGCAGTTATTCCCAATGCAGATGAAACCGAACTGATGAAAATGGCTGTTCGCATGCCAGATGCCCTGAAAACAGAGCGCGATGAAATTGACGAAAACGAGTGGAAACAAATTCAAACCGTGATTGATGAAGCCTTAGAAAACATAGTGCAATTCCGCAAAGATGAAGGGGTTTCTTTAGAGAAAGAATTTCTGCACCGCATCGCCAATATCATGACGTTGATGAATAATGCGGTGTCTTATGATGCAGAACGTGTGGAAACCGTAAAAACCAGGTTGCGAACTGCCTTAGAGGAACTCAAAGAAAGTGTAGACGAAAATCGTTTTGAACAAGAATTGATTTTTTACTTAGAAAAATACGATATTACCGAAGAAAAAGTACGTTTGGAAAATCACTTGAACTACTTCATTGAAACCCTGGCCGGGACTGAAGCCAATGGAAGAAAACTGGGATTCATCACTCAGGAAATGGGAAGAGAAATCAATACCATGGGATCTAAATCGAATCATGCCGAAATGCAGAAACTGGTGGTAATGATGAAAGATGAGTTGGAAAAAATCAAAGAGCAAGTTTTAAATGTACTTTAACTAACTGTAAAACACAATGAACAAAGGGAAATTATTAGTATTCTCAGCACCGTCAGGTTCGGGAAAAACCACCATAGTAAGGCATTTATTAGCGCAACCCGAATTGAATCTGGAGTTTTCCATATCCGCTGCTACCCGTGAGCCACGCGGAGAAGAAGTAGACGGAAAAGATTATTACTTTATTTCGATAGAAGAATTCAAAAAACATATCAAAGCCGAAGATTTTATAGAGTGGGAGGAGGTTTACCGCGATAATTTTTACGGAACCTTAAAGAGTGAAGTAGAACGTATTTGGGCCAAAGGCAAAAATGTCATTTTTGACATCGATGTGGCCGGAGGATTGCGCATCAAATCAAAATTTCCGCAAGAAACATTAGCCGTATTTGTAAAACCACCGAGTGTTGATGAACTCAAACGAAGACTAAAAGAACGTTCTACGGAAAGCGATGATAAAATCAACATGCGTATTGCCAAAGCTCACGTAGAGTTAGCCACCGCACCACAATTTGATGTCATTATCAAAAATTACGATTTGGACGTAGCCAAGCAGGAAGCTTATAACCTGGTTAAAGATTTTGTGAAATAAGATGAAAATCGGACTTTATTTCGGGACTTTTAATCCCATTCACATAGGTCATTTGATTATCGCCAATCACATGGCAGAATTTGCCGATTTGGATCAGGTATGGATGGTTGTAACTCCTCATAATCCGCACAAACAAAAAAGTACACTGTTAGACGATTATGAACGTCTGCACATGGTACATTTGGCCACTGAGGATTTCAATAAAATCAAACCTTCCGACATCGAATTTAAATTACCACAACCCAATTACACAGTCAATACTTTGGCACATTTGGGCGAAAAATACCCGCAGCATGAATTTGCCCTTTTGATGGGAGAAGACAACCTGAACTCGCTCCATAAATGGAAAAATTATGAGACCATTTTAAAATACCATCACATTTATGTATACCCTCGGGTAAATTCGGGAGAGATGGACGAGCAGTTTGTCAATCACCCTAAAATTCACCGTGTGGGTGCTCCTGTAATTGAACTATCTTCCACATTCATTCGTGAGAGCCTGAAAAATAAAAAAAATGTAGCTCCGATGTTACCCCATAAAGTTTGGGAGTATATTGACCACAATTTATTTTACTCCAAATAAGTTAACATTCCCTTACCACTTGTTCGGGACAAGCTTTTGTAATTTTACGTTTTCTAAAATACAAAATCATGAACAATTTCGAATTATACAATCCGACCAATTATGTTTTCGGCAAAGGCCAAACCGAAAAACTATCAACACTAGTGCCAAAAGGAGCTAAAATCTTATTAGCCTACGGCGGTGGCAGTATTTTTAAAAATGGTGTTTACGACCAGGTCAAGGCTGCTTTACAAGGGTTTGAGGTTATTGAATTTGGAGGTATCGAACCTAATCCGCGCTTTGAAACCTTGATGAAAGCGGTAGCAATTATTCGTGAACAAAACATTAATTTCATCATAGCTGTTGGAGGCGGCAGCGTCATTGATGGCGTAAAATTTATTTCGGGAGCGGTGCGCTATGAAGGTAATCCGATGGAGATTTTAAAAAATCGCGTACTGTTTACCGATACGGCTAAGGTGATTCCTTTCGGAACAGTATTGACCTTACCGGCTACGGGTTCAGAAATGAATTCGGGTGCGGTGATTACCATCGAAGCGACACAGGAAAAACTGACCTTAGGCGGTAGCGCGTTGTTCCCGAAATTCTCGGTTTGCGACCCAACGGTTGTTTCATCCTTACCCAAAAGACAAATTCAAAACGGCGTGGTGGATGCTTTTACCCATGTAATGGAACAGTATTTAACTTATCCGCATGATGCGTTATTGCAGGACAGAATTGCTGAAAGCATTCTGCAAACATTGGTTGAAATCGGTCCCGATGTAGCTGAGAATCCAAATGATTATAAATTGGCTTCTAATTTTATGTGGTGTGCCACTATGGCCTTGAACGGTTTGATTCAGAAAGGGGTCCCGAGTGATTGGGCAACCCACATGATTGGTCACGAGTTAACCGCTTTGTATGAGATTGACCACGCACGAACTCTTGCCATCATTGGCCCTAATTTGTACCGCGTGATGTTTGATACTAAAAAAGAAAAACTGGCACAATACGGAACACGAGTTTGGAATGTTACCGGCGAATCAGTTGAAGAAAAAGCCACTCAGGCCATTGAAAAAACAGTTGAATTTTTTCACACCATGGGTATGAAGACCAAACTTTCGGAAAATACAGCAAACTACAGCAACACGGCTGATTTTATTGTGAATCGTTTTGAAGAACGGGGTTGGAAAGCGCTGGGTGAAAAGCAAAATATCACGCCTGAAAAGGTTAGAGAAATTGTAGAAATGAGTTATTAAAGAGAAAGCGTGCCTGGCACGCTTTTTTTATGATTAGATAAAATGACAAAACCGTCCAGTCTTTTGACTAAACGGTTCTACCACAATTATAACTTAACCCAATTTTTACAAAACATTCTCAAGAGTTGTGCCAAAATTTATTTTATTCCCATAAAACGGGAAAGATGTCTGCTAAAATGAGTATTTTTGGATGATATAAAAGTTTATATTCATGAATGAATCTCCTAAATTTGCTGTGATTGGTGGCGGAAGTTGGGCCACGGCCATTGCAAAAATGCTATGCGTAAACCTTCCGGAAATAGCGTGGTACATGCGAAATGAATCGGCTATAGAGCACTTAAAAACACACAAACACAATCCGAACTACCTCAGCTCTGTTGAGTTTGATACCCATAAATTGAAACTAACCAGTGATATCAATGAAGCGGTGAGCTATGCCGATTATTTGATTTTTGCTATTCCGTCGGCTTTTTTGAGTTCCGAATTAGAGAAATTAACCGTAAGTTTAAAGGATAAAGTAATTTTCTCAGCCATCAAAGGAATTGTTCCTGAGACTTTCTTGATAGTAGGCGAGCATTTTCATAAACAATTCAACATTCCGTATCACAACATCGGAGTGATTACCGGTCCGTGCCATGCGGAAGAAGTGGCTTTAGAACGTCTTTCGTATCTGACCATTGCCTGCGGAGATGCTGAGAAAGCCAAGACGGTAGCTAATGTTTTGGCCGGAAATTATATTAAAACCAAAATTTCAGACGATATTATCGGAACAGAATATGCCGCCATGTTGAAAAACATTTACGCTATTGCAGCCGGAATTGCCCATGGTTTGGGCTACGGAGATAATTTTCAGTCGGTAATCATGAGTAATGCCATTCGCGAAATGAAAAAATTCATCCGCAAAGTGCATAAAATGAAACGCAACATCAATAATTCGGCTTATTTGGGAGATTTACTGGTAACCGGCTATTCGGTGTTTTCGCGTAACCGTATGTTCGGAAATATGATAGGAAAAGGATATACGGTTCAAGCTGCAATGATGGAAATGAGTATGGTAGCCGAAGGGTATTACGCGGTTAAAAGTGCTTACAAACTGAATCAGGAATATAAAGCCAAGACCCCAATCATTGATGCGGTTTACGAGATTTTATATGAAGGTAAAGAAGCTAAGAAAGTCTTTAAAAAATTAACCGAAAAATTAGATTAAGATGAGTGAAAGATGGAAACACCAACTCAAAGTTGGATTATTCTGGGGCATTTTCATGATTGTTTTTATGAGCTTGTTTGAGTGGAATGAAAAACCTTTTTTGAGCCAATTGATCACACCTTTCTTTTATATTAAAGCCGTTGTATACTTGGTTACAGGAATCTTTTTTGTAGGTTACTTTTCCTGGAAAGGCAAGAATGGTAAAGAATACACCTGGTCAGATCTTTTCAGAAAGAAAAAATAATTATCTGACGATTACACCGTTTACAAACAAAATCGGCACTTCTTCTGTGGCGCGTTCGTTGATCATGTTTTTGCGGAAGGTGAATTTTTTGTCGTACAAAGTATTGCCGATGAAATAAGTGACCATAAACTCGTTGTTGAGCTCAAGAACGCTTTTCTCCACCATTTCTATTTTTACAACAGATACGGCGGGTACCTGCATGAATGCGTGGCGCAGGAGCGACGTTTTTTTCATTTCCCCATCAATGGTGCCAAAAGCTTTAGAAACGACCATTACAGAGTCTAAATCGAAGTCAGAATCGTTGACGAGATACACATACCAAACCTTTTCCATAAAGTCATCGCTCCATTCCTGAACTGCGGCCAGAAAAACGTTTTCTACTTTCGGGATGGTGATGTCTTTTTTCATTTTTGGATAATAGATAAGAGACGAAGAGATAACAGACAGATTGGGTTTTCATTTATCCGTCTATTATCTGTCTTTTTTTAAAGACTTGATTTGAATTGCTCTAAGAAACGCACGTCGTTTTCATAAAACATGCGGATATCACCTATTTGATATAATAACATGGCGATACGCTCAATGCCCATTCCAAAGGCAAAACCGTTGTATTCCTCAGGGTTGATGCCGCAATTTTTCAAGACGTTAGGGTCCACCATTCCGCAACCCATGATTTCCAACCAGCCGGTTCCTTTGGTAATGCGGTAATCGGTTTCGGTTTTTAATCCCCAGTAAATATCCACCTCAGCACTTGGTTCGGTGAACGGGAAATAACTCGGGCGTAAACGGATTTTGCTTTTCCCAAACATTTCTTTGGTGAAATATAAAAGTGTTTGTTTCAAATCGGCAAACGAAACATCTTTGTCAATATACAAGCCTTCCACTTGGTGGAAAATACAGTGCGAGCGAGAAGAAACCGCTTCATTACGGAACACGCGTCCCGGTGAAATGGTACGAATAGGCGGTTTGTTGTTTTCCATGTAACGCACTTGTACCGATGAGGTATGTGTTCTTAATAAAACATCGGGATTGGTTTGAATGAAAAACGTATCCTGCATGTCGCGTGCCGGATGGTATTCCGGAAGATTTAGTGCCGTGAAGTTGTGCCAATCGTCCTCAATCTCCGGACCTTCGGAAACGTTGAATCCAATGGTAGAGAATATATCAATGATTTGATTTTTTACTAATGAAATAGGATGACGCGAACCGATGGTTAACGGTTCTGAAGGACGGGTTAAATCGCCATAAACGCCAATGCTTTCTACTTTGCTTTCTAAAGCTTCCTGTATGGTTTTTACTTTTTCTTCACAAGTAGTTTTCAAGGTATTGATGACTTGTCCGAATTCTTTTTTTTGATTGTTGGGTACG
The DNA here is from genome assembly GCF_004329815.1 of Flavobacterium silvisoli. GTDB lineage: Bacteria > Bacteroidota > Bacteroidia > Flavobacteriales > Flavobacteriaceae > Flavobacterium > Flavobacterium silvisoli. Next base: position 291,234 of record NZ_SJPE01000001.1, on the reverse strand, counting down.
TTTTTGAATTCGGCAAATAAATCTTTCAGTAAACCTTTGCTTCCCAAATATTTGATTCGGAATTGCTCTAAGGTTTCTTTGTTATCAGTTTGAAACGCCTCGGCTTCGGCAATATATTCTTTAATCTTATCTATCATCGGTCATTTTGTAAAGGTGCAAAAATAGCGTTTTTTTTGTTGAAAGTTGTCAGCTGCCAAACTAAACTTTATTCGATCACTTCTCTTTCGACAAAATAATTTACGATGGCTTCTTTCATTAAAACGGCCTGTTCACCGGCTTTTAACGGCGGTAATTCTTCTTTGATTTTGTAATGGGGCCAGCCGTCTTTGTCTACAAAATCAAATTCGTAGTAGCCATAAGGAGCCAGCAATCGGCAAATGGCGATGTGCATCAGGTTGAGCTTCTCGTCTTTTTTGAATGTTTGGTGCACTTTTCCGAATTCCTGCACACCAATCAGGTATATAATGGCGTCCAAGTCGAGCGTATCTCCTTCGGCAAATTGATTGGAAAGGAGTGCTACTAGTTGTTCCCAGCGGTTTTTTAATTGTTCGTCTCTTGACATGTTTGTATTTAGGAATTGCGATTCAGGAATTAGGATGTAATTCACAAATCAAAATTAGGTTGGCAAAGATACTACTTCAAATGTTTAAACCTTACTATTTAATTTCCTTAATAGCATCTTCGTTAATCCAACCAGTGGTTTCGTCGGTAAGCTCAATTTTTTTCCAGTTGGCAATGCTTTCCAGTATGTAAACTTTAGTGCCTTCGTGCAGTACAAAAGCATCAGCACTTGTAGCTTTGGGTTCACTTTTAACCGGAGCAATTTCGGCAAAAACGATAGCAGGTCTTTCGTTTTCCATACGGCTTTTTTCGTAAAATCCGGAAGCAATACTCAGACATATTCCGAATATCCAAACAAACATACCAAAGAAGAAGATGCGTTTCAGATAAGTTCTTTCGGAGAAATAATAACCGATGAAAAAGAACAAAGACAAAAAAGCAAATCCAACAGCAATCCAAGCCCAAGTATCATAGTAATACCTCGAAGTAAAATCGGAAAGCAGTTTATCAAATCCTACTTTTGGAATAATTTTAATATCATCAATGGCCATTTTTCGGGCAAACTCCAGATTGGTTTTGATTTCGTTGTCATTCGGACTCAATAACAATGCTTTTTCGTAATTGTATACAGCAGGAGCTACTTTGTGCAGTTTGTAATAGCAGTTCCCTAAATTAAAATAAACCTCAGCCGATTGTTTTCCGCTTTGTATGATGCTCTCAAAACGTTCAATTGCGGCTTGGTAATTCTCTTTTTGATAGTATTGATTGCCCTGTTCAAAAGCATTTTGCGCTAATGAAACTTGAAAAATTAACAGAAATATATAAACTACTTTTTTCATTTTTATAATCAATTACTTAAGCTGTTTTTCCAGTTCAGAAATGATTTCAACTGCTTTTTCGTAGTCTTGCTGAATAGCCGTTTCCGAGGACATGGCATAGCGGGCCAATTCACAGTTTTCGGTCAATTGAATAAAGGCAGTAATCATCTCGTTTTGCGCATTTCGACTCTGAAGGATTTCACGGATTTTGTCTTTACTCATTTCTGAAGTTTCGATGTGTAGTTTGGCTTTCAGGAAGTTGTGCAGGGCTTTTTCCAAAGCAATGTAAAATGGTTCTTTGTTACCCAAATGTTTTTTAGCTTCCGACAAATATTTTTTGGCCAAAGCATTTGATTTTTTAATCTTATTGCCCACCAAATCGTTGTCTGAAGCTTCTTTTCTTCGTTTGCCGACAATCAATAACGGAATGGCTAAAAACGGCAATATCACCAAGGAATAAAACAGTCCCGAACCCAAGAAATCCTCTTTTTCCATTGGTTTGAGATTGGTTTTTTGTTTGTTGTAAGCAAAACTTTTGGCCACTTCAATTTTAGCCTTGGCCACGTCATTCGGATTGACAGAAGTAGTATTTGCCACCGCAGGACCGTCGAGCACATTGATGGTTATAGGCTGCGAGGTAATGGTTTTGTAACTGTTAGTGCCCAAATCAAAATAGGTAAAACGCAGTGGTTTGATTTGATAATTGCCCTTGTACTGCGGAATGATGGTGTATTTATCCGAAATCCTTCCGGTCATTCCGGTTAGCGGGGTGGATACATTTTCGTCGTGTACCGGATCGTACATTTCCAAGGCTGATGGCAGTACCGGTTTGGGCAATGTAAATAGTTTCAGATTGCCGGTTCCGACAACGCTGATGTTTAAATCCAGAGATTCGCCGCTTTTTAAAGTTGTTTTAGATGGATTTACTTTGAAATCAAAACGACCTACAGCTCCGGTAAAATCTTCAGGTTTCCCGTGTTCCGGTAATGGTTTTACATTGATGACTTTGCTACCGGCCGATACCCTTTTGCTGTCTTCGGTCATTAGCGCCTGTCCCCAAAAATTTCTTCGGTTGGTAGGCACCTGGCAATCAATGTCAAGGGTTAAAGGTTCGATTTCCAATTTGCCGGATTTTGTTGGGTACAGTACTGTTTTTCGCAACACTACGTAACGATACCGTTCGCCTTTGAACATGCCGTCTTCGGCTTTTAATTCTTTGATGTCAATGTTTTGACTCCAGAAATCGTTGTATTTTGGTTTATTTAATTCCTTCCAATTGGTGATTCCGATGTTGTAACTGAAGTACAATTTGTACACCACCGTAATCGGTTCATTCAGATACGGATTGGTTTTGGAAATATCGGCTACCAAATACAAATTGTCATCTGCTTTGATGGCTGGCATTTCGTTCGGGTCTTTAGGAAGTTCAACGGCGTTGGTTACATTAATCCGAACCGGAGATGTTTTATAAATCTGTCCGTTGATTTCAATAGACGCCTGCTTGATGGTCAAGGCTCCTTTTTGCGTAGGCAATAAAATATAGATGTAGGATTTGTTAAAACTACTTCTTCCGTTTATCCAGGATTGACTAACCGATTGGCTTGGTCCTCCAACGATTCTGAAACCGCTGGCCTCAAAATTTGGTGGCTGAAAATTATCACCATCAGCATTCATAGTAAACTCGATGCGCAATCGTTCATTGATGCCCAAGGAGTTTTTGCTCACTTTAGCTTCAAATTGTACTTGAGCCCAAAGCGAGTTTGTCACTAAAAACAATAAAATGAGTATCCTTTTCATTTTCAAATCTTCAAATTGAATCATTTTCAAATTAACTACCAATCTTTTTCAGTTTTTTTCGGATTGGCCTGAACTTTTTGTTTGTTTACTTTATCCTGAACTTTTTTCTCTTCGTTGTTTACAGCGTCCAATAAGTTGTCTATTCTTTGTTTAGAAACACCACCCGGTTGTGGTTGCGGTTTGTTTCCGTTTTGATCTTTGTTATCCTGCTTGTCTTTGTTTTTTCCGTCTTTATCCTGGTCTTTTTGATCTTTATTTTTGTCTTTATCTTTATCCTGATCTTTGTTCTTGTCTTTATTTTTTTGGTCTTTTTTGTCGTCTTTCTTGTCCTTGTCTTTGTCTTTTTTGTCTTCTTTTTTAGGCGGATGGTCTTTCATCATTTTTTTGGCCAAAGCGTAGTTATAACGTGTTTCCTCATCGGCAGGATTGTTGCGCAAGGCATTTTTATAGGCTTCAACAGCTTCAGCGTATTGCTTTTCTTTCATCAAAGTATTGCCGATGTTGTGTAATGCTTCGTGTTTTTCTTTACGGGTTTTAGCATTTTTAAGTGCTTTGGCGTAATGGTATTTGGCTTCACTGACTTGATTTTGACGGTAAACAGAATTCCCCAAGTTGTATGAAGCAATTGATTTCTTCGGATTTTTAGATTCCGAAATGCGATATTCTGCTTCAGCGTCGTTGTATTTTTTTTCTGTAAATGCTTCGTTTCCTTTAGGCAAATCAGTGTCTACTTCCTTTTTCTGAGCTTTCGCCAAAAAAGAAAATAAAAGAAGAAAAATCAATGTCAAATATTTGTTTCTGGCTATCATCTAATTACCTTTCTCATTAAATAAATTCATCTTTTTCACCCATTTGGTTCTTTTTTCCAACAGGAAAACATCTAAAAACAACAAGAAAAAGCCAAACCCTAAGAACCATTGAAACTGTGATTTAAAATCAGCCATTTGTGTGCTTTCAAATTCTGTTTTCTGAATATTTTCCAGCGCATTTTTTACATAGTCCAATACCGCTTTGGTTGAGTTGCCGTCAACGTAACCGCCGCCGGTGGCTTTGGCAATTTTTTTCAGGACTTCTGAATCTCTTTTGGTGATAACCACTTCGTCGTTTTGATCTCTTTTAAAGCTTTCCACTACTCCGTTTCGTTTGAGCGGAATCGGACCTCCTTTTTCGGTTCCAACTCCTACGGTGATGATTTTTAGGCCCAATTTTTTTGCCTCTTCGGCAGCTCCTACTGCTTCATTTGAATGGTCTTCTCCGTCGGTAATGATGATGAGCAGTTTGTTGGTTTTGTCTTTTTTATCAATAAAAGAGGTCGCTAAGTTTATGGCCTGATCGATAGAAGTTCCCTGAGCCGAAATGATACCCGGATTCATACCTTGTAAAAACATTTTAGCCACGCTGTAATCGGTAGTAATCGGCAACACCGGGAAAGCACTTCCTGAATAGGCAATGATTCCGATGCGGTCGCTTCCCAAGTTGTTGATGATTTGTGAAACCAACTGTTTACTTTTTTCCAATCGGCTTGGAGCAACGTCTTCGGCCAACATACTTTTCGAAACGTCAATGGCAAAAACGATATCTATTCCTTCACGTTTTACTGTTTCCAGTTTTGTTCCTATTTTGGGGTTAACTAAACCTATGATGAGGCAGGTTAAGGCCAAAAGAACAACAATTAATTTCAAAATCGGTTTGAAAACGGATTTTTCCGGACTTAGTTTTTTGAGCAAATCCAAATCGCCGAATTCCCGTTGTTTTTTTCTTTTCCAGAATTGAATGTACAAGAAAAGTAATGCCATTGCCGGAATGACAAACAAGAGATACAAATACCATTTTTCTTCTAACTCGTACATACTTTAATTGTGAATTATGAATTTTAAATTATGAATTGAAATAATTTGTAATTCGTAATTTTTCATTCTTAATTATTTATATAAAACTTCTGTAAATCGTGTTGCGCAAACCAAATTCGATTAACACTAATATACCAGCAATCCAAACAAACGGACGGTATTTTTCGTCATAATCATAAAACTTCAATTCCTGAATTTCGGTGGTTTCCAGTTTGTTGATTTCGTCGTAAATGGCTTGCAGTTTACTGTTGCTGTTGGCACGGAAATATTTTCCTCCGGTGTTTTTGGCAATAGTCTGCAGCAAACTGACGTCAATCTCTACCGGCATCATTCTGAATAAAAATCCGCCTCCCGGAGCATAAGCATATGGGAAAAGTGCATCTCCATTGGTTCCGATTCCGATAGTGTAGACTTTTATGCCGTATTCTTTAGCAATTTGTGAAGCGGTTTCCGGCTCAATAAATCCGGCATTGTTCACACCGTCAGTCATTAGAATGATTACTTTGCTCTTGGCTTTACTTTCTTTCAACCGATTGATGGCAGTGGTTAATCCCATCCCGATTCCGGTTCCGTCCTGCAATACGTTGTCGTATTTTATGCTTTGAATAGCATCTTGTACAATGGCTTTATCGCTGGTCACCGGTGTTTTGGTGTAGGCTTCAGCGGCATAAACGACTATACCGATGCGGTCATTGGGTCTTCCCTCAACAAAATTTTCGGCTACTTTTTTTAAGGCTTCCATTCGGTTTGGCTTCAAATCTTTGGCCAACATACTTCCCGAAACGTCAATCGCCATTACAATATCAATTCCTTTAGTCGATTTGGTTTGGCTGCTGATGTCTACTTTTCGGGGTCTTGCCATAGCCACAATCAGTGAACTTAATGCCAATAACCGCAAGACAAACAAAAACGGTTTAAGTTTGGCCAGCAATGATTTCTGTGTTTTAAACCCTTTTACCGAACTGATTTTCAAAGTAGCGGTTTGCTCTTTTCTTTTCCAAATAAACCACACTATGGCCACCGGCAGTAATAAAAACAACCAGAAAAACTCAGGATTTAAAAAGCTTACCTCTTTCATTATTTGTCTGTTGTTTGTAGTTCAACCGAGTTTAATACCCTGTCCATAATTTGTTTTCCGTAAGTGTCATCTTCGCGATGCATGATTGTGATTTGTTGTAAGCCTCCATTTTGGGCAAAAACCAACATTTCGTAATACATTTTGGTCGATTTGCCTTTAATTTTATCCAACACAGTCATGGTTCCGTACGCTTTTTTACCACTAATGCCTTTTTGTGTGTTGAAATCTTCTGTTTTTACAATAATATTTTGTGCGCCTTGCGCTTCGAAAACCTTTAAGCTTCCTTCTGCGGCCTGGTCTAAATCAATTTGCGTTTCTTGTTTGTAAGTAACCGTAGATACACTGATGTAAAAGTCGTCAATCAAACTGCCGTAAATGAAAATTTGCATTTCTTTTAATAATGCCATTGCTTCTTTGGGCATTATCTTTTCGGCATTCATTCTTTTCAGGACTTTTGGCGTTTCTATTTTCACGCCCGGATTTCCGTATTCGCTGTAAACCCATTCGCCTTCCATCAGTTCTTTGGTTGGATGGCCAATGATGTTGTCTTTGACATAATCAAATCCTTTGAAATAAATTAAACTCAGCAAAGCCAACAAAAGCATCCCCACCACAATTCCTATGGTAGTAATGATGCGAACACGTTTTTGCTTTTTTAGTTTTTGTAAACGAGCCAGTTCTTTTTGCTGTTCGTTCCAAAGCGCCAATTCATCATTTTCTTCCACCGTTTCAGGAATGGATTGATGGATGGTTACGATGGAATTGGAGATGCGTTTTTTGTCTTCTTCGATTTCAAAATCCAACGGCTTTACTTTGGCAAATTTTACCAAATCGGCTTGTTTCAAAACTTTTTCAAGGTTTTCGACGGTTTCGTTGGATAACTTGAGTTTCTTTTGCTTGGCGGCTTTACGAAGTCCTTCAATCAGTTCCGAAGTGGTGCTTTCCATGGCCGGAATGTGGATTTCTTCTTCAATATAATTTCGGGCAATGTCTGTCAGTTCCGAATAATAACTCTTAATTTCACCTCTTTGCCAAAGTTCTTTTTTCTCCAATTGTTGCAACAGGGTAGTGGCTTTTTCAATTGGCGTTTTAAAAACGATGACTTCCTCTTTTTCGATTGTTTGTCTTTTTTTGATGTATTTGTAAATAAAAAATCCGGCAGCGGCGATGACCAATAAAACCAAAACATAAATCCACCAAGAACCCATCGGACTTTCGACTTGTGCGATGTCTTTGATGTCATACATTTTTTGCTTCAGAGTGTCTACTTTTACATCATTGACTTCCACTTTAATGCTGTCGGAAAACGAGAGCTTGCCGTTGATCAGAACCGGGATACGGGGAATGGTGTATTTCCCCGAATCAAATTGAGTCAAGCCATATTTTTTAATCAATTCATATCGACTTCCTTTCTTTACGGTATCAATTTTATAGGATTGAATTACTTCTAAGGCACCAAAGTTCCTGGCTTCGGGAAATTTTACTTTAGACAAAGTATCGACGTCTGTTTTTAAGGTCAATTTGAATTCGGCGCCGATTTTATTTTTGGTAACATTCACCGAAGTGGAGACCTTAGGTTGCGCCCAAAGTCCTATCGAGAACAGAAGAAATAATATGTAAATCTTTATTTTCATTGTTGATTGAAGATTAACGATTTTTGATTTCAGAATTTGTTTTAGCGGTTTTAATACTTGAAACAAAAATTGAAATGAGCTCGTTAGCTTCCGATTTTAGTTTGTTGATTAAGGTTATATTTGATGATAACGTTGCTTTTTCAATAATTTTTAAACAATTAAACGTTTCTCTTAATTCTTTGAAATCCCCATTTTATGGATAAAATCTTTTTTACTTTCAGCACTTTGTGCCTCTCCATAATTTAAAGCCGGAGATGTTGATGAGCGAACAATTTGACCAATAAGATGATTTCCGGCATAAGATTTATCAATATCATTGGTAAACAAAATTATTTCTGCTGCAAAATCAATCAATCGCTCCTCTAAATCTTGTTTTTTCATTTCTAAAATCAAAAATCGTTAATCATCACTCTCAAATTCTTATCTCGATTTAAAATAGCCTAATAATTTCGTTACATAACTATCGTCAACACGAGTATTGACAGTTCCCGAACCACATTTTGAAAAAATATCTTTGAAGTAATTCACTTTGTCCTGATATTGTTTTTCGTAGCTCATACGCGCTTTTTTAGAGCTCGTGTCTACCAACAAAATTTCCCCTGTTTCCGCATCTTCCATTTCTACCATACCGATATTGGGCATTTTTTCCTCGCGAATATCATACACACGAACACCGGTGATGTCGTGTTTTTTTCCGGCAATTTTTAAGGTTTTCTCGTAATCGTCTTCTACCATAAAATCCGAAATTACAAAGACAATGGCTTTCTTTTTCTGCGTGGATGACAGAAATTTTAAAGCCTGTGATAAATCGGTCTTTTTGCTTTTGGGTTCAAATTCAATTAGCTCCCGAATAATACGCAATACGTGTGACTTTCCTTTTTTGGGCGGAATGTACAACTCAATTTGATCCGAAAATAAGATCAACCCAATTTTATCATTGTTTTGTGTAGCCGAAAACGCCATGGTAGCGGCAATCTCGGTCACAATTTCACTTTTCAGTTGGTTTTTGGTCCCGAAACTCTCCGAACCCGAAATATCTACCATCAGCATCATGGTGAGTTCGCGTTCTTCTTCGAAAACTTTGACATACGGCTCGTTGTAGCGCGCGGTTACGTTCCAGTCGATGGCACGTATGTCATCGCCGAACTGGTATTGACGTACTTCCGAAAACGTCATACCACGACCTTTGAACGAGGTGTGGTATTCGCCCGAGAAGATGTGATCGCTCAATCTTCGGGTTTTGATTTCGATTTTACGAACTTTTTTGAGTAAATCCTTAGTTTCCATGTGATTGTTGATTGTTGATTAACGATTTTTGATTTCAGATCTTAAATGCTTTGCCAATTCGAGCAAATCTCTCGGGTCTTAAATCAGCTATCAGAAATCTTAAATCTTAAGGCACTTCGATTTCGTTTACGATTTTGTTGATGATATCAACCGAAGTGATGTTTTCGGCTTCTGCTTCATAAGTAACCCCGATTCTGTGGCGTAATACGTCATGTACTACAGCACGAATGTCTTCCGGAATTACGTAGCCACGACGTTTGATAAAGGCGTAACATTTAGCAGCATTGGCCAAATTGATACTTCCACGTGGCGATGCGCCGAAACCAATCAGTGGTTTTAAACTTTCTAATTTGTATTTCTCCGGATAACGGGTAGCAAAAATGATATCGAGGATGTATTTTTCAATTTTTTCGTCCATATACACTTCACGAACAGCTTCTTGTGCACGAAGAATTTGATCGATAGAAACTACCGGGTTGACTTTTTCATAAGAACCTTTCAAGTTTTGACGGATAACCAAACGCTCTTCGTCTACTTTTGGATAATCGATGACGGTTTTAAGCATAAAACGGTCTACCTGCGCTTCCGGCAATGGGTAAGTTCCTTCTTGTTCAATGGGATTTTGCGTAGCCAATACTAAAAACGGTTTGTCTAGTTTGAAGGTGGTATCGCCAATGGTGACTTGTTTTTCCTGCATGGCTTCCAACAAAGCCGATTGTACTTTGGCCGGAGCACGGTTAATCTCATCAGCTAAAACGAAATTGGCGAAGATGGGCCCTTTTTTGATGGAAAACTCGTTGGCTTTGATGTTGTAAATCATGGTTCCGATAACGTCGGCCGGTAATAAATCGGGGGTAAACTGGATGCGGCTAAAGCTTCCGTGTACAGCTTGCGATAAGGTGTTTATGGCTAATGTTTTTGCCAATCCGGGAACCCCTTCCAAAAGAATATGGCCTTGGCCTAAAAGCCCAATTAACAATCGTTCTACCATGTGCTTCTGACCAACAATCACCTTGTTCATTTCCATTGTCAGCAAGTCTATAAAAGCACTTTCTCTTTCAATTTTTTCATTAATTGCTCTAATATCTAAAGCAGTACCATTTTCTTCCATAGTTTTGGGTTTATTCTAATGTGTGATGGTTATAATTTTAACATTTCAAAAGTCAAAATTTATTGGGTTACCAGATGTTAATAATGCGTTAAAACTTTAGAAAACACCTTAATTTTAAGGATGATTTATGATTTTCTTTTTATAATTTTAAGACCTGATAGCCGCTTTGAAATTTTTGAGGCAAAATACTAAAATTTTCAAAAGAGCAAAATTTACGAAACTACTTTTAAACACATCTTAAGAAACACAAAAATGCAAACAAAATTATCATCAATAATAGCCGGAACTATGAACTGGGGAATTTGGGATAAAAACCTCAGCACTTCCGAAATGGAACACCTCATAAACCTTTGTGTTGAAAATCAAATTACCACCTTTGATCATGCCGATATTTACGGCAATTATACTACCGAGGCCGATTTTGGTAAAGCGTTCAAACAAAGTAAAATTGACAGAAAAAAAATCCAACTCATCTCAAAATGCGGAATTCAGCACACCAATGGGCGCGATAACAAAATCAAACATTATGATTATTCCAAAAAATACATCGTTTGGTCGGTTGAGAATTCCTTAAAAAACCTGCAAACCGATTATCTGGATGTACTGCTGTTGCACCGTCCGAGTCCTTTGATGGAAGCCGATGAAATAGCAGAAGCGGTAGCCCAACTGAAACAGGAAGGAAAAATTCTTGATTTCGGCGTTTCCAATTTTACGGCTTCGCAAACCGAATTGATTCGACAAAAAACAGAAATCAGTTATAATCAGGTGCAGTTTTCAGCCACGCACCATCAGGCCATGTTGGACGGCAGTTTTGATTATATGCAGTTGCACAACATCCGTCCGATGAGCTGGAATCCGCTGGGTACGGTTTTCCGAGAAGACATCGAACAAACCCGACGACTGAAAAAAGTATTGGCACAGTTGGTTGAGAAGTACCATTTGGGTGCCGATACCATTTTGTTGGCCTGGATTTTAAAGCACCCGGCCAAAATAATTCCGATAGCAGGGACCGTGAACGTAGCCCGAATTCAGGCGTTACAGAAAGCTGCCGAATTGCAACTGGAGCAGGAAGATTGGTTTGCCATTTGGACGGAAAGTATGGGGAATAAAGTGCCATAATGATTGCAGATTGCAGAATTTTGATTGTTGATTACAGAAGAAGGATAATATGTCTTAATTTTCAAAAACCAATCTTAAATCAAAAATCGTTACTCTTCATTCTTAAAGCAAATGATCAACAAGCGCCTTTTAATCAAAAATCTATTGGCTCACAACGATGAGAGCAGTTTTTATGATAAAAAGCGCCAGTTGAATTTACATACCAAAGAGGGCAAGGCCAAGTTTTTGAAGCACATTTGTGCGTTATCCAATTCCAATCCTTCCAACAATTCATATATTGTCGTGGGTGTGGAAGATCATGATAATGAAATTGTTGGCGATGATTTTTTCGACGACAGCAGGATTCAAAATCTGGTCAATGCCTATCTGGAAAATCCGCCTAAAATTCAATATGAAAATGTTCCTTTTCCCAATTTGCCTAAGGACAAAGTAGTGGGATTGGTGACCATAAAACCCAAACACAAAACCTCTTTCTTTAAAAAAAACATTCATACCATTCTGGCCAACACGGTCTTTGTGCGCGTGGGCAGCAACTCGATGCCGACGGAAGAAAAAATCCCGTATTCCAAACAAAATATTGAGGCGGTCATCAGCATCGAAAACAGTTCGCGCAACAGCATTGCCCATACGCTCGATGGGGTCATTGATTTTATGAACAACCGTCATAAAGACATGCCCTCGAAGTATAAGGTTTTTAAGGAGTTGTTTGTAATTTGCTGGGCCGGAGTCCCCAAAAAAATCAGGGACACAACCTATCTTTCCAGAGTAGATATCGAACTGATTAATGAGCAGGTAAAGTTGTTTTACTCGGCCCTCGATGTGGTTTCAATCAGTTACGACCATCAAAGTTTTACCATAGTCGAGCATGTCCCGCTGGGGCTGAATGACAAAACCAGTTACTACCCGCTGGAACAACTGACGATTCGCTTTTTTGACAACGGCTATTACAAAATGGAAACACAAATGCTGTTTGAACCCCCGTCCTATAACAAAAAAATGTTGCACCACATTTACAATTCTAACGTAGCTTTGCTGAATAAAATGCAAAAGGGAATTCCGCTTTCGGAACGAGAGGAAAAGGATTTGGAAAATTTTTCGTCTACTTTGATGATTTGTTATCTGAACGGTTTTGACGACGCTAAAAGAAAACTCGTAGAAGCCAAACCCTTCCTGAAAATACAACCCAATGCCACGGTTTACCTAAGTTTTAAGGAAGCCATGCGCATTTTGAGAAAAATGAAATACAATGTAAATAATGCCTAGAAAATTAGTAATCGGAGACATACACGGTGGCTTGAGGGCTTTACATCAAATTATGGAAAGAGCCCGGGTAACCCCCAAAGACACCTTGGTTTTTTTGGGAGATTATGTAGACGGCTGGAGCGAATCACCACAGGTTTTAGATTTTTTAATCGAATTGAATACCAAGCAAAAATGCATTTTTATTAGAGGGAATCACGACGAGTTGCTGTTGCATTGGCTCACGGGAAATACACAACATATCGATCAAACCATGTGGTATCATCACGGTGGCGAAGCTACGGTTTTGGCGTATGAAAACGTCTCCAAAGCAAAAAAGCAAGAACACATCCGTTTTTTAAAGAACCTCGAAAACTACTATCACGACAGCAAGAATCGGTTGTTCATCCATGCCGGATTTACCAATCTGAACGGCATCCATTATGAATATTTTCCGAAGTTGTTTTACTGGGACAGAACCTTGTGGGAAACGGCACTCTCGTTGGATATCTCCATTTCAAAAGACAGTCCGCTCTATCCGCGACGCCTGAATTTATACGACGAAATTTACATTGGACACACGCCCGTGACTCGCATTGGACTTACGGTTCCCCTAAAAAAAGCCTGTATTTGGAATGTAGACACCGGAGCGGCCTTCAAAGGGCCTCTGACTATTATGGATGTCGATTCGAAAGAATATTGGCAAAGCGAGCCTCTCAACGTTTTGTATTTTAATGAAAAAGGAAGGAACTGATTTGGTATTTTAGAATAAGGATTTAGGATTTTAGAATTTCTATATTTGCATCATAATTCAAGACAAATGAAAAAAACAATCATTATAATGGCTTTGGCCGTTGTGGGTTTTGCCAATGCGCAAGCCTACAAAGGCAAAGGCGATGTGAAAGGACAAGTGGGCTTGAACTCACAGGATCACGGAACCGGCATCAACACTTCGGTTGATATTGGGATAGGCGAAAATATGTCCTATGGTTTTGTCGCTTCTTATTTGCTTTCGGTAGATAAGGCAGATGGGGTCAAACCCAAATTTGAGGACCGTGCCGATGTCAAAGTGCGTTTTAATGCCAATATAGGCAATGTGTTTGGTTTGGATAAAAAAATGGACATTTATCCCGGATTGAGTTTAGGGACCCGAAATTTCGGAGGACATTTGGGCTTTCGGTATTTTTTTACCAATGGTTTCGGACTCTACGCCGAAGGAGGAGCGCCCATAGCCAAATATGACACCAACACCCAAGGCTTTGAACATTTTAACAACCAGTTTGTTTTTAATTTCGGAGCTTCTTTCAACTTGTAATAATATCTAAAAGCCATAAAATGAGTATCGTAACCGAAAAAAGATTAAAAGACCGAAGCGGTTCCCAATGTGAAATCAGCGGAAGTGAAGAAAACCTGGTAGTGTACTTGGTACCTCCTAAAACCGAAGCCACACCCGAAAACTGCATTTTGATTTCGAAGCCCTTAAGAGATCAAATCGAAAACCCGGATACCATGAATCCTAACGATTGGAGAGGATTGAGCGACAGCATGTGGAATGAAAACCTGCCGGTGCAAATTGTGTCTTGGCGCATGTTGGCGCGTTTGAAGAATCATGATTTGTTAGACATGATGTATCTGAATGAAGACGCCTTAGAATGGGCCAAAGCGACCGGAGAAGGGGAAGATGAAGAGGGCAAGATTGTTCACAAAGACTCGAATGGCAATCTTTTATTTGATGGCGATTCGGTGGTGCTGATCAAAGATTTGGATGTAAAAGGCGCCAATTTTACCGCCAAAAGAGGAGCGGCTGTGCACAACATTAAATTGGTTTGGGACAATGCCGAACAGATTGAAGGCCGTGTCGAAGGACAGCATATTGTAATTTTGACACAGTATGTCAAGAAAACCAAATAACGTCAACCTCATGTTATAAAAAAAGTCCCGGAATTTCCGGGACTTTTTTGTCTATTATCTTTTAGTCTCTTCTTTAAGACTATAAATCAAATTTGATTCCCTGTGCCAATGGCAAACTGGTCGTGTAATTGATGGTGTTGGTTTGTCTTCTCATATACACTTTCCAAGCGTCAGAACCTGATTCGCGGCCACCCCCGGTTTCTTTTTCGCCACCAAAAGCACCGCCTATTTCAGCACCCGATGTTCCGATGTTGACGTTGGCAATACCACAATCCGAACCGGCGTGTGATAAGAACGTTTCAGCTTCTCTGAGGTTGTTGGTCATGATGGCAGAAGACAATCCTTGTGCCACGCCATTTTGAATTTCAATAGCGTTGGTCACATCGCCCGAATATTTCAACAAATACAATACCGGAGCAAAGGTTTCGTGTTGCACAATTTCGAAGTGATTTTGAGCTTCGGCAATGGCCGGTTTTACATAACAACCGCTTTCGTAGCCTGCGCCCGAGAGTACGCCACCTTCTACTAAAATTTTACCGCCTTCAGCCACTACTTTTTCTAAAGCTTTGTTGTACATTTCAACGGCATGGGTATCGATTAACGGCCCCACATGGTTGTTTTGGTCTAACGGATTTCCGATTCTCAATTGCCCGTAAGCACTCACTAACGCATCGCGTACTTTATCGTAAATACTTTCGTGGATGATTAATCGGCGGGTTGAGGTACAACGTTGTCCGGCAGTTCCTACGGCGCCAAATACCGCACCGATAACGGTCATTTTAATATCAGCATCCGGAGTTACAATGATAGCGTTGTTTCCGCCTAATTCTAATAAAGAGTTTCCTAAACGAGCGGCACAAGCCTGCGCTACAATTTTACCCATACGGGTCGAACCGGTAGCCGAAACCAAAGGCACACGTTTATCGTGCGTCATCATTTCACCCACTTTATAATCGCCGTTGATCAAACAAGAGATGCCTTCCGGAAGGTTGTTTTCTTTTAATACTTCGGCAATGATATTTTGACAAGCGATGCCGCATAGAGGCGTTTTTTCAGACGGTTTCCAAACGCAAACGTCGCCACAAATCCAAGCCAAAGCGGTATTCCAAGACCAAACGGCTACCGGGAAGTTGAAGGCCGAAATGATGCCGACAATGCCCAGCGGATGGTATTGCTCGTACATGCGGTGTCCCGGACGCTCGGAGTGCATGGTCAACCCGTGTAATTGACGTGATAAACCAACAGCAAAATCACAGATGTCTATCATTTCCTGAACTTCTCCGTAGCCTTCCTGAAGGGATTTCCCCATTTCGTACGAAACCAATTTTCCTAGTGGTTCTTTGTATTTTCTTAATTTTTCACCAAACTGACGCACGATTTCTCCGCGTTTGGGAGCCGGCATCAAACGGAAAGTTTTGAAGGCTTCGCTGGCCGTTTGCATTACTTTTTCGTAATCTTCGGCAGTGGTGGTTTTTACTTTTCCGATGAGTTGTCCGTCTACCGGGGAGTAACTTTCGATGATTTCTCCGTTAGAAAAATGGTTGTTTCCGGTGGAGGTTCCTTCGTTGATGGCTTTTATGCCTAGTATTTCTAAGGCTTCGGTCATACCGAATTGTTGTGCAATTGTTGCCATTGTACTATTTATTTTGTTTGTTTTTAAAATGTTGACTGCAAAAGTAACGGTTTATTTTGAATAATTAATCACCTAGCCCGGATAGGAACGGCATCCTTTTTAGGATGGCCACATCCTAAAAAGATAGAGTGGATAGCCGGAAACCGCTCCCAGAAATTATTGGGCTACAAATCTCGGGTCGGTTGGCATGATGGTGCCACATTTTTCACAGGTTCGCAGGGCTTCGGAACCGTAAAAATGGGTGAAATGCTGGAGGAAATCCTTTTCGATATCGGTGAGCGGAAAGTAGACTTCGTGCAGTTTGTGGTTGCAGTTGTCGCAAAACCAGAGTAAACCGTCTTTGCCTCCGGCGTCGTGGCGTTTGCGTTCGATAACCAATCCGATGGAATTTTCGCTTCGGTTGGGCGAATGCGGTACTTTGGCCGGGTGGAGGTACATGTCGCCGGCAGAGAGTTTCATAGCGCGTTTTTCGCCATTGTCCTGTATATAAACGGTAATGTCGCCTTCGAGTTGATAGAATAATTCTTCGGTTTCGTTGTAATGGTAATCTTTGCGGGCATTGGGACCGGCCACAATCATGACGATGTAATCTTCGGAGTCGACATAGATATTTTTGTTGCCGACCGGCGGTTTTAGCAGGTGGCGGTTTTCATCGATCCATTGGTTGAGATTGAAGGGTGCAGGAATGGCCATAGTTTTTTTAGGTAAAGATAAAAAATAAAAAAGTCCCGAAATCTTCGGGACTTTAAAATATTATTTGACTTCTTTAATCAGGTAAATATAGGACGGGAAGTGGTCACTGTAGCCTACTTCGTTCATGCTGTGTCGCAGCGGATACCCTTTGTATTGACCGGTGGTTTGTATCATGAAAGGTTTATTCCAAATTCCGGCTTTCCAGTAGCGGAAAGAAGAATAGTCTTTTTGAATCAAGGTTTCCGAAACCATGATTTGGTCGAAAATATCGCCGGCATCACGGTAAAATAACGTAGCATTTCCTTTGTAGAACATTTCTTCAAACGGATTGTAAACCCCAAATTTTTGGACTTCTTCTTGTTTGCGCTTGGCGCCTACACCTTCTTTCACACTTTTGTTATAAGTGCCGTCGTTCAAGTCGCCCATGGTAATGATTTTGGCATTGGGGTTGATTTTGTAGATGGAATCCATGATTTTGCGATTCAATCTGCCGGCGGCTTCACGGAAAGGGGAGCTTTTCTTTTCACCTCCTGAACGCGATGGCCAGTGGTTGACCATGATGTTGATTTCTTCTCCGTCCAACAAACCGGTTACTAAAAGGATGTCACGGGTATATACTCTTTCTGAATTGGCTTCTACCTCAGATTTGTCATCAGACGCATCATCAGTAGCGTGTTTTCTTTTGGCAGTTTGATCCAGTTGGTTTTTGTAGATTAAGAGCGGAATGTTTTTATAACTGGTTGGTTTGAAATGTTTCTTTTGGTATAAGAAACCTACATCAATCCCTCTTTTATCGGGAGAATCAAAATGTACAATTCCGTAGTCGTGTGCCAGCATTTCGGGTTCTTTAACTAAATCTTCTAAAACGCCTCTGTTTTCAATTTCGGCACCACCAATAATTACCGGCGCTTCTTTTTGTTGGTCGTTGGTTCCGATTTGCGATAAAACGGTGGCAAGGTTGTGCAGTTTTTGACGGTATTTTGCAGAGGTCCAGTTTTGAACGCCATTTGGGAGCCATTCTTCGTCATTATTTGGTCCGTTGATGGTATCAAATAAGTTTTCCAGATTATAGAAAGCTACCGTATGAACAACGTATTTTTTAGCTTGTGCATTTGCTCCGTAAATTGCGAAAAAAACAAAGAAAAGAGCTATTAATTTTTTAATTCTCATAAAATGTATATTAATTTAATATCAAGTTTATACAAACTTTGCGCCAAAAGTATATAATATTATTAAAAGATGTACATTTGTCGGCTGTTAAGTTTTTATTAAGGCTTGACTTTAGGAAAAATTAATTTTATTTTATTTATGAAAAAACTTGTTATTAGTACTTTATTTGTAATGCAAGTATTTTTTGTTTTTGCTCAAAACAATACCGGTTTTACTGGTAAAGTATTAGATTCAAAAACACAAAAACCATTACAAAATGTAGTTGCTTCTATTCAAAACACCAACTTGTCGATGTTAACTGACGTAAGTGGTGTTTTTACATTTAAAGAGGTAACGGTCGGCAGTCAATTATTACAAATTAAGAGCGCGGGTTACAAAGATCAGTTGCTTTCTATCGATGTAATTGCAGGAAAAATCTTAGATTTAGGTATCATTGTTATGGACGAAGATATTACTTCGGAACAACAATTGAGTTTGATTACAATTACCGAGAACGATTTAGGCGATGATAATAGTGGTTCTGAAAGTACTTCAGGATTATTGCAAGCCTCTAGAGATGTTTTTCAACAAACTGCAGCCTTCAACTGGGGGCAAGCCCGATTTAGAATAAGAGGTTTAGATAACGAGTATGGTACCACTATGATTAATGGTATCGTAATGAATAAAATTTACGATGGTAGACCACAGTTCAGTAACTGGGGCGGACTAAATGATGCTACCAGAAACCAAGAGTTTACTTCGGGTTCTACACCATCTGATTATACTTTCGGAGGGATTTTAGGAACTCAGGAAATCAATACCAGAGCTTCCATTTACAGAAGAGGTAGTCGTGTGTCTTTTTCAGGAACCAATACTAACTACAGTTGGAGAACCATGGGTACTTACGCTTCAGGGATGAATACTGACGGATGGGCTTTTGTAATTTCAGCATCAAGAAGATGGGCTCAGGAGGGATATTTTGAAGGAACCGATTACAGTGCTAATTCATTGTTTGCCAGTGTTGAAAAAAAATTTAATGATCATCACTCTATTGGTTTTACTTCTATCTTTGCACAAAACAGAAGAGGAAAAAGCTCTCCGAACACCAATGAAGTTAATGACCTTAAAGGTTTCAAATACAACTCTTACTGGGGATGGCAAAACGGAAGAAAAAGAAACTCAAGAGACAAAGAAGTTGAAGAGCCAATCAATATCCTTACGCACTATTGGAAAATCAACAACAATACCAATTTAAACACTAGTGTTTCATACCAAGTAGGACACGTTGGAAACAGTAGGTTAGATTATCAGTTAGCTAACAATCCCGATCCAACCTATTACAAGTATTTACCAAGTTACTTCCTGAACTCTCCGGATTCTTATGTTAATGGGTTTGACGACCAGGGAAATCCAATTGTAACCAATCCCGAGGCTGATGCTGCCAGAACTAAGTTCCTAAATGACGGACAAATTGATTGGAATGCAATGTATTTAGCAAACACATCGAGTGTTAATATGGGTAAAAGTGTTTATGCGCTTTATGAGGACAGAACGGACGATAAACAATGGAATGCTAATTCCATAATTAATTCAAGGCTGTCTGACAAAATATCGTTGAATGCTGGAGTGAACTTCAGAAAATTAACCTCGCACAATTATCAAAAACTTACTGATTTATTGGGCGGTGAGTACTTTTTGGATATAGATCCTTTTTACTCAGGAGATGCGAGTCAATCTGATTTAAATAATCCAAACCGAGAGGTAAAAGTAAACGGTACTTACGGTTATAACTACAATTTATTGGCTACAACTTTTGACGGTTTCACCCAATTTAAATTCAGTTACAAAAAAGTTGATTTCTATTTAGCAGAATCTTTTTCAAGATCACAATACCAAAGAGACGGGTTATATAAAAATGGTATTTATGCCAGCAACTCTTATGGTAAGAGTCAAAAAATGATTTTTGAAAACTTTGGTTTCAAAGGAGGATTAACATATAAAGTTAATGGTCGTAATTTCTTTGATTTCAATGGAGTATACATGACAAAGGCACCAAGCATGAGAAATGTGTTTGCGAATGCTCGTATCAATAACAATACTACACCTGATATTAAAAGCGAATCTGTGATTGGTGCTGATGCTAGTTACATCATCAAAGCTCCAAAATTTAAAGCAAGACTTACCGGATATTACAGCAAAATTTTAAATGCTAGTGAGATTTCTTTCTTTTACGGAGAAGGTTTATTTGATGAGGTAGCGGTAGGATCCGGAAATGAAGATTCATTCATCAGTGAGATTGTTACCGGTATCAACAAGAAAAATATAGGTGGAGAATTTGGTTTTGAATATCAATTAACTTCAACTATCAAAGTTAGTGGTTCAGCTGCTTACGGGGAATACAAATTTGACAATAATCCTAATTTGAAAGTTAATGATGATGCACAAGCATCTCCTACAAATACTAATCCGCTCACGGATTTCGGTAAAACTTATTTAAAAGGATACCGCCAATCGGGTATGCCTCAACAGGCATACTCTATTGGACTGGAGTACAGAGACCCTAAATTCTGGTGGATAGGTGCTAATGCCAATTATTTAGCTGATAGTTATATTGATGTTTCCAGTATATTGAGAAC
This sequence comes from Flavobacterium silvisoli, assembly GCF_004329815.1. GTDB lineage: Bacteria > Bacteroidota > Bacteroidia > Flavobacteriales > Flavobacteriaceae > Flavobacterium > Flavobacterium silvisoli. Next base: position 270,718 of record NZ_SJPE01000001.1, on the reverse strand, counting down.
GAAAAACTTTGTAGTCGAAGATACAGCAAACGATATCGGATATGACGGAGGAACAGTTGATGCGGTTCGTAAAGCTCTAAAACAAGAGAAGTTTGATCCGGTTACTTTGGTTAACTTAGTAGGAGGAAAATCTTGGAAAGTTGGTAACGATACTTTTGGATTCTTTGCCAGTGTAAATAACGTCTTTGATGTTAAATATAAAACGGGAGGATTCGAACAATCCAGAAAAGCCAATTTTACAGAATACCAGGCTGACAATGCCAACGGTACACCTTCATTTGGATCAAAATATTTCTACGGTTATGGAAGAACATATTTTGTTAATCTTTACATTAATTTCTAATAAGATATACTATGAAAAAAATACTTAAACTAACTTTTGCATTACTTGTAGTAAGTGTTGCAAGCAGTTGTACCGGAGATACTGAAGTGGCTCCATATAAGCCCGTGTTCTTCTCTCAGTCTTTTGAGTCAGTTGAGGCAGGCAGCGGTTCAGTTGAGATACCTATCAATGTAGAGGGATGGATTAATTATAATGCTTTGGGTTTAAGAAATTGGTGCTGTAAAGTTGCAAACAATAACAATTACGCAGAATTCTCTTCTTTTTATTCCAACAATCCTTCAACAAGTGATGATAATGATCAAGTTTGGTTGATTACACCGAAAATAGACTTTACTACGACTACCAATGAAACATTGCTTTTTAAAACGCAATCGAAATTCTCTAATGGCGCCGAATTTAAAGTCTTGATTTCAACTGATTTTGACGGAACAACAGCAGGAATAGCAACAGCAACTTGGACTGCTTTAAACCCAATTTTACCAACCGTTGATAATGTTTTTGTTGACAGTGGTTTTATCGATTTAAGTGATCAAGCATTCCAAAGTTCCAACGTATATATAGCTTTCAGATACACAGGAAGTAAACCCGGTAACAAAACAACAACGTTTCAGTTAGACGGCATTAAAATATTTGAAAATAAATAACTATGAAAAACGCAGCAAAATTTTTAACATTATCGCTGTTCACAACATTATTTGTAGGTTGTGTAAATAACGATATATACAACACCCCCGATTTGAGTGGTGAGTGTAATGACTTAACGGCTACAAAACAAGTTAGTGATATTGTAGCTACTGCTCCTTTGTCGCCTAACGAAATCAAATATACTGGCGAAGACATTATTGAAGCGTATGTTACATCTAGTGATGAGGGTGGAAACTTTTATAAGTCTATCTCTTTTGTATCTCTTGATGGATCTGTTGGATTCAGTATTCCTATCGATGATTACAATTTATATACTAAGTATCCTCCCGGAACTAAAGTATATGTTAATTTAAAAGACAGATACTACACCAAAGACTTCGGTTCAATGATTATCGGATCACTGTACCAAGGAAATTCAGTTGGAAGAATCTCAATTATCAGTTATCAAGATGTTTTAACAAGATCATGTACTCCACGTATTTCAGAAGATAATTTGGTAAACAAAATTACTATTCAACAAGCAAAAAATGATTCTTACCTCAATAAGTTAGTCGAAATTGATAATGTTCAATTTACCGATGCTTCAGTTGGTAAAAACTATTATGACCCATCTGTAAATAGTATAGGAGGAGCTACAAATCACCTTATTGAAGATGTTGATGGAAATACCTTAACTTTGAGAGTTAGTCAGTATGCTAATTTTGCAGCCAACTCAGTAACCGGTAATAGCGGAACTATAAGAGGAGTTATGACAAAATTTGGTACAACTTATCAATTTATGGTGAGAACTATCAATGATGTTAAATTGACACAGGGAAGAATGTTGCCATTGTTTATGGAGACATTTGATACAAATTTCCCTAATTGGGTAAAAGCAAGTGTAATAGGAGCTCAAGTATGGACATTAAATGCTACTGGTAATCCAGGAAATTGTGCTGATATGAATGGATTTTCAAGCGGCCCGGTTCAAAATGAAGACTGGTTAATTTCACCTGCTATCGATTTATCAGCCGTATCAGCTGCAACTTTAACGTTCCAAACATCCAGACCTTTCTCGGGTAACAACCTTCAGGTTTATGTTTCTACTAATTATGTAGCTCCAAATCCTGCAGCACCTCCTATGCCTTCAACGGCTACATGGACATTACTATCGGGTTCTTTAGCAACATCAGCAACTTGGAAAGATTCAGGTAATGTTTCTTTGAACGCCTATACAGGTAATACAAATGTTAGAATTGCTTTCAAATACACATCTACTACATCATCAGCCTCTGAGTGGAAAGTGGATAATGTTAAGATTAAATAATCTAATTAATTTTGGATCTAGAGCCCCGTATTTTCGGGGCTCTTTTTATATAAAACAAATTTATTTAATTACTACTTTTAAAACTTCAAATTAATTATTTCAATACCCATGAAGAAATTACTTTTCATATTCGTCAGTACTATGAGTTTAACAACATCTGCACAAAAAGTTCTCTCTCCCGAAACCCTTTGGTCAATCAATCGCGTTACCGCTTTAGGAATTTCGAAAGACCGAAAATCAATTGTCTATAAAGTGGCCACCCCATCTGTCAATGACAATAAACTGAATTCCAAATTCTATACTATACCGCTAGCAGGAGGAAATCCCACTGAGGTGATGGAAACCAAAGATTTGCTAAAAGATAAAAATGTCTCTCCTGATGGCAAATACCTACTTTCTTCTCAGGAAGTAAAAACCGAAAACGTTTTGGGAAAAGACATTTACGCTGATTTGCAGAAAGCGGATGCCCAAATCTACAATGGTCTCGATTATCGCCATTGGGATACATGGAATAATGGCACACACAACCACGTTTTTTATGCCGAAAACAAAGACAAGGCCATTCCGGTTGATATTATGAAAGACGAACCGTATGATAGTCCGCAAAAACCTTTCGGAGGCGATGAGGATTACATTTGGGCACCAAATGGGAAAAGCATCATTTATGTTTGTAAAAAGAAATTCGGAACAGCCTATGCTATTTCAACAAATACCGATTTGTATGAGTACAATTTAGAAACCAAAATCACCAAAAACCTCACAGAAGGAAATTTAGGCTACGATACCAATCCGGCTTTTTCTCCCAATGGAGATTTGACCTGGTTGCAAATGAAACGCGACGGTTATGAAGCCGATAAAAACGACATCATCGTGCGTTTTAAAGGAATGGATATCAACCTGACTGCCACTTGGGATGGCTCTGTAGAAAGCTTTAAATGGGCGCCTGACGGCAAAAAGGTGTATTTCCTGGCGGCTGTAGACGGAACTCAACAGTTGTTTGAGGTAAATTTCCCTGGCCTTACGAAAATTGCTGTAACAGTAAGACAAGTGACATCGGGCGATTTTGATGTGCATGACATAGTAGATGTTTCCCGCGAAAATTTCATTCTGACCCGTACAGATATGAATCATGCATTGGAAATTTATTCATACAGCACCAAGAATAAGACTTGGTTACAATTGACTAAAACCAATGAAAGTATTTACAGTCAATTGGCTTTGCCAAAATACGAAAGACGTTATGTAACTACTACTGATGGGAAAAAAATGTTGGTGTGGGTCATTCTGCCTCCAAACTTTGACAAAACAAAAAGATACCCGACATTGTTATACTGTCAGGGCGGACCTCAATCTCCATTAACTCAAAGTTATTCCTTCCGTTGGAACTTTTCTTTAATGGCTTCACAAGGTTATGTAATTGTAGCACCAAATCGACGCGGTATGTACGGACATGGTCAGGAATGGAATGAACAAATATCTAAAGACTGGGGCGGACAGGTGATGAAAGATTACTTGTCGGCAATTGATGATGTAGCGAAAGAAAGTTATGTAGATAAAGCTCGGTTAGGATGTATTGGAGCGAGTTATGGCGGGTATTCGGTATACTTCCTTGCTGGAATCCACAATAATCGTTTTAAAAGCTTTATAGCGCACGATGGTGTATTTAATTTAGAAAGCATGTATGGTACTACTGAAGAAGTGTTCTTCAACAACTGGGATCATGGCGGACCATATTGGGACAAAAATAATGCAGCGGCTCAAAAGACATTTAACGAGTTCAACCCAGTCAAAATGGTCGATAAATGGAATACACCCATCTTAATCATTCAAGGTGGAATTGATTTCCGTGTGCCTATAGGACAAGCTCAGGAAGCTTTTCAGGCTGCACAATTACGAGGGATTAAAAGCCGTTTCCTATATTTTCCCGAAGAAAATCACTGGGTGCTAAAACCACAAAATGCTTTGGTATGGCAACGTGAATTTTACAAATGGTTGAAAGAGACGTTATAATACATTAGATAATATTTTCAAAAAACCTCTGTTTCTAAAGAAACAGAGGTTTTTTTATTTGACGATAGGCTCTTAGATGATTGAATGCAAAAACTCAATTAATACTTTAAAAATCATAGTATTGTTTTTAATGATTATTTTTATTTCGTAATTTTCTTATATTTGATAAATAAACCGTTCAATTTATGAGAAAAATTTACTTTGTAGCAATTTCGTTACTATTTTTTAATCTTATCCAAGGACAAATTATTAACATACCTGATGCTAATTTTAAGGCAAAGTTATTGTCTGCAAGTGCTTTGGTTCAAGTGGCATCCATTCAAACACCCAATTTAAGTGGAAATGTTTCTTCATATAATAGTATAGATACTAATAATGATGGTGAGATTCAAGTTAGTGAAGCATTAGTCATTAAATATCTCAATATTAATTCAGGTAATATTATGGATTTGACAGGAATAGAAAACTTTACCAATTTGGTAAATTTAAATTGCTCCACGAATCAGTTGACAACGTTAAACATTAGCGCTTTAACTAATCTTGTATTTCTGAATTGTTCAGTTAACCAACTGTCGGCTCTTAACGTGACAAATTTAACTAGTCTTTTATCACTTGATTGTTCATCTAATCTTTTGCCTGTTTTAAATTTAACTGGTTTAGGCGCGCTTAACACTCTGAAGTGTTCAAATAATCAATTAACCAGTTTAAATATTAGCAATATCAATTATTTAACGCTTCTGGATTTCTCAAATAATGCTATTCAAAATATAAATTTATCATCAGCAGTAAGTTTGGAATCATTATCTATGGGAGCCAATCCTTACACGGCACAAGTTAACTTAAGCAATCTTATAAATTTGCAATTTTTATACTTACAAAATTTGCCAAGTAATGCCATATCTCCACTGACTGTTAGTGTCATGCCACATCTAACAAGCTTGACAAGCTTAACAACTGACGGATCAGCTTTAGGAAATATTAATTATGCTTTATTACCAAATTTGCAAACTCTTTTTTGTAGAAATTCGGGATTAACAAATATGAACGGTATTCCAAACACTTTAAGTGTTTTTGTTTGTCAAAATAATCAATTGACAAGTTTGAATCTTACAGGATTTTCAAATTTGACCGCATTGAATTTTGCCAATAATCCGTTGACAAGTTTAACTTTTGGAAATCATCCCAATTTGATTACCATGTTTGCAGGTCAAACTAATTTAACAACTATTGATGTCTCTAATTTACCTGCACTTTCAAGTTTAAGTGTTTATAATAGTCCGGTTTTGATAACTTGTAATATAAAAAACGGTATCAATACAACTATGAGTTTTAATCTTTGTCCAAATTTGCAATGCATCACAGCGGATAGCAGTGAAATAAGCACAGTTCAAAATAATATCATTACCTATGGATATACTAATTGTTCGGTTAGTTCTAATTGCTCATTACAAAATGATGATTTCGAACGTTATAATACATTCAGGCTTTATCCAAACCCCGCTGTAAACATTCTAAACATAGAAGCTAACAGTTCGACAAAAATAAAAAGTATCATTATTTACAATATTTTGGGACAGGTTGTAAATACAATCAATAATGCTGAAGATGTTTCATCAATAGATATATCAAATTTGATTAAAGGGAGTTATCTTATAAAGCTAATTACGACAGATGGAGGTAACTTGAATATGAAATTTGTTAAGGAGTAGTTTTAACAGATAATTTTCTTTTTTAAGATTAAGAGATCACAAAAAACCCCAACTCAGTGAGTTGGGGTTTTTATTTATTGCGGATCTTTCATTTTGAACGTTTCCATGAATTTTGTGGTATAATTTCCGGCTACATAATCCGGTTCGTCCATTAACTGGCGGTGGAACGGAATAGTAGTTTTTACACCTTCAATATAAAACTCATCCAAAGCGCGTTTCATTTTGTTAATGGCCTCTTCACGGGTTTGTGCTGTGGTGATTAACTTGGCAATCATGGAGTCATAGTTTGGCGGAATAGTATATCCGGCATAAACGTGAGTGTCCAGACGCACTCCGTGGCCTCCCGGTGCATGTAAAACGGTAATTTTACCCGGAGAAGGGCGGAAATCATTATACGGATCTTCGGCATTAATACGACATTCTATAGAGTGCAATTGCGGTAAATAATTTTTACCCGAAATTGGCACACCGGCGGCTACCAATATCTGCTCACGAATTAAGTCGTAATCAATAACCTGCTCGGTAATTGGATGTTCTACCTGAATACGGGTATTCATCTCCATGAAGTAAAAATTGCGGTGTTTGTCCACCAAAAACTCAACGGTTCCGGCACCTTCATATTTGATGAATTCGGCAGCCTTAACGGCAGCTTCTCCCATTTTTTGACGCAGTTCATCCGTCATGAAAGGCGAAGGGGTTTCTTCTGTCAATTTTTGGTGACGACGTTGTACCGAACAATCTCTTTCGGATAAGTGACACGCTTTTCCATACGAATCACCCACTACTTGAATTTCAATATGACGAGGTTCTTCGATTAATTTTTCCATATACATACCGTCATTTCCAAAAGCGGCGGCCGCTTCCTGACGGGCACTTTCCCAAGCTTTTTCGAGCTCTTCTTCTTTCCAGATGGCACGCATTCCTTTACCACCACCACCGGCAGTAGCTTTCATCATCACTGGGTAACCAATTTCTTTGGCCACTTTTTTTGCTTGCGTAAAATCTTCTAAAATACCATCGGAACCCGGAACACAAGGAACTCCGGCCTCTTTCATAGTAGCTTTGGCTGTGGCTTTGTCTCCCATCTTATCAATCATCTCAGGAGAAGCACCAATAAATTTGATGCCGTGTTCCTGACATATTTTAGAAAACTTCGCGTTTTCCGAAAGAAAACCGTAACCCGGGTGTATAGCATCTGCATTGGTAATCTCTGCAGCGGCTATAATATTCGGCATTTTTAAGTATGATAAATTGCTGGGCGGTGGACCAATACAAACAGCTTCGTCAGCAAACTTTACATGCAAACTCTCAGCATCAGCAGTAGAATAAACAGCCACAGTCTTGATGCCCATCTCACGACAGGTTCTGATAACGCGAAGCGCGATTTCGCCTCGGTTGGCAATTAATATTTTTTTAAACATCTTTTTAAATTAGATAGTTAGACAATTGGATTGTTGGATTTTTAGATTGTTTCGCATGTAGAAGGGAACATTTGATTATTAGAAAAACTAATAATCTGAAAATCTAATAATCTAATAATCTAAATTATGATGGATCAACTAAGAATAGAGGTTGGTCGAATTCAACCGGCGACATATCATCAACTAAAATCTTAACGATTTTTCCTGAAACTTCGGCTTCAATTTCGTTGAACAACTTCATAGCTTCAACCACACAAAGTACATCTCCTTTACCAATAGTGCTGCCAACTTCCACGAATGGAGCCTTGTCAGGAGACGGTTTGCGGTAGAACGTACCAATCATTGGTGATTTAATAGTAACATATTTAGAATTGTCATCAGCAGCTGGAGCAGCGGCAGGAGCAGCAGGTGCTTGAGCCACAGGAGCGGCAGCTACCGGAGCAGCCAATGCAGCCTGCATAGGTGCTTGTTGTACGTAAGTGATTTCAGGGGTGTTTCCTTCTAAAGTAGTTCTGATTGTGATTTTTACATCACCTGTTTCCAATTTTACTTCAGCAACTCCTGAATTGGATACAAATTTGATCAGGTTTTGAATTTCTTTTAAATCCATGATTTATTGGTTTTAGAATTAGTTTTACTGTTTGTTATAAGCCCATTTCAGGTAGATAGAACCCCATGTGAATCCTCCTCCAAAAGCGGCAAAAATTAAATTATCTCCTTTTTTAAGTTGGTTTTCAAAATCACTCAACAACAACGGAAGCGTTGCTGAAGTTGTATTTCCGTAACGGTGAATGTTAACCAATACTTTTGATTCGTCCAATCCCATACGATTAGCGGTTGCATCTATGATTCTTTTATTGGCCTGATGGGCTACTAACCAATTGATGTCGTCTTTGGTTAAGTTGTTGCGTTCCATGATTTTCTCGCTGACATCAGCCATACCGGAAACAGCGTATTTGAATACGGTTTTACCATCCTGAAAAACATAATGCTGTCTGTTTTGAACAGTTTCTATAGATGGAGGAAGTATAGAACCGCCGGCGTCAATTTTGAGGTATTCTCTACCAATGCCGTCGCTTCTTAAGTACTCATCCTGCAATCCGAGACCCTCGTAATTAGGTTCAAATAATACGGCTCCGGCACCATCTCCAAAAATGATACAAGTGGCTCTGTCGGTATAATCAATTATAGAGGACATTTTATCGGCTCCAATCAATAACACTTTTTTGTAACGACCTGATTGTATGTATGCTGCAGCATTGGACATGCCGTATAGAAAACTTGAGCAAGCGGCCTGTAGGTCATAAGCAAAAGCATTAACGGCTCCGATTTGACTGGCTACGTATACACCGGTAGAGGCAACGGGCATATCGGCAGTAGTAGTGGCCATGATTACCAAGTCTATTTCGGCAGGATTGATATTGGCTTTGGAAATTAAATCCTGAGCGGCTTTGATAGCCATAAATGAAGTGCCTTTTCCTTTTTCTTTTAAAAGTCTTCTTTCTTTGATTCCGGTGCGAGTGGTAATCCATTCGTCATTGGTATCAACCATTGTTTCCAGTACTTGATTTGAGAGTACAAATTCCGGAACATAAGCTCCAACTGCGGTAATTGCGGCTGTTATTGTAGTCATAAAAATGGTATTTTTCCTGTCGATTTTTTGAAATCGAAAAGTTGTGGAAATTACAAAAAAAAAATTATACCGAGGGTGTTTAGAAATGGATATTTCTTAAAATTAAGTAAAACAAAAAACTCCCATAGACTGGGAGTTTGTTTTGTAAAAAAAACTTAATTAAGCAACAGCTACTGATTTATCAATAACTACCTGACCTCTGTAATACATTTTACCTTCATGCCAATAAGCTCTGTGGTATAAATGTGCTTCACCTGTTACTGGGCAAGTTGCGATTTGAGCAACAGTTGCTTTATAGTGAGTTCTTCTTTTATCTCTTCTTGTTTTCGAGGTTTTTCTCTTAGGATGTGCCATTGTACTATATTATTTATCCGTTAATAGTTGTTTTAATTTGTCCCAACGCGGGTCAATATCATCTTCTTTTTTTGCTTCTTCTTTTACTTCTTTAACCTGTAATTCATTTAGTTTTTGCAATGCTTCGGTTTGTAGTGTTCCGTCTTTCACTCCGGGATGTATCCTTTTTTGAGGGATTGACAATACAATCATTTCGTATATGTACTGCGACAAATCAATCTGATGCTCGCCATGCGGCAGTATCAATAATTCATCATTGTCATTATTGAATTCGTCGCCAAACTGTACTACCAGTTTAATTTTACCTTTGATAGGTAAATCAAATGGTTCGCCGGTTAGGTCACACGGAACGTTAACGGTTCCTTTGTGTTTGAAATTGATTTCCAGCATAGTAGTTTTTTTTTCTAAAACTACTTCTACTGTTACATCACAACTTTCGAATTCATCAAAACTAAATTCGTCAAAGAACTTCTTGTTTATTTTAAACTCAAACTGATGCTTTCCTAATTTTAACCCTATAAAAGGAATTAAATATTCATTTGTACTTTTCATCTAAACAACAATTTGACCCGACATTTCGGGAGTGCAAAGATATAAAATTATTGTAATTCCAATAACCTTATGAACATTTTTTTGTTTATAACTGTTTTTCCTTTGTTTTCAGTGGATTTTTGCTGATTTCCAGGTATTCATTTCGCGAGTTATAGATGTCAATTGCTGTGTAAACGGCTTCTTTAAACGAATTGTAATCCGCGATTCCCTTTCCGGCAATTTCATAGGCGGTGCCATGATCAGGAGAAGTTCTTATTTTATTCAGACCGGCAGTATAGTTTACTCCATTGCCAAAAGACAATGTTTTGAACGGAATCAGCCCCTGATCGTGATAAGTAGCAATTACAGCGTCGTATTTTTCATATTGATTACTGCCAAAAAAACCATCGGCGGCATAGGGACCAAAGACTAAAGTACCCTTTTCAAACATTTTTTTCAATGTTGGTCTCAAAATTTCATCGTCTTCTTTTCCGATAACGCCGTTATCTCCAGCGTGTGGATTCAAGGCCAAAACAGCAATTTTAGGTTTATTGATCCCAAAATCCTGAATCAGTGTTTTTTTGACAGTTTCTATTTTTTGAATAATCAGTTTCTCAGTAAGATGTTTGGCTACTTCGTTAACCGGAATGTGGTCTGTCAATAAGCCTACTCTTAAATTGTCCTGAACCATCAACATCAAGGCATTGCCCTCCAGTTCTTGATTTAAGTAATCAGTATGTCCCGGGAATTTGAATTCTTCAGATTGAATGTTGTATTTGTTAATGGGCGCGGTTACCAATACATCAACCTGATTTTCCTTTAAGGCTTTTGTAGCGGCAACAAATGATTTTATAGCGTATTTTCCAATGTTTTCATCGGCTGTGCCAAAATTAAGATCAACCCCTTCGCGCCAAACGTTTAACACATTTATTTTTCCGATTACCAACTGGTCTAATTTGTCAATACCGTGTAAAGGAGCGGTTAAGGCTAATGTTTTTTTAATGAAAGACAACACTTTCACATTGGCAAAAATAACAGGGGTACAAAGTTCCAGCATTCTGGAGTCTTCGAAAGTCTTAAGGATTACTTCGCTTCCAATACCGTTCAAATCTCCTATTGAAATTCCAACGATTATATTTTCTGCTTTTTTCATAAGATGGACAAGTTATTTATTGCTAATTTTGAAGTGCAAATTTAGTAAAATAAAACTACAATGTTTACAGGAATAATCGAAACCCTCGGAATTATAAAACAGCTTCAAAAAGACAACGATAATCTGCATATAACTATTTCTTCACCCTTAGCTCACGAATTAAAAATTGACCAAAGCGTGGCTCATAATGGAGTTTGTTTGACCGTTGTTGCTATAAATGATGATCAATACACGGTAACAGCTATTAGAGAGACTATTGAAAAAACAAATCTGGGCGAATGGAAAACCGGAGATATCATCAATTTGGAACGAGCTATGAAATTGGGTGATCGGTTAGACGGACATATTGTTCAAGGTCATGTGGATCAGACAGGGATATGCAAATCAATAGAAGAGGCAAGCGGTAGTTGGTATTACGCTTTTGAATACGACAGTCAATTCAGTAACATCACTATTGAAAAAGGATCAATAACCGTAAACGGGGTGAGTTTGACTGTGGTGAATTCAAAGGCTAACGAGTTTAGTGTGGCGATTATACCCTATACTCATGAGCATACCAATTTTAAGACGTTTGTTGTTGGGACAAAAGTAAATCTCGAATTTGATGTCGTAGGAAAATATGTAGCAAGATTACATGCTTTAAGGAACTGAAAAAGAAATAGTTTCTGAAATTAAAAAGCTACCTATTCAATGGGTAGCTTTTTTTTATTTAATTGAACGATTTTGTATAATCCGTATGTAAGAGAAATCAACGCCAAAAAAGCTATTCCTCCATCCAAAGGTGTTCCTGGTGGCGGAGGTGGTGTTGAAGGCGGCGGTGGTCCAGGTGCAGCAAATAGGGGGCTTGCCGACAAGAAAAGCACTGCCAGAATAAGAATAATTTTATTCGGGACAATTTTCATAGTGCGTAAAAGTAAAAAAAAAATCTATTCTCCAAAATAATTGCATTCTAAATTCAATAAATTAATATAAAATTAAAGTATTGTCTGTATTGATTTCAAAAACCGTACTGAATCCTCAGTTTGTTAACGGAAAATTTAAACACCCAAATCTGTAAACCATTTTAAACAACAAAGACCTCTGAATTAGAGGTCTTTGTATTGTGGTCCCACTTGGGCTCGAACCAAGGACCACCTGATTATGAGTCAGGTGCTCTAACCAACTGAGCTATAGGACCGGTTAGCAGGCTGCAATATTACTACTATTTTTTTTTCGTTGCAACTATTTTTATGGTATTTCTTGGCAAAGTTCAATCAGGACTCCGTTGGTTCCTTTTGGATGTAAAAAAGCGACCAGTTTGTTGTCAGCTCCTTTTTTAGGTATTTCGTTTAAAATGATAAATCCTTCTTTTTTCAAACGTTCTATTTCGGAAACAATATCAGCTACATCAAAAGCGATATGATGAATTCCCTCTCCCTTCTTTTCCAAAAACTTAGCAATCGGACTCTCCGGATGGGTAGCTTCCAACAGCTCTATTTTATTAGGACCGTTCATAAAGAAAGAAGTTTTCACGCCCTCACTGGCTACTTCTTCCTGCTTGTAAGGCGGATTGCCGAAGAGTTTTTCGAAAAGCAAATTGGAAGTCTCTAAATTAGCTACCGCTATACCTATGTGTTCTATTTTTCTCATTTTAATAATGCTGGATGACTCAATTTCGGAGCGCTAAGTTAATTAAAAAACCAACACTGTGCTTTTCAAAACATAACCACTTAGCAGTCTGGTTGCTCAGTGATTTAAAAAAGCGTATTTTTGCGCCATGGAAACGAACAGACAGAAAAAAATAGGCAGTGTATTGCAAAAGGATTTGGTGGATATCCTTCAGGGAGAAGTCCGTAAAAACGGAATTACTAATTTGGTGATTTCGGTTTCTAAAGTAAGTGTAACTACTGATTTATCGATTGCCAAAGTATATTTGAGTGTTTTTCCACAAGACAAAGCGGCTGAATTGCTTGAAGCAGTGAAAACCAATGCGCCTCTTATTAAGCATGACTTGGCACAAAGAGTAAAACTGCAATTGCGCAAAGTGCCTAACTTGGCATTCTATATCGATGATTCATTGGATTATATTGAAAAAATAGACAATGCTTTGGCCGGAAAAGAAAATCCTATTGAAAACCGCGACCTTTTAGATAAACGCAAGAAATTTTAAATTGAATTTTCCGCTTTACATAGCCAAACGCTACCTCTTTAGTAAAAGCAACAACAATGCTATTAATATTATAACAGGTATTGCTGCGGTGGGTATAATTGTGGGCGCCATGGCTTTATTTGTAGTGCTTTCGGTGTTTAGCGGTTTGCGTGATTTTAGTTTGTCATTCTCTAACGACTTTGATCCGGATTTAAAAGTCAATCCCTCTGCCGGAAAATATTTTTTTATTACACCACAACAGGAAAAAGAAATTGCGTCGATTGAAGGGATAGCTTCATACAGTAAAGTAGCCGAAGAACGGGTGCTTTTCTTTTTTAAAGGAAAGGAAATGGTGACCTACTTAAAAGGAGTTGACGCTAATTTTACCCGAACCAATATTCTTGCTAAAAATAATATTTTTAACGGACAATGGTTGAAGCCGGAGACTTATCAGGTGGTGGTAGGTTACGGCATCAGCGATAAACTATCACTCGGATTGTTTGATTTCAATAATCCGTTTGAAGTATATGTGCCCCGAAAAGGCAAGGGTGTTATCCAAAGTGAAGAAGAAGCGTTCATCAAAACCAATCTGATTCCGGTAGGGATTTATGCCATTAGTGAAGACTTAGACGGCAAGTATGTCTTTTGCGATTTGGCTTTGGCACGGGAATTATTGGAGTTGAAACCCAACCAAATTTCCGGTTTAGAAATCAAAGAGAAGCCCAATGCTGATGAGACTGTGATTGTTGAAAAGCTGAATACTGTTTTTAATAACAAAGTTACCATCAAGAACAGGGCACAGCAAAACGCGACGCTATACAAAATGCTCAATACCGAAAATATAGCCGTGTATTTGATTTTTACTTTGGTGATTGTTATCGCTCTTTTCAATTTAATCGGGGCTTTAATCATGATGATTTTAGATAAAAAAAGCAACCTGAAAACCCTTTTTAATTTGGGTTCCGAAATCAAGGATTTAAAGAAAATTTTCCTGCTTCAGGGTAGTTTGTTGAGTGTTTTGGGCGGAATTGCGGGGCTGCTCTTGGGGATAATCATAGTTGTGATTCAACAACAGTTTAAATTAGTTATGATTACCGATACGTTAGCCTATCCGGTAGTTTTCAGCATTCAGAATGTCCTGATTGTATTGGCTACCATTGTCCTGTTGGGAATAATTTCCAGTTGGATTGCCAGCAGCCGTGTGAGTAAAAAATTATTGGATTAAACAAATTGATAATTAGCGTAAGCATCCCGAATTTCCTCAAAAATCTGCAATAAAGCGTTGTGATCATCGGTAGTTACCAAACGTTGCTTAAAGTCTTTAAAGCCGTGAATGCCTTTGAAATAATTGGTGTAGTGACGACGCATTTCTACTATGCCCACCCGTTCTCCCTTCCATTCCATTGACCAAATCAAATGATTGCGGGCAGCTTCAATGCGGTCTTTCATGCTGGGCTGAGGCAAATGTTCTCCGGTGTTGAAGTAATGTTTGATTTCGTTAAAAATCCACGGGTAGCCAATGGCGGCGCGACCAATCATAATACCATCAATGCCGTATTTGTTTTTATATTCTAATGCTTTTTCGGGCGAATCGATATCGCCGTTTCCAAAAATGGGCATCGCAATTCGGGGGTTGTTTTTCACCCGGGCGATGTGTGACCAATCGGAGTGGCCTTTGTACATTTGTGCTCGGGTGCGAGCGTGAATAGTTAAAGCTTGTACCCCAACATCCTGAAGTCTTTCGGCTACCTCATCAATGTTGATGGAATTTTCGTCCCAACCTAAACGGGTTTTTACGGTTACCGGCAAATTGGTTCCTTTGATGACGGCTTTGGTTAAGCGCACCATCAAATCGACATCTTTTAACACGCCGGCCCCGGCTCCTTTGCACACCACTTTTTTTACCGGACAGCCAAAATTGATGTCTACTAAATCGGGTTGTACTGTATCGACAATTTTGGCTGACATTTCCATTGCTTCTTCATCGCCGCCGAAAATTTGGATACCAACCGGTCGCTCATAATCAAAGATGTCGAGTTTTTGGCGGCTTTTGATGGCGTCGCGAATCAGTCCTTCCGAAGAGATGAACTCTGAGTACATTAAGTCGGCACCGTGGAGTTTGCACAAACGACGGAATGGAGGGTCGCTCACGTCTTCCATGGGTGCCAGAAGTAGTGGAAAATCAGGTAATTGGATGTTGCCGATTTTGGGCATAATGTTGATTTTTGCGCAAAAATACGATTTTTAAAAGAAAAGTTGAAAGCTATCCGAGCAAAGACTGCTTTTCGGCTTTGAAACTGATGAATTTAGCCTATATTTGCGGATTAAATGCGTGAAGGATGGGAGCAAGTACCGTGTACTGCGGACAGCCTGGCCCGCCTTGGCGGGACACGCCCCAAAGATTGATTTTTATAGAAGATGAAGAATATTAGAAATTTTTGCATTATTGCCCACATTGACCACGGAAAAAGTACGTTGGCCGATAGATTACTTGGTGCTACGCAAACCGTTACCGCTCGTGAAGAGAAAGCGCAATTGTTGGATAACATGGATTTGGAGCGTGAGCGCGGGATTACCATTAAGAGCCACGCCATTCAAATGGAGTACAAATACAAAGGCGAAGATTACATCCTGAACCTGATTGACACTCCGGGACACGTGGATTTTTCGTACGAAGTTTCCCGTTCGATTGCGGCTTGTGAAGGGGCGTTGTTGATTGTGGATGCTGCGCAGAGTATTCAGGCACAGACGATTTCAAACCTCTATTTGGCTTTGGAAAACGATTTGGAAATTATTCCGGTGTTGAACAAAGTGGATTTGCCTAGTGCGAACCCGGAAGAAGTGAGTGATGATATTATTGATTTGTTAGGATGTAAGTTAGAAGACATCATCCACGCTTCGGGGAAAACCGGGTTTGGAGTAGAAAATATTCTAGCGGCTATAATCGAAAAGATTCCGGCGCCTAAAGGCAGCAAAGAAGAACCTTTGCAGGCGTTGATTTTTGACAGTGTGTACAATCCGTTTCGTGGAATTGAAGTTATTTTCCGTGTGAAAAACGGCGAAATTCGCAAAGGTCAGAAAATCAAGTTCATGGCTACAGGCAATGAATATTTTGCTGATGAAGTTGGGACATTAAAATTGAACCAAGTGCCGAAAGATGTGATTTCAACCGGAGATGTTGGGTATTTGATTTCGGGGATTAAAGAAGCTAAGGAAGTAAAGGTTGGAGATACGATTACCGATGCTAAAACTCCAACGACAAATATGATTGTAGGTTTTGAAGATGTAAAACCGATGGTATTTGCCGGAATTTACCCGGTAGATACAGAAGATTATGAAGATTTACGCGCTTCGATGGAGAAGTTGCAATTGAACGACGCTTCATTGGTGTTTGCACCGGAGAGTTCGGCAGCATTAGGATTTGGTTTTCGATGCGGATTCCTGGGGATGTTACACTTGGAGATCATTCAGGAGCGTTTGGAGCGTGAGTTTGATATGACTGTGATTACCACGGTTCCGAACGTATCGTATTTGGCGTATACCAAAAAAGAACCGGATACTCCGATTGTAGTGAATAATCCGTCGGATTTGCCGGAACCGTCTAAGTTAGACCGCGTAGAGGAGCCATTTATCAAGGCTACAATTATTACCAAATCGGATTTTGTGGGTAATGTAATGAGTTTGTGTATTGAAAAACGCGGTATCATAACGAATCAAACGTATTTGACTACGGAGAGAGTAGAGTTGAACTTCGACATGCCGTTGGCGGAAATTGTATTTGATTTTTACGACCGATTGAAAACGGTTTCCAAAGGTTATGCTTCGTTTGATTACTCTCCGATAGGTATGAGAGCGTCAAAATTGGTGAAATTAGACGTATTATTGAACGGAAATTCAGTAGATGCTTTGTCCGCTTTGATACACGAAGACAATGCGTACAACATTGGTAAAAAGATGTGTGAAAAACTACGTGAATTAATCCCGAGACAACAGTTTGATATTCCTATTCAGGCTGCTATCGGAGCTAAAATTATCGCACGTGAAACCATCAAAGCCCTGCGTAAAGACGTTACGGCCAAGTGTTACGGTGGAGATATTTCGCGTAAGCGTAAACTCTTGGAAAAACAGAAAAAAGGAAAAAAGAGAATGCGTCAGGTAGGAAACGTAGAGATCCCGCAAGAAGCTTTTATGGCGGTATTGAAGTTGAATGATTAAAAAGGACTAAGATTCAAGTATTGAGATATTGAAACCCGGCGCAAAAGTGTCGGGTTTTTTTATTGGGATAAACCTTAGAACCTTAGTATCTTTGCCTTTTAGAACCACATAAAGATGTTAGAAGATAAAACTCCGCAGCGTACTTCCCTTTCACAATTGGGCGAATTTGGCTTGATTACTCATTTGACCAAGAATTTTGATATCAAACAGCCTTCGACGATAAAAAGTATAGGAGATGATGCTGCTGTGCTTGATTTTAAAGATAAAAAAGCAGTGATTTCTACTGATTTGCTGATAGAGGGAGTGCATTTCGACTTGTCCTATATGCCCCTGAAACATTTGGGTTATAAGGCGGTTGTGGTCAATATTTCCGATATCTGTGCCATGAATGCAAAACCGACACAAATCACCGTTTCTGTGGCAGTTTCCAATCGTTTCCCTTTGGAAGCTTTGGAAGAGTTGTTCGAGGGAATTGCTTTGGCTGCTAAGGTTTACAATGTTGATGTTGTTGGCGGTGACACTACTTCTTCGCAGAAAGGATTGATTATATCCATAACTGCCATTGGAGAAGCCACTGCAGAGGAACTTGTGTACCGTGACGGAGCAAACAAAGGCGATTTATTGGTAGTAACCGGAGATTTGGGTTCGGCTTATATGGGATTGCAGGTTTTAGAGCGTGAAAAGCAAGTGTTTCAGGTAAATCCGAATAATCAGCCTGACTTGGATGCTTATACATATATAATTGAGCGTCAATTAAAACCGGAAGCCCGACATGATATTAAAATTTTATTGGAAAAACTGGAAGTAAAACCAACCGCTATGATTGATATTTCGGATGGATTGTCTTCAGAAGTCATTCACATTTGCAAACAAAGCAAAGTAGGATGCAATTTGTATGAAGAAAAAATTCCGGTAGACCCTGAATTTATAAGTGTTTGTGAAGAATTCAACATCGATTCGACCACAGTAGCCATCAATGGAGGAGAAGATTATGAATTGCTGTTTACCATTGCTTTAGAAGATTACGATAAAATAAAGGGCAATCCGAACTTTACGGTAATTGGCCATTTAACTCAGGAAAGTGAGGGGATTCATTTGATTACAAGGGCTAACACCAAAATTCCCTTGAAAGCCCGAGGCTGGGATGCTATGGAGGTTTAAAAAAGCGATACCGAAGTATCGCTTTTCCCCCTAAGTCTTGTAAATTAAGCTGTAGTTTTAAGATATACTACCTCTTTTAGAATCTACAAATACTAACCCTGAAATCATTCTGCTAAGTTAATCATTGTAGACAAGGAGGTAATTACGGTTTCCCGCATATTTCGTTACGGTTTCCCGTAAAATCGTTAAATGACACCTTTATTTTTGGCTTCATTGATTAAATCAATGTCGTTTCCGCCTTTTACTTCCAATATTTCTCTGATGTTGAGTTTTCTTTTTTCAACGGCGCTTAAAGAAAGTGGAATGTACTGAGGTAAGTCTTTTGTTTTTACCCCTTTTGACAGATGAAATAAAATTTGTTTGTCAAAAACATCTAACTCAATATTGTTGTATTGGGCTTGTCCTACCAATTTGATAACCGTTTGACTGTAATAGCTTTCGTTTTTAATGATTTTGTCAAAAGCGAAGAGTAATTCGTCAAAGGTTAAGTCGTTTTTGATGATTAATCCGCTGGGATTAATGGTTTTGATGATGTTGTTTATTTTAAGTAATTCAGTGTGCATGGTTAGCAGAATTACTTTGCAATTGGGCATTTCTGTTTTGATAAGCATGGCAAGATCCTCTCCGGAATAGATGCCTTTTTCGGCATACTCTGGCATGCTGATGTCAAAGAAGGCAATGTCGAATGCTTTGGATGAGTCTACGATGTTTTCATAGCCGCTTTTGCAGTTGTTGGCTTGTGTTATGATAAATTCATATCCTTGTTGGCTGTATTTGTTGATGGCATTTTTGTAGGCCTCTATGATGAACGGATGATCATCTACTATTAAAATATTGATTGGGCTTGTCATGTTTCTTCTGTAATTAGTTGTTGTTTTGTTTCTATAGGTAAGGTAATGACTATTTTTGTTCCGTGATCTTTTTTAGAGGTGATGTCTATAATTCCCTGACAGTCATTGGTTCTCGATATCATGTTTTGCATACCGATACCTTTGCTTTTTCGGTTGACATCAAATCCGACACCATCGTCTTGAATTTTCAAATATACATTTTCTTTATCGCCTTTTACTTCAACGGTTATAGTTTTAGCATTGGCGTATTTGTTTATGTTTTGCAGTCCTTCTTGCAGTATGCGGTACATATTAATCTTGATATTGTTACTCACCTTATCCCAGTCAACACTGGTGTCTATAGTATAAATCAGATTGGCGTCGTGAGATGATTTTTGTTCTTCGAGTAAATTGTGAACGATAGAGACAAAGTTATTAATTAATACTTGCTTTTCTCTGTTCAAATCATGTGAAATTTCACGAATATCCTGCTCAATAGTTTTCAGTTCATTGAGGAGTTCAAATCTTCTTTTGATGGATTCTTCGTCATTGTTGTGGTTAAGGCTGTCGAGATTCAAACGTAGACCAAACATTCTTCCGAGCACGCCATCGTGCAAATCTTGTGCGAGTCTTTTCTTTTCTTTATTGCGGCTTTCGTCTATGATGGCCTGCTGTGACATCATGAGGTTGTAAATGTCTTCATTGGCTTTCTGCTGGGCTTGTTTGTACAACAACTCTCTAGTTCGTGCGCGTTGAGCTCTTACCACAAACAATAAAACTACAACTATAAACGAAACTACAAAAATATACAGGAGGTTTCTGTTTTTTTCTTCTAAGTTCGATTTTTCCTGAATGATTTCGTCGGTTTCATATGCTATACGGGCGAATTTTTCTTTTGTAATTCTTTCGGCTTGTTGAATACTATCGTTGAGTTTAATGTAATCACTATAATAAAGAGATGACTTTTTTTTATCGATTAATGAAAGTTGTTTAAGTGCAGCTAAAACATCTCCTGAAGAGTTTAATTTTTTCGCTTGTTGTAAAGCATTTTTAGAGTAGAAAATAGCTTTTATTGTATCTTTGTTTTGAGAAAAATATTCTGAAAGATGTATTTTATTTATTACACCAGTTGAGAGATTCAGACTATCAGCTATTTTATAGGTTTTGATGAATAATTTATATGCTTCTGATTTTCTATTTAATTTAAACATTGAATATGCTAAATTATCATATAGTTTTGTGTATAATTCTGGGTTATCAATGAATAAATTCTCATCCTTTAAAGCTAAATTAAAGTTGAGTATTGCTTCTTTATGATTGTTTAAATTTTGATAAACAACTCCTAAATTGTTTAATGTGACTGATTTATAATGGTTTACGCTGTTTAAATTTTTTGTTGATGCGACGTTAAGTGCTTTTTTGTGGTATATTATCGCATTGGAATAATTTTTAAGTTCGTTTGAACTTATCGCTATGAAATTATAAGCAAAATATTCTTTTGAATAGTCTTTAAATTTTGACAAGTATCTTAATGATAAACTTGATGATTGTTCACAACCTGAAAAATCACCAATATTAACTTGAACATAAGCTTTTTCTAAATAATTTTTACCAAGATTCAAACTATCCTTTGTTTTGAAGAAGAATTTTTCTGCTTTAACAAAATAAACGTATGAGCTATCAATTTTACCAGTATCTATATAATGGTTAGCTAAAGCATTATATGATTTTGCAATAGAGGAAGTGTCTTTAGCCAATAATGATATTTCTATCAAATAATTAATTGATTTTAAGAACTCGGTGTTTTGATTTAACAATTTAAAGTTCTTAGCAACTTTCAATAAATCAACCCTGTTTTTTAAATTGTTTCCTTGTAACTTTAAAATTAAAAAAGCCTTTCGGTTGTTTTTTAATTTATCCTGTAATGATATTTTAATGTTTTGTTGGGAAGATAGGTAAATAGATAAGCTGTCTTTAGTCGGTTTTAGAGAAGTATTTTCCTTATTGCTTTTATTGCAATTGTAGAAAAATAAAAAGAAAGGAATTAATATGATTACTTTTTTTCTCAAGATGTAAATTTGAGTTGCTAAAATACTAAAAGTAATACAATATCAATAAAAAAAAGACTTTCAGCTAACTGAAAGTCTTTTTTTGTATTTTTAAGATTCTTAATTATATTGGTCTTGGAGTTACTTGACCTCCAATCTCATTTGTTACAGGTCTTGGAGTTACTTGACCTCCAATCTCATTTGTTACAGGTCTTGGAGTTACTTGACCTCCAATTTCAAATGCCACTGGCCTTGGAGTTACTTGACCTCCAATCTCATTTGTTACAGGTCTTGGAGTTACTTGACCTCCAATCTCACTTGGAGTCGTAAATGATGTAACTATAAGCATTAGTGCTAATAAGCCGAAAGTTGTTGCTAATTTTTTCATAATTTGAGACTTTTTATTGTTAATGTTTTGTTTCGTTTTTGTGGTGTGTGCAGTCAGTTTGATTTGAGGCTGTTGCACTTTCACGATGTAAAACTAGAAAGGATGTCTCTCGGAAGCCCTATATTTAGAGGTGTTTATGGTAGAATGGTGTCGTTTGATAGTGAATGAGTGTCAAATACGAGGGAATGGTTTTTTGGTTTTTGAGTTTTTTCAACAAAAAATGGTTCTTAAGAGTTTTTTAAAATAGTTTTCCGGTATTCAGAAAGGGAAATGCACAAGTGGGGTGCACAATAGTAAAGTGAAGAAGGGTCTGATATTCTCAATCTTAGCATATAATCCTTTTTATACTGGAGCTGATTCTTGATAACAGAATCACGAATGTCTATGAGATATTTTGAATAAGCTTATTTACGATAAGATTTTGGTTGTAGTTTTTATAGGTTATAAAACTATGAGTTGATGAAAATGCCAATTTTATTCAAAGTATGTTTTCATGCATTCCTCATACACTATCTATGCCTTTGGTATGCTTATCTATGCCTTTGCAATATTTAGGACAAGACAAAATGTCTTGTCATCATTTAGGTGGATCTCTTGGTATTATTTTTCCCTACAACCATTATCGATTTAATTTTTTTTCTTAGTGGGACGGAAATATTGATTGTGGTACCCGAGTAATTCCCTGAGCTGAAATTAATTTTGCCTCTCAGCGATTTTACTCTCAGTTTCATGTTTTGAATTCCGATTCCTTTTGGAGTTCTTTTGTTTCCTAAGCCTATTCCATCATCTGTTATGGAGAGGTATATGTTTGGTTCATCAATAGTGAAGGTTATTGTTGCCCGATTGGCTTGTGCATGTTTATTGATGTTGTTGCAGGCCTCTTGAATTATACGGTAAAGGTTCATTTTGACTTTGCTGGAAATATTGTTCCAGTTGATTTCGGAATCCAATTCCAATTCATAGTTTGTTTTGTTGACCTTTTGTTCTTTTATTAAATCTTCTAAAAGTTTTATGAAACTGTCTTCCTTATGGAGTACTTCCTTATGGAGTTCGTGTGAAACTGAACGAATTTCTTGTTCAACTTTGTAAATCTCATGGACATAATTAATACATCTATCTATCGTTTCTTGGTCTGATTTGTGAGACAGTACTGATAAATTCATCCGTGTGCTTGCCAGTTTGTTCATGATACCGTCGTGTAATTCTAATGCAATGCGTTTTTTTTCCTGTTCACGGACTTCGTCTTCTTTTTCTTTTTGATTCAACATCAAATCATAAATTTGTTCATTGGCCTTCTGTTGGTCCTGCAGCAACAACATTCTTTTTTGTTTAGTTTGTAGATAGTTTATGATAAAAAACAGCACTCCAATCAGAATTAAAAGTGATGCCAAACCTGCAATGTTCCATTTTTGCCGAATAGCTTTGTTTTTCTGTTGAATAATTTCATCAGTTTCATAAGCAATTCTTGCAAATTTGTCGCGAAATTTTCTTTCTGCTATTTGCAAACTATCATTTATTCTGATATACTCAATAGCATTTGCAGAAGCGTTTTTTTTATCTACTTTTATGAGTTGTTGCATACACAACAAAACGTCTGTTGGATTTTTGTAACTTTTTGATATGGCTACAGCTTTTTTAGCATGTTCGATAGCCTTTATAGAGTCATTTATTTTTTCGTAATACATTGATAAGTAAGACTGATTATAGTTTCTTCCAAAGCCACTGTTAAAATGAAGAAATAGTTTTTCAGCTGTATCCAGTTTTTTTTTGAGATTTGTAAAGTTGTTTTTTTTTAATTGAATGTAGCTGTATAAAGAAAGTGAAAGAGAATAGTTGGTTGGATTGATATATGATATTTTTTTATCATCTAAGTTTTTTTTTATATATGTCATTGCTTCATTGTATTTTTTCATGTTAATTAGAGATGAAGCTATATCATTATTAAGAGAGTACTTTTTTGAAGTTGAGCATTCGAGTTTTTCAGCTTTTTGAAAATATTTAATCGCTTCGAAATTATCATTTAGAAGACTTAAATTATTGCCAATTTTAACATAGCAAAAAAACTCATGGATTTTAGCATTTGTTTCTTTTGCAAGTGATAACATTTCAATAGCTGTTTTATTACTGCCCAAAAAATCGCAAGCATAGGATTGTGTAATTGAAATATTCCCCATTGTTTTAAGGACTTTATCTATTTTATTAATCGACAGGAATATTTTTTTTGCTTTAAAAAAGTAGTCAATTGCTTTTTCGTTATTAGATGTTGACATGTAGTATAGACCCAAATTTCTGTAGGCATCAGCAAGACTTTCAGTATCGCCATATTTTATAGAAGATGATTTTAATTTTTCAGCTGCTAATTTGAGTTTTTCATTTTTATTGAAGAGGCAATATGCATAACATATTTGATTCATTTGTCTTCTTGCTGTAGTATCATTTTTATCCAAATCAATCAAAGAATAGGCTTTGTCATTGTATTTTATTCTTTTGTTAAATTCAATAGTGTCATTTAGAGCTAAATCGATATATTTAGTGACTGTGTCATTGACAACATTATCATCTCCACTATCAATTTTTTTATTACAACTGTAAAGTGACATCAGTAAAGTGAAACAGACTAAGACTATTTTTATTTTCATCATTTAATGGCCAATAATAAATTTTCGTATATTTTTTTTATTTCTACTTTGATCTGTTCATCATTCGTTGTAATCGATGCTGCGATGTTTTTTGACGTTTCACCTTTTTTAGCAGACAAAGAAATTTCAACCACTATATTACAGCTATTTTCTGATTTTTTTGAGCTGTAGGGTGTTATTTCATCAAAAATTTTACCCGTATTCTCTTCAAAATCCCGGATAGATGTAAACGTGTACTTTATTGATTCTTCTCGTGATCTTATGACCACAAATACTGTTTCCTTGTTGTCGGGTTCTGGATTAGCCTTCTTTTGTGCGTTTGATGAAAGGAGCGATAATAATGAAATTCCAAGAGTTGCGATTATTTTCTTCATAGGCATATGTAATTAAAAAACCCTGAATTTGTCGGTTAGAACAAAAACAGGGCTAATTTTTTTGATTTGTTGATGATACTCTGTTTATTAACAAATCGAAATCTAAACAGAGAAATTTCTATTGCATTTTACCGTTTCAAAAATACCACTCAATGAAAAGGCCGCAATATCAAATGAGCAGGTAAGTCTCAAAAAAATACCTAGCTAACAAATAAATGTATCTGGTGTAAAAGTAGACAGGATAAGAAAATCTGCAGGTACACAAAAAGTGTACATTTTGTTAAGATTCTACAGGGATGGATTTTTTAAATGGAATTGTATAGTCAATTATAGTTTCTGTTCTAGATAAGGCCTTGTTTTCTGGCCTCTCTCAGAATGTCTTCATCATTACCTTTTTCAATTCCCAAAAACTCTTTTATCGCTACTTTTCTTTTATCTATAGCGCTTTTAGATAGGTGCAGCGTTTCTTGAATGGTTTTTGTTTTGGTACCTTTTGACAGTAAAAGAATTATTCTTCTGTTGTAGCTGTCCAAAGGTTTTATGGTTGTTTTTAAGTTGTCTTTAAAAAATTTAGCCGTTTGGCTGTAAACAATTTCACCTCTGATAATTTTATCAAAAGCTTCCAGAAAATCATTCGAGGTAATGTCGCTTTTTACTAACAGTCCATTAGGATATTGCTCCTTAATGATGTCCTGGAGTACAATTGCTTCGGTGTGCGAGGTCAGTATTGCAATTTTAGTACCGGGCATGTATTGCCTGATTACTTTTACCAAATCTTGGCCTGAAAAAATACCTTTTTCGGGATAAGGTGGTAAAGTCATGTCTAAAAAGACCAAATCAAATCTTTTATCAGTATTGGTGATGAAATGGTAAGCATCCTCACAATTATACTTTTCCTGAGTATTAACAATGTACCCATAAGGATTATGAGCCAATATCGACTTATATCCCTCAATAATTGGCGGATGATCATCAACTATAAACACCTCTACTTTCATACAAAAGTTTTGGTAAATGTATTATTTTTCGTCTATATTTCCAAATAATTACCCCCGGCAATGCGGTTGATGATTAAGTCTACGTTGTCTTTATATGATTTTGAGAACGGCAGTTTGGTGGTGGAATTCTTGATATAACATACAGTGTTTCCTGTATGAATGCGAGAAACCTGGTCAACATTAATGATATAACTGTTGTGAATGCGGAGGAATTGGGATTGGGGCAGTACGGTTTCAAAATGTTTCAGTGTTTTGAATGCCGTAATCATTTCTCCGTTGTTGAGATGAATGTCGGTAGAGTTGTTGTCGGCTTCAAAATAAAGAATGTCGTTAGAATCAATATAACGGTAATCGCCATAAGATTTAATACAAATAATGAGCGATTGCTGCTTTTGAATCACTGAAGGACCTTCATTGGGCGAGTCGGATCTTACAGTTACTTCATTTTCGGTCTCTTGTTCAAGTTGTTCTGCAACGGTTTCGTCTAAAACTTCAAAAGTGGCCGCCGGGTTTTTTACTTCTGAATGCGGCAAATCTGATTTTATGGCCCGATCAAATTTTAGTATAGCTTTTCTGAAATCATTGATGTCTAAGGGTTTGAGTAAATAATCGATGACTTCGTATTTCAGCGCTTCATAAGCCAATTCTTTTTTTGAAGTAGTTACAATAATTTTCGGAACCACACTCAAATAACGATACAATTCGTTGATTAGCGATAAGGAAAGGTTGCTTTTTTTATCAGTTGGGTCTATTTCAAGAAAAACCAAATGAGGTTGGTGTTCGAGAATTAAGTTTACCCCTTCGTCATAGCTGTTTGCAGTAGCCACGTAAGACAAATTGCGAAAACGCTCAGCAATAGCCAAAGTTTTCGTGACATCGTCTTGGTTGTCATCAATGATGATAAAGGTGTGGCTCATGAACGCTTTTCCGTTGATTTAGGGAAAGCATCATCAGTCAAATTTTTGGTAGTTTTGGGGAAAACTATTTTTGCATCGCGAAGATTACAATTAATAATTTCGCACGAAAATAAAAACGATTAAACGTCTCGATTTTCGTTATAACGAAAGTAGATTTTTGGGCTTAAAATGTTTAAAATTGTTGACAGAAACGCTAATCCTGTTAATATCTGCATTTTAGCTCGGATAAATACTTACAAAAACAAAAAACCCAAATTCTCTACAGAATTTGGGTTTTTATCTTATGGTATTTTTTTTTTAGATTTTCATCAACCAATTTCGCATGGCTACTTCATTTCCGATTATGGTTTTTAATTCGGAAATCTTTACGCGGTCTTGAGCCATGGTGTCACGATGGCGAATGGTTACGGTCTCGTCTTCTAAAGTTTGATGATCTACCGTTATACAGAAAGGTGTTCCCAGTGCGTCCTGTCTGCGGTAACGACGTCCCACCGCATCTTTTTCATCGTAGGCTACGTTGAAATCCCATTTTAAATCTTCTATGATTTTTTTCGAAATCTCCGGTAGGCCGTCTTTTTTTACCAACGGTAAAACAGCAGCTTTGGTTGGTGCCAATACACTTGGCAAACGCAAAACGGTTCGGGTTGAACCGTCTTCTAAAGTTTCTTCTTTTAAAGCGGTAGCAAAAACTGCCAAGAACATTCTGTCCAATCCAACGGAAGTCTCCACCACATAAGGTACGTAGTTCGAATTGGTTTCGTTATCAAAATATTGCAGTTTTTTACCCGAATATTGTTCATGGGCTTTTAAATCGAAGTCGGTTCTCGAGTG
Source organism: Flavobacterium silvisoli (assembly GCF_004329815.1). Taxonomy (GTDB): domain Bacteria; phylum Bacteroidota; class Bacteroidia; order Flavobacteriales; family Flavobacteriaceae; genus Flavobacterium; species Flavobacterium silvisoli. Next base: position 243,084 of record NZ_SJPE01000001.1, on the reverse strand, counting down.
TATTCCTTCTAATTCTTTGAAACCAAAGGGGAAATTAAACTCAATATCAGCTGCGGCGTTGGCATAATGCGCCAGTTTTTCGTGGTCGTGGAAACGGTAGTTTTCTTTGCCTAAACCAAGAGACAAATGCCAGTTCAAACGGGTTTGTTTCCAATACTCGTACCACTTCATTTCTTCTCCCGGTTTCACAAAAAATTGCATTTCCATTTGTTCAAATTCACGCATACGGAAGATGAACTGACGGGCCACAATTTCGTTTCTAAAGGCTTTTCCGGTTTGGGCAATACCAAACGGAATTTTCATTCTGCCTGTTTTTTGTACGTTTAAGAAGTTTACGAATATTCCTTGTGCCGTTTCCGGACGCAAGTATAAATCCATCGCGTTTTCAGCTGAGGCTCCCAATTTGGTTCCGAACATTAGGTTGAACTGCTTCACATCGGTCCAGTTACGTGAGCCGGTTTCCGGATCGGCAATTTCTAATTCGTCGATTAGTTTTTTGACATCTTCTAAATCACCGTTGCCCAAAGAACGACCCATTCTTTCGAGAATTTCACGCTCTTTAGCCAGATATTCCATCACACGCGGATTGGTAGTCTTGTATTGCTCTTCGTCAAAGGCAGCTCCAAATCGTTCACGTGCTTTTTCGATTTCTTTTTTGGCCTTAAGGTTTAATTTTTCGGCATAATCCTCAATCAACACGTCGGCGCGGTATCTTTTTTTAGAGTCTTTGTTGTCAATCAGCGGATCGTTAAACGCATCCACGTGACCCGAAGCCTTCCAGGTAGTTGGGTGCATCAAAATTGCAGCATCAAGGCCGACAATATTTTCATGCATCTGCACCATGGCTTTCCACCAGTACTCTCTAATGTTTTTCTTTAATTCTACTCCGTTTTGCGCGTAATCATACACCGCGCTCAACCCATCATATATTTCGCTCGACGGAAAAATAAATCCGTATTCTTTTGCATGCGAAACGACATTCTTAAATATATCTTCTTGTTTTGCCATAATGATGCAAAAATATAAAAACGGATTTTAAATAAATGATTAAAAAGCGCTTGGCATTTAAAATTTTTATAATTTTATGTAAGAAAAATAACTTTTTTATGTGGAATCATCTTCTGAATTTGTTTTTTCCAAGGGCATGTAGCGGTTGTCAGGCATTTTTACTGGCTGATGAAAAGGTGCTTTGTACGGTTTGCAGGCATGAAATTCCGCTGACAAATCATCATTTGATAAAGCAGAATGAAGTGATGCAGAAGTTCTATGGCAGGATTCCGCTGGAGTTCGGCGCAGCTTTATTTTATTTTCATAAAAAAGGAATAGTTCAGGAAATGATTCACCAATTGAAATACAAAGGTCAAGAGGCCGTCAGTGAAACCGTCGGGAATTGGTACGCGTCAGAATTAAAGGGGTTGGAATCCATTAAAAATATTGATTACATTATACCGGTGCCGCTCCACAAGAAACGGTTGCGGGAGCGTGGATACAATCAGGTTGAAGGATTTGGGAAAGCCCTATCGGCACAACTTAACATTGCTTATAATGACCAATTGTTGTACCGAAAATTACATACCAAAACGCAAACCAAAAAAGATCTTTTGGGCAGAGCCGATGTCATTTCAACTGTCTTTGATGTTCATTTTTCGGAATTGCATCACGGGAAACATTTTTTGCTGATAGACGATGTGATTACAACCGGTTCAACACTTGAAGCCTGCAGCAGGGCGTTACTCAAAATTCCGGATGCGAAAATCAGCATTGTTTGTATGGCTATGGCGCACAGTTAAATGTTAACTTTCCTGAAAAAGATTTCATTCACACTAAATATAATTGTTATTTTGTGCTTTGAAAAAACGCTTTTATGCCAAAAATTGACTTCAGATATTTTTCTTTACTCTTGTTGCTGTTTACCATAGGTTGTGCCAAAAGAGGCAGTATTACCGGAGGAGCAAAAGACACCATAGCACCGGTTTTGAAAGCCAGTTTTCCCAAAAATCTTTCGACCAATTTTAACGGTAAAGAAATCAAGTTGGTTTTTGATGAATATGTCAAGCTAAAGAACGTCAATAAACAGCTGATTGTTTCACCTCCCATGAAAAATCAGCCGGAAATTCTGCCTTATACTGCGAGCAAAGTTGTAACAATCAGACTTAAAGATACTTTACTGCCTAATACGACTTACAGTTTCAATTTCGGGCAAAGCATAGAAGACAATAACGAAGGCAATCCGCTGTCACAGTACAAATTTGTGTTTTCAACCGGAAGCTATATCGATTCGTTAGCACTGAAGGTTAAGGTCAAAGATGCTTTGGAGAAAAAGACGGATAATTTCGTATCAGTCATGTTGTATGAAGTGAATGAAAAGTTCAACGATTCAACCATTTATAAGGAAACTCCGCGATACATTACTAATACGCTGGACAGTTTGAGGGTTGTTACCTTGGAAAATATCAAAGCGGGAAAATACCTTTTGGTGGCCCTGAAAGACAACGGTAATAACAAATACAACCCTAAATCGGATAAAATAGGTTTTCAAAAAGAGTACATCACTATTCCGAATGACACCGTTTTTGAAGTCGAATTGTTTAAAGAACGACTCCCTTTTGAAGCTATTAAACCTACTCAGGCTTCAAGCAACCGAATGTTGATGGGATATCTGGGTAATCCAAAAGGAGTAAAAGTTAAAGTAAAAAACGGAACCGAAATCATCCCGTCCTTGGTTACCGGTTTTCCTAAAAAAGATTCCCTGCAAATTTGGTTCAAACCACTTAAGGTTGATTCCCTAGCGGTAGAAGCTGAAAAAGACAAATGGATTAAATCATTTACCGTAAAAATGAAAAATCTTAAGGCTGATACGTTGTCGGTAAGTACTAATTTCAGCGGTAATCTTCCGCTCAGAGAACGTTTTTCTTTGATCAGCAGTACGCCTTTGGTTCAGTTTGATAAGTCGAAAATCAGTATTTTCAATAAAGATTCACTTGCTGTTCCTTTTGAAACTGAATACGATGATTTTCAGCAAAAGCTGTATTTAAATTTCAATAAAGAACCATTAGAGCGCTACAAAATTACATTGCTGCCTGGTGCTTTAGTAGATTTTTATGACACCAAAAACGACACACTTAAATACAACATCAACACTAAAAATGCTTCTGACTATGGTAATTTAAGGATTCTCTTAGAGCATGTAAAACGTTTCCCTATATTAGTGCAATTAACCGATAAGGACGGAACCGTAAAAGCAAGTGAGTACACAGAACAAAATACGACTATTGTTTTTGATGCCTTAGAACCGGCACTGTATACGTTGCGAATTATTTATGACGATAATAAGAATAAGGAATGGGATCCGGGGAGTTTCATGGAAAAACGCCAATCCGAAGAAGTCATTTACTTTCCTAAACAGATTGATGTGCGTGCCAATTGGGATGTGGAACAACCGTTTGATTTAGGAACTAACTAATTTCGAAATAATCCCTGTCGTTTAAAAAACCTAGTTTATTGCGCATTTCCATCAGTTTTGCTTTATCGAGTTCCACTATGAACACAGCGTCGGCTTCCTGTGGCTCTAGAAGATAATTGCCTAAAAAATCAACCACTTGGGAATGTCCAATGTATTGGTGTTTGTTGTGATCGCTTCCTATTCGGTTGACACCTATGGTGTAGCTCATGTTTTCCACGGCGCGTGCTTTTAGTAAAATATCCCAAGCGCTTATGCGAGGTTTAGGCCAATTGGCCACATAAAGCAATACATCATAATCTTCCGTATTACGGGAAAACACCGGGAACCGCAAATCATAACAAATCAGCGGACAAATGCGAAATCCTTTGTATTCAATAACGAGTTTATTTAGCCCGGCCGTGTAATGTTGGTGCTCTCCTGCCAAGGTAAACAAGTGTTTTTTGTCGTAGGTTTGTATGTTGCCGTTCGGAAAAACGAAAAGTAATCGATTGTAGTAACTACCGTTTTCTTCAATGACTAAGCTGCCGGTAAGTGCACAGTTTCTGGCTTTGGCCAAATGTTGTAACCATAAAACGGTTTCTCCCTGCATGGTTTCGGCTACTGCCTTCGGATCCATTGTAAATCCTGAGGAAAACATTTCCGGAAGAATGATTAAGTCCACCTCTTCCATAAAGCCCATTATTTTTTGTGATAAATGGCTTCGGTTTTCTACGGGGTTTTCCCAAACAAGTGAGGTTTGTACTAAAGCAATTTTCATATTCAAATATAGCAAAAAAAACGCACTCTGAAATAGAGTGCGTTTGATATAATTTCAACTGATTTCAGTTTATTTGATACTTGCTTTTAAATACTCGCGGTTCATGCGGGCAATATTTTCAAGTGAAATTCCTTTCGGGCATTCAATTTCACAGGCACCGGTATTGGTACAGTTTCCGAATCCTTCTTCATCCATCTGACGGACCATGTTTAAAACACGTTGCGTAGCTTCTACTTTTCCTTGTGGCAACAAAGCATATTGCGATACTTTGGCACCTACAAACAACATAGCAGAGCCATTTTTACACGTAGCTACACAAGCACCACAACCGATACAAGCAGCCGCTTCAAACGATTTGTCTGCATCGTGCTTGTTGATAGGGGTTGCATTGGCGTCGATAGTGTTTCCGGAGGTGTTAACCGAAACGAAACCACCGGCTTGTTGAATTCTGTCGAATGCACTTCTGTCTACCACTAAATCTTTAATTACCGGGAAAGCTCGGCTTCTCCAAGGCTCTACATAAATGGTATCTCCGTCGTTGAACATACGCATGTGCAGCTGACAAGTAGTGATTCCGGTATCAGGTCCGTGAGCGCGACCGTTGATGTATAATGAGCACATTCCGCAAATCCCTTCACGACAGTCGTGGTCAAATGCGACAGGCTCTTTTCTTTCGTTCACTAATTGCTCGTTCAATTGGTCTAACATTTCCAAAAATGAACTAGCAGTAGAAACATTATCCAGTTTGTATGTTTCCATGCTTCCTTTGGATTTAGCGTTTTTTTGACGCCAAATCTTAAGGGTTATATTGATGTTTTTTGCTGTACTCATAATCCTAATCTCCTATTACTTATAGTTTCTAGCGGCTATTTTAATAAACTCGTATTTCAATTCTTCTTTGTGAAGAATCTCTTTGCTGATGTCTTCCCCATTGTATTCCCAAGCGCCTACAAATTTGAAGTTTTCGTCATCACGAAGCGTTTCTCCTTCAGCATCTTGGTATTCTTCACGGAAGTGACCTCCACAAGACTCTTTACGTTGCAGTGCATCCATCGCCATTAATTGACCCAGTTCGATGAAGTCAGCCACACGAAGTGCTTTTTCCAATTCCGGATTCAATTCATCCGCACTGCCCGGTACAAAAACATCTTTGTAGAATTCGTCTTTTAAGGCAGCAATTTCGGCGATAGCTTCTTTTAAGCCTTGCTCGTTTCTGCCCATACCTACTTTATTCCACATGATGTGACCTAATTTTTTGTGGAAATGGTCAACCGATTTCGTTCCGCTGTTGTTCAGGAAGAAGTTGATGCTGTCTTTCACACGTTTTTCAGCTTCGTCAAATTCGGCTGTATTCGTAGGGATTTTGCCGGTACGGATATCATCTGCCAAATAATCAGAAACGGTGTAAGGCAATACGAAATAACCGTCGGCCAAACCTTGCATCAAAGCAGAGGCTCCTAAACGGTTGGCTCCGTGGTCAGAGAAGTTGGCTTCTCCGGCAACGAAACAACCCGGAATGGTAGACTGTAAGTTGTAATCTACCCAAACACCACCCATCGTGTAGTGAACGGCAGGGTATATTTTCATCGGAGTCTCATAAGGATTCTCGTCTGTGATTTTTTGGTACATGGTAAACAGGTTGCCGTATTTTTCTTCCAACCATTGTTTTCCCAGAGCGGTGATTTCTTCCGGTGTAGGGTTGTGGTTTCCTTTGGCGTAAGCCGCTTGTTTTCCTTTGTTTTGAATTTCGGTAGAGAAATCTAAGTATACTCCTTCGTTGGTGTCATTGGCTTCAATTCCGAAACCGGCATCACAACGCTCTTTGGCAGCTCTTGAAGCCACATCACGAGGCACCAGGTTACCAAATGCAGGGTAACGTCTTTCCAAGTAGTAATCTCTGTCTTCTTCGGCAATTTGTGTGGGTTTTAATTTACCGGCACGAATCGCTTCCGCATCTTCTTTTTTCTTAGGTACCCAAATACGTCCGGAGTTACGCAATGATTCTGACATCAAAGTTAACTTCGATTGGTTGGTTCCGTGTACCGGAATACAGGTTGGGTGAATTTGAACAAAACACGGATTAGCAAAAGCCGCTCCTTGTTTGTGTACTTTCCATCCGGCAGTAACGTTACTTCCCATGGCATTGGTAGAGAGGAAATACACATTTCCGTATCCTCCTGATGCTATAATTACTGCGTGGGCCGAATGTCTTTCGATTTCTCCGGTAACCAAGTTACGGGCAATGATACCGCGTGCTTTTCCGTCCACTTTTACTAAATCCAACATTTCGTGACGGTTGAACATTTGAACACGTCCCAATCCTATTTGTCTTGATAAAGCAGAGTAAGCGCCTAACAACAATTGTTGTCCGGTTTGTCCGGCAGCATAAAAAGTACGTTGTACTTGCGTACCCCCGAACGAACGGTTGTCTAATAATCCACCGTAGTCACGGGCAAAAGGAACCCCTTGAGCTACACATTGGTCGATAATATTTCCGGATACTTCCGCCAAGCGGTGTACGTTTGCTTCACGCGCGCGGTAATCCCCACCTTTGATGGTATCGTAAAATAATCGGTAAATACTGTCACCGTCATTTTGGTAATTTTTGGCGGCATTGATACCCCCTTGCGCGGCAATAGAGTGTGCACGACGCGGGGAGTCTTGAAAACAAAATGCTTTTACATTATATCCCATTTCACCAAGAGAGGCTGCCGCAGAGGCTCCTGCCAATCCTGTTCCTACTACAATAATGTCAATTTTTGGACGGTTGTTAGGTGCAACCAGTTTCAAATGGTTTTTATAATCGGTCCATTTTTGAGAAATATGACCTTCTGGTATTTTAGAATCTAACTTCATGATTTATACTGATGTTGATTATTTTAAGAAAAAATGAATGTAAACCGGAATGATAGCAAACAGTAGCGGAACTACAATGGCAAAGGCTTTCCCGAAACCTTTGATTGCCGGTGTATATTTTGGATGGTTTAAGCCCAGAGATTGGAAAGCGCTGCTGAATCCATGCAGCAAGTGGAAGGCTAACACAAACATAGCTATGACGTAAAGAACAGTCGCAATTAAGCCCAATTTAGCATCTTTGAAAAAGGCAACGGTGATTTTGTGCAAATCTTTATACCCTTCGCCAATTTTAACACGAGCTTGTGTGTTGTAAAAATCAGTTCTGTGTTCAATATAGGTTTGAGCACCGGTTTTCATGGCTTCTTCATAGCTTTTGGCAACCTGACTCACCGGCATGTAACCGCCGTTAGTGGTAACATACAATTCTTGTTTTTGTCCCATTACTTCTACGGTAATGCTTTGTAATGGCATGTTTTTGTCAAAATGCATAACAGCCCAAAAGTTTACCATATGCGTTACAATGAAAACCAAAATTAAGGTTCCCAATACAGCCATGTTTCTGGATGAAAAACTGCTGTTTGCGCTTGGGTTGTTTTTAGCATAACCAATTGGTCTTGCTTTTACGTTCTGATAGGTTAATAAGAACCCATCAACAGCATGGAATAAAATAGAGAAGTAAGTGAGGTAAGATAGAATTTTTACCGCCGGATTAGAGGTCATAAACAGTGCATACTGATTGAAATGCAATGCATCGCTAAAAATTAATTGAAGATTTCCTGCCAGGTGACCCGCTAAAAACAAGCATAAAAATAAACCTGTAAGAGCCATCCAGTATTTCTTTGCAAGAGATGACTTTAAAAGTGCAGATTTTGCCATAATTGTGTATAATTTGTTTAAAAAAATCACACAAAAATACACCTATTTGCTATTAACTACAACCTTTTCGTTCTAATTTATAATGAATTTAAAGTGGGTTTAACAGTTGTTGAATATCAATGACTTAAATGACTATTTTGATCATGAAATCCTAAACAAAATTATTTAACATAACTTGGAATTAAACCGCGCAATCCCATGTCTACAACATTTTCTCCTGCTGAAGGTTCGAATTTTCCGTCGACGTTCACCTCATGCCACTCAAAACTGTGGTTTATGGATAAGGAAAGGGTCACTGTTACATCGCTGGTTTCGTTGCCGGTAATAGCCAAAGGAGTAGCAAATTTTCCGGTAACCACACACGATTTTAACGGAATTCCCGAAGTGGCATGCAACGGATTCGGAACGGTTGTAGCCCCGGTTGGTGCTTGTCCCGAAGAAGAATAAGGCTGATTGTTCAAAGCAAAAGCCCAATACCCTTGCTCGCGGTTTCCGTTTACAGGAAAGATGCTGTTGCCAATGTTAAACGAAGTCAGATAAGTATTGAATCCGACAAAACTGGCTAAAGTTCCTGTATAATCAACCCCGTTATTTCTGATGTTGATTTGGTAATTCTGATAGGCCAACGAAACGCGAATCCATTCATAATTTCCTTTAGCTACTTGGGTTAACGGAATTTTTATGAATACTTCATCTTGCGCCACAATTTTCTCTTTGCTGAAATCTATAGCGTTAGCTCCACCTAATGTGGTTTCGGCTCCGTGATAAATAATCGTTCCGGTTCCAATTTGCGTGTTGGCATTTGGCGCTAATTCAATATAATGCGAACCTATTGTATTAAAGACAGGGGTCTGCGCGGCATTGCCATCGGGAATGACGGATGGTTCTCCCAAATTGTTCAAGCGAATCTGATTCGGGTCGAATTTAAATTTCACAATCAACATAGGTTTACTACTGCTTTCTTCGCTGCAAGAGAAAAACGGAATTGCGGCTGCCGCAAATAGTAAAAGGAGATATGCTTTTTTCATTGTTTAAAGTTTGGTCAAAGTTAAAAATGCAAAACGATTGTAATTCATTTACGTTACAACTAACGGCAAAAATGTATTTTTATTACATTTGATTTACGCAAAATAGTTCAAAAATGTTTGTCCACTTTATTACAGCAATCACTCCCAACGATTCTGCCAAAGAGAGAACCGAGATCATCCAATCGTTTCGCCAGCTGAATCTCAAAAAGCACGAGATGTTTGTCAAACAAGATGAAGTCTGTCGTTATTTCTGTTACATTGAGAATGGTATTTTGCAGCACGCCGTAGATGTCGAAGGAGATGAAAAAACGACCTATATAGCCCTGAAAAACACGGTCACCAGCTCACTCTACAGTTTCTTACACCAAACCCCTTCCCGAAAAAGCATCAAAGCCCTAACCGATTGCGTGCTGTGGGTCATTGATTTAGAACATTTCATTAAACTTAAAGCCAACAGTAATACCTTTTCGCAGTTGTATTACGGTATACTCGAAAAACAAATCTGTCTCATTGATGAGTACCGAATAGACTTACTAACCCTGACTCCGGAAGAGCGTTATAAAAAGCTATTAGTCTCAGAACCCCAACTTCTGCAGGAAGTTCCGTTGCATTATTTGGCGGCTTTTTTGGGTATCTCTTCCCGACACATGAGCCGCATCAGGAAAACCATAAAATAATGCCATTTGGCTACTAATTTAGTTTTGACTAATGCTTACTTTTGGTAAAGTAATTTTCAAATTAACAAATTTTCAAATTCAACAACATGAAATACCATCAAATAGACCGCAATTTGTTTATTAAAAACAGAGCAAAGTTTACGGCACAAATGAAACCTAACAGTGTAGCTGTTTTCAATTCCAATGATATTTATCCGGTATCGGCCGACAGTACGTTGCCCTTTGCCCAACACCGGGATATTTTTTATTTGAGCGGAGTAGACCAGGAGGAAAGCATCTTATTGCTCTTTCCGGATGCGCCATACGAACATTTGAAAGAAATTCTTTTTCTGAAAGAAACCAACGAACACATTGCTATTTGGGAAGGAGAAAAACTAACCAAGGAACGAGCCTTTGAAGTATCCGGAATCAAATCGGTGATTTGGTTGCAGGATTTCCATAAAACGCTGAAAGAGGTAATGGCTTATGCCGAAACGATGTATATCAATACCAACGAACATTACCGCGCGACTATAGAAACCGAAACCCGTGAAGCCCGATTTGTAAAATGGTGGAAAGAAAATTATCCGGCGCATAAGGTCGAAAAATCTAACCCTATTTTGCAAAGACTGCGTTCAGTCAAAGAAAGTGAAGAGCTTGATTTAATTCAAAAGGCTTGTGACATCACCGAAAAAGGATTCCGTAGGGTACTGAATTTTGTGAAGCCGAATGTGACAGAATACGAAATTGAAGCTGAGTTTGCACACGAATTCCTGCGCAACCGCTCCAAAGGATTCGCCTATACTCCGATTATTGCCTCGGGGAACAATGCCAATGTGTTGCATTACATTGAAAACAATCAACAATGCAAAGCAGGTGATTTGATTTTGTTGGATGTTGGTGCCGAATATGCCAATTATTCGAGCGATATGACCCGTATGATTCCCGTTTCTGGACGATTTACCGACAGACAAAAACAAGTGTACAATGCTGTTTTAAGAGTTAAAAATGAAGCCACTAAAATGTTGGTTCCGGGTACGTTTTGGAAGCAATATCACATTGAGGTGGGTAAAATAATGACCTCAGAGTTGTTAGGTCTTGGTCTAATTGACAAAGCCGATGTGCAAAACGAAAATCCTGATTGGCCCGTCTATAAAAAATACTTTATGCATGGCACTTCTCACCATTTAGGGTTAGATACGCACGATTACGGCTTATTGCACGAACCGATGCAGGCCAACATGGTCTTTACTGTAGAGCCGGGTATTTATATTCCTGCCGAAGGTTTCGGAATCCGTATTGAAGATGATATGGTTATTCAGGAAAAAGGAGAAGCCTTCAATTTAATGCGTAACATTCCGATAGAAGTAGACGAGATTGAATCGATTATGAATTCTTAATCAGAGGGGAGATAAAAGATGAACAGCAAACAAGACGGCTCGCGAAAGTGAGCCGTTTTATTTTTCAACAACTGTTCTTCTATTCGTGGCTAAATACTATTTTTGGACCATTAAGGAGAAATTTTTCATGAACAAAGCTATAATCTATAAAAACACGAAAGTTTCATTTACCGACCAAGGTAAAGGCACGGCGGTTATGTTTTTACACGGATTTCTGGAAAATCAGACCATGTGGGGAGCTTTTGTGCCCGAACTCTCAAAAAAGTACCGCATAATTACCGTTGATTTACTGGGGCACGGACAAACGGAGTGTTTGGGGTATGTTCATGCTATGGAAGATCAGGCAGACATGTTGTTTGCTTTGCTGATGCACCTCAAAATCCGCAAAGTGGTGTTGGTAGGTCATTCGATGGGTGGCTATGTAGCCTTGGCTTTTGCCGAAATGTATCCTGACCATATGAAAGGTTTGTTTTTGCTAAATTCAACCTCAAGAGCTGACAGCGATGAACGTAAAAGTAACCGAGACCGTGCTGTTGTCTGTGTTAAGCAAAATTACAGCAGTTTTGTAAGTATGTCGATTGCTAATTTGTTTAGTGAAGACAACAGAGAGCGATTGTCTGCTGAAATTGAGCGGGTCAAAGCACAAGCGCTGAAAACTCCTTTGCAAGGCATAGTAGCAGCGTTAGAAGGAATGAAAATACGCAAGGATCGCGAAGTGATTCTGCATTTTGCACCTTATCCGATGCATTTGGTCTTAGGTAAAAAAGACGGAGTGTTAATTTATGAAGATAATATAGACCAGATAGAAGGGACTCCTGTTGGACTCACCACTTTTCCTGATGGTCACATGTCCCATATCGAAAATCAAAAGGAACTGCTCAAAGTCTTCCTCGATTTTCTGAAGAAAGTTTAATTGCTCTTTTCTTCAAACGCAACATTTGTATCAAAAATCTCCTGAAGCAGCAGCACAATTTGCTCTAAGTAGTCTTTCATAATTTCACCCGAAATGATGCCTTCTTTTTCATTTTCCGATTTAAACTGAAACGGTAGAAAACCGGCTTTTAAATTTTTAAACGATATGATTCCGGCCTCTATCTCGCGCCCTTTTGCCTCAAGTTCATACATGAAAACATAAGCCAATACCTGAATGATTTTGTCGTTTTTGATGTCTTTGGTTAAACCGTTCCAATCTTTTAAAGTGACGTTTTTTTGTTCTACTTTTCCGGTTTTGTAATCAATGATTCTGATTTTTCCGTTGCGCAGTTCAATTCGGTCCACATTACCTTTAATCAATACAGGAAAAGGCAAACGGGAATCTTCCAAAACGCGTTCGTAAGTTGCTTCTAACGCTATCAGTTGTACTTCATCTCCTTTTTCCAGTGCTTCTAATTCCAGTTTGAGAAAGTTCAGCACGTTGCGTTTGGCTACTTCAAAGGCCAACAGATTGCGTCCTTTTTTGATTTCACCTTCTTTGTACACTTCTTTGAATTGGGTGGCTACTTCGGCATCAATTTTTCTCATACAGATTTTCAGATCCTCAACGGTCAAAATTCTGCCTATGAAAGGTTTGTATAACTCTTCTAAAGCACCATGAATGATGGTTCCCAGAGTATTTACAGCAATGTTTTCTTCTACCTCATCGGTTTCGGAAATGCGCAAAACTCTTTGGAAATAAAACTGTATCGGATTGCGAATGTATGTGGTTAGCGAAGATGGAGAGAATCCTTTGTCGGCTATTTCACGCAGTCGCTCTAAGGCACTTTCCGTCTTTGGAACTGCTATAGGTTCATAGGCAACATTTGGAACATCGGCATTAAAATACTGAAAAGTAAGGTGGTGGTTTGGCCTTTTTTCGACTTCTAATTGGGTAATGAAGCGACTTTTTTCTCCGGCATCAAAACCTTCACTGTCGGCATTATAAATCAGATAGATGTTTTTGGCACGCTGCAGTAAATGATAGAAGTGATAGGTGTAGATAGCGTCTTTTTCTTTGTAAGTAGGCAATCCCAGTTCACGTTTCACATCATACGGAATGAACGAATTGGTGCTTTTACCCGCCGGAAACTTTCCTTCGTTTACCGAAGTAATGATTACCGTTTCAAAATCGAGTACCCTGCTTTCCAAAACACCCATGATTTGTAAACCGGTTAATGGTTCACCTTCAAACGATACTTCGGCTACATCAATGACTTGTTTGTAAATAGCGTGCAGTGTTTTAATATCGTCAATAGCGCGATGGGCATCAAAGTAAGAAGTCATTTTGTTTATGACTTTATATATCGAATATACAAAAGCATTGGTGATTTTTTCTTCCTCATTTTCATAGCTCAGGCTGTCTTTGATTTTAAGTAAAATTTGAGCCAGATTTTCTAAAACACTTACGGCGCTGCCATCCCATTTTTGAAACAATAATTGAAACAACTCATTGCCATTTGGGTGGAGCTCGTAAAGTTTTTTATGGGTTATAAAGGAATAGTTGTTTTTGTTTATTTTAAAGACTAACTCATCCGCTTTCACATATGTTTCGATTAGCGGATGCGTCAGTATATCTAACACGTCTTTGTAGTAGAGCACATAATTATCAACACTTCGGGCCAGGGCATTGCTGTGGAGTTTGAACAATTTGGCCAAGAGCAGTTGTGCCGGATTGTTTTTGCTGGAAAACCCCATAGTGATATTGAGGGCAGCAACACAATCGGGCAACGAATGCAGTACGGGTAGTAGCAGGTTCTCTTCTCCGAGTACTAAGGCTACGTTTTGTAGATTTGAACCGTTTTCCTGTGCGTGTTTTTCAATGATGCTTCCGGCTATTTTAGCTTGTCCGATTGACTTTGAGGTGGCAATAATCTCAATGTTTTTGGTTTCGCTAAAATCAGAAACTATCCATTCATAAGGATTGGTTTTGTAATAGATCCAATCCGATTTAAATTTGCGTTGAAATAGTCCCGCATCGTGGAAGGTATCGTGTAGTAAACTTTCATCTATATCCCAGTATATTTTTGCGCTATCCTGAGCCAAGAGGTGTTGAATAATTTTTTCCTCAGCCTGATTGAGCGCATTAAATCCGGCAAATACAAATCGGTTGTGGTTGTTTTCGGAAAAATGGTTGAGGTTTTCTACTGCCTCGCGGTAAATTAATCCTTGATAGCCAATTCCTTTGCCAACTAAGTATTGATAGAGAGAATGATAATAATGTGGTAGTTTTTTCCAAAAGGACAAATAGTTGTCAATCAGTTCGGTTCTTTTATTGATGTCAACAGACCAGTGTTCGATTTCTTTAATGTTCTCGAGGTATTTTAAAACGTGATTAGGATCGAGTAAATAGCGGTCAATTTCATTAAAATCCTGTAATAGTGTTTTAGCCCAATTGGCAAATGTTTCAAAAGATTCCTGATTGTCTTTTTCTGTTACAGCAAGATATACTTCGTAAAATTCAAAAAGCACCTCTACACTGTCGATACTGCGAATGCCTGCAATATTCTGAACAAATTCTTCAATACTGATGATTTCGGGTGCAAAACAGTTGGTGGTCACCAGATTTTTGAATTCTTCCAGTAAGAATACTTTAGCTCTTTTGTTGGGTAAAACAACAATCAAATCCAGTAGGGTATTGGAATGGTTTTTTAAAATTTCCTGAGCCAGTTGGTGGAGAAACGTTGGTTTTGACATACCATAAAAATAAAAAAACGCCCCGAATTTCGGAGCGTTTTTTAGAAATATTTTGAGAGAAATTATTTTACTAATTTCACTTCAACTCTTCTGTTGTTTGCTTTACCAGCTTTAGTTTTGTTAGTGTCAATTGGTCTTGACTCACCGTAACCTACTGAAGATAATCTTGAAGCAGCGATACCGTTTTCGATTAAGTAATTTTTAACGGCTGCAGCTCTGTCCTCAGACAATTTTTGGTTAGCAGCATCTTTACCATCGCTATCTGTGTGACCTTCGATGCTGAACTTAGCAGAAGGGTATTCTTTTAAGATTCCGGCAATTGATTGTAACACTGGGTAAGTTTGTTGTTGGAAAGTTGATTTACCTGAGTTAAACAAGATTGTTTTAGCGTAGTCGTTTAATCTTTTTACCACTTCGTCAGATACTTCAGGACAACCGTTGTTAGCAGCAGTTCCTTTTACATCCGGACATTTGTCATCTTTGTCTAATACTCCGTCACCATCTCTGTCTGGCCAAGGACAACCACCGTTTTCTTTTGGACCTTTTACATCCGGACATTTATCAGCTTTATCAGTAATACCATCACCGTCAGCATCAGGACATCCGCCTAATGATTTTAAACCGGCTACTTCAGGACAAGCATCATCTTTATCAGCTATACCATCACCGTCAGTATCAGGACATCCGTTGAATTCAGCAGGACCTGCAATTTCAGGACAAGCGTCGTCTTTGTCAGCAATTCCGTCACCGTCAGTATCAGGACATCCGTTGAATTGTTTCAAACCAGCTACTTCAGGGCAAGCGTCGTCTTTGTCGTAGATTCCGTCACCGTCAGTATCTTTTCCACCGAATTTGAAAACAAGACCGGCAAAGTGTTGCATGTGAGAAGGCATATCTGCACGTACATCTTCGAAAGAATGTTTGTAAGTAGAACGAACAGATAAACCTACAGTTTCAGTAAACCAGTAAGTCAATCCAAGACCACCGTTTAATGTACCTGCGTGTAAATCATCACCAATCCAAGTATAACCACCACCAATGTGGATAGAAGGATCAATAGTTTTTGATTTAATCAAACTCATCAAACTATAGTTGATTACACCATCAACTGCATAATAGTTCAAGTCGCCAGGATTATCAACAGTGTACGGACCGTTATTTACTCTTGGGTTTACCCATTTAGTAATTTTGTTAACTGATCCGGTAACTCCGAATGAGAAATTGCTACCAACGTACTTAGATACGTTTACGAAAGATACAGAAGGAAGGATGTTCCAGTTATCCTTAGCATTAAAATACTGAGAGAATTGATCCTCCAATTTTGATGCAGCACTTACTCTTGTATCTACTGCGTTAACCCCAAACGAAATCGCCCAAGGATTGTTGCTGTCTTGAGCTTGTGAGCTGAACCCAGCCAACATGAGCATAACAACGAATAATTTGTTAAGATGTTTCATACTTAATTTGATTAGATTATAATAATTATAATAGAGCAAAAGTAATACCTATTAGTATAATATCAAAATGTTATGGTTAAAATATGGTAATTATGTAATCTTTTGAGTGAATTTTGAAAATCAATGATTTACTTAATAACATTTAACATCTTTCCCACTTCGGTAAATGCTTTTATTGCTTGGTCTAAATGGTCTTTAGTATGTGCCGCAGACAATTGTACTCTGATGCGCGCTTTGTCTTTCGGAACTACCGGATAGAAGAACCCAATCACATAGATTCCTTTTTTTAATAATTCATCGGCCATGACTTGTGACAGCTTGGCGTCGTAAAGCATTACCGGTACTATGGCTGAATCACCATCAATGATGTCAAAGCCTGCTGCTTTCATGCCCGCTTTGAAATAATTGGTATTCCACTCCAGTTTATCGCGTAGGGTAGTGTCTTTTTCCAAAAGTTCAAAAACTTTTAGGGACGCTCCAACAATAGCCGGAGCCAATGAATTGGAGAACAAGTACGGGCGTGAACGCTGACGTAAAATTTCAATCACTTCTTTCTTGGCAGTAGTATAGCCACCCATAGCACCACCTAAGGCTTTTCCTAAGGTTCCGGTTATGATGTCTACTCTTCCCATCACGCCTTTGGCTTCCAGAGTTCCTTTTCCGGTGGCACCAATAAAACCGGCCGCGTGGCATTCATCTACCATGACCAATGCATCATATTTGTCGGCCAAGTCGCAAATTTTATTCAATGGCGCTACCAATCCGTCCATAGAGAACACACCATCGGTAACGATTAATTTGAAACGATGTCCTGCTTCTACAGCTTTTTTCAATTGGTTTTCCAAGTCTTCCATATTTGAATTTTCGTAGCGGTATCGTGCAGCTTTGCACAAACGCACTCCGTCAATAATAGAAGCATGGTTCAAACTATCGGAAATGATGCAGTCTTCTTCTCCCAACAAAGGTTCAAAGACACCACCATTGGCATCAAAAGCCGCTGCATACAAAATAGTATCTTCAGTGCCGTAGAAATCGGCTATCTTTTTCTCTAACGTTTTGTGAATATCTTGAGTACCGCAAATGAAACGAACCGAGGACATTCCGAAGCCGTGCGAATCCAACGTGTCTTTAGCGGCCTGAATCACTTCGGGGTGCGACGATAATCCCAGATAGTTGTTGGCGCAAAAGTTCAGAACCGTTTCGCCGTTTACAGTGATTTCCGCTCCTTGTGGTGAAGTAATGATTCTTTCTTTTTTGAAAATACCGTTTTGTTCGATGGTATCCAGTTCTTTTTGCAGGTGCTGCTGAATTTTTCCGTACATGTTGATCGTTGTGGTTTTGTTATTTTTTGTTTGTATTGTACTGCTTTTTGCGTTTACAAATTTACGATTTCCAAATGTTCTCCAATGTAAACCAATGCTTTTTTAGTCACTTTAAAGCCCATTTTTTCTATTGCATTTTGGTAATTCTCTAATTGTGTGGTGTATTTGGTCTGATGTGCACCGGTTTTATAATCGAGCAGATAGATTTCTTTGTTTTGGCTGAGGACCATTCGGTCGGGCTTGACCAAATTACCTTCTTTTTGAATAATGGTCTTTTCATTTAAAACCGTATTGTGAGCTGAGAAAAACAACTGTAAATCCTGATGATTGACGATTTCCTGTATCGTTTTTTCCACTTCTGTCTTTTGGATTGTTATGATTAGTCCGTTTTCAATGGCTTTGGTTAATGCCAATTCGATATTGTCTTTGGTATTTACGAAGGATAAAATTTCGTGTAAAACATTTCCAAACTCGATGGCTTTTTGTTGTTTGGTATTCCACATCAAACTTTCTTTTTGGGCAATTTTGATGTTTTTCGGATTCAATACAGCCGATAATTGCGGAATGGTTTTCGTATTGTTTTGCACCTCGCGGGTTACGGATTTTTTTTCGGCTTTGCCAAATGAATAGTCCAAAACCGTTTCATTAAAATTACCAACCGATTCTAAATACCGAATGAAAAACGACGACATATTGTTCGGAAGGTTTCCGTTTTTCCCGATATTCATTCCTGAAATGATATACAATTGTTCTTCCGCCCGGGTGAGTGCCACATACAACACATTGATGTTATCGAGCAATTCTTCCTGTTTTTTTTGTTGGTACACCAAAGAAGCTTCTGCTCCGTAAGCTTCAACCTTGTTGTTTTTGTCTACCAAAGCTTTTGGCAAACCAACCACATCTTCATCGGCATTGAGCCACATCTTTTCGCGAGGGCCTTTGCTGTAGTCTTCTTCGGCAAACGGAAAAATCACCACCGGGAATTCTAATCCTTTTGATTTGTGAATGGTCATGATGCGAACGGCGTCGTTACCTTCGGGAGCAGGAATGCTCAGTTTTTCGGAATTCATATCCCAATAGTACAGAAAATCCGAAATCCCGGCTTGGTTTTTTACATCGCGTTCCAAAACAATATCCAGAAAAAACTGTACGTAAGCGTTTCGTTTTGTCGTGGGAATCATTTTGGCTATGATGATTTCACAGGCTTCATACAATGATTTTTTTCGAATGTGTTCAAAGGAAAAATCGATTTCAAAGTGGCGTAACCAGTCCTGAAAGTCTCGTTCTCCATTTTGCTCCATACCCTTGGCAATAAAATCGTGTATGTCCCATTTGTCCTGCTGCGAGGCCAAATAGTAAAGAAACCTGGCTTTTGACTGCAAATCGTTGTTGTTTTTCAAATAACGCAGGACGTTCACAATGCTTTGAACTTCTGAAGAAGCGTTGAGTAATAAACTTTCGGATGACAATATCGGAATGCCGTTTTCGGTCAGGTAATTGGCTATTTCGGTCCCGTGTACTTTTTTTCGGGTCAGTACTACAATGTCTTTAAAACGAAATCCCTGTTGTCTGACTTTTTGAATGGTTTGCAGCGTTGATTGAAGATATAATTCGTTCTTTTCCGGACTTTCTTCGTCATCCAAAGCGATTTTGTCAATTTTTGGTACAAAGGAAATTGAAACGTATCCGCCTTTTTTATCATTTTGCTGCTGGTAACTGTGATTTTGATATAAATCTTTGTAATCTTCATTTGAAAATTCATGAGCCAAAAAGCCAAAAAGCGCATTATTAAAATCGATGATTTGGGAATAACTGCGGTAATTTGTGCCCAATGAAAACAAGGCTTTATCCGGATTGACAAACGGATTTTTGGTTTTGCTCAACTCGATAAATTGTTCTGCTTTTCCGCCACGCCATCGGTAAATGGATTGTTTCGGGTCGCCCACAATCAGCAATGAACCCCGCTCACCATTCAAATCTTCACTTGCCAGGGCGTTGTCAATAAGCGGAATCAGGTTTTGCCACTGCATTTCAGAAGTGTCCTGAAATTCATCTATAAAAAAATGGCGGTATTTTTCGCCCAAACGTTCATAAATAAAAGGTGCCGGTTGATTTTGGATTTGTTCGTTAATCACTTTGTTAAACTCAGCTATCGAAAGTACATTTTGTTCTTTCTGGATTTTGG
The DNA here is from genome assembly GCF_004329815.1 of Flavobacterium silvisoli. Taxonomy (GTDB): domain Bacteria; phylum Bacteroidota; class Bacteroidia; order Flavobacteriales; family Flavobacteriaceae; genus Flavobacterium; species Flavobacterium silvisoli. The sequence continues at coordinate 223,415 of NZ_SJPE01000001.1, read as the reverse complement.
CCAGTTCGTGGCTGACGGTATTGAGCAACGAGAGTGGCGTGATATTTTTGAGAAAGGCTTCGTAAAAGTTTTTCTTCTCGAATTTTTTATAAATCGAAGCTAAGATTTCAAGCAGTTTAGGGATAAGGGTTTCTATAATTGCTCTGTCCGGAGCTGTTTTGTTGATTTTGATATCGTCAAATTCGTGGTAGGTTTTATTAGCCGGATTGAATTTTTTTTCCTGAATACTCATGAGGTGTTTGGGGAAATAACTGCCTGAAAAGGATTTGATGTCAATGCCGTTATTTTCAATCAATAGCAATGCTTCGGTTGCCAATGCAATGGTTTCGGCTTCAATTTCGGCACTTAGCTCGGTGAGTTTGTTTTTAATGTTGATGAACTCGGTTATGGTTTTGTTGTTAAAGTGCGCAATTTCTTCCCGATTGTTTTCGTTCAAAATCAGTTTTCCGGTTTCCATGATGTCGCGTGACACGTCCCAGCTTTTATCGTCATCGGTTTTTTCCATTGTAAAATCGACGAGTAAATTGGTCAGCGTTTCATCTTCTCCGGCTTGCGCTATGAGGGCATCAATGGCTTCGTTTAGAAGGCTTTCGGTGTCGAGTGAAACCTCAAAAGTAATCGGTAAATTCAAATCGTGAGCAAAAGCACGAATGACTTTATGGGTAAATTTATCGATGGTTGAAATGTCAAAAGCGGCATAATTGTGAATCAGGTTTTTGATGATGTTTTTTGCTTTTTCGGTAATGGTAGCCAAAGACAACCCGGTTTCTGCCTGAATGTCTTTCATGAGTTGCAAGGCTTTGTCAGACGGATTCTCGCGGGCAAATTCGGAAAGGCTGTCCACAACACGGCTTTTCATTTCGTGTACCGCTTTATTGGTAAAGGTAATGGCCAGAATGTTGCGGTAGGCATCGGGTTTTTTAGAAAGCAGAATGATTTTTAAATATTCTTTGACCAAGGTATAGGTTTTGCCCGAACCGGCCGAAGCATCGTATATGGAGAAAGCTGGTTTTTGCATCAGGGTTTTGTTAGGATATAAATAAAATTCAGTTTCGAGTCTTCGCCGTAATATTCGACTTCAAACTCGTCTATTTTGACGGCTCCTGTTTTTTCGATGGCTTTTTGTGAGCGGTAATTGGTTGCACCAATGTGAAAATAGACCTTGTCAACAAACTGAAACGCATGTTGGAGCATGAGTTCTTTCAGTGCTTTGTTGTAGCCGTTACCCCAAAATTTCCGACCGATGAAAGTATATCCGATTAAAACGGAAGATTCTTTTTCGTTGTAATCATAAAATCGGCTGCTGCCCACTACTTCATTGCTTTTGGTGTCCCGAATTAAAAAGGCTCCTTCAGATTGCATGGCTCCTTCGAAATAATTTTGAAATACTTCACGCTGATACCGAAGCCTGTTAGGGTGTTGTTCCCAAATTAACGGATCGGAAGCAACGGCGTACAGTTCTTCGAAATTGCTTTGCTGTAGCGGAATCAGTTTGAGTAACTGGTTTTGTAAATGGGTAGGTTGCCGATTAAAATTCATGGTGTACGCTTCTTTTTCTAGCCCCGATTGTAATGGAAATCCTTTTCCTTGTTTTACCAAACAAGGAAAAGATTGTATTGAAAAGCGGGAAACAGCTCCTGAAATACATTCGGGATAAATCCTGATCGGAAAATTGATTTTAATTATTTGTTAATTGGAAAATAGTATTTCCGATTCCGAAGTTAAATGTATAAATTTGAATTCAATTTAATAGTAACTTAAATAAAAATATTATGGCTTTTGAATTACCACAATTACCTTATGCTTACGATGCATTAGAACCACATATTGATGCCAGAACGATGGAGATTCATCATACGAAACATCACAATGCTTATGTGACCAATTTGAACGCGGCGATTGCCGGTACAGATATGGAAGGGAAAACAATAGAGAACATCTTGATTAATTTGGACATGACTAATATGGCCGTTCGCAATAACGGTGGAGGACATTACAATCACAATTTGTTTTGGAGAATCATGGCACCCAATGCGGGAGGCATGCCAACAGGAGAATTACTGGAAGCTATCGAAAGAGATTTTAAATCTTTTGAGGAATTCAAAGCAGCATTTGCCAAGGCCGGAGCAACGCGTTTTGGATCGGGTTGGGCTTGGCTTTGTGTGCATAAAGGTGGAAAATTAGAGGTGTGCTCTACTCCGAACCAAGATAATCCGTTGATGCCGAACACAGGTTGCGGCGGATTTCCAATTTTGGGAATGGATGTTTGGGAACACGCGTATTATTTAAACTATCAAAATCGCAGACCTGATTATATTGAAGCATTTTTTAATGTAATCAACTGGACGGAAGTAGCCAGATTATATGCTACAGAGAAATAAGCATATTTTTTAAATATTAGAAAGACCGATTGTGAAAGCAGTCGGTTTTTTTGTGGAGTGTTGTAAAAAATAAACAGGCGGAATTGCTTCCACCTGTTTGCCCCAAATCTACCATAAACTTAACCTACTAAATACTATGGTATGGCAAATCTAATAACATCAAATTAAAAAAAGATAATTTTTGTTAAAAATATATTGGAATGATGAGCAAATGAGAGTAAAACGGGTCTTTTTAACTGATTTTCTGACGGATATAAAATAAAAAAGGTGAAGCATAACCTCACCCTTTTTGCCCCAAATCTACCATAAACTTAACCTACTAATGCTATGGTGATTCAAAAGTATAAGTGTAATTCTCATGGAAAAAATAAAATAGATAAACAGCACGTAAAATCGTTAAAGTTTTACTGATTTTTGAATTGATATAAAATAAAAAAGGTGAAGTAAAACTTCACCCTTTTTGCCCCAAATCTACCATAAACTTAACCTACTAATGCTATGGTCTGACAAATGTAAGTGTGTTGAAAATCAGAAAACAAAAAATTCAGATAAACGGCAACAATAATCGTTTAACTTCAATAAATGTTAAAATTTTAATACGCCCGGGCATTTTTTCCCTCGTAAAAATTCATAAATGCCTTATTTACAACCCGGTTACCTCCCGGTGTTGGATAGTCGCCGGTAAAGTACCAATCGCCCAGATTTTTCGGACAGGCTTTGTGCAGATTTTCTACACTTTGGAAAATAATTTTTACTTCGGCATTAATGTCGCCCGAATTCAATAGTTCTGCTATTTTATCGGCTATTTCCTGATCTGTGAATGGTTTGTATATTTCGGTTACGTAGTTGATTACGTCATGGTCTTTGAAATTCGCTTGTGCTTTGCATTTGGTATAAACTTCATCCACGATGTGGTATTGATTTTTTTCTTTTAGTAAAGCCAACGCTGCCTGAAAGGCAATTAATCCTTCGAGCTTGGCCATATCAATGCCGTAACAATCCGGATAGCGAATTTGGGGAGCTGAAGAAACCACTACAATTTTCTTAGGATTCAAATGATCCATCATTTTGAGGATACTCATTTTTAAAGTAGTGCCTCTAACAATGCTATCGTCAATGATTATCAGGCTGTCAGTGGGCTTAATTACACCATAGGTTACGTCATAAACGTGTGCTACCAGGTCATCTCTGCTGCTGTCTTCTGTGATAAAAGTTCTGAGTTTGGCATCTTTGATGGCAATTTTTTCAGTTCTTATTTTTACCGACAGGATTTCCTCCAATTTTTCTTTGGTGAGTGTTTTTCTGTTGTCGAGGATAAACTGATTTTTGCGGTGGTTCAAAAAATCATTGGCCGCTTCAATCATGCCGTAAAATGAGGTTTCAGCGGTGTTTGGGATATAAGAGAAGACGGCATTGTCTGTGTCATTATCAATAGCCTCTAAAACCGCTGGTAGAATCAATCTCCCCAGTGCTTTTCTTTCCTGATAAATTTCGGCATCGCTCCCACGGGAAAAGTAAATGCGTTCAAAGGAACAGGCTTTTTTTATCGTAGGCGTAATAATTTCTTTTTCTGAAATGGCGCCGTTTTTCTTTATAATTATCGCATGACCGGGTTGTAATTCCTGTACTTTTTCAAACGGAACATTGAAAACGGTTTGGATAACCGGTCGTTCAGAAGCCACTACTACAATTTCGTCATCTTCGTAAAAATAGGCAGGGCGAATTCCGGCAGGATCACGAAAAACAAAAGCATCACCATGTCCCAATAAGCCAGCCATGGCATAGCCGCCGTCCCAGCCGCGGGAAGCTCGTTTTAATATTTTGACTAAATCCAGTTTTTCTGCAATTACCGGGGAGGCTTCTCTTTTGGATAACCCATTATTTTTACATTCTTGGTACAAATCGGTTACTTCATCGTCGAGAAAATGCCCAATTTTTTCCATTACGGTAACCGTATCGGCCATTTCTTTTGGATGTTGCCCCAGTTCGACTAAGCTGTTGAACAGTTCTGTTACATTGGTCATGTTGAAATTTCCGGCTACGATGAGGTTGCGGTGCATCCAGTTGTTTTGACGCAAGAACGGGTGTACGCTTTCAATACTGTTTTTGCCGAAAGTTCCGTAACGCACATGTCCTAAAAACAGTTCTCCAATATAAGGAATGTTGTCTTTTTGGAGTTGTACATTTTCGTGGTACTCCGGATGATGTTCCAGTTCTTCGTTAATGCGTTCGTTGATTTGGGCAAAAATATCCTGAATAGGCTGGGCTTTGTTTGATCGTACCCGACTGATGTATCGTTCTCCCGGTTCGACATCAAATTTAATCGAAGCAAATCCGGCGCCGTCCTGACCCCGGTTGTGTTGCTTTTCCATCAGCAAATACATTTTTTGTATGCCGTAAAAAGCGGAGCCGTATTTTTGTTTGTAAAATTCTAACGGTTTTTTTAATCGTAAAAGGGCGATTCCACATTCGTGTTTAATAGCGTCGCTCATAGTAGTAGTTGTGTTGTTTCGGCTGAATGGTCTCAGCTTCAGTTGTTTTTAGTAGTTGTGTAAAAAAAATGCCCCGACGAATCGAGGCATAAAGTTATTGTAATTCTATTTCAAATTGTGTTAAAGCTCTGAATTGTTTCAAGCGTTGATTCACTTCTTCTTTTGTGAGTTCGAGCATTCTCTCGGTTCCGAATTTCTCAACACAGAAAGAAGCTAGATTAGATCCTTGAATAATAGCGGTTTTCATCGTTTCAAATGAAATGTCGCCTTGTTGAGTAATGAATCCGGCAAAACCACCCGCAAAAGTGTCACCGGCACCGGTTGGGTCGAATACATCTGCCAAAGGTAAAGCAGGAGCAAAGAAGATGTGTTCGTTATGGAAAATCAGAGCACCGTGTTCTCCTTTTTTAATTACCACGTATTTAGGGCCCATAGTGTGGATTTTAGCAGCTGCTTTAACCAAAGAATACTCGCCTGACAATTGACGGGCTTCTTCATCGTTAATGGTAATTACGTCCACGCGTTTGATAACGTCTAATAATTCCGGCAACGCACAATCCATCCAAAAGTTCATGGTGTCTAATACCACTAATTTAGGTTTTTGGGTCATTTGGTTTAAAACGCTAGACTGAACGATAGGGTGTAAGTTTCCTAACATCACCACATCGGCGTTTTTAAAGTTTTCGGGAACAATAGGATTGAAATCAGCCAATACATTTAATTCTGTAGCCAAAGTATCTCTGGAGTTCATGTCGTTGTGGTAACGTCCGCTCCAAAAAAATGTTTTGCCGCCTTTTACTACTTCAAGACCTGAAATATCGATGTTTCTTGCCGTCAACAAATCGAGGTATTCTTGTGGAAAATCATCACCAACTACAGATACTATAGCTGATTGTAAGTTAAAATGCGATGCAGACAGACCGATGAAAGTTCCGGCTCCGCCTAATATTTTGTCTGTTTTTCCGAAGGGCGTTTCGATAGCATCAAAAGCCACCGTTCCTACTATTAAAAGTTTGTTCATTCTCTGAGTTTCAAATTTAAAGGTGCAAAGATAAGTTTAAAGTTTCAGAGTTGCAAAGTTTCAGAGTTGCAAAGTTTTGATGGAATTTGTAGGTTTGTTTTTAACAAAAAACAAGATACAGCATGAAAACAGAAAAAGTATTGGCCGTCATTGTGATAATTGGATTGATTTTGAAATTTTTTCATATTCCGGGAGGGAATATCTTGACCATTTTGTCGATGATGACAATTTCATTCTTTTATTTTCCTTTAGGGTTTTATTTTTTAAGTCATAAGAAAATCGACAACACAACAGTTGGGTTTTCTATATTATCAGGATTTTTGTTGTCGACACTTGTTACAGGCTGTTTATTCAAATTCATGAGTTGGACAGGAGCAATGATGGTTTTGAGTGTTGGAATTATATCTTGCTTACCGATAGCTTTTATTGCTTATCGAAAATTCACCAAACAAAAAGAGAGTGAGCACTCAGATTATTATAAAAATATAGTGGTGAGAGTTGCTTTCTTTGGAATTTTAGGGTTACTGGGATCTTTAATCTGAGTTATTTACAGCAGCTTTTTTTCTTCTGTTTCGTAAAAAGCATCCACAGACAGCTTTGGAAGACTTGATGCATAAACAGCCAACTCATCACAGCGTTCGTTTTGCGGATGGTTGTTGTGACCTTTAATCCATTTGAAATCCACTTGATGTTGTCGATATACTTTTAGGAAGCGTTTCCACAGATCAGGGTTTTTTTTGCCGGCAAAATTTTTCTTTTCCCAACCGAAGACCCATTTTTTTTCAACGGCATCCACCACATATTTAGAGTCTGATACTACCAATACTTTCATGTTGGGGTTTTTGAGTTTTTCTAAACCAACGATTACAGCCAGTAATTCCATTCGGTTATTGGTGGTATAGCGAAACCCTTCGTAAAACTCTTTTCTGTACGGAGTACCAACCATTTCCATTACTACACCGTAACCTCCGTTTCCGGGATTTCCTTTGGCAGCACCGTCGGTGTATATGTGGACTTGATGTGACATTTCTGGAGTCAGGGTTTCAGGATCTGGGCAATTACTTTCGGGAAATATTCATGTTCTAATTCGTGAACTTTGGCGGCAATCTCTTCGGGAGTCTTGCAATTTTCGATGTTGGCAGCAGTTTGGAATATGAATTCGCCTTCATCGTAGTGTTCGTTTACATAATGAATGGTGATACCGGTTTCGTGTTCTTTATTTTCTAAAACAGATTTGTGCACATTCATGCCATACATCCCTTTGCCGCCGTATTTTGGTAATAATGCAGGATGAATATTGATGATTTTGTTCGGGAATTCGTGAACAATTGCTTCGGGCATTTTCCATAAAAAACCGGCGAGTACGATCAAATCGGGTTGCAATTCCTTGATTTTGTTCAGTACGCTGCCTTCGTTTAATTCAACTCTGTTGAAAACCCAAGTTGGGACTTGATGGGCCTGTGCTTTTGCTAAAACTTTGGCCTCGGGATTGTTTGAAAAAACAGCAATAACAGTCGCTTCTTTTTGGTTTTTAAAGAACTGAATAATGTTGTCTGCATTGGAACCGGTGCCTGAAGCAAAAAGCAAGATTTTTTTCATTGGGGAAGGCAATTTTATGGTACAAAAAAAAGAATAATTACCCGAATTAAAACCATGTATGTGTAAGATTTTGAAATAATTTTTTTAATTTCGTGAACACATTTAGTAACAAAAAGGTTGTTTTAAAATAAAGTTTTTTATTTTTGCCAACAATTAAAATTAAAAATTTAGAAATTATGTCAGACATTGCATCAAGAGTAAAAGCGATTATTGTAGACAAATTAGGCGTTGACGAAAACGAAGTTGTAACAGAAGCAAGCTTCACCAATGATTTAGGCGCTGATTCATTAGACACTGTTGAGCTTATTATGGAGTTCGAAAAAGAATTCGATATTCAAATTCCGGATGACCAAGCAGAGAACATTGCTACTGTAGGTCAAGCTATTTCTTACATCGAAGAAGCAAAAAAATAATAATAATTCACCCGTGAGAAGCCAGTTTTTCACGGGGTTTTTTATTATTTTTACTGAAAAGAGTAAAACTGATTGACATTCAATCAAAAAAATATTGAAATACCCTTGTCTCTTTAATGATTTAACTTTGAAGAAAACATGGGTATTATTTGTTTAAATACCTAGTAAAAAACACATTATGGCATTAAAGCGAGTTGTAGTAACAGGTTTAGGTGCATTGACGCCCATCGGAAATTCAATCGAAGAATATTGGGATGGCTTGGTAAATGGTAAAAGTGGCGCGGCTCCCATAACTTATTACGATACTGAAAAACACAAAACAAAATTTGCCTGCGAAGTTAAAAACTTCAATATCGAAGCCTACATGGATCGCAAAGAATCCCGCAGAATGGACAAATTTGCTCAATATGCTATTGCAGCCAGTGAAGAAGCCATTAAAGATGCAGGAATTACCGATACCAACGTTAACAAACACCGTGTGGGAGTGATTTGGGGTGCCGGGATTGGCGGACTCGAAACGTTCCAGGAGGAAGTCATCAGTTATGCCAAAGGAGACGGGACACCAAGATTCAATCCATTCTTTATTCCGAAAATGATTGCCGATATTGCCCCTGCTCACATTTCAATGCGCAATGGGTTTATGGGACCTAATTATACTACAGTTTCGGCTTGTGCTTCTTCAGCCAACGCCCTTATAGATGCTTTCAATTACATCCGTTTAGGCATGTGTGATGTGATCATCTCTGGAGGCTCAGAAGCTGCTGTAACTATTGCCGGTATGGGAGGATTCAACTCTATGCAGGCTTTGTCTACCCGAAATGAAAGTCCGGAAACAGCATCAAGACCTTTTGATGCTACGCGTGACGGTTTTGTTTTAGGAGAAGGTGCCGGTGCTTTAGTTTTAGAAGAATACGAACACGCCAAAGCCCGCGGTGCTAAAATATATTGTGAAATCGGCGGAGGCGGAATGTCGTCAGATGCTTACCATTTAACAGCTCCGCATCCGGATGGTATAGGTGTAATAGCTGTAATGCAAAACTGTTTGAATGATGCCGGAATGAAACCAACGGATGTTGACCACATCAACACCCATGGAACTTCAACGCCGTTAGGCGATGTGGCTGAGTTGAAAGCTATTAGTGCTGTTTTTGGTGACCATGCTAAAAACATCAACATTAATTCAACCAAATCGATGACCGGACACTTATTGGGTGCTGCCGGAGCTATTGAAGCAATTGCTTCTATTTTGGCTATGAAACACGGAATCGTTCCTCCAACCATTAACCATAAAGTGGTAGACGAAAATATTGACCCGAGTTTGAATTTGACTTTGAATAAAGCTCAAAAAAGAGAGGTTAAGGTAGCAATGAGTAACACCTTTGGTTTTGGAGGCCATAACGCTTGCGTATTATTCAAAAAATTAGAAGACTAAACTTTAGATGAAAATTCTAAAAAAAATATTTAAAAATTCCCGTTCAACTGAGGACGGGATTTTTTTTAAAGAAATTGAAAAAGTTATAGGTTTTAGGCCCCAAACCATCATCTACTACGAAAAAGCGTTCACTCACCGTTCTACCAACCGCACGGATTTGAAAGGAAACCCCATGAACTACGAACGTTTGGAATTTTTGGGAGATGCCATGTTGAGCGCTGTAATTGCAGCCCATTTGTACAATAAAGCCCCAGCTGGAGACGAAGGTTATTTAACCAAAATGCGTTCCAAAATTGTGAGCCGTGAGCATTTAAATGAGTTGGGACGAGACTTAAATTTAATCCGATTTGTTGAAAGTAAAGTCCCTACCCAACATTTTGGCGAGAACATACACGGCAATATTTTTGAAGCTTTAGTGGGTGCTATTTTTTTAGATAAAGGCTATGACTTTTGTGAAAAATTCATCCAGAAAAGTGTTATCACACCTTATGTAGATATCGAAAAACTGGAAGGTAAAGTCATCAGCTATAAAAGTTTGCTAATTGAATGGTGCCAAAAAGAAAAAAAGTCATTCCATTATGATGTCTTTGATGATAACGGCAATGATGGGCAAAAGTTTTTTGGCGTTCGCCTGAGTATTGATGATAAAGTAGTTGCCAAAGCCCGCGCAACCTCGAAAAAGAAAGCAGAAGAAAAGGCTTCCCAACGCGCTTATTTTGCATTTCAGGAAAAAATTAATAAAAAATAGAACAGCGTCCCAAAAGGCTACAACGTTTTCGTTCATAAAATATCGTTAAGGCAATCCTCACTTAGCGATAATCTGTAACAGATACACTATATTTACAACTTAAATTGCAAGGTATGGCCATTCACAAATTGCATTGGGATGAGTTTGACGAAATAGATTATCAGCTAATTGCTATTCATTCACCATTAGAGGATTACCGATTGGCTTATTACATTAATCAACAGCTTCCGATTAATTTAAAAAAGAGCAATTGCAATATCCACATCAGCAATAGAGAAGGAGAAACCCAATTTACTAGGTTTATTTTTGAAGATGAAAAGAAGGATATTTTCTGGAATCTGATTCAAAATCAAAATGATGTTTTAGTTGCGTCATCAGCCGGTAATGAAGGCTTGTTTGCGGATGTCAGCAGTAAATTTTCGACCAAAATTTATTTGATACCCGAGTTTAAAAAAGTGGATTACTTTTTAAAAATAGAAAATGCGGAAGATACGATAGACGTTGCGAAAATTGCAAATTGCATCAAGAAAATTGAAAGGGTTACAACAGTATACACTGTTGAAGCTGAAAAAATAAAATCGAAAAATAATTTAATTTTTTAAATAGAATGCCAACGAGAAAAAAAACTAAGATTGTAGCCACGCTGGGGCCTGCATGTAGTTCGAGAGAAGTAATTAAAGAAATGATAGATGCCGGTGTGAATGTATTTCGCATTAATTTCTCTCACGCTGATTACACTGACGTAAAAGAAAGAATCGATATTATTAGAGCACTGAACGAAGAGTTCGGGTATACCACAGCTATTTTGGCCGATTTACAAGGTCCCAAATTGCGTGTTGGGGTGATGAAAGAGGATGTGGTGGTAAAGCCCGGGGATATCATTACCTTTCAAACCGCCGAAGATGTTCCGGGAACCAAGGAACGGGTTTATATGAATTATTTGTCTTTTCCTAAAGATGTAAATCCGGGAGAACGAATCTTGTTAGATGATGGTAAGTTGATTTTTGAAGCTTTGGAAACTAACGGTACTACCGAAGTTGTTTGTAAGGTGATTCAGGGCGGTCCGTTAAAATCTAAGAAAGGAGTTAACCTGCCGCAAACCAAAGTATCCTTGCCGGCATTGACCAAAAAGGATATTAAAGATGCATTGTTTGCCATAGATGAAAAAGTAGACTGGATAGCGCTTTCCTTTGTGAGAACTCCCAAAGATTTGGAAGAATTACAAGATTTAATTGCCAAACATTCCGACCATAAAATTCCGATTATTGCTAAAATCGAGAAGCCAGAAGCGGTTGAAAACATCGATAAAATCGTTGCTTTTTGTGACGGATTGATGGTGGCTCGCGGTGATTTGGGAGTGGAAATTCCGGCGCACGAAGTCCCTTTGATTCAAAAGAAATTGATTCACAGAGCTAAAACAGCAAGAATTCCGGTAATCGTTGCTACGCAAATGATGGAAACCATGATTACCAGTTTAACACCAACCCGGGCTGAAGTAAATGATGTAGCAAATTCAGTTATGGATGGAGCAGATGCCGTGATGCTTTCGGGCGAAACTTCGGTGGGTAGTTATCCCGTAGAGGTTATCGAAAAGATGACCCAAATCATTGAAGCGGTTGAGGATTCTCCACTCATTGTAGTGCCTCAAAATCCGCCTCATGTCAGAACCAAGCGCTTTATTACCAAGTCTATTTGTTACCATGCGGCTACTATGGCCAATGACATAAAAGCCAAAGCTATTTCAACGCTGACCAACAGCGGTTATACGGCTTTTCAGATTTCTGCCTGGAGACCTCAAGCCCATATTTTGGTGTACACTTCTAACAGAAGGATTTTGACCCAGTTGAACTTACTTTGGGGAGTGAATGCTTTTTATTATGACAAGTTTGTAAGTACTGACGACACAGTAGAAGACATCAACCAAATGGCCAAAGAAAAAGGGTATGTAAAAAAAGGAGACATGCTGATTAATTTGGCGGCGATGCCGGTAGCTGATAAAGGGATGGTAAATACATTAAGAGTATCAGAAATAGAATAATTTTATTATATTTAAAGCAAAAAAATAATATGAATTCAAACAATCCATTTTTCAAATCAAAATCGTTTACGGAAAGCGCCCGTAACACAGCGGATACAACCCACGAAGCGGTAATTATTGATTACAATCAAACCATGACGGTTTCGGGTACCATCAACAAAAGTTTCCTGATGTTGATTTTGTTGATTGCCAGTGCAGCCATAACTTGGACCATGACTTACAACGGACAAAATCCAATAGTATTGACCATTGGCGGAGCTATTGTTGGTTTGATTTTGGTTTTAATTGCTACATTCCGACCGCAAAATTCGGGATTTTTAGCGCCGGGTTATGCCATATTCGAAGGGCTTTTCATTGGCGGAATTTCGTCTATTTTTGAAATCATGTATCCGGGTATTGTTATACAAGCTGTTAGCTGCACCTTTGTAACGTTTATGGTTTGTTTTGGTTTGTACAAATACGAAATTGTAAAAGTGAACGATAAGTTCAGATCGGTTGTTATTGCGGCTACATTAGCTATTGCAACCTATTATTTGATCTCTTGGTTGTTGGCAATGTTTACCAGTTTCCAGCCGGTTCATTATGGTAACTCAATGATGAGTATCGGAATCAGTGCTTTTGTAATAGTAGTTGCGGCTTTGAATTTATTTTTAGACTTTGACCAAATTGAAAAAGGAGTACAAAATAAATTGCCAAAATACATGGAGTGGTACGGAGCTATGGGATTGATGATTACACTGGTTTGGTTGTACATCGAATTCTTAAGACTACTTTCTAAGCTTTCTAAAAAATAAAAAGATTTTCAAATCGAAAAACCAGCTTTTAAAGCTGGTTTTTTTATGACTAAAATTCAAATTTCAATTGCACTACAACCGTTTTCTTTATTTCGGTATTTAAATTGTTTAACGAGATGCCGAGTAATCGAACTGACTCCTTCATTCGTTCCTGAAACAAAAGCTCCTTAGCAGTCTCTAAGAGCAATCCTTTATCAGAGATGAAGTAAGGCAGTGTTTTGCTTCGGGTTTGTGTCGTAAAATCGCTGTATTTAATTTTTAACGTTACGGTTTTTCCGGAAATGTTGTATCGCTTCAATCTCTTTTCCAGCTCACCTGCTATGCGCTCCAGTTTTTCCACCATAAATATTTCTGAAGTCAGGTTTTCATTGAACGTGTGTTCGGCTGCTACCGATTTGGCTATACGGTTAGGTTTTACCGAGCTGTTGTGAATGCCTCTGACAATGTTGTAAAAATGCAATCCGCTTTTGCTGAAATGCTCCTCCAGAAATTCTTTCGATTTTGATTTCAAATCTTTTCCGGTAAAAATCCCCAAATGGTACATTCTTTCGGTGGTTACTTTTCCGATACCGTAAAATTTTTTGATGTCGAGATTTTCTAAAAAAGACTCAACTTCTTCCGGATTTACCGTTTTCTGTCCGTTGGGTTTGTTGTAATCGCTGGCAATTTTGGCCACAAATTTATTAACCGAAATACCGGCAGAGGCGGTTAAACCAACTTCTTCAAAGATGCGTTTTCTGATTTCCTGGGCAATCAAGGTGGCACTGGGATTCCCTTTTTTATTTTGAGTAACATCCAAATACGCTTCATCCAGCGACAGAGGTTCGACCAAATCAGTGTACTCGTGAAAAATTTTCCGAATCTTTTTTGAAATTTCTTTGTAACGGTCAAAACGCGGTCGGACAAAAATTAAATCCGGACAATTTCTTTTGGCCTGAATGCCGCTCATAGCACTGCGAACCCCAAATTTACGCGCTTCATAACTTGCCGCCGATACCACACCGCGAACCTCACTTCCGCCCACAGCCAGAGGTTTTCCTCTCAACTCAGGATTGTCCATTTGTTCGACCGAAGCATAAAAGGCATCCATGTCGATATGAATAATTTTTCGATAAGAAATCGGTTCCGCCATGTCACAAATTTATAGTATCTTTCGATAAATTTTGTGTGTGATGATAGAAATAGAAAGAAAGTTTTTAGTCCTTTCGAATGATTTTTTGAAAGAAGTTTTTGTTGAAAAACGAATAGTACAGGCCTATTTAAATTCAAATCCGGAACGCGCAGTTCGAGTCAGAATTAACGGCAATAAAGGGTATTTAACCATCAAAGGAAAAGGCAACGAAACCGGTACAACCCGCTTTGAGTGGGAAACCGAAATACCAATAGCCGATGCAGACAAATTGCTTTTGCTTTGTGAAGAAGGAATTATTGAAAAAACCCGTTATGAAATAAAAATCGGCAAACACCTTTTTGAAGTAGATGTTTTTGATGGTGAAAATAAAGGTTTGATTTTAGCAGAAATTGAACTGCAATCAGAAGATGAATTTTTTGTAAAACCTCACTGGTTGGGGCAGGAGGTTACTAATGATGAGCGATTTTACAACGCCTATTTAAGCCGTCATCCTTTCAGAAGCTGGTAATTTATTTATCTTCCACTTCCAGTTTTACAATTACGGCCCCCGAATTTTTATTGTCAACCAACTCCATAAAAGCTTTTTTGGATAAATCGATTTCACGTACTTTAGAGAAAGGGCCACGATCTGTAATTTCTACGATTACCGATTTTCCGTTGGCTTCATTCGTTACTTTTACTTTAGTGCCGAAAGGCAGTTTTTTATGTGCGGCTGTGTATTTAGTATTGTCAAATCGAATTCCGCTTGCCGTTCTTTTGCCATGGAATTTTTGGGCGTAATAAGAAGCGTGAGCATTTTTTTTGTAGAATTTAAACTTTAAGTTCATTTCCGTTTTCAACGAGTCGGTTACTTGCGGAATTTCTGCCAGCGCTTTATTTTTTAGTGTGTCTACTTTGGTCAACGGAAGTGTTGCGGCTTTGGTCTTGTCTTTACTTTCTTTTGGTGCAACTGCGGTTTCTTTCGCCTTTGGTTTGTTCTTTTCTTTCTGTTGCGGTGGGTTTGTAGCCCATAACGAAGCGGAAAAAATCAGAAGAACTAAAGAAGAAAAGAAAGGGACTATTTTGGTATTCATACGGAGCATTTTAATTTGTACAACAGGTTTTGCAAAAACCATACCTTGATAAAAAAAGCCCTTTGCAGGACTTTTACTTTTTACTTAGAACCAAAGGTTCCATGGAATTCTACTCAGAATTAAAAGCAACCCCAGTCCATATAAAATGGCAATTGACTTGAACTTTGAAACGCTGTTTTCCGCTTTTTTATGTTTTGACCAACCGATGGTGATTAATACTATGGCAACGATATTTGTTAGCGGATGTTCTAAAGATGTTAATCTTAAAGCGGCGTCCTTCATAAGTCCAAACGATTCAGAGCCCAGGGGAGAGACAAAATAAAGAATTAATCCAACCAATAGTTGTATGTGTGTAGCAATTAGTCCGAAGAGTGCTATTTTACGGTCTTTTGCAGTAAACTCCTTTTGAGATGACATTCCTATAAACGAATTGACAACAGCAACAACTAATAATAACAGCGCAATATACGCCCAACCCGAGTGGAATTTTTGAATAAAGTGGTACATGGTATTTTGTTTTGGAATAACAAATATAGAGAAAAAGGCATGAAAAAACCTCACTTGGCGATGAGGTTTTCTGTTAAATAACAATTATTTGTTGCTCAAAAAATGATTTAAAAGGAATTCGGTCGAACTGTCATGCTTTTTCACAACACCCGAATCGATTTCGTCTAAAATAGAATTAGCCAATTGTTTTCCCAGTTCAACGCCCCACTGGTCGTAACTGAAAATGTTCCAAATAATACCCTGCACAAAGATTTTATGCTCATACATAGCCACTAAGGAACCTAATGATTTTGGTGTCAACTTTTGGATTAAAATGGTATTAGTAGGTTTGTTGCCGGAGAATACTTTGAATGGTAGTAAGAAAGAAGCCGTTTCAGCAGGAATTCCTTGTTTTTCCATTTCTGCTTTTACCTGTGTTTCTGTTTTTCCGTTTAACAAGGCTTCAGTTTGGGCAAAAAAATTAGACATCAACTTGTTGTGATGCTCGTCATTGCCATACAACGGTTTGATGAATCCAATGAAATCAGTCGGAATCAACTTAGTTCCCTGATGCATTAACTGAAAAAAAGCATGTTGGGAATTGGTTCCCGGTTCTCCCCAAATGATGGTTCCTGTTTGGTAATTTACCGGTTTTCCGTCACGGCCAATGCTCTTACCATTGCTTTCCATAATGCCCTGCTGCAGATAGGGGGCCAACTTTTGCAAATATTGCGTGTAAGGAATTATTGCCTCGCTTTCGGCTCCGTAAAAATTATTGTACCAAATGCTGAGCAATGCTAAAATAACCGGAATATTTTTATCAAAGGCTTCGTTTTTGAAATGTTCATCCATTTCATGTGCGCCGTTTAAAAGATTTTCAAAATGACCGAAACCAACCGCTAAACTTATGGATAAACCCACCGCACTCCAAAGCGAAAAACGGCCGCCAACCCAATCCCACATCGGAAAAATATTGTCGGGATTGATGCCAAATTGGGTTACTTTTTCAATGTTGGTAGAAACTGCAACGAAGTGTTCGGCTATGTCTTGTGGTGTAGCCGATTTCAAAAACCAAGAACGAATGGTTTCTGCATTAGTAAGAGTTTCTTGAGTAGTGAATGTTTTAGAAACGATTACAAAAAGGGTGGTTTCCGGATTTATTTTTTTAATAATTTCATTTACATGGTCGCCATCTACATTAGAGACAAAGTGTACATTCAGATGATTTTTATAGAATTGCAATGCTTCAACAATCATGGCAGGTCCCAGGTCTGAACCTCCAATTCCAATATTAACTATATCAGTAAAGGGTTTACCGGTGTGTCCTTTTCTTTGCCCCGAAATTACTTCACCAGTGAAATGTTTTATCTTGTTTTTTACTTCAAAAATCTCCGGGATTACGTTTTTACTATCTACTAAAACACTTTTATTTTTAGGCGCTCTCAAGGCGGTATGTAAAACGGCTCTGTCTTCTGTTCGGTTGATATTACCTCCGCTAAAATATTCAATTATCGCTTCTTTTAGGTTTGCCTCATAGGCTAATTCCAGCAGTAATTGCAGAGTTTCCTGATTCACTCTGTTTTTGGAATAATCAACTAAAAAATCATTCCACCGAATATGAAATTTTTCCGCTCTGGTATTATCACCGGCAAACATCTCAGACATTGAAACATTTTGCACTTGCGAAAAATGATGTTGTAATTTTTGCCAAGCATGAGTGCTGGTAGGATTCGTATCAGGTAATGCCATTTTTTTACGTTTGAATAACAAATTTACAACTATTGACGGCTTAAAAAAACGGAATGTTTTACGCTAACGTTGTAGTTAGTAATTATATTGAGAATTACTTTCTGAATTTTACATCAGAGACACTATCCAGCACTTTTTTCAACGGAAGCATTTGTTCCATGAATTTTGGTTTTAGTTTAGAGTCCATAGGAGTTGAAGTTGGCAAATTCAAACGAAGCGCATCCACCTGTACACCGTTTTTCCAGAAACGATAGCAAACATGTGGTCCTGTGGCTAAGCCTGTGCTTCCTACTTTTCCGATAATTTGTCCTTGTGTTACCCGTTGCCCGCGACGCACTAAGATTTTTGACATGTGTAAATACTGAGTCGAGTACGTTCGGTCGTGTTTTACTTTGACGAAGTTTCCGTTACCGGCAGTATATCCGGCTTGTTCAACTACTCCCGAAGCGGTGGTCATGATTGGCGTTCCTGTAGGAGCTGCATAATCCGTTCCGTTGTGAGCTTTCCATATTTTTTGCACCGGATGGAAGCGACTTTTGGTGTATCGCGATGTGATGTTTACAAATTTTAACGGGGCTTTCAGGAAGAAGTTTTTCAGAGTTTTTCCTTCTTCGTCAAAATATTGTTGTTTTCCGGTACTGCCGTCAGGAGAAAATGGGAAGGCATATATTTTTTTGCCTTTGTACTCAAAATAGGTTGCCTTTAAACTGTCGACGCCGTCATAAATAGTGTCATTAATGAATCTTTCGGTAAAGGTCATGGCAAACTTGTCGCCTTTTTGCAGTTTGAAGAAGTCGATGGACCAAGCGTATATTTTGGCGATTTTAGGTGCCAGAGCCGGATCAACTTTTAAGTTTTGAAGCGTTTCCGAAAGCGAACCATTTAAAGCACCAGCTATTGTTTTGGTGACAAATTTTACCGGTCTTGTTCTTTTATGTGCCACGACCGAATCTCTCAAGTCAACAATGTAATAATTCAGCCGATCGGGTTGGTAAATAAATGCCTGAAGTTTGTTGGTTTTATCTTTGGTACGCAGCAAAAGAAAAGGTTTTCCTTTTCGGATGGAGCGCACATCAAAAGTGTCTTTCACTTTGGCAACGATGTCGTAAACTTGATTACCGTTCAGATTTTGTTTTTCTAAAATACTGCCAAATGTATCTCCGGACTGAATAGTGTCTTCAACAATGTTGTAATCATTCAATTTAAATCCAAAGTCGACGGTAAGCGGCATACTCTTATGAGGTTTGACCGATTTTTTTTCGGTTTTATCACAAGATATTAATGTTGCTAAAGCAAAAAATATGAGGAGTATTTTTTTCAAACGTTTTATTTTTATGCAGTGCCGGTTTATTCACCCCAGTTTTTCAATTCTTCTTCACTCCACAGTTCAGGGAAAAATATTCTTCTTTGGTACTTTGGATGCATGTATTTTTTCCAATCACTGCCTCCTGTAGCTTCGCCTGAACCTTGGCCGCTTTCGATGTATTTTTTGGCTGCATTCAAATGCCCCATTACCCAGGTAATGTTTACCGTACGGTCATAATGACGCATGGCTTGTACCAGATTTTCATCTTTTTGATCGGTTTCAGGCAATTGTTTGAATTTTTGCCAAATGTTAATGGTATTGTATTCTTCCATATAACGAAGAAACTCTTCACGATATTTTCTTTCAAATTCTAAAATCAGGTATGATTTTTCTCCAGTCGTATGGTCTTTCCCGGCTGCCTGCCAATACAGGTGTTCAAACGCGTAAGAATAAGGGGTGTTTCTGTCTATGGTAGCTCTGAAACGGTAATCGATTAGATTGATTAAATCGGTTGAAGAAAACTCTATTAAACGGTATTGAGCACTTTGAAAACCGCTGGCAGGAGTCAATGTGTTTCTGAATTTCATGTATTGTTCTACTTCCATACCATCTCCCATAATGTCAAATGAAGTGGTAAGCATGTCAAAGTAGCGACTGATTCGACGGAGTTTTTCAGTGAAAAAGTCTGTTTTAGGCTTATCGGTGTGACAAAGTTGTTTGATTTCCCAAAGAATCATTTTAAACAATAATTCATTAACCTGATGGTACATGATGAAAACCATTTCGTCAGGCAAAAGTGTTCTCTGGGTTTGTAAATTTAACAGTGCATCTGTTTGAATGTAGTCCCAATATGTAATTGGTTTTGACCACAAAAGGCCTTCAAGATGGGTATCGGTTTTTTGATTGATGGCTTGGAATTTTTGCTCCAAAGCATCGAGTAATTCTTCAGTTTGTGTTGTTTTAGTATTCATTAGTCTTTTAATTTTACCATAAACGGATTTTTTAATCCTTTGAATCCGTCTAAGTCAGCTTTTATAGAGCCGACAGCCAAACTGGCTTTTATTCGCAATGGTATTTTATTGTCATCATCTGAAATCCAAACGGTTAAACTTTCTTCTTCTTTGAAGACTCTTCCCGATTGAACGATGGGCCTGAAAATCATGGTTGGAGCAGTTCCAAATTTAGTTTTTAAATCTTCTCTACCTATAAATTTTAACTTAAACTTATAAATCTCATCATCAAAAAACATGTCTACCATTACTGACTCACCGACTTTTAATTTGTCAACACTCGGATGGTTTCTCAGGTAGTAAAAAGTTGAAACAATATCCTGAACATTTTCGGTTACTGAAAACGTTTTTTCTGTTTTATTCTTATAATCTTTTACAAGTACCTTGTTTGCATCCTGGTTAAAAAAGCCTTCTTGGTTTTTGGTGTAGCCGCCTTCATCTATTTTTCTAACGAATTGGTAAGGTTTGTTGGTTTGTTTGTCGAAATAGCTTTCGTAGTTATCGTCTACTTTAAAAAAAAGACGCGACATTCCAACGGTATATCCTTTGCCTATGGCGTGATATACTTTTTTGTTGTCTTTTACGGCTTCTTTAATTTCGAGGGTAGCATAGCCGGCATTTATGAATCCGTAGTGAATTCTGAATTTGAACCATTCGCCAACATCATAAGCATCAGGTTTTTGAGTGTCGAAACTTACGGTGATAAAAAGCAACAATAAGAAGAAATACTTTTTCATTTTTTTTATTTGTTTTTATACCGTGATTGCAATATTCGTTCCAAAAGTATTAAAACAAAAAAACCCAGTCAAATTAATGACTGAGTTTTTATGCTATTAACCAACCAAAAAACTATAAATTATGAAAATTTATCCAAAAAGTTGAGGGAACCACCCCTCATTTTTTATACTGCAAAGATAATTACATTTGTTGCGGAATTACAACAAAAAAACCAACTTTAACATTAAATTAATAAAATATAGTTCTTTTTGAGGTTTAGTTTTAAATAATATTTAATAAAATGATATTTTTACAGTGTTCCTCGTAACATTTGCTCTCTTTCGATTGATTCGAAAAGGGCTTTAAAATTTCCGGCGCCAAAACCACGCGCACCCATTCTTTGAATGATTTCAAAAAATAAAGTAGGTCGGTCTTCAACAGGTCTTGTGAAAATTTGAAGCAGGTATCCTTCGTCATCGGCATCTATCATAATACCCAACTTTTGAAGTTCATGGATATCTTCTTTAAATTTACTCATGTGGTCTTTCAGTCTTTCCGGTATGGCATCATAATAAGCCTGTGGGGGAGTAGTGAGAAATTCAATACCTCGTGCTCTCATTTCGGCTACTGTTTTCAGAATGTCATCAGTTGCAACGGCGATATGCTGCACTCCCGGGCTTTCGTAAAAATCAAGATACTCTTCAATTTGTGATTTTTTCTTTCCTTCTGCCGGTTCGTTGATTGGGAATTTGATTCTTCCGTTTCCGTTGCTCATAACTTTTGACATCAAAGCAGAATATTCAGTAGTAATTTGTTTATCGTCAAAGGAAAGGAAATTCACGAACCCCATCACATCTTCGTACCATTTTACCCAGGTATTCATCTCGTTCCAGCCTACGTTTCCAACCATGTGATCAATGTATTTTAACCCTACAGGTGTCGGATTATAGTCGGATTTCCATTCTTTGTATCCCGGTAAAAAAGCTCCGTTATAGTTTTTACGTTCTACAAACATGTGAACGGTTTCTCCATACGTATAAATTCCGGCGCGTACAACCTCTCCGTGTTCGTCTTTTTCAACGGTTGGTTCCATGAATACTTTGGCTCCGCGTTTTGTAGTTTCTTCAAAAGCAGATCTTGCATCTTCAACCCAAAGGGCAACAATCTTCACACCGTCACCGTGTTTTTTTACATGTTCGCCAATAGGAGAATTACTGTTCAAAGCGGTGGTTAATACCAAGCGGATTTTATCTTGTTTTAACACATAGGATGCTCTGTCTTTTAATCCGGTTTCTAATCCGGCGTAAGCGTGTGATTGAAATCCGAAAGCTGTTTTGTAGAAATGAGCTGCCTGTTTGGCATTGCCTACATAAAACTCTACGTAATCAGTTCCTAAAAGCGGAAGGAAGTCTTGTGCTCCTTCAAATATTTTTTCAAGTCCGTATTCAACGGATTTTATTTCTTTTGACATAGTATTAAAATTATATTAGCGGGACTGTAATTTCCCAAAGTTGTGTTTATTTTTTTATTCTAACCAGGATTGATAGTATTTGTCATCGGCAATTTTCATCGCTTCTTCGGTAACCATAAGCGGTTTGAAAGTGTCTACCATGACGGCTAATTCCTGAGTGTCTTTTTTGCCAATGCTTCTTTCAACGGCTCCCGGATGCGGTCCGTGCGGAATTCCGGCCGGATGTAACGAAATATGTCCGGCTTCGATATCATTTCTGCTCATAAAGTCGCCATCCACGTAATACAGTACTTCATCAGAATCAATATTGCTGTGGTTGTATGGTGCCGGAATGGCCTCGGGATGGTAATCGTACAAACGCGGTACAAAAGAACACACCACGAAAGCATCAGTTTCAAACGTTTGATGTACTGGTGGCGGTTGATGAATTCTTCCGGTTATGGGCTCAAAATCATGAATGGAAAAAGCATAAGGATAATTATATCCGTCATAACCAATCACGTCAAAAGGATGGGTGGCATAAACCATCTCGAAAATTTCATCTTTCTTTTTGACTTTGATGATGAATTCACCTTTTTCGTCGTAGGTTTCCAATTCGTGTGGTCTGCGGATGTCGCGTTCGCAAAAAGGAGAATGTTCCAAAAGTTGTCCGAACCAGTTTCTGTACCTTTTCGGGGTGTAAATCGGGCGGTGTGATTCAACAATAAACAAGCGATTGTCTTCGGTGTCAAAATCAATTTTATAAATGATGCCTCGCGGTATTAACAGATAGTCACCGTATTTGAAATCGAGGTTGCCTAACATGGTTCTCAATTTTCCGCTACCGCGATGGATGAAAAGTAACTCGTCGGAATCGGTATTTTTATAGAAATATTCTTTTGTAGAATGTTTTGGCGCAGCTAAAACTATATGACAATCGGAGTTAGTCAGTACTATTTTTCGACTTTCTAAGTAATCGTTTTCGGGGTTCACCTGAAAGCCTCTCAGTCGGTAAGACTGAATGTTGTTCGCTTTTGAAACTTTTGGTGCAATGCTGTATTGATTGCGAATTTCTTTGACCTGAGTTGGTCGATGCTCGTGATATGAATTGGTCGACATTCCGTCAAAGCCTACCGTTCCGAACAATTGTTCATAGTACAAATTACCGTTGGGTTTTCGGAAAATGGTGTGTCTTTTGGGAGGAATGTTTCCTAGTTTATGATATAATGGCATAGTTTTTTACTTTGATAATTTTAAAATGAGATAATTCAGCTTCGCTCAATTGAGGCGTTGGCCTCGGGTGAAAATAAATTCAAATCCGAAATTATTCATAAAAGAAGTGGCCTCACTCAGGATTTCTCTTGATGAGGAATTTTAAATGTGCTAATAAATTATCCCATTTTTTCACCTAACAAATATCGTAAAAAAAGGAACGCTGAAAATGATAATTTTTCAAATTTTACAAAAAACAGAAAAGGATTAAAGCGTTTTATGATTCACTTTAATCCTTATTCTGTAATAATATGTTTCGAAAATTATTTGGATTTTTTCAAACTCAAAAAGTAAATTACCGCATGCAGTATTGAGAAGCCTATTGAGAAATAATATAGAAAATGATCATCAACAGCTTCATTTGAGTGGTGAATAACAGCCACAATCAATAAAGCAACTACCATTCCTAATCCTGACAATGCTACGGTTTTATAGCTTTTATTGTCGAATGTTCCTTTGTTTAAAACACTGTTTTTCATACCGTAATACAAATAGATGTCAAAACCAATCATCATCCATACGATTAATCGGATCCAAGTGTCTAAAGGCAGGAATACCATCATGAATAAACATACCATAACACCCAAAACAGGAACCAATGGTACCAAAGGTGTACGGAATGCTCTTGGTGCTTCGGGCATTTTGTTTCTCATGACCAATACGCCCAAACAAACTAAAATAAAAGCAAACAAAGTTCCGATACTCGTCATTTCGCCTACAACTCTCGCCGGAACAAAAGCCGCAAACAAACTAACAATCAGCATGAACAACATGTTGTTTTTGGCCGGAGTTCTGTACTTTGGATGTACTTCTGAAAATACTTTAGGCATTAAACCGTCTTTACTCATAGAGAAGAAAACACGACTTTGTCCCATCAACATTACCAAAATAACTGAAGCATACCCGGCTAAAATGGCCAAAATGATAGCTTTGTTCAGCCAAGGATAGGCCGGAGTAATCATTCCGGAAGCATCGGCAACACCCATATGGTCAATTGCAATAGCGACCGGAGCAATTCCGTCAGCACCGGCAAAAGCGGTATAGTTAACTACACCGGTCATGACATGGGCAAATAAAATATATAATACCGTACAAATTCCTAAGGATAACAATATACCGATAGGCATGTCTCTCTTTGGATTTTTTGCTTCCTGTGCAGCAGTAGAAACCGCATCAAATCCGATGTAGGCAAAGAAAACAATTGCTGCGGCACGGATGATTCCACTAAAACCGAATTCTCCGAAAGCGCCTTTGTTTTCAGGAATGTAAGGAGTGAAGTTTTCGGGTTTTATGTATTGCCA
Organism: Flavobacterium silvisoli; assembly: GCF_004329815.1. GTDB lineage: Bacteria > Bacteroidota > Bacteroidia > Flavobacteriales > Flavobacteriaceae > Flavobacterium > Flavobacterium silvisoli. The sequence goes on along the minus strand of NZ_SJPE01000001.1, from coordinate 199,001 downwards.
TCCCAAAGTTATGAATACTAAAACAACTGATACTTTCAACAAAACAATCAATCCGTTGACAAAAGCCGATTCCTTTGTTCCTCTCATTAAGATAAGGGACATCACCATCACGATAAGCACAGCAGGAATATTAATCAGCCCGCCTTCAAAAGGAGAATGAGTAAATTGCTCGTTAAGATGAATGCCATAACCGTCGAGAAATTTGGTCAGATACCGCGACCAACTGATAGAAACAGTCGCCGCACCAACGGCATATTCCAACACCAAATCCCAACCGATAATCCAGGCAATAAACTCACCCATAGTGGCAAAGGAATAAGTGTAAGCACTCCCGGCTACGGGGATCATGGATGAAAATTCAGCATAACACAAGCCTGCAAAAACACAACCCAATGCTGCCACAACAAATGAAATGGTGATGGCCGGACCGGCATTTTGTGCAGCCGCCATACCGGTTATCGAAAATAATCCGGCACCAATAATGGCTCCTACACCCAAGGCCGTTAGACCGGTAGCGGTTAGTGTTTTTTTGAGTCCTTTTTCAGATTCATCTGCTTCAGAAAGTAGTTGATTTAAGGGTTTTCTTTTCCAAATCGACATAAAAGAGAGTTTAGTTAATAGATTTTCAAATATAGTTTTTTATGTTTAAATCGAACAAAAATAAATTTTATTCTGATTGTCAACCCATTTAAAACCAAAATCCAATACTGATAAAAGTATAGCCTTTGCTCTGTTCCGGAGACCAAGTATGTTTTATTTCTATGGGTCCCACAGCAGACTCCAATGCATACCCGATGGCATATCCATTGTATTTGGGTTTTGAAAACCAATCGCCGTTTTTAAACAGGTCATCTTCAATATTGGCATAGTTGGCGGCAAAATTGATGTGGTTTTTTTTGTAAATCTCATAGTCGAGTGTGATGCAGCCTTTGATAAAACTGTCTGCAGAAACACTCAGAAAATCATAACCGTAGAAAGGCTTGAAGTTATTGACGGCATTAAACCCATAGCCTCCCAAAATAAAATCGAAGAAATGAACACTGTCTTTACCAATGACAAATCCGGCATCGGACTGCATTTTTAGTGTAAATTTTTTGTAAAAGGTTTTGGCAAAAGCAATTTCGCCCTTGGCTATAGAATAGCGGTGGAATTCGTTGGTGTAATTCGAAGAATACAGGAATGACTGTAAATCTCCGGTAAAAAACCAGCCTTTTTTCGGAAAAAGTTTATTGTCAAAAGAGTCAAATTTGGCATAACCAAAAATACTCAGGTAGTCGCTTTTTTCAAAGGTTGGAGATATGGTTCCTAAATTATCCGATTTAATCTTTAAATACTTATACTCTACACCGGCTCCGATTAGAAACTTCTGAATAAAAACGGTTTGCATATAAGCCTGATTGGTCAAATCGGAAAAGTCAATATTGATGCTGTTGAGGCCCAACTGTGTCAGTAATTCTCCGTTTTTAAAATCGGTTTGAACATTCCTGTTAAAGGTGTTGTAGCGCGATTTCAGACCAAAGCTCCAATAAAAACCATTGTCGATGTAATAGTCTAAATTGTATCTGATATTGTCACCAAGACCCACGTCGAGAGAAACCACATCGTTTTTAAACAGGGTTTTCTTTTGTGTGATATTGGCCAAAATGGCACTTTTGTATAAACCGTCGTAGTGAAGACCGAATTTCAGGAAAGTTTTAACAGGGTTTTCGGTCAGGTTTAGTTGCAATTCATCACCACCCTGGTAAGGTTCTAAAGTATAGCTGATGCGGCTGAAGTTTTGTGTAGCGTTGATATTGTTAATTCCCTTTTTTAAATCATTGTATTTGATGACAGAGCCGTTTTTGAATCGAAGTTTTCCCAAAATGTAGGCTCTGGTGTAATTGTCCAACTTGTTTATGCTGATACTTTTTAGTTGTAAAGTGTCTTGCTGCACTTTGAATTTGTTGAGATGATAGGGCTGTGAAGGGTCTGCCAATTTGCTGATGGCCTCTATTTGAAGCATGGCCGCCTCTTCACCTTTTTTGATGATTTCCTGACCTTCATCAAATGAAATCACTCCGTAGTTGGAAATATCGGGTTTGATGTAGATGTCGGTGATTTTGATTTTCTCCTTCATCTTTTTAATCATGTCCAAATTGGTGATTTGTACCAAAATGCGGGTAGCATCTTTCAGTGATTTTCGGTCTTTCAAATCGTCTTGCACATCTACCCCAATAATGATATCGGCTCCCATTTTACGCACTTCTTCCGCCGGATAGTTGTTGACAACACCGCCGTCAATCAGTAGTTTACCGTCAATTTCTACCGGAGCAAATAATGATGGAAATGCAGAACTGGCCAACATAGCCTGCGCCAAATAACCACTTTGTAATACTACCGGTTCGCCTTTTTCAATATCAGTAGCGACACATAAAAACGGGATGGGAAGTTTATTAAAATCTTTAACGTGTCGTACCTTGTGGGTTAGTTTGGAAAGCAAATTGTAGTTGTACATCCCTTTGGAAAGCGCAATTGGGATTCCTATTTTCAGTTTATCGAAGGGCAACGAAAGCGCATACATTTCATCGTTTCGTTTTTCATAAAAACTCTTAGAAGAACGCGGAATGTAATCCTGTAGCAATTCGTCAAAATCGGTATTGTAAAAAATAGAGTCAATCTGCGAAGCACTATAACCTGTAGCATACAATCCGCCCACTACGGCTCCCATACTTGTTCCGCCTATGTAGTCAATTTTAACCCCGGCATTTTCGAGTGCTTTTAAAACCCCGATGTGAGCAAATCCTTTAGCTCCGCCTCCGCTGAGTACTAATCCGATTTTGGGTCTCTTTTGGGTAACGGGCTCCTGCGCCGAAACAATCTGAAGCAAAAAAAGACAGAGAAGTGCAACAATTGTTTTTTTCATAAAAGGCGTTAGGATTTACTGATGTTGTAAAATTCGGAAATTTTTTTGGCTTTTGAAGCACCTACAACCTCAGAAATTTCTTTTTCGGTGGCTAATTTCAATCTTTTTACACTTTTGAAGTGTTTGATGAGTGCCAACATAGTTTTTTCGCCTATGCCGGGAATGGTTTCTATGGTGGTTTGCAATGCTGATTTGCTGCGTTTGTCGCGATGGTGCGTAATGCCGAAACGGTGGGCTTCGTTGCGCAAGTGCTGAATGATTTTGAGTGTTTCCGATTTTTTGTCTAAATACAACGGCACCGAATCACCCGGATAAAACAATTCTTCGAGTCTTTTGGCAATGCCTATGATGGCTACTTTGCCGCGCAAACCTAAATCATCAATGCTTTTTAAGGCCGAGGACAATTGGCCTTTTCCGCCATCAATGATGATTAACTGTGGCAAGGGTTGGTTTTCGTCGAGCATCCGTTTGTAGCGGCGGTACACTACTTCTTCCATAGAGGCAAAATCATTGGGGCCTTCCACGGTTTTGATGTTGAAATGACGGTAGTCTTTTTTGCTGGGCTTTCCGTCTTTAAACACCACGCAGGCCGAAACCGGATGGGTTCCCTGTATGTTGGAGTTGTCAAAACATTCAATGTGGCGCGGCTCTGTGGGAAGGCGCAAGTCTTTTTGCATCTGCGCCATGATGCGGTTGGTATGCCGCTCAGGGTCAACAATCTGAATTTGTTTGAGTTGTTCCAGTCGTTGGTATTTGGCGTTGCGTTGCGATAATTCCAAAATCTGTTTTTTGTCGCCCAGTTGTGGTACCGTTACTTTTATTTTATCGCCAAAATCCAATTCAAAAGGCAGTATGATTTCTTTGGTGGTCAGATGAAAACGCTCTCTCAATTCAATAACCGCAAGGGCTAATAACTCCTCATCGGTTTCATCCAGTTTCTTTTTGATTTCCAGTGTATGCGAGCGAATGATGGCTCCGTGGGCTATTTGCAAAAAGTTGACATAGGCCATAGCTTCATCAGATACTATCGAAAACACATCCACATTAGAAATTTTCGGATTTAAAATGGTGGAGCGCGACTGGTAATTTTCGAGGGTTTCGATTTTTTCTTTTACTTTTTGTGCGGCTTCAAATTTCATTTCGGCAGCCAAATCCTGCATCATTTTCTTGAAATCGCGCAAGCTGTCTTTGAAATTGCCTTTCAGGATTTCGCGGATGGCATCTACTTGTTTTTGGTAATGCGCCAATGGTTCATAACCTTCACAAGGGCCTTTGCAGTTGCCAATATGATACTCTAAACACACTTTGTATTTGCCCGATTTGATGTTGGCATCGCTTAAATCATAATTGCAGGTACGCAACGGATAAAGCTCCTTAATCATGTCTAAAATGGTGTTCACCGTTTTAAAATTGGTATACGGGCCAAAATATTCAGAGCCGTCTTTGACCATTCTTCGGGTGGGGAATATTCGCGAAAACGGTTCTTTTTTGATGCAAATCCAAGGGTAGGTTTTGTCATCTTTGAGCATTACGTTGTACCGTGGCTGCAGCTTCTTGATGAGGTTGTTTTCCAGCAAAAGCGCATCGGCTTCTGTAGAAACGACAATGTGCTTTATCTCTGCAATCTTTTTGACCAACACATTGGTTTTGGCATTGTCATGCACTTTATTGAAATACGAGCTTACCCGTTTTTTCAGGTTTTTGGCTTTGCCCACATACAATATCTTGCCTTCTTTATCATAATACTGATATACCCCGGGGCTATCGGGCAGTGTTTGAAGCTGAAGTGCTATTGAGGGGGTTTCCATAAAAACAAAGTTAATTGAAATTGCTGTAAAAGCAAGAGAGGTGTTGCCTAACATTTATCATGTTTTTTGGTCTTGCGATGTGTTAGTTTTGGCAAAATTTACAGGTATGAACTATTGGAAAAAATTAGCCCCCAATGAGCGCAAGTACAGAATTCAAAAGGCATTGCTTGAAAATATTAATTTTTCAAAAGACAGAGCACTCGGATATCCTGCCTCAAAACTGGATGATAAAGTTTTTAATGACGATGCGCCTTTTTTGAAAGATGCTCCCATATTGCAAACCTATGTCGCCAATCCCAATAATATAGGATGTCACACTTTCGGAGCTTCGGAAAGAGCTTTTCAGGGCACGCATGAAATAGAACGCGAGGTGCTGAATGTTATTGCGGTAGATATTTTTAAAGCCGAACCCAATTCGTTTGACGGATACATATCACCCGGCGGTACCGAAGCCAACATACAGGCCATTTGGATGTTTCGCAATTATTTCATGAATAATTATGATGCCAAAAGCGACGAAATAGTCATTGTAGCTTCTGAGGATACTCATTATTCTATTCCGAAAGCGGCTAATTTACTGCAGTTGGATTGGCTGAAAATTCCCGTAGATTTCAATACCCGAGCGATGGATAAAGTACAATTGGAACTGATGGTGAAAAAAGCCAAAGCAGCCGGGAAGAAGTATTTTATTGTCATCTCCAATATGGGAACGACCATGTTCGGTTCAGTCGATAATCCCGAAGATTATATTGAGGTTTTAGAAAAGCACGAGGTAGCGTATAAACTTCATATTGATGGAGCCTATGGCGGTTTCGTATACCCGTTCAGCAACCAGCATTCGGTCATTAATTTCAGCAATCCTAAAATCAGTTCAATTACCATTGATGCGCATAAAATGCTACAGGCACCTTATGGTACCGGAATTTTCATTTGCCGCAAAGGCTATATCGAAAACGTGCTGACCAAAGAAGCCGAATATGTAGAAGGCATGGATTTGACCTTATGCGGCAGCCGCAGCGGAGCCAATGCAGTGGCTGTTTGGATGATATTGTTTACCTATGGTCCTAACGGCTGGTTTGAAAAAGTAAGCGTGTTGCAAATGCGAACCCAATTTTTGTGCAGGCAATTAGATGAGTTGGGCATTGCGTATTTCCGCGAGCCGTTTATGAACATAGTGACCATCAAAGCGGAGCACATTTCAGCAGCATTGGCCGAAAAGTACGATTTGGTGCCGCAACGCCACCACGGCAATAACGACTGGTACAAAATTGTGCTGATGGATCATGTAGAAGTAGAACATTTGACTACTTTTATACACGATTTGAAAGCCACTGTTTATGCTTAAAAAAGACCTGCGCAAAAAATACAAAGAACTCAGAAGTAAATTAACCCCTGAGGAACTCGATGACAAGAGCATGGCTATTGCCAATCGTTTGCTACAGCTCGATATTTGGGAGTTGACTTATTTTCACCTGTTTCTGACCATTGAAGAGCAAAAAGAAGTGGATACCGAATTCATACTCCAAATTTTAGCCGGAAAAGACAAAGAAATTGTAGTGGCCAAAAGCAATTTCGAAACCCGCGAAATGACACACTATCTTTTGACTGATAATACTAAATTCAGGAAAAACGAATATCATATTTATGAACCTGTTGATGGGATAGAAGTGCCGGTTTCAAAAATTGATGTGGTTTTTGTGCCTTTGCTGGCCTATGACACAAAAGGGAACAGGGTAGGGTATGGCAAAGGATTTTACGATAATTTTTTGTCGAAATGCAAGCCCGATGTGGTGAAAATAGGGTTGTCTTTCTTTGAACCCGAAGCACTAATTGAAGATGTTTTTCTAAGTGATATCCGTTTGGATTATTGCGTGACGCCTATGACTGTGTATGACTTTCGATAAGTGTTTTTTTGGCGAAAGCCTTTTTGTTGAAAACAATCAAAATACCCACTCCCGTTGAAATGGCCATATCGGCTATGTTGAAAATGGCATTGAAGAATTTAAAGTCCTCTCCGCCCCAAATAGGCAACCATTTAGGCAATTGCCCTTCCCAGATGGGAAAGTACAACATGTCAACTACTTTTCCGTGAAACCAAGTGCCATAAGGGTTGTCTGAGAATGCCGTAGCCAAATGCCCGTAACTGTCGTCAAATACTACCCCGTAAAACACCGAGTCGATAATGTTTCCGGCTGCTCCGGCAAAGATTAAAGCAATGGCCACCATCAGATAGTTGGAGCTGTGTTTGCGGCTCGAATCGTAGAGCCAGTAGCCAATACCAAAAATTGCCACAATTCTGAAAACCGTTAGGATCAGTTTACCGTATACCCCGGGAATTCTGGCTCCCCAAGCCATACCTTCATTTTCTATGAAATGAATACGCATCCAATCGAAAACAAAAATTTCTTCGTTAAGAGCGAAATTCGTTTTGATATAAATTTTGGTAAACTGGTCAACCAATAGAATAATTGCAATGATTAAAACGGAATTTCGTAATGACATTTTTCTGATTTTGATGCGCAAAAATAGTATTTTTTTCTAAAAAATAACGCTCCGTTCAGGAGCGTTATTTTATTTGTAGTAAAGTTGTTATCGCTGTAAATTTTTAGCTTCAATGCTCATGGTAGCATGAGGTACGATTTTTAATCTTTCCTTAGAAATTAATTTTCCGGTTACTTTACAAATCCCGTAGGTTTTGTTCTCAACGCGGAACAATGCGTTTTTTAAATCGCGGATGAATTTCTCTTGGCGAATAGCTAATTGTGAGTTCGCTTCTTTCGACATGGTTTCGCTGCCTTCTTCAAACGCTTTGAACGTGGGCGAGGTATCGTCGGTGCCGTTGTTTAAGTCGTTCATATAAGCGCTTTTTATAAGGTCCAAATCGGCTTTGGCTTTTTCAATCTTTGCTAAAATAATTTCCTTGAACTCAGCTAAATCAGCATCCGAGTATCTTAATTTTTCTTCTACCATAATCTTTCGTAATTATTTAGAAATTAATATTCTTGTTTTTATCTCGTCAAATTCTATTTCAGAACCATTCGGAATTTCATTTTCCAAGACCAAATCTTCAGTCAATGTTTCCGATTTGATGTAGTTTTCGTTCTCTTGAATTGCTTTGGCTAATACAGGGTTGTGCTGTAATTGAACTTTAATTTTATCGGTAACTTCAAATCCGCTGTCTTTTCTAATATTCTGAATTCGATTTACCAGTTCTCTCGCAATACCTTCATTTTTCAATTCTTCGGTAAGGGTAATATCTAACGCAACAGTAATACCATTGGCATTGGCTACCAACCATCCCGGAATATCCTGAGACGAAATTTCAACATCTTCTAATGATAAAATTATACTTTTTCCTGAAATAACAAGCGTCAGCTCACCTTTGGTATCCAGTTCGTTGATTTGTTCAGGAGTTAAATTTTGTATCTCTTTGGAAATCAATCCCATGTCTTTGCCGAATCTAGGACCTAAGGCTTTAAAGTTGGGCTTAATCTGCTTCACTAAAACACCGGATGCATCGTCTAAAAGTTCAATTTCTTTGACGTTTACTTCGGCTTTTATCAGGTCGGAAACCGCCTCAATTTCAGCACGCTGATGGTCGTCAAGTACTGGTATCAGTACCTTTTGCAACGGTTGGCGTACTTTTATCATTTCCTTTTTGCGAAGCGATAAAACCAGTGAAGAAACCGTTTGGGCTTTCATCATTTTGCTCTCTAACGATTTATCAACAAAGTTTTCAACCGAAACCGGGAATTTCGCCAGGTGAATGCTGCTAAAATCCTCGCTTCCAGTGGCGTTGACTAAATCTCTGTACAAGTTATCCATAAAGAACGGAGCAATAGGTGCCGATAATTTCGCTACGTTTAACAAACAAGTATACAAAGTTTGATACGCTGCAATTTTATCAGTGCCGTATTCGCCTTTCCAGAATCTTCTTCGGCACAAACGCACGTACCAGTTGCTCAAATTCTCCTGAACAAAATCAGAAATTGCACGAGCGGCTTTGGTTGGTTCGTAATCAGCGTAAGCTTCGTCAACTATCTTAATTAAGGTATGCAGTTCGGATAAAATCCAACGGTCAATTTCCGGTCTTTCGGCCAGTGGTACTTCTGCTTCAGCATATTTAAAACCGTCAATATTGGCATACAAAGCAAAGAATGAATAGGTGTTGTATAAGGTTCCGAAGAATTTACGTCTTACTTCGGCCACGCCTTCGATATCAAATTTTAAGTTGTCCCATGGATTCGCATTGGCAATCATGTACCAACGGGTCGCATCCGGGCCGTATTCTTTGAGTGTTTCAAACGGATCAACGGCGTTGCCCAAACGTTTGGACATTTTTTGGCCGTTTTTGTCGAGAACCAAACCGTTTGATACTACATTTTTATAAGCAATTTTGTCGAAAACTAAGGTGCTGATAGCGTGTAGTGTATAAAACCAACCACGGGTTTGGTCAACCCCTTCGGCAATGAAATCGGCCGGAAAGTCTTTGTTTTGGTCAATTTTGTCTTTATTTTCAAACGGGTAATGCCACTGCGCATACGGCATGGCACCACTATCGAACCAAACATCTATCAAATCACTTTCGCGCTTCATTGGTTTTCCTGATGGGGAAATAAGTGTGATGTTATCGACTACATTTTTGTGTAAATCCACCAAATCATAGTTTTCCTCACTCATGTTTCCAATCTCAAAACCTTGGAACGGATTGGTAGTTTCTACACCGGCGGTAATCGCTTTTTCAATTTCGTTATAGAGTTCTTCTACCGAACCGATAATCATTTCTTCCTGCTTGTCTTCGGTGCGCCAAATTGGCAACGGAATCCCCCAGTATCTGGAGCGGGACAGGTTCCAGTCGTTGGCGTTTTTCAGCCAGTTCCCAAAACGGCCTTCGCCGGTGGCTTTGGGTTTCCAGTTGATGGTTTCGTTTAGGTCAAACATGCGTTCTTTAACATCAGTCACTTTGATGAACCAGGAATCTAGCGGATAATATAACAACGGTTCGTCGGTACGCCAGCTGTGTGGGTAACTGTGCACGTATTTCTCAACTTTGAACGCTTTGTTTTCTTCTTTTAATTGGATGGCAATTTCTACATCTACCGAACGCTCCGGTGCGGTTCCTGCATCGTAATATTCATTCTTCACATACTTACCTGATAAATCACCCAAACCTTGAATGAATTTACCTTGCAAATCTACCAAAGGAACAGGATTGCCATTGGCATCCAAAACCAACATGGGCGGTACTTCAGGAGTCGCTTCTTTGGCTACTTTGGCATCATCGGCCCCAAACGTCGGCGCGGTGTGCACAATACCCGTTCCGTCCTCAGTAGTAACAAAGTCACCTGCAATTACCCTAAAGGCATTCTCGGGATTTTGATACGGTAAAGCCAATGGCATCAATTGCTCGTAACGAATGTCAACCAAATCTTTTCCTTTGCATTCGGTTAGGATTTGGTAGGGGATTTTTTTGTCTTCGGCTTTGTAGTTCGTGAAATCGTCATCGTTTTCGGCCACAAAGTATTTGCCGGCGAATTGTTTTCCAACTAAGTTTTTAGCTAATATCACATTAACCGGTTCGAACGTATATTGGTTAAAGGTTTTTACCAAAACATACTCAATTTTTGGTCCGACGGTCAAAGCGGTATTACTTGGCAACGTCCATGGCGTAGTCGTCCAGGCCAACATGTGAATATCACCTAATCCCTGAAGGAAACTTGGCAACGTTTCCGGTTTTGTTTTGAATTGTGCCACCACTGTTGTATCAGTCACATCGCGATAACTTCCCGGTTGGTTGACTTCGTGCGAAGACAAACCTGTTCCGGCTTTTGGTGAATATGGCTGGATGGTGTAGCCTTTGTACAACAAGCCTTTGTCGTAGATTTGCTTCAACAACCACCAAACCGATTCCATGTATTTGGATTTGTAGGTTACGTATGGATCTTCCATATCTACCCAATACCCCATTTTTTCGGTTAGGTCATTCCACACGTCAGTATAACGCATCACGGTTCGTTTACACGCTTCGTTGTATTCTTCGATGGAAATGGTTTTTCCGATGTCTTCTTTGGTAATGCCCAATTCTTTCTCGGTGCCCAATTCAACGGGTAAACCGTGCGTATCCCATCCGGCTTTACGTTTTACCTGGAACCCTTTTTGGGTTTTGTAACGACAAAAAATATCTTTAATGGCGCGCGCCATTACGTGGTGAATGCCGGGTAACCCATTAGCAGAAGGAGGGCCTTCAAAAAACACATACGGGGTAGCTCCTTCACGCAGAGTGATGCTTTGTTCAAAGATGTTATTTTTCTTCCAAAAATCAAGAACTTCAGACGCTACGGTTGGCAGGTCAAGTCCTTTGTATTCAGTAAACTTAGTACTCATTTTTGTCGTTTTCTTAAATCAGTCTGCGAAAGTAAGGAATTTTGATAAAAGAGCACAGAAAATAGACAAAAGAGAATGGACTTTTACTTAAAAATTAAGCAAATACCTCTTTTAAAACTTCGAGTGATTTGGGTTTTTTAAATCCGTCGAGGTGACTGGCGTAATAGTCGAGCAGAATTTTAAGCAAAATTTGTCGTTCTATGCCGGCAAATATTTTTTGGTCGGAGTCAAATTTTAAACCAATGAGTCTTTTGAATAAATGGGTTTCGTGTTCGTTCAGACAACTGGTTGATATAGCAGTCGTAAATACACCTTCTTTCAGTTCAAAAAAGGGATTTTCCACAGCGGTAATGTCGGGATAAAAACCAAGAAATTTGGTCATCTCCAGCAGCAGGAGTAAATGAAAATTGGCCGTGTTATCGTGTGTATCGAGCCATTGCAAAGCCGATTCTAAAAAGAGGAACAGGTTTTCGTTTTTTTCTTCTTCGTGTATGCTGTGGTGTAGCATTTCGGAAAGAAAAATAACGATAGTACTCTTGACAATATCCCTTGAAATGGTCTGATAGGCATGCGCCAGTTTGATTTCTTTGAAATGTTCAAGGGTGCCTTTGTTTTTGTGATTGGCTTCTATTTCGAGTAGTGTTAAAGGCTGAAAATAGGCTATTTTCTGATTGGATTTTTTGGTCGAAAATGCGCTGGGCACAAAGTAGCTTTTTACTCCGTCTGACAGTGTCAGGCATTTAACGATCAGGCTTTTTTCCTGATATTTCAGGGAAGAAATGACAATGGCTTTGGTTTTGACTAACATGAGGTAATTACGAATTTGGAATTACGAATTACGAATTAATGGCTCGTAAACATAGCTCGTAATTTATCTGATTATCATCACTTTTTTAACTTTGGTTTCGGTGCCATCTTCTCCGGCAATGAAAATCATGTAAACACCTGAAGCTACTTTATATTTGCCAAAAGCAGTAGTGTCCCATTCAACCGTTCCGCCCTCAGACGTAGTTTCGTATACCAGGTTGCCTTCTATGTCGGTGATTTTGATGTTAGCTTTTGAAATCAACCCGGCAATTTTTACAGTACCGGTAAACCCCGGGCGTACCGGATTGGGATACACATAAGCACCGCTTAAATCATCAGCCGGTCTGGTAGCAGTTCCCTGAAAAGAAACCATACCTTTATCGGTCGCAAAAAACACTTCTCCTGTAGTTGCATTGATGTCGATGTCATTGATGACGTTACTGGGCAGGGGTGAATTGTCTTTGGTGAAGTGATAAAGAGTCTGCTGTCCGTCGGAAGAAAAAAGGAAAACACCTGAATCGGCTGTTCCTATCCATTTCTGATTGGAACCGTTCACCACGATATCGGTTATGAATTGTTCGTACAACAGTTCTTGCGGCAAGCCATCCTCTAAAATAATGATGGCATTGGCTTTCATTTGTTCGTCTGATGTAAAACTGTTGACACTCGGCAGTACTCTCAGCCCTTGACGGGTTCCTATCCAGAGTTGGTTTCTATTGTCAATGGCTATTGCTCTTACGTCTTCTATCGGAAGATTTCCCGAAGTTTCCCCCATGGTTATTTTTTTGAAGATATTTCCGTTTTCATTAAAGGCGACTACACCATCTTTTGAAGTGCAAATCCATTTGGTTCCGCTTTTGTCGATGACCATTCTTCCGAAACGAGCATTAAAATAATTATCTAAAATTGTAGTCATGTCGTAGGACTGCCACTGATTGTTTGTTTTGAGAACTTTTAGGGCGTTTTTGACCAAGCCGTTCGTCATCCATAAGTTTCCGGCTCTGTCGTAAACACTTTGTTCAATTCGGATGTTGGAGTCTTGAGCATCAGTAGGAAATATAGTTTCCAAACCGCTGTTGCTTTTGTTGTACACAGTTACCAATTGGTCGTCTTCAAATTTCAAGAGACCTGCATAATAGGAGCTGACAAAAATTTGCTTTTCGTTGTTTGGATTTACGGTTACTCTGACCAAATCGGGGGAAGCGCTTCCGGAAAGATGTACTTCGCTGTAAGGAATGTTTGTCCATTGATTATTGGCGTATTTGCTAATCCCTAAGTATAAAAAAGGATTTGGGTCATATATTTCAGTGTAGTCACCATATACTGCCCATAAATTGCTTGATGTAGTGTTGATGGAAAAAAGATTGTTTCTTACAGGTCCGTTAGGCATGATAAACTCAAAAGCAAAAGGGTTTGAAAGAGTTGAAGTTAAAATTCCTTTTTCATTGGTGCCTATGTATATGTTGCCGTTAATAGTTGTAGCACAGGTAAATGTCAAGGTTTCGGGTGAAGCCTGAAAGGGTTGTATGTGGGCTATTTGACTCAGAGCCTGATTAAAAATGAAAACATGGTTTTTTGAGGTTACTATAAGTTGGTCTGCATTGGATCTGATGTCTACACCAATTTCACCAACAACGCCTATTTGCTGAAAAAAAGAGCCGTTGTATTTGTAAATTCCGGTGTCCAGATTCAAGCCTATGAGTTGGTTATTAAAAGTAGTGATTCCATTCCAGAATCCGTTATCAAAAACCTGCCATTGTGCAAAATCAATCAAATTCGGGTTGTTGATGGCTGCTTTTCGGATGCCGTTATTTTGTGTAACAGCATAGATGTCATTGTTAAAAATAGTGGTTTGGTACACTTTTATCTCAGCACCGTTGGGTCCTATAAAATAAGTATCGCCAAATTCCAAAGTTGCCAATTTGTATTGCACAATTCCAAAATCACATGAAACATACAACACGCCATTGTATTCCATAAAGTGATTTATTTTCTTGATGTTGGTAGGAATGTTTTTGTTGATGATGTCTACTACATTCAGCATGCTTCCGTCGGCATCATTGACGACAATCATCAAGCCGTCATCGTATCCTACAATGGTTTTGTTGAATGCAACACTGTGGTACATGGCCGAAATGGTTTGTCCGGACAGCCCGTCAACAGTATTGATAGTCTTGATGCTGTTTGTGGTTAAGTTTTTAACAAACAGAGCATTTTCCGCTGCTGCAAAAAGGGCTGTGTTTGATTCGGAAATATCTTTGATTTGATTATATGAAAAGTAGCCTTTCCAATTGAGATTTTGTTGAGCAAAACCAATTTGAACACACAAGAGCAAAAACCAGAAGAAGCATTTTCTCATTAGACATGAATTATACCTGCAAATATAACATAAACGCAAAAAAAAAGCTTTTGGTATTTTTAGGTATAAAAAAATGCCCTCATTGCTGAGGACATTTTTAAGGTTTTGGTTGGTTTTATTTTAGTTTATACGATTCCCTGAGCAAGCATGGCATCGGCTACTTTTACGAAACCGGCAATGTTTGCGCCTTTTACATAATCGGTATATCCAGCGGCATCAGTTCCATATTTTACACAGGCAGCGTGAATGTTGGCCATGATGTCTTTCAAACGTTGGTCTACTTCTTCTGAAGTCCAGCTCAAACGCAAAGAGTTTTGCGACATTTCAAGACCTGAAGTGGCTACCCCTCCGGCGTTAGAGGCTTTACCCGGAGCAAAAAGAATCTTGGCGTGCAAGAAGGCTTCAATAGCCTCCGGTGTTGATGGCATGTTGGCGCCTTCAGATACACACATACATCCGTTAGCGATAAGCATTTTTGCTTCTTCACCGTTTAATTCATTTTGAGTGGCACACGGTAAGGCAATATCACATTTTACTTCCCAAGGGCGTTTTCCGGCTACAAATTTAGCATTCGGATATTTGGCCACGTAATCTGAAATTCTACCGTAGTTTACGTTTTTGATTTCCATGATATGGGCTAATTTTTCAGCATCAATTCCGTCAGCATCGTAAATGTATCCTGAAGAGTCAGAAGCCGTAACAACTTTAGCTCCCAATTGTGTTGCTTTTTGAATTGCATATTGGGCCACGTTTCCTGAACCCGAAACTACCACGGTTTTTCCGGAGAAGCTTTCGCCTTTGGTAGCCAGCATGTTTTGAGCAAAATACACATTCCCGTAACCGGTTGCTTCAGGACGGATCAAAGAACCTCCGAAAGTAATTCCTTTTCCGGTTAATACGCCGGTAAATTCATTGCGCAATCTTTTGTATTGTCCGAACATGTAACCTACTTCTCTTCCGCCTACACCGATATCTCCGGCAGGAACGTCAGTATCTGCTCCGATATGTTTGGCTAATTCGGTCATGAAGGCTTGACAGAATTTCATGATTTCGTTATCTGATTTTCCTTTCGGATCAAAATCAGCTCCTCCTTTTCCACCGCCCATTGGCAATGTGGTTAAACTGTTTTTGAATGTTTGTTCAAAGGCTAAGAATTTAAGGATGCTTAAGTTAACCGAAGGGTGGAAACGGATTCCTCCTTTATAAGGTCCTATAGCTGAGTTCATTTGAATTCGGTAACCGCGATTTACCTGAGTGTTTCCGGCATCGTCTACCCAAGTCACACGGAACATGATTACTCTTTCAGGCTCTACCATTCTTTCCAAAAGCATTTTGTTTTGGTATTTTTTATTTTGTTCAATGAATGGAATTACCGTTTCGGCAACTTCCATAACGGCTTGCATAAATTCCGGCTCGTTGCCATTTCTTTTAGCAACAGATTCGATAAATGCGTTGATACTTTGTGACATAAATTATACTATTAAAATTTTTTAAGAAATCGTTTTCGTAAAATCGAACAAATATACATTTAATTAAAAATGCGCGGTCAAAATTTTTTAAATTCTCAGTAAATTTATGTTTATGTTAAGAAATTTTGCAGGATTCTGAAGTAATTCCACTTATTTAAATCTTTTGTTGCTTTTTTTTACGCATAAATCAACAAATTTTTATTTTATTTTAGAAGTGATTGATGTTTTTATATATTTGTCGAGAATTGAATTTATTAGTATGCAAATGCCCAAGAAATTTATCATAACCCTCTTATTACTATTTGTATTTACAACCAGCACTAATGCTCAGTTTGGTTTTTCTCATGAAATAGGAGCTATTGCCGGTCCGGTTGCTTTTCAGTCGGATTATGGTGAGCGTCATGATTTTGCTACCAATGCCGGAAATACAGGGTATGGTATAGGTATAATTCACTATTTAAATTTCTCATACAAGGCGGAATGTAACTGTTACACTCCCGAAACGTATTTTAATGATCACTTTAAATTGAGAAGTGAGCTTTCATACAATAAAACCAATTTACAGCATTTCGGACAGTGGGTTGACAAAAGCAAGACGTCTTTATTTGCCCAGCAGTTAAGAGCGATGAAAGGGAGTACTGCAGTTACCAATATTGGGATGCAGTTGGAGTTTTTTCCTTTAAGTATCAGAGATTTTACCGCAACTATCGGGTCATTTGCTCCCTTTTTCAGTTTGGGCGGGCAGTTTAGTTTTTACGATCCTGAAGTGCATTCTGATTTAGGACCTATGAATTCGCCAATATCTACGCCCGACAAGTATATGTATGCCACAACAAATCAAGGTGGAACGGTATGGTCGATAGTTTCCAGTATAGGTTGTCGTTACAAATTAACTGAGCTTTCGGATTTGATGTTGGATTTGAGATGGCAATATTACTTTTCCAATTGGGTAGACGGTATGAATCCGGACCCGAAACGATATCCTGAAAACAAAGCCAATGACTGGAATGTTTGGTTGAATTTCGGATATATTTATTATCTCCAATAGTAGAAAGACTTACTCTTCTGTAGCATCCTTGTAATCCGGATATAAAAACTTATTATAAGGAAATCTCGTAATGTGAATTTCTCTTACGGCTTCGTATACTTTTTCTCTGAATTCTTCAAAATTTTCTTTGTTGGTTGCTGAGATGAACAAAGCATTCTTTTCGCCTACAGTGGCCATCCATGTTGCTTTCCATTCTTCTAAGGTGTAGTGTTTGCTGGTTTTTTCGGTAATCAAGTCGTCGGCATCAATAACCAAATGTTTGTAAGCATCAATTTTATTGAAAACCATAATGGTTGGCTTATCATTGCTTTTAATGTCCTGCAAAATTTGGTTAACAGAAGCGATGTGTTCTTCAAAATCAGGGTGTGAAATATCAACAACGTGCAATAGTAAATCGGCTTCGCGTACTTCATCCAGTGTGCTTTTGAAAGATTCGATGAGTTGGGTAGGCAGTTTTCGGATAAATCCAACGGTGTCCGATAATAAAAACGGTAGGTTTTTAATCACGACTTTCCGGACAGTAGTGTCAAGCGTAGCAAACAATTTGTTTTCGACAAAAACTTCACTTTTGCTGATGACATTCATTAAGGTAGATTTTCCCACGTTGGTATACCCAACCAAAGCTACACGAACCATAGCGCCGCGATTACTTCTTTGAACTGACATTTGCCTGTCGATGGTTTTTATTTTGTCTTTTAACAATGCAATTCGGTCACGCACAATTCTTCGGTCGGTTTCAATCTCGGTTTCACCCGGACCACGGAGTCCGATACCTCCTTTTTGTCGTTCCAAGTGGGTCCACATTCCGGATAATCTGGGTAGTAAATATTGGCATTGTGCCAATTCAACCTGGGTTCTGGCATAGGAGGTTTCCGCTCTTTGAGCAAAAATATCCAGAATGAGGTTGGTTCGATCGAGTACTTTACAATCCAGAATTTTAGAAATGTTTTTTTGCTGAGAAGGAGACAACTCATCGTCAAAAATAACGGTCGAGATATTATTTTCTCGGATGTAATGATTTATTTCATCCATTTTCCCGGTACCTAAAAAGGTCTTAGGGTTAGGGCGATCCAGTTTTTGAAAAAAGCGTTTGACAACCTCGCCGCCGGCAGTGTAGGTCAAAAACTCGAGTTCGTCGAGGTATTCTTTCAGCTTGTCTTCATTCTGGTTTTGCGTAACGATACCAACAATTACCGTTCTCTCAAAATTTATGATTTCTTTTTCTAACATTGTTGTTCGATTGATTCGCAAAATTAGGAATTTGAATTTTAAAAAATCATGTAAATGTTATAAGAAATGGATGAATAACGCCGATTATTTTATCAAAAAAAATATAATTCCTGATTTTTTCAGAATTTTTACTAAATTTGGGCTTCATTATCCAAAAAATTATAATCAAACAACTAAATTTTCATTTCATGAAAAAAATTACTTTACTATTACTGTTGTTGTTCGTTTCCTTTAGCGGTTATTCCCAATTATTCCCGGCTGAAGGATTTGAATCAACCGCAGGACCGGAAAACCCGCCTTTAACGGACTGGTATTTGGGAAGCGGAACTTGGGCCGTATTTGACAATGATGCGGCATCAGGAATTACCACAACCAAACGATGGGGTATCAACAGTGTTGCCGCCAACGTTCATCAAGGGCTTAATGCTGCTTTTATGGACAGAGACAACATTGGTGCCGGAAATACCGCAGAGGATTTCTTAGCGACACCTTTAGTTTTTGTGCCAGCCAATGGAGAATTGCACTTTTTTGCCAGAACATTTGCCAGCGGACAACAAGGTACCATTTTCCAAATTAGAGTGGCGCCGGGTACGGCGAACCAAAATGATCCTGCAGCCTATACTACTATTCAAACCTATACTGAAGCTCAGTTGTCGACGGTTTTTAATGAATACGAAGAGAAGGTTGTAAACTTGGGAACTTCTTTTGCAAATCAAAGTATCTATATTGCCTTTGTGCAGGTTTGGACACAGCCTTCTTCTGCGTTGGGTGGAGATCGTTGGTTGTTGGATGACGTAAGCGTGGTTGAGAAATGTTTGGATCCGACAAACTTGACAGTTTCTGGAATTAACTCTTTTGGGGCTACCCTAAACTGGACAAACACCAGTGGGGCTACTTCATGGGAAATCGAAATTGTTCCTGCTTCGGGTACTCCAACAGGAACGGGTATAATATATAATGGATTGCCTCCATATGTTGCCAGTGGTTTACAGCCGAATACTCCTTATAAGTTTTATGTAAGAGCCTTGTGTTCGCAAAGCTCCAGCCAGTGGGTTGGACCTTCAGCAAATTTCACAACTCTTGTGGCTCCTCCGGTTTGTGGAGGAAATTTTGTAGATACCGGCGGAATAGCGGGTAACTACGGTAATAATGCTAATAGTACTACAACGATAAACCCTGTCAATCCGGGTGATGTGGTAACGGTAACTTTTACCTCATTTAATACAGAAGCTAATAATGACGTATTAAAAGTATATAATGGTTCGGTATCTCCGGCCAATTTGATTGGATCTTATTCAGGAACCACTTTGCCACCGGTAATTACATCGAGTGCTGCTAACGGTAGTTTGGTATTTGTGTTTACTTCAAACGCTTCTGTTACTGCAGCCGGTTGGGCTTCGAACATAACGTGTGGACCACCGGTAGCTTGTCCGAAGTTAATCGCTTTGAATACTAGTGCTTTGTCGTCTAACTCAGTTAGTTTGGGATGGACGGCTACGGGTTCTGCTACCACATGGCAGGTTTTGGCTTTGCCGTGTACGGATCCTGCACCAACTGCTACAACTACAGGATGGGTTTCAACAACCAATAATCCTTATAATATTACCGGGCTTACTCCGGGAACTTGTTACAATTTATATGTAAGAAGTGATTGTGCTGCAGACGGACTTGGAGAATGGGCCGGTCCTGTTTCAGTAACAACTCCTGCTGCACCACCTATTTGTGGCGGAAACTATGTTGATGGCGGAGGTTTAACAGGAAACTATGCAAATAACATTACTGCAGCAGCAGGTACCCAGGTTATTACTCCTATCACACCGGGTGATGTGGTAACGGTAACTTTTACTTCTTTCAATACGGAGTTGAATAACGACGTGATGAAAGTATATAACGGTAACAATACGTTACCGGCTAACTTAATCGGAACATTCTCAGGAACCACTTTGCCACCTGTATTTACATCTACAGCAGCGGATGGTAGTCTGACGTTTGTATTTACTTCTAATGCAACAGTTAATGCGGCAGGTTGGGTTGCTAACATTACTTGTGGTCCGCCACCGGCAACTTGTACAGCTCCTATTGCTTTGACCACCTCTGCATTAGTAGCTAATTCAGTTTCTTTGGGATGGACCGCTACTAATAGTGCTACTACATGGCAAGTGATAGCTTTACCATGTGCTGATCCTGCACCAACTGCTTCTACCACAGGTTGGGTAACTGCTACGACTAATCCGTTTACGGTTACAGGTCTTAATGCTACTACTTGTTATAAATTATATGTAAGAACGGATTGTAGCGCTACTTCAGGCGGTGTTAGTTCATGGTCTTTACCAGTTACAATTAATACACCATGTTCATCGTATACCATTCCTTTCCAGGAAGGATTTAATACAGGATCGCCATCAGAGCAATGTTGGACAGTATTGAATGTTAATGGTGATGCTGATGCCTGGGACATGAACTATGCTACGAATCCTTATGAAGGAGATCAGGCAGCTATGTTATACACCGACTTTAATAACGGTGCTAACAACGATTGGTTGATTTCTCCTCAAATTATCTTAACGGGTAACCAAAGATTGAAATTCCACTACCGAGTTCAATCGGCTACAGAGCCTAACGAATTCAGAGTGATGTTGTCTACAAATAACCCTACTCCGGCTGATTTTACGCAGACTTTAGTGCCTTTAACAACGTATAATAACACTGCTTATGTTGAAAAAAGAGTAAACTTGAGTGCTTACACAGGTCCGGTTTACATTGCATGGCAAGTACCACCGGGAACTATTGATGGTTGGAGAGTTTATATTGACAATGTAATTGTTGAAAACCTGCCGTCATGTCCTGAACCTGAATCTGTAGTACAGACGAATGTGTCTTCTAATTCAGTGAGTTTATCATGGACTAATGGAAATACAGAAACGGCTTGGGAAGTACTGGCATTACCTTGTGCTTCACCGGCACCTACAGCTGCTGCTACGGGATATGTTCCTGCCGGTAGTAATCCGTTTGTATTAACCGGCTTAAATCCAAATACTTGTTATGATATCTATGTAAGAGCGGTATGTTCTCCTACAGATAAGAGTATTTGGTCTATTGTTCCTTTAACTGTAAATACATTATGTTTACCGTTTACAGTTCCGTTCCAAGAAGGATTCAACAGTAATTCAACAACTGAATCTTGTTGGACAGTATTGGATGTGAATAACGATGGGGATAAATGGGATATGAATTATGCAACCAATCCTTATGAAGGAGATCAGTGTGCTGTTCTTTATACCGATTTTAATGCCGGTAACAATAACGACTGGTTAATTTCACCACAAATTACATTAAACGGAAATCAAAGATTGCGTTACCGTTACCGTGTACAATCGGCAACAGAACCAAACGATTTCAGAGTTATGTATTCTACCACCGGAACCAGCCCTGCAAGTTTTAACGCTAATCCTCCGCTGGTTGCGCTCACAAGTTACAGTAACACTACTTATGTAGAAAAAATAGTTAACCTAACCGGTATAACAGGAAATACTAATATTGGTTTCCATGTGCCTCAGGGTGGTCTTGATGGATGGAGGTTGTATATTGATAAGTTTGTAGTTGAAAATATTCCAACTTGTTTACCGCCAATCAACCTAACAGTTAGTAACATAGAGGCTACTTCGGCTTTGTTGGGTTGGACCGATACCAATTCACCAACTCCGGCTACACAATGGGAAGTTATTTTTGTTCCTCAGGGAGATCCTGAACCACTGCCTTCAGCGGTTGGTCAGATCGTATCTTTCAATCCGGCACTTATGACCGGGTTAGCACCGGGTACTGCTTATACGTATTATGTAAGAGCGGTATGTTCATCAACCGATAAGAGTGAATGGTCAGTTGGAGCTAACTTCACGACCTTAATTATAAATGACAACTGTTCCGGAGCTGTATTTGCTCCAGTAAACCAATCTCAAATTTGTCAACAAACAACTCCGGGAACCATAAGTGGTGCTACTGCTTCAACGGGTGTTCCTGCAGCATGTATCGGATCAGCCGACGATGATGTTTGGTTCCAATTTGTAGCATCAAACCCATATTTAACAGTTTCGTTATTAAATGTGGTTGGTAGCACAACTAATTTGAATTTTGCGGTTTACTCAGGTCAATGTAACGCGTTAACGCAGGTATATTGTAGTACTGCCAACGCGCTTTATGGAGTTGTAAATGGATTAACACTTGGACAGACTTACTATATCAGAGTATACTCTAATGCGAATACAGCACAAACGGTGAATTTTAATCTTTGTATTTCTACTCCGTCAAGTTGTTTGTCAGCAACTTCTGCTTGTCAGAACTTACAATATCCGAATATTCAAGGGATTACTAATCAGCCGGCAATAGGATGTTTGTCAGATCCTAGAAACCCTAGTTATTATACTATCAACGTTACTCAGACAGGTCCTATTAACTTGCTTTTGACGCAGTCTACCACTCTTGGCGGAACGCCAAATCTTGATGTTGATTACGCGGCTTGGGGTCCATTCACCAGTCAGGGTGCTGCTTGTGCTGCTATAGGGAACCCTCCTACTTTAGCGCCAGGAATTGGTGTGCCGGTAACGACTACTACAGGATGTAGTTTCTCTGCGGCATCAACAGAAACACTTAATATTGCTAATGCGGTTGCTGGGCAAGTTTATGTAATTTTGATTACAAATTATGCGAATACTCCGGGATTCATTAGTTTAACGCAACAAAATGTTAATGCACCGGGAGCGGGTACGTATGAATGTTGTCCGGATGCGTTCTTTAAATATGTTCCTGCTACTTACTGTAAAGGATCGGCTACTAACCCAATTCCGGTTATTGATCAGGGATCTTTAGCGGGTACGTTCTCTGTGGCTCCTACTTCGCCTGCCGGTTTAGTGTTTGCCAATACTGCCACAGGAGAAGTTGACTTGGCTGCGAGTGCACCGGGTATTTATACTATCTTGAATACCGTGGCTGCGAGTACGACCACAAACTGTCCTCAAGCTCAAAGAGGTTACACCATTAAAATTGAAGAGCCTTTGACGGCTACTATTTCATACGGTCCTACCAATTATACTACTTTCTGTAAAAGTATAAATACTTTACAGCCTGTAACAATTACTGGTACAACGGGAGGATCTTTCTCAGTAACTCCAAACGGTGGTTTATATATCAATACTACTACAGGACAAATCAATCCTAGTTTGAGTCAACCGGGTGTTTATACTATCAGTTATGGTATACCAAGTTCTACGTGTACCGGTACTAATCCGTCAACTACGGTTGAAATCTTCGGATTGCCAAACATTCCGAATCAATCGCCGATAACAAGATGTGACAGTTATACTTTACCGGCATTACCGGAAGGAAATTACTATTCAACTTCACAGTTGAGTGGACCAGCTACTGCACCATTGGATATCACGGTTCCAATTACCAGTTCACAAATGGTTTATGCTTACGGAATTACCAGCAATGGATGTCAGTTAGAGAAATCATTTATGGTAACCATTAACAGTGTAGCTACACCAACCTACAACGTGACTCAGTCTTCTTGTACAAGTTCAACAGGAAGTATAACGGTTACGTCACCGGTTTCAACATCAGGAAGTATCCCTACAGATTTGTTTATTTCTGAAGTAACCGATTCCAACTGGGGTTCACTTTCTTATGTAGAATTATTTAATGGTACAAATGCGGCAATTAACTTGTCAACATATTCTATTAAAACGGCTAATAATGGAGGAGCATATTCATTTACATTGCCTTTGAACAATGTTACTTTGGCATCGGGCAGTACATATGTTATTGCTTTGGGTAATGATAGTGCCTGTACTACTCCGGGAGGTAATGGTTCATTAGCGGCTCAAACTAATGCTTCGGGATCTGTTAATTTCACCGCTAACGGACATGACCATATCGCTTTGTTTAAAGGCGCAACACAAATAGACAGTTGGGGTGCTTTTGGATCTAACAACTGGGCTCCGGCCAGTGTAGGTACAGAGGGTGCTGATTTCAGAAGAAAAAATACTGCATCGTCATTACCTAGTACGGTTTACAATAATAGCGACTGGGATGTTTACGATTATTTGGGAAGTGGTTCTAATGCTAATTGTGCCAATAATGATTACTCAAATATTGGGGTTTATTCTTTGACTATTTCAAATTATCAATATAGTTTGGATAATGGACCATTCCAATCAGGAACTACATTCTCTAACCTTGCTGCCGGACCACACGTATTGGTAGTAAAAGATTTATTGACCGGCTGTACTTCGGCACCGATTACCATCAACATTGATGCGCCGGGAAGCGGAACAATTACTTCATTAACTCCGAATACTCCTATCTGTTCAGGTGGTAATGCCGTGTTTGATATAGTTGGTACTCCTAATGCTACTGTGACTTATACTATAAATGGAGGTTCTAATCAAACGGTTGTTTTAGATGCAGCCGGTAATGCTACAGTAACCGTAAATGCAGTTACTGTTGATACTGTTATTTTATTGAATCAAATCAGTACAGCATCGTGTACTGTTGCTGTAAACAATACCGCTACTGTACAAGTACTGTCCAGCGTTGTTTTCGGAACTTTAACGCCAACGACACCGGTATGTTCAGGAGGTGATGCTGTGTTTACTTTGACAGGTACGCCTAATGCTACTGTGACTTATACTATAAATGGAGGGTCTACTCAAACGGTAGTTTTAGATGCTACCGGAAATGGTTCGGTTACCATAACAGGTGTTACAGCAGATACTACTATTTTGTTGAGCGACATTAGTTTAGGTTCTTGCAACACTACGTTGACTGATTCGGCTACAGTTACTGTTTTACCGAATCCGACTTTAGTTTCGTTGACTGCTGCTACACCAATATGTTCAGGAAGTAATGCCGTGTTTACATTGACAGGTACTCCTAATGCTACTGTAACTTACACCATAGACGGTGGTGCTACTCAAACCGTAGTTTTAGATGCCAGCGGAAATGGTTCCGTTACTATAACTGCTGTTACAGCTGACACTACTATGTTGTTAAGCCAAATTGATTTAGCATCATGCAGTACGGTATTAACAAATTCTGCTACAGTAGTAGTTGTGACTAATCCAACTGTAACGACGTTGACTGCAACTACTCCGGTATGTTCAGGAGATAATGCGGTATTTACGTTAACCGGTACAGCTAATACTACTGTGACATACACTATAAATGGCGGCGCTAATCAAACGGTTGTTTTAGATGCCAGCGGAAATGGTTCAGTTACAGTAACCGCTGTTACTGCTGATACAACAATCTTGTTGACTGAAATCAAAATCGGAACTTGTATTACAACATTAAGTAATACAGAGACTGTTACAGTATTGCCTAGACCAGCTTTAGTATCGCTTACATCCATTACTCCTATATG
Organism: Flavobacterium silvisoli; assembly: GCF_004329815.1. Lineage (GTDB taxonomy): Bacteria > Bacteroidota > Bacteroidia > Flavobacteriales > Flavobacteriaceae > Flavobacterium > Flavobacterium silvisoli. Next base: position 173,577 of record NZ_SJPE01000001.1, on the reverse strand, counting down.
TTCAGGAGGTGATGCAGAGTTTACTCTGGTAGGTACACCTAATGCTACTGTTACATACACTATAAATGGCGGAACCAATCAAACGGTTGTTTTAGATGCCAGCGGAAATGGTTCTGTTACAGAAACCGGTGTTACGGCAGATACCACTATGACATTGAGTCAAATTAGTTTGGCGTCATGTAACACCTCGCTTACTAATTCTGCAACTGTTGTGTTGTCATTACCTGTTCAAATCGTAGTATCAGGAGGTTGTCAAGGACAATTTTATAACTTAACAGCTTCTCCTGTATCTAATTCGTTTGATCCACAAACAGTAACATATGAGTGGTATAACGATTTGGGAATCATGATAGGAACAACTCAAACTATTACAGTAACCCAAGCAGGAGACTATTATGTTGTGATTACCAATGGCGGATGTGCCAGTCAGTCTGCTCCGTTCACTGTAGACTCGACAACTTGTGTAATTCAAAAAGGTATTTCTGCTGATAATGATGGGTTAAATGATAGATTTGACTTGAGTGGATTTAATGTAAAAAGGCTGACTATTTTTAACCGTTACGGGATGAAAGTTTATTCTAAGGCTAACTATACCAAAGAATGGATTGGACAGTCTGATAAAGGTGATGAGCTTCCTGATGGTACTTACTACTATGTAATCGAGCGTACTAGTGGCGAAAATGTTACCGGTTGGATTTACATTAATAGAGCACAATAAATTTGGATTCAAAATAAAATAAAACAAAATGAAGAAAATATATTTCATTGCCATACTAGCTTTATCGGTACTTTCCGAAGTACAAGCTCAGCAAGATCCACACTATACCCAATATATGTACAACATGAGTGTAATGAATCCAGCTTATGCCGGTTCTAAGGAAAGTGTATCGGGAGGATTATTGTACAGAAAACAATGGGTAGAAATCGAAGATGCTCCGTCTACAGGTACATTCTTTATTCATAGTCCTGTTGGAAGAAACGTTGGATTAGGTCTTTCGGTAATTTCGGATAAAATTGGACCAGTTGAAGAAAACAACTTTTATGGGGATTTCTCTTATACACTCAATTTAGGAGGTGAACACAAACTGGCTTTTGGTTTAAAAGCCGGTTTGACCATGCATAAGATTGATTTCAATACCATTTATCCAACACTTCCCGATGTAGGAGATGGAGTATTTGGTAGTGGTAATCCTAATGCAACCTTTTTAAACATTGGTTCGGGTGTATTTTATTATACAAATAAGTATTACTTAGCCTTTTCTGTGCCAAACATGTTAAAATCAAAATACCTTGATTTTGACGGAAGAAAGTACGGTACAGAAGTGTTACACTATTTCTTAACAGGAGGATACGTGTTTGATTTGAATCCAAATTTGAAATTCAAGCCATTTGCTATGATTAAAACAGCTACAAACTCGCCTACATCTTTTGATGTTTCAACCAACTTTTTGCTGTATGACAAGTTAGAGCTGGGAGCAACCTATAGATTAGAAGATTCCTTTGGTGCCATGGTGAACTTTGCCATTACACCAAGCTTGAGAATCGGATATGCTTATGACCATATTGTTTCAGATTTAAAAGTAGTAACGCCGGCTTCACATGAGGTGATGTTGCTGTTTGATTTGAACTTCCCGAAAAAGGTATCACAATCGCCTAGATATTTCTAACCTATAAAGCAATCCATAAAATGAAAAATCTATATATAGCATTAAGTTTTGTAGCCTTCAGTTTTACCATGACGGCGCAAACTAAAGACACTAAAACAGCCGATAAATTATTCAATCAATATGAATATGTAGACGCTGCCAAAGAATATTTAAAGTTGGTTGAAAACGGAAAAGGAACCGATTATGTTTATAAACAGTTAGCCGATAGCTACTACAACGTATTCAATACAGCCGAAGCTGCAAAATGGTATGCCAAAGCTACTGAGACTACTCAGGATGCCGAAACCTATTACCGTTATGCTCAAATGTTGAAAGCCAACGGAAAATATGAAGAGGCCAACAAGCAAATGCAAAAGTTTGCTAACGCTGCTCCTTCTGATACCCGTGCCAAAGCCTTCAGAGAAAATCCGAATTACGTTCCGAAATTGTTGGATAAAGCCAAATTGTACAACGTAAAACCTTCTGATATCAGTAGTGATAAATCAGATTTCAGCGCGGTGTTGTACAACAATACGGTTTATTTCACCAGTGCTCGTAACGCCGCACGCAAAACCTACGGTTGGTCTGAGGAACCCTTCTTAGACATTTACCAAGCAGATTACAATGCTGATGGAACAATTACTAATCCTACTTTGGTTACTTCTCTTAATTCTAAATACCATGATGCAGCTGTAACAATCAGTGCTGATGGGAATACTGCTTATTTTTCAAGTGACAGCTTCAGAGAAGGTAAATTCGAGAAGGATAAAGCCAACAAATTAAAATTGGGAAGAAACAGTATTTTTAAAGCTACAAAGAATGGTGATTCTTGGGGTAACATCACCATGTTGCCTTTCAACAGTAATGAATTTTCAACCAGTAATCCAAGCTTAAGCCGAGATGGTAAAACCTTATATTTCTCTTCTGACAGACCGGGAAGTGTAGGCGGAGTCGATATTTGGAAAGTAAGCATCAATGCTGACGGTACTTATGGAGAGCCTCAAAACTTAGGCAACAAGGTAAACACCGAAGGAAACGAAAGTTTCCCATTCATTGCTGATGATAACAAAACATTGTTCTTCTCTTCAAGCGGAAAACAGGGTTTGGGTGGTTTTGATATCTATCAAATAGATTTATCAAACGGTTCAGAAGCCAGTAACATTGGAAAACCGGTTAATACCGAAAAAGATGATTTTGCTTTCTCTTTTAACGGTGACAAAAATATCGGATTCATCTCCAGTAACCGTAGCGGAAACGACGACATTTTTGTTATAACTCCAGTATGTGCTGTTGATGTAATGATAGTGGTAACCAATGCGAAAACAGGAGAGATTTTACCTAATGCGAGCGTAAGCATACTGGATGATCAGAAAAATGTAATCGCTACTGAAATGTCAAATGCAAAAGGTGAGGTAACGTATAAAGTTGAATGTGACCGTCCTTATGTTGTCCAGGCTTCAAAAGATGGTTTCGAAGGCAACTCGTTTGCGGTTACCAAAAGCAACGGACCGAAATTTAAAGTGGATGCAGCCTTACAACCTATCGATGTTATCGTAACCGAAACGGAAGTAGTGTTGAAACCAATTTATTTTGAGTTCAACAAAAGCAACATCACTCAGGAAGGAGCTTTTGAGTTAGACAAATTAGTTCAGGTGATGAAAAACAATGACAAAATCGTTATTTTGGCTAAATCACACACCGATAACAGAGGAAGTGACCGTTACAACTTAAACTTGTCTGACCGCAGAGCTAAATCAACCGTACAATACATCATTTCAAAAGGAATTCCTGCCAGCAGAATTTCCGGTAAAGGAATGGGTGAGTTAGTGCCTAAAGTTGATTGTGGCAAAGACTGTACAGAAGAACAACACGCTCAAAACAGACGTTCAGAGTTCTTGATTGTTAAGAAATAAGCACTTTTATTCATATAAAAAAACCGAACATATTGTTCGGTTTTTTTTTGACTATTCTTTTCATAGACCTCATAACAGCAGGACGCCAAATGTAAATTTTGCCTTGCGGTATAACTTATCTGTTGTTGGTGCCGGTTAGTTTTTTGTATTCCTTTTCCAGTGTTGTTTTTTCCAGTTGCAACAGTTTTGCTTTTTGTTGCAAGAAGCTTATTTCTTTACGATCATTGTTTTCCAACGATTTTTGTATTCTTTTTTCAATCATCTGCAGCACACTGCTGGTTTGAGAGTTGTTTTGAGCTGAAACGTTCTGTAATCGGCTCACGGATTCGTTCCGCCTTGAGCAGCGATTGTAGTTTTTGGTGTTGATAGTTTAATTTTCGTTCGGTGGCCAGACATTGGTATTCATTTTCTTTTAGTAAGGATTCCAGTTCTTCTTTTGTGAAATTTCCAATCGGTTTATTGATCGATGTTTCATCTGCATCCATTTTGTCGAGGGACTGGTTCAGCGTGAGTATTTCATGGAGTTTCATCAGAGCTTCTTTGGGCAATGATCTTTTGCCTAGTTCAAACATTGACCATTGAGTGCGGTGAACGCCCAATAACATAGCCATTTCCTGTTGTTTTAAACCGAGTAATTCGCAAATGGTTTGATGTGTTTTCATCCTCGCTGTTTTTTGTGGCAATTTTTTCTCCACAAAAATTTTGCCACAAAAGTTGTGGCAAAATTTTATCCGTGTTTTTTTTGCCACAAAATCGAACGGAATGTCTCCACTTTTAAGTTGCATGTAAAGTTTAGTAAATGTTGTTCACGACAAGGTTTTCAAAAGGAACCGTTTGCTTTAGTTTTGTATTTAATCCATAAAAAAACCGCCTTGATTTTTCAAGGCGGTTTAGTATAGTGTTTTGATGGAGTTATTCTTTGATGAATCGTTTTGTGCTGACACCATTTTCGTTTTTAACTTCAACCAAATAGGCTCCGGTTCTGAGTGAACCCACATAGATGGTTTCATTTTCAATGCTGCCTTTTCCTAATTCTTGTCCCATCATGTTGTAAATGGTATATGTTGATGGACTTTGAAGATTGGCTATATTCAACACATTTCCTTTAACAGGATTCGGATACAAGGTAAACGAAAGCTCAGTAGTGCTGCTCATATCTTTAGCAGTAGCGGTAATGTTTACGGTATAGTCTTCTACTTGCCCGTAAGAGAACGTTTCGCACGCGGTAGGAGTAGCGTTGTATTTCATAGAAACTCTCATTCTGGTGGCTCCTAATGAAGCCGTAGACGGAATCGTAATGGTTCCGGTGACAGGAGTTGTGGTTGATTTGGCTTTTGTGAAAACCGTTTCTCCGGCATCGGCAAAATCACCGTCTTGGTTGTAATCAATCCACACGGCATACCCTTCACTGTATTTGGTGCTTGTCCACGATGGTGTAATGGTGATAGTGTAAGCAGTACCTCGGGCAACATTGGTTGAAAGAGCAGTAAAGTTTTCGTATCCTGCGGTTCCTGTTGAAGTATTGCTGATGGTACCGAAAGCCACTTTGCCAATTTTTTCGTCAGCCGTACTGTTTCCTTGAGAGGTACAATAAGTTAATGAAGCAGCAGTAGTAGTTACACTCACGGTATTGCTGGCTGCAGACGCATTGCCGGCCGCATCCTTGGCAATAACATAGAAAGTATAAGTAGTGGAAGCGGTTAATCCGCTAACGGCATAGGTTGTTGCTGTTGTTGAGCCTAATAATGCTCCGTTTTTATAAACATCATATCCGGTAACCCCCACGTTATCTGTAGCACCAGACCACGATAGGGAGGTGGTGGTTGAAGTAGTGCCCGAAGCGGTTAAAGTTGGAGCTGTAGGAGCAGTGGTGTCTGCTACCGGAGCTAAAATGGTAACCGTATAATCTTCTACTTGTCCGTAAGAGAACGTCTCACAAGAGGTTGGAATTCCGTTGTATTTCATAGAAACTCTCATGCGGGTAGCTCCTAAACCAGCCGTAGTAGGAATGGTAAAGGTTCCGCTTACCGGCGTGGTTGTTGATGCGGTATTGGTCCAAACCGTTTCTCCGGCATCTGTAAACACACCATTTTTATTGTAATCAATGAATACCGCATATCCCTCGGCATAAGCAGTACTGGTCCAAGACGGAGTAATGGTAATTGTGTTGGCTGTTCCGGCTGTTACAGTAGTTGAAAGCGCAGTGAAATCTTCATATCCTGCAGTTCCTGTTGAAGTATTGCTAATAGTGCCGAAAACCACTTTGCCGATTTTTTCGTCGGCCGTACTGCTTCCCAATGAAGTACAGTAAGTGAGTGAAGCCACAGAGGTAGTTATACTAACACTGTTGCTGGCTACAGAAGAATTCCCGGCAGCATCTTTGGCAATCACATAAAAAGCGTAAGTTGTAGAAGCACTCAATCCGCTAACGGCATATGTTGTTGACGCAGTAGACCCCAGTAAAATTCCGTCTTTGTAAACGTCATATCCGGTAACACCAACATTGTCAGTAGCTCCTGACCATGATAGAGAGGTCGAAGATGAAGTAGTTCCTGATGCGCTCAGCGTTGGAGCCGTTGGGGCCGTAGTGTCAACAACCGGAGCCAATGTGGTTACACTAACGCCGTTGCTGGCTGCAGAAACATTTCCGGCCGCATCTTTGGCCTTAACCGTGAAAACGTATGTGGTGGATGCCGTCAATCCGGAAACGGTATAGGTTGTTGAAGTTGTTGAACCTAATAAAACAGCGTCTTTGTACACCTCATATCCGGTAACACCTACGTTATCGGTAGCACCCGACCATGATAAATTGGTTGTGGTTTGTGTAGTTCCTGAAGCAGCCAATGTTGGTGCAGTAGGAGCCACAGTATCAGTTGAACCGGCTGTAATAGTAAAATTGGCATTAGAAACATCAAAGAAAATATGATTGGTTCCTTTTACCATGATGCGGTTGGTAGTTCCCGGAGTATTCGGAATCGTTACCGCTTCTGTTCCGTCATTTGGCGTAGCCGCAACTAAAGTTGACCAGGTATTACCTCCGTCGGTGGATAGTAAGATGTCAACATTTGCACAGTTTACTCCGTTAGCGGTTGTGCCGGCTACTGCCCAAGTTATGGTTTGTGAACTTCCGCCAACATAAGAAACGGCCGTGTTAGGGGATGTTACACTGAAAGGACCAGCGGTGGCATTAACCGTAACAATCATGTCATCGCTGTTGTTGGCAGATCCTCCGTTGTGATTGTCGCGAACGGTTACTCTGAAATTTAATGTACGGGCCACCGAAGGCAAGGCTTCTACTGTAATTTCAGCACCGGCAGTAGTGGTAGCTCCGGTTAATACTGAGGCCATTCGTGGGAAATAACGTGTTGGTGAAACAGTAGAATTGTAAGATCTAAAATTTACTCCGCTGGTTTTGGTGGCACTCGGTGCTGTTGCTGTTGTTTGAGAATCCATTTGTTCCCAATTGTAAGTCAGTGCATCTCCGTTTGCATCCGCTCCAACGGCTGTCAGCATAAACGGAGTGCTTTTCGGAACGGTATAATCCAATCCGGCACTGATGGTAGGAACGGCATTTCCGGTAGCGGTATTAACCGAACAGGTTTTAGCCTTTATGTTGTTGGTTACTTGTTGAATGCTTACGGCATGGAAATAAGGGTCAGAATGCGGTTGAACATCTAAAGAAGTGATTCCGGCATATCCCATAATGGTTGAGCCCGATCCCGGTTCTACCTGAACACCAGTTCCTTCGTTGCTGTGGGTAAAAGTATGGTTTGCTCCAAATTGGTGTCCCATTTCATGAGCCACATAATCCACATCAAAATTATCCCCGGCCGGAATTCCATCTGCCGGAGAAGTGATCCCGCTTCCTTTAGAACCGTTCACACAGATACAGCCGATACAACCGGCATTTCCACCGCCACCGGTAGCACCAAATAAGTGTCCGATGTCATAATTGGCTTCCCCAATTACTGAGGTTAATGTAGATTGTAGTTGAGCATTCCATTGCGACATGCTCGAAGCAGCCGAGTAAGGGTCGGTTGAAGCATTAGTGTAAATAACCAAATCGGTATTGGCAATCAAAACCATTCTGGCCGAAAAATCTTTTTCAAAAATTCCGTTTACACGTGTCAGAGAAGCGTTTATAGCTGCTAGTGCCTGAGCTTTGGTTCCTCCAAAATAGGCGGTATATTCACCCGTACAGGACATTGCCAAACGGAAAGTACGCAACAAGCCGTCGTCTGCATTTGGTCGGGCTGTGGCACTTTCAACCTGAGGCGCAGTCACATCGACAACTTTACACTCAAAAGGCGTCATCGAACTCTTTTTGTCAGCTTTGCGATAAACGGTGTAAGTAGTCAGGTCTTTTGAAATGGGCTCAATGAATTCAGCCGAACGATCTGCGCGCAACACCATCGACTTGAATCCCAATGGCGAAACGCTGAAGTAGGCCGTTGCAGTCGGATTGTCAACCCCTATACCGATGTACGATTTGATTTCGGGGTATTTTGCCGCTAATTCCGGATCCATTATCGAGTTTTCGTATACACGAAAGCGTTCTAAAGTTCCATCAGCGTTAGGAATGGATAAGATGTTTTGTGTGGGTGCTAAAGCAGAGGTCCTTTTGGCCGAACCTTGTAGTGAAGTCTTTAAATCGGTCAGATTTAATTGAAATAAATGATTTTCGGGTAAATTCATTCGACTGTCAAGTGCCACAAGGTCACTTTTTTTGGTAGTCGACTTCCAAAGTGCGGTTTTATTTTGCGCCAAACCAACACTTGTTATTGCTAAGAAAGCAATAGAAAGTAATTTAAATTTCATAATGATTGGAATTAATTAAAATGGTGCCTCAAAAGTAAAATTAAATTTGTGATAACTGCTTAATTTTTAATAAAATCGGTTGTAAATAACCAAATTAATGTTATAATCATTGATGTATTAATAAAAAATAAGAATAATTTGCTGTAAAATGATAATTTTATTTTTTTTGAATTAAGATTTCACTTAAAAAAGTATTTTTAGAAAAAAAACAACAGATGAATTTAAGCTATTGGGAACTCAAAAATTGGTTTACAAATGTTGATTATACCATTGTAGGCAGTGGCATAGTGGGTTTGCATTGTGGCCTGCAATTGAGAGAACGTTTTCCCGAGAGTAAAATTCTGATTCTCGAAAAAGGACTGTTGCCTCAGGGAGCCAGCACCAAAAATGCCGGGTTTGCCTGTTTTGGCAGTCTTTCCGAAATAATTGACGATTTAAAGACTCACAGCGAAGAAGAGGTAGTTGCACTAATCCAAAAGCGATGGCAGGGATTGCAATTGCTGCGCAAAAACCTAGGCGATGCGGCTATCGATTTCAAGCCTTTTGGCGGGTATGAGTTGTTTTTAAAAGAAGATGACAGTACCTATGTCGAATGTTTGCAGAAATTGCCGTTTATCAACGAATTGCTGAAGCCTCTTTTCAGGAATGACGTTTTTACCAAAGAGGTCGATCGTTTCGCGTTTCAAGGCATAAATGATTATGTTGTTTTCAATCCGTTTGAAGCCCAGATTGATACCGGTAATATGATGGAAGCCTTGTTGAGAAAAGCTGTTGCTCAAAATATTTTAATTTTGAATCAGGCTACAGTTACGGCTTATCACGAAAACAAGGATGGTGTGCAGGTAACTTTGACGGATTTCAGTTTTGGCACCAAAAAGCTGTTTTTTGCCACCAACGGTTTTGCCGGAAAGCTCACCAATAATCAGGTAAAACCAGCCCGTGCGCAAGTGTTAATTACTGATCCTATCCCTTATTTGGATATCAAAGGAACGTTTCATTTGGACAAAGGCTATTATTATTTCAGAAATATAGATGACCGCATATTGCTCGGCGGCGGCAGAAATTTAGATTTTGAAGGCGAAACTACAACAGAGTTTGGACAAACTGAGCTGATTCAGCAACGGTTAGAGTGGTTATTGCAGCATGTAATCCTCCCCGGAAAGGAGTATACTATTGCCCATCGTTGGAGTGGTATCATGGGATTGGGCGCGAGTAAAAATCCTATAGTTGAACCACTTTCCGAACATGTTTACTGCGGTGTCCGTTTGGGAGGAATGGGAGTGGCCATAGGCAGTTTAATAGGGAAAGAATTAGCAGATTTAGTATGATGAAAAAAATTGTTCGTTGGATTTGGAAAGTCCTGTTGTGGTTTTTTGGACTTTCGATTGTTTCGGTTATTATTTTTAAATGGGTGCCTATTCCGTTTACGCCTTTAATGGTTACCCGAATCATTGAGTTCAAACTCGACGGTGGTGACGCCATATACAGCCATAAATGGGTGCCTCTTGAGGAAATTTCACCCAACTTGCAAAAGGCGGTGATTGCCAGCGAAGACGGTAATTTTTTAGAACACAGCGGCTTTGATTTTAAAGCTATGCAAAAGGCTTATAAAAGCAATCAGAAAGGGCGAAAGCTAAAAGGCGGTAGCACCATATCGCAACAAACGGCCAAAAATGTTTTCCTGTGGCAGGGCAGAAGCTATGTCCGTAAAGGATTGGAGGCTTATTTTACGGTGCTTATTGAACTGATTTGGGGGAAAAAACGCATCATGGAAGTTTACCTGAACAGTATTGAAATGGGTAACGGAGTTTATGGTGCTCAGGAAGCGGCTCGTCATTGGTACAGTACCACAGCAAAAGATTTGACTCCAAGAGAAGCCGCTGGTATAGCGGCCATACTGCCCAATCCGAGAAAGTTTAAAGCATCTAATTCTTCCTCGTATATCAACGGAAGGAAGGATAAAATTCTTAGGGTGATGCGCCACATAGGCAAAATTGAATACTAATGCGCTTCAGAATTCTTTTTCTTTTGTTGGTTGCACTGGGGGTCGAAGCTCAAAATAAAAAACCATTGGAACTCGGAATACAATTGGAAAACGACTCTTTTGTATCAACATATAATGATTTTTATTACACTAACGGAACTTTTCTTTTTGCGAATTATGTTTCCGATAACACTACAGCGGAAAGAAAAATAATTCACGGATTCAAAATCGGTCAGCAAATCTACAACCCCAGATGGGTGAAATCGGATTTTCCTCAAGACCACAACAGGCCTTATGCCGGTAATTTGTTTGCCGAATACAATCATACTAAGTTGTATTCCTCCAATAGCGTGAGAAGGATGTCTTTTCAATTGGGAATTATCGGTCCCGATTCAAAGGCAGAACAGTTTCAGGATTGGATGCACCATTCTTTTGGTTTCGGAAAAATATCCGGTTGGGAGTATCAGATTCAAAATACTCCGGTGTTGCAATTTGGCCTTGGTTATTCAAAGCCCGTTTTTGCCACAATGACTACTGATAAAGTTGATTTTCATCTTTACAGCGAATCGAAAGTAGGCACCGCTTTTACCGGCACCGACTTTGGAATACTTACCCGTTTTAGTGTATTGAATACATTGGTGCCTATGAACAATTCTAATTTTTACCACGGACTGGGAGAAGCACAAAAGGAGTGTTATTTTTTTATACTTCCTAAAATTAATCTGCAGCTCTACGATGCTACCATTCAGGGAAGTTTGTTCGACCACAAAAGTGCTGTGACTTTCGATATAAAACCCATCCGTTTCAAAGGTGAAGCCGGAATCAAATTCAAGTACCACTCTTATAATTGCTCTTTTGTTTTTGTTTATACGACCGATGAAATCAAAAATAATTCGGCTACCGGATATTATTTCGGATCATTGAAGGGTTCATATGTCTTTAAATAAAAAACGCTTTCAGGTGAAAGCGTTTCGTTATGTTTGGTTGGTTTAATAAAACAAGGGTTTGTATTGCTGCCAATGTTTGTATATTAAAATAGTGTTGAAAACCACCACAAGTAAGGCAACCCCCAATCCCGGAATGTCCAGGAACAAGTGAAAAAGTAAAATATTAATAGATATCGGCGCCAGCAAAATCAAGGCAAAAGCAACCCATTTTCTGAATACGAGCAGAACACCAATAATTACTTCAAAAACGCCTACGACCGGAAAAATATAGCCGGTGGCTCCCAGTGAATTCATGAACTCTCCGGCAGCTCCCGTGAGAGGCTCGGCTGGAATAAAATGTAAAAATTTATTGGCTCCGAAAACAATTAGTACTAAACCCAGTACCACTCTAACAATTTTTGTAAACATCGAATTCATAAGCAGGCGATTTTAAATTAGTATTAACGTAAAAATAACATTAAAAAATTAATGATATTCTATGGTATGAATCAAATTATTAACATATTCGCTGTATTTATTAATTTTTATTGAATTTTAATCGATGTTGTAACTTTTTTAAAATCTGCTTACTAATCAAAACAACTAAAAACAGTATACCATGCAAGCACATGAAATAGATTATCATATTTACGGGGAAGAGATGCAATACGTTGAAATTGAACTCGACCCACAGGAGATTGTCATTGCCGAAGCCGGCAGTTTTATGATGATGGATAATGGCATTAAAATGGAAACCATTTTTGGCGACGGATCACAGCAACAGTCCGGTTTGTTTGACAAGTTGCTTTCGGCGGGAAAACGCGTTTTAACCGGTGAAAGCCTTTTCATGACAGCCTATATCAATCAGAATTACGGAAAAAGTAAAGTGTCTTTTGCGGCTCCTTATCCGGGCAAAATCATAGCGATTGACCTGACCCAATACGGAGGAAAATTCATTTGTCAGAAAGACTCATTTCTCTGTGCTGCCAAAGGAGTGGCCATAGGAATTGAGTTTTCCAGAAAACTGGGCAGAGGACTCTTCGGCGGTGAAGGTTTTATCATGCAAAAGATAGAAGGCGATGGTATGGCCTTCGTGCATTCGGGTGGTACTTTAGCCAAAAAAGAATTGGCGGCCGGCGAAATTTTAAAAGTAGACACCGGTTGTATCGTAGGATTCACCAAAGATGTTGATTACGACATTGAATTCATAGGAGGTATTAAAAATTCGTTGTTTGGCGGCGAAGGATTGTTCTATGCGACACTTCGAGGGCCCGGAACAGTTTACATTCAGTCGCTGCCGTTTAGCCGATTGGCTGACCGTATCATAGCCTCGGCTCCCAAAGCAGGAGGTAACAGCAGAGAAGAAGGTAGTTTGCTTGGCGGATTGGGAAGAATGATAGACGGCGACAACAGATTTTAATTGAAAAACGGTCTCACTCAGGAGACCGTTTTCTTTATATCATAAAACTAATTCCGAGTACAAAAGTGCGCCCTATGTTAGGGATGCCATCCGATTTCAATCGGGATAAATGCGAAATATAGGTTTTGTTCGAAAGATTGTTGGCATTCAGATTCAGTTGAAATACCGATTTTCCGAGACTGATTTTTCCTCCCAGTCCCAGGTTGATTAAGGTATAGTCAGGTGTTCGGGTTTCAAAGGCACTGTGATTGTTTTGGGCAAAAGTGCTTTCGATGTTGATTGTGGCAAATCCTTCTTTCCACCAGTTTTTGATGTTAAATTCTCCGCGAAACGTGTTGTTCCATTTATTAGCCGGAATCAACGGCAGGTAATCTCCATTGTCTTTTTGACCTATAACAGTTTCAAAACTGCTGGTAAAATGCAGCCAGTCCAACGGGTGTGGATGGAAATGGATTCCGGCTTCACCCCCATACAATCGGGCATTCTCCTGAACATAATCGTACACATTATTGCCGTCAATCACGTTGCCATTGGGAGAAATGAAAATATAATGATTGATGTGGTTGTAAAAACCGTTGGCAAATACCTCAAAATGGGTACTTTTATATTCCAAGTTCAAATCGGTTTGCAGATTTTGTTCGTTTTGCAAATCGGCATTTCCTATTTCATAGCGGTTGCTGCCTTCGTGTACGCCATTCGAGGTCAATTCGGCCAAATTCGGCGCCCGGAATCCGGAAGCAATGTTCAAACGCAAAGTGAAATCCTGAGCCAAATTGGTTTTGTATCCCAATGAAGCATTAAAGCTGTCAAAGTTTTTATCAATCGCTGCAAAATAGCCTTCATTGCCTTCGATGCCGTGTTCTTCGGTAGTTACTTTTCGGTTGTCAAAACGCAAACCGGCCTGCAGTACATTTTTACCCCATTCGTAATTAGCAGTTCCGAATATGCCAAAATCATTGGTCTGAGCATCCGGAATCAGGTACTCTTCTCCAGAGTTGGTATTGGTTTGGTGCATGCCCTGAATCCCGACAATGGTTTCTATCCTGCCGGTTTTGGGTAAATAGTATTTTAAATCATAATTCAAGGTGCTCAATTTCATGTGCAAATTAGCCACATTACTGTCTTCAAATTCGCTACGGTCATTGTAGAGATATCCCAAATCAACATCGAGTTTAGAGTTTTTGAAATAAAAATTATTGTGCAGACTCAAAATATGATTGTTCACCGCTTGTCGAGGAAACTGTGTGTTGTGACTCGTTGATTGTTGAGCGATACCATTTTCAGGTATGCCTAAATCCAGTTTGTTGAAGTTGTAGCGCAACACACTCGAAAAACTTGAATTGCTGTACCCGATTCCGCTTTTCAAATCGGTTTCATTGTATCGGGTGTTGGTGACGCGGTCGCCATCAGGTATTTGGTAATCTGCATGAGTATTATAACTCCCCCGAACTGAAAATTTCCAGTTTTCAGTCGAGGTTTTCAGTCCCAAAGTAGTGTTGCTGCCCAAAGTATTGGAAAAAAAGCGTTGTCCAAAATCAGCTTTAAATTCTTTGGGATTGGCAAATTTTTCAGGATTGAAATACAATACACCTCCCAAGGCATCAGAACCATAAAGCAGCGAAGCCGGTCCTTTGATGACTTCTACACTTTCGACACCGGCATCATTGAGCCCCAAACCGTGCTCTTCGCCAAATTGTTGATTTTCCAGCCGAACGCCTTGCGAATACACCAAAACCCTGTTGCCACTCAATCCGCGAATCACAGGTTTTCCTATGGCAGTTCCGGTAGAAACCTGAGCAACTCCGGGGATGGTAGCCAAACCGTCAATAAGAGTAGCAGCCCCTTTTTGCTGCAGCGATTTTAAACCGGCGTGTTCTACTTTCATGACGTTTTGCGATTGCAATTTGTTGAAAGCTGTTGACACAATGACTTCATCCATGTGAATGATACTTTCTTCCAGAGCGACATTCCACTGGATTTCTTTACCCGATAGCGTGATGGAACCGGTTTTTGTAGTATAGCCCACCAAGGAAAAAACCACGGTAAAAGTTCCATTGGGCAAGTTAGTTATGCCATATTTTCCCTCTTTATCCGTGATGGTTTCTTTGTGAATTTCGGGTAATGAAACAATGACGTTAGAAAGCGACTGATTGTTTGTGTCGGTAACGGTTCCTGTAATTTTATTTTGAGCCGATGCCCATAGCGAAAACCCTATGAATAGGGTGAGGAATAGTGATTTCATATCCTTTGTTTTAGAGTTAAATGAATGAATGCCAAAAATTATTTTGGCCAAAAAACAATTTAAACTATAAAATAGGGTGGAGCCCGCAGCGCGAAGAGGCTTCCGCGAAAGGATTGAGTAATTTGCTTGGAATAGCAAAAAGTATAAGCAGTGTGGACCGCCTCTTTTTTAAATGTAAAAATGAAAAACTGGGTCGGGGTATAATTGCTCAGGGCAAATTCACAAACGAAACAATGGTCAAAATCATGATGAGCATGACCAATTTCAGGTTGGTTGTGTGCGTATTTGTGATGACAGTGTTGCTCCGAAATGAATTTTTCCAAATGGTGGAAAGAGTGGAAAGATTGCAACAGAATGGCTCCCAATACCATAAAGGTAAATAACAGACTTATTATGGAGCGTTTGTTCTTCATCGATGCAAAGGTAAGGTACGGATAAAGAAAAACCGCCCGATTTTAACAAATTTTAGGATTTGCAAATCAGGCGGTCTGTTAGGTTTGAATAGTTAAACTAAATGGTGAGCTACCAAATATTCGGCAATTTGAACCGTATTGGTTGCGGCGCCTTTTCTAAGGTTGTCGGCAACAATCCACATGTTTAAAGTATTGGGTTGACTTTCATCCCGGCGAATTCTGCCTACAAACACATCGTCTTTTCCTTGTGCATACAACGGCATCGGGTAGGTGTAGGTATCAGTATTGTCCTGAACGGTTACTCCATTGGTGTAATGCAGCATGTTGCGCACTTCGCTTACTTCAAAATCATTTGAGAACTCTACGTTTACGGCCTCGCTGTGTCCACCTACTATGGGCACACGAACCGCAGTAGCTGTTACATGTATATTGTCATCGCCTATGATTTTTTTGGTTTCGCGCACCAATTTCATTTCTTCTTTGGTATAGCCGTTGTCTTCAAAAACGTCGCATTGCGGGATGGCATTGCGGTGGATTTGGTATTTATATGCCATTTCACCCTGAATACCGGCATATTCATTTTCTAATTGTTGTACTGCTTTTACTCCGGTTCCTGTGATGGATTGGTAAGTAGAAACAACCACTCGCTTGATGTTGTATTTTTTGTGTAACGGTGCCAAAACCATGACCATTTGAATAGTCGAACAGTTCGGGTTGGCAATGATTTTATCTTCTTTGGTCAAAGTGTGTGCGTTGATTTCCGGCACAATTAGCTTCTTGGTCGGATCCATTCGCCAAGCCGATGAATTATCGATTACAGTTGTTCCTGCCTCCGCAAATTTGGGTGCCCAGACTAAAGAGGTTTCTCCGCCTGCCGAAAACAAAGCAATGTCGGCTTTCATGTCAACTGCTGTTTGCAATCCCACTACTTTGTAGTTTTTGCCTTTGAACTCAATTTCTTTTCCCACAGATTTTTCGGAAGCTACAGGAATTAATTCGGTTACCGGAAAATTTCTTTCGGCCAATACCTGAAGCATTACCTCGCCAACCATACCGGTGGCTCCTACAACAGCAACTTTCATAGCTAAATGTTTATCGATTTATAAAAAAATGAAGTACAAAAGTATAGAGAAATTCATTTGGTTTGTCAATTTTATCAAAAAAGAAAAACCGCTTCATGATTGAAGCGGTTTAGTTAGAATATATAATGCAGCGGTATTATTTTTTCAATAAATCTCTGATTTGAGTAAGCAATTCTTCCTGCGTAGGACCAGCCGGTGCCGCGGGTGCTGCTGCTTCTTTTTTCTTCATGCTGTTGATGGCTTTTACCATTATAAAAATTACAAAGGCAATTACCAGAAAGCTGATTACGGCCGCTAAAAATTTCCCGTACAGTATTCCTCCGTCTGTCTTCAGTTCAGCCAAGTTCTCAACCTGAGCCGCTTTTAGCGCAGGATTTAATAAGGCAGGCGTAATAACATCGGATACTAATGAATTTACGATAGCACCAAAGGCTGCTCCGATGATAACCCCAACGGCTAAATCCATTGCATTGCCTTTTGCAATAAAGTCTTTAAATTCTGAAATCATTCCCATAATTATTTGGTTTAATTGGTTAATAAGTTACTAAGTTAAGTAAAATTTTAACATTTTGCTCAAAAACGAATCAACTATTCGCGGAAGAAGACCCGTTTGACCCGTTGTGATATGCCGGTCATGATTTCATACGGGATGGTTCCGAGTTGTTGAGCCATGTAATTCACGGTTGGATTTTCGCCAAAAATTATAACGTTGCTGCCTTCTTTACAATCAATATCCGTGATGTCAGCCATGAGCATGTCCATGCAAACGCTGCCTACAATTTTGGCTTGTTTCCCGTTGATGACTACATAGCCTACACCATTGCCCCAGCTTCTGCGGATGCCATCGGCATACCCAATCGGAATGGTGGCTATTCGGGTTGTTTTGTCAGCTACGAATCGTCTGCCGTAACCCACACTTTCGCCTTCGTCTATAGTTCTGATTTGTGAAATTACCGATTTTAAAGTTCCGACGTTTTCCAATTGTTTTTGTTCTTCGGCATCGTTGGAAATACCATACAAACCAATACCCAAACGAACCATGTCGTATTGTGCCTCGGGATAGTTGGTGATGCCTGAAGTGTTCAAAATATGTCGAATCGGTTTGATGTTTAATTCGGTCATCAAACGCGTAGACAATTGCTCGTACAAAGCAATCTGCGATTTGGCAAAAGCATCGTGCTTTACATCATCACTGGTAGCCATGTGCGACAAAATACTTTTGATTTGTACCGTTTCATTGCCTTTCAGAATCTGAATCAAATCCTCAAGGTTTTCTTCCTCAAAGCCCAAGCGGTGCATGCCGGTGTCAATTTTGATGTGAATCGGGAAGTGTTTCAATTTTTTTTGTTCGGCAATTTTTAAAAAGGCTTTCAGTCCTTTAATCGAATAAATTTCGGGTTCCAAATGGTGTTGAATGATAGCCGAAAAACTCGTTGTTTCCGGATTCATAACCATGATGGGAACAGTAATACCGGCGCTTTTAAGTGAAATTCCTTCATCGGCGAAAGCCACACCCAGATAATTTACCTTGTGGTGTTCTAATAATTTGGCAATTTCAAACCCTCCGTTTCCGTAACCAAAAGCCTTTACCATAACCATCATTTTGGTTTTGGGAGCCAACTTTGATTTGAAAAAATTCAGGTTGTGACTGATGGCGTTGAGATTGATTTCAAGGACCGTTTCATGGGTTTTTTCCTCAAGCATCGACACGATTTCTTCAAAATGGAAATCGCGCGCGCCTTTGATTAAAATGGTTTCGTTTTCAAAATTCAGGTTGTCAAAGGCTTTGGTAAATTCAGCCACATTTTTAAACGTAATCCCGTTGATGAATTTGTTTTTGTACTGCGAAATCGTTTCGCCAATTCCGATAACACGGGTAATTTTATTGGAAATAATCAATTGGGAAACTTGTGAATACAATTCTTCATTGTTCAAACCACTTTGAAAAATATCGGATAGAATAAGGGTTTTTTTCTTGTGTTGTTTCTGATGTTCTAAAAAGTCTAAAGCAATTTTAAGCGATTGAAAATCGGAACTGTAGCTGTCGTCTATCAGGGTACAATTGTAAATGCCGTTTTTAACTTTCAAGCGCATTTCTACGGGATAGAGTTGCGCCATTCGGGTTTGAATCACTTCGTGTTTGTAGCCAAAATACAGCATCACCATCATACAGTGAATGGCGTTTTCAACCGAAGCCTGATCCTGAAACGGAATCGTAATCGGGAAAGTGTCTTCCCGGTAAGTGACTTGTAATTCTGTGAGCTCACCTATGTTTTTCTTGGTAATGTATACATCTGCACTCTTGTCGTCAGAACACCAGCTGAAGGTTTTGATTTTTGGGTTGACAAAGGCGCAGATGGTTTTGTTTTTGTTTAAAATCAGTACATTAACCGAAGAGAAGAGTTTTAGTTTTTCTTTGATTTTTTCGCCAACACTCGAAAATCCTTCATCGTGTGCCGAACCGATATTGGATAAAATACCAATGGTGGGGCGAATGATTTTCTGCAGTTTTTCCATTTCATTGGTCATCGAAATTCCGGCTTCAAAGATGCCGAGATTGTGTTTCTCGTTGATGCCTAAAATGGACAGAGGCACGCCCACTTGGGAGTTGTAGCTCTTTGGACTTCGGATGATGTTAAAATCAGGGCTCAACAGGAAATTTAACCATTCTTTGATGATGGTTTTTCCGTTGCTTCCGGTGATGCCTATGATGGGGAATTCGAATAAACTTCTGTAGTAAGCGGCAAATTTCTGCAGGGCTTCTAAGGTGTTTTCAACCACTAAAAAATTTGCTTTTTCGGCTGCATTTTCCGGAATATAATTCACCACAAAGTACTGAACTCCTTTGCGGATAAGTTCTTCAATATAAATATGGCCGTCATGATTGGGCCCGGTCAGAGCAAAGAACAAGGTGTTTTCGCTGTTTTGTAACGAACGGCTGTCGATAGAAATGGTATCAATAACCGCTACATCATTTTGTCCAATCCAATTGGCTTTAATGATGGGGACTATATTTCGAATGGTAAGTGTCAAGATGTTGAGGAATTATTACTGCGTCAGTTCGCTGCGCTCGGGTCTTCTTTGGATAAATGTTCTGGGTCTTTGACCTCCATGTTTTCACGCATAGCTTTGTAGTAGGCGGCACGGCTTAACGGCTCGTACTCTTCGGTTTCACCCAGTAAAACCAGTTTGTCGCTATCGGTTTTTCTGAAACTGTAATGGGCTAAATTTCCGGTTCTCGTACATACGGCATGTACTTTGGTCACGTATTCGGCTGTGGCCATCAGAGCAGGCATTGGTCCAAAAGGATTGCCTTTAAAATCCATGTCGAGCCCCGCTACGATTACCCTGATTCCCGAATTGGCCAAATCATTGCAAACCGCTATGATTTCGTCATCAAAAAACTGGGCTTCGTCTATGCCGATTACGTCACAACCCTGTGCCAAAATACGGATATTGGCAGCGGCAGGAACAGGAGTAGAGCGAATTTCGTTTTTGTTGTGCGAAACCACCATTTCTTCATCATAACGAATGTCGATAGAAGGCTTGAAAATTTCCACTTTTTGTTTGGCAAATTGGGCTCTTTTCAATCGGCGGATGAGTTCTTCGGTTTTGCCCGAAAACATCGAACCGCAGATGACTTCAATCCAACCAAATTGTTCTTTATGATTTACTGTATTTTCGAGAAACATTTTGTAATTTTCAACCTTTAAAATTTGAATACTTTTGTTACTTTGTAACGCAAACAAACCGACCTGAAATTTTTCTATTTTTACGTCGATTCAAATGTAGAAAATTTTAATCAAGGTTCCTTATTCGCTTTGCAAAATAAAATACCGGGAAGGAACTCACTAAAAAAAATAACGCCGAGTTACCATAATTTTAAAACGTATGAAAAAAAGATTAGAAGCCGAATTAATCAGCATTGCCCACCGAATTTTAAAACTGAAAAATAAATCGGAAGTAGATCAATTGTATAAAGAAACTCAAAAACTATACGAAACACTAACGGTTTTAAAATTCTATCAGGACAATTTTGAATCGGTGAATGCAGATGTGGCAGAAGCCGTTTTAGAAGAAAAGTTAACCCATCATTTAGAAGAAACTGTGGTTGAACCCGTTTCAGAAATCCTGTCGGCAGAACCTGAGAAAGAAACTGAAGCAACAGTTGAGGTTGAAATAACAACTGCTTCGGAATCGGCGGTTGAAGAAATTATTCCAGAGGAAGAAGAAGCCCCGGCTCCGGAAGTGGTGTCGGAAACAACACCGGAGCAAGAAACCGCGGAAGAAACCCAACCGGAAACGACTGAGCAGAAAGCTCCCGCTTTAGCGTTCCAACCCATATTTGAGCTGGAAGAAGAAACCCATGAAGAACCGGCACCCGAAGCTGAAGAGGAAACGGTACCAGCTGAAACGGCTTCAGAGGTAACACCGGATACCCCAAAAGTTAAAGTAGAAAATTTCCTGAGTGATGAATTCAAAGACCCGATTTTTGTAAAGCCAAATGACGTGTCTCTGTTTGCAACATCCGCCACTGAAGCAATCAGCGAGCCAAAATCACCGGTTATTCATGAGTCAAATACAAAATCGATTGCCATAGGACTGAATGACCGAATTGGATTTGTGAAACATCTTTTTGATGAAAGCAACGAAGATTTTAATCGTGTGTTGTCGCAGTTGAATACTTTTGATTCGTTTGAAGAAGCCAAAAACTTTATTGATGATATGGTAAAACCGGATTACAATAATTGGCAGGGCAACGAAGATTATGCGGAGCGTTTTATGGAATTAATTGCCAACAAATTCCAATAATACTGAACTAATGCAGTATAAAATGGGGAAGCTTTACATTGTTCCGACACCAATAGGTAACTTAGATGACATGACATTCAGGGCGATTGCCGTTTTGAAAGCAGCCGATTTAATTTTGGCCGAAGACACTCGTACCAGCGGTAAACTGCTCAAGCATTTTGAGATTGCGACCCACATGCACAGCCACCACATGCATAACGAGCATAAAACAGTGGAAAATTTAATCAAACGATTACAGGCCGGAGAAACCATAGCACTCATCAGCGATGCAGGAACGCCGGCCATTTCAGATCCCGGATTTTTGTTGACCCGCGCCTGTGTCGAAAACAATATTGAAGTGGATTGCTTGCCCGGTGCTACCGCTTTTGTACCTGCTTTAGTCAATAGTGGTTTGCCCAATGACCGTTTTGTGTTTGAAGGGTTTTTGCCTGAAAAGAAAGGCAGACAGACTCGTTATTTGGCATTAGCCGAGGAGACAAGAACCATGATTTTTTATGTTTCGCCTCATAAATTAGTAAAGACGTTAGCTGAGTATGTTCAGTATTTTGGTGCTGACCGACCTGTTTCGGTTTCACGAGAATTATCTAAACTACACGAAGAAACCATCCGCGGAACTGCTGAAGAAGTCCTGAAACATTTTGAGGCCAAGCCACCCAAAGGAGAAATAGTGGTAGTGGTTGGCGGAAAGGTTTTAGAAGCAAGAAGCAAGAAACAAGAGGCAAGAGGCACAGAAGATTAAAATTATTTTTCTGTTGCAGCAAAGCGTCTTTCTTCTACTTAACTTCCAAATCTACAAACGAGAAGCTGTTGCCGCTGAATAATCCTTTGTCTGATAATTTCAAATCAGGAATAACCAACAATGCCATGAAGGAAAGTGTCATGAACGGAGCTTTCAACGTACTGCCTAATGATTTAGCCATTGCGTCAATTTCCTGATACAAACGCCCGGCTTCCCAACCGTTTTTATCGCTCATGATACCCGCTACAGGTAGTGCCAGTGATTTTTGAACCTCGCCATTCACTGCACAAATTCCACCGGTGTTTTGGATTAACAGATTCACCGCATGGCAAATTTCTTCATCCGAAGTTCCTACCACAACAATATTATGACAGTCGTGCGCTACTGAACTGGCAATGGCTCCTTTTTTTAAACCAAAATTTTTGATAAAAGCTACTGCCGGCGGGGTATTGGCATAGCGGTTCACGACAGCCATTTTTAAAATGTCATTTTCAACATCGGAAACCAATTTCCCGTTTTGTAGTAATGACGCATGGTGAATTTCATTGGTAATCAATTGGCCTTCCAAAGCTTCAATAACGCGAATTGTTTTGGCGGAACTCGGAACCTCAAAATTGCTCACCTTTTTAGCAGAAGTATTGAAATTGTTAGGCGTTTCAAAAGCGACGTGTTTCACAAACGACTTGCCGTTTTCGGCTACTAATTCTCCGTTGATGTAGGTTTGTTTTACTTTGAAGTTTACCAAATCTTCTACTACTATAAAATCAGCGTCATCGTTTTCTCTGAGTAATCCCACATCCATTTTGTAATGATGCACCGGATTGACACACGCCGATTGCAATACTTTAAAAACATCAATACCTTTAGCAACCGCGCGGGCACAAAGTTGGTTGATGTGACCCAAAATCAAATCATCAGGATGTTTGTCATCCGAGCAAAACATCATATTATTATAATGGTTCGGAAGTAAGTCAATCAGAGCTTCAAAGTTTTTGGCGGCGCTGCCTTCGCGAATGATGACCTTCATGCCAAGTGATAATTTTTCAGCGGCTTCCTCATACGTAAAACATTCGTGATCGGTAGAAATTCCGGCTGAGATGTATTTTTTTACAGGTTCTCCGCGTAATCCCGGAGCGTGACCGTCAACCGGTTTACCGAAATGTTTGGCCCAGGCAATTTTTTTCATCACTTCTTCATCGTCAAACAAAACGCCGGGATAGTTCATCATTTCGGATAAATAATAAATATCAGGCAAAGCCATTAATTCTTTGATTTGTTCTGAATCGATTACAGCTCCGGCCGTTTCAAAAAAGGTAGCCGGCACACAGGACGGAGCGCCAAAATGAAACTTCAGAGGCACTTTTTTACCGTTATCAATCATGTAGTGCACGCCTTCTTTTCCCAAAACGTTGGCAATTTCATGTGGGTCTGAAATAGTTGCTACTGTTCCGTGCAGTACAGCAATCTTGGCAAATTCGGAAGGCACCAGCATCGAGCTTTCAATATGAATGTGGGCGTCAATGAATCCGGGTAGGATGTAGGTTTTTACCTCGTGATGTTTTTCAATAACGGAAACTATCTTGCCATTGACCACGGTAATTTCTCCCGAATAAATTCGTTTATTTTCGATATCTACAATCTGTCCTTGAATTTGCATTTTACAGTACTTTTATACCCCAAAAGTAATAAATATAAAGTCAGTTTTTCAAAAGGAAGGAAAGAGTTGTTTTTAAAATATTTTTCTTACTTTTAGTATTTGTAATTTATAATTCTCAATTCGTAATTAAGTATGCGCTGGACCCAAAAACCCAAACCCGATTCTGAAAAAGTAAAAGCCTTGGCAACCGAGTTAAAGGTAAGTGAACTCATAGCTACACTTTTACTGCAACGCGACATAGCAACGTTTGAACAGGCGCGCCAATTTTTCCGACCGAGTTTGGAGGATTTGCATGATCCTTATCTGATGAAAGACATGGATAAGGCTGTGAGTCGGATTGAAACCGCTATAGAAAACAACGAAAATATATTGGTTTTTGGTGATTATGATGTTGATGGAACCACAGCGGTTTCTTTGGTGTCAAGTTATCTGAGAAGTTTTTACCCTAATGTGGCCACTTATATCCCCGATCGTTATGACGAAGGGTATGGTATCTCCTATAAAGGTATTGATTTTGCCGAAGACAATGAATTCACGTTAATTATTGCGCTGGATTGCGGAATCAAATCGGTTGACCATGTTGCTTATGCCAACGAAAGAAACATCGATTTTATCATTTGTGATCATCACCGACCGGGAGATATGTTGCCCGAAGCAGTTGCGGTACTCGATCCCAAAAGAGAAGACTGCACCTATCCTTACGACGAATTGTGTGGGTGTGGGGTTGGATTTAAATTGGTACAGGCTTTAGCTAAAAATCGAAACCAAACCTTGGCCGATTTGCAAATTTACCTCGATTTAGTGGCTACAGCCATAGCAGCAGACATTGTTCCCATGACCGGAGAAAACCGCATTTTGGCCAAATTTGGGTTAGCAGTAATCAATTCGGCACCGCG
This sequence comes from Flavobacterium silvisoli, assembly GCF_004329815.1. Classification (GTDB taxonomy): domain Bacteria; phylum Bacteroidota; class Bacteroidia; order Flavobacteriales; family Flavobacteriaceae; genus Flavobacterium; species Flavobacterium silvisoli. The sequence continues at coordinate 149,029 of NZ_SJPE01000001.1, read as the reverse complement.
TCCCGGTATCAAAGCTTTGATTCAAAATGTAAAGAAAAAAGCACTTACCATTACCGATGTTGTCTTTATTATTGCACCGAGAATCAATGCTGCCGGACGAATTAAACACGGAAACGAGGCTGTTGCGTTGCTGACAGAATACGATTTGGATCAAGCCGAACAATTTGCTTGCGAGATTGAAAAATACAACAGTGACCGCAAAGATTTAGACAAGCAAATTACTACTGAGGCGCTTTCGCAAATTCACGAAAATAAGGAAACCCAAAACTTCACTACGGTTGTTTACAATGAAAATTGGCATAAAGGGGTTATAGGTATCGTAGCCTCCCGACTGACAGAAACCTTTTACCGTCCAACCATAGTTTTTACCAAAAGCGGTGATAAGTTGGCGGCTTCAGCAAGATCGGTGAAAGATTTTGATATTTACAATGCCCTAGAAGCTTGTGCCGAACACCTCGAACAATTTGGCGGACACATGTATGCTGCCGGTATGACGCTTAAAGAGGAGAATTATGCGGCTTTCAAAGAGGCATTTGAAAGAGTGGTTCAGGAGACCATTCATCCCGATTTACTCACACCTGAAGTTTCTGTTGATGCCGAAATAAACCTAACCGATATCAACGAAAAATTGCTTCGCATTCTGAACCAGTTTGAACCTTTCGGACCTCAAAATATGACTCCCGTATTCATGACTAAAGGCATGAAAGATACCGGTTATGCCAAAGGAATTGGGATAGAGGAAGACCATTTAAAATTGTTTGTCAAACAAAATGGCTCGGATGGATTTGGGGCTATAGGTTTCGGATTGGGAAATAAATTAGAACGGGTAAAAAACCAAGCTCCTTTTGATGCGGTTTACTGCATAGATGAAAATGAGTTCAACGGGAATGTCAGCATTCAACTCCGATTGAAAGATTTGAAATAATTAATATTCTTTCAATTCAAATTGTTCTCCGTCAAAAACGCCATAGGTAAAATAACCAATCCAGTCGCCTAAGTTTACGTATTGAGCATTTTCTCCCACTTTGATTATCATAGGAAGGTGCCGATGACCAAAGACCAGATAATCATAGTGTTTGGTTTCGAGTTTTCGTTTTGAGTATTGCACCAGCCATTCGTTGTCTTCGCCTAAGAACTTAACATCAGCCTCGCCCGAAATCAGTTTGTTTTTTACCGATAAGTATTGTGCCAGCTTCATACCAATATCAGGATGCAACCATCGGTACAGCCATTTAGAAAACGGATTGGTAAATACTTTTTTCATCCGTTTATAACCTTTGTCTCCCGGCCCTTTGCCGTCGCCGTGACCAATTAAAAACGCTTTGCCGTTAAATTCGTATTCCTGATTGTCGTGATACACCGGGATGTTCAATTCTTTCTGAAAATAATCGTGCATCCATAAATCGTGATTCCCCACAAAAAAATAAATCGGAATTCCACTGTCACGAATTTCGGCCAATTTGCCCAGCACTCTTATAAAACCTTTTGGAACAACAGTTTTATATTCGAACCAAAAATCAAATAAATCACCCAAAAGAAAAATGCATTCGGCATCTTTTTTCACCTCGTCGAGCCAGGCAACGAACTTTTGTTCACGCGGAAAACTGGCCTCGGGTGTTGGTGCACCAAAGTGCTGGTCGGAAGCAAAGTATATTTTCTTGTGGGGAGTTATAGTCATCAAAAGGGAGAGTTATGCATTATCAGAAGCGTACCATTCGGCAAAAGACGTGTCTGTTTCCTGTAGTTTTAAAGAATGCAACTGAATGTTGTCGGGCAAACGGTTTTTTATTTTTTGGGCAAAATCAGTAACCATATTTTCGCTGGTGGGCTGATAATCAACCAAAATAACGTGATGCCCGCGCGATTTTAATTCGTTGGCTAACTCAACGTGAGGCGTGTTTTTATTAAAAACCGTAGCATGGTCAAACAAGTCAACAATCTCCTCTTTTACAATTTTCTTCAAATCTGAAAAATCGATTACCATCCCGAATTTTACGTTCTCAGTATCCGTTATGGGTTGCCCGATTACCGTTACCGAAAGCTTGTAACTGTGCCCGTGTACATTTTTACACTTGCCGTCATAGCCGTAAAGAGCATGCCCGGTTTCGAAAGAAAATTGCTTGGTGATTCTGATGTTGCTCATAGTAGGTGTTTTTGCCCTGCAAATTTAGTAAAATATAACTACTCTTCGTTTTGTCTTTTTTTGGCGCGTGCATACATCCACCAAGCGGCTCCCACAATAACTGCAAACGGGAGGATGTTTCCAATCCAAACCCCGATGAGGTAGCTGTTATCCGGGGCATGTTTGATTTTTTCGTTAATGTCTACTTGTTGGATGAGGAGGATGAGTTTCATGATATTTATGAATTGAAATCAGTTGTAATCGTGGGACATTGATATAAATTTTTAATAAAAATAAAAAAAGTTGGCTTTAGAATTGTTTTTTGTTTTTATAAAATGATATATTTGCTCACTCAATTTTGGGGATGTAGCTCAGTTGGCTAGAGCGTTTGGCTGGCAGCCAAAAGGTCGTGGGTTCGAGCCCCATCTTCTCCACAAAAAAGCCGTCTCGTTTTTACCGGACGGCTTTTTTTATTTTCCGTTTTTTAAATCTTCGGCTACCTTTTCTAATTCAGTGTACCAATCCTGGCCGAATTTTCGAATCAAAGCTTCTTTTACAAATTTATACACTGGCACTTCCAACTCTTTTCCCAGAGTACATGCCGGATTGCAAATGTCCCAACGGTCATAATTTACCGCCGAAAATTCGCTGAAATCTTTCACGCGAATAGGGTACAAATGGCAAGAAACCGGTTTTTTCCAGTTTATAATCCCTTGGTTGTAGGCTTGTTCAATTCCGCAAAGCGCTGTTTTTCCGTCAAAAATAACATAAGCACAATCCTTATTGTCAATTAGCGGTGTTTCTAAATCCTGGTCGGTTCCAACCACCCAAGTGCCCAGTTTTTCAATGGCTTCAATACCTTCGGGGCGCAGAAACGGTTTTACTTTCGGATAGATTTCTTCCAGTATTTTGGTTTCTTCCTGAGTCAGAGGGGCTCCGGCATCTCCGTCAACACAACAAGCTCCGTGGCAGGCTGAAAGGTTGCACACAAAATCTTTTTCAAGAATATCTTCGGATACTATGGTTTTGCCTAATTGAAACATGAATGATTATAGGGTTTAGGATTTGCGATTTAGGATTTTTATTTTCACCGCAAAGGTAAAAATCAATTTGGGTTAATTGACTTATGACGTTTTAAAAACCTAATTTTGTAAAAAATTTAAGGTATGAGTATAGATTTTAGAGAAATTGCCACGGCTACCATGGTTCTTTTTGCCGTGATAGACATAGTTGGGAGTATTCCGGTGATTATTGATTTGAGAGCCAAGTTTGGCCACATCCAGTCGGAAAAAGCTTCGTTGGTTTCTGCCGGAATCATGATTGCTTTTCTTTTTGTAGGGGAAGAAATCCTCAAGTTAATCGGTATAGACACCAACTCGTTTGCTGTTGCCGGTTCGTTTGTGTTGTTTTTTTTAGCGTTAGAAATGATACTCGGTATACGTTTATACAAAGATGAAAAGGCGTCTTCGGCTTCAATTGTTCCCATTGCATTTCCCCTAATTGCCGGGGCCGGAACCATGACAACCTTACTGTCGTTACGTTCCCAATTTCAAACGGTTAATATTATTGTAGCGATATTTTTAAATATTATTTTGGTTTACATCGTATTGAAATCGTCCTCTAAAATTGAAAAAATGCTTGGAGAAAACGGTCTGAGTATTATCCGAAAGGTATTTGGTATAGTACTTTTGGCAATTGCTGTTAAATTATTTGCCGCTAATGTTAAAGGACTTTTTGCGTAACAGCATATTTTAGTATTTTTGTCACCTAAACGAAGTACATGAAAATTTTTACCAATATTCTTCTTTTTATTGCTGTTGCTCTGATAATAGTCAATATTTTTCTTCTTGATTTCGACAAACCTTTTGAAGGCAACAGTGTGATTGCTCTCATTGGTATTGTTGCCTCTTTTTGTGCCGTTTTGATACTGATGATTTTCAAAATGTCAAAAAAAATCGAAGACAAATTAAAAAACTAAATCATGTTTGATGTCCTTATCATAGGCGGAGGAGTTTCGGGCATGTCTTGTGCCTTGATTTTGGGTTCAGCCCAAAACAAACCTTTTGCTGCAGATAAAAAAATAGGGATTATCACCCACCAAAAAGCATCCTCATTACAGGATGCAGTCTTTTTCAATGCTTACGGAATCACTTCGGGGAAACTCGGTGCCGCATTGCTTGAGGAAAGTAAAGAGCAGTTGGCCGATAATTACGGACATGTTGTACAGATTCCGGAAGAGAAGATGATGAAGATTGAAGGCGAGGCCGGAAATTTTGTGATAACTACCAATAAGAATATCCATCAAGCCAAAATAGTGGTTATGGCCATCGGAGCCGGAAATCCTTTTACCATTGAAGGTCTCGAAAAATTTGTCATACCACATCAAAAAATTATAGCCGAGAAAAACCGTATTCAGCTGCGCAACAACGACCACAAAGTTACAGAAGGAATTTATGTAACCGGAACGTTAGCGGGTTGGAGAAGCCAGTTGGCAATAGCGGCCGGTAGTGGTGCTGCGGTGGCTACAGATATATTGACGCTATGGAATAACGGGGTTCATGTGCAAGTGCACGACAGTGTTCGAAAATAAAATTACTTCAGCACGGCTTTCAGCATAGCATCATCTTTCAAAATCACTTGGTAGTAATTGTTTTCGCCATACAATTGACGGGCAAATTCGGCAGTGATGTATTTTTTAACCAAAACTCTGTTGTTTTCTAATTTTATCTCTAAACCGGCATCTTTCAGATAACTTTCAAACTTTTGAATGTAGCCCGTTTCGTTTTGCATTTTGGTTAGAAAAGTATTGAAATCCATTCCCTGAAAAGCTTTTCGGTTTTTGTCTAATTGTTCGAAAACAAAGTGCCCGACAACACCCGAATTTAAAATATAAGCCAAACTTTCTTCCCCTTTTTTGACTTCAAGCGGCACGAAAATATCAGGAACGATTCCCCCTCCGCCATAAACGATGCGCCCTTTTTTGGTTTTGAACTTCAACGAATCGGCGACTTTTATTTTGTCTTTAGCATAGAGTTCTCCACTTTCAAAACGTTTTTCAAAATCATGACTGTACGCTTCGCTCTCGCCTTTAGTATATGGTTTTTGTATCGAACGTCCGCTTGGGGTGTAATATCGCGAAGTCGTCAACCTTACGGCCGAGCCATCTTCAAAATCCATTTCGCGTTGCACCAATCCTTTTCCGAAAGAACGACGACCCACGATGGTTCCTCTGTCATTATCCTGAATGGCTCCGGCCAAGATTTCGCTGGCTGATGCCGAGTTTTCATCGATTAAAACAAAAACTCTTCCGGTTTCAAAAATGCCTTCATTGGTGGCGTATGTCTTATCGATTTTGCCTTTGCGATTTTTGGTGAAAACAATGAGTTCTTTGTCTTTCAGAAGTTCGTCAGCAATGGCTACTGCCTTCTCCAGATAACCACCACCGTTGTCTCGTAAATCAATGACTAAAGTGTTCATTCCTTGTTTTTTCAAGGCTTCCAATCCGGTATAAAACTCGTCATAAGTATTTTCGGCAAATCGATTGATGCGGATGTACCCCGTTTTTTTATTGAGCATCAGATAAGTGTCGACACTTTTAATCGGAACCACTTCGCGCTCAACGGTAAGGGTTAGTTTTTTGTTGGAGCTTTTTCTGAAAATGGTCAGTGTTACTGTTGAACCTTCTTCGCCTTTGAGTTTGTTGTACAAACTGTCGGTTGGCAATTTTCGGCCAAATAGTTTAGATTTGTCGGCATATAAAATACGGTCTCCGGCCTGAACGCCCGCTTTTTCTGCGGGGCCACCTTTCAGTGGATTGACCACGGTAACCGTGTCATTGTACATGTAAAAATTTACGCCAATCCCCACAAAGTCACCTTTCATAATTTCGGCTTCTGAAGATTGTTCGCTTGGCGGAATGTAAACTGAATGAGGGTCGAGGTTAGCCAATATGCTGCTCACTGTCAAATCGACTATCGAATCGGAATTGATGTTGTCAACATATTCGTCGTTGATGAAATCTATCAACCGTTCTATTTTGGCTTTACTGGCGCTTTTTTTAGAAAGGGTTCGGGTTGGGAAATTCAACATGCCGCCAATGATGATTCCCAAAGCAACGCAGGAGAACAATAACAGGGGCAGGTATTTTTCTTTTGATTTCATAGAGACAGGCTCCGTCTATAGTGATTCTAAATTCTCGATTTGGTGTACTACAACTCCGGCTTTTTCTAAAAAGTCTACACCCGAAGTGTCGCGGTAACCGTGTTGGTATACTACCCGTTTGATGCCCGACTGGTGGATGAGTTTGCTGCATTCTTTACAAGGCGATAGCGTGATGTATAGTGTGGCGTGTTCGCAGGTTTGGGTGGAACGGGCTACTTTGGAAATGGCATTAGCCTCGGCATGAAGCACGTACCACTTGGTTAGGCCTTCGTCGTCTTCGCAGCAGTTTTCAAACCCGGAAGGGGTTCCGTTGTACCCATCGGAGATGATCATGCGGTCGCGTACGATGATGGCGCCTACCTGTTTGCGTTTGCAATAGGATAGTTTGCTCCACTCGGCAGCGATTCTTAAATAAGCTACGTCGTATTTTTTTTGTTTTCCTTCTTTCATTTTGTATTGAACGGGTTTCAGTATCGCAAGGATAACAGGTATTCAAATGGTTGTTTATCTAGCCCTGATGGGAGCGGCACCGAAGTAGAGCGGACAGCAGGAACATGGATAGCAAATATACCCAAACGTTTCGCTTCTGAACAATTATTTTTGCCAAATTTCGTTCTGTAAAATCATAGGAATGACTACTCCTACAATAAAGGCGGAAATGGTTAGGGTCCAATCGCGTTTGGAGAATTTGAACAAGGTTTGCGTCATGTAGGCCAACAGTAATGCGGCAAGAACAACAATAATTTGGGCCGCTTCAATTCCGATTGCGAATTCAAACAGTGGTAAAAGCTTGTCGGTAGGTTTGCCGGAGAGGATGCTGTTGAAATAATTTGAAAAGCCAAGGCCGTGTATGATTCCGAAGAAGACCGTTATTATGCCTACGAATGAAATGCTGTCTTTTTTACTCGATTTACCCGAAACGATAATGTTGTACAAAGCCGTTATGAGTATGGTTATGGGAATTAAAAATTCGACGATATTGGCTTTTACGGTGACGATGTTGAATACCGAAAGCATGAGCGCCATGGTGTGTCCCAGAGTAAACAGTGAAATCAGAATCAGGATGCGTTTCCAGGATTTGAACTCGTAAGGAACTGTGAGTGCTAATAAAAATAAAACGTGATCGTAGGCAAAAAGGTTGAGCACGTGTTTCAACCCGATGTTAAAGTATATCCAGAAATCAGACATGGTAATTTGGTGGTTTTGGAACGTAAACTTACAATTTATTTTGAATGCCGAATCAAAATTGAGGTCTAAATCGACGAAAAACATTTTTTAAATTGGTTTCCCAAAAATGGGAAATTGCCTTATATTTGCAGTATTAAAACCGATACAATTATGTCAATTTCAGATTTATTTGATAGCGAATTCAAAGCCCGTAATAAAGGACATTTCTCTGCTATAGTGCGCGTTGCCACGGCTGATGGAGATATGAGTCAGGAAGAAAGAGAGTTTTTAGACAAATTAGCTGTTCGTTTGGAGATTTCAAAAGAGGAGTACGAAGAGATTTTGGAAAATCCGTTAAAATACCCAATCAATCCTCCTTATTTGTATACTCAGCGTTTAGAACGTTTGTACGATTTGTCGAGAATGGTTTATGCCGATCATGTATTGGGACCAAAACAAAAACAAATCCTTACTAAATTTGCTTTAGCACTGGGATTTACTCCTAGTAACGTGCCATTCATCATTGATAAAGCTTTGTCATTGTTGGTATTGAATGTTGATGCCGACACCTTCGTTTACGAAATGACTCACATGAATAAGTAATAAAAAAAGCCCCGAATTTCGGGGCTTTTTTGTTAACTGTATTTGGCCATAAATTCTTCCGCCTTCTCAACCATATTGTAACTGCCGCAAAAAAACGGAACGCGTTGGTGTAATTCAGTAGGTTGAATTTCCATAATTCTTCCGAAACCGTCCGAGGCTTTACCACCAGCTTGTTCAGTGATGAAAGCCATAGGATTGCATTCGTATAACAGGCGCAGTTTGCCTTTTGGCGATTTGGAACTGGTCGGATAAATATAAATGCCTCCTTTAATCATGTTTCTGTGAATGTCGGAAACCAAACTTCCTATATATCTTGAGGTGTAAGGGCGATCGCCCTCTTCAGACTGGCAATATTTAATATAATCTTTTACGCCTTGAGGGAAATGCACATAATTTCCTTCGTTGATGGAGTAGATGTTGCCGTCTTTGGAAAACTGCATGTCCGGATGCGACAAGTAAAATGTTCCGATTGCCGGATTGAGCGTGAATCCGTTTACGCCGTGCCCGGTTGTGTAAACCAACATGGTTGAGGTGCCATAGGTCACATAGCCAGCCGCTACTTGTTTGGTCCCGGGTTGAAGAAAATCTTCAATACTAACCGGCGTTCCCACAGGAGTAACTCTTCTGTACACCGAAAAAATAGTTCCCACAGAAACATTGACATCAATATTAGAAGAACCATCCAAGGGATCCATTAATACTACATATTTGTTATTGTGACTGTTGTCAGATCCGGCAACGGTTATAAAATCGTCGTTTTCTTCCGAAGCGATTCCGCACACAATTTCTCTGTTGATAAGGGTTTGGATGAAAACCTCATTGGCGTAAACATCCAATTTTTGTTGGTCTTCACCCTGAATGTTTTGGTCGCCTGCGGCCCCAATGATATCTACTAAGCCGGCTTTGTTAACTTTGTAATTTACGACTTTGGCCGCCAGTCGGATAGAGTTGATGATTCTAGATAATTCTCCCGATGAGTATTTAAAATCGGATTGTTTTTCGATGATGAATTCACCGAGGGTTTTATTGCGTTCTTCCATTGCAAATGAGTTGTAGTTGTGGTTACAAATATCGTTTTTTTTATTAAAGAATAACTGAAATTTAAAAAAATGTAAAGCCAAATCTCAGCAAAACTTGTTTTATATTTGTTACTTATAATTTGTAAAAATAAAAACCATGAAAGCGAGATTATTAGTTGCCGCTATTGTTGTTTCAACATTGAGTTGTACCAAAATAAATGCCCAGATTAATTTGGGAGACAAAGCTATGGGAGCACTCCAGTCAGGGGTTGCCAGTTTTACGTTTAGTGACGAAGATGCCGCTGCCATTTCAAAAGAAGCTGTGCGCAAAATGGATTCTACCAACACAGTAGCAGGCCCAAAAGACGGATACACCCTGCGGTTAAACCGAATCTTCGGAAAACATGCCAATGAAAACGGACTGCAGTTGAACTACAAAGTATACTTGACCAAAGATGTCAATGCATTTGCTACCGCAGATGGCAGTGTAAGGGTTTTTTCGGGCTTGATGGATATTATGGATGACAATCAACTGTTGGCGGTAATTGGTCACGAAATTGGTCACGTTGCCAATCACGACTCCCGTGATGCCATGAAAGCAGCGTTGCGAAAAGCAGCATTGGTGGGCGCTGTTTCTTCTCAATCGGATAAAATAGCCAAGCTAACTGACAGCCAATACGGGCAAATAGCAAGCGTCATTATCGACAATAAATACAGCCGTAAGCAGGAGTCGGAGGCTGACCTTTTTTCCTATGAATTTCTAAAGCGCAACAAGTACGATGTCAATGCTGAAGAATCTGCTTTTGCAATTTTGGCTAATATGAGTGGCGGTGGTAATGCTGATTTTTTGAGTAAAATGATGAGTTCTCACCCCGATCCGCAAGACAGGGCTGATAAAGCCAGAGCCAGAGCTACTGCTGATGGTTTATACAAACCCTACGTGCAACAAAAATTTTCTAACAAAGCGCCGGCGGCAACTACTACCAAAAAAACAACCACTAAAAAGAAGAAAAAATAATTCTGCATGATCATTCGAAAAGGCGAAAAAAAAGACATGAAAGCCGTTCTTGAATTGATTCAGGAATTGGCCACTTTTGAAAAAGAACCCGATGCCGTTGTGTTGACTGTGCCCGATTTAGAGCGCGATGGGTTTGGCGAAAATCCACTTTTTTACACGTTTGTCGCAGAAGTTGACAATCAAATCGTTGGCATGGTATTATATTACTACCGTTACTCAACTTGGAAAGGCAGAACCATTCACCTAGAGGATTTAATCGTTAAAGAAAATATGCGAGGATCCGGTTTGGGCTTTGCGTTGTATTCAGAGATTATCGCTCAGGGCAAAAAAGATAACGTTAGAAGAATAGAGTGGAATGTGCTAGACTGGAACACTCCTGCCATTGATTTTTATGTCAAATCAGGAGCCAAAGTTTTAGACGATTGGCGCGTGGCACAGATGGATGAAACAGGAATCAATCAATTTTTAAGCAAACTGTAACTCATGAGAATATTCAAATTTGGCGGCGCTTCCGTGAAAGATGCCGATGGGATAAAAAACGTATTCAGCGTTTTGGAAAAAGTGGGGCACGAAGACACTTTGCTAGTTATTTCCGCCATGGGAAAAACCACAAATGCTCTGGAAGTTGTCATCAAAAATTATTTTGATAAGTCGAATGAATTACACGCCTCATTACAAGAAGTTAAAAAATACCACAACCAAATTCTGTTGGATTTGTTTGACGACGAAGAACACGAAGTTTTTTATGCGGTCAACAGCCATTTTGCTGATTTGGAATATTTCATAAGAAGCAATAAGTCTCCGAATTACAACTTTGTATATGACCAAATTGTGAGTTACGGAGAAATTGTATCTACTACAATTGTAAGCCACTATTTCAACCATGCCGGTTTGAAAAATAATTGGGTTGATGTTCGCAATTTCATCAAAACCGACAATACCTACCGCGATGCTAATGTTGATTGGGAAAAAACACAGCAGTTTATTTCAAAAGGAATCAAAAAGAAAGCGCTCAACATTACGCAGGGATTTTTAGGCTCTGATGAAAACAATTTCACCACAACCTTGGGCAGAGAGGGTTCAGATTACACCGCAGCCATTTTTGCCTATTGTTTAAATGCCGAAAGCGTGACCATTTGGAAAGACGTTCCCGGGGTGATGAATGCTGACCCGCGTTATTTTGAAAATGCCATTTTGCTCAACCAGATTTCCTATCGGGAAGCGATCGAGTTGGCTTTTTACGGAGCCACGGTAATCCACCCGAAAACTCTGCAACCTCTTCAGAAAAAAGAAATTCCGCTGCATGTAAAATCGTTTGTCAATCCGCTGTTGCCGGGTACCAGTGTTTCCAAAGGCAAAGATTTAGAGCCTCAAGTGCCGTGTTACATCGTAAAAAGAAATCAATTGTTGATTTCACTGTCTTCTATCGATTTTTCTTTTATCATGGAAGAAAACATCAGCGAGATTTTTTCGTTATTGCATCAATTCAAGATTAAAGTAAGTTTAATACAAAATTCTGCTATTAGTTTTTCGGTTTGTGTGGAAGATAAGTTTGGGAACTTCAACGAGCTGAAAACCATTTTGTCCAAAAAATTCAAAGTATCTTATAACGAAAATGTATCGCTGTATACCATTCGTCATTTTACCAAAGAATCAGCCGAAATGGTGGAAAAAGATAAAACGGTGTTACTCAAACAAATCTCGCGAGAGACGATGCAGGTGGTGACGAAAGAGTAATCCGTCTGCTTTATTTATACACAAAACAGCTTTTTTGCGTTTATACTATGTATGCTGAAAAAATGGCTTTTATGGTTGGTGTTACTGGGTTTTTCCTCGCTCTCGGCACAGGAAATCAAATCGCTGTATCAAACCAAAAAAATAGCTGTTTCTGTTGATACGATTGCGTTGGAGCAAGTGAGCATCAGCCCGAGTTTTTTTAAATTACAAAATCCGGACGGCACCGTTATAGATACTGCTTTTTATAAGGTTGATTTCAAAAAAGGAAAACTGATTTTTAAAAATGGGTTTACTTCGAATGACAGTATAACGGTTCGTTATTTCAATTATCCGGAACATCTGACCAAGACTTACAGTATTTACGATCAGGATAAAGTAGTTTCCAACGAAGCCGGGAACCTTTATAAAGTGAATCGTTCCGTAAAAAAGTTTGTGCCTTTTGAAGGGTTGAATACTTCGGGAAGTATCACTCGCGGGGTGACCATCGGCAACAATCAAAATGCTTCGGTGACATCAAATTTAGACCTGCAAATCACCGGAAAAATATCCGATAAAGTTTCGCTTCGCGCATCCATTCAGGATTCCAATATTCCGCTGCAGGAAGGAGGCTATTCGCAAAAGTTGGATGAATTTGACCAAATTTTCATTGAGTTGTTTACCGATAAATGGAACATTCGTGCCGGTGATTTATTTCTCGAAAACCGACAATCCCGTTTTTTGAATTTCAACAAAAAAGTACAAGGACTATCCACGCATTTTACTTTTGGAGGAGAAGAAAACAAAACCGATATTTTTGCAGCCGGCGCTCTGGTTCGCGGACAATACGCCAAAAGTTCGTTTACCGGTCAGGAAGGGAATCAAGGGCCTTATAAATTAAAAGGAAATAACGGCGAATTGTATGTGCTGGTGGTTTCAGGATCGGAACGGGTGTACGTTAACGGAATTTTACGCCAGCGCGGCGAAAACAATGACTATGTCATCGATTATAATGCCGGAGAAATTACCTTTACTTCACTTTTTCCCATTACTTCCGAAATGCGAATTGTGGTCGAATACCAATATTCCGACAGAAGCTATACGCGTTTTGTAACCTACGCCGGGGCGAATCACGAAGCCAAAACATGGAGTTTGGGCGGCTATCTGTATTCTGAAAACGATGTCAAAAATCAGCCTTTACAGCAAAACCTGTCACCGGAACAGGTGGCAATTTTGGCAAATGCAGGTGACAATGTCAGTTTGATGAATGCTCCTTCTGCGTATTTAGACACTTATTCTGAAAATAAAGTTTTATACAAAAAAACCATAGTCAATGGTGTAGATGTTTATGAATATTCCAACAATCCCAATGATGAATTGTATAACGTTAAATTTACTTTTGTTGGTCTCAATCAGGGAAGTTATATTTTAACCAACTCCAATGCCAACGGTAAAATTTATCAATATGTAGGTTTGTCCAGCACCGTCCCAAACCGCAATTACGAACCGATTACACGTCTTGTGGCCCCAACCAAAATTCAAATTGCAACGGTTTTGGGCAAATACAATCCGAGCGAGAAAACAAATATTGACTTTGAAATGGGTCTAAGTAATAACGATTTGAATTTATTTTCGCCCATTGACGATAACGACAACAAAGGTATAGCCGGAAAGCTTAATTTTAAGCAAAGACTTTTTACCAAAAAATGGCAGGTTGATGCTTTTGGGAATTACCAGTATGTGCAACAAAACTTCAAAACTATCGAACGGTTGTTCAACATAGAGTTCAATCGCGATTGGAATTTAACCACATTTCAAGGCAATCAGAGTTTGATTGTAAACGGATTGGATTTTGTTTTGCCCGAAAAAGGAAAATTGACTTATCAGTTTGAAAAGCTCGATTTTTCCAAGAGTTTTTCAGGAAATCGTCATTTGGTAACGGCTTTATTCAAACTCAACAATTGGAATATTCAGGAAAACGGTAGCTATTTGAAAAGCGATGGCGATTATGCCGCTTCAACATTCATCCGCAATCAATCGCAGGCGAGATATCATTTTAAAAAGAATTGGATTGGCGGTAGTTTACGCATGGAAAACAACAAAGAAAAATTGGTGACTACCCAACAGTTATCAGCCCTGAGCCAACGTTTTACGGAATACGGGGCTTTTGTCGGAAGGGGTGACAGTACCAAAGTTTTTGTAGAATTGGGGTATTTGCAACGCGTGAATGATAGTTTGCAAAACGGAATTTTGAAGAAAGTCAACACCTCACAATCCTATTATTTGAAATCTAAATTAATTCAAACCGATAAAAGCAATTTGTCGTTATTTGTCAATTACCGCAATCTGAAGTATGTTGACGAAGCCCGGCCCAATGAGCCTTCACTCAATTCGCGTTTGTTGTACAACGACCAGTATTTTAAACAACTGGTACAGGTTACTACGGCTTATGAAACCACCTCGGGTAGGATTGCTCAACAGGAATTTACCTATTTAGAAGTGCAGCCCGGTCAAGGAGTTTATACTTGGAATGACTACAACAACAATGGGATTCAGGAGTTACAGGAATTTGAAGTAGCACCTTTCCCTGACCAAGCCAAGTATGTACGTGTGTTTTTACCGAATCAGGTTTTCGTGAAAACGCACCAAAATAAGTTTTCCCAATCGCTTACACTGAATCCGGCTCAGTGGCAAAATGAAGCGGGGTTTAGGAAAGTACTGTCTCATTTTTACAATCAAACCTCTTATTTGATTGAACGTAAAATTCAGCGTAACGGCGATAATTTTGACTTAAATCCGTTTTCAACTTCCGATACAGATTTGTTGGGATTAAACACCAGTTTCAGGAACAGTTTGTTTTATAATCGCGGAAAACAAAGGCATTCAGTGACTTATACTTTTACCCAAAACAAGGTAAAAAGTTTACTTTCTATCGGTTCTCAGGAAAGTAAAAACAATTCGCATCAATTGCAGTATACACATTTGGTTCAAAAAACGTGGCTGTTCTCGTTAGCTTCCAAAACAGTTTTTACTTCGTTGTATGCGGAAAATTATGCCGGAAAAAATTTTGAAGTCAATGCTTATCAAATCAATCCAAAGATTTCTTATTTATTTAATAAAAATGCCAGTTGGGATATTTTTTATGAATACCAAGACAAGAAAAACGAATTGGGCGATTCGGAAAAATTAAAGCAAAATCGATTCGGAACCTCGTTTTCCTTTGCCAGCGAGAAGAAACTCACCATGAACGGCGAATTTTCCCTTTATCAAAATAAATTCGTCGGCGATGCCCAATCTCCGGTAGCTTTTCAAATGCTCGAAGGGTTGCAGCCCGGAAAAAATATGACTTGGCGTCTGTTGATACAAAAGAATCTGACAGAATTTTTAGATATCAATCTCAATTACCAAGGCAGAAAAACCGAAACCAGTCAGACCATTCATACCGGAAATGTACAGTTGAGAGCATATTTTTAATTGTTTTCAACATCGTTATATTTATTTTTTCCGTACTTTTAATCTACTTAACACTTAAATTGACCACCATGAAAAAACTAATTTTATTGTGTTTCCTTTTTGTTTTTGTAGCCAATACCAACGCTCAGGAAACAAAAGCTGAAAAAGCCAAAGCCAAAACGGAAAAAGCCGCTAAAGAAAAGAAAGAAAAAGTAGCTAAAGAAGCCAAAGAACAAAAAGAAAAAACGGAGAAAAAAGCAAAGAAAGAAACTGTTGAAGCCAAAGAAAAGGCTACCAAACTTAAAAAAGACGGAACCCCTGATAAACGTTTCAAAGATGCCGATGCAAAGGTTCCGATGAAAAAAGACGGTACGCCAGACAAGCGTTTTAAAAATGCAGTCAAAGACAACAATGCCTCAGACAGGGGCGAACTTAAATCAGCTGAAGGAAAAGCCAAAGCAGCTGCCAACAAAACAGAAGCCAAAGCAAAAAAGGAGGCTAAAGAAAGAATTTCCAACGAAAAAGCACCAAGAACTCCGGATAAAGTAACCGGAGAATATAAAGGTAAAAAAGTGTATACTGGGCCAAGAGGAGGAAGGTACTATATTAACTCTAATGGTAATAAAACCTATATTTCGGATGACAAATAAGAAATAAAAGTACACTTTTTCAAAGAGCGGTTTTTTCAATAGAAAACCGCTCTTTTTTTAGCTTCAAAAATTCGATTTTCAGAAGATTGTAAATGTTAAAATTTTGCCGAAAGTAATTTCCTAACTTCCTTTGTTTTAGGGCTTTTTTTGATTTTTGATTTTTGTAAAATACTGATAATCATCAAAATATAAAATATCAAAAACCTTGTTCAAATCTGTTCATTTGTTAAAAACTAGAGCCGATTGTGAATAAGTTTGACTTTCATTTTACGTTTGGTTTGCCAATCTTTGTATCACACAGATTTCAGTAAAAATCGTCTTAAAATTCAAAATAAATTCAACATGGCTACTATCGAACCCATTTTAAAAGAAAACAAAGATCGCTTCGTGATTTTTCCTATCAAACACCAAGATATTTGGGAGTGGTATAAAAAAATGGAAGCCAGTTTCTGGACTGCTGAAGAAATAGATTTACATCAGGATTTATCAGACTGGAATAACAAGTTGAACAACGACGAAAAATACTTCATCAAGCACATTTTGGCTTTCTTCGCAGCTTCAGACGGAATTGTGAATGAAAATTTGGCCGAAAACTTTGTGAATGAAGTACAATATCCGGAAGCTAAATTTTTCTATGGATTCCAAATTATGATGGAAAACATTCACAGTGAAACGTATTCGTTGTTGATTGATACCTACGTTAAAGATGAAGCCGAGAAAAACGAATTATTCCACGCTATAGAAGTGTTTCCGGCCATCAAGAAAAAAGCTGATTGGGCTTTGCGCTGGATTAAATCAGAATCATTTGCAGAACGATTAATTGCCTTTGCTGCCGTAGAAGGAATTTTCTTCTCAGGTGCTTTTTGCTCAATTTACTGGTTGAAAAAACGCGGATTAATGCCGGGTCTGACTTTTTCTAACGAATTGATTTCTAGAGATGAAGGTGTTCACTGCGATTTTGCGGTACACCTGCACAACCATCATTTGGTGCACAAAGTGTCTAAAACTAGAATTACTGAGATTATAACAGATGCGTTAAATATTGAAAGAGAGTTCATCACCGAGTCGCTTCCAGTGAGTTTGATTGGAATGAACGCTACTTTGATGACGCAATATTTAGAATTTGTGGCCGATAGACTATTGGTAGAATTGGGTTGCAAACGCGTGTATAACTCTACCAATCCGTTTGATTTCATGGATATGATTTCGCTACAAGGAAAAACTAATTTCTTCGAAAAGCGCGTAGCCGAATACCAAAAGGCCGGAGTCATGTCAAAAGACACAGAAGATCAGAAAATCAGTTTCGACGCTGATTTTTAGACATACAATTTCAAATTTTTTTTGAATTTCCATTGGGTGAAAATCTCATTGGAGTTAAGGGATTAACAAAACAAAACAAGTAACTCGAATTAGAGAAGGGATTTTCTATTTCACAAAACCAAACAGTATGTACGTAGTAAAAAGAGACGGTCACAAGGAACCGGTAATGTTTGACAAAATCACAGATAGGATTAAAAAACTATGCTATGGTTTGAATGAATTGGTCGATGCGGTAAAAGTAGCCATGAAAGTAATTGAAGGATTGTACGATGGCGTTACCACTTCAGAATTAGACAATTTAGCCGCCGAAACAGCCGCGGCGATGACTGTAACCCATCCTGACTATGCTCAATTAGCGGCACGTATTGCGGTTTCCAACTTGCATAAAAACACCAACAAATCATTCTCTGAAACGATGAATGAAATGTACCATTATGTTAATCCGCGAACCAATCAGGCGGCTCCCCTGATATCGGAAGAAGTACACGAGGTAATCCAGAAAAATGCTGAGTTTTTAAACTCACATATCATATACAACCGCGATTTCAATTACGACTATTTCGGTTTTAAAACGCTAGAGCGTTCGTATTTATTGAAAATTAACGGCAAAATTGTTGAGCGTCCGCAACACATGTTAATGCGTGTAGCTGTCGGAATTCATTTAAACGATTTGGATGCTGTGATTGAAACTTATGAATTGATGTCAAAGAAATTCTTCACTCACGCCACGCCAACACTTTTCAATGCCGGAACACCAAAACCGCAAATGTCTTCATGCTTCTTATTGACCATGAAAGACGACAGCATTGACGGGATTTACGATACGTTGAAAAATACCGCCAAAATTTCGCAATCTGCCGGAGGAATTGGATTATCTATCCACAACGTGAGAGCCACCGGTTCATACATCAGAGGCACTAACGGAACTTCAAACGGAATTGTTCCGATGTTGCGCGTATTCAACGATACAGCTCGTTATGTAGACCAAGGCGGGGGAAAACGCAAAGGAAGTTTTGCCATCTATTTGGAACCGTGGCATGCCGATGTTTTTGAATTTTTAGATTTGAAAAAGAACACCGGAAAAGAAGAAATGCGTGCCCGTGATTTGTTCTTTGCTATGTGGATTTCCGATTTATTCATGAAACGCGTGGAAGAAGACGGTAATTGGACATTAATGTGTCCGAATGAATGTCCGGGCTTGTGTGATGTATACGGAGACGAATTTGAAACATTGTATACGACATATGAAGCGCAAGGGAAAGGAAGAAAAACGGTAAGAGCCCGTGAGCTTTGGGAGAAAATCCTGGAGTCGCAAATCGAAACCGGAACACCATACATGTTGTACAAAGACGCGGCAAACCGAAAATCGAACCAAAAGAATTTAGGAACCATTCGCTCATCTAACCTGTGTACCGAAATCATGGAATACACTTCAGAGGATGAAATCGCGGTATGTAACCTGGCTTCTATTTCGTTGCCGATGTTTGTAGAAAACGGAAAATTCAACCACGAACTGTTATTCAATGTAACCAAGCGAGTAACCCGAAACCTGAATAAGGTAATCGACAGAAATTACTATCCGGTAAAAGAAGCTGAAAATTCCAATATGCGTCACCGTCCGGTAGGACTGGGCGTACAAGGATTGGCAGATGCGTTCATTTTGTTGAGAATGCCGTTTACCAGTGATGAAGCCAAACAATTGAATCAGGAAATATTTGAAACCTTATACTTTGCAGCCGTAACCGCTTCTATGGAAATGGCAAAAGAAGAAGGTCCATACTCTACTTTCAAAGGTTCTCCAATATCAGAAGGTTTATTCCAACATAACCTTTGGAATATTAAAGATGAAGAATTATCCGGAAGATGGGATTGGGCTTCATTACGAAAAGAGGTAGTCAAACACGGGGTTAGAAACTCATTGCTGGTAGCGCCAATGCCTACGGCTTCTACTTCGCAAATCTTAGGAAATAACGAAGCTTTTGAACCGTATACTTCCAATATTTACACGCGTCGTGTGTTATCGGGTGAATTTATTGTGGTTAACAAGCATTTGTTAAATGATTTGGTAGAAAGAGGTCTTTGGAACGAAGACCTGAAGCAGGAAATCATGCGTCACAACGGTTCGGTACAAAATATTGAAAGAATCCCGGCTGATTTAAAAGAACTATACAAAACAGTATGGGAAATGTCTATGAAAGACATCATCGATATGTCGCGTCACAGAGGATATTTTATTGACCAGTCGCAATCGTTGAACTTGTTCATGCAGGATGCCAATTACGCCAAATTGACTTCAATGCATTTCTATGCTTGGAAGAGCGGTTTGAAAACCGGTATGTACTACCTTAGAACCAAAGCAGCAGTTGACGCTATCAAATTTACATTAAACAACGACAAAAAAGCCGAGCCTGCAATAACTGAAAAGCCGGCTGCCACAGCGGTAGAAGTAGTTGCTCCTGTTGAAAACGGAGAGATGACGGCCGAAGATTTTGCTGCCATGATAGAACGCGCCCGAAACGCTGCCGGAAACGGTGGAGATGATTGCGAAATGTGCGGATCTTAATTCTAAAATGATATTAACTTAAAAGCCATCAATTTGATGGCTTTTTTTATTAACGATTATTAATTCCTCTCTTTTAGCTTTTGAGCCCAAAAAACACTGGTATTCCATTGTTTTTTTAAAGTGGTATAAAAACGAAACGGATTTTTTATGCCTTGTTTTCCAAAGGATTTTAAAAACAGTAAAGTTTTGTAGCCGTTAATTTCTTCCGTGGTTTCGTGTGTCAATTTATACAGCATTACCGTTGGTGATGGCTTGGGTTGGTACTTTTCGTCGCTCCAATCAAATTTAAACTTGGTTCTGAAGCCACCCATAGGAGCTTTAAGGTGCAACAGTTTCGGATTCGAAAAGAACACCACATCTGTTCCGGCATTGCGTATTTTTTTTCCAAAATCACTGTCCTCTCCGTAACCAAATTCAAAGCTTTTGGAAAATCGGATATCTACAAGTACTTCACTGGCCACAAAACTGCTGCAGGTGCCAAAACTAACCCATTGAAACGGTTTTGTTTCGATAAATTTTTCTCCCTTTTGCAAGCAGGAAAGAGTAAGGGCTTTTTTATCGTAGTTTTTACAATTCAACAAGCATTGGTGTAAAAAGTCAGCGTCTATCCGAACATCGTCATCGGCAAAGAAAACCCACTTACTTTTCAACTGTTCTAAAGCAAGATTTCGGGCATTACATGCGCCTAAGGTATGGGTGAAAGTGTGTAGTATAGTAAAAGGCCAGTCTTCAGTTGTGAGATAATCCAACTCAGATGAAGCCGTAACATCTCCGTTTTGTTCGATGATGATGACGTTTTTAGGAAGTATGTTTTGTTTTTTTAAATCGAGCAGTACATCATAAAGGTATTTTTTTCTGCCAATGGTAGGAATCAAAACATCAATGGTGTCTTCTTCGGTAATTCCTGAATGCTTCAGTAGAGAAACTTCAGTCAGATTGTAACTTTCAACCGACTTCTTTTTATAAGACAATGAAAACAGTAAGGGCAACAGCGGGATTTTTTTTTCATAAATTAGAAAGTCCAGCAATAATAGGAAAACCCAACGGGTTCGGTAGTGTTCTTTTACAAATTTAAAAAGAGTGAAGCGAGAAGTTTTACGGGCTTTTATTTCTGAAAACGCAGAAGTGCTTTTCAGCAAACGGGGCTCAGAATAACAAAACAACCCAAGAGGCATGTGTTTTTTGGCTAAAGAATTTAAAAAATAATCAAAATCGTTTGCCGTGCTGACCGCATCGTCGGCATTTAAAAAAACAGAAGCATGTGCATAGCCTGCAGAGCCCGACATTAACCAAGTAGGATAGGTATTGGCTTTGTTGATGTTGATGAAAACACTATTCTCTACATAGCCTATAGCATCCGTTAAATATGGAGTCGGGTAGGGATTAAAAGAAAACAAGGTGTTGTTGTAAGTTTCATTCTTTTGAATAAAATCGACATTCAATTGGGATTCCAATGCGCAATGACACCACACTATTTTTTCTTCCGGAAATGTTGCGGCAAGTATTAACAATTCGGTGGTTATGCTGTTTTTTTCAGAAAATGAAAGTGCACGACCTTCGGTTGAAATAACCTGTGTAACCGATTTGTTATTGTGGTAAAGTATAATCATATGCCTCAAATATAAAGAAAGCAAAAAGAGAGGACAAATTTAATGCTAAAAGATAAAGTACTTCGTTTGGCGACTGTTTGGTTTTAATTACCTTTGAAATCAAAATAAGATAGCAATGGCGAAAGAAAAAGGAATCTATACCGGTATTATTGAAAAGGACGAAAACGGCAATTATTTTTGCGGTAAATATCTGTTGGATTATAAATATACTGAAGCCGGTTTCAAAGTTGGTGACGAAATAAACATCAAATCGGTGATTGCTAATCCGAGCGATAAGAGTTACAACCAGTATCCGGAAAAATCCCGAAACTTCTTTTTAGCCAATAAAAAGGAATAATAAATGGAGTCGAAAAAACCATTCACAGTTACCGAAGAGCTTCTGGCTTCACATGCTCAACGTATTTTTAATTGGTTGATAGACATGCTGATGCAGGTTGTTTTGTTGTTTGTGATATTAGTTTTTGTCATGGCTTTTGCCGAGGCCAATAGTAATAAAGCCATTCAGAATTACATAGTGAATCTCAATACAGTTGGACAGTACACACTGAGTAGTTGCGTAGTTTTGTTGTATTATAATATTTTTGAGATTGCTTTTGCCCGCACTATTGGTAAATTTTTTACCCAAACTATCGTGGTGGATGAAAACGGAAATACGCCCGATTATCAAACCATCATGTTACGCTCTATTTGCCGATTGATTCCTTTATACGGGTTTTCTTTGCTGGGTATGCCGCCAAGAGGCTGGCACGACAGCATTTCAAAAACGTATGTGGTTGATAAAAAAGCTTTAGACCAAAAAAAGAGACTTTTTTATGCTTTGCAACAATCCGGTCAAAATGAATAATCATGACAAAACTTGTAAGAACAACGTCTGATAATCCCGATTTTCAAAGACTTACCCGTTTGTTTGATGATTATTTGGTTGTTATTGACGGTGATGAAAAAGATTTTTTTGCCCAATACAACCAAATTTATCTGGAACATGTGATTGTATGTTATGAGGGGGAAACGGCCTTGGGTTGTGGAGCCTTTAAGCCACTCGAAGGACATACTGCCGAAATTAAAAGAATGTTTGTATTGCCCGAGCATCGCGAAAAAGGAATTGCTACATCTGTTTTACATGAGCTTGAAAACTGGGCCAAACAATCGGGGTTTACCACTTGTATTTTAGAAACGTCCAATCAGTTGAAAAACGCCATAGCTTTATATCAAAAATCGGGCTATGAAACCATTCCCAATTACGGGCAATATGTTGGGGTAGAAAGCAGTATCTGCATGCAGAAAAGTTTAAATTAAAATGTATTTTTGAAACAATAATAATATCACCCTTGGCTAAGTCGAAGGGTTAATTCTATACTGATTATGACCTGGGAACAACTTTTATCTTTAAAACGTCAAGGCGACACCAGCAAAAGACTGCGCATCGAACAAGACGATACACGATTAGGCTTTGAAGTTGATTACGACCGTATTATTTTTTCTTCGGCTTTCAGAAGTTTACAAGATAAAACCCAGGTGATTCCTTTATCTAAAACCGATTTTGTGCATACCCGTCTGACCCACAGTTTGGAAGTGTCGGTGGTGGGCCGTTCTATAGGAAGATTAGTGGGGAAAAAAATCATCGAAAAATACCCGCATTTAAAAGAAGTACACGGCTATCACATGAACGATTTCGGTGCTATAGTGGCTGCGGCCGCTTTGGCTCATGATATTGGGAATCCGCCATTCGGTCACTCGGGTGAAAAAGCCATAGGCGAATATTTTTCTATTGGTAAAGGACAACAATATAAAGATCAACTAACCCCTAAACAATGGCAGGATTTAGTCGATTTTGAAGGAAATGCTAATGGTTTTTCGGTGCTGACTAGTTCCCGACCGGGTATTGAAGGCAGTTTGCGTTTATCGTACGCTACTTTGGGTGCTTTTACCAAATATCCCAAAGAAAGTTTGCCTAAGAAACCCACTAAAAATATCTCAGATAAGAAGTATGGTTTCTTCCAATCTGATAAAGAGTTCTTCAAAGAAGTAGCCGAAGAATTGGGGATGATTGCCAATAAAACAGGCGATGACATAGGATATGAGCGTCATCCGTTGGCCTTTTTAGTCGAAGCCGCCGATGATATTTGCTATACGATTATTGATTTTGAAGATGGGATTAATCTGGGCTTGGTTTCGGAAGATTTTGCTTTAGAATATTTAATCAAATTGGTCAAAGACACTATAGATACGTCAAAATACCAAACCCTCACCACCAAAGAAGACCGCATCAGCTACCTGCGCGCCTTGGCAATAGGTAATTTGATTAATGATGCCGTAAGGGTTTTTATCGAAAATGAAGAAGCTATTTTACAAGGGAAATTCCATTATGCCCTGACCGATAAAAGTAAGTATAAAGCCCAAATGGATGACATCATCAAACTAAGCGTAAAAAGCATTTATCAGAGTCGCGAGGTTATTGAAAAAGAACTTTCGGGGTATCAAATCATCAACAATTTGTTGGATAAATTCATCACCGCTTATAACAACCACCATGAAGGTAAAACTACCAATTACGACAAGTTATTGCTGAAAATTTTACCCGAAAAACACCATTTAGAGAAAGAAAGTCTATACGACAGGCTGCTCCACATCTGCCACTTTATATCGATGTTGACCGACGGAAAAGCTGTGCAACTCAACAAAATTGTCACAGCCTAATTCAGTTTGTTTTTTATATCTTAATCTTCATCATGCCCTTCTTCGCCTAACAAGCCGGAGAACAGCGATTTTAAGCCATCAATGTCGATATTGCAGAATTGTTGTAGCTCGTCAACAGTGCCATGTTCTATAAAGTAATCGGGCACGCCGCAAAGGAAAATTTCGTTCACATAATCATTTTTGGCCGAAAATTCTAATACTGCACTTCCGAAACCTCCGGTAGTTACCCCATCTTCAACGGTTATGATGGTAGCAAATTTGTCGCAGATTTTGTGCAGTTTCTTTTCGTCTAACGGTTTAACAAACCCAAAATGATAATGAGCAAAGGCCCCCGAATCCTCTAATTCGTTGAGTGCCATGGTTACATTATAACCGATAGTTCCGGTTGATAAAACGGCTATTTTTTTGCCTTTTCTGAGTTTTTGAGCTTTCCCGATTTCTATTTTTTGGAAATTGACAGGTAATTTCCAATCCACATTTTTACCTCTCCCTCTCGGGTATCGAATGGCAATAGGTTTTTTTAAGCCCAATGAAGCGGTGTAAAGAATGTTTTGCAGGTCTGTTTCGTCTTTAGGAGCATAGATTATCATATTCGGAATACAACGCAAATACGCCAAATCAAATACGCCATGATGCGTGGCTCCGTCTTCACCAACCAAACCGGCACGGTCTAAGCAAAAAATTACCGGTAGATTTTGCAGGGCTACATCATGTATGACTTGGTCATAGGCTCTTTGTAAAAAAGTTGAATAAATGTTGCAGAAAACAACCATGCCCTGAGTCGCCATTCCGGCCGAAAGCGTTACGGCATGTTGCTCGGCTATCCCCACATCAAAAGCTCTTTCCGGGAAAGCCTCCATCATGAATTTCATCGAACTTCCTGAAGGCATAGCCGGAGTAATACCAATAATTTTTGGATTTTCTTTAGCTAATTCAACCAGTGTTAAACCAAATACATCCTGGAATTTAGGAGCTAGGTCTTCGGTAGATTGCTTGATTATTTCGCCCGTTACGGCATCAAATTTTCCCGGTGCGTGGTACTTTACCTGATCCTCTTCGGCTTTTTGCAGTCCTTTGCCTTTAGTAGTTATGAGGTGTAAAAATTTAGGGCCTTTTACGTTCTTTAGTCGTTCTAATTCTTTGATTAAACCCGGCAAATCATGACCGTCAATAGGTCCTGAATAATTAAAATTCAGCGATTTAATCATATTGTTCTGCTTAGGGTTTTTACCCTCTTTAACCGCAGTTAAATAATTTTTTAAAGCTCCAACACTAGGGTCAATACCAATGGCGTTATCGTTTAAAATAACTAATAAATTAGCATCGGTAACTCCCGCATGGTTGAGTCCTTCAAAGGCCATTCCGCTAGCAATAGAGGCATCACCCACTACGGCTATGTGGTGTTTGTTTTCGCCTTTTAATTGAGAAGCCAGCGCCATACCCAAAGCAGCAGAAATTGCAGTTGAAGAATGGCCAACGCCAAATGTATCGTATACACTTTCGCTTCGTTTTGGAAAACCTGAAATGCCGCCCAACTGACGATTGGTGTGAAATTTAGTTCTTCTTTCGGTTAGAATTTTATGCCCGTAAGCCTGATGGCCCACATCCCAAACCAATAAATCATTAGGCGTGTCAAAAACATAGTGCAAAGCTATAGTCAGTTCAACCACACCCAGGGATGCGCCCAGATGGCCTTCTTTTACCGACACAATATCAATGATGAATTCGCGTAATTCTTGGGCTAATTCGGGCAATTGACTCACGTTTAATTTTCGTAAATCAGTAGGCGTTACTATATGTTCGAGCAATTTTTTTGACATGCCACAAAGGTAACGAATTGAAATCGTATTTTTGTTTTATGGAAAACCCTTTCACCGACGAGTATTTTATGAAAAAGGCTTTGCAGGAAGCCGAAGCGGCTTTTGAAAAAGGCGAAATTCCTGTGGGCGCTGTCATTGTAATAGATAATAAAGTCATTGCCCGCACTCACAATCTGACTGAAATGCTCAATGATGTTACGGCTCATGCCGAAATGCAGGCTATTACTTCGGCGGCTAATTTTATTGGCGGAAAATACCTGAAAGGCTGTACACTTTATGTTACGTTAGAACCCTGCCAAATGTGTGCCGGAGCCTTGTATTGGAGTCAGATTTCCAAAGTGGTTTTTGGTGCTTCAGACGAGCAGCGCGGCTATCAAAATATGGGTACGAAACTGCATCCCAAGACCGAGGTGGTGCGGGGAGTTTTAGCTCAGGAAGCCTCAGACTTGATGTTGCGGTTCTTTGCTTCAAGAAGAAAATAAGAAGTTATACAGGACGTCAAGATATTTTATTTTAGTCATACTAAACCGAAGTTTTTTTCGTTATACCTTTGAAACTAACACTATACCTAAAACAATGGAAAAAATCAAATCATCAGTCATTATCGGTGTGGCCGTAATCATTACCGCCTGGATTCTCGGAAGTGCTTTCCGCAACCGCAACGCCAATCTCGATTCTATCTCTGTCATCGGATTGGGAACCAAAGATTTCGTTTCAGATGAAATCCTCTGGTCCGGAAGTTTTACCACGACCAATATGGATATTAAAGCGGCCTACAACAAAATTGTTTCCGACCAAAAAACAGTAACCGATTTCTTTTTAAAAAAAGGATTCAAAGCCAATGAATTCAGTTTTGGGGCTGTCAATTTTCAAAAGAAATTCCGTGAAATCCGCAGCGAAAGCAACGACAACAGAACCCGTTACGAGCAAGTGTTTGACGGTTACGAAGCCACACAAACCATTACTTTTTCGGCCAAGAAAAACCCCGGTCTGATGAAACGAATCGAGGAAGTGTCGAGTAAAACGTCTGAATTGGTAAACTCCGGTATCGAATTGTCCTCCAATTCCATTCAGTATACCTATTCGGCTTTGCCCAGTTTGAAACAAAGCCTTATCGAAAAAGCAACCCAAGACGCAAACGAACGCGCCACCAAAATCGTTAAGACCGCCAACGGAAAAATCGGAAAGCTGAAAAATGCCAGTATGGGCGTGTTTCAAATCACCGGACAAGGTTCTACCGAGGAAGACAGTTACGGAGGTATCAACGACACCTACAGCAAAAACAAAACCGCCCGCATCACCGTGCGATTGGAATATGAATTAGAATAAAAAAAGCCCCGATTCTTCGGGGCTTTTTTCAGATCTATCGTCAGTTCGAGTATCCCGACTTGTCGGGATGTATCGAGAACCTTTCTACTCCTTGATAAACTTACCCGTGGCACTTCCTTTATCGCTGATTATTTTGATAAAGTAGCTGCCGGTTTTTAAATTGGAAACATCAACGGTTTCTCCCGGATGGGTGTTAACTTGTATCAATTGACCAAATGCATTATAAATACTAACGGAACTCAGATTTACAGTTTCTTTGGCAGTAATGGTAAGTGTGTTTTTTGTTGGAACGGGCGATAAGCTGAAAACAGAGCTAAAATCAAAATCAGCAGTCCCCAGAGCCTGTATAGTGGTAGTATAAGTATTAGTAGTTATAGGCTCGTTATAATCAAAATAGATATAAGCATTGTTGCTGAAAGTATTGCCTACAACCAGCGACGATTTTGTTTTAATTTTAAAAGCTATATATCCGTCATTATTAGCGTCATCAAATGGCAAGTTGATGTTTTCAAAAATAAATTCTACGCTGTTGCTGTTCGAAATTTTAGTAACAAAAGAAGCACTACTGCTAAGCGGCACTAAACTGGCAATATCAAATTTTGAAGCATTAATATAATCCTGAATTACGATGTTTTTGGCATTAGCCGTTCCGGTATTCTCAAAACGAATCACATAATGCACATACTTGCCAATCATGCTTGAGGAAACAGTGCTGCCTTCTGTACAGGTTTTATCATTAGGATCAAAAGAATTTACCACCGTTTGGTTCAATACAGATGAATTATCCACCGGAGTTTCATCAGTAGCTCCGGTTACAGTGGCCGTAAAATACAAAATATCATCACTGTTTACAGCCGGTGTATCTGTAGGAGCATTTACCCCAAGTATCACCAAAATTTCCCTTGTTTCAAATGGAAGCAAATTACTAAAACTCCAACTCAAGCTATTCGTAGCCTCACT
Source organism: Flavobacterium silvisoli (assembly GCF_004329815.1). Taxonomy (GTDB): domain Bacteria; phylum Bacteroidota; class Bacteroidia; order Flavobacteriales; family Flavobacteriaceae; genus Flavobacterium; species Flavobacterium silvisoli. The sequence goes on along the minus strand of NZ_SJPE01000001.1, from coordinate 120,824 downwards.
GGTAACACTCGGATTGGCATAAGCAAAATGCAGGACAGCATTGTCAAATGCCAAATCAACCATGCCACTCTGCGAATGAGTTCCTTTGTTTTTGTAGATTATTTTATAAACTGCATTGTTTCCGGGTCTTGCAGGAATGTTCGGAAGCAATGTAATTTCCAAATCATTATGAGTACCGTTAGGGGTTACGCAAAAGTTTTGGATAAAAGGACTGGCCGTTGCCGGAAAAGCCACAGTCGACGATACCGGTGAAACCGAAAAATATGCCGGCATTTCTAATATTGGAGTAATTGTAACCGTGCCTGCCTGAACAGGTATTGCATAATTTCCGGCAAGATTAGAGTTAATCTCAAAAAAGGAGCCGTTTGAAACAGCATATTTTAAGTTGGCAATACCATTGTCGCCCGCATCACAGCCATCGTTATTATTATCATAGCGCGCGTTGCCTTGCAGTTTATAAAAAGTTCCTCCAAGCACAAAGTTACAATAGGAATTTACAGTACAATAGCAATCCACTACTTCACCCTCATCAGCACAAATGTAAAGCCCATTAGGATTCCCGGTAGCATTAACGTTTTGGTTAATTCCGTTTTTAATAAACAAAGTTGTCAATTGATTATTTTGGCACCATAAAGTCTGAAGATGCGTCAAAGTATTCAATTCTAAAGTAATAATTTGATTCCCGTCGCAGTACAAACTCTGAAGATTAGTAAAAAAATTTATACCGGTTAAATCTACTATGCTCGAATTGGAAACATTCAAACTGTAAACCAAATTAGCTTCACTTTGCTGAATCTCACCATCATTATTGGTGTCAATTTTTATTTTAACAAAAGAAGCATTGTAAGCAATATTTGCTGTTGGGCCCGCCGCCAATAACTTCGCCTTAAAATTAGCATCAGGAATTATTACTATTTGAGAGTGACTTGTAAGTCCAATAAAAAAAAGAGCTAAAAGAGAATATAGTTTTTGCATGACGAAATGATAAGAGTTTGTTTCTCAAAGATATGAATTTAGGTTTATCATTATCATTTTCAACAACAACCCACAAAAAAACCGCCCCTCTTTCGAAAGGCGGTTTTTGTCATCCCAAATTTAGTTCAGGACTATTCCTTAATCTCATTTCCATCGTTATCGAAGAAATGATACTCTAAATACTTGTAAGCGTCGCGCGGTATGATTTTCACCCATTTCTTATGCTCAAAAAACCATTTCGAGCGTAAGGATGGAAAACCTTTTTTAAGGTATGCTGCCACAAAAGGATGAACATTCAATTTCAAACCACTGTGGTCTTTAACAATCTTTTCCAAAGCAAAAGAAATCTTGTCAATAATCTGTATCGGAGCATCTATATCCCCGGCCAAATTATTCGGATTCTCTTCTCTGGTTTCAATATTTACTTCAGGTCTTACCCTTTGTCGCGTAATTTGAACTAATCCAAATTTACTCGGAGGCAAAATCTTGTGTTTAGCTTTATCGTCGCTCATTTCCTCTCTAAGGAAGTTAAACAACACTTGGCGGTTTTCGGCATTTTGCATATCAATAAAATCAACAACAATAATACCCCCCATATCCCGCAATCGCAATTGTCTGGCAATTTCGGCCGCCGCAATCAAGTTCACTTCCAATGCGGTGTCTTCCTGATTGTTGGCCTTGTTAGAACGGTTTCCACTGTTCACGTCAATAACGTGCAAAGCTTCGGTGTGTTCTATAATCAAATAAGCTCCTTTACTCATCGAGACCGTACGCCCGAAAGAAGTTTTGATTTGTCGCTCAATATGGTATTTCTCAAACAACGGTGTGTCTTTCGACTGATAAAGCTTAACGATTTTTTGTTTGTCAGGGGCTATTTCGGCTAAATAGTCTCTGGTTTGGTGGTACAACTCTTCATCATCTATTTGAATACTGGTAAAAGTATCGTTGAATACGTCTCTCAGGATTGAAGAAGCTTTATTCATCTCACCCAAAATTTTAGACGGATGATGAGCAGTTGGTAATTTTTTACACATTGCAGTCCATCTATTCATTAAGTTCTGCAAATCTTTTTCTAATTCGGCTACATTTTTGCCTTCGGCTACTGTTCTCACAATAACCCCAAACCCCTTTTGTTTGATAGCCTGTACGAGTTTCTTGAGTCGGTCTTTTTCTTCTTTAGATTCTATTTTTTGCGAAATAGAAACCCTATCCGAAAAAGGAACCAAAACCACATAACGCCCGGCAAATGAAAGCTCTGAGCTTATCCTTGGGCCTTTAGTAGAAATAGGTTCTTTGACTACCTGAACCAGTACCGATTGATTGGCGCTCAATATGTCTGAGATAGCACCGTTTTTATCAATCTCTTTTTCAAACTGGAAGTTTTTTAGGGAGAAATCTTTTAGTTTACCTGCGCTTACAAGTTTTATGAATTTCAAATAAGAAGCTAAATTGGGACCTAAATCGTGATAATGTAAAAAGGCATCTTTTTCATAGCCTACATTTACAAAAGCAGCATTAAGTCCGGCAACCGGTTTTCTGATTTTGGCAATAAAAATATCACCCACCTGAAAGTTGCTGGTTTCTTCTTCTTTGTGTAATTCAATTAGTTTTCCATCTTTTAATAAGGCAAAATCTACAGCATTTTCACCACTACGGATGATTAATTCTTTATTCATGTTGTAAATTTTTATCCAAGCTGGTTGTCGGTTATCGGTTGTCAGTTGTTGGAAAAGCCATCAACTATCAACTATCAACCATCAACTCTTCAAGGATGGATTAAACATTTTAAACAGGTAATGTGTTACCCGGTGAATTTTAGAAAGCAGTTTTCAGTCGACAGTATCCAGTTAGTATTTCTGTCTGCTGCGGTCTTGTATCTGCGGTCTGAATTCCTTTTCAATGAACGTTTAAAAAAAGAAAAGTAGTTTAGAACTACTTTTTCTTTTTGTGTCGGTTAGCTCTTGCTCTCTTTTTACGTTTGTGAGTTGCTACCTTATGTCTCTTTCTTTTTTTACCACTTGGCATAAGCGTTTGGTTTTTATGATTAATAAATAAGTTTTATACTGCTACTTCAGTGTTTGTTTTTACTGATTCTACAAATACTTTAGCAGGTTTGAATGCCGGAATATTGTGAGCTGGAATTTTGATAGTAGTGTTTTTAGAAATGTTTCTTCCTGTTTTCTCAGCTCTAGTTTTGATGATGAAGCTACCAAAACCTCTCAAGTAAACATTGTCTCCAGTTTCCAAAGAAGTTTTAACTTCCTCCATAAACGCTTCAACAGTTGCTTGAACATCTCCTTTTTCAAGACCTAATTTTTCTGAAATTTTCGCTACGATATCTGCTTTCGTCATTTTCTTTCGTATTTAATATTATGTGTAAATTTTTGAGGTTGCAAATATATGAATTAAAAAAACAATATTTCAAGCATAATCTATTAAAATTTAATCACATAAAGATTTATTTTTGCGGGCTACATTTTGGCTATGAAATTTTCCAACTCACTTATTCAATGGTACTTACAAAACAAGCGTGATTTGCCTTGGCGAGATACTACCAATCCGTATATTATTTGGCTTTCCGAAATCATGCTTCAACAAACACGCGTTGCACAGGGTTTGCCTTATTTTTTGCGTTTTACCGATGCTTTTCCCACAGTCTTTGATTTGGCGAATGCCCAGGAAGAAGAAGTACTCAAATTATGGCAGGGGTTAGGGTACTATTCTCGTGCTCGAAATTTGCATAAAACCGCCAAACAAGTTGCCTCTGAATTCAACGGAGAATTTCCCAAAACCTATGAGGCATTACTTCGTTTAAAAGGAATAGGAGCCTACACAGCTGCCGCCATTGCTTCGTTTGCCTATAACGAAAATGTGCCGGTGGTAGATGGCAATGTGTTCAGGGTTTTGGCGCGCTATTTTGCTCTCGAAACCGACATAGCTGCTAACAGTGCCAAAAAAGAATTTACCGAGTTAGCTGCTGAACTATTGCCCAAAGGACAGGCAAATCTTTTCAATCAGGCGATAATGGAATTCGGAGCATTGCAATGCGTGCCCAAAAATCCTGATTGTTCCAACTGTATTTTTAATGATAGCTGTGCGGCTTTGCAACTCAAGAAGGTTGGACAACTCCCGGTAAAATCAAAAAAGCTGAAGGTAAGAAATCGATTCTTTAATTATTTGGTCTTTTCAGATGAAGTAAATAATACCCTTCTGCACAAAAGAACTCAAAAAGGTATTTGGCACAATTTATATGAATTCCCGCTATTGGAAACGGATGTTATGGAAGATGACCATGTCGTTTTTGATTTAATTCAGAGTCAGGAATTTGTCAGCAATGACATTCTTCAAATTCAGTTGTATAATCCGGAATTCATAATTCATAAATTATCACACCAACAGCTTCATATCAAGTTCTGGAATGTTAAGGTTAGTGGAGAGATGAAAGAAGGAATCGACTGGGAATCAGCTCAAAAAATGCCATTCCCGATCGTGGTTTTTAATTTTATTGAAAAAGTTTCGTTTTAAATTTCAAAAAAAGTAGTAAATTTGAAAGAAACAAAGTTATAAACGATGAATGGTACTTTAAATAAAGTTATGTTAATTGGTCACCTCGGCGATGATGTCAAAATGCATTATTTCGAAGGAGGAAATTGCATCGGCCGTTTTCCTTTGGCTACCAATGAAGTTTATATCAACAAACAAACCAACGAACGAATCGCTTCTACCGAATGGCACAATTTAGTAGTGAGAAACAAAGCTGCCGAAATCTGTGAAAAGTATTTGTCTAAAGGCGATAAAATCTACGTCGAAGGACGAATCAAATCACGTCAGTGGCAAGCCGAAGACGGAACTACAAAATACACCACTGAAATTCAGGTTACCGAATTCACCTTTTTGACCACCAAAAAAGAGATAGATGGTTTGAAAACACCCCAAAATCTGGAACCCAAAAATACTAATTTAGAAGCGCCAAGTACTGCAAGTCCGGAAAATGATTTGCCGTTTTGATATTGTTTAACTAACCCCCGTACCCTTTGGACCCGGAGCCCAGTCTTACATTTTTTAACAACACTATAGATACCCGCTTGCTTTTCGGGAGTATCGGAATTGCCTTTTTTTTGTTTTCATCAGCCTTGGTTTCGGCTGCAGAAGTAGCCCTTTTTTCGCTTACGCCAAAAGACATCAAAACCTTATTTGATCAAGATGCTGCCAAAGCCAACCTGATTTCACAATTGTTACAACGTCCCAAAAAATTATTGGCAACCATACTAATTGCTAACAATTTCAGTCATATTGGGGTGGTGATTATTTTCTCCTTTGTGGGGAATAACATTTTTGCCGCCATAACATCACCTTTAATGAAGTTTTTGGTCGAAGTGATTTTGATTGCCTTCCTTATTTTATTGTTTGGTGAAGTATTGCCCAAAGTATATGCCAGTCGCAACAACATCAAGTTCTCAAAATTCATAGCCAATCCTATATTGGTTTTAGACAAAATATTGTCTCCCGTGAGTTTGCCGATGAGAGCCGTTACGGTTTTTTTACATGAAAAACTCGGGAAACAAAAATCAAATATTTCAGTAGACCAATTGTCACAAGCCTTAGAACTGACGTCAACAGACGATACCAGTTCCGAAGAACAAAAAATTCTTGAAGGAATAGTTTCATTCGGAAACACGGATACCAAGCAAGTGATGAGCCCAAGGATTGATGTATTTGCCTTGGAAATTGAGGAAACTTTTGCCGAAATTTACCCCAAAATTGTAGAGAAAGGCTATTCCCGAATTCCGGTATATCGCGAAAATATTGATCAGATAGAAGGTGTTTTGTTTGTGAAAGATTTGATTCCGCATATTCATAAAAAAGAATTTGATTGGAACAAACTCATGCGAAAGCCTTTCTTTGTACCCGAAAACAAAAAACTGGATGACTTGCTCAAGGATTTTCAGCGTTTGAAAAGTCATTTGGCTGTGGTGGTTGATGAGTATGGCGGAACGTCAGGATTAGTGTCGTTAGAAGATGTAATCGAAGAAATTGTGGGCGATATTTCAGATGAGTTTGATGATGAAAATATTAACTTCTCGCAAATAGACGACAAGAATTTTCTTTTTGAAGGCAAAATAAATTTAAAAGATTTCTACCGAATAGTAGAGGTAGACGAAGATACGTTTGAAGACCGAAAAGGAGAGGCAGAAACCCTGGCCGGATTCATATTGGAAATTTTGGGAAACTTCCCCAAAAAAGGACAAAAAATCCATTTTTCGAATGTATATTTCACCATTGAAAGTGTAGACAAGAAAAGGATAAAACAACTTAAAGTAACATTAGAATAAATAATAAAATGCATAAAAAAATATCAGCCGGAGTATTGTTAGTCATCCTTGCGGTTTTTGCCGGCAGTTGCAAAAAAGATACACTGCCTAAACCCGCCAGTCAGTTGAGGCTTGATTATCCGGAGGCAAAGTATGCTTCTTTCAGTAATCATTGCCCTTTTGAGTTTGAAATGAATGAAGATGCCATTATAAAAGAAGACAAGAATTGCGGCTTTTCTATTCAGTATCCAAAGATGAAAGCCACAATTTATCTGACTTATAAAACGGTGAACAATAACATCAATGTTTTATTGAGAGATGCTCAAAAATTAACTTACGAACACGTGATTAAAGCTGATGATATTTTGGAACAGCCATTCATAAACTACGACCACAAAGTATATGGTATGTTTTATCAGGTAGATGGAAATGCGGCTACCAATTCTCAGTTTTATGTTACAGACAGTATCAAACATTTTGTGACGGGATCGGTTTATTTTTTCGCCAAACCCAATTTCGACTCAATTATGCCCGCGGCCAGTTACATTAAAAATGATATGCAGCGTTTAATGGAAACCATACGTTGGAAATAAAAAAAGGAACTCAATTGAGTTCCTTTTTTGTACAAATATTATTCTTAAGCCTTGTTGTTAGTCTTTACATTTGATACTTTGTAAGTAGCACCATCACCGGTAGATTCAACCGCTTGAACCAGTTTTTCCGGAGTTAATACCGAAGCATCAAAATCAACGGTAGCTTCTTTTTTGTCGAAATCTACAGTCGCTTTTTGAACGCCGTCCATTTTTGCTAATTTCTTTTCAATGGTTTTGGCACAACCAATGGCGCAAGTCATTCCTTCAATTTTGAAACTTGCTGTTTCAGGTTTTACCGCTACGGCAGGAACTTTCTTTTCAACAGTTGTCGAGGTTTCGTTGCCGTCAGCTGTGGTAGGTTTGCTGGCTGTGTCTTTACAGCTCAACAATAATGTTGAAGCCAGACCGCATATTAATAATGATTTGGTGAAATTCATGAGTCTTATATTTTTTACGTTGTTTGTAATGACAGTCTTCTGATTGTGGACAAAATTAATGAAAAATAAAGACGTTAGTTCTTAAAAAAATTACAAAATTTGACGGGTTAAAAACAAGCTATGAAATCACCACATCTAAAATGGTTTATCTTAATTGTTCTGGCACTCATTTGGGGAAGCTCATTTATACTGATTAAAAAAGGGTTGATTGGCTTAAATCCTTTTCAGTTGGGATCATTACGCATAATCTTTTGTGCTTTGTTTTTGTTGCTAGTCGGTTTCAAAAGTTTGGCTTCAATTCCGTTGCACCAATGGAAGTATGTAGCGTTGACCTCGATGTTCGGAACGTTTATCCCAGCCTATCTTTTTGCTTTGGCCGAAACAAAGGTCAGCAGTTCCATTTGTTCGATTTTGAATTCGTTGACACCGTTGAATACTCTTATTTTGGGTTTTGTCGTCTTTGGGTTGCATTTTAAAAGAAGTCAGTTTATAGGTGTACTAATCGGATTGATAGGAACTACGGTGCTTATTTTTACCGGCAACAATCAGCACGGAAGCGAAAACTATTACTACTCGGTTTTGGTGTTGCTGGCCACGATTTGCTATGCCACGAATGTGAATTTGATCAAAAAATATTTGTCCGATGTAAAACCGCTAAGCATTACGACGGGCAATTTTGTGGTGATGGTAGTGCCGGCGACTGTCATCTTGTTGTTGACCGATTTCAGTGCCAAAGTGAGTCAGCCGATTACCCAACACGCCATGCTTTTTGTGATGATTTTGGGCATTGTTGGCACCGGAGTGGCCAATGTACTTTTTTATAAGCTCATTCAAATATCCTCGCCAGTCTTTGCTTCTTCGGTTACATACCTGATACCAATTGTTGCCTGCATCTGGGGCATGCTCGATAACGAACTGCTGACGCCGTTTCAGTTTTTGGGAGCGTTCATCATTTTGGCAGGCGTTTATTTGGCGAACAAGAAATAAAAAAGTCCCGAATTCTCGGGACTTTTTTGTATATCAACTGTTGTGATTTCAATTATTGAAAGTCAGCATCCGAAACACCTTCGTTGATTTTGGCTTCCGAAATTTTGATGTCCAATTCAATGCCTACATTCATGATGGTGTTGAAAGGTACTTTTACGCCTTTTACATCTCTGTAGTCATTAAAATAGGTCACTCTGCTGGCTTTTTTACCCGATTCATCTTCTTCAGAAGTCGCTTCAGCAGTTTTTAAACCAGATTTTACATCAAAATAATACGTAGTATCTCCGTCAACTACAGCATAGGCATCGCTACCGTTGATAGGCTCAACAGCGGTAACTTTCACGCCGTTTTTTGTAGCCAATAAGGTCTCGTTAAACAATACAGCGCTTTCTTTGGCTTTGGCCAAATCATCGCCTTCTAAGGATTTTTTCTGACCTTGTTGCATCATGTAGGCAGTATTACCGTTCACGACTTGTTTCATAATGCTCATGCCTTGCATTGACAATTCAACCAACATTTTTCCTTTGGCATCTGCTTTAGATTTGTAATCTAACGGCATAGGGGCTTGTGGGATTTTAGTGCTGCCAATCAAAGCAATTGATTTAACGGTTTTGATGGCTTTGGCACCACCGATAGCCGCAACATAGTTGTCAACGATTGATTTAACAGTTACTCCCGCAGGAACCGGTTTTTTCATCGCTGGCTTTTCGGTTGGATTTCCGTATTTGTCAAAGTAAAAAATAGGAATGTTTAATTTTTCCAATCCGGCCAGTACTTCTGAGCCTTTCCCGGTTACTACAATTCTCAAGTTGTCGGCCAAGAAATATTTGTTGGCAACTCTCATGATGTCATCGGCCGTTACGGCATTGATGTTTTTGATGTAGTTTTCATAGAAATTAGCCGGTAAACCTTCGGTTTCAATATTCAAAGCGTAACGAGCGACCGTTGCCGGTTTTTCTACCTGCATCACAAAACGTCCGATGTAACCGGCTTTTACGCTGTTTAACATCTCATCGCTTACTTTTTCAGTTCGGATACGTTTTAATTCTTTCAAAGCTTCTACTACCGCACTGTCGGTAACGGCATTTCTCACTTGCGAATTGGCTTTAAACATGCTGTTTAAATATTTGTCGAAACCAACACTAGAGCGTGCACCATACGTCCAGCCGTGTTTTTCTCTCAAATTCATGTTCAAATAACTGTTGAAGTCTCCCCCAAATACTTGGTTGGCCAAGATAACCGGGAAGAAATCAGGGTCTGCCATTTTCAAACTTACGGTATTGATCAATGAAATTTCCGATTGAACCGCATTTGGCATATCCACAAAATTAATTTGGGTGTATTGCACGTTGCTTGGATTAGAATATTCAATTCTTGGCGCCGTGGCTTTTACCCATGAGCCGAATAGTTTTTCCACCATTTTCTTCACGTCTTTGGTTTTCACGTCTCCAACCACTACCAAATAAGCGTGCTCAGGCACAAAATAAGTGCGGTAGTTGTCTTTTACGTCTGCCAAAGAAACATTGTTGATGGTTTCTTCTGACAAATACTCCCCTTTAGGATTGTTTTTGCCAAAAGCCAGTACGTTTTCTACTCTTCCGGCTACTACAGAAACATTTTTTTCCTGCGTTTTTAAGCCTTCGATTAGCTTGTCTTTCTCTTTGTCGAATTCTTCCTGAGTAAAGTTAGGCGTCAAAGCTCCTTCTGCCATTAACTCCAGGATTCTTCCCGAGTATTTTGACAATCCGCTGGCAGAAGCGCCCGAAGCATAAAAGTTTATGTTGGCTCCAAGAAAATCAATCTCTTCATTGAAAGCGTCTTTAGGGGTTTTAAGCGAGCCGTTTCCGATCAAGCTGCTGGTTAAATCGTCAACCCCTTTTTTGTTGCCTTCGGCATAAGGCGCGTTGTCAATAGTTAAGCTGAAAGAAACTCTCGGTAATTTATGGTTTTCAACCACCAAAACTTTTAATCCGTTCGGTAACGAAAAGGTTTCCGGTTTTTTGATGTTGATGCTTGGCGATGGCCCTGGTTTTGGCTGTGTTCTGTCTTGTGCTTGCATGATAAAAGTTAAAAACAAGCTTGATAATATGATAATTTTTTTCATTTTCGAGTAAGTTTATTTGTTTTCAGCTTTGTCTTTGGCAGGAACATAATCCAAAATCAAACGTTGGTTTGGATTCAAATATTTTTTGGCAACGGCTCTAATTTCTTCACGGGTAATCGAGCGGTACATATCGATTTCGGTATTGATAAGGTTTACATCGCCATACAACAAATAGTAAGTCGCTAAGTTTTCGGCAACTCCTTCAATGTTTGAATTGCTGTCTACATAGTTGTTCTCGTTAATGTTTTGTAATTTTTGGAAATCTTTTTCAGAAATTAAGTCGGTTTGCAATTTCACGATTTCTTCGTCAATTTCTTTGATTAAATCGGTTGAAGTAAAGGTCCCTTGTGGCATTCCGTACAGGATGTATTGACCGTAATCTTCCTGGCTGTAGTTGAAAGCCCCGACTTGCAAAGCCATTTTTTTGTCATCTACGATTTTTTTGTACAATTTAGAGCTTTTACCATCGCTCAAATATGTAGAAATCATGTCTAAGACACGGGCATCGCGGGTTTTCATCGACGGGGTTCTGTAAGCGGCTACGACCATTGGTTTTTGGATGTTCGGATCTTCGTAAGTAGCATGAATCGTTTCGGTGATGGGTGCTTCTACGAATGTTTGTTTTTTCAATTCCACTCCTCTTGGGATAGGGCCGAAATATTTCTCAATCCAAGCCTTGGTTTGCGGAATGTCGATTTGACCGGCTACCACCAAAACCGCATTGTTTGGCGAATAAAACTTCTTATTGAAATCCTGAAATTCCTTTAAAGTCGCTGCGTCCAAATGCGCCATAGAGCCGATGGTGGCCCAACGGTACGGGTGGACTTTAAACATATTTTTCTTTACTTCGGCAATCAACTGACCATACGGCTGGTTGTCTACACGTAGTCTTTTTTCTTCTTTTACCACTTCGTTTTGCGTATCTACCCCAATTTGGTTGATAACCGGGTGCATCAAGCGCTCAGATTCCATCCATAATCCCAATTCGGTATTGTTGGAAGGGAATACTTCAAAGTAATAGGTGCGGTCTTCCGAAGTATTGGCGTTGTTGGTTCCTCCGTTAGACGTTACGGTTTTCATCCATTCGCCTCTTTTGATGTTTTCGGTCCCTTCGAACAATAAGTGTTCAAAAAAGTGAGCAAAACCGGTTCTTTCCGGATTTTCGTCTTTGGAACCTACGTGATACATCACCGAGGTGATGACCACCGGAGCCGATGGGTCGTTGTGCAAGATAACGTGAAGTCCGTTTGGCAAATCGTACTCCTCAAAAGCTACCTTTTGGGCATGAGCTATTCCTCCAAGCATAAGCATTGAACTTAAAGCGATTAAAGATTTTTTCATAAAAAATTGAAATTTTTTCGTTGATTGTTCAGTTAGTTAACTAACTTTTACTTTTGTTACACCAAAGGTATCTTTTTTTATTCATTTACATAAAATTATTTATCTCGTCTAAGGGCTTGATTTTAAAGATAAAACTTTTTTGTCTCAGGACTTGTGAGTATGATAAATAGTCGTATATTTGCGCACTTAAAAATTAATTAAACATTATTGTTATGTACGCAATCGTAGAGATAGCAGGGCAACAATTTAAAGTAAGCAAAGACCAAAAAGTTTTTGTTCACCGTTTGGCTACCGAAGAAGGGTCAAAAGTTTCTTTTGACAGAGTTCTTTTGTTAGACGACAATGGGAACATCACTTTAGGCGCCCCAGCTATAGAAGGTGCTTCAGTTGAAGCCAAAGTGTTACAACACTTAAAAGGAGACAAAGTAATCGTTTTCAAAAAGAAAAGAAGAAAAGGTTACAAAAAAAGAAACGGACACAGACAATCATTGACTCAAATCGTAATTGAGGGAATCAACGGAAGTGCTCCAAAAAAGAAAGCAGCAAAAAAAGCTGAAGCTACAGAAGAATAATTAACATTTAAAAACTAAAACGTCATGGCTCACAAGAAAGGTGTCGGTAGTTCTAAGAATGGTAGAGAATCAGAATCGAAACGTTTAGGCGTTAAGATTTATGGTGGTCAAGCTGCAATTGCTGGTAATATCATCGTTAGACAAAGAGGTTCTAAACACAACCCGGGAGAAAACGTTTACATGGGTAAAGATCACACTTTACATGCAAAAGTTGATGGGATTGTAAAATTCCAGAAAAAAGGAGACAACAAGTCATTTGTGTCTATCCTTCCGTTCGAAGCATAAGAACAACTCTTATCAGAATATAAAAACCCGCTCAGTACTGAGCGGGTTTTTTGTTTGGAGTATAATTTACAATGCTCCATTTAGGGTTTTCATAATATATTCCTAGTGTTTTGTCTTTTGTACAGAAATACAGTAAATTTGGGTTCTATGAAAAACGTACTCCTATTTATTCTTCTGTTGCTTAGTGTTACACTTAACGCTCAGAATGATTGTACAGATGCTTTAGTGGTATGCGGTAATACAAACTTTAATGATATTGATGTAACCGGACCGGGAGCACTGCAAGAGGTAAACAGCTGTGGTGGTCATGAACATAACAGCATTTGGATGAAAATTAAAATTGCTACTTCCGGTACGCTTGAATTTACAATTATTCCTCAAAGCAGTAGCCTAAGTGAGGATTTTGATTTCTATCTTTATTATTTTGATTCTTGTATTCAAAATAATATAATTCGCTGTTCAACGACAAACCCGGTTATGGCCGGATTGTCATATAACATAACTGGTTTGCGCAGTTCTGAAACAGATACCAGTGAGGGACCTGCGACAGACGGTAATGGATTCGTTTCAGTTGTTGATGTGGTGGAAGGAGAAACGTATATGCTTGTAATTGACCGCGCTATTGGAAACAGTAATTTTTCGTTAATATGGAGCGGAACAGCCACATTTAATGAACCCCCGAAGTTTGATTTACCCCCTGAAGTGACTTCGTTAGATTTAACAGAATGCGACGTTGATGGTGTCCCGAATGCGTCAACTGCTTTCAACTTAACACAAAATACCCCGCTCATTATTGGAAGCCAAACCGATGTTGAGGTTACTTATTACATCAACGAGAGCGATGCTTTTTTGGGCGTGAATCCGATTGCGAACCCTAACTCATTTGTGAACACCTCAAATCCGCAGACAATTTATGTGAGAATTGAAAATACCATAACGGAATGTTATAATAATGGTTCGTTTACAATTAGTATTTCCGGAGAAATAGGTTTGTCGGCAAATGAATTTTCTATTTGCGATGACACAACTGATGGTAGCCAGTTCAATGGTCAGACAACGTTCAATATGCAAGAAGTTACCTCAATCGTATATCCTGATTTCGGTCCCGGAATCACTTTAAATTACTATTTATCAAAAGCAGATGCGGAAAATGATATTAATCCGCTTCCTCAATTTTTTTATAATACAGTTCCCGAACTCCAAACTATTTTTATAAAAATTGATGACGGCAACTGCTTTTTAATAAGTCCTATCGACTTAATTGTGCACTCATTTCCTGCTGTAGCAGGGGCAAACCTTGTTCAGTGTGATTATGGTATCAACCCGGATGGCTTGACTACATTTAATCTCAAAGAAGCCGATGGGTTTTTTACAAATGGAGATCCAAGTGTCAGTGTGACCTATTATTTGGATAACGCGAGTCTTGCCGCTGATCTTCCGTTATCGGCTAATTACACCAATGTGGCTAACCCTCAGGTTATTATAGCGAAATTGATAAATGGCAATGGTTGCAGTGCATTTTATCCCTTAACTCTTATTGTAAATGTAACAGCAGGGCAGACTATTGCCGCATTGGAAACCTGTGATTTACAACAAACCGGTTTCGCTACATTTAACCTTAGTCAGGCTAATGTGGTATTATCGCCTTCACAAACTGCTGCATATTATGCTACGCTTCAGAATGCATTACTGAAACAAAATCAGCTTACTAATCTTATGTATACCAATACTTCTCCCTACAATTCAAGCGTCTTTGTGAGGGTTGAAGACGGAATGAACGGTTGTTCGGGTATTAGCGAAATTCCCCTGAAGGTTAACAGGCTTCCGCAAATTGAAGCTAATGATGAAGCTTATATATGTGCAAACATATCTGGATTCCAAACAACAATTGATGCCGGGATATTGGATGGACAGCCTTATAATTTTGTTTGGAGTTATGGTGGTTCGGTTCTTCCGTATACTACTTATGCTATTAATGTTGATCAACCCGGTACTTATAAAGTTGACATTATCAATTCTCATGGTTGTATCAATACACGTTCTGTAGAGGTAAGTCCTTCTTATGGAGCCAGTATCACATCGGTAATTAGTCAGGGTACTGCCGTTGAAAATAATTCGGTAATCATAAATCCTGCTTTACCAAATTACAGTTACAGTATTGATCATCCGGAAGGCCCTTTTCAGTCGAGTAATCAATTTTATGATATATCCTGTGGTATCCACACCGCCTATGTTATTGATAATGATGGTTGTGGTGTAGGGTCAAAATCCTTTGAAATTATTGGAATTCCGGTTTATTTTACTCCTAATGATGATGGTCATAATGATACTTGGAATCTGCGTTGTACTACTACGCAACCTGATACCATAATTCAGATTTTTGATCGGTTCGGGAAATTTATCAAGCAAATTAAAGCAGGTGGTGAAGGTTGGGACGGAAATTTCAATGGAAAGAAACTTCCTTCTGACGATTATTGGTACTTTATAAAATTTTCGGATGGCAGAACACAAAAAGGACATTTTGCCTTAAAAAGATAGATGGTTCAGATGTATTTATATCTTTTATTAGAATTTCAACAGTTCCTGTTATTCCAGTTTTATTGAATGTCTTCAAGCGAAGTTGCTAAAGAAGGAATCAGGGTTAATGTGCATTCATATATTGCAATAAAAAACCCTCACATCACTGCAAGGGTTTTTTATCTGTAAGATTGTAAAATTTTAATATCTGTAATATTCCGGTTTGAATGGTCCTTTTACGTCAACACCAATGTAAGCTGCTTGCTCGTCATTTAAAGTCTCCAATTCAACACCCAATTTAGCTAAGTGTAAAGCAGCCACTTTTTCATCTAAGTGTTTTGGCAACATGTACACTTCGTTTTTGTAGTTGGCCGAGTTGTTCCATAATTCGATTTGTGCCAATGTTTGGTTGGTAAACGAGTTACTCATCACAAATGATGGGTGGCCGGTAGCACAACCCAAGTTCACCAAACGACCTTCGGCCAAAATGATGATGTCTTTACCGTTTACGTTGTATTTGTCTACTTGCGGTTTGATTTCAATTTTTGAAGCACCGTGGTTTTTGTTCAACCAAGCCATGTCAATCTCGTTGTCAAAGTGACCGATGTTACATACGATAGTTTTATCTTTCATTGCTTCAAAGTGCTTGCCAACAACAATATCTTTGTTTCCTGTAGTTGTGATGATGATATCAGCATTACCCACTACAGTGTCTAATTTTTTCACTTCAAAACCGTCCATAGCCGCTTGTAAAGCACAGATTGGATCGATTTCAGTAACGGTTACGATTGAGCCTGCCCCACGGAAAGAAGCAGCCGTTCCTTTACCAACATCGCCATATCCACAAACCACAACTCTTTTCCCGGCCAACATCACGTCAGTAGCACGGCGAATAGCATCAACTGCCGATTCTTTACAACCGTATTTGTTGTCAAATTTCGATTTGGTCACCGAATCGTTTACGTTAATAGCCGGCATAAATAAAGTACCGTTTTTCATTCTTTCGTATAAACGGTGAACTCCTGTAGTCGTTTCTTCTGATAAACCTTTAATTCCTGGTATTAATTCAGGGTAACGGTCAAATACCATATTGGTCAAATCACCACCATCATCCAATATCATGTTCAATGGTTTTCTTTCTTCACCAAAGAATAAGGTTTGCTCAATACACCAGTCAAATTCTTCTTCATTCAAACCTTTCCAGGCATAAACCTGAATCCCCGCAGCAGCAATCGCAGCAGCAGCCTGATCCTGAGTAGAGAATATATTACAAGAAGACCAAGTAACTTCAGCTCCCAAAGCAATCAAGGTTTCAATCAAAACAGCTGTTTGTATAGTCATGTGAAGACAACCGGCAATACGGGCTCCTTTTAACGGTTGGCTGGCACCATACTCAGCACGAAGAGCCATTAATCCGGGCATTTCGGCTTCTGCCAATTCAATTTCTTTTCTTCCCCAAGCTGCCAAGTTAATGTCTTTAACTTTGTAAGCTACAAAAGGTAATGTTTGTGTACTCATCTATTGTGTATATTTGTTTTATTAAAATGTGGCGCAAAATTAAGCAATAGAATAGAATTAAAAAAACGTTTTTTGTTTTTTTGTGAATTGTTGACCGACTTAATTTTCTGAAATACAAATAGATAATTTAATTCCCATGCCGTTACTAAGAATCACAGCCTTAAACGAATATACCCATCTGCTCGTTTGGAAAATTACTGAAACTTTCGATGAGCTTTTTACCAGTGTTGCGTTACGGGATGTATCGTTGGCCAGACTGGAAAGTATGAAAGCCGAAAGCCATCAAAAAGGGTTTTTGGGAGTGCGGAGATTGCTGATGGAAGTGGGTTACACCGATTATGATTTGTACTATGATAACTTCGGTAAGCCGCATTTGAAAGACGGGAAACATATTTCAATATCTCACTCCAATGATTTTTCGGTAATTGTACTGAGTGAAGAGAATATTGGAGCCGATTTGGAAATCTTAAAAGAAAAAACCCTGAAACTGGCACCGCGATTCATGGATGTTTCCCATTTGCAAAACCTGAATATTGAAGAGCAGTTGAAGAAAGCGACGGTGGTTTGGGGGATTAAAGAATCGGTTTTTAAGATAAAGAATGAAGTTGGCATCAGTTTCAAAGATCATATTTTTGAAAACGATTTTACACTTTCCGATAAAAAATGCAGTGTAGAGCTGCGGTTTAACAACAAGATAGAATGCTTTGATATTCTTTTCGATTTTATCGAAGACTATGTTTTTGTTTGCGCCTTTGAAAAGAAATAATGAAAGAAATCTACAAAACCATACTGGAAGCAAAATCCGGAAATCAAAAGCTATTAGCGATTCTTTTGGATCCGGATAAATTGGATTTGGAATCACTTGAACCGTTGATATCTAAAATCAATCAATCGCCGGCCACTCATCTTTTGGTAGGAGGCAGTTCGTTTTCCGGGACACATCTGGATGAATTGATACTGTTGCTCAAACAAAAAACAACCCTGCCGGTGCTTTTGTTTCCGGGAAATCCGTCGCAAATTTCAGCAGAGGCCGATGGGATTTTGTTTTTGCAACTACTCTCGGGAAGAAACCCAGAGTACCTGATAGAACATCAGATAAACGCTGTTCCTGTATTGGAAAAGACCGAATTGGAAATCATTTCCACGGGCTATCTTTTAATCGAAAGTGGAAGCAAAACGGCAGTTGAAAGAGTCAGTCAAACCAAACCCTTAGCCAGAAATAATCTGAATTATGCGGCTCAAATTGCCAAGGCGGGAGAGTTTATGGGAAACAAATTAATCTATCTCGAAGCGGGAAGCGGGGCACAAAAGTCTGTTCCCTCGGAGATGATTTCAAGGGTAGCTGAACGAATAACGATTCCGTTGATTGTAGGCGGAGGAATTCGCTCTAAAGGAGCAATAGATGATGCTTTCAGAGCCGGAGCAGATATGGTGGTCATCGGAACAGCTTTTGAAAATGACACTGGTTTTTTTGAAAAAAATGTTACAGATTCACAAGTCCTGAACCAAAAATCCCAAATCAAAAATGCTTGAATTTCTTTTTTCACAATACAAAAACTATCCTACTTATGAAATAGTATTGGAAGTCACAGCCATTGTTTTTGGATTGTTAAGCGTTTGGTATGCCAAAAAGGATAATATTTGGGTGTTTCCTACCGGTATCATCAATACGGCAATTTATACCTATTTGCTCTGGAAATGGTCATTGCTCGGAGACATGATGATTAATTTTTATTATGTGATAATGAGTCTCTACGGATGGTATCACTGGACCCGCAAGAAAGATGATGTGGCTGAATTTCCCATTTCCATCATGACCCATTTTGAAAAGAAGATGTCGGCACTGATTTTTACAGGAACAGTGCTTTTTGTAGTTGCGGTTTATACATTTTTCGATAAATTTACCCATTGGACTTCTTATGTCGATACTTTGGTTACGGGTATCTTTTTTGTGGGGATGTGGCTCATGGCCAGAAGGAAGATAGAGAACTGGATTTTATGGATAATAGGTGATGTAATATCAATTCCGATGTATTTTGTCAAAGGATATTCGTTTACGAGTATTCAGTATTTAATTTTTACAATTATTGCCATTTACGGCTATTTAGAATGGAAGAGCATTTTACAACAAAAGAAAAACTAGCAAAAAAATACGGATTCACGCAAGCCGATTTTGACCAGATTGAAGCACACGGAATTGCATTAGATAAGGTAGAAGGAGAGTTGTTGCTTTTTCAATCGGGCATCCCTAAGATTTCATTAGAGCGACCGGCCACAATTGGAGACGGTATCATAAAACTGTCAACGGAAGAGTTCGAGGAACAAGCGCGCTTTTTTGATGATAAGAAAGGCAGTCTAAAACTCAAAAAATTCGTTCCGGCTTCGGGTGCTGCTAGTCGTATGTTTAAATTTCTGAATGAATTTTTAAATGAATTTGACCACGAAAACGAAACCATCAATGCCTACATCAACAGAAAAAAAGATAAAAATCTCTCTATTTTCCTGGCGGGAATTGAAAAATTTCCTTTTTACGACGAAATAAAAGCTAAAATAAAATCACTTCACCCCGAATACTATTCGTTGGAAAGCCACGAAAAAAGTTATCGTTTTATCAAAACAATGCTGGCTCATGAACATTTCGATTTTGCCGGCAAACCCAAAGGAACTTTGGCTTTTCACAAATATGAAACCCATATTGCCACACCCGTAGAAGAGCACCTTAATGAATGTGCTTTTTATGCGAGCTCTAATTCGGTTTCAAACTTGCATTTTACCGTTTCCGAGAATCATGAATCCTTGTTTAATTCTATAATTGCTCAAGTAAAAGACAAGGTAGAGGCGAAATCGGGTACTAAAACCGAAGTGAGTTTTTCCTATCAATACAAAAGTACCGATACCATCGCGGTAGATATGCAGAACCAGCCGTTTCGCAATGAAAAAGGGGAATTGGTTTTCCGTCCCGGTGGTCATGGTGCTTTAATCAACAATCTGAATGCTTTGGACGCCGATGTGATTTTTATTAAAAATATCGACAATGTAATTCAGAATCATATAAAGGAAATTACACTCTACAAAAAAGGATTAGCCGGTATTCTGTTACACTTGCAGGAGCAGGTATTTAAAATATTATCTGATATTGACCAGCATTCAGTAACAGAAAACGACATTGAAACCATAGTGCATTTCATGCAACAAAAACTCAATATTGATATGTTGGATGATTTTCACAAATATACTTTAGACAATAAAATTGATTTCATCAAGAACAAACTTAACCGTCCAATGCGCGTGTGTGGTATGGTTAAAAATGAAGGCGAACCCGGAGGAGGACCGTTTTGGGTAAGAGGAGCAAAAGGCAATATTTCACTCCAAATTGTTGAAAGTTCTCAAGTGGATACCCACAATCCGGAGCAAGCGGCTATTTTGGCGAAAGCCACTCACTTTAATCCTGTCGATTTAGTTTGCGCCACTAAAAATTACAAAGGAGAGAAGTTTGATTTGCAACAATTTGTTGACCCAAGTACCGGTTTTATCGTTCACAAAAACAATAAAGGAAAAGACCTTAAAGGATATGAGCTTCCCGGACTGTGGAATGGCGCCATGGCCAAGTGGATAACAGTTTTTGTTGAAGTTCCCCTAGTAACTTTCAATCCGGTGAAAACGGTTAACGATTTACTGAAACCGGCACACCAACCGCAGTATGAAAACTGATGTGATTTTGACCGAACTTCAATTTAAAGCCGTCAGAAGTTCAGGAGCGGGAGGCCAAAATGTGAACAAAGTGTCTTCTAAGGTAGTTTTGACTTTTGATGTCAATAATTCCAAAGCTTTAAAAACAGAAGAAAAAGAATTGTTACACCATAAACTCGGGGCTAAATTGTCATCTGAAAACCTGCTGATTCTAAATTGCGATGAAGACCGAAGTCAGTTGAAAAATAAAACCATTGTCACCAAGCGCTTTTTGCAGTTGATTCAGCAATCGCTGGTGGTTCAAAAAAAACGAAAAGCAACTAAAATTCCGCGTTCAGCTATCGAAAAAAGAATCAAAGCCAAACGCAATCTGTCTGAAATCAAACAACAACGAAGAAAACCACACTTTTAACTAGGAACTTTAAAAGAAAGAGTTATATCTTTGCCGCGTCTCAAAGGGGTGCTCCAATGTGGGCTGAGATTATACCCAACGAACCTGGAACAGGTAATGCTGTTTAGGGAAAAATGACCAAAACGAAGTGCACGTCGTGGCGTTGTCATAGGAACAAATCAATTTTAATTTTTAATCGAAAGAATAATTACCCCTTTTATTCGTAACCTTTTTTACGAATGAAAACTTTATTTTATTTCAGCAAAAAGCAACAAGAAACAAGAAGCAAGATTATGATTTCTTTGCTCTTTCTTCTTGCCTCTTTCTTCTCTTTTTCACAGGAAAAAGTGCAAGACACTGTCAAAGTCAACCAACTCGATGAAGTATTGGTTTCTGCGGTTCGCGTTACTGCCAAAACCCCGGTTTCGTTCAGCAATTTGAGCAAAGAAGAAATCAAGTTGAGAAATTTGGGACAAGACATTCCTGTTTTGATGAATTATATGCCTTCAGTAGTTACCACTTCTGATGCCGGAAACGGTGTAGGCTATACCGGAATTCGCGTCAGAGGAAGTGATGCGACTCGCGTAAACATTACCATCAACGGAATTCCGTATAATGATGCCGAAAGCAGTGGAACGTATTGGGTCAATATGCCCGATTTTGCTTCGTCGGTTGAAAGCCTGCAATTACAGCGTGGCGTGGGAACTTCTACCAACGGTGCCGGAGCCTTTGGCGCCAGTTTAAACCTGCTTACCGATTCGTATTCCAAACAAAGTTCAGGTGAAATCTCGAATTCAGCCGGTAGTTTTAATACCCGAAAAAGTACCGTTAAATTCAGTACCGGTTTGATGAACGACCATTTTGAATTGGCCGGAAGACTTTCAAATATTAACTCACAAGGCTATATTGACCGTGCTTCTTCTGACTTGAAATCATATTTTTTGCAAGGGACTTACGTGGGCAAAACATCTATAATTAAAGCATTGGTTTTTGGCGGTACCGAAAAAACATACCAGTCCTGGAACGGTATTGATGGCGAAACTCTGTTGGATGACAGAACGTTCAATTCGGCCGGAATATTTACGGATGAATTCGGAGTTACTCGCTTTTACAATAATGAAACCGATAACTATCAGCAAGATCATTTTCAATTGCATTGGAACGAAAAAGTAACGGCAAGCTGGAGCATAAATACGGCTTTACATTATACCAAAGGAAAAGGATATTATGAAAATTACAAGGAAGATGCCGATTTTTCCGATTATGGATTAACGCCGGTTGACGGCCAAACTTCAACCGATTTGATTCGTCAAAAATGGTTAGACAATGATTTTTACGGACTTACTTTTTCGGCCAATTATAAAAAAAATCAACTCGATTTGATTATAGGTGGTGCCGGCAACAAATATGAAGGCGATCACTTCGGGAAAGTAATTTGGGCCCGATTTGCCTCTACCAGTGAGTTGGGGGATCATTACTATGATGATTACGGAGTGAAAACCGACCGCAATATTTTTGCGAAAGCCAATTATCAACTGACTGAAAAATGGAGTCTTTATGGTGATTTACAATACCGTCTGGTAAATTATAAGGCGAATGGTGTTCAGGCTGATTTTGTAAACGATACGTTTCGTTTTTTCAATCCCAAAGCCGGGTTGAACTACAATCTCAATACTAAAAATACCTTCTATTTTTCGTATGCCAAGGCTCACCGCGAACCCAACCGAACCGATTATGAAGGAGGAAATGCCAAACCGGAAAAACTGGATGACTTTGAATTGGGCTGGCGATTTGCTGCCGGAAAAGCTAAAATCAACACCAATATTTACTATATGGCCTATAAAGACCAATTGATTTTAACCGGAAATTTAGACGATGTGGGGAACCCTATTCGTTCCAACAGTGAAAAGAGTTATCGTTTAGGATTGGAAGTCGATGCTACTTACGCCCTTTCCAACAAGTTTATCATTCGACCGAATTTCACCATCAGCCAAAATAAAAATGTGGATTTGAACGTTTCCAATGTGCATGTCGGTACCAAAGATATCGCCTATTCGCCATCGGTTATTGCCGGAAATATTTTGGTGTACAAACCATTTGAAGGGATGCAGGTTTCGTGGCTTTCAAAATTTGTAGGAGAGCAATATATGAACAACATTGAATTGCCAGCCGCTAAACTGCCGGATTATTTTGTAAATGATTTTAATATTACCTACGAAATTAAACCTAACTCAATTTTCAAATCGATTGTTTTAACCGGTTTGGTGAATAATGTTTTAGATAAACAGTATGTTTCCAACGGTTACATGTGGGATGTTTATCCTTACTATTATCCGCAAGCTGGAATCAACTTTTTGGCAGGATTAACGCTGAAATTTTAATAATCGAAAAAGCCAGTCAAATTTGACTGGCTTTTTTTAAAAATTTGTTACATACAAATTATTGCCGCTAACATCTACCCGATATTGTTTCATAGGGTATTGCTGCCCCGAACTTTGACCTGAAAACAAACTATATACGGTGTTGTCACAACTGCAAGTTGCATTAATACCGCTTACGGTCATAGGTGAAGTACAAGAACTGAAGGACTGATTAGGGCAAGCCAAGTCGTAGGCCACATAACTGTTTCCGGCATTAAATACAACTATACCTCTGGCTCCCCATGAAGGGTCAACATAGGAATTACTGGGGTATTTCAGATGTTGAAATTGAGGTAAATCCATATTTATCTGCAGATTGACCGGATAATTCGGAATATTAGGATTGTTGTTATTAATTCGGGCGTTTTCACAACCCAGAACAATTACGGCTAATAGTGATAACATTAAAATCTTTTTCATCTTAAATTTTTTCTAATACTATGGTGAAACAAATTTAATTTAATTAACTTTGACAAACGTTAATAAGCGTGAACAAAATTTGAAATAAATTTAAATAGTATCTTTGCAAAAAGAAATCCCGTTGCGATGGGATTTTTTCTATTTATATAAAACAGGAAAACATGAGTACAGTATCGTATTACACCGCTGAAGGATTAAAAAAATTGAAAGACGAATTAGAACAGCTTAAGAGTGTTGAAAGACCCAAAGCATCTCAAGCTATTGCCGAAGCAAGAGATAAAGGCGACTTGTCTGAAAATGCAGAATATGACGCAGCCAAAGAGGCTCAGGGGCTTTTGGAAATGCGTATTGCCAAAATGGAAGAGTTGTACGCCAATGCACGATTGATTGACGAATCACAATTGGATTTGTCAAAGGCCTTAGTGTTATCCAATGTAAAAATTAAAAACCAAGCCAACGGTATGGAAATGAAGTATACATTGGTAGCCGAAAGCGAAGCCGATCTGAAATCCGGAAAAATCTCGGTAACTTCTCCTATAGGGAAAGGGTTGCTTGGAAAAAAAGTAGGAGAGATTGCTGAAATAAGCGTTCCTAACGGAAAATTAAATTTTGAAATTTTAGAAATCACCCGAGACTAATCATGGCCAGTCTTTTTACTAAAATAATAAACGGAGAAATTCCCTGCTACAAAGTAGCGGAAGACGAAAATTACCTCGCCTTCTTAGATATAAACCCAAATGCCAAAGGGCATACACTCTGCATTCCGAAACAGGAAATCGATAAGATTTTTGATATGGATGAAGCTCTTTATTTAGGGTTGATGAAGTTCTCCAGAAAAGTGGCTCATGCTATAGAAAAAACAGTTCCGTGCAAGCGGGTGGGAGTGGCGGTTATTGGGTTGGAAGTGCCCCATACCCACGTGCATTTAATTCCGTTGCACGATATGGACGATATGCGCTTTCAACGTAAAGTTGCTCTGACTCCGGAAGCCTTTGAGGAATTGGCAACTGCCATAGCTCAAAATATATAGTTTATGTCTAACAAAACAGAAGTTCCATTAGTTTAATTTAAATTAGTGGAACTTTTTTATTTGAGGTTTATGAAAAAAATACTGCAATTACTAGTATTATTGTCTTCCCATTTTATGTTTAGTCAATATGAAATAATTGATCAAAAAACAGATGAAATTCCGAAACAATATCAAAATAGCATTCCCGCAATTGCCAATTATATAAATCAAAATTTTACTTCGGAAGAAGACAAAGTAAGAGCCGCTTTTTACTGGACAGCCAACAACATCAGCTATGATGTGCCGGCTATGTATAAACCCAAAATTCAAACGGTTAAAGAGAAAATAGATGCTACGTTAAAAACCCGAAAAGGCGTTTGCATGCATTATGCCGAAGTGTTTAATGCAATAGTAAATCAATTGGGTGTGAAATCATACGTAGTTGATGGGTATACTAAACAGTTCGGTAAAATTGCAAACCTGTCTCATTCCTGGAACGCATGTAAAATAAACGGAAAATGGTATTTGTTTGATCCTACTTGGGGAGCCGGCTATGTTAAAGATGAGGTTTTTTATAAGAAACTGAACAATGCTTATTATAAGACAGACGCTGCCGATTTTCTGAAAACCCACATGCCCTTTGATTATATATGGCAACTGAACGAAAAACCCATCACCAATGATGATTTTTATCAAGATGTGACAGAGTCGGATTTGATTGCCAATCCGTTTGATTTTAATAGAGCTATTGCCGAGTTTGAAGGCTTGTCGGAACCCGACAGAATGGCGAAACAAATAGAACGCCTCGAAAAAACAGGCCTGAAAAATGATTTTATCAAGGAGAAATACAATGCTTTGAAAATGAATTTAGAAGGGTATAAAAACAACCAGAGTATTCCTAAATTAGAGCTGATAGTTTCTGAGTTCAATTTGGCCAATAAACTGCTGAATGATTTTATTGCTTACCGAAACAAAAGGTTTATGCCTTTGGTTTCTGACGAAAAAATTAGAGAAAAAGTGCAGGTTCCGTATAATAAATGGTTGTTTTGTCAACAGGAATTGGATAAGATTGTAGATGTCAGCAAAGAAAACCTCTACAATTTCAACTCTTTAAAAAAGACGGTGGCCTCGGCACAAAAAAGATTTGAAGAACAACTCAATTTTGTAAACAACTATCTCTCTAAAAGCACATCCGAAAGAGCTGCTTTTTTTACAGCAAGACGAAAGTAATCCTCAGACCGATTTTTTGAAAGAAACCTGTATGGTGGTTCCTTTCCCCAGCTCAGAATGAAGAACTTTGATTTTTCCTTTGTGATACTCTTCGACTATTCTTTTGGTTAAAGACAGTCCGAGTCCCCAACCTCTTTTTTTAGTGGTAAAACCGGGTTCGAAAACGCGTTTAAACTGGTTTTTAGGAATACCTTTTCCGGTATCGCTCACTAAAATTTTAACCAAATGATGATCCTCTTCAATCACTATTGATATTTTTCCTCTTCCTTTCATAGCATCAATAGCGTTTTTGACCAAATTTTCAACCGTCCAACTGTGCAAAATGGGATTCAGTAAAACCATGACAGGTTTTTGGGGAGCTTTAAAAGAAAATTCTACTTGCTTAGAGAATCTGGATTGTAAATAATCAAACGATTGTTCGGTTTCTTCAATGATGTTTTTAAGTTCAAGTGCCGGCTCAGAACCGATTTTCGAAAAACGGTCGGTTATGGTTTGCAGTCGGTTGATATCTTTTTCAATTTCGTTTACGGTAGTTTCATCAACATTGTCGGCTTTCATGATTTCGAGCCAACCGATTAAGGAGGATAAAGGAGTCCCGATTTGATGTGCCGTTTCTTTTGCCATCCCGGCCCAAAGCTTGTTTTGGGTGGCCATTTTGGTGCTTCTGTAAAAATTGTAAACCACAGCTGCAAACAAAAAGATAATCAATAGCAGCGCAATAGGATAGTATTTGAGCTTGGTTAACAAGGAGGAGTCACCATAGTATAAATTATGCGTTCTGCCTTCAGAAATTTGCATAATGATGGGTTCGTTCTGACTTTTCAGTTTTTGTAAAAAAGCATTTAGTTTAGCCTTGTCTTTTAGTATATCATTATCAATATTAATGGTGTTAATAATCGAATCCTTTTCGGTTACAATAATCGGAATGCTGGCTTCCTGAATGATTTGAAACGGAAGTTCAATATCAACATCCGCATTAGGGTCGGCACTGTTGATTTTCTTTTGTGCCAAAGCCCAATTCTGCATCTTGACCCGCTCTTCCTTTTTAAAAATCTGAAAAAAAGAATAGGTGTTCCACAAAATCAAACTCACGATGATGAATGAGGCCAAAATGATAACCCAGCGGGTAATGTTTCGTTTTTCCGAAAACTGCATGCGATTTACTTTTGGTTAAAAGTAATGAAAAAATGAAAAAGGCGGAAGTTTGTTTTACTAAACCAAAAATTAGAAGGGTGTTTCATTCTATTCAACTTAAAAACTTTTGATAATGTTGTGTTTATGAAAAAAAGATGAACGATTAAATAGTAATTTTATTATATTTACGAATCAAATAAATTAAAACCAGAATTTATGAAAAAAATTACTCTTTTGTTTTTTGTTCTTTTGGCGTTTGCTTCAAAAGGATATGCTCAATTTCCGCAAGGATTTGAGGGGGCTACTTTTCCACCGGCAGGTTGGACAAGTTTCAGAGGAACCAACGGGCTTGGAACCTTACAGGATTGGAAATTAACAACCGTTTCCGGTTATGTTTCGTCGGGTGCACAGGCTGCATTTGTCAGATACGAAAACGTAAGTGGAGGACTGGCAGAAGATTGGCTGGTTACCCCACAGTTTACAGTAACGGCCCCCAATGTTTTACTTGCTTTTTACGAAGCCCAAACCTATGATAGTGATTATGGAACAGAATATACCATAAGAGTATCAACCACTTCGCCTACAAATATTTCTTCATTTGTCACCATTGATACCAAAACCGAAGCAGATATACCTTTGACCATGACTCAACGCTCAGTGGATTTGTCGGCTTATTTAGGACAAACAATTTATGTGGCTTTTGTCATGACTCAGGACGACGGAGATAACTGGGCTATTGATGACGTTTCTTTAGAAGCGGATGTTGATGCGCCAACGTGTGCTGCGTTGACGGCGCCTGCAGACAATGCTACAGATGTAGCGGTAGGCCCACTGCTTAACTTGACATGGGACGCACCAACCACCGGAGATGCTCCGGCCAGCTATGATGTTTATTTTGGAACAGCCTTGCCATTGACGGTTGATGATTTATTGGGTAGCTTCACCACTACATCTGCTCAGGTAGATGTTTCGTCTTATGCAACTACTTATTATTGGACTGTTATTCCTAGAAATTTAGGCGGTCAGGCTACCGGTTGTGATACCTACAGTTTTACCACTGAATCTCCGTCAGGATCTGCTTGTTTGAGCGCGCCTTTCGGACAATATCCTTCTGATACGTTTTCTTCAACAGTATGTGACGGGGTTACGCCTGATGACATCACCACAGTAGGGTATGCCGGAGAATATTCGTTGATGAATGTAATGAATGGATTAACTTATGATTTCTCCAGTTCGGTTAGTACAGATTATATTACTATTAGTTCAGCTGATGCATCCACAGTATTTGCTTCAGGAGTAACTCCGGTTACTTGGACGGCAACTGCTGATATGGTAGTTCGTTTTTATACTCATGTGGATGACCAGTGTGGTTCTTCTGATTTAGATTTTAGAACTCGTTCAGTAACTTGTAGCGGGTTTACACTTGCAGCTCCTGATTGTGCTGTGATGACTTTCCCTGCTGATGGTGCTGTAGATGTTCCGCAAGGACAAACAGTTACATTTACCTGGGAGGCAGCCACTACAGGTGATGCGGCCAGCAGTTATGATGTTTACGGAGGTACAGCATTACCGTTAACGGCGGCTGATTTTATTGATACCTACACTACAACTTCGGCTGATTTTACTTTAACAGGTTATAACACTACTTTTTACTGGTTAGTGGTTGCTAAAAATTTAGCCGGAGAAGCTGTTGGATGTGTGCCTTTCAGTTTTACGACTGAGGCTGCACCAGGCTATTGTTTAAATGCTCCTTATGGTCAGTATCCTTTTGGAAGTACTTTTACAAATGACATTTGTGACGGAACAACCGCTCAGGAAATTGTAAGTAATGGATGGGCAGGAGAATACTCAAGCGTTAATGTTACAGGCGGATTGACTTATGAATTCATAAGTTCTATACCAACAGATTTTATCACTATCAGTGATGCCGGTGGTACTACCTCTCTTGCAGCAGGAGTTACTCCGCTTACTTGGACAGCCACAGCAGATGCTGTAGTGCGTTTTTACACTCATGCTGATGATCAATGTGCTACAAGTCAAACGTCCAGATCAAGATCGGTAATTTGTAGTGGTGTGACTGTATCAGCTCCTGATTGTGCTACGCTAACATTCCCGACAGACGGTGCAGTTGATGTTCCGGTAAATACTCCTATTACATTTACTTGGGATGCTCCAACAACGGGTGATGCCCCTGACAGCTATGACCTTTACGGAGGTATTGCTTTACCGTTGACGGCAGCTGATCTTATTGATAACTATACAACAACTTCAGCCGATTTATCGGTGCCACTGTATAATACTACATTCTACTGGATGGTGGTTCCTAAAAATTTAGCCGGAGAAGCTACCGGATGTCAAGTATTCAGTTTCACCAGTATGGCTGCTCCTGGATATTGCTTAAATGCTTATGAATATCCGGAAGGTGAAGTGTTTACTTCTACCGTATGTGACGGAGTAACTGAAGAGGAAATTGTTTCTGATGGATGGGCAGGAGAATATTCTTCTGTTAGCGTGGTTGCCGGCTTTACGTATGAGTTTTTAAGTTCTAACCCAACTGATTTTATTACCATCAGTGCGGATGGTGGTCTTACGGCTGCTGCTTACGGAACTACTCCGGTTACTTGGACAGCTACTGCTGATGGCGTGGTAAGATTCTACAACCATGCTGATGATCAATGTGGTGAGGAAGCGGCTGACAGAACTCGTTCTGTGATTTGTTTCGGAGACTTAGCAACACCAACATTTAACGCTAATAATTTCAAAGCGTATCCAAACCCTGTAAAAGATATCTTGAATTTGTCTGCAGAAACTACTATTTCTCAGGTTCAGGTTACCAATCTTTTAGGGCAGGTGGTACTTTCTAAAAACATAAATGCTACCCAAGGTCAAATCGATGTTGCTAACTTAGCATCCGGTACTTACTTGGTTAAAGTGTCTTCAGATGATTTGGTAAAAACCATTAAGGTTATCAAACAATAATCATTTTGTGATATTATAAACCGAAAGCCCCGCATAAGCGGGGCTTTTTTTGATAAATTAGTTTGAAATTTGAATATAAAACAAAACAGTTTATTGGTTATTTTTACCAAAAAAACAAATCATGCTTAGTTTCGAACCCCATACGCTGTCTCCGGCACAATTACAAGGTTACCTGCAAAGTGCCGTAGCACCCAGACCTATTGCGTTTGCCAGTACGGTTGACCAAAATGGCAAGCCCAATTTATCTCCGTTTAGTTTCTTTAATGTGTTCAGTTCTAATCCGCCTATATTGGTTTTTTCTCCGGCCAGACGCGTTAGGAATAACACGACCAAACACACATTGGAGAATTGTCAGGCTACCAAACAAGTTGTCATCAATGTGGTGAATTATGATATAGTACAACAAGCTTCATTGTCAAGTACCGAATACCCTGAGGGAGTCAACGAGTTTGAAAAATCAGGCCTGACCATGTTGCCTTCGGATATGGTAAAGCCATATCGTGTAGCCGAAAGTCCGGTACAAATGGAGTGTAAAGTCAATGAAATTATTGCTCTCGGAAACCAGGGAGGAGCCGGTAATTTGATTATTTGCGAAGTAGTAAAAATTCATATCAATGAAGCAGTGTTAGACGAAAAAGGAGCCATAGACCAAAATAAAATCGATTTGGTTTCCCGTTTGGGAGGCAATTGGTATTCCCGTTCCAATCAAGGGCTGTTTGAAGTCGAAAAACCCCTGACTACATTAGGAATAGGAGTAGACAAAATCCCCGATTTCATTAAGAAAAGTCCTGTTTTTGACGGAAATGATTTGGGTAAATTAGGAAATGTGGAGGCGTTGCCAACACAAGAAGAAATTACTATATTTGTACAACAAAATTTTGCTGTAAAAGCTGTTTTAAGTTCGGATGATGAACAAAAAATACACCGCAAAGCAAAAGAATATCTGAATAATAATGAAGTCCTTTCCGCTTGGAAAATACTTTTAGCAAATCAATAATTATGGAAGTTACCGGAAAAATTAAAGTGATTAATCCTGAGCAACAGGTGAGTGCCAGTTTTAGAAAAAGAGAATTAGTTGTGGCTACTGAAGAGCAATATCCGCAGTTTATCAGCATCAATTTTGTGCAGGATAAATGCGACTTGCTAAACAACTATCATGTAGGGGAAGCGGTAAAAGTTTCTATTAACTTAAGAGGTAGAGAATGGGTAAATCCGCAAGGAGAAACCAAATATTTCAACGACATTCAAGGTTGGAGAATTGAAAAATTACAAGCTGAAGCACCTGCTGCAGGAATGGCTCCTATGCCTCCGGCAGAAGCATTTGCACCGGCCACTAATTTTAACGAAGAAGAGCACGACGATTTGCCGTTCTAATAGCTAAAAACAATCAACTTAAAAAAGTCAGAAGTTAGAATCAGGTTCTAGTTTCTGGCTTTTTTACTAAATGAATAAACGCTTTCCATGTACTTTTTAACCAAAGACCTGTACTTTCCTCCTGTTGAAGAGGCTTCCTTTGAAGGAGTGTTGGCAGTAGGAGGGGATTTATCTGTTGAACGATTATTATTGGCTTACCGCAATGGTATTTTTCCGTGGTTTAATGAAGATGAACCTATACTTTGGTGGGCACCGCCGGAGCGTATGGTTGTAGTTCCTGCCTTGTATAAAGTTCCTAAAAGCATCCGCAATCTGATCAACCGCAATCTGTTTCAGGTTACATTCAATCAGAATTTTAAAGAAGTAATAACCAATTGCCGTGAAATTGAACGTCCCGGTCAGGAGGGAACCTGGATTTCCGATGACATTATTGCATCTTACACCCAACTGCACGAATTGGGTTTTGCCCGATCAGTTGAGGTGTGGCAAAACGGCGAATTGGTTGGCGGGTTATACGGCGTTGACTTGGGACATGTTTTTTGCGGAGAGAGTATGTTTTCTAAAGTGTCCAATGCCAGTAAGATTGCGTTTGTGGCTTTAATAAAAGAGCTCAAAGAACGAAACTATAAACTCTTGGACTGTCAGTTGCACAACGATTATTTAGAGCAGCTGGGGGCTTTTGAAATATCTCGCGATACTTTTATGAAGGTTCTGAAATATGTCGACTGAAATCTGTGGCCTACTTTCGTTTCCAACAATCCTCTACGTGATCATTTACCATGCCGGTAGCTTGCATGTGCGCATATACTACGGTTGAACCCACAAACTTAAATCCGCGTTTTTTCAAATCTTTACTGATGGCATCCGAAAGCGGTGTGGTTGCTTTTATATCACTCAGTTTTTTAATGTTGTTTTCAATGGGTTTTCCTCCGGTAAAATTCCAAATGTATTTAGAGAAACTTCCAAATTCTTCCTGAACATTCATAAACGCTATAGCATTGGCAACCGTTCCTTTTATTTTCAGGCTGTTTCTGATGATGCCGGCATCTTGCATTAGTTCGGCTATTTTTTCCTCGTTGTATTGGGCAATTTTTTTGTAGTCAAACTGGTCAAAGGCCTCTCGGAAGTTCTCTCTTTTTTTCAAAATGGTATACCAGCTCAACCCGGCCTGAAAAGTTTCAAGTACTAAGAACTCAAACAGCTTGTCGTCGTCATACACCGGATTTCCCCATTCGTTGTCGTGGTAATCGCGGTACAAATCATCTTTTTCACACCAGGCGCAGCGTATTTTATTTTCCATCTTTGGCAATGTATTTATCAATTAAGTTATGACCTAAATATATCATAGGAGTCATCAAAACAGCTATG
Organism: Flavobacterium silvisoli; assembly: GCF_004329815.1. GTDB lineage: Bacteria > Bacteroidota > Bacteroidia > Flavobacteriales > Flavobacteriaceae > Flavobacterium > Flavobacterium silvisoli. The sequence goes on along the minus strand of NZ_SJPE01000001.1, from coordinate 88,168 downwards.
GCAAGTTTTACCGAATAGCCCGTCATGGCCGAAAGGAAAAACGTCTGCGTATCCATGATTCCCGGAACCCAAAATGCTATGCCCAGCACTATAAAACTGTCAAACAATTGGGAAATAACAGTTGATCCGGTGCTTCGCAGCCATATCATTTTATGCCCGGTCTTTCGTTTAAAAAAATGAAAAATGCTCACATCAATCAACTGCGAAATTAAAAAGGCCGTGATGCTTCCCACTATGATTAATTGGCTTTGGCCAAAAACCGCATTAAACTGTGCACTCGTAACAGTGCTGATTCCCGTTGACGGAATTTTCATAGCAAAAAATAAAACAATAAATGTATAGGCAATCAAACAGGCTGTGATGATTGAAAGTTTCCGTACACCTTTTTCACCAAAATATTCATTGATTAAATCGGTGCTGACAAAAACCACCGGCCAGGGCAAAATGCCTATGCTCATTACAGCCGGACCTACATCTATCAGTTTTCCGCCAATCAATTCGGCCACTACGGCATTGGTAATGAATATTCCTGCCAACACCACATATACGGTGTCTTTTCTCGAATGAAACATAAGCAATTCGTTTTACTGTTCTTCCAAAGATAAATTATTTTACAAAAAAACCCCGTTAAATAACGAGGTTTAAATTGTAGGGTATATTTTCAATTAGTCTTTTACTAATCTTACCGAAAAACCATAATTTTTATTAATTGGGGCATTTGATATAGTAGTGTTGTCACTGTACAATCCGGCACACCATGAACTGCTCAGATTGTATTCGTTTGAAGACCACCAATAACCAATAGTGCCAAGGTTTCCGAATGTTCCGTTCGGTAAAACATTACCGCCCGGCAAGGCTGTGAAACCGCTTGAGTTTACAGCACCGGTATTTGGACTTTGCCAGTGTAAAGGCCCTGTCTCTTTCAGTAAACCTCCGGCTGTTTGTGCTCCGCCAAGATAAGTCGTAACCGAATTCCAGTCACTGTTTGTTGGTACGTGCCATCCGGTAGGGGCTAGTTTTTTGCGTTGAGCAGGGTCAGTTTTCGAAGCAGTGTTCCATATTCCCGCAACGGCATACCAGTTGTATAATTTAGCGTAAACCACCCCATTGCTGGTCTGGAAAGCATAGTAACACCAAGCTCCGGTTGTTAAATTAGCCCAGTCTGAGGCATTTTGTACCTGTGGGATAGGAGTTCCGTCGGTGTATTGGGTAACATTCAGGTTAGAAGTCGTCCATTCTTTACCACTCAAAATAACCGAATTGTAATGATTGCCGTCTATATCATTCACGCCGTTACCTACTGTGTATAACAACGGGCTGGTGGTAAATGAAAACTCATTTCCATAAGCTGTTCCTTGTGAGTTGGTAGCGTAAGCTTTTACATAATAAGTGGTATTAGGACTTAAGTTAACAGCATTGCTGGTGAAAGCACCTAAACCAATTCCGTTAGAAGACATTCCGATGTTGATAAGAATAGTCGGATCCGGATTTAAACCCCAAACGATACCGCGACTCGTAACCGGAGAGACTCCTGAACTGGTTACGTTACCACCTGAAACAGCCGAATTGGTCGTAACATCAGTAACCGAAGTAGTAGTCAGTACCGGAAGATCAGCCGGATTGATCAATGTTTTAAAACTGATTTCATTCCCATAAGCCGTACCGTAGGCATTAACGGCATAAGCACGAATGTAGTAGGTTGTATTCGAATCTAAATTCAACACGGCACTGCTGAAAGCTCCTGCTCCCGAACCGTCCAATGTTTTGGTTGTCAATTGAGTCGTCGGATTCGGTAATTTGCTCCAAACCACACCTCTCAAAGTTACCGGTGAACCTCCGTCAGTAGTGATGTTTCCACCGCTTGCCGCCGTATTCATAGTGATGGCTGTAACGGTATTGGTTACCACCGTCGGAGCTGTAGGATGTATCGAAATATCCGGAACCGGGTTGGCAAATTCACTGTCGGTAGAACAGTTGGTAAAGGTAACTATGGTTAGTAACGCTAGTAATTGTTTGATGTATTTCATAAACAGTAGTAATTTAATTCGCGATAATTCATCGTTAGGAACGGTCCTCACAAGAAGAATTCGCAAACAAAAATAGAAAAATAAATCATTATTCATGAGTTTGTTTCAATAAAAGACAAATGACATACAAGCTTTTTAATTACTTTTGATGAAATACATGTAACTAATGAAAAAAATAATTTTAACCTTGCTTATGAGTGCCCCCTTTTTAGCACTAGATGCACAAAACAATCCCAATCCGTTCCTCAAAAACTGGAGCGGCCCCTATGGTGGTGTTCCTGCTTTTGCAGAATACAAACTCAAAGATTTAAAACCGGCTATCGAAGCGGCCATCGCCGAAAAACTTGCCGAAATCAATGCGATTGCCAATAATCCTAAGCCTGCCACGTTTGACAATACCATAGTCGCGTTAGAAAAAGCAGGGAAAAAACTGAGTCAAATCAGAGCGGTGTTTGATATTTACGGGTCTAATTTAAGCACTCCCGAGTTTGCTCCGATAGAGTCTGAAATGACGCCTAAATTCTCCGAACTATCCAGCAAAATGTATCAAAACAGCAAACTGTTTGACCGCATTGCGGCTGTTTATAATGCGCCTGAAAAAAGTAAATTAAACTCAGAACAACAGCGTTTGGTTTGGTACTACTATTCCAACTTTGTGCGCGAAGGCGCCAAAGCCAGTGCCAAGAACAAAGAGCGTATTGCCGTGATTAATCAGGAATTGGCAAGCTTGTTTACCAAATTCGGTCAGAACCAATTGGCCGATGAAAGTAATTATTATTTAGAATTAACAACAGATGCCGATTTTGACGGATTGCCCGAAGAGTTAAAAAATGCCGCCATCTCTGATGCCAGAGAACGAAAATTAAACGTCATGGGTTGCATTGCCAACACCCGTTCTTCCATCGAACCGTTTTTGACGTTCTCTAACCGCAGAGACCTGCGCGAAAAAGCCTTTCTGATATTCGTAAACCGCGGGGATAATGACAATGCCAATAACAACAATGCCACTTTAGTACAAATCCTGAAACTGCGTGCCGAGAAAGCAAAATTACTGGGCTTTAAAACCTTTGCCGATTGGAGTTTGTCTAACACCATGGCGCAATCGCCTCAAAAGACCTTAGATTTAATGATGTCGGTTTGGAATCCTGCCATAGAAAAAGTACACCGCGATGTAGCCGAAATGCAACAAATTGTAGATGCCGAAGGTGGTAATTTCAAGATTGAGCCTTGGGATTACCGCTATTATGCCGAAAAAGTGCGCAAAGCCAAATACGATTTAGACCAAAACGATGTAAAGCCATACCTGCAATTAGAAAAATTGCGCGAAGGCATGTTTTGGGTAGCAGGTGAGTTGTTTCATTTGAATTTCAAACAAGTCAAAAATGTACCGGTGTACCATCCTGATGTGCGCGTGTTTGAGGTATCTAACAAAGATACCGGTAAAGTAGTAGGCGTATGGTATTTTGATCCGTATGCCCGTGCAGGCAAACGTTCCGGAGCCTGGATGACCGCTTACCGCGAGCAAAGTAAAGTCGACGGCAATGTGATTACCATAGTCTCCAACAACTGTAACTTCATCAAAGGTAAAGAAGGCGAGCCTATCCTCATTTCGTGGGAAGATGCCAGCACCCTGTTCCATGAGTTCGGACATGCCCTTCATGGGTTGTGTTCCAATGTTACCTATCCGAGTTTATCGGGCACCAATACCCCAAGAGATTATGTTGAGTTCCCGTCCCAAATTTTAGAGCGTTGGTTGGCCACTCCCGAAGTCTTGAACCGATTTGCCCTGCATTACCAAACCGGTAATCCTATGCCAATAGCTTTGGTAGAGCGCATCGAAAAAGCAGCCAGTTTCAACGAAGGGTTTTCTACCGTAGAAACCATTTCCAGTGCTTTGGTTGATATGAAACTCCACTTATTGGAAAACGCCGATATCGACCCGAAAGAATTTGAAAAAACCACTTTGGCCGAACTACACATGCCGCGCGAAATTGTAATGCGCCACCGCATTCCTCAGTTCGGACACATATTTTCCAGCGATGAATATGCTGCGGGCTACTATGGTTATTTGTGGGCCGATGTCATCAGTGCAGATGCTACCGAGGCTTTCACCGAAGCCAAAGACGGCATGTACGACAAAACAGTCGCCAAGAGTTTATACGATAACGTATTCAGCATCGGCAACACCATCGATCCCGAAATAGCCTATAAAAAATTCAGAGGCAGAAGCGCCAATTCAGATGCCCTGATGCGTGCTCGTAATTTTCCGATTACCAAGAAGTAATAGGTAACCCCTAATATGCAAAAACCTCAAACGATAGTTTGAGGTTTTTTTATGATGATAAGTAATAGTCAAGCTATTGCTTGAAGCTGCTGTTGGCAAGGCGTTATTCTTTTACAATTTTTGTATTGATTATCCCTTTTTCTGTATAAAGTTTAAGAATATAATTTCCAGTTTTTAGTTCCCTTAAGTCAATTTTGTTTTCAGAAATAGAATTTGAACTTAATTTTCTACCCGAAATATCATAAATTTCAATTTTGAAAATATTATGTTGCGTTTTAAAGTTTAAAATATCTTTTACTGGATTTGGATAAGTGGCGATATCATTGATAAATTCATTTTCTTGTGAACCTAATGAATTTTGAATAGTTGTTGTATAATTATTTGTAACTATCGGGGAATTATAGTCAAAATAGATGTTAGCTGAATTACTAAACGTATTTCCAACAACTAAATTGAGTTTGGTTTTAATTTTAAATGAAACATATCCATCATTGTTAGCATCATCAAATGGAAGATTTATATTTTTAAAAATAAATTCTACTTTATTAGTGTTCGAAATTCTTGTTTCAAAGTTGTGACTACCTTTAATTGGTAATAATGTATTGATGTCAAATTTATCCGTGTCAATTATGTCTTTTACAACAATATTTTGTGCATTTGCAGTTCCATTATTTTCAAATCGTATTAAGTAATGAGCATAATCACCAACCATACTTGGCGTAATCGTTGTTCCTTCTAAACAAGATTTATCATTTGGGTCGTATGAATTTACAACCATTTGATTTAAGATAAAACTATTATTACTAGGAGTTTCGTCAGTTAGTCCATTTATTGAAGCGGAATAACTTAAAACATCGCCACTATTTAAAGCAGGTATTTCAGTTGGTGAATTTAAGTTTAAAACAATATCAATTTCTCTACTTTCAAATGGAACTAGGTTTGTAAAATCCCAAGTTAAATTTCCGGTTGATTGACTTGTGAAATTAGTATTACTTGAAACAAAATCTAAAACAGAATCTTCGAATATAAAATTAATTGTACCCGATTGTGTTGTTGTCCCCTTGTTTTTATATGTAATTTTATAATAAGCATTAAATCCTGGTCTGGCAGCAATAACAGGTAAAACAACAATTTCTAAATCATTATGAATGCCATTAGCTGATATACAAAAATCTTGATTGTAAGGACTTGTTGACGATGGAAAACTTACAGTAAAAGTATTTGGAATTATATTGAAATAAGTTGGGTTTTCAATAATTGGAGTAATAGAATGTGTTCCTGCTTGAACCGGAATATTATATGAGCCTGAATTATTCGCAATTAAAGTTCCTGTGTTAGTTCCGTTTGTAATGGTACATTTTAAATTTGGATAAATGATGTCATTGCTATCACAGCCATTATTATTGCTATCTAACTTTTCATTTCCTTGTATTGTATAGAAGGTTCCTGATGGAGTAAATGAGCAGTAAGAATTAACATGGCAGTTATTCGTATTGGTATTATAACTTAAAATATCTTCTATTAATGACACATCTTCTTCATCTGCGCATATATACTCTAAATTTGGATTATTATCAAAGTATAACGATAACCCAAAGTTGTCCCAATATTCATTATTATTTTTAAGGTTTGCACTTATTAAATTGATATTGTTTTGAAATGATAATGAAACTAATAGCGGAAGATGAGAAAAATCTAAATGAGTATATAAATTTGAATTACAACGAATTGACCTTAAATTGGTATTATTTAATGTATTTAAATCGGTCAATAGATTATTGCCACAATCGAGGGTTCGTAATAAGGTGTTAGAACTTATATCTAAATTGGTTAATTGGTTAGAACTACATGCTAGAGACTCTAAAAGTGTTAAATTAGATAGGTCTATAGTAGAAATTTGATTATTATAGAAACCCAATGATTTTAAAAGAGTATTGTTATTTAAATTTAAATTTATAAGTTGATTTGAGCTACAATCCAAATGAAGAAGATTTAAATTTTGTGTAACATCTAAACTCGACAATGGATTATTCCTGCAAATCAGCATATTCAATAAAAGGTTTTGAGATAAATTTAAATTTGATAGCTGATTATCTCTGCAAAAGTTTCTTAAAAGATTTGTGTTTTGTGAAATATCTAAGCTAGTTAGTAGATTATTACTGCAATCCAAATATTTAAGATTTATGTTTTGAGTAAGATTTAGGCTTGTAATTACATTATTGTCACATTCTAAATTTACCAAATTAATAAAAGCTTCAATACCAGCCAGATTAGAAATGTTTTTATTATTTATTTCTAATGAGAGAATATTTTGAGCTTCAGAAACTTGAATTTCGCCATCATTATTTACATCTATTTTGTTATAACCACTTATAATCATTGAGCCTAAAACACCATATGTAGATGGCATATTTATAGCCGCAATGTGATTAGTTGAACTTGCACTTAATAAAGCTGCTTTAAAATTAGCATCAGGAATATTTACAATTTGTGCGTTACAAATTGTAGAAAAAACTACAATAAATAATAATTTTATTTTCACCATTATAATGTTTTAAATTTTTTTAGTCCTGTTTGTCAAAATATCTGCCTACTCGAAAATACACACATTTATATCCTTTTTCAGCTATTAATGTCATATACTGCTAAATCAAACTTACAATTTATTTCTTACAAATCAAAAAACAATAAAGGTAAGCCACGTTCTTTGTTACCCCTCGTACCTTTCTTTTAGTCAGTAGGTAAGGCAGCATCCTCATAAATAAAACCCCGACTCATTATGAGTCGGGGTTTTTTATTCTTTCATGACTTTGGCATTTTTTCTGATGCCAATACCTTCGAGCAGTAAAAAGTAAACCCCTTTGGGCAAATCACTCAAATCAACACTGTTGTCACCCTGAACACAGTTGAAAGGGCTGATAACCAGTTGGCCAAGCTGATTAACCACCGAAACCGTAGTAAACATTCCTTTTTGATTGCTAAAGAAAATCTTCCCATCAGTTGGGTTAGGCGCTATGGCAAGAGTGTTAATCTCCGGTTCATTATTTTTTAACGAACAATCCGTAACGATACTGACAGGTTGTGTTACCCCGCAATTCGTTAAAAAATTCTGTGCCGCTACCACTTCATTGTCATCTACACAAATCGAGGTAAGGTTAGGATTGTTCCAGCAACCGTTATAAGTGGTCTGTGTAAAGGTTTGCGAGTGGTTATTTCTAATGTTAATCCAACTCAGGTTGGGATTTTCGTAACACCTCAATTGCTCAAACAAATGATTGTTACTAAAATCCAAATTTGTTACCTCAGTATTGTCTATTAGAATTATTTTTAAAGCAGATAAGGTTGAAAAATTAACAGAGGTAAGAGGATTGCCACCAATATTCATAAACCATAAATTACTCAATCCGTTCAGGTTTATGCTCGTTAACTGATTAGCACCAAGGTCAAGTGTTTTAAGATTAGACAAACTACTTAAATCAGCTGTTTGGAGCATATTGCTTAACAACTGAAAGTTCTGAATGTTTATAAAATAGCCAATACCCATTATGTCGGTTATATTCTCTGAAGTTTGAATAGAAATAAAATATACCGCCAAAGCTTCAGTTTGTGTTATTTCCCCATCTCCATTAGCATCAATTTTTACACCACCGGCAATAAAATTGTTAGTGTCAGATTGGAGCAATTTGGCTTTAAATGCCGGGTCAGGAAAATTAATGACCTGCGCATTTAGGCTATCCACTAGTAAAACTATCAGGATTACTATTATTTTTTTCATTGCTTTTGATAATTGTTTCAATGTAAAAGTAATTGTTTTCTATTGAATCACGACTCGTTTCACTATTTCCTGTTTACCATCATGAATTCTCAACAGATAGGTTCCTGTTGGGGCGTTATTGAGGTCTAATAGATGTTCTGTCGTATTTTGCAGTGAAGCTTGTTTTATTTTTTGCCCTAGTATATTATATACTTCAATTGTTCCGGCATTTATTTTTTCATCAAAGACTAAGGTAAACATGCCATTAGAGGAAGGGTTTGGATAAATCACGAGTTTGTTTTCTTTACTTTTATGTTCCATTTCCCTGCCATAGTAATAATAAAATACGACCCTGCCATCATAACAAAAATCATAGGGAGTGGTATTGTTAATACACATGGTGTAAGTTAAACCGTAGGCTTGTTCAGGTAAAATAGGAGCAGGCGGCAAATTATTGCTACAATAGCCATCTTTAAACTGAACAGAACCAGTAAGTTCATCTATTTTATAATAAGGGTTTGGTGGGTTGGTTGTTTCCGTAATAGTAACGGTGTTCGATTGATTCGGTTGCCCTAGAACCGCATTAATCAGCCCACAATCCCCGTCTATGTTTGGGTTTATAGTGCTATTGGTTAAAACATTCACGCTGTTATTTATATATGCCCCTGTAGGAGCGCTTCCCGCGTGCAAAAAAATATAGCAATCAGCGGGATAAACTCTTTGTTGAATCCTATAGTTTACAATCATAGGAGCTGAAGTTACAGATGGATTGTTTACTGACCGCAATCGATAAAGAGATACGCCTTCAAAAGGCATGGTGCCTGCCGCTATAGTTATGGTGCCATCAGGATTAAATGTACATCCTGGCTTAAGTGGTGTTATCATTTCAATTGTTACATTACTACTATTACAAGGTAAATTACCAATCATAGCAAAATCGCAAGTATTGTTCATAAAACCATTGTTAGCATTATTGAAAACGGTTAATGTTGTTGTTTGTGATTGTGAAGCATTATAGCATAAATCATCTAGGTATATTTTCTCACAGTTGGTGATTGAAGGGGCTACAGACACCGTTACTGTAGCGTTATCAGAATAATTTGAACACACGCTATCAGTTAATTTATATTCAATGGTATAGATTCCAACTGGAGTTCCAAAAGGGATAGTTATTATGCCATTACTATCTATCGTTGGCATAGGATTCATTGAAGGTGTTGTTGAAATAATAGATGCTGACACTAATGCACTGGTTAAAGGATTACCGTTTAATGTATCATTGTCAAATACCGATATTGTTGTAGCATTTACTAATGTGTTAATAGGTGTTGCACTAAAATCATCATCTACAGCATCTACTACGTTATTATTAATAATTACATTAATTGATAGAGGACCGGAACATTGTTCAGGGTCTGGTGTAAAAGTATAGGTGTAGTTACTATCACTGTCAATAGTTGGAGGATCCCAAGTTCCTGTTATACCGTTGTTAGATACCGTTGGCAAAACAGGAGGTGTGCTATTGTCACAAAGGACAAGATTGGTTGAAAAATCAAACTCAGCTACTATGCCACTGGTTACTACAGTAACGTCATCTGAGATAGTTACAGGAGGACAACCTGAGAGTGGATTATAGGAATAACTAATGGTATGTGTTCCAACGCCAGCAATAGTATAGTCAAAAAAGTAACTACCTGTATTTTCAATAACACCGGGACCAGTAAATATTCCATTGGCAGGTCCGTTTGATAGTAATGGAAATAAGGTTGGAGTATTTGGACTGACACAAATAGTCTCAGGTAAATCAAATATAGCATTGTTTAGAGGTACTAAACGAACATTATCAAGATAATAATAAGAAGGTTCACTATCCAAAACAATGGAAGAGCTAGGGATATAATTACAAGTCGGGTCACTCGCTAATGGATTTGCTTGAGATATAACATTTTGAAAACATCCCAAATAAATTAATCGTTCACCTCCATTAGCTGTAAAATTAAATGTAAGTGTTTCCCAGCCATCGGTAACTGTAGAAGTAACATTTTTACTAAATAACATTTCTGGATAGGCAATTTGAAAGGAGCTGTCATTTATATTACTAGCCACTTGTGTAGGAGAAAGATAGGCTTGAATAGTTTTGCTAAAAAATGAGATTCCTTCTGCTAAAGAAACATCAAAGCTTAATTGATACTGTTCGCCTGATATAAGAGGGGAAGCCAATTTTGAAAATATTCGTTCACTATTTGTCTGAATAACGCCTATTCCAACATAAGTATTTCCCTGATTATTATTACAGTTTTGTACTCCAAACATGTTGCATGGTATTGAATTAATAGATGTATTATAATAGTCCGGAGTACCGGTGCATTCCAACCAGCCGCATGCATTTCTAATATCACTTGGATAAGTTGAAATATCACTAGGCTCTTCAAAATCACCATTAACGACTAAATTACAAGCATCAACTTGACAAGTTACTTGATTGAAATTTATTTCTGGAATTTCAATCGGAACGTTATTCATTATTTCGTAAAAAGGATTTAAATTGAGACTAAATGTGTTCGAATTAGATGAACTTAATCCTGTTGCATTAGCTGTTAATACAATGCCTGAACCAATACCTGAAAACTTAACATTGTTAAATGTAGCTATACCTGCAATAGGAGTAGCTGTTTGCGGACTTGTAAGAGTCGAACCTGAAGAGGTTAACGAAACGACTCCGGTATAATCCAAGTCTATGTTTTCATTTTGATCTAGTGTTGACACTATAGGAGCAGGATGTATAATGAAGTCGGTAAAAAAAGTGCTTGGCGGTTGCTGCACAAAAGCCAATCTATTGGCAGTAACCTCTATCCTATTAATGTCACCAACTGTAGATGAACTTGCGCCACCGCCATTGGTCATTGCAAATTGTGAACCGATTGGATTAGCTGTTACCGATGATATCGTAAACTTTATTTGGTCATTATCGGTCACAGTAGTGTTAAAAGTAACCCTTAAATTAATAGCCAATTGGCTGTTATCTGCAGCAATTACATCAGTTAACCCTGTAAATGTGATAACATTATTAACCACAGGCACCGAAATTCCTTTCGGGGAATTACCAACAAAAAGACGTGCCGAACGAATGTTAGCACTATTCGTAACATTAAAACTAATAGCTTTTAATTCAGTAGCATAAGTATCCGCATCATTATGTCCTGCTCCACCATCTCGCAAATAAAATCCCATTACCCCAATACTGTTTGCTGTACTTGTTATTACATCAGCCTGATAGTTTTGATAGTTTATGTTTGTATTGCTGCTGGCTGAAGAGCTTGAGTTGAAAATAATATCACTTGAAGAACTTGGTGTAGCTAATGTTGTTCCTTGAGCAGCTGCTCCGGCTAAAGTACTAATACCGAAACCATTTTTGGCAATAACCTGAAAGCTATAGGTTGTATTAGGTGATAATCCTGATATTATTTTGTTTCCCCAATTGGCAGTTGTTTGAAAAACAGTAGAAGCGTTTAAAGTTCCATCTGATTGTACATAAGAATTGGTAGTTGATTCAAAAATGGCAAATGTAGTATTGTTGGAGTTAGCATCTGAGCCAATAGCTACAGTTAATGAATTTTGTGTAGCATTACTAATGATTGGAGCAGATGGGATGTCGGCTAGTGTATAAAAGGTAGCAACAGTTCCATATCCTGTAGCTCCGCCATTTTTAATGGCATAGACATTATAGGAATATTGAACATTTGATAATAAAGTCCCGGAATTGTTTGAAAAAGAACCGGTGCCGATATTTGGATTAGCAGTGTTTACCAAGGTTACTCCTGTTCCTCCTATAGTGGGATTGTTGTTTAGGGTAGTGATTGAATAAACAGTTCCTGTAGCAATTATATCAGCACCTCCTGTTGTGGTTACTTCTCCGTTATATATTGCGGAATTTTTTGTGATGTTTGCTACGCCTGTGTTTAGTACTGTAGGGGGTGTTTGTTCTATTCCCGACAATACAATGTCATCAATACGGATAGCCGCAGTTCCTGTTTTTACAAATCGTATTTTTAAACCATTAATTTGAGCTGCTGCGGGCAGGGTTAATACTTTAGATAAATACCATTTTGCAGTAGCATTGCTCGCTTCGTTAAAAAGTGAAGTTTCTTTATCAGCTATCATTACCCACGAACTGCCATTCCAATAATCAACAGAAAATGAGGCATGCATAGAGGCGGCTTCTTTTCTGTAGCCAAATTGTAGTGTTAATGAGGTGTAATTTGAAGCATTAATACTTTCAATTGAAAAACCGTATGCTCCTGACGTTGCAGAAAAGAAAATATTGCCTCCACTTGAAGCTCCGTTATATCCTGTTGATGCATTTGTTATTCTTACATCAGCAGAATTGTTTTGACCCCCGTTAGAATAACTCAGTGAGTTATTGTTTTCAAAAATGTTATTGGTTATTGATGTGGTATTGTTCGGGTTGCCTATATTTTCAGAAAACACAGTTTGCGACCATGAGGAATGAAAATAAATAAAAAGTAAACAGATTTGATAGAATGTGTTTTTTGTCATCATAAAATATGGTTTATAGTTAGTAATGGAAGAAACAATCTAAATAAACTCATTACAACATTAAATATCAAACAGCTGTATTTTATATAGTTCGAAAATACGAATTTATTTATAAAATATGAATTTTTGTCATAATATTATTAAATTACTTTCTTGTTTAATGCTTGCTCAAATATCAAACAGTCCATAATAGTGATATGTACCTGGCATTTCTCGATAAAGGAAAAACAAAAACCCGATTCATAATGAGTCGGGTTTTTTAATTTAAAAGATTATTGTTAGTATTTCTCCTTTTGAAAGCCCCAGGCACGGAGCTCGGCTTTGTAGGTATCTGGATAGTTTGACTTGATGCTTAGAATTAAAGCATTCATGGTTTTGGTAAGTGCCGTCTTCAGCATGTTTTTATTGCTTACATGGTTCGATACAGTGCCGTCTGTGGTAGTGGCTTCATTTAATAAATTGTCGTATTGGGTCTTTATATCGGTCCAAAATATTTCACCATAGTCTTTATCCTGTAATCCATTGGCAACTAGGGAGTCTATCATTTGTTGTAAGGCAGCCGAACGCTTGTTTCGGTCTATTGGGAAAGTATATTTATTTTTTTTATGCTCAATACCAAATGCAGGGTAGTAGCTTGGTGCCGATTCTTTTTTATACTTATCTATAAGATATCCTTTTACATAAGCCAAAGATTCATCGATGGTAGTATCTAAGGCTTTTAATTTATTGGTAATCTGAGGTCGGTTTCCACCCGATTGATTTCTTTTTGAAAGGGCAGTGTTATACTCTGAAACCTGAGTCGAAAATTCCGAAGCGGTAGTCCAGGCCAGACTAATGCTTGGTGTTGTAGTCCATTTTGCAGCTACATTTACAGCTACATTACCAAAATCAATATCAGCAACAGGAATGGTGTTGGTGCTGTTTGATTTTCCTTTTCCATTTGGGGTGGTGATGGGATTTTCCATGATTACATAGTTTTAAATTGTTTGTATATTATTCTTATTCACTACAAATAAGTAAATATCTTCATACAATTCTTATGCCAGTTTTTAGCTACTAATTTTGTTTATGCTAGTTTTGCTTTTTTTTAAGTAGCTTTAAATCAGTATAAAAACAGATTGCTGACGTGGTCAGGACTGTTTAAAAATAATGCTGCCCTGTTGCGGCAGTAACCTGCACTGTTTTGAAAAATTATGCATAGGTGACAGCAGTAACCTATACTGTTTTAAAAAAATATGCATAGGTGACAGCAGCAACCTACACTGTTTTAAAAAATTATGGGCAGGTTACTGCAGTAATGTGTCTTGTTTTAAAAAATTTAGTGCTGGTTGCGGTAGTAACTTGCCCTTTTTTTTGGAAGTAGTGGGAATTAGGAGGAAGTATTGTAAACAAAAAACCCCGTCTCAGTAAAGAAACGGGGTTTTTGATGCAATTGAATAATAATTATCCTAAAGCAACTCTGGCAAAACCGGTTACAGTCAAACTCGGATCAACCGTTTTGATGTAAGCCGCAACGCTCATAGAGCTGTCTTTGATGTAATCTTGGTTTACCAAGGTATTGTCTTTGAAGAAACGGTTTAATTTTCCTTTAGCAATGTTGTCTAACATAGCCTCAGCTTTTCCTTCCTGACGCAATTGGTCTTTTGCAATTTCGATTTCTTTTTCAATAGTAGCCGCATCAACACCTGCTTCATCCAAAGCAATTGGGTTCATAGCTGCTGCTTGCATTGCTACGTTTTTAGCAGCCTCTTCAGCGCCGGCAACGTTAGCAGAAAGAGCTACCAAAACAGCAATTTTACCCGAGTGTACGTAAGAACCCACGAAAGCACCGTTCAATTTCTCAAACGATCCGATTTCGATTTTCTCCCCGATAACTCCGGTTTGCTCAATTAGTTTCTCGGCTACAGTGATTCCGTTGAAATCAGAAGCCAAAAACTCTTCTTTAGTAGCATAGTTCAATGCTTGGTTAGCAAAATCATTAGCTAATTTTACGAAACCTTCGTTTTTACCTACGAAGTCAGTTTCACAGTTCAATGTGATAACAACACCTGATGTTTTATCAGCATTAACAGCCGCAATCGCAGCTCCTTCAGTAGATTCTCTGTCAGAACGGTTAGCCGCTACTTTTTGTCCTTTTTTTCTAAGGATTTCAATAGCTTTATCAAAATCGCCCTCAGCTTCTACCAAAGCTTTTTTACAGTCCATCATTCCTGCACCGGTAATCGTTCTTAGTTTGTTTACGTCTGCAGCAGTAATTGAGATTGTTGACATAATATTTTTATTTAAAAGTTTTTAAAAGTAAATTACGAATTACGAATTTTAAATTACGAGTCAAAATAATCCGTAATTCTTAATTCATAATTCGTAATTATTTTTTGTTTTATTCTTCAGTACTGTTTTCAGTAGCTTCAACAGCCGGTGCCTCAACAGCAGCTACTACTTCTACAGTTTCTTCAGCTTCTACTTCAGGAGCAGCATCAGAAGTTCTGTTAGCTAATCCGTCTTTTACAGCGTCAGTTACTAAAGATAAAATTTTATCAATTGATTTTGAAGCATCATCATTGGCCGGGATAACGTAATCTACTTCACGCGGATCAGAGTTAGTATCAACCATTGCGAAAACTGGAATGTTTAATTTTTGTGCTTCTTTTATTGCGATGTGTTCAGCTTTGATATCTACTACAAATAAAGCAGCAGGTAATCTAGACATATCCGCGATAGAACCTAAGTTCTTTTCTAATTTAGCACGTAGACGATCTACTTGCAATCTTTCTTTTTTAGACAAAGTCATGAAAGTACCGTCTTTCTTCATTTTATCAATAGAAGCCATTTTTTTAACAGCTTTACGGATAGTAACGAAGTTAGTCAACATACCACCTGGCCATCTTTCAGTGATGTAAGGCATGTTGCATGCTTGTGCTTTTTCAGATACGATATCTTTTGCTTGTTTTTTGGTAGCTACGAAAAGTATTTTTCTACCGGAAGCTGCAATTTTTTTCAAAGCTTCGTTAGCTTCTTCAATTTTAGCAGCAGTTTTATATAGGTTAATGATGTGAATACCATTACGCTCCATATAAATGTAAGGAGCCATGTTCGGATCCCATTTACGAGTCATGTGTCCAAAGTGAACACCGGCTTCTAATAATTCTTTTACTTCAATTTTGTTTGCCATTGTGTAATAGTTTACGTTCCGTGATTAGCAATGTTCCAATTAGCGTCAGCTGTCAGCTCTTAGCTTTTAGCCGGCTGTTGGCTTCATTTAGATGCTAAACTAATTCCTTTTTCATCAAAAAGAATATCGGCAACTTGTTTTTTAATTTCAATACTAAATGAACGAATAAAATCTCGAATCGTCGATTAACGTTTAGAGAATTGGAATCTCTTACGTGCTTTCTTCTGACCGAATTTTTTACGTTCTACCATTCTAGGATCTCTGGTTAGTAATCCTTCTGGTTTTAGGATGCCTCTGTTGTCATCCCCAACTTCACACATTGCTCTTGCAATAGCCATTCTCACAGCTTCTGCCTGCCCTGTTGAACCACCGCCGTATACATTTACTTTTACGTCAAAGTTCTCAGCGTTGTTGGTCATGGCCATTGGCTGTAATACTTTGTACTGTAAAGTAGCTGTTGGGAAGTAGTTGTTGAATTCTCTTTTGTTTACAGTGATTTTTCCTGTACCTTCAGTAACGTACACACGTGCTACAGCACATTTTCTTCTACCGATTTTGTGAATAACTCCCATTACTTTAAGTCGTTAAGGTTTACGGTTTTTGGTTGTTGAGCGGCATGCTTGTGCTCAGAACCAACATTTACATTCAAATTGCGGAATAATTCAGCACCTAATTTGTTTTTAGGTAACATTCCTTTTACAGCTTTTTCTACTAATAATGCAGGGTTTTTTTGTTGCATTACTTTAGCAGTCAAGCTTCTTTGTCCTCCTGGGTAACCTGTGTGTCTGATGTACGTTTTGTCATCCAACTTGTTACCAGTTAGGTTGATTTTTTCTGCGTTGATAACAATTACGTTATCTCCACAATCAACGTGCGGGGTATAACTTGGCTTGTATTTACCTCTCAAAAGCATCGCTACTTTTGAAGCTAAACGACCTAAGTTATGACCTTCTGCATCTACAACAATCCACTGCTTATCCGCATTGGCTTTGTTAATAGAAACTGTCTTGTAGCTTAATGTGTTCACAATAATTTATTTTAATTAAACATTCCATTCCCAATAAAGGGAGTGCAAAAGTACAATTATTTATTATAAATGCAAATACCCTTTTTTAAATATTTTGCTACTAGTCAAACATTTACCTAAAATCCTATGAATGAAAGGGCTTAACGAAGTAAAAGAATCTGTTTTCAGAACCAAAACCACCTTTTATATACTTGTTTCAGCACGAACTTTGATAAGAGGGTAGTCTTTGACAGCACAAATTTTATTATTTTTACCCATTAACTAAGATAAAATGAAATCGAAAGCTACCTTAAAACAAATTGCCAAAGAGCTGGGTGTATCTGTTTCTACCGTTTCCAAAGCCTTAAACGGAAGTCCGGAAATCAGCGAACCCACCAAGCAACGCGTACAGGAATATGCCAAGTTAAAAAATTACAAACCCAACGTGATTGGTCTGAACCTCAAAAACAGAAGAACCAAAACCATAGGGGTCATCGTTCCGAACATCCTGAATTCTTTTTTTGCCAAAGTCTTCAGCGGAATCGAAAAAGTAGCCGACGAAAAAGGATATAAGGTAATCACCTGCATTTCGAACGAATCACTGGAAAAAGAAATCAACGTGATGGAAATGCTCAGCAACGGAACCATTGATGGCTTCATCATCTCTATAGCCGAAGAGTCTCAAAAGCTCAAAAAGTTTGACCATTTTAATACCATACTCAACGAAGGCACACCTATAGTAATGTTTGACCGCATAGTAGACGAGGTGAATTGCGATAAAGTAATAGTAGACGATTTAGATTCGGCAGTTCACGCCACCGAACACTTAATTAAAACCGGCTGCAAAAAAATAGCCTTCTTATCGGCCATAGACAATTTAAGTATCGGTAAGTTACGGGCAGAAGGTTTTTACAAGGCCATGCACGAAAACGGAATTCCCGTAGACGAGAACTTGGTCATCCTGACCAATAATAATGAAGAGTTCAATGCTAAAATGGATGGCTTTTTTACCAAAAATAAACCCGATGGCATTTTTGCCATAGACGAACACACTTCGGTAACCGCTATGAAAATGGGAATACAAAACGGATACAAAATTCCGGATGACTTGTCTATCATAGGTTTTGCCGATGGGGTTTGGTCAAGAAGAATGACGCCCAGCTTGTCAACGGTTAGTCAACACGGCCCCGAAATAGGAGAAGTAGCCACCAAACTTTTGATTGATAAATTAGAAAGCAACCAGGAAACCTTCACCTTTACCACTACCACGGTTAAAACCGAACTACGACAGCGGGATTCTACCAAAAGACTGTAAAACAACTCAGTAGCGATTCTAAAAACAGGTTGTTTACCAAATGTTTACCTCGTTTTTTTAGAGTTGAATCAAAATTTCGAGTATTTTTATACAATAAAATATTCGCTATGAAGAAACTGCTGTTTATCTGCTTTTCATTTTTGTTATTTCAACACACCTTCAGTCAGGAAGCGGCTGATGCTTTTGATATTGCCAGAAAAGGAACCCTCGAACAAGCCAAAACTCTTGTAAAAAACAATCCTCGAGCTTTTCAAACCGTAAATCAGGAAGGGTTTTCACCTTTAACATTAGCTTGTTACCGGGGAAATAACGAAGTAGCAAAATTCCTTACCGATTCAGGTTGCGATATCAATCAAAACAGCAGCATGGGTACGCCTTTGATGGCAGCCATAGTAAAAGGCAATAATGAAATGGCTCGTTATTTAATACAAAAAAATGCCAGTGTCAATCTTACAGATGCCAACGGAACCACAGCGTTGATGTATGCCGTTATGTTTAAAAATAAAGAAATAGTCGCGCTGTTGCTTCAAAAAAAAGCCGACAAATCAGTAGCCGACAATAAAGGGAAAACAGCCTTTGAATACGCCGTCTTTTCCGGAAATGAAGAGATTATTAACCTATTAAAATAAAACAGATGAAAAAAATTACTTTAGTACTGTTGTTGCCATTATTGGGAATAGCGCAATCAAAAATTACCAATACGATTTCGGTGACCGGAGCAAGTGCTAACATTTTGTTGAATAACGATACGCAAACGGCAACCTTAACATTGGTAGGGCCTTCTGACCGATGGATGGCTTGTCAGTTTGGTACTTTTTCGGGCGGAATGGAAGCCGGTTCCGATGTGGTTTATTACAACGGAACAACCTTAGTAGATGCTACCCACAACGGAATAGGAGTAGCTCCTTCTCCGGATGCCCAGAATAATTGGACGGTAACCTCAAATACAGTTTCTTCTGGGGTGAGAACTTTGGTAGCGACCCGCGTGTTTAATTCTCCGGATGCATCTGATTTTGATTTCGATTATTTTGCCAATACCATTGGTATAGCCGTGGCTCACGGAAATAGTGCCTCGTTCAGTTTGGCTTACCACGGTTCTGGAAACAGAATAGTAGATACGAGTGTTCCGTTTAATAATTTAGGTGTAGAAGATTTTACTTTGCAAGGTGCTACAATATATCCAAATCCTTCAAATGGAAATTTTTCCATTCATTCTAAAACTACCTTAAAACAGATTTCGGTGTACACATTGACGGGTGGTTTCATCAAGACAATTAAGGCTGATACTGAAAATGCATCTCAGATTAAAGTAGATGGATTGTCAACCGGTGTCTATTTACTCGAATTGCTAAACGATTCCCAAAAAGTCTGGAAAAAGGTGATTGTCGAATAACACAATTGAATCCTATAACTAAAAAAGGCAACAGTTACTGTTGCCTTTTATTTTTTAATGAGCTTCGAGCCAGTTTGTTCCTGTACCCATTTCAACTTCGAGCGGAACGGCCAATTTAAAAGCGTTCTCCATTTCGTGTTTAATCATCGGCTTTATTTTGTCAAGCTCTGAAAGGTGTACATCAAAAACAAGTTCGTCATGCACTTGTAACAGCATTTTAGACTGCCAGTGTTCCGAAGTCAGTTTTTTATGGATGTTAATCATGGCTATCTTGATGATATCTGCAGCGCTTCCTTGTATTGGGGCATTAACCGCATTGCGTTCTGCGGCTCCCCGAACTACTGCATTAGCCGAATTGATGTCTTTCAAATAACGGCGTCTGCCTAAGACCGTTTGTACATACCCGTGATGACGGGCAAAATCAACTTGGTCACTCATATACGATTTGAGTTTTGGATAGGTCTTGTAGTAAGCATCAATCAGTGCCGTACTTTCACTACGGGATAGAGAGGTTTGATTGCTCAAGCCAAAAGCAGAAACCCCGTAAATGATGCCAAAATTTACCGTCTTGGCATTACTGCGTTGTTCTTTGGTAACTTCTTCCAATGGTACATTGAATACCTTGGCTGCCGTACTCCTGTGAATATCCTCATGGTTTTGGAAAGCTTTAATCATGTTTTCTTCTCCCGATAAAGCGGCAATAATGCGCAATTCAATTTGAGAGTAATCAGCAGAAAGTAAGGTGTAATTTTCGTCGCGGGCTACAAAAGCTTTTCGAATCAGACGTCCTCGTTCAGTACGAATAGGGATGTTCTGCAAATTCGGGTTGTTGGAACTCAAACGACCGGTGGCTGCCACGGTTTGCATGTAATCGGTATGCACCCGCTGTGTTTTTGGGTCAACCTGATTGGGTAGAGCATCTATATAAGTGCTTTGCAGTTTAACCATTTGACGCCAATCGAGTATATCTTTTACGATTTGATGTTCATTGGCCAAATAACTCAATACTTCTTCGCCGGTAGCGTATTGTCCGGTTTTGGTTTTCTTTTGTTTGGTACCGCCTATTTTCAATTTATCAAACAGCACTTCTCCCAATTGTTTCGGAGAAGCAAGGTTGAATTTTTCGCCGGCAGTTTCGTAGATTTTTTGTTCAAACAAACTAATTTCTTTTTGCATCTCACCCGACATGGCTTTTAAAAACTCAACATCCAAGCGTATACCTTCGGTTTCCATTGCGGCTAAAACAGAAATCAATGGGATTTCGATATCCTCAAATAGTTTTTTGGTTTCGACTTTGTCTAAAATAGGACTGAAAACTTCTTTCAGTTGTAATGTAATATCAGCATCTTCTGCAGCGTATTCTTTGATGTCTTCCAAAGGAACATCGCGCATCGAGAGTTGGTTTTTACCTTTTTTACCAATTAAAGTTTCTATGGATTTAGGCGAATATTTTAAATACGTTTCACTCAACACGTCCATATTGTGGCGCATATCAGGATTAATCAGATAATGCGCAATCATGGTGTCAAACAATTTTCCTTTGACCTGAATGTTGTAATTCGATAGGATTTTCAAATCGTATTTGATGTTTTGTCCAATCTTTTCTATGGATTCACTTTCGAAAAACGGTTTGAATTTATCCGCCAAAGCCCGTGCTTCTTCTCTATTTTCGGGAAACGGAACGTAAAAGGCTTTCCCTTTTTCATAAGAAAATGACATGCCGACCAATTCTGCATGCAAGGTGTCAATCCCGGTGGTTTCTGTGTCAAAACACACCGAAGTTTGGTTCATCAGGTTTTGCAAAAACAATTTTACTGCTAAATCACCTTGTACAATTTGATAAAAGTGTTCGGTGGTTTCTAAAGTTGCATAATAGGAGTGCTGTTTCGGAGCATCGCTTTCCTCATCAGTGAAGCCGAATAAGTCAAACTGTTCCTGATTGCTTTTCTTGGCAGGCGTTTTCTTTTTCGTTTCGGTTGCTTCTGTCTCAGTTCCGTTGCCATTGCTGTCAATTTCGTCGTAGTCTTTTCCGGTTCCGAAAAGTTTGTCGAACTGAGCTTTCATCTGACGGAATTCCAGCTCCTGAAATAGAGCATCGGTTTTTTCTACATCAGGTTTGGACAGTTCAAAATCGGTAGCATCGAAAGTAACAGGACAATCCAAAAGTATGGTCGCCAGTTTTTTAGACAGGATTCCCAGTTCTTTATTGTTTTCTATTTTATCTTTCAGCGCACCTTTCAGTTTATCGGTGTTTTCCAAAAGATTTTCCATAGATCCGAATTCTTTCAGTAGTTTTTTGGCAGTCACTTCGCCTACACCCGGAAACCCCGGAATGTTATCGGCAGAATCCCCCATCATTCCCAGGAAGTCGATAACTTGCAGTGGATTTTCGACTTCAAATTTTTCCAATACTTCAGGAATGCCCCAAATTTCTATATCGTTGCCCATACGGGCCGGTTTGTACATGAAAATATTTTCAGAAACCAATTGGGCAAAGTCTTTGTCGGGAGTTACCATGAACACCTGATAACCTTCTTTTTCCGCCTGCTTGGCTAAAGTACCAATCAAATCATCCGCTTCATAACCGGCTTTCTCCATGATGGGAATGTGCATGGCTTTGAGTAATTCCTGTATATAAGGAACGGCAATTTTAATGGCTTCGGGGGTTTCGTCACGATGAGCTTTGTACTCTTGATACATTTCGTAACGGTAATCGCTGCCGCCTTTGTCAAAAGCTACGGCCAAATGGTCGGGTTTTTCACGTTTGATGACATCCATCAGTGAATTCATGAATCCCATGATGGCGGAAGTATCCATACCTTTGGAATTGATGCGTGGATTTTTGATAAAGGCATAATATCCACGAAAAATTAAGGCATAAGCATCGAGTAGAAAAAGACGTTTTTGTGACATGAAACAAATTTTTATAAGATTGTAAAAATAGCAATTTGAAGCTTACCATTTGGTAAAAACCTAAAGGAAAGTTAAACTTTTTAAAACGTGTCTTTCTTCATTTTGACTTCATTTTACAGAGCTAATTTTACTTCACTAAAAGAGATTATTAATTCAAAAATTTAGAAATCATGAAAAGAGTCGTAATGTTATTGGCCGTGCTTTTGGGCACTAGTGTTATGGTAAATGCAAATACCATCACCAAAAAAGCTACCACTAAAGAGGTAAAAACAAATGTTGAGAGAAAACACCGAAAAGCTAAAAAAATGCATCGAAAAGCAGCTGCTGTAAAACCGGCGGCTACAGTTCAAAAATAGTCTTTACGAAAAAGGTTATAGTTAGATTGTTTTGTAAAAGCCGATAGTTTTATCGGCTTTTTTGCTGGGATGCGGGTAGGTTCAAAAATTCGTTAAATTCTCTTTAAAAATTAAAACTTCATTTTGTCTTCATTTTACTGTTTTAATTTTGGGTCTGTTAAAAGAGAGGGATTACAGTTTAGTTTTTATTGATTGTTAATTTTGAAAAGCCGGTGAAGGGATTTGCCGGCTTTTTGCTTATATTTACTTTAGGTTTTTATTACAACTTATGAATGTATTGCTTGTTGAAGATTATCAGGAGTTAGCGAAAGAGATAGTTGATTTTTTAACTAAAAGCGGATATTTGTGTAAATGGGTATCGAACCGGGCACAAGCGCTGGAAGAAATAGGGGTAAACGATTACGACGCGATGTTGTTGGATTTAGGATTACCCGACGGTGACGGATTTGACATTCTAAAAGACATTAGAAAAAAGCAATCCAAAACGGCAGTTATTGTAATAACAGCCCGGGGTGAACTCAATGATAAAATTGACGGACTACAACTGGGCGCTGACGATTATTTGACCAAACCTTTTGCACTGACCGAATTAGGAGCCCGTTTGTTCGCGGTCATCCGAAGAACCCATGGCATCACGACCAACGAAATAGAAATACATAATTTTAAAATTCAGTTGCAGGATTATCGGGTGACTTTTGATGATCAGATTATCAATTTGACCAAGAAAGAATTTGATATTTTTCAGTATTTGGTGCTAAATAAAAATCGTGTCATAACAAGACTGCAGTTGACAGAACACATCTGGGGTGATATTTTGGAATTGAATTCGGATTCTAATTTTATTGATGTTCATGTCAGAAATCTGAGAAAGAAATTAGAGAAATTTGCTGAAATCGATTGGTTTGAAACCGTCAGAAATGTTGGTTATCGCATAAATATGTAACATGAGAATCAAGCACCAACTTACTATTTTCAATGCCTTAACGCGGTTTTTAATTATTTTGGCGATTTGGTTGTCGTTGCCAATTCTTATAGAGAAAGTAGTTTATAAACGTATTGATAAAACGCTGCTTGAAAAAAAAGAAAAATTCATTGAACATCTGGACAAAGAGGAAATCAATGATTTTTTGAGTCGAAATGACGCAACCGAGACTTTTGCCAGTTTTTCCACTCTCCATAATGAGTTTTTACAACTTTATCAGGCCAAAGAAATACCCAAAAACAAAAATTCCTATTTTAAGAATGAAGCACGTATCATAGAAGGGGAACAGAGTGATTACCGGGTTCTGTATTATGATTTTGTATACGAAAACACCAATTATAAACTTGAGATAGGCAGCAGTCTTAGTGAAATAAAAGATCTGACTCTTGCCATTAGGGTGTTTATTTTAATTGTCCTGAGCATTGTAATTGTATTTACTTTTTTGGTGGATGCTGTGTTTATCGAATATTTGTTGAAACCGTTTCATCAAATTATCAATCAAAAAATAAGACACGTTAATGAACCCGAAAAGTTCAATTACACCGTGATAAAATCACACTCAACTGATTTTCGGGAATTGGATGAGGTGTTGAACCAAATGATGAAGCGTATTCAGGAGCTATTCAGTATAGAAAAACAATTTATAGCCAACGTGTCACACGAGTTATTGTCGCCCATCGCTTTGTTAAAAAATCGCTTTGAAAATTTGATTCAAAATGAATCGTTAGATGAAGAAGCGGTCAACAAGATTGTAAGTTCACTAAAGACATTAGATTTGCTCAAAAAGATTATCAACAACCTTTTGCTTATTTCCCGTATAGAAAACAATCAGTACGTTTCGGATGAACGGATTGATTGCAGGAGTGTACTGGAAGACATCAGGGAAGAACTACAAGATCGGATTGATGAAAAAGAAATTGATTTCAGTATCAACCTGAACGAACATTATCATTTCGCCGGGAACAAAACGCTGATTCACATCATGTTTTATAATGTAATTGCCAACGCGGTAAAATTTACCGAACCCAAAGGAACAATTACAATAACTGATGTCAAGACCAATTCACAGTATGCGATTACAGTTCAAGACAATGGTTGTGGCATGACACAGGAGCAAACAGCTGAAATTTTTAACAGGTTTACACGACTCAATATCAACAAAGAAGGCCAGGGACTCGGTTTGGCAATAGTCAAGAGCATTGCCGATTTTCATCAGATTGATGTTGTTGTTACTGCTGCTCCGCAAAAGGGGAGTGCTTTTGAATTTGTCTTCCATATCGGGAAAAAGGTTTAATTAAAAGTTAAAATTTCGGGTATTCCTTAATCTTCATTTTATCTTCATTTAGTGGTTATACTTTTGGTGTGTAAATAATATTTAATTTAAAATTTAAACATCATGAAAAAAGTATTAATGTTAGCCGCTTTGGTTTTAGGAACAACTGTAATGGTAAACGCTCAACAAAAAGAACCTGCTAAAGCTGCTCAAGCTCCTGCAAAAGAAGTGAAAGAAGTAAAAGAGGTAAAAGCTACTAAAAAAGTTATGAAAAAAGCCAAAGAAGAGAAAAAAGCAGAAGCTGCAACTCCGGCAACACCAGCAAAAAAATAACTCTTTTTCATAGAAGAGAAGTCAAGCAAAATGTGATTGAAATGAAAGACCGGTAAATTACTTTACCGGTCTTTTTTATTGGACTAAAGTTAAAATTATCCAAAAGCTAAAATGGAGTTGTGCTTTCTTCGTTAATTTGTTAAAAAATTAAATCGATGATTCGTTGGGTTATTTTTATTGTAATAGTTTCTGTAATAGAATTTTATGCATTTCAGGCATTTAAAACTGTTACCAAAATCAGATGGGTTTTATACCTGTATCAGCTGATTTCTTTAGCCGTAATTGTATTCATTGCCTATCAGTTTACACAGTTTGACCGCAGCGTAGGACAAACCAAAACCACACTCTTTACTCTGGGATTACTTTTATTAGTGTTGATTCCGAAACTCATATTGACTTTTTTCCTATTGTTGGAAGATGTTTTCAGAGTAGTTTCGGGTTCGGTGACATATTTTATGGGCGACAATAACAATGGTGATTTTTTGCCCGAAAGGCGAAAGTTTGTCAGTCAAATTGCTTTAGGAATTGCTTCAATTCCGTTTATGGGATTGGTTTATGGAATGACCAAAGGCAAATACAACTACAAGGTAATACGACAAACACTGTTTTTTCCCGATTTGCCTGATGCTTTTGACGGATTCACCATTACTCAAATTTCAGACGTGCACAGCGGGAGTTTTGACGACCCCGAAAAGATTGAGTATGCCATTGATTTGGTCAACCAACAAAAAACCGACATGATGTTGTTTACCGGAGATATTGTAAACACACACGCCAAAGAAATGCATCCGTGGATTGAGACTTTTAACAAGATAGACAAGCATGAATACGGAAAATTTTCGGTTTTGGGCAATCACGATTACGGTGAATATGTGAGCTGGCCTTCACAACAGGCCAAAGATGATAATTTTCAGGCCATCAAAGATTTGTATGGTCAGATAGGATTTCAGTTATTACTGAATGAAAATGTAAAAATCAAAAAAGGTAACGATGAAATTGTATTGGTTGGGGTTGAAAACTGGGGGCATAATTTCAAACAAGCCGGTGACATCAACAAAGCATCAGAAAATTTAAAGCCCGAAGATTTCAAAATCCTGATGAGCCACGACCCAAGTCATTGGGAATATGAAGTTAAAACACACCCAAAAAATTTCCATTTGACCCTTTCCGGACACACTCACGGTTTTCAGTTTGGTATTGAAATTCCGGGGATTATCAAATGGAGTCCGGTAGAATACGTTTACAAACAATGGGCCGGATTGTATAAAGAATTTGGTCGTTATGTATATGTAAACCGAGGCTTTGGTTTTCATGCTTATCCCGGAAGAGTCGGAATCTGGCCCGAAATCACGGTTTTTGAACTAAAAAAAGGGAATAATGTAGCATAATTAGTTAAAAATGCTACATTTGTGCTTTAATGTTTCTTTTAAGCGATAAAAAGAAAGTAAAAACATTTTGGTTTTATGTCAAAATTTGGAGAATTAATCAATGCTCAAGTACCTGTGTTAATTGATTTTTACACAGAGTGGAATGAATCTTCGGTTTCCATGCATCCTGTCATCAGAGATGTGGCAGCGGCGCTTGGTGATAAAGCAAAAGTGATCAAAATTGATGTAGATAAAAATCAGGAGTTGGCTGATGCACTTCGCATCAAAGGTTTGCCAACGCTGATGATTTACAAAGATGGCCAAATGGTATGGAGACAGTCCGGTGAACTGGATGCCAACACAATTATCAGTTTGGTTCAGGAACAACTTTAGTCAATTTTGGCACAAACAAACCCCTTTTCTTTCAAGTAGGCTAAGGTTTTAGGCAAAACATACCGCAGGTTTTGCTCCGCCTTTATACTGTCGTGGAAAACAATAACGCTTCCCGAGGTAACATTTTTCAGTACATTTTCAAGACATTTTTCTTCAGATATGGTTTGATCAAAATCCATGCTGATGACGTCCCACATAATAATGCGATAACCCATTCGACGCAAAATTCTCGACTGAGAAGATTTGATTTTTCCATAAGGAGGCCTGAACAGTTCAGAATTGTGATTGTCTTTTGTTTTCTGCTGGCTGCCTTCTGAAAATTTATTTATAATCCCCGAACACTTCTTGATGTTTTCAAGATAGGTGTCGTTGTTAGTTTTCCAGCCCTTTAAATGATTGAAGGTGTGATTGCCGATTGCATGGTCTTCGGTAATTATTTTTTGAAAAATGTCGGGGTATTTTTCAATGTTGTTGCCTATGCAGAAGAAGGTAGCTTTGGCGTTGTACAACCTTAATTGTTCCAAAACCCATTCGGTAATTTCGGGTAAAGGACCATCGTCAAAAGTCAGGAAGACTTTGTTTTCCGTGTTGGGAATATCCCAAGTGTAATTCGGAAACAACAATTTGATGAAACGATTTGTTTTGACCCAAAAACTCATAGGTTAAATATAAAAAAAATGTGCCAATAAGAATCTTCAAATTGGCACATCTTTAAATTTTCAAATAAACTATTCTTTATCTCTTCCGAAGCGTTCAAAACGTTGTACAAATGCGTTGAACGTTGGCTTATTTTTGTTGTAAAACTCTAGGTCTCCACGGTCTTTCATTACGATTAATAAGCTTCTGTAACGCTCAATATCTGTAATGATATCCGTAGCAATACCGTTTTGAATTGAAGGCTGTATGCCGGCAAAATAAGTTAGGTTTTGCTTGTATTTTGTCATCAATCGTTCCAATAATTCACGGGCTTTTGCTTTTTCACCTATTTCGTAATAACCGCTGGCAAAAGGCTCCACCATGGTATAATATCCATAGTAGTCCATCGGCATTTTGGTTAAGGCCAACTCTATGATTTTTTTTGCTTTTTCTTTTTTACCTTCATTAATCAGTTTTTCCATTAAACGGGCCATGTTGGTACGGTAGGAAATACTGTTTTTGCGGGTTTCAGGATCGTGATAAATGGTCGTCAAATCGCCGTTGCCCCAACTCCAGTTCATCACCAGATTATACATTTTTTCGCTGTCAATGTCGCCCATGTCGTATGGGTTTTCTTTGTCGATTGGGGTTTTAACCGGTACTAATTTGTACACTAAACCGTCTAATTGCAAATAATCTTTCATCCACAAGTAATCATCGTCTCCGAAACTGCCTCCGGTAAAATAGATAGGACGTTTCCAGTTGTTATTTGCCAAAACATCCAACATCATCAATCGGTTTTTATAAATAGCACTTCCTTTAATCTCCAAATCGATATACGGAACAATGGAGTCGTTGTATTTAGGGTTTACAACTTTGTTCTTGATGACTGCATTTTTGTCTATCGGAATTCTGATTTTGTTTGTCGGATAGAAGTGAATGGTTTGACCATTTTGTGCCTCTATGGTTGATTTCGGATTTTTGATGAAGGCGATGAAATCTTTTAAGTCCCAACGGGCGTCAGTCTTAGGATAGTGCAAGACATAGTCTAATTTGTCTCCCACGTATTCGTTGTGCTTGAATGAAATAGGCAACCCATCGGATTTATAAGTTTTAAATTTCATTTGGTCAATGTACCAATCGGTCATGAACAACTGAGTGTTTACAATTTTAATATCCGTTCTTATCCCCTCTATTTCCTGAGCGTACCAAAGCGGGAAGGTATCATTATCGCCAATGGTAAAGAGTATTGCATTTTGGTCACAGGATTCCAGATAATTTTTGGCCATAGCAATCGACGTGTATTTGTTGGCTCTGCTGTGATCGTCCCAGTTTTGGGAAGCCATAAGTATCGGCGATGCCAAAAGACACGCTCCAATAACCAACGGGCCAACCAGTTTTGATTTTACATAATCGGTGACAATTTCATAAATAGCAAACACTCCAAATCCGACCCAAATGGCAAACACATAGAATGAACCTACTAAAGCATAATCTCTTTCTCTGGGTTCAAAAGGCCTTTCGTTGAGGTAAATTTTTAGGGCTAAACCGGTAAATAAAAACAAAACCAGTAAAACATAGAAACTTTTTAAATCTCTTTGAGCGTGATATAAAAGGCCTATGATTCCGATAATGAATGGTAAGAAGTAATATACGTTGCGACCTTTGTTGGCTTTAACATCATCAGGAAGATTTTCCTGAGTTCCTTTACCGAGGTGGACTTGATCGATGAATGGTATGCCACTAATCCAGTTGCCATCCAGATTGTCGTATTTTCCTTGGATGTCGTTTTGTCTTCCAACGAAATTCCAAAGCAAATACCTGCCGTACATGTATCCGAATTGGTATTCAATCATGAAACTCAGGTTGTCCCAAGTGGATGGTTTTTCAACGATTAAATAATCGCTGTATTTTTTCAGGAATGCAATGTAATCCTCGTTGTCAATTTTTTTCTGATTGTAAGCGTTCAGAAATTCATTGATATTTTTCTGCATTTCTTCTTTTAATTGCCCTACGGCTTGGCCCACTTGTTCTTCGCTTAGGCTATCGATATCAACGCCGTATTGTGCCAAATCATCCTCATAAGGATAGTCTTGGTTTAGTTTAAATTTAGGAACACCGGTAAATTGAACGTAATTGTCAATATGATCCGTACTCCAAAGTCGCGGAAGTATGGCTTTTTGATTGTCATCAGTATTTTGTTCCGCGTTTTTGTAATTGTTTACAATGACATATTTCCCGGTTTTATAATCTCTTTCGTAGTTGGGCGCTTTGTCTAAATACGGTTGGTCTTTGTCTAAGCCGGCAAAAGTATCAGTGTATTGAGGTCCGTAGAACAAAGGATTAACACCATATTGTTCACGGTTGTAATAGGCTAAAACTTCGGCGGCATCAGAAGGCTTGTTTTCGTTGATAACCACATTGGCATTGGCGCGAATCGGTAACATCATCCAAGTCGAAAAACCAATCAAAACAAAAAGAATGCACAACAGTATAGTGTTGAATAAGGGGTGTCCTTTTTCTTTGGTGTATTTTAATCCGTAATAAAAAGTGGCAATCATCAATAAAGCAGAGAAAATGGTTCCCGAATTGAATGGTAAGCCAAAACTGTTTACCATAAAGATTTCCATTTTACCAAAGAAAGCCAAAGTGTAAGGCAACAATAGTTTGAATATGAACAATAAAACGGCAACTATGATTACGTTGGCTAACAAGAAGTTTTTGATGGTGATTTTTTTGTAGTTTTTAAAGAAATACAAAAAGCCAATGGCTGGTATAGTCAATAATGCCATAAAGTGAACTCCGAAGGAAAGGCCGACCAATAGCGAAATCAATAACAGCCATCGATTTCCTCTGGGGCTATGCATGTCTTGTTCCCAACGTAAACCCAACCAAAATAACAATGCAATAAATAAAGAAGCCATGGCATAAACTTCGGCCTCAACCGCGTTGAACCAAAAACTGTCCGAGAAAGTAAAAGTTAAAGCTCCTACAAAAGAACTTCCCAAGATTACTATGGCTTTGTTCTCGTCAACTTCAGTGTATGAGGCGACTATCTTTTTTAATATGATAGATGAAGACCAAAACATAAACAAAATGGTGAAGGCACTTGAGAATACCGACATCATGTTTACCATCAAAGCTATCGTTTCTTTGCTGGTAGCAAACATAGCGAAGAAAGCGCCTAGAATTTGAAACAACGGAGCTCCTGGTGGGTGTCCAACTTCCAGTTTGGCAGCGGTAGCAATGTATTCGCCACAATCCCAAAAACTCATGGTAGGCTCAACCGTTAAAGAATATGTGATTAAAGCAATGGTAAATGCAACCCATCCCATGATGGTGTTCCATTTATTGAAGTTGAAATTCATCATATACGTATGAAATGAAAGGGTTTTGTTTTGATGCTACAAAGAAACTATTTTTTTTGACGCAAGTAAACGCGCATTAACAAATTTTTCTCAAATTGATAACGGATTAACTACAAGTTTCTTATGTGTCTTGGCGAAGAAAAATTGAGGAGAGTTTTTAATTTTTTTCTTTATTTGTTTGTGTAAATTAAATTTTGTTCTAAATTTGCACTCGCATTCAGCAAAATTGGTCTATGGTGTAATGGTAACACTACGGTTTTTGGTGCCGTCTTTCTAGGTTCGAGTCCTAGTAGACCAACAACGAGTCCCGCTTAAAGCGGGATTTTTTGTTTTTAGGTGTTTCCTGATAAAAAAAACAATGCACAAAAAAGCCTCTCCATTGGAGAGGCTTTTTTATTAATATGGCTGTATTTAAATTTTGAAAGTCACAACCGGTCTTACTGCGTGGTTTACCAAATCTTCGCTCACACTTCCGTTGAAGAAATGAGAAAGTCCTTTTCTGCCATGTGTGCACATTCCTATTAAGTCAGCATCTATGGTGTTGGTAAAGTTCAACACTCCGCTTTCTACATTAACATCATTGTAAATGTGAGTAGAATACTTGTTTATGGCAAATCCAGAAATAAAATTCTTCATGATTTCTTGTGCAATGTGAGTGGGTTTGAAGCTGCTGGGAGTATTAATCATTACTAAATGCAATTCGGCTTCAAATTTATTGGCAAACTCTACTACTTTAGCAAACGGTTTTTTTATTTCATCTGCAAAATCAGAGGCGAATACAAATTTGTTTACTTCAAAATCACCGGCTTCTTTTTTGATAATCAGCACCGGTATGTCGGAATTGCGAACCACTTTTTCTGCGTTAGAACCAATAAACATTTCTTTGAAACCACTAGCGCCGTGAGATCCCATTACAATCAGGTCAACATCATTTTTTTTGCTGATATTCATGATTCCGTCAAAGGCTAATTCGAATTGTATGATTTCGGAAACTTTTAAGTCGGCCAAACTTTCATCATCCATTAAATCTTCCAGCTTGTTGATGGCAGCGTTTTTGAAAAGCATGATTTCCGGCAAATCGTGACCAGTACCTACGGCGTCACTCGCTTGATGAGGTAATTCTAACATATGAAGAAGGAAAATTT
Source organism: Flavobacterium silvisoli (assembly GCF_004329815.1). Taxonomy (GTDB): domain Bacteria; phylum Bacteroidota; class Bacteroidia; order Flavobacteriales; family Flavobacteriaceae; genus Flavobacterium; species Flavobacterium silvisoli. The sequence continues at coordinate 55,894 of NZ_SJPE01000001.1, read as the reverse complement.
CTCCGCCGTTTTTTCTGGCGATTTGTGCGGCAACTTTTAAAGCGTACCCTGCATGTTCTGAAAAGTCTGTTGGGACTAAGATTTTTTTCATAATATAAAAAGTGAATTTTGGGTTGTAATTTTAACACAATAAAGGTATTATTTTTTTTTGATACCGCAATGAATTTTTGATTTATAAAAAAATCACTATATTTGCCCCGTTATTTACCATTCAAATTAAATAATGAGGGAAGCTGTGCTTCCCTCTTTTTATACAAACTATGATATTTAAAGAAAAAGTCGCTCATTTATTAGAAGAAGGATTAAAAAATAACCCTTCATTGTTTTTGGTAGATTTAAGTATTTCAGATAGTTACAAAATTACCGTAACTTTGGACGGTGATGCAGGTGTGAATTTGCAGGATTGTATCGATATCAGTCGTTTTATCGAAAACAATTTGGATCGTGAAGAACAGGATTATTCTTTAGAAGTGGCTTCAGCCGGCGTGTCGACTCCGCTTAAATTAATCCGACAATACAAAAAAAATATTGGCAGAACCCTTAGGGTAAAAACAGCTGTTGAAACTATAGAAGCGACATTGGAATCGGCTTCAGACGATGGTATAGTGCTTTTCTGGACAACCAGAGAGCCTAAAAAAATAGGAAAAGGGAAAGAAACCGTAGAACACCGACGAGAGATTCCTTATTCGGAAATAAAAGAAGCAATTGTTATTATAATATTTAATTAAAATTTGGCATGGAAAATATTGCATTAATCGAATCATTTTCAGAGTTTAAAGACGATAAACTTATTGATCGAGTAACGCTTATGGCGATTTTGGAGGATGTTTTTAGAAACGCATTAAAAAAGAAATACGGTTCTGATGATAATTTTGACATCATTATCAATCCTGATAAAGGTGATATGGAGATTTGGAGAAGAAGAATCGTTGTTGCCGATGATGATTTAGATTTAGAAAACGAAGAGATTACCCTTACTGAAGCCCGAAAAATTGAGCCCGATTTCGAAATCGGTGAAGAAGTTTCAGAAGAAGTAAAACTTATAGATTTAGGTAGAAGAGCTATTTTGGCCTTGCGTCAAAATCTGATTTCTAAAATTCACGAACATGATAACACCAATCTTTACAAACAATTTAAAGATTTAATCGGTGAAATTTATACAGCCGAGGTACATCATGTTCGCCCAAGAGTTGTAATTTTGGTGGATGATGAAGGAAACGAAATCGTGTTGCCGAAAGAAAAACAAATTCCGTCTGACTTTTTTCGTAAAGGAGACAATGTTCGCGGAATCATCGAGAGCGTAGAATTGAAAGGAAATAAGCCGCAAATCATCATGTCGAGAACGGCAGATAAATTCCTGGAAAAATTGTTCGAACAAGAGATTCCGGAAGTGTTTGACGGTTTGATTATGATTAAAAAAGTAGTACGTATTCCGGGTGAAAAAGCAAAAGTAGCCGTAGATTCGTATGATGACAGAATTGATCCGGTTGGAGCTTGTGTTGGTATGAAAGGTTCCCGTATTCACGGAATCGTTCGCGAGTTAGGGAATGAAAATATTGATGTAATCAATTATACCAATAACATCCAACTGTACATCACCAGAGCCTTAAGCCCTGCCAAAGTATCTTCGGTAAAAATTGACGAGGAGAAAAAAAGAGCCGAAGTGTTCCTGAAATTAGAAGAAGTTTCCAAGGCCATCGGTCGAGGCGGACACAATATTAAATTGGCCGGTTTGTTGACAGGGTATGAATTGGACGTAATCAGAGAAGGAAGTGCTGTTGAGGAAGATGATGTTGAATTAACAGAGTTCTCAGATGAAATCGACGGATGGGTAATTGATGAATTTGCCAAAATCGGTTTAGATACCGCCAGAAGCGTCCTGAATCAAGATGTGGCCGATTTAGTGAGAAGAACAGACTTGGAAGAGGAAACAATTTTAGAAGTAATAAAAATATTGAAAGAAGAGTTTGAAGACTAAGCTTTCGCCAAAATTAGATAACATTAAAAAGATTTTATGTCTGAAGGAAATATTAGAATTAATAAAGTTTTAAGGGAATTAAATATTTCTTTGGAAAGAGCTGTGGATTATCTTAAAGATAGAGGGATTGCTATTGAGGCAAGTCCTAACACAAAAATTTCCGATGATGTGTATACTATTCTTTGTGGTCAATTTGCCGGTGACAAAGGCAACAAAGAAGCTTCTAAAGGCGTAAGTGAAGAAATCAGAAAAGAAAAAGAAGCGCTTCGATTAGAAAGAGAAAAAGAAATTGAAGACAAGCGTAAAGCAGAGGAAGAGCGTCAGCGATTAGAGGTGGTCAAAGCCAAAGCTGTGGTTGTTGGTCCTAAACAGGTTGGTAAAATCGACTTAGAACCGAAAACCACTCCTGCAGCTATACCTCCGGCAGAAACACCTAAAGTTGTTGAGAAACAAGAAGAAGCTCCTGCGGTAGCAAGCGTTCCTAAAGAAAAAACTCCGACAGTTAAAGAAACTCCGGCTGTTGAAACCTCTCAGGATGAAACCATCACAACACAATACCAAAAATTATCAGGTGCTACTTTGACCGGTCAAGTTATAGATTTGTCTCAGTTCAACAAGCCTAAAAAGAAAAAAGAAGAGTTTAAGAAAGACGCCAATAAATCGGCTACTCCGGGTGCCGGAGCAAATGCCGGAGCAAATGCCGGACAAGGAGCCAATAACGCGAACAAAAACAAACGAAAAAGAATTCCGGGTAAACCAGGTGAAGGCGGAAAACCGGCCATCAGCGGTGGTGGTGGAGGGGCTAATGCTTTCGGACCTACCAAATCTGGAGGAAACAAGGGAGGGTTCCAAAAAGGAGCACGTCCTGCTATAGTTCAAAAAGTTGAGCCTACAGAAGAAGAGGTTAAAAATCAAATCAAAGAAACTTTAGAAAGACTTCAAGGAAAAGGAAACAAATCTAAAGCAGCCAAATACAGAAGAGATAAGCGTGATTCGCACCGTCAAAGAACGGAAGAAGAAATGCAGGCTTTGGAAGAAGGAAGCAAAGTATTGAAAGTAACCGAATTTGTTACCGTAGGTGAAATTGCTACCATGATGGATGTGCCTATTACCAAAGTAATCGGAACTTGTATGTCTCTTGGTATCATGGTTACCATGAATCAAAGGTTAGATGCAGAAACCCTTTCTATTGTTGCTGATGAATTTGGTTATGAAGTAGAATTTATTACTACCGATATAGAAGAGAATCTGGAGGTGGTTGAAGACCGTCCGGAAGATATGGTAACCCGAGCGCCAATTGTAACTGTAATGGGTCACGTTGATCACGGTAAGACATCCTTGTTAGATTACATTCGTAAGGAAAACGTAATAGCCGGTGAATCGGGAGGAATTACACAGCACATTGGAGCTTACGCAGTAACCTTGGACAATGGTCAAAAAATAACCTTCCTTGATACACCAGGTCACGAAGCGTTTACCGCTATGCGTGCTCGTGGGGCTCAGGTTACCGATATTGCCATTATTGTGGTTGCGGCCGACGATGATATCATGCCTCAAACCAAAGAGGCCATCAGTCACGCTCAAGCTGCTGGTGTTCCTATGATTTTTGCTATCAATAAAATTGACAAGCAAGGTGCTAATCCGGAAAAAATCAAGGAAAAATTAGCCGGTATGAATTTATTGGTAGAAGACTGGGGTGGTAAATACCAATCACACGATATCTCTGCCAAAAAAGGAACCGGAGTTAAAGAATTATTAGAAAAAGTATTGCTTGAAGCTGAAATATTAGACTTAAAAGCCAATCCAAATAAACCTGCTGTCGGAACGGTTGTAGAAGCACAATTAGACAAAGGTAGAGGATATGTGTCAACAATTTTGGTCCAATCAGGAACGTTGCGCGTTGGAGATTACGTATTAGCGGGTAAAAACCACGGTAAGGTAAAAGCAATGCACGATGAAAGAGGACATAATGTGAAAGAGGCTGGACCATCAACTCCAATTTCAATATTAGGTTTAGATGGTGCGCCAACAGCTGGTGATAAATTCAATGTATTTGAAGACGAAAGAGAGGCGAAACAAATTGCTGCTAAACGTACACAGTTGTTGCGTGAACAATCGGTGAGAACACAACGCCACATTACTTTGGCCGAGATTGGACGCCGTATTGCTTTAGGTCAGTTTAAAGAATTGAACATTATCCTTAAAGGTGACGTAGATGGTTCGGTTGAAGCATTATCAAGTGAGTTTTCTAAATTGTCAACTGAAGAAATTCAAATCAATATTATTCACAAAGGAGTAGGTGCAATTACCGAAACGGATGTTATGCTAGCATCAGCTTCTGATGCCATCATCATTGGATTTAATGTTCGTCCTGCCGGTAATGCCCGTCAATTGGCCATGAAAGAAGAAATTGATATCAGAAGTTACTCGATTATTTACGATGCTATCAATGATTTGAAAGATGCGATGGAAGGTATGTTGTCTCCGGAAATGAAAGAGGAAATTACCGGAACTGCAGAGATTCGCGAAATTTTCAAAGTGTCTAAAGTGGGGACGATTGCCGGATGTATGGTTACTGACGGTAAAATTTTCAGAAACTCTAAAATCCGCTTAATTCGTGAAGGAGTGGTGATTTACACGGGTGAATTGGCTACGCTGAAACGATTCAAAGATGATGTTAAAGAAGTTTCCAAAGGTTACGATTGTGGTATGCAGATTAAGAACTACAATGACATTGAACAATTAGATATCATAGAAGCTTTCCAAGAAGTAGAAGTGAAGAAAAAATTAAAATAATACCAACAAAAAAGTCCCGAATCATTCGGGACTTTTTTTATTTATTGGGTTTAATTAAAAAGGCATTGGGATATTTCTTTTTCAAGTCGCTTAAGTTCTTCTCGGCTTCGATTCTCGTTTTAAAATTCCCTACCCAAACCTTATACATCGGAGTGCTGAAAACGATGGTGGCATCCATGTCTTTGTTGGCTTTTTTAAAATCCATCAGTGTTTTTTTGGAATTTTCACTATCTCCATTGAAAATCTGAATTTTATACCGGTCATTAATGGTAATTGAACTGTTGATTTTTCTTTTTTCGTTGAGCAACTGTTCAAACTTAGGGTCTTGAGAAATGTTAATTTTTCCGTCTTGTGCAACCAATTTTTGCGATAAAAAAAGGAGTAAAAATAGGGTTGTAAAGAGCCTGATTTGGGATAAATGGTTCATAAGAGTTTGATTTTTATACAAATGTAAAACTTAATAAATTAAACAAAAGCCTAAACGCTATTTAGAATTAATATAAATTGGTCTTTAAGATATATTTAAGGTTTTGAGAATAGTTCATAAGTCGTATTTTTGTGCAAGTTTTTAACAAAGAGCGGGTTTTTAATTGATTTTTAACTCATGAAAAACCGTGCCAACATTAGTCGATAATCATTTTATTATATGAAAAAGGTGGGTAACCATAATTCGATTTCAAGGAAAATATTCTTCAGCTTAGCTCTAGCGCTAACATTCTCCTTAACTTCATTATCTCAAAATGCTACTCCAGCTGCTCCGGCAGCTGATTCTGCATCAGCTCCTGCTGCCCCGGCTGCAACTGGTGGAGGCGATGCAGTAGCGGGAAAAGCTTTGTTTAATGCAAACTGTGCGGCTTGTCACGCTTTGGATAAAAAAATGACCGGTCCGGCCTTGAGAGGTGTGTCTGCGCGTCATACCAAGGAATGGCTTTATAGTTGGGTTGCGAACAGTTCAGCTATGATCAAAGCTGGTGATGCGACAGCTGTTAAGTTGTTTAATGAAAACAACAAAGCAGTGATGACGGCGTTTCCTCAATTGTCTAAGCAAGATATTGATAACATCATAGCTTACACCGATGAGAAAAAACCTGAGCCGGTGGCGGCAGTAGGTGTTACTCCTGATGGGAAAGGTGGGCAGGTAAAAGAGGATGGAATTTCTAATAATGTGATTTTAGGAGCTTTATCATTAGTGATGTTGATGTTGGTTATCATGTTGTTCTTTGTGAATAATGTGTTGACTAAAGTCGCTAAAGCTAATGGGATTGAAGTGGCTGATAAGGAGCCTGGATTGCCAATTTGGAAAGCGTTTGCCAAGAATCAATTTTTGGTATTGGTAACTTCAATTTTCTTGTTGTTGGCAAGTGGTTACTTTGTATACGGATGGATGATGCAGGTAGGGGTGGATCAGGATTATGAGCCAATTCAGCCAATTCATTATTCGCACAGAATTCACGCCGGAAGTAACGGTATCGATTGTAAATACTGTCACTCTGCAGCAAGAGTAAGTAAAAATGCAGGTATTCCTTCGTTGAATGTTTGTATGAACTGTCACAAAAACATTTCAGAGGTATCAGATACTACTGCTACTCCTGAGCATTCAAAAGCATTTTATGATGGAGAAATCAAAAAATTATATGATGCTGTAGGCTGGGATGGTACTAAATATACCGGAAAAACTAAACCGGTAAAATGGGTTCGTATCCACAACTTGCCTGACTTTGCTTATTTCAACCACTCGCAACACGTAACGGTTGCCGGTATAGAGTGTCAAAAATGTCACGGTCCGGTTCAGACTTACGAAATTCAAAAACAATTTGCTCCTTTAACTATGGGTTGGTGTATTAAATGTCACCGTGAGACCGATGTTAAAATGGAAGGCAATGCATACTATACTAAAATTCACGAAGAACTTTCTAAAAAATACGGTGTAGACAAGTTGACTGCTGCGCAAATGGGAGGTTTAGAATGTGGTAAGTGTCACTACTAATAAAATTATTAAGAAGCTAATATTTATATACGATGTCATCGAACAAAAAATACTGGAAAAGTGTTGAGGAGCTAAACGAAAATAGCTCTATTGTTGAGACGCTTAGAAATAATGAATTCGTGGAACCTATTCCGACTGAGGATTTCTTATCCGATAAAGAATCATTATCTTCTTCTTCAACAACTCGTCGTGATTTCTTGAAATACGTTGGATTCAGTACAGCTGCTGCTACTTTAGCTGCCTGTGAAGGTCCGGTACATAAATCAATTCCTTACGTTTTACAACCGGAACAAATCATTCCGGGCGTTGCTGATTATTATGCAACTACTATGTTTGACGGTTTTGATTTTGCCAACCTGTTGGTAAAAACACGTGAAGGACGTCCGATTAAAATTGAAAACAATACTATAGCCGGTGCTAAGTTTGCGGCCAATGCCAGAGTTCACGCTTCGGTATTGTCGTTGTATGACAGCATGCGTTTGAAAGTAACTAAGATTGCTCAGAAAGACGCCAATTGGCAGGAAGCTGATTTGAAAATCAAAGCCAGTTTAGCCGATGCAAAAGCTAAAGGAGGTCAGGTTGTTTTGCTTACCGGAACTTTGGCCAGTCCTTCAACTGAAAAATTGATTGCTGAGTTCATCGCGAAAAATCCAACCGCTAAGCATATAGTGTATGATTCGGTTTCTGAGTCAGCGGCTTTAGATGCGTTCGAAGCAGTTTATGGTGAAAGAGCTTTAGTTGATTATGATTTTTCAAAAGCGAATACTATAGTTTCATTGGATGCTGATTTCTTAGGAGATTGGCAAGGTGGTGGTTTCGACTCGGGTTATGCTCAGGGAAGAATTCCACAAGCCGGAAAAATGTCAAAACACTATCAGTTTGAGGCGAATATGACATTGTCTGGTGCAGCAGCTGATAAGCGTGTGCCAATGACAGTTGCCAATCAAAAACAAGCTTTGATTAAAATATACAGTATCATTACAGGTGCTTCGGTAGCTTCGGGTAAAGTAGCTAACGAAGATGTAGTGGTAAAGGCAGCACAACAATTGAAAGCAGCCGGTTCAAAAGGTCTTTTGGTTTCCGGTATCCAGGATAAAAATGCGCAGCTATTGGTTTTGGCCATCAATCAGGCTCTAGGTAGTGAGGCATTTTCTACTATCGGTACCCGTCAAATCAGAAAAGGGTCTAATGAAAAAGTGGCTCAGTTGATTGCTGATATGAACGCAGGAAGTGTTCACACGTTAATCATGAGCGGTGTAAATCCGGTTTACACTTTGGCAGACAGTGCTAAGTTTGTGAGCGGATTGAAGAAAGTAAAATTATCGGTGGCGTTCTCTTTGAGAGAAGATGAAACGGCTTCGATTACTAATATAGCCGTTCCGGCTCCTCATTATTTAGAGTCATGGAACGATTTAATGTTGACTAAAGGGACTTATTCTGTAGTACAACCAACCATCCGTCCGTTGTTTAGTTCAAAACAGTTCCAAGAGGCCTTACTGTCTTGGAATGGAAACGGAGTTTCTTTCTATGATTATATCAAAGCTAATGCTGCTGCATATACTGCCGGAACAACTTGGAATAAAGCGGTTCACGATGGTGTTGTAGTAGGTACTCCTTCGGGAGCTTCTGCCGGTTCAGTTGATTATTCGGCTGCCGCTAATGCTTTGGCTTCATCTAAAGGAGCAAACGGTTTTGAATTAGTGTTGTATACCAAAACTGGTTTAGGTGATGGTCAGCAAGCTAATAACCCTTGGTTGCAAGAGTTTCCGGATCCGATTACCAGAGTCTCTTGGGATAACTATGTAACCGTTGCCCCTGCTGATGCTAAAAAATTAGGATTAGAAAATAAAATAGTTGCTAATGGTGGTCTTAACGGAAGTATAGCTACTCTTACTGTAAACGGAACCAAAATGGATGTGCCTGTTATTGTTCAACCAGGACAAGCAGTTGGGACACTTGGTTTGGCTTTAGGTTATGGTAAAAAAGCAGCCTTAAAAGAAGAAATGCAAGTAGGTGTTAACGCCTACGCCTTCTATACAAACTTTAATAATGTTCAATCAGCATCTATCGCTAAAGCCAACGGTGAATATGAGTTTGCTTGTGTGCAATCACAAAAAACCTTAATGGGTAGAGGTGATATTATTAAAGAAACTACTTTAACAATATTCAATACAAAAGACAGCAAAGAGTGGAATGAAGTGCCAATGGTATCTTTAGACCATAAAGAAGTTGAAGCAACTAAAGTTGATTTATGGGAATCGTTCGATCGTTCGGTTGGTCACCACTTCAACTTGTCAATCGACTTGAATGCATGTACCGGATGTGGTGCTTGTGTGATTGCCTGTCATGCTGAAAATAACGTTCCGGTTGTTGGTAAATCAGAAGTAAGAAGAAGTCGCGATATGCACTGGTTGCGTATCGACAGATACTATTCTTCTCAAGACACTTTTGCTGAAGACAACGAGAAAAAAGAAAGCTTCAATGGTTTGTTTGGTGACAAAGGTTCATTAGGCGGATTCGGACAAATGGAGAACCCAGCTGACAATCCTCAGGTGGCTTTCCAACCGGTAATGTGTCAACACTGTAACCACGCACCATGTGAAACCGTTTGTCCTGTGGCAGCAACATCTCACGGTCGTCAAGGTCAAAACCAAATGGCTTATAACCGTTGTGTAGGTACTCGTTACTGTGCTAACAACTGTCCTTATAAAGTGCGTCGTTTCAACTGGTTCTTGTACAACAATAACGATGAGTTTGATTTCCACATGAATGACGATTTAGGTCGTATGGTGGTTAATCCAGATGTAAATGTTCGTTCTCGCGGAGTTATGGAGAAATGTTCTATGTGTATTCAAAAAACACAATTAACCATCTTAACGGCTAAACGTGAAGGAAGAGAAGTTAATGTGGATGAATTCCAAACAGCTTGTTCTTCTGCTTGTACAACAGGCGCTATGGTTTTCGGTGACGTAAACAACAAAGAAAGCAAAGTAGCCAAATTGGCCGAAGATAAGAGAATGTATCATTTGTTGGAGCACGTTGGTACTAAACCAAATGTATTCTACCACGTTAAAGTTAGAAATACCTAGTATTTAAATAAGTAATTAATTAAGAAACAATATAAAGGATTATGTCGTCTCATTACGAAGCACCCATTAGAAAACCCTTAGTTATAGGTGATAAAACATATCACGATGTAACTGTAGATGTAGCTGCTCCAGTAGAAGGAAGAGCCAATAAACAGTGGTGGACTGTATTTTCTATCGCATTAATAGCTTTCCTTTGGGGAATTGGATGTATAGTGTATACTATATCTACCGGTATCGGATCTTGGGGATTAAACAAAACTGTTGGTTGGGCTTGGGATATCACTAACTTCGTTTGGTGGGTAGGTATCGGGCACGCCGGAACACTAATCTCAGCGGTATTATTATTATTCCGTCAACGATGGAGAATGGCCATCAACCGTTCTGCGGAAGCCATGACTATTTTCTCGGTAGTTCAGGCAGGTTTATTCCCAATCATTCACATGGGTCGTCCTTGGTTGGCGTACTGGGTAGTACCTATTCCAAACCAGTTTGGTTCATTGTGGGTGAACTTTAACTCACCATTGCTTTGGGACGTGTTTGCAATTTCGACGTATCTTTCAGTTTCCCTTGTTTTCTGGTGGACTGGTTTATTGCCGGATTTCGCAATGCTAAGAGACCGTGCCGTAACTCCTTTTACTAAAAGAATTTATTCTATTCTGTCTTTCGGATGGAGTGGAAGAGCTAAAGACTGGCAACGTTTCGAAGAGGTATCTCTTGTATTAGCCGGTTTAGCAACACCTCTTGTACTTTCTGTACACACTATTGTATCCTTCGACTTTGCTACTTCCGTAATTCCGGGATGGCATACTACGATTTTCCCTCCATACTTCGTTGCCGGAGCGGTATTCTCTGGATTTGCCATGGTAAACACACTTTTAATCATCATGAGAAAAGTGTCCAACCTGGAAGCATACATTACCATTCAACACATTGAATTGATGAACATCATTATCATGATTACCGGTTCAATTGTAGGGGTAGCTTACATCACCGAGTTGTTTGTGGCTTGGTACTCAGGAGTAGAATATGAGCAATACGCTTTCTTGAACAGAGCGACTGGTCCTTACTGGTGGGCTTACTGGTCAATGATGACTTGCAATGTGTTCTCTCCTCAATTCATGTGGTTCAAAAAATTGAGAACCAGTATTATGTTCTCTTTCGTTATATCAATTGTGGTAAATATCGGTATGTGGTTTGAGCGTTTCGTAATCATCGTGACTTCATTGCACAGAGATTATCTTCCGTCATCATGGACGATGTTCCAACCTACTTTCATTGATATCGGAATCTTCATCGGTACCATTGGTTTCTTCTTTGTATTATTCCTTTTATACGCCAGAACATTCCCGGTAATTGCTCAGGCAGAGGTTAAAACAATCTTGAAATCTTCGGGAGAAAACTACAAAAGACAAAGAGAATTAGAAGGTCATAATCATTCAGATAAACATTAATAATTGCTATGAGTAGTAATAAAGTTATACACGCTATATACAATGATGATGATGTATTGATGGATGCAGTTCACAAAACCAGAGCCGCTCATCATCACATTGAAGAAGTCTTTACTCCATTCCCGGTTCACGGTTTGGATAAAGCTATGGGTATTGCACCGACACGTTTAGCCATTTGTGCATTCATTTACGGATGTATAGGTTTATCCGTTGCCACTACCATGATGAATTATATCATGATTCAGGATTGGCCACAGGATATAGGTGGAAAACCCAGTTTTGCCTACTATCAAAATATGCCGGCATTTATTCCGGTAATGTTTGAGATGACGGTATTTTTTGCAGCGCACTTAATGGTAATTACTTTTTACATGAGAAGTAAATTATGGCCATTCAAACAAGCTGAAAACCCGGATGTAAGAACTACTGATGACCATTTCTTAATGGAAGTTTCTGTTAATGATAATGAAGCCGAATTAGTGAAATTTTTCGAGGCTACAGGTGCAGTAGAAGTTAAAGTAATTGATAAGCATTAATAACAGATATGAAAAGTTTACTTAAAATAGCAGTAGTAACAGGTATCATTGTTTCCTTTTCATCTTGCAAAGATAATTCGAAACCCAATTACCAGTACATGCCCAACATGTATGAATCTGTGGCTTATGAAACCTATTCAGAATCTGATGCTTTCAACTCGCCAACAGGATTAAAAGGAAAAGAAGGTCAGTTGCCACCAAACGGTTCAATAAAAAGAGGTTTCGTGCCTTATGAATATCCGGATACACCGGAAGCTTTGCTAGCTGTTAAAGCTGCCAATTTAAAATCTCCTTTGGATTCAACTAAAGTAGACATGAAAAAAGCTCAGGAGCTTTTTGATATCTATTGTGCTATTTGTCACGGGACTGCCGGTGATGGTCAAGGTAAGTTGGTTAAACAACAAAAATTCTTGGGTGTACCTAGTTACAAAGACAGACAAATTAATGAAGGAAGTGTTTTCCATGTGCAAACTTACGGTTTGAATTCAATGGGTTCATATGCTAATCAATTGAGCCAAGAAGAAAGATGGATGGTTGCTTCTTACGTTATGGAACTTAAGAGCAAATTATAATTGTAAAACAAACTGATTGTTATAGATATGTATACCTTTTCAAGTAAATTAAAAACTTTTTCTTTCGTCTTAATGCTCGTTGGAGTATTGGGAATTGGTTATGGTTTTCTAACCGCTCCAAAATCTATTCAGGACGTAGAAACAATACTTGCTTCAGAAAGCCATGGGCATGAAGGCGGGCACAATGCTCATGCAGTTGAAAAACACGACGCCAAAGCCGATGCAGAACATAAAGAACATGTTGAACACGTTTTTCATCAATTACAAAATAAGCCATGGGCTGCTTTATATGTAGCTTGTATCTTCTTCATGTTGATTGCTTTGGGTGCTCTTGCATTTTATGCTATTCAACAAGTGTCACAGGCAGGATGGTCTCCGGTATTGTTCAGAGTCATGCAGGGCGTAACTTCTTATTTACTTCCGGGGTCTATAATTTTCTTCATCATTTTGGTTTTATCCGGATTGCATTTTAATCATTTATTTGTTTGGATGGCCGATGGGGTTACAACCAAAGGAAGTGCCAATTATGATCACATGATTGCCGGAAAATCTGGATATTTGAATTTCCCGTTTTGGATTATCAGAGCCGCAGTATTTATTGCCGGATGGAATTTATACAGACATTTATCCAGAAAAAATTGTTTGGCACAAGATGACGCTAGTGACAACTCATTCTACAAAAAGAACTTCAAAATGTCAGCGGCATTTTTAGTATTCTTTATTGTTTCAGAATCTATCATGTCTTGGGATTGGATTATGTCATTCGATCCACACTGGTTCAGTACACTTTTTGGTTGGTATGTATTCGCCAGCTTCTTTGTAAGTGGTATAACAGTTATTCAATTGGTAACAATCTACTTGAAATCGAAAGGCTATTTAGAAGTAGTAAATTCAAGTCATATTCACGATTTATCAAAATTCATGTTTGGTATCAGCGTATTCTGGACTTACCTTTGGTTCTCTCAATTTATGTTGATCTGGTATTCTAACATTCCGGAAGAAGTTACATATTTCAAAACGAGAATTGATATGTATCCTATAACATTCTGGGGAGCTTTTGTCATGAACTTCATCCTTCCGATTTTGTTGTTAATCAATACCGATTTCAAACGTATATTCTGGATTATTGTGATGGCAGGTATCATCATATTATTCGGTCACTATGTTGATTTCTTCAACATGATTATGCCGGCAACGGTTGGTGACCAATGGTTCATAGGTGTTCCGGAAATCGCATCAGTATTATTCTTCTTAGGGTTATTCATTTTTGTAGTATTCACAGCTTTAACTAAAGCACCGTTGGTACCAAAACGCAATCCGTTTATCGAAGAAAGTAAACATTTTCATTATTAATATTTAAAGTAAAAAACAAATGACAACTCTTTTGGTACTTATAGTTGTAGTTTTATTGGCAGTTGCCTTATGGCAGTTAACTAAAATATTCGACTTAACTCAAGTTGGTGGAAATGTGAATAACACGCAGATTGCTAATGATAACGACAATAAAGTGAATGGTTACCTGATGTTTGGTTTCCTGGGCTTTATTTATCTTACTACTATTTACTGTCTATTAAATTACAGCAAGTTCCCTTTAATCGGTGATTCTGCTTCGGCACACGGACCGCAAATCGATAATTTGATGGTCATCACTTTGGTTCTAATCTTTTTTGTTCAAACCGTTACACAAGCTTTGTTACACTATTTTGCCTTCAAATACAGAGGTAAAGAAGGGCAAAAAGCACTATACTTTGCTGACAACAACCGTTTGGAATTTATCTGGAGTATTATTCCGGCAATTGTTTTGGCAGGTTTAATCCTTTACGGATTGTACGCTTGGACTAACATCATGTTTGTAAGCGAAAAAGATAAAGAAGATGCAATTGTAATCGAACTTTATGCACAACAATTCAAATGGGAAGCCAGATATTCAGGTGCCGATGATGTTTTAGGAAAAGCCAATGTGAGATACATTGACGGGGCTAACAACCTAGGAGTTGATTTATCTGACCCAAATGCTCAGGATGATTTCACTTCTTCTGAATTACACATCCCCAAAGGAAAAAGAGTGATTTTTAAAATGCGTTCTCAAGACGTATTGCACTCTGCTTACATGCCTCACTTCAGAGCTCAAATGAACTGTGTGCCGGGTATGGTAACTCAGTTTTCATTTATCCCAACAATGACTACTGCTGAGATGAGAGAAAAACCGGCTATGGTTGAAAAAGTAGCTCGCATTAATGCTATCAGAGCTAAAAAGAGTGAAGCTTTAGTTGCCAGCGGTCAACCGGCTCTTGATCCTTATACCTTTGATTATTTGTTATTGTGTAACAAAATCTGTGGAGCTTCCCACTACAACATGCAAATGAAAGTAGTAGTAGATACTCCAGAAGAATACCAAGCATGGTTGAAAGAGAATTCTCCAAAGACCATCGTTCAGGCTGTCAAAACAGCTGCAGCTGAAGCCAAAGCTGCTGAAAAACCAGCCACTTCAAAAGACACAACTTCAGCAAAAGGTACCGATAGTACAGTAGTTGCTCAAGCAGAAACGAAATAATATTAAAAAACTTAAAAGTTAACCTATATGTCAGCAGAAGCTCACAACCACGATCACGGTCACGACGCACACGAACACCACCATAAAGACACATTCATTACTAAGTACATTTTTAGTATTGACCACAAAATGATATCAAAACAATATTTGATTACCGGTATCATTATGGGAGTTATTGGTGTTGGGATGTCAATGCTTTTCAGAATGCAATTGGCTTGGCCTGAAGAATCTTTCAAAATTTTCAGCTTTTTCCTTGGTGAAAGAATGGCTCCGGGCGGAGTTATGAATAACGAAACCTATTTGGCGTTAGTTACCATCCACGGAACCATCATGGTATTCTTCGTATTGACAGCAGGATTGAGTGGAACCTTTAGTAACTTGTTGATTCCGTTGCAGATTGGAGCACGCGATATGGCTTCCGGTTTTCTGAATATGGTTTCTTATTGGTTATTCTTCCTATCGAGTGTGGTTATGGTTATTTCACTATTTGTAGAATCAGGGCCCGCTTCAGCTGGTTGGACTATTTATCCGCCTTTAAGTGCCTTGCCACAAGCTATTTCAGGTTCTGGTACCGGTATGACTTTGTGGTTGGTGTCTATGGCTATCTTTATCGCTTCGTCATTATTAGGTTCATTGAACTACATTGTTACGGTAATCAACTTAAGAACTAAAGGTATGTCGATGACGAGATTGCCGCTTACTATTTGGGCTTTCTTCATTACGGCTATTATCGGGGTAATTTCCTTCCCGGTATTATTATCAGCTGCATTGATGTTGATTATGGATAGAAGTTTCGGAACATCGTTCTTCCTGTCTGATATTTATATTGCTGGAGAGGTTTTACATTACCAAGGCGGTTCACCGGTATTGTTTGAACACTTGTTTTGGTTCTTGGGTCACCCTGAAGTTTACATCGTATTATTACCGGCTTTAGGTATTACCTCCGAAATTATTGCTACTAACTCTCGTAAACCAATCTTTGGATACAGAGCGATGATTATGTCAATTATTGCTATTGCATTCTTATCTACTATAGTTTGGGGTCACCATATGTTTATCTCTGGTATGAACCCGTTCTTAGGATCGGTATTTACTTTCACTACTTTGTTGATTGCGATTCCATCAGCGGTGAAAGCCTTCAACTATATAACGACTTTGTGGAAAGGTAACTTGCAGTTAAATCCTGCCATGTTATTCTCTATCGGATTGGTTTCTACTTTCATCACCGGTGGTTTGACAGGTCTTATTTTAGGAGACAGTACTCTGGATATTAATGTTCACGATACTTACTTCGTTGTAGCACACTTCCACTTAGTAATGGGTATCTCAGCACTTTACGGAATGTTTGCCGGAATCTACCACTGGTTCCCTAGAATGTTCGGAAGAATGTTGAACAAAAACTTAGGATATGTTCACTTCTGGGTGACTGCAGTTTGTGCTTACGGGGTATTCTTCCCAATGCACTTTATCGGTATGGCCGGTTTACCAAGAAGATATTACACCAATACAAACTTCCCGTTATTTGACGAATTACAAAATGTAAATGTTATTATTACTACATTTGCTTTAGTAGGAGGTGCATTCCAATTGGTGTTCTTATACAACTTCTTCAGCAGCATTTTCTACGGGAAAAGAACAGTTCAAAATCCATGGAAATCAAATACATTAGAATGGACTGCTCCAATTGAACACATCCACGGAAACTGGCCTGGAGAAATCCCTGAAGTACACAGATGGCCTTATGATTACAGCAAACCAGGTCATGATGAAGATTTTGTTCCTCAAAACGTACCAATGAAAGAAGGTGAAGAAGTTTTACATCACTAATCCTTTTTTTTAAACAATATAAAAAAGCCTTTCCTCACAGAAGGGCTTTTTTATTTGCGATACCTCACCCGTTTTCTTTTTTTGTATATTTCGAAAAACTCACGCAAAACTTTATCATATATTTGTGGTATGAATGAAAATCTTAATCCCACCAATTCCAGTTATAATCCGGATGAGCTCGACTTAGAAAAAAAGCTAAGACCCTTGTCTTTTGACGATTTTACGGGTCAGGATCAGGTCTTGGAAAATCTCAAAGTTTTTGTGGAGGCGGCTAATCTTCGCAACGAGGCTCTAGACCATACGTTGTTTCACGGCCCACCAGGATTGGGTAAAACTACTTTGGCTAATATTTTGGCTAATGAATTGGGTGTTGGTATTAAAATTACTTCCGGTCCGGTTTTGGATAAGCCCGGTGATTTGGCCGGTTTACTAACCAACTTAGAAGAAAGAGATGTTTTATTTATAGATGAGATTCATCGCTTGAGTCCAGTAGTAGAGGAGTATTTGTACTCGGCAATGGAGGACTTTAAAATTGATATTATGATTGAATCCGGACCCAATGCGCGTTCGGTTCAAATAAATCTTAATCCGTTTACCTTGGTAGGAGCCACGACACGCTCGGGCTTGCTAACAGCTCCCATGCGTGCTCGTTTCGGTATTCAAAGTCGATTACAGTATTACAATACCGAACTTTTGACTACTATAGTACAACGCAGTTCCGGCATTTTAAAAATGCCCATCAGTATGGAAGCTGCTATTGAAATTGCAGGAAGAAGTCGGGGTACACCGCGCATCGCCAATGCATTGTTGCGTCGAGTGCGAGATTTTGCCCAAATAAAAGGAAACGGTAGAATCGATATCGAGATTGCTCGTTTTTCACTAAAGGCCTTGCATGTTGATGCACATGGCTTAGATGAAATGGATAACAAAATTTTGAATACCATTATTGATAAATTCAAAGGAGGACCGGTCGGATTATCAACTTTAGCAACAGCAGTTTCCGAAAGCGGAGAAACCATTGAGGAAGTATATGAGCCGTTTTTGATACAAGAGGGTTTTATCATAAGAACTCCGCGTGGTCGCGAAGTCACCGAAAAAGCTTATAATCATTTGGGTAAAATCAGAGCCAATATTCAAGGCGGACTGTTCTAAGATTAAAGAATCAAGGAATTACCCAAAGTGTTTGCTGCTGATTAAAGATATCCCATTTTAGCATGAATTCTAATAAAGAAAAATATTCGAAACTCATCAAAACCGAAGCCAAACGCCTCGGTTTTTTGTCTTGTGGTATTTCCAAAGCCGGATTTTTGGAGGAGGAAGCTCCACGATTAGAATATTGGTTAAACCAAAATTTTCAGGGAGAAATGAGTTTTATGGAAGAGTATTTCGATAAGCGATTGGATCCGACACTCTTGGTCGAAGGCTCTAAAAGCGTGATCTCTTTATTACTCAATTACTATCCGCCTCAAGAGCAAATCAAAGACAGTTACAAAATTTCTAAATACGCCTACGGGAAAGATTACCATAACGTCATCAAGAAGAAAGTAAAAAAACTGCTCAATTACATCAAAGCTGAAATTGGAGACGTATACGGAAGAGCTTTTGTAGATTTTGCTCCGGTAATGGATAAAGCCTGGGCTGCTAAAAGCGGTTTGGGTTGGATAGGGAAGAACAGTAACTTACTGACCCAACAGGTAGGCTCTTTTTACTTCATCGCCGAGTTGATTGTTGATTTGGATTTAGAATATGACCATCCCACTACCAATCATTGTGGTTCCTGTACCGCTTGTATTGATGCGTGCCCAACCCAAGCCATAGTTGCACCCTATGTGGTTGACGGCAGTAAATGTATCTCCTATTTTACGATAGAACTGCAGGATAATCTGCCTCAGGAAATGAAAGACAAACTTGATGATTGGATGTTTGGTTGCGATGTTTGCCAAGATGTATGCCCTTGGAATAAATTTTCAAAAGCGCACAGTGAACCTCTTTTCAGCCCTTATCCCGAGTTGCTTTCCTACACCAAAAAGGATTGGGAAGAAATTACTCAGGAAACTTTTGATAAAGTATTTACTAACTCACCACTCAAACGAACAAAATTGTCTGGACTGAAACGAAATATCGATTTTTTGAAACCCATCTGATGTTTAAAAAGAAATCATTAAATATTTCAATATTACAGCCAGTCTTCTACCTTTGTAAGTCAGAATAAAAAAAGCAAAATGAACAAATACAGTAAACGAAGAGAAGCACTTTTATACCACGCCAAACCAACCCCCGGCAAAATTAAAGTGGTGCCTACCAAAAAATATGCAACGCAACGCGATTTGTCATTGGCATATTCACCCGGAGTGGCAGAGCCTTGTTTGGAAATTGCCAAAGATGTAAATAACGTTTATAAATATACGTCCAAAGGAAATTTGGTTGCTGTAATTACTAACGGAACGGCTGTCTTGGGGTTAGGAGATATAGGTCCGGAGGCTTCAAAACCGGTAATGGAAGGGAAAGCGCTGCTTTTTAAAATTTTTGCAGATATCGATGTGTTTGACATTGAAGTTGATGCTAAAGACATAGAAACGTTTATCCAAACAGTAAAAAATATTGCTCCAACATTTGGCGGAATTAACTTAGAAGATATCAAAGCTCCCGAGTCTTTTGAAATAGAAAGACGTCTTGTAGAAGAATTGAATATTCCGGTGATGCATGACGACCAACACGGAACAGCAATCATTTCTTCGGCAGCCTTGCTGAATGCTTTAGAGTTGGCCAAGAAAAAAACAATAGATGTTAAGGTTGTGGTTTCCGGTGCCGGTTCAGCCGCTTTGGCATGTGCCAATTTATACATGTTATTGGGAGTAAAAGCCGAAAATATCATCATGTTTGATAAAGACGGGGTTCTTTCAAAAGACCGCACTGATTTATCCGATCTCCAAAAAAAATACACTTACGGTAAACCCGGAATTTCACTTCAGGAAGCACTACTTGGTGCCGATGTTTTTCTCGGGCTGTCAGCGGGTAACATACTAACCCCCGAAATGCTCTTAGGGATGGCCCAAAACCCCATTGTTTTTGCTATGGCTAATCCCATACCCGAGATAGATTATGATTTAGCCATAAATACCCGTGAAGATATTATCATGGCTACCGGCCGTTCGGATCATCCTAATCAGGTGAATAATGTACTTGGGTTTCCTTATATTTTCCGTGGAGCTCTTGATGTCAGAGCCACAAAAATCAATGAAGAAATGAAAATGGCCGCAGTGCATGCGCTGGCCGAATTGGCAAAAGCACCGGTTCCCGAACAAGTAAATATTGCTTACGGGGAAACCCGCTTGAATTTCGGAAAAGATTATATCATTCCCAAACCATTTGATCCGAGATTGATTGCTGTGGTTGCTCCTGCCGTAGCCAAAGCCGCTATGAATTCGGGCGTAGCATTAAACCCAATAACCGATTGGGATAAATATGAAGAAGAATTACTGGAACGTTTAGGTTCCGATAATAAAATGGTGCGTTTGCTTACCAATCGTGCCAAAACCGATCCAAAACGAGTGGTTTTTGCGGAAGCAGACCATTTAGACGTATTGAAAGCGGCTCAAATTGCATACGAAGAAGGCATTGCCCGACCAATTCTTCTTGGAAACAGAGAGTTGATTTTAGAACTCAAAGAAGAATTAGGGTTTGATGCCGAAGTTCCAATTATAGATCCGAAAACAAAAGAAGAAGATGAGCGCCGATTGAAATACGGAGAAATTTATTGGACAGCTCGTCAGCGCAGAGGAATTTCTCAGTTAGATGCACAACGTTGGATGCGCGAGCGTAACTATTTTGCTGCTATGATGGTAAATGAGGGCGATGCGGATGCTATGGTTTCGGGCTACTCCAGAAGCTATCCTTCAACGGTAAAACCTTTGATGCAACTGATTGGAAAAGCTCCGGGAGTTACCCTGATTGCTACTACCAATATGATGATGACTAATCGCGGTCCTATGTTTTTATCTGACACCGCAATTAATCCGAACCCAACCGCCGATGAACTGGCAAAAATTGCATTGATGACGGCCAAAACAACCCGAATGTTCGGTATTGAGCCGGTGATTGCCATGGTTTCTTTTTCTAATTTTGGATCTTCTTCTTATGAGAGTGCTTCCAAAGTGCGTCAGGCGGTTTCGTATTTGCATGAACACTACCCTGATTTAATCGTTGATGGAGAAATCCAAACCGATTTTGCCCTGAATCCTGAAATGCTTAAAGCGAAGTTTCCATTTTCTAAATTAGCAGGAAAAAAAGTTAATACTTTAATCTTCCCGAATTTGGAAGCTGCGAATATTACCTATAAACTTTTGAAAGAGCTCTATAAAGTTGATTCGGTAGGGCCAATTATGCTCGGAATGGAGAAGGCCGTACACATATTTCAATTGGGTGCAAGTGTTGAAGAAATGGTCAATATGGTAGCCGTGGCAGTGGTTGATGCACAAGAAAAAGAGAAAAGGAAAAAAATGATGAACTCCTAGTTGGGGTAATATTGAACAGATATGGCACACAGACTTTGTCAGTTAAAGAATTTTGCTATATTTGGAATTAGATTTCGGATAAAATGATAGCACATATTCAAGGAAAATTAGTTGAAAAATCGCCTACAGAGGTAGTTATTGACTGCAATGGTGTTGGCTATCATATCAATATATCACTGCACACGTTTTCCTTACTTCCCAGTACCGATTTTGTAAAGTTGTTTACACATCTTCAAATCAAAGAAGATGCTCATTCGCTGTTTGGTTTTGCCGAAAAATCAGAACGGGAGTTGTTCAGACTTTTGTTATCAGTGTCAGGAATAGGAGCCGGTATTGCCAGAACCATGTTGTCTTCTTTAGATCCGAAACAAATCATACAAGCTATAGGCAGTGGTGATGTAGGAACTATACAATCCATCAAAGGTATCGGAGGGAAAACAGCACAACGCGTCATACTTGACTTGAAAGACAAAGTGTTAAAAATCTATGATTTAGACGAAATATCCCTCTCACAACACAATATTAATCGAGAAGAATCGTTATCTGCTTTGGAGGTTTTGGGTTATATCAGAAAAAATGCAGAAAAGGTGGTGGATAAGATTATTAAAGACAATCCAGAAGCAACAGTTGAAACTATTATCAAACAGGCATTAAAAAACTTATAATTCTTGGAAACACTATACGCGAAAAAATTATTTTTAAACTTCAGAAGAGCACTATTTGTTTTAGTGTTATTGCTTGGTGCGTCGGTTTCTGCACAGGTAAATACAACAGTTGTTGACAGTACAGGATATTCAAAAGGGAAGGTTGAAATCAAAAATCCAAACAGCATCGTCAATGCCTACACCTACGACCCGGCAACAAACCGTTATATTTATTCGAGCACTTTTGAAGGATTTAATATTAATTACCCCATAATTTTAACGCCAAAAGAATACGAAGAGTTGGTTTTGCGCGAGTCAATGCGCGAGTATTTCAAGAAAAAATCAGATGCCATTGACGGAAAAAAGGATGGAAGTGAAGCTGCGAAAAAAGATTTATTGCCGAGATATTATGTGAATTCCGGTTTCTTTGAAACTATTTTTGGAGGAAATACTATAGATGTGAAACCCACAGGTTCGGTAGAAATGGATTTAGGATTGCGATACACCAAGCAAGACAATCCGGCTTTTTCACCAAGAAACAGAGCGCAGACTACCTTCGATTTTAACCAAAGAATCAGCATGAGCTTGATGGGAAAAGTTGGAACCCGACTCAGCGTAAATGCTAATTATGATACGCAGTCTACTTTCGCTTTTCAAAACCTTATCAAATTAGAATACGCTCCCACCGAAGACGATATCATTCAAAAAATCGAGGTCGGGAATGTCAGCATGCCTCTGACCAATTCATTAATTCGTGGTGCTCAGAGTTTATTTGGGGTCAAAGCCCAATTGCAGTTTGGAAAAACTACCGTTACCGGAGTATTTTCGGAACAAAAATCACAAACAAAATCGGTTACCGCTCAAGGTGGAGGTACCATACAAGACTTTGAATTGTTTGCTTTGGATTATGATAATGACCGACACTTTTTCTTATCACAATACTTCAGAAATAAATACGACGAAGCTTTAAGAAGATACCCGTTTATCGACAGCAGGGTACAAATTACCCGAATAGAGGTTTGGGTGACCAACAAACAAAACAGAGTTACCAATACCAATAACAATTTAAGAAATGTTATTGCCCTTCAGGATTTGGGAGAAGCACAATTAACGGGCTTGACCGATCAACAAGTAGTTGCCGTGAATCCGACCGAGATAACAGCCAATAACTTTTTCCTGGGAACTCCTGTTGATACCCCTACTAATAACAGCAACAATAAATACGATCCGGGTCTAATCACAACCGGCGGAGGATTGTTGAAACCAGAGGTGAGAGATATTGTTACTTCAAGTATAGGATTCAACAACGTAGTTGACGAGGGTACCGATTATTCAAAATTGGAAAACGCCCGAAAATTATCTCCTAATGAGTTTACTTTTCATCCGCAATTGGGATACATCTCATTGCAGCAACGATTGGCAAATGATGAAGTGTTAGCTGTGGCGTATCAATATACCATTGGAGAAAAAGTGTATCAGGTAGGAGAATTTGGAACAGACGGTGTAGATGCTACGGTAGTAGACAATACTAATCCGTCAAATCAGACCGTGTCGTCACAAAGTTTGATTTTAAAGATGTTGAAAAGTAATCTGACCAACGTAAAAAAACCGGTTTGGAACTTGATGATGAAAAATATTTATCAAATTCCGGGAGCGTTTCAGTTGCAAAAAGAAGATTTTAAATTCAATATTCTTTATACCGACCCATCTCCGTTAAATTACATTACCCCATACAAAGATCCATCCGGAAATATACCGTTACAACTTCCTGCCAACGTAGCAGAAACAGCTTTGTTGAAAGTATTTGGTATTGATAAGTTGAATTACAACAACGACCCGCAAGAAGGCGGAGACGGTTTTTTTGATTTCATACCCGGATTGACAGTTGATCAACAAAACGGAAGAATAATCTTTACAACGGTAGAACCTTTTGGTAAATATTTATTCGATAAATTAAAAAATACTCCGACTGAAGATTATTATGAAAATTACGATGCCGATCAAATAGCTACTACGGCAACCTTCAACCCTAACCAAGCCAAGTATGTGTTCCGCGAAATGTACCGAAGAACGCAAGCTGCCGCCTTACAAGATGCCTCAAGAAATAAATTCCAATTAAAAGGTCGATTCAAATCGATGGGTGGTGATGGGATTCCTATCGGAGCTTACAATGTGCCTCGAGGATCAGTTGTGGTTACTGCCGGAGGGAGAGTGCTACAGGAAGGAATCGATTACAGCGTCAATTATCAGGCCGGTAGAGTACAGATTTTGGATCCGTCTTTGCAGGCATCCAACACCCCGATTCAGGTTTCGGTAGAAAACAACTCAGCTTTTGGTCAACAAACCAGAAGATTTATGGGAGTTAACGTTGAACACAAATTCTCAGATAAATTCTTATTAGGGGCTACATTAATAAAAATGACCGAGAGACCTTTTACCAGTAAATCAAACTACGGGCAAGAATCGGTTAACAATACTATTTTTGGTTTCAACGGAGCTTATTCGACCGAAGTTCCTTTCTTGACAAGATTGGTAAACAAATTACCAAATGTTGATACCGACGTACCTTCGAACTTCTCTTTACGCGGTGAAATAGCATTCTTAAAACCCGATACGCCAAAACAAGACCGATTCAAAGGGGAATCTACAGTTTACGTAGACGATTTTGAAGGCTCACAAACAACAATTGATATGCGTTCTGCGCTATCCTGGAGTTTATCCAGTGTTCCAAAATGGCAGTCGGGATTGGATTACAATGATTTCGGAGCTACAGCTGCCGACAGAACGTATGGGTACAAACGTGCCAAACTGAGTTGGTACAGTATTGATCCAACCATTTATGTACAAACACCGGGAGACATATCCGATGATGATTTGTCGTTGAACAGCACCCGTAGGGTTTTCAGCAAAGAGTTATTCCCGAATTTGGACGTACCTATCGGTCAGTCACAAGTTATCAATACGCTCGATTTGACTTATTATCCAAACGAAAGAGGACCTTATAACTTCAATCCTGAAGGATTAAATCCATCCGGATTTGCTTCACCTCAGGATAATTTTGGTGGAATAACACGACCAATTAATTCGACCAACTTTGAGCAAAGCAATGTAGAATACATTCAGTTTTGGATATTAGATCCTTACACCGACCCTGATCCAAACGGACAGGCTGATCCAACCAATACCGGAAAAATTTATTTTGATCTGGGGGAAATATCTGAGGACATATTAAAAGACGAACGCAAACAATACGAAAACGGACTGCCTAAAGATGTTACCTCACAAACCCTAACCAGTCCAACAGTTTGGGGTAAAGTGCCTTCATCACAATCACTGATTTATGCGTTTGATGCGGATGGCGCCAACAGAACTGCCCAGGACGTTGGTTTTGATGGAGTAAATGATGACGGAGAACGAGCATTACTGTCGGGTCCTGAAGCGGGTTATGCTGCTTTGAGCGATCCAGCAGGAGATAATTACCAATATTTTTTAAACACCTCAGGGAGTGTGTTTGATCGTTACAAAAATTACAATGGTGTTGAAGGCAACTCACCCATTGGCGTTTCAGATACCAATCGCGGTTCAACAACGCTTCCGGATGTAGAAGATATAAACCGAGACAATACCATGAATACGGTCAATGCTTATTATGAATACGGTATTGATATTAAACCAAACATGGCTGCAGGAACCAACTTTATTACGGATGTGGTTCCGGTAGATAAAATTCCGTTGAAGAATGGAAACGAAGGTTCTGCAAAATGGATCCAGTTCAAAATTCCGGTAACAACTCCGCTGAAAAAAACGATAGGTAGTATTTCTGATTTTCGTTCTATCCGTTTCATGAGAGTCTTTATGACCGGATTTACGAAGCCTATCACCGTACGTTTCGGAGCTTTAGATTTAGTGCGCGGCGAGTGGAGACGTTACGACAATAGTTTGCAAGCCAGTGACCCTAATCCTGCCGATGACGATACTAATTTAGATGTGCTTTCGGTTAACATTCAGGAAAATTCTAAAAGAGACCCTATTCCTTATGTGACACCGCCGGGTGTGGTTCGTGAACAAATAGCGAACGGACAACAAATCATCAATCAAAATGAGCAATCGTTATCATTGAGAATTTCTCAAGGCGGATTGGAAAAAGGAGATTCAAGAGCTGTGTTCAAAAACGTAAGTGTAGATATGCGTCAGTACAACAAACTAAAAATGTTTTTACACGCTGAAGCATTAAAAGGAGACGCAAATCCGTTGACCGATAATCAAATGTCAGCCTTTATCCGTTTCGGGAATGACTTCACAAGTAACTATTACGAAGTTGAGATTCCATTGAAAGTATCTCCTTTCTCTTCAAAAACAGATACCGAAATTTGGCCGGAAATTAACGAAATAGATTTGCCTACTTCTTTGTTGACGCAATTAAAGGTAATAGCCATGAGTGCGCCTTCAACGGATTTTGTTGACGGGGTACTTTACAAAGATGATTTTGAGTTGGATCCGTCATTGGCATCAAATACTTCAAGAGGGCCATTGCGTTTAGCCATAAAAGGAACTCCTAATTTCGGATTGGTAAGAACTTTAATGGTAGGGGTAAGAAACAGAAACAACAACGATCCCATAAGAGGAGAAGTTTGGTTTAACGAATTGCGTTTGGCCGATATGAATAACAAAGGCGGGATGGCAGCGGTGTTGAACATGGATACCAATTTAGCCGACTTAGCCAATATCTCGGCAACGGGAAGAAAGAGCACTATTGGATTTGGAGCTTTAGAACAAGGTCCTCAGGAAAGAAGTCGAGAAGACACTCAGCAGTACAATATAGTAACCAATATCAGTTTGGGTAAATTATTGCCTAAAAAATGGGGAATCAATTTGCCGTTTAACTATGCTATTGGTGAAGAAACCATTACGCCTGAGTATGATCCTTTTAATCAGGATATCAGACTGCAACAATTATTGGATAATACACCTAACAGTGCTGAAAGAGCAAATATTAAAGACAGAGCGATTGATTACACCAAAAGAAAGAGTATCAATTTTATCGGCGTTAAAAAAGAAAGAGCACAAGATCAAAAACAGCATGTTTATGATCCTGAGAACTTAACCTTGTCGTATTCTTACAACCAGGTTGAAAAGCATAATTACGAAATCGAAAGCTATTTGGATCAACAGGTAAGTACAGGGGTTGATTACGCCTTTGCATTCCAGCCAAAAGCAGTCGAGCCGTTTAAAAACACCAAGTATTTCAAGAAAAGCAGTTATTGGAAAATGTTGAGTGATTTTAATTTTAATTACCTGCCAAGTAATATTTCATTCAGTACCAACATCATCAGACAGTACAACAGACAGCAGTTTAGGCAGGTTGATGTAGTAGGGTTGCCGCTCGATCCGTTGTTCAGAAGAAACTATATGTTTAACTATCAGTATGGATTTAATTATAATTTGACAAAATCGTTGAAAATAAACTATACGGCCGCTACCCATAATATTGTCAGAAGCTATTTGAACGATCAAAATATTCCGGATGACAGTTATACTTTGTGGACAGATTTTTGGAACATCGGAACGCCAAATCAACACAACCAACAAATTGTGGTAAATTATGATTTGCCGATTAATAAAATTCCGGTTTTGTCTTTTGTAAAGTCGACTTATACTTATACCGGTGATTACAACTGGCAAAGTGCCTCGTTGCAGTTCAGAACAATCACGACTACTGACGGTACTGAATACAATTTGGGGAATACTATACAAAACTCCAGTTCCCACAAGTTGAATGCCACTTTCAACATGGAAACATTCTACAAATACGTTGGGTTAGGTAAAAAACCAAAAACGGCTCCGGCAAAACCGGCAGCATTGCCAAAACCGGGAGAAAAAATTACTACAACAAGAGTACAGCCTGCAACCAACTCGAATGTTTTTCTGGACGGATTAAAAGGAGTGTTGACCAGTGTTAAAAATATTCAGGTAAATTATACTCAAAATGAAGGTACGGTATTGCCCGGATTCCTTCCCGGCTTAGGGTTCTTCGGTTCAACAAAACCATCTTTAGGGTTTGTATTCGGTGCTCAGGATGATGTTCGTTTCGAAGCAGCTAAAAGAGGTTGGTTGACTAAATACCCGAATTTCAACCAAAACTATACACAAGTTGTAACCAAAACATTGGATTTTACGGCCAATATGGATTTGTTCCCCGACTTTAAAATTGATTTTACAGCCAACAGAACTTATGCCAGCAACTATTCGGAACAATACGACGTAGACCCAATAACCTCTGATTATAATTCAAGATCGCCATATACTACCGGTAATTTTGCAATATCTACCATCATGTTAAAATCGTCGTTTAAGCGAAGTGACGAAAATGGTTCTTCAACTTTTGATGAGTTCAGAAACAACCGTATCATCATTGCCAACCGATTGGCAACTCAATATTACGGTGGTTCGGGATATCCTACTGATGCTGATGGTTTTCCTGTCGGATTTGGTAAAACGAGTCAGGCTGTTTTGATTCCGTCATTATTAGCAGCTTATACCGGTAGCGGTATAGGAATGTTCGATGCATCCGGATTCAAGCTGGACGAGGCTGCGGGCGAGAGAGCTAAAAGTATTTCGTTAGACGCTTTTAGAAATATTCCTATTCCGAACTGGAATGTAAAATACAGCGGATTGATGCGTTATAAGTTCTTTAAAGATACTTTTAAACGTTTCTCAATTCAGCATGCTTATCGCGCTTCGTATACCATTAACTCTTTCCGATCTAATTTTGATTATGACAAAAATCCGGGAGGTATAGATCCGAATACCGGTAATGTTTATAACAAAATTGTCATTGGTAACATCAACTTGGTGGAGCAATTTAACCCGCTCATTCGATTTGATTTTGAGATGAAAAACTCGTTTAAGTTCCTGGCCGAAATGAAAAAAGACCGAAGCTTATCCATGAGTTTTGATAACAACTTATTGACCGAAGTACAAGGAAAAGAATTTATAGTCGGGTTAGGATATCGCTTCAAAGACGTTATTTTTTCTTCGAAATTGGCCGATAATCCAACCGGAATTATCAAGAGTGACTTGAATGTGAAAATTGATTTCTCACTCAGAAATAACAAAACCATAGTTAGATATCTTGATTACAACAACAATCAGTTGGGTGGCGGACAAAACATTTGGTCGGCTAAACTAACGGCTGATTATTCGTTGAGTAAAAACCTGACGGCTATCTTCTTCTATGATCATTCGTTCTCAAAACCGGTAATTTCAACCTCGTTCCCATTGACCAACATCAGAACCGGATTTACGATGCGATATAATTTTGGAAATTAACTAAAGTTTTAACCCAATCTTTTTAATAATCTCTGTAGATATTATACTTTTGGGGAAAATTAAATACAACAAACTAATGAACATACCAAGTAACTTAAAGTACACCAAAGACCACGAATGGGTTTCAATTGAAGGCGATATTGCAACAGTAGGAATTACTGATTTTGCACAAAAAGAATTAGGCGATATTGTATATGTAGAAGTAGAAACTCTTGATCAAACTTTGGATAAAGATTCAGTTTTCGGTACAGTAGAAGCTGTAAAAACAGTTTCTGATTTGTTCTTGCCATTGTCCGGTGAAATCATCGAGTTTAATGATGAATTAGAAAGAACACCTGAAGCTGTAAATTCAGATCCTTACGGAAAAGGCTGGATGATTAAAGTGAAAATCAGCAATACTGCCGAGGTTGACGAATTGCTGTCGAGTGATGCTTACAAACAACTTATTGGTGCTTAAAAAAACAATCTTCGTTTTAGCCTTGAGCTGGACGGTTTTGATTGCTTTTTTGTGTTTGGTCAAATTCGGAAAATTACCTAATATTCCGGTCTCTGAAGCTGATAAATACGTTCATTTTACCTTTCATTTTGTTTTCACTTTTCTTTGGGGGCATTATGTTTGGGCCAAGAATACATCAACTGAGCTAAAACCAATAATTAAGGTGTTTCTGGTTTCATTCGGTTACGGAATCCTAATCGAATTTTTGCAGGAAACTTTCACCACCACACGCCATGCTGATGTCTTGGATGTGTTGGCCAACACCGCAGGAGCCGCCACTGCTTTAGGAATCTTTTTTTGGATGAAAAAACTAAAGAAACGCCGATAATCAACGAATCATAAATGTCCCGATTTTAATCGGGATTTTTTTTTACTTTTATGGCATGAATATAAAGCAATACCTCGATTCCACTTATCTGAAAACAGCCGAACAAAGCGGCCTGTCAGAAAATGATAATACTACAGTTGTCAAAGGATTTATTCAGGAAGCCATTGATGAAGGTTTCAAACTAATCATGATTAGACCGGACAAAGTGCGTTTAGCCAAAGAGATGATAACAAAGGCTAATTCAAAAGTGCTTATAGGGACTGTGATTTCTTTCCCTGAAGGAACCGATTCACTCGATCAAAAATTGGCCGAAGCTACCCAAGCTATTGAAGACGGTGCTGATGAATTGGATTTTGTATGCAATTATGAAGCATTCAAAAGAGGCGATATTGATTTGGTTAAAAATGAAATCTACAGCGGAACTCTTTTGGCTCTTGAAAACCACAAAATTGTCAAATGGATAATTGAAGTTGCAGCATTGACCGATGCGCAAATCATTCAGATTTCGGCCTTAATTAAAAATGTAATCATTTCCAATTTCAAAGAAGATTGCTTCCAAAATGTATTTGTCAAATCATCTACCGGATTTTACAAAACCGAAAACGGGTTGCCAAACGGAGCCACTTTTCCATCAATTATTATGATGCTTGAAAATGCTTCTCCGCTTCCGGTAAAAGCTGCCGGCGGTGTCAGAACTTATGAAGAAGCTCAGGAAATGATTCGCTTGGGCGTGAAAAGAATAGGTACATCGGCTGCTAAAACAATTGCCAACGGAGAAACCGCCACAGGCAGTTATTAATTTTTACTTTTTCAAAAAAAATGAAAAAAACTACCTTTTTTTTATTGTTGCTGTTTGCAGGATGGATGGGTAATGCCCAAGTGTTGAAAGAAACGGAAAAGTTTCCGGTGTTTCCGACTTGCGAGGGGTTGCAACATCATGTGCTTGAGACTTGTTTTTACAATGAAGTACAGGATTTTGTGTACAACAATTTCAAAGTGCCTGATCATTTGAAGCAGAATAATTACAAAGGCAGTGTTATAGTGCTTTTTGAAGTAACCGATACAGGGAACTTTAAAGTAATCTATGTTGATGCTATTGAAGAATCCTTAGTTGCTGAGAGTAAAAGAGTCTTCGGACAATTGCCCAAAATAAAACCGGCAACCTATAACGGCAATGCTACTTATGCCAAATATACTTTGAAAATTGCGATTCCGTTACAAAGCGCTGCCGAAATGCAGGCGCAAAAAGAAGCAGAAGAAAAAGCAGATCAAGAGTCCAAAAACTATAAACCTAACAACAAACAATTATCTGAGTTAGAAAATATTGCCTATAAAAAGTTTGAAAACCCGCAATTTGAAAGTCATTTGAACATTCCGTTTTCACACAGCTATTATTCGCAATTTGATGACGAAATGAATCAATTGGGGGCTAATAATCATACAGCATCTAAGCCTTATGCCTATGCAGATGTTGCCAAATACTACAACCTCAAAGAAGAAAATCAAAAACTGGCCAAA
The DNA here is from genome assembly GCF_004329815.1 of Flavobacterium silvisoli. Taxonomy (GTDB): domain Bacteria; phylum Bacteroidota; class Bacteroidia; order Flavobacteriales; family Flavobacteriaceae; genus Flavobacterium; species Flavobacterium silvisoli. The sequence goes on along the minus strand of NZ_SJPE01000001.1, from coordinate 24,275 downwards.
AACAAACAAGGCTGGTGGGGCAGAAAATTTTGGAATGAGAATTTAGTCGAAATTCAAGGCGAAGACTATTGGTTTACACTCAATCCGATTGTTGATTTGCAATTTGGGAAAAGTGATCCGAGTGTTGCCAAGTATACATACATCAATACCCGTGGCGTTCAGTTCAACGGAGGTTTAGGCAAAGACCTGAATTTTACAACTACTATTTACGAAAGCCAAGGAAGATTTGCCGACTATTTCAATCGCTATGCCGAGTCAATTAAACCCGATGGCGGTAACCCGGCCATTATTCCGGGAATTGGTATTGCCAAAGATTTCAAATCGGATGCTTATGATTTCCCTATGGCCGAAGCCAATTTAGCGTATACTCCCAGTAAGTTCATTAACATCAATTTGGGTTACGGTAAAAATTTCATAGGCGATGGATACCGTTCTTTATTGCTGGGTGATGGTGCCAGCCCGTATCCTTATTTTAAATTGAATACCACTTTTTGGAAAATAAAATACACCAATATTTACACCTGGCTCAAAGATGTTCGTCCTGAAGTTACGGTTGACCGAACGTATGCAACCAAGTTTGCAGCCAGTCATTACCTGAGTTTGAATGTAACCAATCGCTGGAATTTAGGTTTCTTTGAGTCGGTGATTTGGACCAATAAGAACAACCGCGGCTTTGACATGAGTTTTGTGAATCCGATTATTTTCTACCGTTCGGTTGAGTTTGAATCGTCGGCACGAACCGGAAATGCTATGTTGGGATTAACGACCAAGTACAAGTTTAGCAATCAGGTTAATTTTTACGGGCAGTTTTTGCTCGATGAATTCTCTTTGAGTGATATGAAGGGCGGTAAAAAAAGCTGGAAAAATAAATACGGCTATCAGTTAGGGGCCAAATACTACAATGCATTTAACATTAAAAATCTATTGTTGCAGGCCGAATACAATCATGTGCGTCCTTATGTTTATGCGCACAGCGAACCCATCACCAACTACGGACATAACAATCAGAGTTTAGGGCACCAGTGGGGCGGTAATTTTAAAGAGTTTGTCGCAATAGCCCGATATCACCAAGGACGTTATTTTGCCGACGCCAAAATTACAGTAGGAGAGCGGGGTTTGGATTTTAACAATGCCACTGATACTTTTAATTATGGTAGCGATATTTACAGAGATTACGATTTAGGACGTCCGTATGATGAGGGTGTGACAACAGGACAGGGTAACAAAACCAAAGTTTTCATAGCCGATATTCAGGCCGGGTATTTGATTAATCCGGCGACTAACATGAAATTGTTCGGGAGTTTTATTTACCGCAATTTCAATCCTGCTGTTGAGACGGCTACAGCCATTAAAGAAAGTACAACTTGGTTTGCTATTGGTTTGCGTTGTGATATTTTTAATTGGTATTTTGACTATTAAAAAAAGTAAAAGTCAGTTGTTGGGGTTTTGTTTTTTGTTTGTAAACAAAGGAGCAGAAAGGATTTTCACTAGCCCCGACAGCAGCGGCACCGTGTAGAGCGGATGGCGGGAAAACGGTTGGCCGGGAAGCCTGAACCATTCGCTTCAAAAATTCAAAAAGATAATCGTTTTTTTTCTCTTTTGTTTTTTGTCAAATCGTTTTCTATAAAGTACCTTTGCGGCAGTTTTTAAAAACCACGCATGGGCGCTACCGCAACTACATTTTCATTAAAACAAATTGCCTTCGATTTTAAAGAAATCACCAAAGCGGGATTGGCGATTAGTGTAGTGTTTTCATCTATTGCCGGGTATTTGTTGGGGGTGCTTGATTTTCATGATTTGAAAGTAACCACTTTGCTCATGTTGGCTGTGGGAGGGTACTGTATGGTTGGTGCTTCAAATGCTTTCAATCAGGTTATTGAGAAAGACTTTGATGCTTTGATGGACAGAACCAAAAACCGTCCGGTGGCATCGGGGAGAATGTCTCCCAATCATGCTTTGTTTGTGGCCAGTTTGCTCACTATAGTCGGGCTGATTTTATTGTATCTGATTAATCCTAAATCGGCCATGTTTGGTGCGATTTCCATTTTTTTATACACTAGTGTTTATACGCCTTTAAAATCGGTAACACCGCTTTCTGTTTTTGTGGGGGCTTTTCCGGGAGCGATTCCTTTTATGTTGGGTTGGGTAGCGGCTACTAATGATTTTGGCATAGAAGCGGGGACGCTTTTTTTAATTCAGTTTTTTTGGCAGTTTCCACATTTTTGGGCTATCGGTTGGTTTTTGTATGAAGATTACAAAAAGGCAGGGTTTTTTATGCTGCCTACCGGTAAAAAAGATACTTCAACAGCTTTGCAAACCATTTTGTATTCTGTATGGTTGTTGGTAGCTTCTTTGTTGCCTTGTTTGGGTTATACGGGGAGATTGTATCTTTCGCCTATAGCGGCAGGAATTGTGTTTTTACTCGGAATTTGGATGATTTTTTATGCTGTAAAGTTATACCAATTGAGAACCACCAAAGCAGCCAGAACCTTAATGTTGGTTAGTGTTTCTTATATTAGTTTGTTACAGCTGGTATACATAATAGATAAATTTTTAAGATAATATGGCAACAACTATGATGACCGCCGAAGAACACCAAGCCAGAACGGCACGTTCTTATAAATTGCTTTTGTGGTTTGCTATGATGAGCATGACCATGATGTTTGCAGGAATTACCAGTGCTTTTGTGGTGAGTAAATCAAGAGAAGACTGGATGAAGGATTTTCAATTGCCGATGGCGTTTTATTTCAGTTCATTGGCAATAATTTTATGCAGTGTTACGTTTCATTTGGCAAAAAAAGCCATTCAGAAAGACAACAGAACGGCAACTACTAATTTTCTTTTGCTGACTCTAGGTCTCGGAATTGCCTTTGTGGTATTGCAATTTGTTGGCTTTGGACAGGTAGTAAAAGCCGGTTATTATTTCACCGGACCGGAGAGTAATATTGCGACCACATTTTTGTATGTAATCGCTGTGCTGCACTTGGCGCACCTTGCGGGAGGGTTGATTTCACTTTTAATCATAATTTATAATCATTTTAAACAAAAATACAATTCAGGTCAATTGCTTGGAATTGAACTAGGTGCGATGTACTGGCACTTTCTCGATTTCTTGTGGATTTGCTTGTTTTTATTTTTATATTTCTTTAAATAAGAAAAAAAATCTAAATTTGGGAACTTTTTAACTAATAACTTTTATGGGAGCGACAGTTACTACTGCAAATAAAACTGAAAACACTTGGGGCGGCGGAAATGAACCAATGGGCGCAAGTTACGGCAAATTGATGATGTGGTTTTTCATCGTATCGGATGCTTTGACTTTCTCCGGTTTCCTTGCTGCTTATGGATTTTCCAGATTTAAATTTATCGACAATTGGCCAATTGCTGACGAGGTGTTTACTCACTTTCCGTTTATGCATGGTGTCGAAGCACCAATGTACTATGTGGCATTGATGACTTTTATTTTGATTTTTTCTTCCGTAACTATGGTTTTGGCTGTTGATGCCGGACATCAAATGAAACAAAAGAAAGTAGCGTTTTACATGTTGCTTACCATTATTGGAGGTCTAGTATTCGTAGGTTCTCAGGCTTGGGAATGGAAAAACTTCATCAAAGGAGAGTTTGGTGCTCTTGAAACCAAAGGAGGAAGTATTATTCAATTCGTAAACAAAGAAGGCGAAAGAGTTAAATTGGAGGATTTTGTGGTTCAACTTCCGGAAGAGAGAGAACAGTTGACACGCAGCAAAGGAAAATGGTTTATGGAAGAAAAAGCCTTGCCTACATTCTCAGTTGCTGAAGTACAGGCAGCTTTCAAAGTACACCCTGAATTGTTAGTAAGAACTGAGAAAATCTACAGAGGGACTAAAGAAGATTTAGCCAATACCAAATTACAACCCGGATTAAATAAAAATAAACACAGAGAAGTTTTAAACAGAGCCGAATCAGAAGTAATGGTTGGTAATGCTCACTTGGTAGTAGAGGGAGCCAACTTGGAAAGAAACGAATACGGAAATAAATTGTTTGCAGATTTCTTCTTCTTCATTACCGGTTTCCACGGTTTCCACGTATTCTCAGGAGTGGTTATCAACTTTATTATTTTCTTGAATGTTCTTTTAGGAACTTATGAGAAAAGAAGAACTTATGAAATGGTAGAAAAAGTTGGACTTTATTGGCACTTTGTCGATTTAGTTTGGGTATTCGTATTTACATTCTTCTACTTAGTTTAATTTTTTAGAACGTTTACATTATGTCACACGCACACGAACACGTATCAAATACTAAAAGAATCTGGATGGTTTTTGGATTGCTTTCAGTAGTAACCACTGTTGAAGTATTTTTAGGAATCATAAGACCGGACTTTTTGTTCATGCACAATTTCATCAGCATGAATTTATTAAACTGGGTTTTCATCATTTTAACGTTGTATAAAGCTTACTACATTGTTTGGGCATTCATGCACATGGAAGGTGAAAAAAGCAGTTTGCGTTGGGCTGTAGTAGCCACCGTAATTTTCCTTGTATTATACATACTTTTTATATTATTGGTTGAAGCCGATTACATTTATGAGGTTTTTAAAAATTCTACCATTAAATGGAATTTTTAACACTATATTAATTCAAGAAAAAGTCCCGATTCAGTCGGGATTTTTTTATTTTTGTACGTACGTTTTTCGCAATTCCAATGAAAAAAAATATTGTCCTTTTTGTACTGTTCGTCCTGCCGATTGTTGCTTATCTTTTCTTTGCTTCGGGCGTAAACAGTTTTATTACCTTGCCCACCATCACCAAAACCATTCCGGACGTTAACCAGCAATGGAAATCGTTAAACGGCGAACCGGTAACTCTCAATAAAAAGATTACCATACTTGGGTTTGCCGGTGAAAACCTGATGGAAAACAGCGGGAACTTTTTTACTCTCAATCAAAAAATCTATAACAAATACCGAGAATTTAAAGATTTTCAATTTGTATTTATTGCGCCCGATGGTACCCAAGAACAAGCCAAGAGGCTGTTAAAAGCACTCAGCGGTTTAACCGATGTTTCGGGTTATCACTTTGTGTTTGCTCCCAAAGCCGAAATACAACCGTATTTTGCCAGTTTGAAGTTGTTGGGTAAACTCGATGCCAATTACGGAACACCGGTCGTATATATTATTGACAAAAAAAGAAATTTGCGCGGGCGAAAAGGCAAAAGTGAGCAAGGGGCTCCCGAATACAAAGAGGGTTACAATACCACTTCGGCAGCCGAGTTACACAACGATATGATGGATGATGTGAAAATTATTTTGGCAGAATACCGTTTGGCATTGAAAAGAAATAATGCCGACAGAAAAATTTAGAGAAGATAACAAATGAAAAAGTCCTATTCTTATATTGGTTTAGCGTTTATCGTTTTGGTTTTCGGAATCATTTTTATACCGAAAATCATTGACCGAATTTCTAATAATACAGTTGTGCAGGGAGACCGATTGGATGCTGTTTCTAATCATAAAAACCCTGAAACCGGTTTGATGAAAATTGGCCCTGCCCCCAAGTTTGTTCTGACCGATCAGAATAACGTTAAGATTTCGAATGAAACCTATTTAGGTAAAGTGTATGTAGTAGAGTTTTTCTTTACGACTTGCCCGTCTATTTGCCCCATTATGAATAAAAATATGGTGGACATTCAAAACGAGTTTTTCGGGAATCCTAACTTTGGTATTGCCTCTTTTTCAATCAATCCGGAACACGATACTTCAAAAATCCTGAAAGAACATGCAGAAAAGATTGGCGTGAAATCATCTAACTGGCATTTATTGACCGGTGATAAAAAGTATATTTTTGACATCGCTAACAAAGGATTCAACTTATACGCCGGCGAAAATGAAAAGGTAAACGGAGGTTTTGAACATTCGGGACTTTTTGCCCTGATTGATAAAAAGGGCAACATACGCTGCCGAAAAGATTCGTTCGGGAATCCTATTTTGTATTACGACGGATTGGAAAAAAAAGGGGTAAAAGCCATTATTGAAGACATTAAAAAATTGCTAAATGAATAATTCAGAAGTACAGCCAGCGCAAGAGTTAGAAAAGAAATTCAAAGGTGCTATTATAGCCGTGTCAATTATAATCCCCATAGCTGTGGCGATTTTGTTTTCGGTAAAGTTAAAAGATTTCGGTTTCCAGGTTGAGCCTTTGTCTTTTTTACCGCCCATTTACGCTACCATTAACGGTATTACTGCCATACTTTTGATTCTGGCTGTAATAGCTATTAAAAAAGGAAATAGAGCACTTCATGAAAAATTGATGACGACGGCTATAGCCTGTTCGGTTGTTTTTTTAGTTATGTACGTGGCCTACCATATGACCGCTACCGATACCAAATTTGGGGATATTAACAGAGACGGAATTCTGGATGCCGCCGAAAAAGCAAAAGTCGGAGCAATACGATTTGTGTATTACTTCATTTTGATTACTCACATTTTGTTGTCCATCATCATCATTCCTATGGTCTTATTTACCTATGTGAGAGCTTTAGCGGGACATTTTGACCGTCATAAAAAATTGGCCAAAAAGACATTCCCTATATGGTTGTATGTGGCAGTGACCGGAGTAATAGTGTATTTAATGATTTCGTCTTATTATGGTAATTAAATCAGAAAAACTCAAAATGAAAAAGAAAATTATTACCGGTGTATTACTGACGGTTTACAGTTTAATGCCTATTGCTGCAAAAGCACAATGCGCCATGTGCCGTGCCGCTTTAGAAAGTTCGGGCAATAAAACAAAAGTGGAAGCCGTGAATGACGGTATTGTTTTTTTAATGGCAATTCCTTATATACTGGTTGCGGTTATTGGTTTTGTCATCTATAAGATGTATTACAAGAGGAAAGCGGTTTAACCGAACTCTGACAATTGAGGATAGAATGCTTTTTACTCCATTCCGTCAATTTTCACACTCATTTTTCCCGAAGTTGTTATGAATGCAATAATGGCTTTGTTGGTGATTTCTACTTTTTCAAATTCAAAATCGTTTAGCATACCGTTTACAAACACTCCTTTCATGGGAGAATAATTATTGAGGTAAGGGCTCAAACTCTTCTTTCCTTCTTCCAAATTTGATTTGATAGAATAGCGGCAATTTTCCTGAATCTTTTTCAAAATAACTCCTTGTAGCAACCAATTAGCAGTCCGCGTCAATAAACCTCTGGTGTCCAGTACATAATCCATTTGATCAAAATAAATCTCTTTGGTAATCGCATTATAATTAGGGATTCCCGAAAGATAAATGGTTCCGTTAATACTTCCGGTCATGTCGAGTGCAATGATGATTTTGCTGTCTCTTTGCCACAAGCTTACGTTTTGAATAACAATTTTGCGACTGCCGGAGGTGAACTCTTTGCCTTTAAAATTGGAGGTGATTAATTGTCCTGCGCTTTCATAGGTTGAAATAGCAGCTACATTGGCCGTTACTTTATCCGGAACTTTAGTAACAGCTTTAAATTCAATGGTGTTTCGGTCGAAAGTGTTTTTGGGTTTTAAGCCTACCATAGTTTGCATGTTGCATTTCAGTCCCATATCCATTTTGATTGCAGTTTTATCCAAAACAGCATCGGTAACATATACTTCAACCGGAATTAATTTAAACCAGGTTTGGTACTGTTCGCTTGTTAAAAATGGAGTGCTCATTTTTTCGAGAACATTCAACACATAAGGCTTAAAATCACAAGAGTCTTCTATAGCTTGGTCAACTTTCTTAGCCATTTTTGACTTAAAAATGGTGAGCGTCGGATTGATGATATAGGTAATTGGTATATTCTTTCCGGCAACCAGTATTGTTGGACTTTCGGACCAGTTGAAATCTTCAATTTTAGAATTGGTAGTCAATTTCCAATTGGATAATCGCACATCACTCAGGACGGTAAAAACACCGTTTAAATTGATTTCACGCGTATCGTTTAATCCCATGAAATCAGTTCCGTATTTGAATTTTGCCCAAATTTTAAGCGCTATTACAGTTTGAATTTTACCGTTTTTCTCCACTAATTTGATCGGAGCTGTTTTCCAGATTTTCATCTCGGTTTTATCGTCTTCCAAATTAGAATCGTCGTAAATCTGCCCTGTCAACGTTTTATTCAATTGGTTTTCGATTTCTTTCAAACTAATTTCCAATGGCATATTGACAAAGGAAGTTTTGGTTTTATAAACCATCGGAGCATCATCTGTAGGAAGCGGTTTTAAAGCTTCAATTTTTTGAGTGGTTGAGCAACTGTTAAAGAGCAGAGCCAGAAAAAATGCGGAGAGTATAGATTTTAGAAATGACATATTGATGCTTAGATTTTTGGCAAAAATAAATGTAAAATAGCAATAAAGGTGTAACATAATCAAAAAAGTAAAGTCTAAGTTTTGTGCATCTTTGATTCAGGATTGAAAGACAAAAAGTATATCTTTGTTTGTCTGAAAAATGATGCCATTTCTAACCGAACTAGTATGAAAAAAATAAAAGTATACTCCTTTTTACTCTTTTTTATTTTGCTCTTTGGAACTTCGGTTTCAGCTCAAGTCAAGAAATGGACTCTGCAGGAATGTGTGGATTACGCACTCAAAAACAATATCTCTGTCAAACAATCAGAATTAGATACCAAAACTACGGCCATCGATAAAAAACTGGCTATTGGTAATTTTCTGCCCAGTTTGAACGGAGGAGCTTCACACTCTTGGAACATTGGATTGAATCAAAACATTACTACCGGTTTGTTGGAGAATCAAACCATTCAGTATACTTCTGCGAGTCTGACATCTGCTGTTTCCATTTATAACGGATTGCAAAATCAAAACCGTTTGAGAAGAACTAAACTAGCCGAATTGGCCGCCCAATACCATTTGACTAAAATGCAGGATGACGTATCTTTATATGTTGCCAATGCCTATTTGGATATTCTTTTCAACAAAGAAAACTTGAAAGTGCAAGAAGCCCAACTGATGAACGACGAAAAGCAACTTATTCGTTCACAGGAATTAGTAGACGCCGGTGTAGTGCCGCGGGGAGATTTATTAGACATGAAAGCTACAGTAGCAGCCGATAAACAAAAGAAAATTGCCGCCGAAAACAGTTTGTTGATTGCCCGTTTGAGTTTAGCTCAATTGCTGAATTTAGAAGATTTCAAAAACTTTGACATAGCCGATATGGAGATGGAGGCCAAACCCAGTGTGGTGATGGCTGAAAGCCCTGAAGCTATAGTGGAAAAAGCCAATCAGGTCAGAGTTGAAATGAAAATAGCGCAAAGCAATTTAGACATAGCCGAAAGAGATATTAAAATTGCAAAAGGAGCTATGCAGCCAAGTCTAACCGGTTTTTACAGTTTCAGCACCAGAGCAGGTTATTCAGAGCGAGTGACAGGTGTAACTCTTGACACGGCCAATCCAACATCGATAATTGGTCAAGTTGAAGGTACCGGACAAAATGTATTGCAGCCCAACTACCTGCCGGTTTTTAGTAAAGCAGCACCGGTATTTGAGCAATTCAGTGATAACAAAGGTCATAATTTCGGGTTGGAACTGAGAGTTCCAGTTTTCAACGGGTTTTCTGCCCGAGGGAATGTAGAGAAAAGTAAAGTCAATTTTGAAAAAACAAAAAATGCTTTTACTCAGGCCAAACTTGACTTAGAAACCAACGTGTACAAAGCTATTACGGATGCTAAAGGAGCGCTCAATACCTACGAAGCTTCATTGGCCACAGCTGAAGCCAGACAAGAGGCGTTTAATTATGCCAAAGAAAAATACGCAGTGGGAATAATGAATGCCTTCGATTTCAATCAGGCACAAACGCTTAACACCACAGCTCAATCTGATGTAATTCGAGCCAAATACGATTACATCTTTAAAATGAAAGTAGTTGAACTTTATTTTGGAATCCCAATCATTCAAAAACAATAAATCATGTCAAAAAAGAAAATATACTGGTTAGTAGGTATTTTGGTTGTAATAATTGCAGGATTGATAATTCTTAAAAAGACAGGAGTTATCGGATCTAATGATGAAGGAGTAACAGTAGAAACTGCTGCAGCAGATGAAATTACCATAGTCGAAACAGTTTCGGCTACCGGGAAAATTCAGCCCGAAATTGAAATTAAAATATCCTCTGAGGTTTCGGGCGAAATCATAGCCTTGCCTGTAAAAGAAGGACAAGTAGTCAAAAAAGGTGATTTATTGGTAAAAATTAACCCAATGCTCTACACTTCGGGATTGAATCGTTCGGTTTCCCAATTGTCAGGAAGCAAAGCCGGATTGAATCAGGCCGATGCAAGTTTTAAAGAAGCCAAAGCCAATTATGAAAGAAGCAAGACTTTGTTTGAAAAGGGAATAATTTCAAAATCAGATTGGGATAAGGCAATTGCCAGTTTTGAAGTTGCTAAGGCAACAAAAGAATCGGCTTATTTTAACGTTGAAAGTGCTTCGGCAACTGTAAAAGAGTCGAAAGATAATCTGGGAAGAACAACCATTTATTCGCCTGCAGACGGAACCATCTCTTCTTTGGGAGTTGAACTGGGAGAGCGCGTTTTAGGAACCCAACAAATGACCGGTACCGAGTTGTTGCGCGTAGCCAATTTGAATAATATGGAAGTTGAAGTGGATGTTAATGAGAATGACATTGTAAAAATAAGTGTGGGCGACAGTACCAAGATTCAGGTTGATGCCTATTTGAAAAAAGAATTTAAAGGCATTGTGACCAGTATTTCCAATTCGGCCAGCACCGCAACCAGTGCCGATCAGGTGACTAATTTTAAAGTTAAAGTCAGAATTTTGAAAGAATCCTATCAGTATTTACTGGAAGGCAAACCGGCCAGTTATTCGCCATTTAGACCGGGAATGACCGCTACCGTTGATATTATTACCAAAAGAAAGGAAAAAGTAATAGGAGTTCCCATCAGTTCAGTTGTGGTAAAATCGGATACGGCGGCTACCAAGAAGTATGAAATCAAAGATGAAAATAGTGACCAAAAAGTTAAAGCCAAAAACGATAAAAAATACGAATGTGTTTTTGTAAAAGTGGGCAATAAAGCTAAGATTCGAGTAATTAAAACCGGCATTCAGGACGATACTAATATTGAAGTAGTGTCGGGATTGAAAAAAGGTGATGTTGTAATCACGGGACCTTATACTACTGTTACCAAAGATTTGAATTCGGGCGATAAAGTAACCACCAAAAAAGGTTCTGACAAGAAAGACAAAAAAGACACTTCAATAACAGTTTCTGCAAATTAATCATAAATCGAGTTGGCTTACATTTTAAACATAGAAACGGCAACCAAAAATTGCTCAGTATCTTTGGCAAAAGACGGAATTACTGTTTTATTCAAAGAGGTTGCAGAACAGGGGTATTCTCATGCCGAAAAATTGCATGTTTTTATAGAAGAAGTTCTGAAAGAATCTCAGGTTAATTTTCAGGAAATTAAAGCTATCGCCGTTAGCAAAGGTCCCGGCTCTTATACTGGTTTGCGCATTGGTGTTTCGACTGCAAAAGGATTGTGTTATGCTCTGGGAATTCCATTGATTTCGGTCGATACCTTGCAGGTTTTAGCCAAGCAGGTTGCCATTGAAAAGGGCCTGATTGTTCCTATGCTCGATGCCCGAAGAATGGAAGTCTACAGTGCTGTTTTTGACAGTAATCATCATAAAATAATGGAGGTGCAAGCCGAAGTGTTAACTGATAACAGTTATGCCGACATTACCGAAAATATTTATTTTGTTGGCGATTGTCAGGAAAAATGCCAAACAGTGCTGACAGCCTCTAATTTTATGTTCCTTCCCGAAATTATTTTTCCTTCAGCCAAAGACATGAGCGCTTTGAGTTATGCAAAATTCATCCAAAATGATTTCGAAGACGTGGCTTATTTTGAGCCATTTTACCTGAAAGATTTTATGCTGCCCGGTAAAAACTAATCTTTTTTAATTTTTCTGTCATCATTAACTGCACTAATGTCGCTTTGCGCTTGTGGTGTGGGTGGTTTCTTAGTGTCTTACGATATGCTTCAAAATGCGTTCAGTAGGCTTTTTTTAATTTAGATATTTCGATTAAATTATTACTTATTCTAATTTAAAATCAAAAATTTAACACAATATATACTTTTTGTGTAGTAAAATTCTAAATATAAGTTGATACTTTTACTATGGAAACATTTAAAGTGATGTATTTGGTGTATGTGTGGTTCACCTCCACGCCGTGACACAAGACAAAAAGTTAATCTGTTTTTGTCGGGAATAGTGTTGATTCTGAGGTTTATTTTGAGGTTTGTTATTAAGCTTCAGCCGATTCAAACAAACTAAAAAAAAGCAGCCTTACCTTAAAGTGTTTTGGAAGACAAAAGATAAGACTGCAAATAATTAAAAAATTATAGACAAAAGTATGAAAAAATTAGTACTCGGCATTATTGCCACAGTTTCTTTTGCGTTTAATGCAGTTAGTCAGGAAAATAATCCCTACAATAAAGTAGGAGATGATTTTGTTGAAGCCTATAAAGTGGTAGCATCGGATTATGCTAACGGAAAAATTAAAGAAGTCAATCAAGAAATGTTGGATAATTATTCCCAAAAATTATCGTTTGGTTATTCAATTTCTACAACTGATTTTTACAAGATAGTAGAAGGTGTTAAAGATATCAATGCTGAAGAAGCTGTAAAAAGAACAGCACTGACAGACTTCTCAAAAGAAGTGTTATTGAAATCCTTAAAAACCGAAGATCTATCAAATCTTGTTGACGAAGTAAATAAGAGTGATATATCCAGAACAGAAAAGGAAAAAGTATTGTCTTCCCTGGCTATTTTAAATGCGGTAAATACACATCCGCAAGTTTTTACAAATACGGCTAACAGATGTTGGATATGTTGGGTAGCTATTGGAGTGATAACCGGGAATGTAATATGTGAACTCCCATGTGCGATTATAGGAGGAATAATAGGCGCTATATTTGGAGGTCATGAAAAAGACACGAAATCGGATAAGGTTAACCCATATAATTCTGTTGGTGTTGATTTTGTAGCATCCGCCAAGACACTGCAAAATGATTACAATGAAGGGAAAATAAAAGCAATAGACAAAGGAACGACAGACTACTATCAGAGTATTTTACCTTTGAAAACAGAAGTTACAGAAGAAGTTATTAGCGCTACAATTAATGCAATAAAAGCATCTAACTATAAAGAAGTGGTGATGAATTCAAAATTAAGTGATTTTTCAAAAAATATTTTGCTGGAATCTCAGACGAACTCTCCTGATTTTACTGTTTTAGTCGAAAAAGTGAATAATAACAATAAATTATCTGAATCGGAAAGAGAAATGGTTTTGACCTCATTAGCCCTAACTCAAAATCTGAATCAAACTTCCGCTTTAAGTCGTTGTACTATTAATGGACAAACCGGTCCAAATGCTTGTCAAGCAGCAGGAGCTTTATCGGGGTTCATCATTGGGGAAGCAATCTGCGGACCGCTTTGTGGTCTTGGGGGAGCAATTATTGGAGCAATTTTTGGTTCTACTAAAGATTAACAACATAGTTCTATGAAGCATAAATTCGCCTTTTTTGTTTGCTTAATCATGACTGTATCCTATGGTCAGGGTGTAATTCAGGGGACTGTGATTGATAAAGAATCAAGACAACCGCTGGCATTTGCTAATCTGAGTGTGAAAGACAGTAACCAACGAATGGTTTGTGATGTCAACGGGAAATTTTCACTAATTGGTGCGTCTAAAAATGCAGTTCTGGTTTGCAGTCATGTAGGTTATGAAAAAGGCGAATTTCATGTAGATGAAAAAAACAGCAAAGCTATTTTGATTGAATTGATGATGTCACATAATGAACTGGTAGAAGTGGTCGTAGGTGGAGACAATCCGGCAAACGCGATTATCAGCAAAGTCATAGCGAACAAAGAGTTGAACAATCCGGAGCGGTTACAGACGTTTCAGTATTCAAGTTATAACAAAATCATTTATGATTACAACTCACAAAATAAAAATGATTCTGTCAATATCCGACTCAAACTCAAAGGAAGTCATTTTTTCATGATGGAGTCAGTAACCCAAAGGAAATTCATGAAGCCCGATTTGAGTGAAGAAGTTGTTTTGGCAACAAAGGTATCAGGGTTTAAAAATCCATCCTTTGCCTCTGTCGCTACCGATTTTCAGCCTTTTTCATTTTATCAGGATAACATCAAATTTTTCAACGTCAATTATTTGAATCCCATTAGCAAAGGCAGCTTGAAGAAATATAAATTTCATCTGGAAGATACCTTGATTAATGAAAAAGACACGGTATTTATCATTTCGTACAAGCCTAAAAAGCACAAAAATTTTGATGGTTTGAAAGGCCTATTGTATATAAACTCTAATAAATACGCTGTACAAAATGTGATTGCAACCCCAGCCGAAAAAGGTAAAATTGACATTAAGATTCAACAAAAATATTCGCTGATTGAAGGCGTTTATTGGTTTCCGGAACAGTTAAACTTTGCCATACAGTTCAATGAGTTTCCCAAAAAAGAAATGCCTATGATTATTGATGGGAAAACCTATATCTCAGAAGTTAAAATTAATTTGCCTTTAGAGAAAAAGAAATTTTCCAGTCAGCTTGCACGATTGGAAGAAGATGCAACAACTAAAGATTCGGTATTTTGGAAAAAACACAGGATAGAAAGTTTGAGTAGTGTGGATGTTAAGACTTACAGAGTAATTGACAGCATTGGAGAAAAAATGAATTTTGACATTTATCTGACTTATTTTGAGAAGATTTTGCAAAAAAAGTGGCCGTTAAAATACGTCGATATTGATTTGTCAAAAACATTATTGTATAATAAATATGAAGGTTTGCGCATCGGATCAGGATTTTATACCAATGAGGCTGTTTCGAAAAAAATTACATTGGGAGGTTTTATGGGGTATGGAGTTAAAGACGAACTATTCAAGTACGGTGGCGAGTTTGTTGTTCACGTCTCCAAAAAAAATGAATTTGATTTAGGAGTGTACTATCAGGACGATTTGATGGAAACGGGGGGATATGGAAAAGATTTGAATAGAAAATTATTCTTTGATTACAGGAAATTTATAGGATACCAATATGACTATATAAAGCAGCTTGGTCTCTCGGTTCATTTTAGAAGTTTTGACTATTTCTTATGGGATATACGCCTTAATCAAACCGATACAGATCCTAAATACCTATACGAATTCAATGATAACGGCACAAGTTTCACCCAATACAAAAATACTTCTGTAAGGTTGAATCTAAGATTTGCTTACAAGGAAAAATTTATCAATTCCTTTAATCAAAATATCAGTACAGGAACCAAATATCCCATTCTGTATCTTTCTTACACAAGAGGGGTTAAAAATCTTTTGGGCGGAAATTTTGATTACAACAAAACCGAACTGGCACTTGAACACTCTTTTTATATCAAAAGCCTAGGGAATACCAGTTATAGGTTAGAAGGAGGTTATATCGATAATACATTGCCTTATGGGTTGTTGTTTACCGGGGAAGGGAGTTATGATAAGGGCGTGCCCTTTATAATGGAAAACACCTTCCAAACCATGGCTCCTTATGAATTCCTGTCTAATCGGTATGTAAACTTATTTTGGTCTCACAATTTCGGGGGATTGCTCTTCAAGCAGCAAAAGTTTCAACCGATTTTATCTTGGCATAATAACATGGGATGGGGAGCTCTTTCTCGGGTTGAAACCCACCAATTCATAGAGTTTAAAACAAAAAACAAACTCTTTTTAGAAACCGGACTTCAGTTGGATAACCTGATTAAATTGAATTACATGAATTTGGCGGATATCGGTTTCGGAGCCGGGGGCTATTACCGGTATGGGTATTACACTAATCCCGAATTTAAAGACAATGTAGCCTTTAAATTCACTTTAAATTTTTCAATAAAGTAATAAACAATGAAATCAGTTTTTTTGACGGCAAAGAAGAAGTTTCTTCTTCTGCCGATAGCCCTTTTATTCTTTACTTTCAACGGAAAAGCTCAAAGTCAGATTGCAAAGTTGAAATTTGAAAAAAACACCATTTATATTTTTAATCGAGGGACAAAGACTAAGTCAGGCCTGATAGCCGAAAAATTTAATTCAATTGATAGATTCAGTACCCACGTAGGAATAGGGTTTGTTGAAAATGATCAACTGAAAATTTACAATGTCATTGACTGTGATACAAGTAAAACGGCGTTAGTTGTCGATGATTTAAAATCGTTTATTTGCGATAAGGCTTATTATTTGAGTGTCTGGAAGTATCAAAACACACAGCAGGAATACTTCAAGCTGAAAAAAATATGTCATGATTACACCAATCGTAAGGTATATTTCGATTTTTCATTCCGACTAAATGAAAAAGACAATGTTTTGTATTGTTCCGAATTTTGTTCGAGAGTACTCAAAATGATTAATCCGAGAAAGTTCAGTTTTAAACCATGCAAAGTCAGATTGGAATCGTTTTATAAGGCGTTTTTAAGGCGAGATGAATTGCTCTATTTTCCGGTTGATTTTTTTCAGAAAAGCAAAAGTTTTTCTAAAATTTTTGAAACTAATTTTAATACAGAGAAATCATGAAAAAATACTTTTTATTGATCATTGGTATATTACCCTATTTTTCTTTTTCACAATCTGATTTCGAGAAAACCATTCAGGCCGGCAGTGTTTTGGTAAATGGTCTGAGTTTTTTAAAGGGAAACAAATTTGCAGACAATAAAACAAGTTTGATGTTGTGCATCAAAAACAAATTGTCTGATAAGATTACTTTTAAAATAACAGGGAAAGACAAGGATGATAATGACGTTAAAAAAGATATGGTGATACAAAATAACGGCAAAGAATGCCTCTTTGAAATACCAAAAGGAGTGTACACCTACGAGGTAATATTGGCAAACAAAGACATCTTTAAAAAAGGAGAATATAAGTTTGATGGAGACATTACCATAACCATTAAAAAAGATGAATGATAAAAAAAGCTCATTACCAGTAATGAGCTTTTAAATTTATTTTTTTGTTGTTTCTCTCACGTAGGGTTGAACTACTATCCCTGCTGCATCAAATGCTTCTTTACAGTTTTCGAGTATGTCAGAACACATATCGCTGAAATCCGGATTTTTTGACCAGGGTTTTATAGATAGCTGAATCGCAGAATCGCTCAAGCCTCTAATAGAAACCGTAGCGGCCGGATTTTTTAATACTTTAGGATGGTCCTGCATAACTTTCATTACAATATCTTTTGCTGTTTTGATGTTAGTGTCGTATGAAAGTGAAAACAGCAAATCTGCTCTGCGCATTCCCGCCATCGAATAGTTGATGATCGTTCCGTTGGATAAATTGCCGTTAGGAATGAAAATGGTTTGATTGTTTCCGTTGACTAATTTGGTCACAAAAATCTGGATTTCGCTAACCACCCCTACAACTCCTTGAGCTTCGATGGTATCGCCAACGCGAAACGGTTTGAACAAAATAATCAGCATGCCTCCGGCAAAATTAGATAGGGAACCTTGCAATGACAAACCGATGGCCAAACCGGCAGCACCAAGAATAGCAACAAATGAAGAGGTTTCGATTCCTAATTTTGAAATGAAAGTTACAAACAAAAGCACGCGCAATGCCCAAAGCAAACTATCGGCTAAAAATTTCGACAACGTTGGGTCGAGTTCCCTCTTGACCATGATTTTTTTAGCCAAACGATTGATGAACCGTATAGCATACAACCCCACAAAAAGGATGATAAATGCCGAAATCAATTTTGGTGAATAATCGATTAAGGCCTTTATGAATCGGTCAACATATTCAGCAAAGGAATGAATGTAATGCAGTTCTTTTTTTTCCATATAATGCTAAAAAAATCCCGAAGAATCGGGATAATTATACGGTGCAAAAGTAATACTTTTAAAAACTAATCGGCATCTTCTTCAACGCGATTTGTGACCTTTTTAACAGCTTCTTCTGCATTTTCAGAGGCGTCGTCAATAAAAGTACCTGCTTTTTCTTTTACGGTTTTCTGAGCATTATCGGTAAGTTCACTGATTTTGTCTTTGGCCTTTTCAACCACATTGTCTATGGTGTCTTTAGCTTGTGGCACATATTCGCCTACTTTTTCCTTGGCAGTTTCCACAAATTCCTCTACTTTGTCTATCATTGGCTCTGCGATTTCTTTGGCTTTATCAATAGCGTCATCAATAAAATGGTCTGCCGTTTCAGAGGCTTTTCCTTTAGCACCTCCAAACAAATTCTTGAAAAAATTTCCTAGTCCCATGATTGTTGTTTTTTATTGGTTATACTAACAATATTACAATTTTTTTCTAAGATTCTGAAGTGATTTTAAACATAATTTCTTCAAAATCAGTTGTTGGGATGTCACAGGTTTTGTTTTTACACAGGTAAAATAAAGTTTCTGTTTCTGAAAAACGATTTTCCAAAAAAGGAAGTTTAGACTTTTCAGTCCCTGCAGCGAGCAGGATGTTGGGCAAATACATGCTGTTGAGTTTTGTCAGATATTCAAAAGCATTGTGTCCGCAAATGGCCAGTTCTTTATTTTGTTCCGAAAAATTCAGAAATACATTCAACCAATTTGAAAATGCCGATGGATAATCAATCGTAGGTAAAATATTCCGGGTCATTTGTCGGCTTACCGATTCGTAGTATACATTGTTAAAATAGATGCTGAGTTTAAATAAATTTTCAGCCATAATCGAATTAGCCGCCGGTATTACATTGTCTTCCACTTCAAAGTAAGTTGTAATCAACGGGTCATCTTTTTTAGAAGTAAAGTAGAAAAATTGTGCTTTTTCATCATAAAAAAAGTCAAAACAATAATCCGTTAATTGTTTGGCATGATGCAACCAAGTTTCCTGCAGAGAGGCTTCGTATAAAGTGATGAAGGCTGAAATGACATGAGCATAATCTTCCAGGTATCCATTAATCGTGGCTTGGCCGTTTTTGTATGTTCGGTACAAATTGCCCTCGGGATTCCACATTTTTTTGATGATGAAATCAGCGTTTTGCAGTGCGATGTCGAGGTATTTTTTTTCTCCCAAAGCTTTAAAAGCATCTGCAAATCCTTTTAGAATCATCGCATTCCATGAAGTGAGGCATTTGTCATCCAGTCTGGGCTTGCTTCGTTGCTCTCTTTGGGCATAAAGTTGTTGTTCCCAATTTTGTTTCTTTTGAATCAATGTTTCCAAGGAGATATTTTGGTTTTGGGCAATTTCTTCTAAAGACTGATTTTGAATCAAAACGTAATTGCCATGCTCCCAATGGCTAAAGGAGTTGATGTTAAAAACAGTTGAAAACAAGTCAAAGTCTTCCGAAAGTAGTGCTTGTAATTCGGGTATCGTCCAAACGTAAAAGGCACCTTCTTCAAGTTTGTGTTCTGCATTTAAACTGTCGGCGTCCAAAGCCGAGTAAAAACTGCCTTCGGCTGTCAGCCACTCTTTTTCAATAAACAATAAGGTTTTTTCTATGACTTCCCGGTATAGCGGGTTACGGGATCTTTTATAGGCATTGGCATACAATGATACCAGCTGACCGTTGTCGTATCCCATTTTTTCAAAATGCGGAACATGCCATTTCATGTCAACAGCATAACGGGAAAAACCACCGCCAACGGTGTCAAATAATCCTCCGTGAGCCATTTTGGTCAGGGTTAAATCAACGAAATCAAGGAGTGTTTGGTTTCGAGTTTGGTGTCCGTAGCGCAGCAGGAATTCGTAGTTGGTAGGCATCATGAATTTTGGTGCTCTTGCCATTCCTCCAAATTCCCAATCAAAGCTTTTTTGCCATTTTTCTATCAGTTGCTCTAAATGGTTGTTGTTGAATGTTGGAGTTTCGTGGGTTTGAATAATGCTTAGCGATTGTAGTCCGTTGTGCAGTTTTTCGGCATATTCGAAAAGTGTGTTGGGGTTTTGGGTGTAAAGTTCCTGTAGCTTTTCGAGGGCGTTGATCCAGTCGTTTTTTCTGAAGTAAGTACCACCCCATACAGGTCTGCCGTCGGGAAGTGCTACGACATTCATGGGCCAGCCACCTTGTCCGGTCATAATCTGAACAGCTTTCATGTACACGGCATCAATATCCGGTCGTTCTTCACGATCGATTTTAATGTTAACGAAATGAGCATTCATGACTTCGGCTACTTCTTCGTTTTCAAAACTTTCATGTTCCATTACATGGCACCAGTGGCAGGCTGAGTACCCAATGCTGATGATGATGAGCTTTTGGGTTTGCTGAGCTTCGGCTAATGATTTTTCATTCCAAGCTTTCCAGTGTACGGGATTGTTGGCGTGTTGGAGCAGGTATGGGCTGGTTTCAAGATGTAGTTCATTCATGTTTGACGGATATTCTCTCAGTTACTGTTAATTAGCCCCGATTGCAATGGAAATCCTTTTTGCTTTTGGCAAAAAGATTGTAATGAAAAGCGGGAAACAGCTCCTGAAAATTATTAAAAAAAAAGCGCCCGATTTTGGACGCTTAAAGTTAGTTTTTTATTTCGAATTGCGGTTACCCGTTTAAGGCTTCTACCACAATGTCCTTGTCGTTGAGCATGTCTTTGAGCATGTTTTCGATACCGCTTTTTAGGGTAAAAGTTGAGGAAGGACAACCGTTGCAGGCTCCTTGCAGGACTACTTTTACGCGTTTGTCGGCTTCGTTATAGGAATCAAAAAGAATATTGCCGCCATCGGCTGCGACTGCCGGTTTTACGTACTCTTCGAGGATGTTGATGATTTGCTGGGAAGTGGTGTCGAGGTGGTCAAAATTTTTGATTTGTTGTTTTTCCTGCTTGATATCATTTGCCACTTGGGTTTCATCGATAACGGTGCCGCCATTTTCGATGAATTGTTTGATGAAAGTGCGCAGTTCCAGAGTGATTTCATCCCAGGAAGTACTGTCGTATTTAGTTACCGAAATGTAATTTTCGGCTATAAACAGTTCTTTTACGTAGTGAAATTTGAACAATTCCTGCGCTAACGGAGAGGCTTTTGCTTCATCAATGTTTTTGAATTCAAAGGCATTTTTAGTCAGGGCTTTGTTGACAACAAACTTTAGTGAAGCCGGATTGGGCGTGGTTTCGCCGTAAACGGATACGGGTTGTTTTTTCACCGGATTTTGATTGGCCAAAACGATAACGCCTCCGTTGTTGATGTAATTTTCTATCTGTTCGGCAACGGCTTCCTGTACATCAGACCATTCTACAATGCTGAAACGCTCAACGGCGATAAAATTCCCTGATATATATACGGTTTTTACAAATGGCAGGTAAAAAAGTTGTTGGGCCAAAGGAGAGTTTTTGGCTTCGTCAATGTTCTTGTATTCAAAGTTTTCATTTTGAGTTATGAAATCGGGAAATTCGAACTTTACGATGGTTGGATTTTGGGTTTCTTTTATCGTGATTTTCATTGGAATAGTATATTTTTTTGCAAATTTAACAAACTTATTTTCTATGAATACTTATATTTGGACATTTAAACAACAAATTAACATATTGAGGCTTTTCAGCAACGAAATACGGCCTGAAAAAAATGCACACATGAAGCGAATATTACTCCCACTTTTTTTGTTTTTGATAGGTTATAATGCCTTCGCTCAACCGATTACGACAAGCACAACCACATATACAGTTCCGCAACTTGTACAGGACGTTTTGTTTGCGGCTCCACCCGATGACGGAGGATCTGCCTGCGTTGGGACGGTGACTAACATTACTTGGAGAACAGATACTGGAACGAATTTGCCAAACAATAACAGTATTGGTTTTTTTCAGAATACTAATCCCAATTTTCCTATTTCTAAGGGAATAATTATGAGCACCGGAAATGTGGCCAATGCACCGGGACCAAATACAACGACACAAGGCTTTGGGGCTACAACTTGGAATGGAGATGCTCAGTTGTTGGCTTATTTGCAATCATTAGCTATAGCACCCGCCACTGATACTTCAAAAAATGCTACTATTTTGGAGTTTGATTTTACGCCTTTGACCAATCAAATGAGTTTTGATTTTCTTTTTGCCTCCGAGGAGTACGGAACCTTTCAGTGTGATTACTCTGATTCATTTGCTTTTTTTCTGAAAAATTTGACGACAGCTGGCCCAACAGTGAACTTAGCTTTAATCCCGTCTACCACTACTCCGGTTTCAGTAACCACCATCAGGGACAATGCCTACAATAGTAGTTGTGCTTCTAAAAATGTGACCTTTTTTGGTAATTATAACGGAGGGGCCAATGCAGCGACTGCGGCTACCAATTTTAATGGAGAAACGGTGTTGATGACAGCTACAGCTACTGTAATTCCTAACAATTTATATCACATTAAATTAGTTATAGCCGACAGGAATGATACCAATTATGATTCGGCTGTTTTTTTGGGTGGAGGAAGTTTTAATATTGGTTCTCCTACTATAGGTGGAGTTGGCGAATATGCCGGATTGACCAGTTTTTCAGGTCCGGATGCGGTTTGTGGTTCTGCGCAAGTGACTGTACAGGCAGGGGCTGTTCCTATATCAGGAGTTACATACAGCTGGACTTTGGACGGAGTGCCAATCGTGGGAGCTAATACATATAATTACACCATGACGGATCCAGGAAATTACTGCGTTACCATGACTTATCCTTCGGGGTGTACCCAAACAGATTGTACTCTCGTTGAACATATACCAAGTCTTCCGATAGGTCCGGCTAGTGATTTGTATGCATGTCCTTCTTTTCCTCATTTTAATTTAACACAAAATACAGCTCCGGTTTTAAATGGATTAAGCACGAATGTTTCTTACCATCATTCTTTAGTTGATGCACAAAATCTTGCAGCAGCTATTTCAAATCCTTCGAATTATGTAGGGTACGATGGTGAAATAATTTATGTTGCTGTCGAAGACGATTCTTCCATTTGTATCACTACAACTCAGTTTACATTACACTTAAATGCATGCTTTACGAATCCGACTCCGATAACTCCGCCGGATATGATTCAGTATGAAACCGTATTAAATTCGGGAGTTTCGTCTTTTAATTTAAGTTCTCAAACTGCTACCGTTTTAGGCTCGTACAGTGCTGCCAGTTATACAGTTTCGTATTATCTCACCCAGGCAGATGCTATAGCAGGAACTAACCCTATTGATCTTAGTACTGGTTATTTGAATATTTCTAATCCTCAGGTGATTTATGTAAGATTGCATGAAAATAGTGCGCCGGCTAACTTTTACGGACTTACTAGCTTCAATTTGATTGTAGTTTCACTACCTACAGCTTCTATCTCTGGAACTACAACAATTTGTTCCGGAGGTAATGCTACCATAACTTTCAATGGCACGCCTAATGCTGTAGTTACTTATACTGTTGATGGAGGCTCGAACCAAACCGTAACATTGGATGGTTCAGGAGTAGCCACACTTACTACTCCATTATTGACGGCCAGTAGTACTTATGATTTAGTGAGTGTTTCCCATACTACCATTGCAGGACCGACAACACAACCTTTAACAGGTTCGGCTGTTGTTACTGTAATTCCGCTCCCAACGGTAAGTATTTCAGGACCGGTGGCGGTTTGTTTAGGAGAAACGGCTACCATAACTTTTAACGGTACTCCAAATGCAGATGTTACTTATACTGTAGACGGAGGTCCAAATCAAACGATTAGTTTAGATGGGTCGGGTACAGCTTCAATCATCACTCCGGCATTATTTGTGGCTAGTACATATGCATTAGTAAGTGCTACAACTGCCGGAACACCAGTGTGTTCGCAACCGCAAAGCGGTTCGATTACGGTTTCGGTAAACATTCCCCCGGTTATTAATAACCCTACACCATATGAGGTTTGTGACGACAATGAAGACGGTATTTCTTGCTTGTTTGATTTGAGTACTAAGATTAACGAAATTACAGGAGGTACTCCAGGACTCATGGCTGATTTTTATGAAACTCCTACGAGTGGAATTGCTATAACCGCTAATCCTTACTGCAACATATCACCAAACACCCAGACGTTATATGTTAGGGTATATGATATTAGTTCACCGAGTTGTTATTCGACTACTACCTTACAGTTGATAGTAAATCCTCATCCTGTTCCGAAGCCGAACATTTCGGATTATGTACAGTGTGATTACAACAGCCCTGGAGATGGAGTGGAGCAGTTTATCCTTAACAGTAAAGACGTAGAGATTGCCAATGGTCAATCAGGTGTTGCCATAGGATACTACCTTACTCAGGCAGATGCCTTGAGCCAGACCAATCCGTTACCAAATGTATACACTTCGGGAACACAACAGATTTGGAT